>NZ_LR131144.1:0-949684 GCF_900626275.1 Gracilibacillus phocaeensis | reverse complement strand
GTTCCCGAGTCTCCGCATATTCCCTCCGCTAGGTAAAAGTACAACAATGGTTGTTACTGCTAGAATGAAGGGTTCTAGGTACCTAGACAGTGTTGTAGCGAAAGGAGAAAATCGTCAGCTGATTCTTCGGTTGCGTAATGATCATGCTACAAATATAAAAGTCATAACGTAGGATCAAACCGTTCTCAGAAAAAGGTTATGCGGTTTGCTTATTGGCAGAAATATAGTGTCTGGAACACTTCATCTTCGCAACCATTCGATTGTAGTGCTACTACCCAGCGGAGGAAATAGGTGGAGACTGATATGAACGAAACTGTCAAGGCCCACTTACTAACTTTTCCTATTTTCTCTTTTGGAGCAACCTTAAATTAAGGGTCTATCCACCCCTTTTTTGGTAAAGGATATTTCTTGCGCGGGGATAAGCAAATGATCTCCTTCTTTTAGCTTGTCAACCATTCCTCTTATCGATGTTGGATCGTCAAGTGCTTTCCTTGACGATCCAACATCGATAAGAGACACTTCGTTCAAGCTAAGAAGAATGGAAGCTCCTTTCCTTTAGAATGAGGAGGAGAGAAGCACACGGCATGAAGGCAAAAAATCTCTACTCCGATGAGCATACTGATATCCGTGGGTTGTCACATTTTATCGTTCCGTCTAAGGATCTGTCACGAACTCCTGGCGTGCGTTCACTAAAACAAGCTTAGCTAGCACAAGTCTCCATCGTGCGTTATCCTTTACGGTTTTTATCTTTGCCCTCAAGCCCTATGTTTCTTCCCTCGTTTTTCTTTGTCGTTTACGATGCGCCGACGCTTCGTTTCGCTGTTTCTATCGTTCTAACACAGCTTCGTTCTTCGTTCCATCTGGTTCTCGTGCAACCGCCCAGACGAATCCTGCTAATTCTCGTGCGACGGCGGTAATAGCTTTGCCACTTTCTTTCCCTCGTGCTATCAAACGGTAATACTTTTTGTGCAGCCGATGTTGAGCTTGCCAAGAAATACGTAATAGCTCTGATGAGTGACCTCTCTGCCTTCTTGCCAACTCTCGACCAATCCTCGGTTGATGCCGATAACTCCACGCTGCCTCGATCAACAGTCTTCGAATATGGCGATTCCCCGTTTTGGTGATCGCTCCTTGTTTGCGGGTGATGCCACTCGAACCTTCACTGGGTACCAAACCAGTGTAAGACATAAAACCACTGGGATGAATAAAACGATCAAATGTACTTACCTCTGCCACCAAGCTGGTAGCGGTAAGGATCGCGATGCCCCGTAAGGTCATAAGTTTTTGAATGAGGGGAGCGTGCACGCCATGTTCTGCCTCCTCTTTGATCACTTCTTCTAGGCGTTTCAATCGATGTTGATATTCCCGAAGTTGCTGGACATATTCTTGAAACGCCGTCCTCGAAGCAGAACGAGAAAACGTCAATTGATGTAACCATTCCCAGTATTTTAATGTCCATTTTTTGATGCCAACTGGTTCTCTTATATCGTGGCGTAAAAGCAACTTTGTCAAACGATGTTTGGCGCGTAATTCATCTTCCTTTACATCTTCACGGGCCCGCACTAAATCACGTAAGGCTTCATCATCTTCCGTTGGGACATGAATAGGTGTTAATTCCCCAGCACGTAATAGCGTGGCCAGGTTCAAGGCATCCCTTTTATCTGTTTTGATACGACTACCAGGCTTTTGGGGGATTAAGGATGGAGCGACCACCTCGCATGTTACATCCATACTGATCAGCAGACGACACAATTCATAACCTGTCGGACCAGCTTCATAACAGAAGTGCAGCTGGTCCAGTTCCCCTAATTTTTTGATGCATTTCCGAATGGCTTCTACGGTGTAATCGATCATTCCCACGTATCTGGCTTTGGAACGCCCCTCCTCTGCCACCGCCACTGCGATTTTGTTCTTCGATACATCTAAACCTACATATTTTGTGTTATAATACATGTGACTAGCTCCTTTCGTATAGTAGCTCTGATTTGGGATAGCCTTTCTATCTACACTATACCCGGATTAATCTACGTTATGACGAATCAGGGGCTAGTTTCGTTCATTATAACTCCTGTAAGAAAGGCGGAAAGCGTCGGTTAAAAACGTAACAACTGGACCGAAGCGACTGAGATAAAGGAATCACGGTGAGGGACGAACCGATGATGACTTATCGTAGGGCGCTGTCGGGAAGTTGTCTAGTTTTTGACGCTTGTAGCCAGACAGAGAAAAGCGCAGTGTGAAGACCCCGCAGGAAGCGTTCTTTGCTGACGAGGAGGCTAAAGCCTTGTCTCGCGGAAAGCGGAACCTATTTCCGGAGCGCTGTCTAGCACTGACAAACAATCAACTTTACTACATGGAATAATGGAACTAGATACTTTACATCATACATCTTATCGGTATCACCATTCGTTCAAGATCAAAATCGGTCCACATCCTTTCATACTCAGAATTTTATACTTTCTTATCTTTTAAAAAGAGACGACAGATTCTCATGAATCCATCGTCTCTTTTTGATCGCAGTTCATTCTAAATGTCTCTCAATCCCAAATCAGGCAACATCGTAGCATCTTGGAACTGAAGCTTGGTTATGCGCCCCATCGAAAACATATATGTCAGCCCCTCGCACTAGTTATAAGCTAATTCCTCAAAAAACACCACTTCCATTTTATATCAAAATGAAGTGGTGAGAGTACTCATACTTTTTTTAATTGATGTTTGCTAAACTCATTCGCTACCTTGACCTTTTTCAAACTCAACAACCATAACATTACCATAAAAGGAATGATGGCATAAAGCCATTGTGATTGAATCGTCTCCAAGATAAAGTCATATGTACCGTGCAGAAAAGTAGGCAGTAGTAATGCAATAAGTAATAATGGATATTTTCGCTTGTTGGTAAACTTTGCCCTTCCGACATAATATCCCATAATCACACCAAATAGGGCATGGGAAGAGACTGGGAAAATAGCCCGACTAAAAGCAAATTCAATCCCATGTGCAAATAAGTACAATACGTTTTCCACAGTAGCAAAGCCTAAACTGATGGATACACCGTAAACAATGCCATCATATACCGTATTAAATCTCGAATAACTATAGGTAGTCACTAAAAATATAAACCATTTGAAGAATTCTTCAAACAAGCCATATAAGAAATAAGACTGTAGAAAGGAATGCTGAATCATCCCTTCTTCGATAAAGGCATATTGAATAAACATAATGGGGAACACTAATAGCGCCCCATAAATAAAGGTGCGAAAAATGGCCAGGATAGGTTCTAGTTCATATTCATCTTTTAAATAAAAGAACGATAACAGGGCAAATGCTGGTGCAATCGCAACAGATACCAGTGCGAACAAGATGACTCACCTACTTTCTTTCTCTCCATAATTATGGCATAATTTGAAGATAGATGCAGTAAAAAAGGTCATTATATTTATCTCGGTAAGAACGCCCATCAACCTCATACTTCCAAAAGTCTTTTTAGGTCTAATAATAGAAGCAAGGACCTCTTACATTCAGGTCATAAAGGAGATGTTGAAAGCTTTTCTATGAGGGAGAGAGAGGATTAGTGCCTTTCCTATTGTTGTACATCAGAAAAAAGTTTCCGTGCTATATTTCAAGTGACAAACGTGTTATCATGTATATTGTTGAAAAAAGAAGCCGTTGTGAATTATTGAAGGAGTGTATCATCGATGCAAGAAGAGAAAGTTATTGTTATTGGTGCAGGTCCTTGTGGCATGTCTGCAGCAATCGAATTACAGAACGTAGGGATCGACCCTTTAATTATCGAAAAGGGTAATATTGTCGATGCGATTTATCAGTATCCCACCCACCAAACATTTTTTAGTTCCAGTGATAAACTAGAAATCGGTGATGTGGCATTTGTAACAGAAAAGAACAAACCGGTTAGAAACCAAGCATTAGCCTATTATCGAACCGTTGCCGTTAGAAAAAATCTTCGGATTAACAGCTATGAAGAAGTAACAGAGTTACAACAATTAGATCACGGTTTTGCTTTAGAAACGGTTAATCAGCATGGAGAAACCAAACGTTATCACTCCGATTATTGTATTATCGCTACTGGCTACTATGGTCAGCCAAATTACATGGGCATCGAGGGGGAAGGGCTCTCCAAGGTATCCCATTATTTTAAAGAAGCACACCCATTCTACCAACAAAATGTCGTCATTATTGGTGGTAAGAACTCTGCTGTCGATGCGGGAATCGAATTGCATAAAGCTGGGGCAAATGTTACCGTGCTCTATCGTGGCAATGATTATTCAAGCAGTGTCAAGCCATGGATATTGCCCGAGTTCGCCTCTTTAGTGAAAAATAACAAGATTGATATGGAGTTTAATGCCACGATCGATAAAATAACAAAACATGATTTAACCTATACGGTAAACGGCGAAACCCATACGATTGCTAACGATTATGTCTTTGCAATGACAGGCTATCAACCGAATCAACAGTTTTTAAAAGCAGCAGGAGTCTCTATTGAACAAGATACAGGAAGACCTAGCTTTGATAAAGAAACTATGGAGACCAATGTAAATAATATATTTATTGCAGGGGTTATTGCAGCAGGATATGATAACAACGAAATTTTCATTGAAAACGGACGCTTTCATGGTAGCCTTATCGCTCGCCGTATCCAGCAAAAAGAACAAAACAGAGCAGACTAACAGAAGACACAAAAGCTGCCTTGTCGCTAAGCCAACAAGGCAGTTTTTTCGTATGCAGAAACTTTAAATCGAGCAGACTCTTTACCAAATGTCAGCATAAAGATCCAATGTTAACTACCAATAAGATGGATGATGTAAAGTAAGTCGCCCACTTTTCCGAGGTGAATTTGATCGTTTTACCCGCGCGAAGCAAGCGCTCAGGGAATATGCTGCGCTTTTACCCACAAAGAAGGCATAAGTCAACAAGCGACTCAAGCAAAGAACACTCTCGCCATCTTACCTATATCGTGGGGTCGGGTCGGCTTCAGCTAACTAAAAACTCGCAGCAAAGCTACTTCATTATCGCTCTTCCTCCTCTATTTACAAAACTAGGTTCTGTCCCAAAAACGTTGTTCTGCGATTGCCGAAACGAAATCTTCAGCAAAGTCAGGATTATTCCTGTTAAAAACAACACCTTCTAAATTATTTTCCTGTGATGCCTGGATATAAGATTCGCCAGTTGAGGCAATACCTATTGGTTTATAATGCTTATAAGCTACATGTACGAATTCGGCCACGTTGGCATTGAAATTCATTTGATTCCCTGACCTTCCACCAACGACATACAGCGAATCAACGAGATACGGGCTTGTCGTAATAAAGGTTTTATCTACTTGGAGCTCTGTTCCATTCGCACCCGTAACCGCACCTAAATTTTCACTCACCATCTCCATAAAAACCCCATTGTCTTGTAAGACTTGAAGTACAGTGGTCACTTCATTATCATCAAAACCATCGCCAATCAACACACCGACTTTTTGTGTATAGGCATAACGAGGCGTATTCGCTTGACTAAGCGCAGGGGAACTTGTCGAAACAGGTACTTGTTCTCCACTTGGACGTTTGACCCCAAGATTATCCGCAACCACGTTCGCCATTGCCTTATCTACGTGCACTAGGAGATCAACGTTTTGCTGACGGACGGATTCGCTTTTGACGCTTCCAATCTGATAACTCAATCCGCCAATCATATGTTGTTTTTCCACAGGAGACAGGCTATTCCAGAATATCCTCGGCTGCGAAAAAAAATCATCAAACGATTTGCTTCTTCCCCGTATGACCCGGCCTTCTACTTTGGCTGGATAATGCGCATAACCGCCTTCCTCTGGTGGTGTCGTATAAGGAGTGTTGTCTGCTAACGAGTTTTTGTGGTAATTTACCTGATCGACATCAATACGATACCTCATAAAACCTTGTCGCTGATTATTATGAAACGGACAAATGGGACGATTAATAGGTAAGTCTTGGAAATTCGCTCCACCAAGGCGATGGTATTGAGCACTTTGGTAAGCAAATAACCTTCCTTGCAAAACCGGGTCATTAGAAAAACCGATGCCAGGAACCACATTAGCAGGATTAAAGGCTACTTGCTCTACTTCGGCAAATTCATTATCTACATTTCGATTTAACGTCATTTTTCCAATAAGCTGCACTGGAATAAGCTCTTCCGGCCAAAATTTAGCAGGATCAAGAATATCAAAATCAAAGTTGAACTCATCTTCTTGTGCGATCAGCTGCACACCCAGTTCATATTCAGGATAAGCGCCGTTTTCAATTGCCTCGATCAGATCCCGCCGATGAAAATCTGGATCGATTCCACCTATTTTCATGGCCTCATCTTGAAGCAGGGAATGGACACCAAGTACAGGCTTCCAAACGAATCTTACAAAGGTTGCCGTGCCTTCTTCATTGACAAATAGGTACGTATTAATCGACCAAGATTCCATCATTCGATAGCTTCTTAAAATGCCACGATCTGACATGACCCACAGAGCCATATGAAGCGCTTCTGGATTATTAGCTACATAATCCCAAAAATTGTCGTGTGCCCCAGAAGCAGTTGGAATATCGGTACGAGGCTCACTCTTATAAGCATGTATGACATCCGGAAACTTCATCGGATCTTGATTGATTAGTACAGGCATGGCAATCGTTGTCAGGTCGTAATTTCCCTCTTCCGTATAAAACTTCACACCTAAACAACGTAAATCCCTTGCCGTATCCATAGAGCCTTTTCCACCTTGCACGGTAGAAAAACGAACAAACAAAGGGGTCTTTTGGCCACTCTCTTGTAAAAAACCTGCTTTTGTAAATGCTTCCATCGACTGATAACATTCAAATTCTCCATGAGCTCCGTAGCCTCTTGCATGAACAACCCTTTCTGGTATCCGTTCTCGAACAAAGTGGGTCATTTTTTCAAAATAATGAAAATCTTCCTGCAAGGCAGGACCTCGAACGCCTGCTTTTAAGGTCTCTTCATCATTTGACACTTTTAAAGATGCATTAGTGGTCATTGGCTTGCCTGTATTTTTGACGCGATATTGTTCCAATTGTTCATTTTTACTTGTGCCGTCAACGGGTTTTTTATTTCTTGATGACTTCTCATCCATGTAATCGTCCTCCCTAACCTCAAAGATATACATATCATTTCTATATTTACGCGCCATTGCTTAAATTAGAACTTTTCTATTATCTTTTTGGAGTGGACGATTCGATCGTTGGTGATATGCCGCGTTTCTCGCATTTTTCCATATCCAACCATGATCACTATCTATTAGCGATTTCAAGCATTCGTTCTGCATAATCAACGGCCGTCACTTTAGCACCAGATTGCGCCAATTTTCGACTTAGATACCCTTCTCCACAACCAGCATCTAGAATACGCTTTCCTTTGACATCGCCCAGTAGTTTAAATAACACTGGATTGAGCAAGACTTCTTTATGGATATCCCCGTGCGCTGCATGGGTTTTGGCATACTGATCTGCAAATCGATCCCAGCGTTTGATTGCTTCTTCTGTACTAGCCTGTAATCTCATTGTTTTTCCCCTCACCACAGAATAAAAACGATTAATGCAGCTAACAGCAAGGAAATAACTACTATACGCACTAAGCCCAGTGAAACCGTCCATTTCGTTTTCCCCTTCTTCTGTGAATGAAGTTCACTTCTTGGTGGAAGCTGAGGCTTGCTGGTATTCGTTGCTACCTTGTTCCTTAACGATGCTGCTTGATCCTTTTTATTTTTTTCACTCATTGAATAGCCACCCTTCCTGATCGAATGATACATGCTTGTATAACATTAACAACAAAATGTAACACGATGACGACTAGCAAACTATCTGTCCACCAATACACGAATCCCAGCCAAAAACTTAATATAAGTACACCGGTAAATAACGCCACCTTGGTTAAGTATCGAATATGAATCAAGGCAAACAGCACGCTGGCGACGAATAGACCGAACTGAGTTTGAATGACCCCGCGAAACAGCCATTCTTCCACAAAGGCAACGACCATACAAAGGAGAATAATCTCCAGATACGATCCTTCACGAAAGAGTTTCTCATTAATTCCGCCATCAGCCCACCACGTCTTCGGTACTAACCACATCATCAACAGATCTAATAAAACAATAATAAGGGCAGAACCGATACCAAATAAGAGAATGGACGGAAGCGACCAAACGAATAGTGAAGTGAACGCGCTCCAATCATCAAAGAGTATCCAGCTGGCGATCAAGGCAATGATGGCGATCAGACCTTGCGAGATCCAAGTTTGTTGTTTTAACTGCTGGCTGGTAAGCTGCTTGACTAATTCTGCTTGTCTATTTTTCATTGCTTACTCCTTGATATAAGATTTGCTTGAGTGTCTCTTGCCAACCTAGTGTTTTCTCAACGCGTTTTTGTTCTGTAGGCTGCCATTTCCTCCATTCGAAATCACAAGCATCACAACACATATAGTCAGGAGTTTGAAACGCTGGCTGAAAAGGTTGGAATAACTTTTTTCTTTTACAACTACTTGTATATAACCAATTCACCATTTCGTTTAGTTTGTTGATCTTATATTGATAGCGCTGCTCCACTAGCTGTTCTAGCTCCAGAAAGACCTGTTCTTCCGTCACCTTTTCCAGGACAAAGTGATAATCAACTAATACTCCCAACCTTTCTAGTTGAAAGACAAAAAATCGCCAATAGGTCTCTTGTCCATCAGCCATTAACATACAAGCCTCTTTAGCTTGGTCATAGGTGTACCCTTTTTGATAAATGCCATGTAAGGCAGATTGTAGCCAATCTATAGAAGGCAGTTCCGATTCAATTAAACGTCGCGGAATGATCTGATCGCTCTCATGGTATAACACCAGACTGACCGATTCTTGCCCATCCCTTCCCGATCTGCCGACTTCCTGAATAAAAGATTCGATTTGTGAAGGGGCATGATAATGAATCACCAATTGAATATTCTTCTTGTTTATACCCATTCCAAATGCGTTGGTGCAACAAATCACATCTAATTGTTCCTGCATAAATTGCTGTTGTATTAATAAGCGGTCAGAATGGGACAAGCCTCCATGATAAAAAGCGATCTGCCGCTTGGGAGCCTGCTCCTGAAGCAGCATGGCAATTCTCGCTGCTTCTTTACGACTGGAAAAATAAATCAGTGTTGGAACATGGTAGGTAGAGACTAACTGTCTAAGCCAAATCTCTTTGTCTTGGATAGCTTCCATATGCTCTACTGTAAATGCAATATTCGGTTTATCCATAGGATACACAAATTCTCGTAAATTGGCTAGATCTAATGCTTTTTTTATATCGACCTGGACGTCTGGTGTCGCAGTGGCTGTAAGAGCAAGTACGGTAGGGGAACCTAATTGCTGCATCACCTGCTTTAAGCGTAAATAGTCTGGTCGAAATTCATGCCCCCACTGTGAAATGCAGTGGGCCTCATCTATCACAAACAAATCGATTGTTATTTGTTGTAATCGACGTCTTACTCGCTCGCTTTGTAACATCTCTGGTGAAATATAGATTAGTTGATACGCTTGCAGATTAGCCAAACAGTGATTTCTTTCCTGAAGGGTCATCATGCTGTTAAGCGCCGCCACACGTTTAATCCCTTGTGCCTTTAATTGCTTCACTTGATCAGTCATCAAGGAGAGTAAAGGAGAAATAACGACTACCAGCCCATCTAACAACATCGCCGGTAATTGATAACAAATTGATTTGCCTGTACCTGTTGGCAATACGGCGAATACATGCTGTCTGGCTAATACCGCTTCAATAATCTCTTGCTGCCCTTTACGAAAATCGGAGTAGCCAAAATAATTATGTAAATAATGTGCTAATTTGTTATTCGACATGGTGCATTGCTCCTTCTGCTTTTCATTGGACCTATCTTTCCAGTGCCATCACGAGCTTGATTTGAAAAAAGCTAATCTGCTCAGGAAGGTTTTCTTTTATCGTTTTTAGCTTACGTGAGCGCAAACCATGCAAGACTTGGCTAATCTGTTGATATTCGTCATCCGTCATAAATGTTTGCCAAGCCACCTGTTTAGAATGATAAGCAATTTCTACAATATGATCCATAATGGTATTGGCCTTCAAATGACGTATGTCTGCCATTTGATCAATCGTTAACTGCTGATGCAGTAATTGATTGGTCTTCTTAGCAGAGGCACTAATCATCAAGGTGGCTGGATGATGCGGATACAAGCGAGACAGGACAGGAAAGTCCTCTGTATCAATCACTGTTTGACACATGGCATGCATCATATTCGTATAGATAAGGGAAACATCAAGTGGTGCTAACTGATATTTCGTTGCTATTTGATATGTACTAAGACCTACACGTTTTGCAGAAGTTAAATGGTCAACCAGTACTCCAGCCATCGATTCAGGGTAACTTGCCAACATGCGATGCAATTCCTGATATAATTGTTCAAGCCATGCTGCCGTTGATTGTGGCTGCACTTCCTGCCACAGCTTCTTCACAAATCGTTGTGCCTCGACATCTTCAACAATCGGGACAAATCTGGTATTTCCTTGATGCAGATGTGTCAATGTTTGAATAAACAAGAGCAAATGCTGGGAGAACTGTTGTCCACTTTGATGAAATCCTGCCCCATCCAAAAACAAAACAGACTGATATTGATCATGTAACCCCTTTGCTTCATTTCTCCCCTTTTCCGTTAATAATGCCTTCTGCTCTTCCGACATACAAATAAACCCCTGCTCGATCATTGACTTAATTTCTTGATCAAACTGCTCCCTTTTCAGCGTTCTTGCAATACCATAATAACGGGTTAATCCATATAAATGACTGTCCTGGATCGTTTGCGTCGCCTTTTTAGCCGTTAATAAGTGAAATATATTGTAAATCGTTCGCTCCGCCTTTATTTTCTCGAGACAGTCTAACAAAATATATATAAACATAAATACACCTCAGATTGGTAATACTTTTATTTTATCAGACTTTGCTATCGTTTGGATACGGCATCATTGTATATCCATTTAAAATTTGGTACGCTTATAGCAGGAATTATCAGGATTACTTTGGATAAAAATAGAGGAACAAACGATTTTATCGAAATTTTCAATACATTAAGAAAAAGGGAAGTGGCTTTTTTGCCTTATTATACATGGATTAACCAAGAAACTTGTATTGCTTGCGGTGTGTGTGGTGCTACTGCTCCTGACCTGTTCGATTACGATGAGGAAGGAATCGCATTCGGCAGACGCGATCACAATAGTGGAGAACAGTCAGTACCTGAGCAATTAATGGAGGATTTATTGGATGCACAGGATGGATGCCCAACGGAATCGGTGCGAATAAAAGAAGGTGAGAAGTAACAGTTGGATGCGTGAAGGAGCTTAGCCCTCTTGCATCTCAACTGTTTTTCTTTATCAGTAGAAAACTTAACATACGTGGTGTAATAGGATTGGGATTGGATCGATTTTGATTTGGAACAAAGTGAAGTTTTTCTTATACCTTAGGGACTAGATCATCTCCATTACAAGAAATTTGATCAATGGTAAAATAGATACTTCTAGTAAAACGATCGTTTTCGCTGAAAGATTCGATAGAGTATCGGATAGAGAATAATCATAAAAATCACATTGCCGATAGCGTGTGCCGTGTCAAATGAAATGCCCGCCAAGTAATAACTCCAAAAATTTCCGCTGGCGACGGTATACGTGCCTAAATTGAGCAGCAAGCCATATAGATAAGCCGCTATAAAAGAAAAAACCGTGAGCCATAGTAACTGATGTTTACACGTACATTTACCAATTAATCCTGCCACAAGACCAATCACGGACCAAGCAAGCATCTGCCAAACCGTCCACAGGCCCATGCCCATAAACAAACTAGTCACATAGGCCGTAATAAGTGCTATACAAATAGCTGGACCAATCCCAAGCATTGCCCCTGAAATAATAATCAGTGACGTGACAGGCTGGACATTAGCGATCATTTGAAAAGCAAGCCTGCCCACCACACATACAGCGGCCAATAGGGCAATCAGCGTCAATTTATAGGTGTTCACTTGGATTACTCCATCTTTTCTAAACTTAAGGTAATCTCATCTTGATCGCTAACTTCATATTCAGACATGCCGACATTGGCCATTTCTCCGTTCACTTCATAGACCCAATATACATTGTTTTCTTCATCTTGCTGGTGACCTTCAATTCCTGTCAAAAAACCTTCATTCGTTAGCTCCACCTGCTCATAATTCTCTTGCAAAATGGTAAGTATGTCGCTTCCTGACTCCACTTGCAGCTCCTCATCACTAATAACCGTATCTGACGAATGATCCGAAATCGTGATCGATACATTGACTTCTTCCACGGCTTCGTCTGATGTATTTGTATCTTGTTGATTATCAGGATTTTCACTATCACCACAAGCTGCCAATCCCACCAGTAAAATGATACCAATCATAAATCTTCTAAAAAAAGCCATTTATATCTCCCCCATCCTATTCTCATTATGGAGGATACAAGCCATGTATAAGTATGTATACAGCAATACTTCCTTACACGCTCAATCCTCGAAGCATGATCCTATATTTAAAGGCAGGTCTCCTGGCTTATGTGTAAATACCAAAAAGCACCTTCCCATACCTCCTTCGTGGTACAGTGGCTTTTGCTCTATGGCTGGACACATTTACAGTTGCGAGGACAGCTCTGGATTTTAACCAGATTCCCTATCAAGTAAGTACACCTTTAAACATAACCCATTCATTCATGATTTATTTCAAATTTATATCCCACACCCCAAACTGTTACAATCATTTTGGCAGCATCCTTGGATACCTTGCTTAATTTCTCTCGAAGTCGTTTGACGTGGGTATCTACGGTACGTAAATCACCAAAAAATTCATATTTCCAAACTTCTTTTAATAATGCTTCTCGCTCAAATACCTTATCTGGTGCTTTGGCAAGGAATAATAACAATTCATATTCCTTTGGTGTTAAACTTACTTCTTTATTATCTGCTAACACGCGGTGCGCATCATTATCAATGGTCAAATGAGGGAACTCGATAATATCCTTTGATTCTTGCGAGGTATTCACGTTTTTTGAGGTGGAAGCTCTTCTTAATAAGGCCTTTACCCTTAATACTACTTCACGCGGGCTGAAAGGTTTGACAATATAATCATCAGTTCCCGCTTCAAATCCTTGAATACGATTTAATTCTTCCCCTTTAGCAGTCAGCATAATGACCGGTGTGCTTTTCTTTTTACGAAGTGCTTTACATACCTCAACACCATCCTTGCCAGGCATCATTAAGTCCAGTAAAATCACCTCATACTCTTCTGATAGTGCCTTTTTCAGTGCCTCTTCACCATCACCTGCTTCTTCCACTGTATATCCTTCTCTTTCTAAATACATTTTCAATAATCTGCGAATACGCTCTTCATCATCAACTACCAATACTTTGTGCTCTTCCTGTACATCCATTTCTTCTTCTCCCCCTCCTTCCTCTTTATCTAGTATATAATTAAAAAGCACAAGAGACAAATAATCACTTGTACTTTTCAACTCATAAATATACTTAAAGAGGATGGTTCTTACGCATAAGAATGTAATCCCACTAAAACGAGATTCACTACAATCAAGTTAAACATGATGACCGCAAATCCGATGACCGCAAGCCAAGCGGAGCGTTCGCCATGCCAGCCTCGCGACAATCGCAGGTGTAAAAATATCGCGTAGAAGAACCAGGTAATCAAAGCCCAGACCTCTTTAGGATCCCAGCCCCAATATCGTTGCCATGCCTCATGTGCCCAAATAGAAGCAAAGATAAGACCGCCTAACGTAAAGACAGGGAAACCAATGGCTACGGCTCGATAACATACCTCATCCAATAATTCCGGATTGGCCTTTTTCAACATTGGTTGAATCACATGGGCAATACGTTTCCTAAATACTAAACGTGCCAATAAGTATAATAGTAATCCTACACCTAACGACCATACCAATGTATTCAGCTTTCGCGGGGCTTCATCCCCATGGAGAAATTCAGGTGCAGTC
The DNA here is from genome assembly GCF_900626275.1 of Gracilibacillus phocaeensis. NCBI lineage: Bacteria > Bacillati > Bacillota > Bacilli > Caryophanales > Bacillaceae > Gracilibacillus > Gracilibacillus phocaeensis. The sequence goes on along the minus strand of NZ_LR131144.1, from coordinate 935,648 downwards.
AATAAAGCATCCATACGGCCATCCGTTGCTAACTCTGAACCTTTCAACCCGAATATAGCCGGTAAATGATAGTCTAAAACAGCCTCTGTTTCCTCACCCGTTTCTTCGTTTATCTGAGTATACACAAAATCCGCTTCATAGTTCATCATATTAAAACTAGTTGTTACTAAGATAAAAGCAATCGTAGAACAGACACCATACATTACTACTTCCAGCCATTTTGTCTTATAAGTTGATTTCTCTTGATTCACTTGACGTATTAAATAAATAACCCCAGCAACAAAACTAATCGCCAAAATCGCTTCACCAAGAGCAACCGTAGTGACATGGATGTACAACCAATGGCTCTGTAATGCCGGTATCAAAGGTGATACATCTCTCGGATACATACTAGCATATGCAATAATAATCAACACGATCGGCAGGGTAAACAACCCTAATAGTGCCAGCTTATAAATGGAATAAAGAATGATTAAAGCTACCACCAGCATCATACTAAAAAAGGTAATAAACTCAAATAAATTACTGACTGGTGCATGTCCAGATCCAAGCCATCTCGTTACAAAATAACCAATCTGGGTTAACAAACCAATGACCGTTAATCCAATCGCTAGTTTATTCATGAAAGTGAATTGTTTTTCATGACGCTTATCACGTACCGTTGCCGCAAAAAAAACAATCGCTATCAGGTAAATAACAAACGCCGTATACAGCAATGTACTGCTAAGACTTAATAAATCCATCTATCTCCACCCCTTTCCTTACCATCCACGGTAATGTGGCATTCTTTTCGTTATTTTTTTTCTTGATCTTGAATGTCATGAAACGGTGTTCCTTCCGTTGTTTTCATCAATTCATTGTGAAAACCATACCAGTTTTTATTCGTGTGACCAGCCAAATAAAGCTTGTCTGTGGTTGGGTGTATCCAGACACGACGATGCTGCCAGTACATACCTTGAATCACACCAATCATGAAAATGGCAGCGCCCAAACCTAGAATTGGTAACGTTAAATCCTTCCGCACCGTGAGCCCTGTCACATCACGTACATCAAAATCAGTTAAAGTCAATTTATATTGGTTATCCCCTGCTGGAAGATTCTGTCCAATCGCTAGAAAGCTTACTTCTGGTTCCTCCATCTCCGGTCCATACACGAAAAATACAAAACCTGGTTTACGTGGATAATTAGACACCGTTCTAGGTTCACCATCACTTAATTCATAATCTGGATAATATTCGTTTAACTCGACACGATAACCGTTATCGAATTGATACACTCGCTCAGGCTCTACTAAATCTACAGTAAAGTCTAAAATCGCTTCTTCATCCTCATCATCTGTTTCATGCAGCTTGAAGGACATACTCTGAAATTCGTTTAATTGATAACTATCTTGAAAAAGACCGAAATGGTCAAACTCCAAAGGGTGGTTTACGACAATACCTCCATCCATCACTTTTTCCAGTTCCGGTTCGGAAATGACATCATCACTCGATGTATCGCGATAAATGGTAGCCTTTGTCTCAAAGTGTTTTGGAACAATTTCATTATTTTCTTCTAAGGCCGTTTGATACAGCGCATCTTCTTCCGATTCGCCGTACACCTCAAATATAAAATCATTATTTTTTATGTAATATTCCTGGTTTGTTCCCGGGATAACATCCGTATCACCTTCACGTACCCACATAAATTCATCTACATACATAGCTGGTAGAAAACGGATCAACGTACCTGCCAAGAAAATAATCAAACCTAAATGGTTCACATAAGGGCCCCATCTAGAGAATCTACCTTTTTCCGCTAGAAAATGTCCATCTTTTTCGCTTATTTTGTAACGCTTCTTTTTAAAGTGATTAATCAGAGCCTGCTTGTCCTCTTCTGTATAGCTAGAGCCAGCATACTCTCCATAGAGCTTTTGCCGCTTCAGAAATTTCGGATGACGCTTAACTGCTTGATGTTTTAATGCGCGATACAATGGCACCCCGCGGTCAATGCTGACAATAAAGATCGACATACCGATCAATGCAATCAAAATCATATACCACCAGGAACCATATAAATCATGAAAACCAAGCTGATAATAGATTTGCCCCGGCAGTCCATATTGATCTCGGTAATGTTCACTAGCATCAACAGCTTGCGGGATATACATTTCCTGAGGATAGATCGTGCCAATTGCAGACGCCACCAAGGCGATTGCGATTAAGCTGACCCCTATCTTAATCGAAGAAAAAAAGTTCCATATCTTATCAATGATAGAGCGATTTCTTGTTTTAGAACGAATCGCCGTTCCATCATAACGCATATTCAATAAGGTATTATTCTTATCATTATCTAAGGGCTTGCCGCAATTGGCACAAATGGTGGTACCTTCCTTATTGTGATGTCCGCATGTATCACAAACTTTCTCGTTCATTCAAACCCCTCACGATCCTTCTGGTACTATTTGTTGCAAATAACCTTCTAAGTTCTCTAAAGTGAGCTCACCTAGCACACGTTCCTGTACAACGCCATGTTCATCAATAAAATAAGTGGTTGGCAACGGTCGAACCCCATAGGCATCTAGAACTTGTTTATTTTCGTCATGGACAATCGGAAAAGTAAGTCCATATTTGTTTGCAAAATTATCAATGACCAACTCAGTGGAATCCACGCTTACTGCAATAATTTCCACACCTTTTTCCTTATATTCAGGATATAGTTGTTCCATATATGGCATTTCCCGCTCACATGGCTCACACCAGGTCCCCCAGAAATTAAGCATGACACCTTTGCCTTCATAATCGGATAGCTGCAGGTTATTTGCCTCTTCGGTTGTCGCCACCTGCTTCAGTGAAAAATCAAGTGCTTCATCGCCTACATCTACTATCGCACCTTCATCGGCTGTCAGATTATTAAATACCGCAAATACTAACGCTCCGAACAAAACCACTAAAATGGATAAACGAAAAATAAAACGATTACGCTTTTTTTTCTGTTTATTCTGGTTCGCCTGTTCGACTTTACTCATCGCGATTCACTCCCTTTCCACATTGTATCATTTTGTAGCATGCGAAATTGTGACAGTTATCCAACAATTATTTGGCTAATTTTTTCAATTCTGCTATTTCTTGCGGAGTTAATTCACGATAATCTCCTGGTGTTAATCCTTCCGTAGTGAGAAAACCGAATTTCTCCCGCTTTAATTTCTGCACGGGTGTTTCAATCGCTTCAAACATTCGCCTTATTTGACGGTTCTTGCCTTGTTGAAGAACCATTTTAATAATCGCTGTCTGCTTCTTGTGATCAACCGACATCGTTTTAACATAACGGGCTTTGAGAACGTCACCTTCCGAGCGTATCCCTTTTTTAAAAAGATGCAGTTTTTCCTTTGATGGAATCCCTCTTGTTTTTACAACATACTCTTTATTTATTTGATGGCTAGGATGTAATAACAGATTGGTAAAATCCCCATCGTTCGTCATAATTAATACACCAGAGGTATCATAATCCAATCTGCCTACCGGATATAATCGCTCCGGATAGGCTTCAAAAAAATCGGTTACCGTTTTACGATTTTTGTCATCCGAGGCACTCGTAATCACCCCGCGCGGTTTATACAATAAGAAATAGCGTTTTTCTTCTTGTTCAATCGGCACACCATCTACTTTAATTTCATCTTTCTCCGAGACTTTCGTGCCAAGTTCGGTTACCCGTTTACCATTCACTTCTACTTGTCCACGTTCAATGAGAGTCTCCGATTTACGCCGGGACGCTATCCCGCTACGGGCAATTACCTTTTGCAGTCGTTCCATGATTACATCACGCTTCCTTCACCTTTATATTCCTAGCCATTGCTCTATGCAGCATACTGCCTGAACACGACATCATTTCTAATGAAAACGAGTAGCGCTTTTACCAGGCGCTACTACGCAAATAACCAAGTGACAATGATTACCGACATTATTATACCAATAAAGTCGGCAATCAGTCCAATTTTTAGAGCGTTTCCCATTCTTTTTATTCCTACTGCCCCAAAATATACGGTTAAGATATAAAAGGTGGTATCTGTACTTCCTTGCATTGTCGAGGCAAGTTTACCCAAAAAAGAATCCGGTCCATGTGTTTGAATAATATCAGTGGTTACCCCTAAGGCAGCCGTTCCTGAAATGGGCCGTAGAATTGCTAGCGGGGCAATCTCCGCCGGCACGCCAATCATTGATAAAAACGGTTCTAACAGTCCAATAAAGGCATCGAGCGCCCCTGAACTTCTTAATATGGCAATTGCTACAAGCATTCCCAGTAAAAAAGGAAGTAAAGAGACCGCCATGTGTAAGCCTTCTTTACCTCCTTCTACAAACACCTCATATGCCGGAACCCGTCTGATAATTGCCATCATTAATATGAGCATAATCAGCAATGGAACGAGCCATACACTGATGGTAGTAAATAAATCGATCACTAGAATCAACTCCCCCCTAAGGAATGCTGGCTTTTTCGAAACCATCGATCGATAAACACGGCGACAACCGTTGTAATGACCGAAGCAATAATCGTACTAACAACAATCTCTGTTGGAGCCAAGGAATCGTATTCCATTCGAATGGCAATCACCGTTGTTGGTACCAATGTAATGCTGGAGGTATTGATAATCAAAAAGGTGATCATCGCCGGGCTTGCTTTATCGGATTTACTTATTTTCTTCATTTCTTCCATTGCTTTAATGCCCATGGGAGTCGCGGCATTGCCCAGTCCGAACAGGTTAGCTGAAAAATTGGCCAGGATATACCCCATTGCCGGATGATCTGGAGGTATATCAGGAAATAATCGCTGCACGATCGGTCTTGCCAATTTGGAGAAGCCCGCTAAGAGCCCTGCCTTCTCTGCTACTCGCATCATACCCAGCCAAAAAATCAATACACTGGAAAGACCAATCACTAAGGTGACGGCTTCACTGGCACCATCGAACAATGCCTGATTGACCTTATCCATCGTGCCATTGAACATGGCGTAGACGATTCCGATCACGGCCATCACTGCCCAAATAACATTAATCATGACGAACACCGAATAATCCTTGCCAAAAGGAAGTTTTTTCTTTTGTTGACGCTTGATATAATGCTGTTTCGGCAATAGGTTGCTCCTTCAAATAGAATACTCGTGTACCAATCTTATCAAAGGAGAGAGGCTTGGAACTGAGATAGTTGGTATAATGAATATCTTCAAGTTCTGATGCTTTTAATGGATAATAAAGATTGTCGGTAATCGCTGCGGAAAGCTCCGTGTCCGATTGCTTAATCGCAAACCGCTCTTCCTTTTGCAAGAGTTGTAAGGGATAGTTTTCAAACCCCCAATCAAATAACTGCATATGATCCTGCCAATCGTTCGGGCCATTTAAGGTAACGGCGATTAAGGTCTGATCATCTTTTTTGGCAGTTGATATAAGCGTTCGCCCCGCCGCTTTGGTATAACCAGTCTTCCCCCCCGAACTATGAGGGTATAATTGGGTTAATAATTTATTTTTGTTAATCCAAGCATAGTCTCGGGCCTTTGCTTGATAGGAGGAAGTCGCGGAAATCGTTTGATATATCTCATTTTCCATGGCATATTGTGTTAAGATTGCCATATCATAAGCAGAGGCATAGTGTGTTTCCGAATCCAACCCATGGGGATTATCAAAATGTGTATTGGTCATACCTAGCCAGCGTGCTTTCTCATTCATCAAATAGGCAAAGCCTTGCTCACTGCCGGCTACGTATTCACTAATAGCTACCGCTGCATCGTTTCCAGAACGAAGCATTAAACCATAGAGAAGATCTTCTAAGGTTACCTTGTCCTCTTTCTTTAAATAAATCGATGAACCTTCTGCATTGGTTGCATGTTCTGAGATTGGAACCTTGTCCTCTAAATGCCCGTATTCAATGGCAATGATTGCCGTCATCACTTTGGTTATGCTGGCAATTAATGTGGGCTGATCGGCTGCTTTTTCATATAATACCCTGCCAGATGATTGATCCATTAAAATAGCGTGTTCTGCAGAGACCTGCACCTCTGCTTTGACCTTGACAGGAGACAATCCAACAGTGAATGCTATTGCAATAATTAGCCAAATATAGCAGTGATTCTTTTTCTGTAAAAATGCCTTATTTTTGCCTTGACCTGATTTAAACCAGCATCCTAAACTTCGTTTCATCATATCACTCCGCTCGTATTGCCACTAGGTTTGTACCATTTTATGCAGACAAGCTGTAGATATGTCACTAATCTTTGATTCTTACCATATGGAAAACCGAGAAGCGTGCTTGCTTCTCGGTTTCGATAGCTACTTTCTGAGTACCGTATATACCATTACTATTCCAGCATATATTTTTATAGCTGTTCGTACATAACAGAAAGATCTCTATTCTCCCAGTTGAAAAGATCATCATTCGGTAACTTTCATACTTTTATCTTCCTAAGAATCTTCACTCTGACTCTGCAGCTGCTCCACGACAAGCTCTGCTGCTTTTTCAACAACTGTATCATCAAAATCTGCCTCTTCTTTATCTCGACTAGAAAAGATGGAGATGACAATCGGTGCCTGATGATCAGATGGCCATACAACAGCAATATCATTCCTTGTACCATACCCCCCTGCTCCACTCTTATCGATAACTTTCCAGCCTTCAGGTACACCAGCACGAATCAGCGTATCTCCCGCTTCATTGCCTGTCATCCAATCTATCAACAACTTCCGCTTCTCTTCAGGAAGTAAATCACTTAGCACATATTTTTGCAGACTTTCAGCAAATGCTTTCGGCGTGCTCGTATCTTTGGTATCTCCCGGTACAGCTTCATTTAAATCTGGCTCAACCCGATCTACTTCGATAGTTTCATCACCAATTTCTCGTAAATTTTCTTCCAGTCCATCTGGTCCTCCTAACTCTTTCAATAACAAATTTCCTGCTGTATTATCACTATAGCGAATAGCTGCCTCCATGACTTCTTTCAATTTCATCCCATCATCTACATGGTTCTCCGTCACTGGAGAATAAGTGACTAAATCTTCTTCCGAATATGTAATTCCTTTCTCTAAATCATCGATGGATGTGTTTTGTAAAATGGCTCCTGCTGCTAAAACTTTAAAAGTAGAAGCATAGGCAAATCTTTCATCTGCACGGTAGGCAACGGTCTGATTCGTTCCAGTATCTACCGCATATATGCCAAGTTTCGCGTCCCGTTCATCCTCCAGTTCTTTATAAGCTTCTTCACTTGAAGAGGCTTTTTCTGGAGCTTCCGAACGTTCTTCACTGCTCTCACCTCCATTAGTACAACCTGCTATTCCTATCAAAGCAATCCATAACAATAAGCTCAGACTTTTTTTATTAAAAATATGTTGCACATGTACCATTTAAAACCCTCCTAAAATTTATTGACTACAACTGTAATAACATACTACACATGTAGTCTTGATATGTCAATGTTTTTTATTCTTTCTTCTTCAACATTTGATTCCATCAGCTTGACATGCTAAAATTCATTGTATTACAAATGTAATTTAAATACGTTTTGGCAAACGTTTGTATATCAAATTACTGCAACTAAAGAATGGGGACGAAAAGAATGTTTATATCAACGCTTCTTACGGGTCTCGTTATTTCTTCCATCACAGTCGGATTTATTTTGCTGATAAGAAAACTATTCCAAAAACAATTATCAGCCAAGTGGCAGTATAACCTATGGTATTTACTGCATACTGCTTTGGTTATTCCATTTATTCCTGCTTATTTGCTACCTCCTGGTAATTTATTTCCTGCATTTATAGATAGCAGTTCTATTGAAGGCGATTCTGCTTCTCTGCATAATGGAGCAACCGAAGCCAGTGAAACAAACACTAATTGGATGCAGGATTTTTCCGTAACCGTTACTCAAACGAATACGGATCTGTTAAATGGTTTTGCCATCGGTATATGGATTGCTGGTGCTCTCGTGTTGACCGTGTTTTCTATAAGTGCATGGCTTCATTTAATGAGCATTAGAAAGTCTATTAACCAAGTGGAAGATAAGGACTTGATGAACCTGTTTAAACAATCAAAACAGCAATTAAATATTTCAAAAAACATCACATTAGGTGTTTCAAATAAAGTACGCTCGCCCCTAACATTCGGGTTACGCAAAACCTTTATTGTCTTACCAGTAAACGTTGAGGAATGGCTATCCAAAGAGGATATCAAACATATCTTTTTGCATGAATTGAATCATATCAAATATAAGGATATACTGACGAACTATCTGATGGTATTCTTTCAAATCATCTATTGGTTCAACCCGTTGATTTGGCTAGCATTTAAAGAAATGCGCCTAGACCGTGAAATGGCATGCGATCACGCCGTATTGACAGCTTTAGGTGATCAAAGCTATAAGAAATATGGACATACCATCATTCAATTTATCGATGAATCTCCCAGATCATCGTATAATAAACTGGCCAATCAATTAAATGGATCCAAAAAACAAATCAAGAAACGTATGATCAAGATCGCTTCTTTTCAAACTGACTCTAAATTACAGCATGTTCAAAGCATCGCTATCTTTTTGTTAGTGGGATTATTTGTCAGCACACAGATTCCGCTTGCAGCAGTGATGGCAAACGACAGTAATCGCTATACGTCTTTTAGCCATGAACAGACAAACGCCGAAGATCTTAGTGCTTACTTCCAAAATTACGAGGGCAGTTTTGTTCTGTACGATCTGCAGAAGGATGCTTATCATATCTATGATAAAGAGCAGAGCACATTACGGGTTTCTCCTGATTCCACCTATAAAATTTATAGTGCTTTGTTCGGGTTAGAAGAGAATATTATCACATCAGAGCAAAACACCATGGAATGGGACGGCACTAAGCAACCATATGAACAATGGGAGAAAGAGCAAAATCTAGAAACTGCTTTAAACCATTCAGTTAACTGGTATTTTCAGAAGATAGATCAAGAAACAGGAATTGACAGCATACAATCCTACCTAAATCACATTCATTATGGAAATCAGGATGCCTCTGGAGGTCCTAAACCATATTGGCTAGAATCTTCTTTAAAGATTTCTCCAGTAGAACAAGTAGAGCTTTTACAGGCATTTGATAACAATCGCTTTGATTTTCAAGACGACCATATTCAGGCAGTCAAAAATGCATTGAAAATGGATGAAAAAGAAGGTACTGCGCTCTATGGAAAAACAGGTACAGGTAATGTGAATGGGAAAGATATCAATGGTTGGTTTGTCGGTTTTATTGAAACAGAAACAAATACCTATTACTTTGCAACGAATATACAGGATGAGGATCATGCCTCTGGAAGTATAGCAGCAGACATAACCCTAACTATTTTAAAAGATAAACAAATTTACGAGGAATAAGACTGAGGGGGGGAACATGATGGAAGAAGTACCAAGTATTTCTGAAGCAGAATGGGAAGTAATGAATGTCCTGTGGGAAAAATCACCACAAACAGCAAATGATGTGATCACTTCCCTGCAGGGGCCAAAAGATTGGAAAGCTAAAACGATACGCACATTGTTAGATCGATTAGTACAAAAAGGTGTTGCAGGTGTGAATAAAGAACAGCGGGTCTATACCTTTTATCCGCTGTATTCACAGGATAAATGCCAGCGTGCCGAAGCAGAATCCTTCATTAAGCGAATCTACGGAGGTACGGTAAAATCAATGCTTGTTCAATTCATGGAAGAAGATTCCTTATCTGAAGAGGATATTGAGGAATTAAAATCGATTTTAGATGAAAAACCGAAAAAGGAAAAATAACCTATATAAGTTGAATGAAATCATTTCTCATGGATCGGATAAGTAAACACGTCTTTAATTGCATGATTTCCTGTTAATACCTCGTTTGATCCATTCGTGTGAATGGATCAAGAACTCACACGGTTCTGGTTCAAGCAAGTTCATCAACCATAATGGAGCTTGTTATGTCACGGATGTACCATGATATAACAAGCTCCATTTAGCGAAAAAATCTTGCCCTAATTTTCCATATCTTTAAGCTGATCAAAGAATAGATCGGCTTCTTGTTCTATGTCTACCTCATCAAAGTTGTCTGGCAATGGAGGCAAATCATCGATGGAACTGAGGCCAAAATAAGTGAGAAAATCAATGGTCGTTCCAAACAATATCGGGCGGCCAATACCTTCCTTCCTTCCAACTTCCTCAATCAACGCTCTAGATATCAACGTCTGTAAAGGCCGTTCACTCTTCACTCCTCTAATTTCTTCGATCTCTGTGCGGGTAATAGGCTGCAAATAAGCGATAATAGCCAATGTTTCTAATGCCGCCTGTGAAAGCTTCGTGTGTACTTTTGTTTCTTTGAACTTTGAATAGTACTCACTATGTTCCGGTTTGGTCGTTAAAAACAGCATATTTTGTGATTCCATCAACATGATTCCACGAATCGAATGTTCATACTCAAACTTTAATTCATTTAACATGTGTTCCGCCATATCCTTATCTAGGTCTAAGACCTTGCGCAATTCATTTTTACGAATGCCTTCATCGCCCGCAGCAAAGATCAAACCTTCCATCACTGCCTTCATTTCATGAATATCCAATTTGACTACCTCCGTATTTTGTATGTTCACTCATGCTGATAAGGATAAACGATTAATTCCTCTAAGTTATTTTCCTGCTTACAGTTTATCTGTCTTTGTTTCATTAATTCTAATACAGCCATAAACGTTACCACTACAAAGGTACGGGTTTTCGTTACAAATAAATCCGTAAATAAAACAGGATGATCTACCTGATGTACCTTCGTCATGATTTCCTCCATTCGTTGCTCGATTGGGATCTCTTGTCGCTGAACAGAGGTCTCCATCGGCCGGTTCCATTTACGTCGCTCCAAGACTTTGCCAATCGCCTCTATCATATCGTACATATTAGCGCCGCCTTCTGGTAATGACTGGGTTTCATCAACCTGTAAGTCAAGAGGAGGACGCGTATGTATCTGGCTTTGTTCAGCTTCCCGTTCCTTGAGGTGCATGGCAGCTTCTTTGTATTTACGGTATTCAATTAACCGTCTCATCAAATCCTCTCGCGGATCTTCTTCATACTCCTCTTCGACTTCTACAGTAGGATTCGGCAATAATAACTTACTTTTAATCTCTAATAAAGTAGCCGCCATCACCAAATATTCGCTGGCAATATTCAATTCTAATTCCTGCATCGTATGAATGTACGTTAAATATTGAGAGGTTATCTCTGACACAGGTATATCATAAATATCGATCTCGTATTTATTAATGAGATGGAGCAATAAATCTAATGGTCCCTCAAATGATTCTAATTTTACTTGATAATGGACAGACATAACATACCTCCATGCCTTGTGAACTTCTCACCCAGTATAGCATTTTTTCTTGAAATAATACAGAATATCAGGAATAAGACGCTTTTTTGCGCAACATAAAACGCCCGAACCAGACGACATAGGACAAACGCAGTTGTGATAATGATGGTTCACCATGAGATAAACCAGACAATGCCACCACATATAAGACCGTAAAACTTTCACTGACGGCGATCTTGCTTCATATAGCAAATAGTTGATTCGTTGTTTTTTTCTCTATACAGGATAAGCGCCTATACGATTTGAGTGGATTGACATACGCTATTAGCAAGAAAGTTAAAACAAACAGAATGAGGAGGTCACTACATGTCATCTGGATACGGCGGCGGATTCGCTCTAATCGTTGTTTTGTTTATTTTGTTAATCATTGTCGGTGCAGCGTGGTGCTAATAACACGATAAAGAACCTTTGCCAGCGCAAAGGTTCTTCCTATCTTTATTCTTTAGGTGTTTCTTTACACTTTTCGAAAAATTTCCTAGTGACATCATTTGCAACCAATTTATAAGGAGAACCATAATGCTTCTGCAATTCGTCCACCATTTTCTTCCCGATTCCTGAATTGCGATGCGACGGTGTTACACTGATATGCTGAATAATTGCTTGATGGTTGTCTTGGTCAAGCCTTACCCCTATAGCACCAAGCACATCGTCCCCTTCTTTCCAAAGAAACAGCTGCCAATCCTCGTTCACTTCATACTCCTGAATGGTATCTTGCAACTTCTTAACCTCTTTTTCAGCAGGCATAAACGAAAGTAAACCCATGGCTATCTTTTCTGATCGTTTCTTAAAACGTATTAACATATTGAATCCCTCATTATTCATAACAATTCATCCATAGCTATGTTATGTTTTGATCTAAAAAGTCGTTACTAGTACTGTGTGTTACAAAAGCTCGACATTCGATGCTTCCTTTTTTGGACTTTTTGAACATCCTCTATTATATCCAATTACTATGGTGAAAATACGATACCAAACCAATAATAACTACCCCAGGCGATACTTATTAACAAGAGAATGGTAAATAGTAATATATTTTTCTTGCGCAAGGTGCACACTTCCTTTAGGGTGCATTTTATTGCTGATTACAGACAATGAAGCTTCATTGTTGAATGAATTGGACAAACAGAGGTCGTCCATCATTCTTTCAACCTTTCACCTTACCATATTATAACGCCTTTCAGATGTCAATACTATTTATTGTTCTTTTATACTTCTGAAACTCTTACTGTTTTCATGGCATCTCCTTGACGGATACGTAATACGGTATCTAGTCCTTCTGTTACTTGACCAAAAACCGTATGCACACCATCTAAATGAGGCTGTGGTTCATGAACAAGGAAAAATTGACTTCCACCCGTATCTTTACCAGCATGTGCCATAGATAGTGATCCAGCCACGTGTTTATGTGGATTACCTTCTGTTTCACATTTAATCGTATAGCCTGGTCCACCCATTCCTGTACCTGTTGGATCACCGCCCTGTGCAACAAAGCCAGGGATCACCCGGTGAAAGATAACACCATCGTAAAAGTTCTCATTTGCTAATTTCTCAAAATTGGCTACGGTATTCGGTGCAGCCTCTTCATATAGTTCTATCACAATTCTTTCACCATTTTCAAATTCGATAATTGCTTGTTTCATTTTCTTTTCCCCCTATTCGTATGATAGATCGTTTTGCACCATATCTTCATACGATTCTCGTTTAATCACTAGTTGGTCTTGTCCATTCTCTACAAATATAACGGCTGGCTTTGGAAATCGGTTATAGTGGCTTGACATAGAATAACCATAGGCACCCGTTGAAAAAACGGCTAATATATCCCCAGCTTCTGTCTCGGGTAATGCGATATCCCATATTAACATATCTCCCGATTCACAGCATTTCCCTGCTATTGACACCTCTTCTTCTTCTGTTGCATTCATTTTATTCGCAATAACGGCGTCATATTTCGCTTGATAAAGGGCTGGCCTCAGGTTATCCGTCATCCCACCATCAACGGAAACATACTTACGTACATGAGGTATTTCCTTTATTGATCCAATCGAATAGAGCGTTACACCGGCATCGCCAACAATAGATCGGCCTGGTTCTATCCATATCTCTGGCAATGGCAGCTGGTAGGTTTCTACCTGTTCTTTTACCTTATCAACCAGTGCTCTAACGTAATTAGGACGCGGTAGTGGTTTATCCTCATCGGTATAGTGAATACCAAAACCTCCACCTAAATTGATTACTTCTGCAACATAACCATGCTGTTGTTTCCAATCATGTAAGGTTTGGAACAGCCGTGCCACTGCCAAGGTAAATCCATCGGTTTCAAATATTTGTGAACCAAGATGACAATGTAGTCCTTTCAGATCGATGGAATCTATTTCCTTAAGCTGCTTCATAGCTTCTTCGGCCTGTCCATTGGTTAAATCAAAGCCGAATTTTGAATCCTCATTACCAGTCAGAATATAATCATGGGTGTGTGCCTCAATACCTGGCGTAACTCGAATAAGGACCTCCATTGTTTTCTGCTGTTCCTTTAATACTTGCTGTAATAAATGAATTTCATGGAAATTATCGACGACAATACAGCCGATATTGTTGGTAACGGCCATTGAAATTTCCTGATAACTTTTATTATTACCATGCATATGTATTTTTTTAACAGGAAATCCGGCCTGAATGGCTGTGTATAACTCCCCTTGGGAAACAACATCCAGACTAAGCTGTTCCTGCTTGGCGACTTGGATCATCGCAATAGCAGAGAATGCTTTACTTGCATAAGCAACCTGAGCTTGTACGCCTAGCTCTTTAAAGGTTTCTACAAAAGCCCGTGCATTATTCCGTACTTTATTTATATCATATACGAACAAAGGCGTGCCATATTTTTTTGCTAATTCTACACTATCTAAACCATTAATAAGTAAATGGCCTTGTTCATTTGTCTGAGCGTCATGCTGCATTCTACCACCTGCTTTCTCTGTCTCTTTATTTAGATATCAAACAAAAATCCCCCATCCCTATCTTGTCCCATGGAAAGACAGGTTGACAAGGGATACATCCGATTTGAAAATCCCCACCATTAGTGATGGGTTAAAACAGCCATATACTGCCCATTGTCCCGCCAAGCGGTTGACACTAGGAACAATGGGTAGCACTTTCGACCGTTGCTACTAAATAGTTTGTAAGCTCATAAAGTATAAAATAAATTTATCATAGGCTTTCGTTTAGTTCAAGTTTTACTTTCTAAGTTATGCTTGTTTTTGTGTATTTTTTGTACGAACAATACTTGGCCTCGATTTGGATAGCGGCATTGCTACTCGGAACATAATCTGCCACATTGCTTTCGCATTAAATGGAATAAACGGCCATAAATAAGGAGTTTGCAACGATTTTTTTGCTGCTAAAAACAAAATAAATAACGTAATACCTAACATGAAACCAGTTACTTGAAAAAGGGCAGTCACGATGACTAAGGTTAATCGGATGATTTTATTAGCGACACTGAGTTCATAACTTGGTGTGGTGAAAGAACCAATAGCACTAATTGAAACATAAAGAATGACCTCGGAACTAAATAGTCCAACTTCGATCGCAATTTCCCCGATTAATACAGCGGCAATCAACCCCATTGCTGTTGATAACGGGGTCGGGGTGTGAATCGCCGCCATACGCAGGAACTCAATCCCGATATCGGCCATTAAAATCTGCACCACAATCGGAACATTTCCTACTTCGTTCGGACCGATAAACTGTAATTGTTCAGGTAGCAAGGTAGGTTCTAATACCACCAGTAGCCATAACGGCAGTAAAAACAACGAAGCAAAGATGCCCATAAATCGAACCCAGCGCACAAACGTCCCTACGGCAGGTGACTCACGATATTCTTCTGCATGCTGTACGTGGTGAAAGAAAGTGGTTGGCACAATGATCATGCTGGGAGAAGTGTCCACCATGATAAGTACGTGTCCCTCAAACAAGTGAGCTGCAGCCACATCCGGACGTTCGGTATATCTCACTAACGGATATGGATTCATACCTTGGTGCACCAAATATTCTTCCACTGTTTTATCAGCCATCGAGAGTCCATCTACTTTAATCTGTCCGAGTTCATTTTTAATTAATTCGATCAAACCAATATCTGCTACATCCTGTATATAAGATATACAGATATCCGTTTTAGATCGTTCCCCTACTTGAAGCATCTCATGACGCAGCCTTTCATCACGTATTCTTCTCCTAGTCAGGGCCGTATTCTCAATGATATTCTCCGTGTAGCCATCCCTTGAACCGCGAACTACCTTTTCTGTGTCTGGCTCCTCAGGTGTTCGGCCAGGATAATGTCTAACATCGACAATAAAACATTCTTCTTGGTCATCAGCAAAAATAACCAATAAACCTGACAGCATTTGATCGACTGCCTCATCCATTGTTTTAGCCTTCTCCACCTGCTGATGTACAATTCGATTATTCAGCTCTTGATAGAGATCGCTGTTTACTTCTTCCTCATCATTTATGGAAACCAGTTTCTTAATCACTTCGATAACAAATTCATCATCGACTAAGCCTGTAACATAATATAGCTGGACCTTCCTTTTTAAGACAATCAACTCGCGAAATCCGATGTCAAAGGATACATCAATCCCAAGGTGATTTGTTAAATATTGTTGATTTTTTGTAATCGAGCGATCAATTTTTTTCATAAATAACGTCCTTTTTAGATAATTTCAACAAATAAAAGCCAATGAAAGAGAGAACCGATAATCTTTCCTATGACAATGGCCATTAATAGCCATAATAATTCTTTATCGATACCAAGTCGTTTCATCAATATGGGGAAAACATTCAATACTTCCGTTAATGCAGCGGCCAGCATGCCAATAAATATGCCATGTAGCAATCCCCATAAACTGAGCAACGGCAATGGCAAAGCAATCGTCCAGTCTGTAAAGGTAAAATAAGTACCTAACAGTGCACCGATAATCACGCTGAATTGATAAGCAGGCAAACTTTGATGCGATTTACTCAGTTGAATAAGCCTGGGAATAATACCCAATACCGTTAAAAAGGCTACAAACCCTGAACCGACTACTAATCCCGAGCCAAGTCCTATTAGTATTTGTGCACTAATAAGGATTAATTCAGACATCACGGTGTTTGTTCAGTCCATTTTCATGCTGTACTACATATTGATCAAGGTCCTGTTGATAATTGAATACTTCAATTTCCAGCGGACTTGGTTCTTCATTGAATCGTTTTTTGAAGATGTGATTAAAGAACAATATCATCCCCAAGCCCAGTCCGAAGGAATACGGAATTTGCAACCAAAGTGGTTTGTTCACCTTTTCACCGGTCAACAAGTAATAAATACCTTGATGGACTTCTTCCATGCTGACATCATAATGGAAATTAATAATCGCCATGGCGGAACCCACACACATAAGCAGCCATATAAAGGCGATTAACAAAATAGGTACTTTTTTTGTTTGTTTTTTCACTTCAATAATCACTTGATTTGCACCTAATAATTCAATGGTGAGCAAGGGATATGCCTGCACCAAAACTTCCAACAACTGAAATCCATCTATTACCGATATGCTTTTGTCTGCTTCCGTGATGTGATAGATAGGTAAGTCCTTCAGATCGGTTAAATAATCGATATTTCCTGTGATAAAGGCGATATCTTTTAAGTAAATTTGCTGGTCTTTTTCTGCCGATATTTTCTTTTTGAGACGGACATATACTTTATCCTCGGCCATATAACATCATCCTTTAAATGGTTTATCTTAGTATGATGAAGATGTGGGAAATTCATGCATGCAAGATCGATTGAAAAATGTTTTTGGGAGGCTCTTTTATCTGCTATCGATCGATATAGTGGATGATGTTAAGTAGTTCGCTTTTCTGAGTGATGAGCTTGATCGTTTTATCTGTGCGAAACAAGCGCTGCGGGAATATGGCTCAACAATGGTTATCACTGCGAGCATGAAGCATTCTAGATACTGCAAGGCATGTATCGCCTTATGACTTTTATATTGGAAACATAGGAGGTATCACAGTGATTGATCCATGCAAAAATCATTGCACCTACCATAAAATAGATAACTTATAAAATGGTTCTTGTGACGATATAAGTTGAACGAATAAATATAACAAAACGTGTGACAAGCAAGTTTTTGCTCGCATGATTTCCTGCTAATACCTCGTTTGATCCATTTACGCAGTATGATGAGATAATCACACGAATGGATCAAGAACACATAGCAGATGCATGAGAATTTATTTCACTCAACTGATATAGAACGATGATGGTGAAGGAAGTTTTATTTCTTAGCCTCAGCAAAAAATCAAGCATACAAACAGGATTTCGTATCAGATCACCGTCATGCTAATTCTTGCTAGAAGTGTGGAATTATTATTCCTTAGCGTAGACCAATCACCTAGACGGGTAAGTCATTCGCAGGTTAAACCCATGACGTCCAGTCACAACACCTGCACTTTACATTTCCTGTACATTGCGGCATGAGCGGAAGTTCCACTTGAAAAAGCAATGGTAAGGCCACTTTATCGGTATTTATCAGAGGTGGTGATTTTTTAGTGCATTGGCATGGATTCCATTTCAATTATTTGGCCCCCGTTTAAAGAGCTAAACCGCTTCATAGGTGAATTTTACAAACAAAAAAATCGAACATAGACTCCTTTCGAGGAGCACTGTCCGATTTTTTCTAGCGGAACATGTTAGGTTAGCATTTCTGTTTTTATTTTATCCAAAATCTTTTTTTCGATCCGTGACACTTGCACTTGTGATATGCCCAATCGATCCGCTACTTCGGTTTGGGTTTGGTCCTTGTAATAGCGTAAATAGACGATTAATCGCTCCCGTTGATCTAAGTCATTGATAATCTGTTCAATAGAAAGTCTATCAAACCAGTTATCATTCATATCTGCAATTTGATCTAGTAAGGTGATGGGATCACCATCATTTTCATAAACCGTTTCGTGTATCGATTGCGGCTTTTTGATGGCTTCTTGTGCATGAATTACATCTTCTGGCGTCAGCTCCAGTTCATCGGCAATTTCTTGAATCGTAGGTGCCCTTGAGAATTGCTTCGTAAGCTCGTCTTGCGCCTTTCTGATCTTATTTCCAATCTCCTTCAATGATCGGCTTACCTTCAAACTTCCATCATCGCGAATAAATCGTTGAATTTCACCAATAATCATCGGTACCGCATAAGTTGAGAATTTCACCTCGTAACTCAAGTCAAACTTATCAATTGATTTAAGCAAACCAATACAGCCAATTTGAAACAAGTCATCTTGATCATAACCTCTATTCAAAAATCGCTGTACAACAGACCAAACTAATCGTATATTCTTTTCAACGAGGATGGCTTTGGCTTCTTCATCGCCTTTTTGACTCAATTGAATATATTGTTTGACCTCATGATCACTTAATGGTGATGTCTTTGACATTTGTGTTTTCATAGGCATCACCTACTTACACATGCTCTTGATGGTTTGAAATTGTTTGGTCATATTTATTTTTGTACCTTCTCCTGGATGGGATGTAATGCTAATACGATCCATGAAATTCTCCATAATGGTAAAACCCATCCCCGAACGCTCTAATTCTGGTTTGGAGGTATACAAAGGCTCTTTGGCTAAATCAACATTATCAATCCCGATTCCTTCATCAGCGATGGTTATTGATAAAAAATCATCCGTTAACGAACAACGAATATAAATATCTTGATTGGGATCATCTTCATATCCATGAATAATTGCATTGGTAACTGCTTCAGATACGACTGTTTTGATTTCGGTTAATTCATCCATATTAGGATCGATCTGCGAGACGAAGGAGGCTACGGCAATACGTGCAAAGGACTCATTGGCACTAATACTCTTAAACTTCAGTTCCATTGCATTATTCATGACGCCACCCCCAAACTGGTTAATGCGAAATGTTCATCTGCTTCTAACCGGACAATCTTAAAGAGGCCCGACATATTGAATAATCGTTTGACGGGCGGATTGACGGAACAGACGATCATTTCGCCACCAATTTGTTTAATTTCCTTATAACGGCCTAATACCACGCCCAAACCAGAACTATCCATAAAATGGAGTTTATTCAAATTAAGTACGACATGTTTAATGTTGCCTGTTTGTATTCTTTGTTGCCACTCTAATTTCAGCTTGGCAGCGGAATGATGATCCAATTCACCATCTAATCGAACAATTAAGACATCCTCCATAACTGAAAATTGTGATTGTAATTGCATGATAGTTCCCTCCCATTTTTTTCGATAACTCTTTTTTCTATTTTTCATTCGTATAATCCTGCCACCTGACAAAACTAGAAACTATTCGGCGAAACTAGTAATGATTCGACTTTATTTCTCTTTCACTCCATACATTCCTATTACAAGTGAAAAAAGGAACGAAAGGTACGTTTAAATAACTGAAATAAATTAGCCTGCTCCATATCCTCTAATAAAACCAAATCCGTTTCGCTTAATACTTCTTCTCCATTTTTTACCACAAGTTTACCCACGGTTGTCCCCTTCGTCAGCGGTAAGTGGATATCTTGATCGATGGTAATTTGTGTGTCCATATTATCCATATTTGTACCTTTGGCATATAGAATCGATACACTGTCGCTCGTAGCAACATCCACCTTATTTTTATCTGCCTTTAGCCATTCAAACGACGTAACAACTTGATCCTTTTCAAAGAGAGACTTGGTTTGATATTGTGAATAAGCATAATTCAGCAGCTCAGTCACATCACTGTTGCGGTTTTTGGTATTATCTGACCCCATTACCACCGCAATCGTGCGCATACCATTTTTTTCTGCGGTTGCCGTTAAGCAGTATTTTGCTTCATTGGTATAACCGGTCTTTAAACCATCTACACCATCATAAAATTTAACTAGTTTATTAGTGTTCACCAACCAGAACTCATCTTCTGTTCCTTCCCGCAAATAATCCTCATAGATACCGGTATACTCGGTAATCTCCTGATGTTTCAACAAGGCCTTTGCCATAACTGCCATATCATGCGCCGTACTGTAATGATCATCTGCAGGCAAGCCTGTGGCATTTTGAAATTTGGTTGATGTCAAACCAAGTTCTTTTACTCTGGCATTCATTTTTTTTACGAAGGCTTCTTCGCTGCCTGCAATCCGCTCAGCCATTGCGACACTTGCATCATTTCCAGAAGCAACAGCAATCCCCTTTAGCAGATCATGTACGGTCATTTCTTCTCCAGCTTCTAAAAATATTTGCGAACCTCCCATAGAAGCTGCATGTTCACTCACTTGCACCGTTTCCGTTAACGTAATTTGTCCATCTGCCAGTGCTTCCATAATTAATAACATCGTCATAATCTTTGTCATACTTGCTGGAGGAAGCTTTTCCTCTGCATTTTTATCGTAAAGGATGGTTCCTGTATCCCTTTCCATTAAGATAGCTGACGTGGAGTGAGTGGCTAACTCTAGATTCTCTTCTTCCTTTTCGGCCGTCTCTTGCTGGGCTAATGCCATATTTGGAATGGATAGAAGCAGTAGCATGATGCATATGAAACGGATGATTGACTTTTTCAATCGATTCACCTCCAGAATAGTAACATCTCTATTTTTTCCAAATAAAACTAGAAATATAACTAGAAGTGCAAAAATCAGTAGAAAAGATCGTCACATAAAACGGGGATCAGATGAATTTTCTTAGAGGAGGTCATTCTACTAAGAAAATCGGGTGAAAAGCATCCTGAGCCTTTATCGCAAAACCAAGTCACTGCCGCTAAGTTAGGTGATGTCACGTTGCCCATGGGTAGGCTCCGCGTTCATGGGTTTGATTTGCAAGGTAAAACGCTTTCCCATCCCTATGTCCCTTTATTGCTAACAAAAAAAGAAGACAGGTCTGCTCTATCAGCAGCTGCCTTCTTGTTACAATAATATCTAAGTTAGTTGATGAAAAATGTTAGCTTACTTCACTACCCGGTAAATCATTTGTCTTGGTTCAGCAGGGCTTTGGGAAATAGTATAGGCTTGTTTGACAATCTCGCCTACTTCGTCTGCTTGATCCTTGTTACTGTGCAAAATGGCTAATGTATCTCCTTTTACAATAGAATCACCGATTTTCTTTTTCAAGGTAATGCCTACGCTATGATCAATCGTATCTTCTTTTGTGGCACGGCCAGCTCCTAAATGCATGGCCGCCAGACCGATTTTCTCTGCTGCCATCTCGTGAATATAACCATCTGTATGTGCCTTCACCTCTATATTATAAGAAGGTTGAGGAAGAAGGTTGAAATCATCGATAAACGCGGAATCTCCACCTTGTGCTTCGATAAAATCTTTGAAGCAGGCTAGTGCTTCACCATTATCCAGTTTTGCTTCTAAGGCTTGTACAGCAGTGTCATAATGATCATAAATACCTGCAATTAAGGTCATTTGAGCTGCTAACTCAACTGCTAATTCACGAAGGTCCGCAATCTTCTCTCCTTGTAATACCTGCATCGCTTCTTTTACCTCATTCGCATTGCCAACCTCGAATCCAAGTGGCTGATTCATATCACTAATCACCGCTATAGTTTGTCTGCCTAATTGGTTTCCAATGGTAACCATCGCTTCCGCCAATCGCTGAGAATCTTCTAATGACTTCATAAAAGCCCCTGAACCAGTTTTGACATCCAAAACAATGCCATCTGCTCCTGAGGCAATCTTTTTACTCATAATGGAACTGGCGATTAACGGGATGGAATCGACTGTTGCTGTTACATCTCTAAGGGCGTACAGCTTTTTATCTGCCGGTGCAAGATTACCAGTCTGACCGACAACAGCTAGTTTGTGACGATTCACATTATCAATAAATTGCTGATTGGTTAACTCCACTTTAAAACCTGTGATCGATTCCAATTTATCAATGGTTCCGCCTGTATGACCCAGCCCCCGGCCAGACATTTTCGCAACAGGGATGCCAGCAGCTCCTACTAATGGTCCGACAATAAAGGTCGTTTTATCGCCTACACCACCTGTTGAATGCTTATCAACCTTATGCCCTTGAATGGAACTCAAATCAATCGTGTCACCGGATGCAACCATATACTTCGTTAGATAAGCTATTTCTTCTTGCGACATGTCCTGATAATAAATGGCCATTAACAAAGCGGATACTTGATAATCGGGGATACTCTCATCTAAATAACCTTCAATAAAGTAGGCAATTTCTTGTTCAGACAAACTTTCGCCATTTCGTTTTCGTTCAATAATATCAATCATGCGCATGGTCAGATCCCCCTCTTTATTGGATATCTTTCAGAAAACTGGTTCCATATTCTGGCATTTTCACTGCAAAATTTTCAGCAATCGTTGCACCTATGTCAGCAAATGTTTTTCGTATGGGCAGGTTCTTTCCTTCTGTGATACCTTGATGATATATCAACAGTGGTACATATTCTCTCGTATGATCGGTACCGTGATGTGTTGGGTCATTACCATGATCAGCGGTTATGATTAATAGATCATCCTCTTTCAGCTTATCAAGCACTTCTGGTAAACGTTGATCAAATGTCTCTAACGCCTCCGCATATCCGTCTGGGTTACGTCGGTGTCCATATTTTGCATCGAAATCGACAAGATTTAAGAAATTTAGTCCATGAAACGGCTTATCCATCGATTGGATGAATTTTTCCATTCCGTCATCATTACCTGATGTTCGAATTGCTTCCGTTACCCCTTCTCCATCATAGATATCCGAGATTTTACCTAAGGCAATGACATCATAATTTTCATCCTCTAGTGCATTCATCACCGTATAACCAAATGGTTTGAGCGCATAATCGTGGCGGTTAGCCGTCCGTTCAAAATTTCCAGGTTCGCCAACAAACGGCCTAGCAATAACCCTGCCAATCATATATTTTTCTTCTTTGGTTATTTCCCTGCAGTACTCACAAATATCGTACAGTTCATTAACCGGAATAATGTCTTCATGCGCAGCAATCTGTAGAACGGAATCGGCAGAGGTATAAATGATTAAATCACCTGTTTCCATGTGCTGTTGCCCCAATTCCTTGATAATTTCCGTCCCTGAGGCGGGTTTATTACCGATCACTTTACGATTGGTTTTCTGCTCGATCCTGTCAATCAGTTCCTTAGGAAACTGTTCAAAGGTTCGAAATGGTGTCTCCATATAAAGGCCCATAATTTCCCAATGCCCGGTCATTGTATCCTTGCCATTGGAAGCCTCTTGCATTTTGGTATAATGCGCTTTTGGCGGCACTGCTGGAGCAACTCCTTTAATTTCTCTTATATTGCTTAGGCCTAGTTGACCGATAGCAGGCATATTTAATCCTTGTCGGTGCTCGGCAATATGACCAAGCGTATCTGCCCCGACATCATTAAATTGCTTTGCATCAGGTGCTTCACCGATACCAACAGAATCAAGTACAATCAAAAATACACGATTAAAATTTGTCATCTTTTTTCCCTCCTACTACTGCAATACCCTGTATTTACCGTTAGTATACCATATTATTTGAGACTATACGCAAGGATTTACGCATGAGCATTCGGCGAAAAGAAAAACCAAGTTCCCCCCTCCAGTCCTTTACCATAAACTCAGAGCAAGTAATAAACGGTAGTCAGCATGTTATTTTGATGATATAAGTTGAATGAAATAATAGGAGCAAAGACTTGCCTGTTACACGTTTTTGTTACATTTGTACGTTCAACTTATATAGTAATAAAGGACTGGGGTGGGTTTGCACAGTATTTCTTAAAAGATAAGAAAGTATAGAATTCTGAGTATGAAAGGATGTGGACCGATTTTGATCTTGAACGAATGGTGGTGCCGATAAGATGGATTATGTAAAGTAGCCCACTTTCCTTAGTGGTGAGTTTGACCGTTTTATCTGTGCAAAGCAAGCGCTCCGGAAATAAGTTCCGCTTTCCATGGGGCCGGCTTCAGCTAACTAAAAAGAAGAGCACTTTTTAGTGGATCTTCAGCTCGTCCTGGTCCCATAGGAGTCTCCACCTATTTCCTCCGCTGGGTAGCAGGACTACAATCGAATGACTGCTAAGATGAAGCGTTCCAGACACTATATTTCTGCCAATAAGAAAACCGCATAACCTTTTTCTGAGAACGGCTGGATCCTATGTTATGACTTTTATATTAGTACCGTGATCCATTACGCAGCCAAAGAATCAGTTGACGATTTTTTTCTTTTGCTACAACAGTGTCTAGGTACTTAGAACGCTTTCTCCTTGCAGAGATAACCATTGTTGTACGCCAATCTAGCGGAGGGAATAGGTGGAGACTCCTGCGAGAAAAGCGCAGTGTGAAGACCCCGCAGGAAGCGATCTTTGCTGACGAGGAGGCTGAGCCAAGCTCGCGGAAAGCGGAACCTATTTCCGGAGCGTTTCCTAGCACTGGCAAACAATCAACTTTACTACATGGAATAGATGGACTTGCCAATTTACATAATCCATCTTATCGGCAGTTCAGTGGCTACTTTTAGTTATGCGTCAAGGACCGGGCGAATTTTGCCCGGTTTTTCTTTAATGTTCTGAATAAGCTTTTGTATTCAACTACTGTAGATTTTTATATTTTGCTGAGGCAGAATGAAGAATGGAGCCTGGTAAAAGGTAGATTCCTTTTTGCCAGACTCCAAAAGTAGTGTTATGCCCTTGGATGGTGCGTTTTATAGATATCCTTTAGGCGTGTATTGGATACGTGGGTGTATATTTGTGTTGTCGAAATATCGGCATGTCCTAACATTTCCTGCACTACCCTTAAATCCGCACCGTTCTCCAATAAGTGAGTAGCAAAGGAATGGCGCAAGGTATGAGGAGAAAGCTCCTTTTCTACTCCTGCCTGTTTGGCAATCGTTTTAATAATCTTCCAGAAACCTTGTCGTGAAATCGGATTTCCATGGTGATTAACGAATACCGTTTCCGTTTGCTTTTTATGTACTAATTCCGGCCTTGCCGACTGCAAGTATTTCTCTATTGCGTCTTTGGCCATATCACCTAACGGTACAATGCGTTCTTTAGAACCTTTGCCAAAACAACGAACAAAACCCATGGTTAGATGCAGATCATTCATGGTTAACGAAATCAATTCGGTTACCCGTAATCCAGTGGCATATAATGTTTCCAGCATTGCCTTGTTTCTAATCGCAAATTTATCCACTGCCGGTATGTTTAATAACTTATCCACATCTGCCATTGACAATACTTTTGGCAGTGTGCGACCAGCCTTAGGCGTATCAATATGCAGACTAGGATCCTCTTTTATTTGATACTCTCTAATCAAAAACTGATGAAATAATCGCAAAGAAGACAATACCCTTGCAATGGTTGCAGAGGATCTGCCTTGATCATTCAAATGATATAAAAACTGCATGACTTCATGACGGGTGACTTGCTGCCAATTCTTCATCTGTCTACTTTCACGCAAAAAATCCAGGTAATTCCTTAGATCACGCTGGTATGCTTTTAACGTGTTCTCCGACAGACCTCGCTCGATGCGTAAATAATGAAAAAACTCTTCTACCGGATACTGCATTTCATCCATATTTTATTCTCCCAATCGAAAAAAAATACTCAGGCGTTTCCACATATCGGTTTCTTCCTGACTCATCACCTTTACTGCATTCCCTTGAGGAGACTCGTAACGATCTAACTTCTCATATTCACTATGAAACGCCCTTAATACATAATAAAACAATATGGTGCAGACTACAAATACTACAAAAATCTTTAGCAAATCAAGGCCTATTTTAACAACTGCATTCATGACATCTCGCTCCTAATAGAAAGGTTTATTCTAAAACATTCTCTCTATTAAAATTTATGCCATTAGATCAGAAAAATATACCTAATTTGCTGCTAATTTTTTCGCTTCACAATTTTGACAGATACGCTCTTGGCATGTTTGACAAATACCATGGAAGGTTAAACGGTGATCTTTGACAATAAAACCCCAGTCATCTTGAACAATACCTTCTACATCTCCTAATAGATCATCTGTTATTTCTTCGACAGATCCACACTCTGTACATACTAAATGATGATGGGAATGTTTCGCTCCTTCTTTTCTCAAGTCGTAGCGGGATACTCCATCACCAAAGTTTATTTTATCTACAATATCTAATTCCGTTAATAATTCCAAGGTTCGATACACCGTGGCCAGTCCTATTTCCGGTGATTTATCTTTCACCAATAAATAGACATCTTCCGCGCTTAAGTGATCTTCTTCTCGCTCTAATAATACTCTAACAGTCGCCTCACGCTGTGGTGTAAGCTTATAACTTTGTGCATGTAATTTCTTCTTGATACGGTCTAATCGATATTCCATAATAAAGACCTCCCTACATCTTCAATTATAAGTATTCTAATGTAGGATGTCAATTCAGATAATTATAAAAAGTTGATAATAATTATTATTAATTAATAATTTCATTCCATAGTCAGCTGGTCGGCAATGATTTTAATCGACTCAAAAGACACAAAAGATTCCATCAAAGCAGCGACAGCAATGATCAACATAAAACAGATAAAGGCAGTAGCATATCGAAAAAAGCTTGGAATCATCGGTCGTTTATACCGCTTCGAGAAGATACTTTGCAGAATGGAAATTGAGAATATCATCGCCAACGTACTTGCAATAATATAGATCGGAATGATAATCAAATTCTGGGCAGCAATACTTGCAAAGGAAAATAACAACCCTTTTGCACCTAATTGACTTACAAAGAAACCAACGGTAAAACCAACAGCAACCCCTTTGACAAATAACAACACCCAAATGATCGGCACTCCGATAACTGCAATTCCTAAAAAGAAGATAAGCGCCAAAAACTGTATATGATAAAACAAGGCATTTTTGAACAATTCTAGTTGAGAAACTCCATCTTCTTGGACATAACCTAAAAAGAATCGTTCTAAATAAAAAAACAAATCTTGTTTCTGTACGAATGTCATACTGTTGACAATGATAGCACCAAAGACAATCCCAGTCACAAACAAGATAATTGTAAACAAGTAAATCGTATGATATTTAACCATATGCTGTAAAATATTATTTTGCTTTTTAGGCAGCTGCATTGTGTTCACATCCTCCACTTTTGTTCTATTGCTACTCTATGATAATAGCTAGCGAAATAGAACAAACCTTAGTGGTAAAATATTATTCGAACACAACCTTACCATACCGCCCTCCCCCACCTGCTTGAATAGATAGTTTTCCTTGACGTAAGGCGATGATCAGCTGGACAAGCTTATCTGGAATCACTTCACCTAATTGTTTTATTGGGACATGGTGAATGATATTCATTTCTGTTCCGAAATGGACTAACAGTTGATCCAATGTTTTCGTCCCTAAGCCAGGTAAATATTCTAAAGGAGCTTGATAGAAATAATCTGGCCGATTCGTGTTGATCTGAAACGTGTCAGTTAACTCTTCCACCCGTTCTTTCACTCCTCTAATAAACTTAGAAGAGCTGCACTCCTTACATTTATCTGCCTTGAAAGGTGCCAAACATTTGGCACAAACCGTCGTATAATATTTCCCTAGTCTGGGATTCATGCCAAAATTAGTTGCAATTCGACAACCACTTTGTTGCTGCAGCGCCTGTTTTAAGGCTAAAAAGCTTGCCTCGTGCAGGATCAATTGCTGATACTCTCTGGCAATCTTCCCTAAAGAATGGGCATCCGAATTTGTTAAAAACGAATAGTTAGCTAATTCTTGCAGATGATCGGCCATGCTGGTATCGGCACTTAAACCAAGCTCCACAGCGTCGATTAAAGCAGGATGAAATACCTCTGTCAACGATCGATTCACACCCTTTCCATATAAACTTTTAAAAGGGGTAAAAATATGGGCAGGAATAAACAAGCCATCTAACTGCTTTACTTGTTCTTGAAGGGAAAGAGCACTGCCATAATAACGTTGTGAACTTAATTCAACATTCTTCATGTGTTGAGACAGCCAACCAGAGAACCTTTGCATAGTCTGAATATATGGAAAAAAACAGAGTACGTGAATCGGCCCATGACAATGTTGATCATAAATCTCGATTTCACTACCCAGCAACAGTGTTGTATCCTTAAACTGAATACCACCATGACTCTTCTCGTACGCCTTTCCATCAGCAATCAACTGCTTTATCTCCTGTAATACAAGTGGAGCGTGACAATCAATAACCCCAACGATATCTATTCCCTTTCGTTGACTGGCTTCCTCAAGGAGGTTGGTAATCGTTAACTGATCAGAAGCAGTTATCTTGACTGGCCCTCCTTGGATATTCCTTCCTACATGGATATGTAAATCCGCATAATAGGAATGCAGCATACTATTTCATTCCTCGCAACTTCAAATATAACAAGGCATAAACCGTCTTCGCATCGTGAATCTCTTGCTTTTCCACAAGCTCTTCTGTCTCTTCTAATGTTAATTCCATACGTTCAACAAATTCATCCTCATCCAGCAGCTTTGGCGTATCCAACACTTGTAATTGATCTGCCAAATACAAGTGAACAATCTCATCGGAAAATCCTGGGGAAGTATAAAATGATTGGATCAGTTGAAGGTGATCCGTCGTATACCCAGTCTCCTCCTCTAATTCACGAATTGCAGTAGTTTCTGGCTGCTCTCCTTCCTCCAGCTTGCCTGCTGGTATTTCAACAAGTGCTTTCTCTAATGGTTTACGATATTGTCTGACGAATACGATTTTATTCTCTTCCGTTAAGGCAATCACAGCAACGGCGCCGGGATGTTTCACCAGTTCACGCGTGGAAATTTCACCATTGGGTAGACTCACCTGATCAACTTGTACTTCAATAATTTTACCGTTAAAAATGGGCTTTGATTCTAAGGTCTTTTCTTCAAATGAATGCATCGCTAACTTCCTTTCTTGTTCTTTCCTTCTTTTATTGTAATTCTATCCGTGGATTTTGTACAATAAAGTGAGCCTGCTGTCTGACGGATGTTCGTCTCGCGATAAATATACGTGTTTTATTCTCCAAATGACGGGAATAGGCAAAGCAGGATCACAGTTTTCAGGAAGAAAGGAAGTTTTTTATCATGGAAAAACGAACATTAGGTAACACTTCTTTAGATGTGTCTACGCTTGCATTAGGCTGTATGTCATTAGGAACAGAAAAAAGACAAGCCGAACAAATCATGGATGCTGCCCTTGACTTGGGGATTAATTATTTGGACACAGCTGATCTTTACGATCAAGGTCGTAATGAAGAATTGGTTGGGGAAGTAATGAAACAAAAACGCAATCAATTTGTACTAGCTACCAAAGTTGGTAATCATCTGCAAGACGATGGCAGCTGGTTCTGGGATCCACGAAAGTCTTACATTAAAGAACAGGTAAAAACAAGCTTGCAGCGGCTACAGACAGACTATATTGATTTATATCAATTACATGGTGGCACGATAGAAGATCCGATAGACGAAACGATCGAGGCATTTGAAGAACTTGTTCAGGAAGGCGTAATCCGCTATTATGGTATTTCGTCAATCCGCCCCAATGTCATCGATCAATATATCAAGCATTCACAGATCAGTAGTATCATGATGCAATACAGTTTATTAGATCGGCGGCCGGAAGAGTTATTACCGACGATTTCCTCTCATTCCATCAGTGTGGTTACTAGAGGATCACTTGCCAAAGGTATGCTTAGTACAAAAGGGCAAGAGCTTGTTAACCGAAAAGGAGAGAAAGGCTACCTGGATTATGAGAAAGGAGAGTTAACCGATACCGTTCGTGCGCTTTCTAATTTATTAAGAGAGAGGCAAACCTTGACTGGTTTATCCTTACAGTATATCCTGAACCAGCCTGGAATAGCTTCTGTAGTTGCTGGCGCCAGCTCACCAAGCCAGTTAGAGGAAAACGTATATGCACTGGAACAATCATTTGACAATGAGCAATTCACGCAGGCCCAGCGAATCACCAAAGCCAGCCAGTATCAAGCACACCGCATTTAGGATATGCTCTACAAAAAGGGAGACATGCAACGATTGGACTTGCGATGTGTCCCTTTTTTGTATGAAAGAAAAGCAAATAAAATTTGGAGAGATGTTAAGTTGAAACGACCCGGCAATCCATAGCTTCTTTTGATTCGTAATAAAGGACCGGGCAGGGTTTTGCCCGGCTATTCTTATAAGATAAGAAAGTATATCATTTTGCATGAATAAATTTTTATTCAGGAACAGCCGTGTCCAGCTCCAGGCGCCAAACTTTAGAGATTTCACGACACGCCCTACGATAAGAAGACTTAGCGACTGGCAAGCCAATAGGCGCAGACAGAGCTAAAGTCGCACTTATGCCCTGCGGGTGAAAGTCAACATCGACTCCTCACGTCGCCGTGTTTCCTTTATCTCAGTTGCAACGCGCAGGTCTCTACGTTTTTAAGAGGGCGCTCCTGCGCTTTGCGTTCTTGCAATAAATGGAACTTGATGCAGAAAGACTAACAGGCGGAAGAAACTGCATCACAACTATACTGCTTGCACATGGATGAATGGGTTTAACATTTCTTCCGGACTGGAGAGGCGGAATGTGGCCCCGTTGTAATCCAACTTCATTTCCTTGTTAAAGAAAACCGCCTGCTGCTGTTGTATCACTACTTTTGCTTGATCACATACAATTGGTTCTTGTTTTGCGGACACTTCCTTGATCAATTGTATAGCAGGTACCCCATTGACGCCACACCCGCAATCATCTGTGTCATAGACTAAGGCAAGTAATATATGCTTGTCGCCTTTTAATTGATATAACTTTTCAAGTGCACGTTCCGTTATGGTTAATTGCATTTGTCTTGCCTCCCTATTTTTTATTAAATAGCCGTTTGCCAAATAGCTCTACCACCCTGGGTACGATCTGATATAATTTACTACCAGCCTGCATCCAAGCTGGCAGGTTAACCTCTCGTTTTCGGGTGAAAATCGCTTGCACTACCTTGGTTGCTACATCATCCGGGTTTAACATGTATCTAGCCACACTCTGTTGATATTGTCCAGAAGGATCAGCAGTGTCAAAAAAACTGGTAGACACAGGACCAATATTGACAGAAGTAACCCGTACCTTTCCATCTAGTTCCATCCGCAATGCATTCGAGAAACTGATAACACTCGCTTTGGTGGCACTGTAGACGGCTGATTTTGGTGTAGCTATCTTTCCTGCCTGTGAACCTATATTGATAATATGTGCGTCTGTCCCTTCAAACATGTGGGGTAATAGCTGATAGGTCGTAAAAAACAACGATCGGTTATTGAGAGTAACCATACGATCGATTCGTTCCCATTCCATATCCGTATAGCGATCAAAATAACCAATACCCGCATTATTAATGAGGACATCGATCCTGTTTAGCTCAGCAATCAAACCTTGCAAGATTTGCTCCCACTCTTGAAAATTGGTGATATCTACTACCCGTATGATTGGTTTCACCTGATAGCCGGCCGTTATCTGACTAGCGATTTTTTGCAATTTTTCTTGGCTTCTAGCCACCAATATAGGGATTCCCTGTTGTTCAGCCACTTGATAGGCAATCGCCTCCCCAATACCACCGGAAGCCCCTGTGATTAGTACATATTTCCCTTGTAGTTTGCTCATCCTGCTCCCCCTATCTATCCCATTTACATACAGCAGCTGGTGATCGTATCACTTCTTCTCCTGCTATCATATCATAGGCTCCCACCATCACCAAAACCGGCTGATTGATCTGACTAAGAACTATGCTTAAACCCGTCCGACTATTAATTACGAAAGCAATCCGGATCACGAACTGCAAGAAGATTGGTTATATAAAAAACGAGGCAAACTCTTTGCAGTTCAAAGACATTTACATTGACTTTTATATATTTTTTAAAGACAATACAAAGAAACACAGCGTTTTTTGGAGGCTTAGAAATTCATGACAACGATTATTTATGCACATCGCGGGGCTAGCAAGCAAGCTCCGGAAAATACAATGCCAGCCTTTGATTTGGCCTATCAACAGGGAGCAGATGGCATTGAGACGGATGTACAATTAACAAAAGACAACATCCCTGTGCTTATTCATGATGAGAAGTTACAACGCACCACGAACGGCAAGGGTTATATTAAAGATAAAACCTATCAAGAATTGAAGCAGCTCGATGCTGGCAGCTGGAAAAATCCTTTTTATCAAGGGACAACTATCCCTACGTTAGATGATTTGTTAAAATGGAATCAAGATAAACATTTGGCCTTAAACATTGAATTGAAAAATAACGTCTTTGCTTACCAAGGGATAGAGCGGGTTGTTTATAACAAATTAGCGGATTATCAAATGCTGGAGAAAAGTGTGATATCCAGCTTCAATCACCGCAGCATTCAACATATTAGTGAATCGCAGCAATCTATCGACTACAGCCTACTATCAGGAAAAAAAGCCAAAGATTTGATTAGCTATGGAACACACATCCAAGCAGCTGGCATTCACATTCGCTATCGTCTGTTATCAGGTCCATTAATAAAACTGGCTCAAGCCAATCAACTATATGTCGCTGTTTATACTGTAAATATGCCAGCTACGATCAAAAGGGCAATACGACTGGGTTGTCATGCTATTTTCACAGACGTGCCCCAGGTAGCCAAACAGGCAAGAGATTCCTTATAAAGGATCTCTAATCTATCTATATAAGTTGAATGAAATCATTTCTCATGGATCTGGTATGTGCTCTTGATCCATTTACGCAGTGTGAATGGATCAAACGATGTATTATCAGGAAATCATGCGAGCAAAGGCTTGCTTGTCGCACGTTTTTGTTACATTTATACGTTCAACTTATATAGCTAATTTTTAGAAAGGAAGGGACTCATGAAAATAAACTTCTTAGGAACGGGTGCTGGTATGCCTAGCAAACAGCGCAATGTGACATCGATTATCTTAGATACATTACAAGAACAGAATAGCTTATGGATGTTTGATTGTGGTGAAGCTACACAGCACCAGCTATTACATACTTCCCTTAAATCGCGCAAAGTGAGTCATATTTTTATTACCCATTTACATGGTGATCATATCTTTGGACTCCCCGGCTTTTTAAGCAGCAGATCCTTTCAAGGAGGGAAAGAAGCTGTTACGATTTACGGTCCAAAAGGCTTAAAGGCGTTCATAGAAACCTCTCTCCAGGTCAGCCAATCGCGACTTGCTTATCCTATCTTAATCAAAGAGGTAACGGAAGGAAAGATTTATGAAAATGATCAATTTCAAGTTTTTGCGAAGCGATTAGATCATGGCATCGACAGCTATGGTTATCGAATCGAACAAAAGAACAGCCCTGGTCAGTTACAAGCAGACAAGCTAAAGCAAAGAGGCGTTGCACCAGGGCCTATTTATCAACAGTTTAAAACACAAGATTATGTCACACTGCCAGACGGCGAAACCGTTGCAACGGCAGATTTTATTGGAAAAGCAAAAAAAGGGAAACACGTTGCTATTCTTGGTGACACGCGAACCATGAAGGAAACAGTGGACTTTGTTGCACATGCTGACCTCCTTGTTCATGAGGCAACTTTTAGTAAAGATCAGGAGAGGATTGCTTATGATTATTACCATACAACCACTACACAGGCTGCAAGCCTTGCCCAACAAGCTGTTGTAAAACAATTAATACTTACCCATATTTCTTCTCGTTTTCAGTTAGACCAAACAGAGCAGTTGTTGGCAGAAGCACAATGCCTGTTTCCACAGACAGCCATTGCTTCCGATTTTTCCTCCTTTATCGTTTGAATGACTTATATAAACAAGAAGATCCGTTCGTTTACTGATCCTCTTGTTTTTCCCTTTCATTCAAGTATTGAAATAAATCAAGCTGATAGGTCATCCCTTCTTTTTTCACTGCGTTTTGTATGGTGACCCCCAGCAAACGGACTGGTTCACTATTCCAATGCTGCTCCAATAATTGTTCCGCATAAGCAAAGAGCTCATCAGCCGTTTCAATATAATCCTTCAACTTGATTCTTCTTGTGATTGTCTTGCGATCATTATAACGAATCGTAAGCTGCACACTGTCTCCGACTGCTTTTTTACGTTTTAAACGTTTCTCCACCTTGTCAGCTAAATAACGTAATTGTCCCCGTAATTCGTCGTAATCCACAATATCATGCGGAAAGGTTTGCGAGCTTCCAATACTTTTGAAGCTGGCCGCTTTTTCAGGGTCTACCGGCCTTGGATCTTCCCCCAACGCCCGTGTTTTTAATCGTTCCCCATTGATTCCCAGAATCCCTTTTAACAGTACGGTATCAGACTCGACTAAATCTTCAATGGTGAAAATATCATATTTGTTTAATTTTGCCGCTGTCTTACGACCAATCCCATACATTTCTTCAATCGGTAACGGCCACAGTTTAGCAACAATATCACGCTTTCTTAATATGGTGATCCCATTTGGTTTCTTCATATCAGAGGCCATCTTTGCCAAAAATTTATTGGGGGCAATGCCAATGCTGCAGGGTAACGAGAGGTCATTGGCAATATGTTGTTGAATAGCCTCGGCTATCTCAACCGGATGTCCTAGATCGTAGCTATCTGTAATATCCAGAAACGCTTCATCAATCGATACCGGTTCAACAAAGGTTGCATAATCCTCTAGTATACGAAAAATCTCACCAGAAACCTCGCGATATCGCTCATGCTTTGGTCGTCTAACTATCAGTTGAGGACACAATTTCTTCGCTTCCCACAACGTCATCGTCGTTTTGACTCCTTTTTTTCTTGCCTCATAACTGCTCGTTACTATAATCCCTTTTCGTTCATCGGGATTACCTGCGATGGCTAATGGCTTCCCTTTTAAAGAAGGATCGTCTGCAATCTCTACCGACGCATAAAAGCTATTCATATCCACATGCAGAATTACACGACCATTCTTGGGGTATCCTGGATGATTGGAACTCATTTTACCGCTTCTTTAACAATATGATACATTAACAAGGGTACTTCTGTAAGATCATCTATATCGATATTTTCTGCTTTTGTATGAATATGCCGATATCCTACCGCAAGATTGACGGTTGGTATTCCTTTGCCTGACATATTATTGGCATCACTTCCACCGCCACTGACGGTCAGCTTGGTCGTTTTATTCATGTTTTTTATTGCCTGTGTCGCTACGTCAACGACTTGATCCGTTTCTGTGAAGTTATAATTTGGATATAGTTTTTCCAAAGTAACTTCTGCCTCTCCTCCCATTCGCTCCGCTGTTTGTTTTAAGGCACGTTCCATCGCTTCCACCTGCTTGGTTAACTTGTCTTCCTTCAATGATCTGGCTTCCGCAATTAATTGTACTTCCTCACAAACGACGTTGGTCGGTCCTTTGCCTTCAAAGCTGCCAATGTTAGCCGTTGTTTCTTGATCAATTCGCCCCAAAGGCATTTGTGTAACTGCTTTAGCCGCTATGCTGATGGCCGAAACCCCTTTTTCCGGTTGAACACCAGCATGCGCTGCTTTCCCTTTAATAAGTGCCGTTAGCCTTATTTGAGCCGGTGCTCCCACGATAATCGTGCCAATATCGCCATCACTATCTAAAGCATAGCCATAATCAGCCGTCAATCGACTTGTATCAAATTGACGGGATCCCGCTAAGCTCGATTCCTCTCCGCTCATAATCACAAATGAGATATCTCCGTGTGTTGTTGGCTGCTCTTTCAATTGATGAATAAGTTCTATAATGGCAGTGATACCTGCCTTGTCATCTGCACCTAGAATGGTTGTTCCATCAGAATAGATCGTTTCTTCACGAATAACCGGTTTTACATCATTGCCGGGCACAACGGTATCCATATGGGCGGTAAAATAAATGGATGGTTTATTAGTGTTATTTCCTTTTAATGTTGCTATGATATTACCAGCTTGATGTCCAGTGATTTCTGCTGTTGCATCCTCTTCTACCTTCAACCCTAGATCTTGGAATTTTTCAATTAAATAGTCAGCAATTTGTCTTTCTTTAGTAGTTTCTGAATTAATCTGTACTAACGTCAGAAACTGCTCCACAACTCTTTCTCGATTAATCATCATATGAACTCCTTTTTATTATGTTTTCTTGTTATTTTCACAACTATTCCCTTGTCCCCGTTCGCTATTCGATGTAAAATAAAAACTATGATTAGGATGGGAACATACCTCTATTTTACACGATTTCAAAGGATGTTCAAAAAGCTCAATTACTAAAGGAGGATTTATAGTGGCATCTAAGCGACAAAG
Organism: Gracilibacillus phocaeensis; assembly: GCF_900626275.1. Classification (NCBI taxonomy): domain Bacteria; kingdom Bacillati; phylum Bacillota; class Bacilli; order Caryophanales; family Bacillaceae; genus Gracilibacillus; species Gracilibacillus phocaeensis. The sequence continues at coordinate 899,048 of NZ_LR131144.1, read as the reverse complement.
ACGCATTAGGCTGGTTATATATATTATGATTGTGGCCATGGTACTATCTGTATTCACTACCGGGTTAGCGATGTTTATCAACTAAGACCATGGCTTACCCAGATTGAATCTACGGTGCCGTCTGATCACATATTCTCACAATGGCTAATGAAACAGCACCTTTTTTATTCCATAATAGAGCGGACAAGCCTAAACTTGTCCGCTCTATTAAGTAACTTTACAACACTTTCAGCATTTTGAATCTTATTTACAATTCATCACAGTTGTCTTCAAATAGTTGTTGCAGCTTAGTGACAACCTCAACTGGACTATGTCCCTCAATTTCATGACGTTCTACCATTTTGACAATCTTACCATCCTTTAATAAAGCAAACGATGGAGAGGAAGGGGCATATCCTTCAAAGTATTGGCGGGCTGTCTCTGTTGCTTCTCGATCTTGACCAGCAAAAACAGTTACCAATTGGTTCGGACGCTTGTCATAATGAATAGCGCTTGCGGCAGCGGGTCTAGCTACGCCTCCAGCACAACCACAAGTGGAGTTCACCATTACCAATGTTGTTCCTTGCTTTTCTAAAGAATCCTTCACTTCCTCTGATGTCATTAATTCCGTAAAACCAGCATCTCTGATCTCTTTTCTTGCAGATTCGGCTACATCACCCATATATAAATTAAAATCCATTGTCTCACTTTCCTCTCTTCATTGTTTATAATTAAAATAGTAACAAGAATCAGCGTTTTTTTCAATCAGCTAGCTTTACTGATATGCGACTTCTTTTGATTATGATTGCTAAAATATCCATCAGATCATCTTGCAGGTTACGGATACAGACAAGCCAGCAGTATTAATTGGACGGTAAGGGATCGGACAGGTTTAAACCCGGTTTTTCTAATAAGCTAAGAAGATTGATAATCATTGATATAAGGGGATTTGATATGGTCTGACCTAGAATAAACCGGAGTACCGATAAGATGGATTATGTAAAGTAAAAGGCTACTCCAAGTGATCATGTTGAACGTTTTTTATGTGCTGAGAAGCGCTCCGGAAATAGGTTCCGCTGGGTAGTAGCACTACAATCGAATGGCTGCGAAGATGAAGTGTTCCAGACACTATATTTCTGCCAATAAGCAAACCGCATAACCTTTTTCTAAGAACGATTCGATCCTACGTTATGACTTTTATATTTATACCATGGAATCAGTTGACGACTTCTCCTTATGCTACAACATTGTCTAGGTACCTAGAATGCTTCCTTCTTGCAGTAACAACCATTGTTGTACTCCATCTAGCGGAGGGAATATGCGGAGACTCCTGTGGGACCAGGACGAGCTGAAGATCCACTTGTAAAAGTGCTCTTCTTTTGCAAGTTAGCTGAAGCCGGCCCCACGTCGAGTAGAGGAGAGCCTCTCCCTCATGGGATTGTGCTTCTCCCCCCTCACAGATCCGTGCGAGCGCAATTAACGCACACGGCTCCTCTCTTCCATCGTTCACAGAATGTATGAAATATGGGACCGTAATTCATAGATGTTTACCTTGATGGAGGGTTTCGGTAACGGAAATTTCCGGAGAAAACATTGAAACTTCTCCCAATCAAAGGATTTCCGCTGACTTCGGCGGTTCATCCATTTATAGAATTGGTTCTCCACCTCAAAGTAGAATTCATTCACTTTATCCATATTATCCGTTATACAGTAGTATTGATAATATCCTTGTAGCGAGCGCCTCAGACGTTCTACGATATCTTTCATATCCATATGACGGTGCGTTCTTAGCCACGCTTTGCTTTCTTTTAGTTTCTTCCCCATTTTCTTCTTACTTGTTTTACGTTTGACGCGGAACTTGCCTGTCTTGCTTTGTCCGCAATAATGGGTGAAACCCAGAAAGTCAAAAGTGGATGGTTTCTTTCTCCCTTTTCGCTTTTCTCTTTCATACGCATATCGCCCAAACGGCAGGATCTTGGTCTTGTCTTCGGCTAGTTCCAGTCCAAATTGCTGAAGCCTTTCTCGTAGGGCTTCATAAAATGCCTGGGCGTCTTCCTCATACTGAAAACAACAGACAAAATCATCGGCATAGCGAACCAAGTAGGCTTCCCCTTTACTTGCTTTCTTCACCCGCCGTTCGAACCATAAATCCAGTACGTAATGTAAGTATACATTCGCTAAAATGGGCGAAATCAACCCGCCCTGTGGTGTCCCTTTCTCCGTTGGGTAGTGCGTTAACTGCTCCATATACCCACTCTTGAGGAATCGGGCAATTAATCGGAGAAAACTGGGGTCGGAGATTCGGTGTTCTAAGAACTTCATCATCCACTTATGGTCTACATTATCAAAGAATCCTTTGATATCGGCGTCTACCACGTAGTTGGTCTTTCGCTTTTCTATATAGACGTTGAGTATCTTCAAAGCGTCATGGCAGTTTCGTTGCGGACGGAAGCCAAACGAACAGTCCAGAAAATCTGGTTCATAGATGGCGTTTAAGATCGGCGCCATCCCTTTCTGTACGATTTTATCCTCGTGTTCCGGTATCCCTAACGGACGAAACTTCCCTCTTTGTTCCTTTGGGATATAGGTCCGTCTCGCGGGCTGCGGTCGATAGCTTTTCTGCTTCATTCGCTGGACTAAATCCGCTATATTCTCTTTCAACTGTTCCCCATACGTCGCTTTCGTTGTGCCATTCACCCCACTTGCCCGTTTCGCAGGTAGTTGGTGATGACACCACCGAAGATTCTCCTCGTTCAATAGGTGAGCGAGCGAGGTGAATCTCCTCTTTGGGTTTTCTTTCGCTAATTCTGTTATCCTCTTAAGTTTTGTTTCCATCTCTACTTCTACCTCCGTGTGTAGGAAATGTGTCCCTTACTAGGGCGATGTCAGAGCGACCGCCTTCCCTCTTTCGGCATTGCCCGACCTCTTCGGTACTATGCGATCGTCCGACTTCCTGCTTGTCATTTGGTTCCCTTACTTTGTATCGCTTGGATCCCCATACTCGCTTCTTTACGAAGAAAGAACAAACAGGACCTCCCGAGTTGCCTTCTCATCATTGTATAACATGCCTGGCTCTTAGACCCCGAGGGAGTACGATCATCTTACCATTTTGCGATCAACCGTATATGGTCTTCCAGTCTTTCCACACTGTCGACCTCCCTAGTTCACTGCTTACGAGGCTCTATCACTTTCAGGCCTATTACCTTGCTGTTTACGCTTAACGATTGGGGTTGCCCCGTTTCGTCCAAAACTCGCTATTGGTGGTGTGGTTCGCACCTTACCAAACAGGATTTCCACCTGTTAAATGAAAAGACCTTGCTCGGTCGCACGGAAAGCGCAGCATATTCCCGGAGCGCTTGCTTCGCACAGATAAAACGATCAAACTTACCACTCCAGAAAGTGGGCTACTTACTTTACATAATCCAACTTATCGACAGTTCAGTGGCTATTTTTAGTTATTCGTAAAGCGCCGGGCGGGTTTTGCCCGGTTTTTTATTACAAAATTGGTATCACGATAACAGGTATATTTTCAGAAGAGACAAGCATAAGATGAAAGAAACAAGCTTTGTGTAGGAGGGATAGGATGGATTTATTTCATATAGATTGGATGGGCTTACTACATATTATTGCTATTGACATTGTACTGTCGGGTGATAATGCATTAATCATTGCGATGGCAACCAAAAACCTATCAAAGAAATACCAGAACAGGGCAATTCTAATGGGTGTGGCAGGCGCTATCTTGTTACGGATACTATTTGCCAGCGGGATTACTTTTCTGTTAGGTTATCCTTTTATTTATTTTATTGGAGGTTTACTACTGATATGGATTGGATACAAAATCATTTTAAAAGAAGATGAAAACCAGAAAATAGCTTCCTCGCCTTCTATTTATGGGGCAGTAGGTACCATTATCTTAGCAGATGTTGTGATGAGCCTTGATAATGTAGTAGCCATTGCTGGTGCCGCTAAAGGACACCTTCCATTGTTAGCCTTAGGTGTTCTTATTAGCATCCCTTTGATGATTTTCGGAGCAAAATTTATTGTCTGGCTGATGCAACGCTTTACTTATCTCATTTATATTGGTTCCGCCATTTTGGTATATACAGGTGTAGATATGATCGTGCATGAACCTTTCATTTATCATTTTTTTCAGCTAGAAACTGGGATCGTCACTATTTTATTAAGCGCGATTCTAACACTTGGTGTCATTATCAGCGGATATTCTACCAATAAGCGGCTGGAGTCCTAGCATAACATCCAGCCGATGATTATATATTTGTTTTCTTTTGCACAATAGGTACATTCCAACGCCATTTTAAGGCAAGGATACGAATAATCAAGGTAATAATTAAGCATAAATATAGGCTTACAGTGAGTGAAATGAATTCATAAGTGCAGATAAGGACGACTGAACCAGCAATCGAGGCGATACCATAGATTTCTTTGCGAAACACCAGTGGAATCTCGCGCACAAAGACATCTCTTAAGACACCGCCGCCTATTCCCGTCACCAAACCCATTGTAATAATCAGAAAAGGCTGGGAATAATCTAAACTAATTGCCGCATTCGCACCTACTGCGGTAAAAACACCTAAACCAATCGCATCGAAAAAAGCGATCCCATGCTCAAACCGATTCAGTTTTTCATAAAAAAGAATTGTAGCTAAACTAGCCAACAGACTCACTAAAAAATATTGAGGATCGGCCAGATTGGTTGGAGGTATATTCCCGATCATCAAATCACGTATCACGCCTCCAGCTAATGCCGTTGTTAAACCCAACAGAAGCACACCAAAGACATCCAAGTCTTTTTTGATAGCCAGTAATGACCCTGATATAGCGAAGGCAATGGTGCCAATATATACAAACGTCTCAATTAAAAACATTAGGACCTCTCCTTATTGGATGATGGAAAAACTTCTTTTCGTTTACTCCAAAGTTCTGCCATTCGATCAAAAAGCCATTGAAGCACAAGACCTTGGATAATAACACCTACAATGGATGTCAGCGTTAATAGAATGATCGTTGGAAAATGATTAACGGTTTGCAAGCTATTAGCAAACACAAATAAATGCTTAGCTGTTACCACCAATGACTCTATCCATGTTGTCAAACTGTTGTTCATCAGCCAAATAACACTAGCATTGATCACGACAATAATTGGAACAACTGAACCTAATAATATTTTTTTCACATAAGATAAATTCTTTAGGTATGGTGTTACATAGTACTTGGTAATTGTTTTGATCCGAAACAAGTAAATAACCCGTACGATTCTGGCCACCTGAAAAAATTGGTCAAGCGGTATTACTGCCAATAGAAGAAACGGGTTCTTCTGAATAAACTGCCATTTATTTGGCGCTGTCAGTATTCGTACCAGATAGTCTACTAAAAAAACCAACCAAACTACTAGATTCACCATGGAATTTACTTCGTGATCGACCCATAAGGTTAATATCGTTATAATAACCAAACTGATCATCAGTATATCATAGATATATCTTGCTTTATTTTTCATCCCATCACCATTCCAAAAGATATAAAAACATAATTATTGACTGTGTTACATCACAGATAGGAACGTCCTGATTTTACCACACATAGATAGCGATTTGGAAGGGAAAGTTTCTAAAACAGTCTTTGAATCGCTTTTTTATCAAATAGGAAAAGATAGAAAAAAGGTAAGCGATCAATACTCAAGTGTATAGAAAAATCCCCAACCCTGCGATAAACTGTTCTAGAAAGAGGAACAGAAGGGTTGGGGAGATTTATCCTTATTTCTTGTTTCGTGGCTTTGGCAGCGTTCTTTCCTGGCAACGTTCTTTGACGTGGGAACGCCATGGCAAATAAGCCTTCAAATCTTCCTCATTGGTTAAGGTGGGAAGGTTAGGAAGTTCTTCGAGTAAATAAATGATATATTTTTCGGGAACGAGGTTATTTTGTTTCGCTGTTTCGATGATACTCATGATAATCGCAGCGGCTGTCGCTCCTTCATAGGTGGCGCTGAATAACCAGTTTTTTCTTCCCATCACGAAGGGTTTGATGGCCCGTTCGGCTCGGTTGTTATCAAGCGCTAGTTTCGCATCTTTCAAGACCGTGCGAAACGTGGACTCGTATGTCAAAGCATACTGTATCGCTTCGCCTAACTTGCTGCCGGATAAAGGATCTTGTTCCCGTAACCAATCAAAAAAGGCATCCATTTTGGGTTTCAAGATGGTTTGGCGTTTCTCCAGCCTTTCCTCATCGGATAGTTTGGACCACGCGCGCTCATACGTGAAGAATTGGTCACACCTCTCGGCTGCTTGTCGACTCAACGCATCAGCGGGACAATCCTTTGGCATCGCGTCTATGAATTTGCGACGAACATGCGCCCAACACCCGACCAACTCTACGTTAGAAAGGGCTTGATAAGCTTTCCACATATCACAATGGATGTACCCTTTATACGTATCAAGGAAGCTTTGGGCGACATGGGCTCCCCGACTTGGATCGTGATGATAGAGCGTGATCGGCTTTTCACTATATTTGGCGCTTAAAAAGGTCCAAAAATGCGTATTCACGGTATCACTTTCCAATACCCGATACGTTGTTTCATCGGCATGTAACATCGGCTGTTGAAGTAGCGTGTCTTTCAACAGTTGATAAAAAGGGGCTAAATAATAATCCGACACTCGTATATGCCAATTGGCAATTTGTTGGCGCGTAATAGGTAAACCAATGCGGTGCCAACCTTTTTCTTGACGATAGGCAGGTACTTTTAACTCAAATTTCTGATGAATGGACTGGGCAATAATCGAAGCAGAACCCAAGCTATTATCGATAGGCGCTTTGGGAACTGGTGCTTTGATAATCTTATCTTCTGGTCCCTGCTTGGAACAGGTTGCGCACTTATAAGCATGTTGGTAGTGCACCTTTCGTTGAAGCTTGGCAGGAAGGTAAATGACTTCTTCTCGCACGGCATAGCTCCCGATAGCGTCCAGCGTTCCCTTGCACGTGGGACAGGTACAGGCTTCCCCCTCCAGTTGATGGTGAACAGGATGCTCCGGAAACTGGTCTAAGATGGTTTTTTTTCTGCCTTTCGTTTTCTTTCGTTTCACGGTAACTTCCTCGATTTCCCCTTCCACGATAGGAGGGGCTTCTGCTGCATCAAAGAAGGTGAGTTGATGATCAGGAGGTAGTGTTTCTTTGGATTTACCGAAGATTTTTTGGGTGAGGTAAGCGACTTGTTCCCGCAACAATGTCAGCTCATTCGCTTGTTGAGCGAGCTGAGCTGTTAATTGTTCAATTTGTTTCACTTGTGCTTCGTTGATTTTTAGTAATGTCTCCTCGGGACTCATACGCGTTTCTCCCTTTTATTTTCTAACTATATTATACCATAAAAGGGATATAAAAGCACTCTTTATTTAATAAAAGGCGCGAGAAGAAGCGATTTGTATCGGTGGATCAATCGAAAAACCACGGAGTAGCCAATCCACTTGTTGACTGGTCAGTTCCCGGGCTTCTTTGGTCGTTCGAGGCCATTTTAATTGCCCATTTTCAAACCGTTTATATAACAGCCAGAAACCTTCTCCATCCCAATGCAGCATCTTGAAGCGATCCTGCTTGTTTCCACAAAAGAAAAACAACGCTTCTTGAAAAGGATCTAAATGGAATTGGGATTGCACCGTATAAGCCAACGAATCAATCCCATACCGCATGTCTGTTTTTCCACATACAATATAAAACCCTTTCGCTTGCTTTAAATTAACAATCAAATAGAAAAACCTCCTGTATCTTTGTCTTACCATAAGTGTACAGGAGGTGATGCTGCATTTATAGATACTTGGTTATTGATCGCTTACGAAAAAAGTATATACTTTTAATGCGTAATATAAGACTGGGCAGGTATTGATGTTTTTTTGTAGAGCTTCTTCTATTATACGGCGTCATTTGGAAGTTTGTGACCATTACCTAATTAGCGGCATGTCAAAAAGCGCTCCGTAGGATTTAGACGGAGCGCTTGCCATGCAAAAAATAATCATTATATTATAAACTACCATTGATGCAGCAAGTTCTTAATAAATTGGTGTTGTATCGCTGGAGATGTTCTCCAGGATTGCTTTTACGTGCGACATAAAGGCGCCACAGATAATACCATCTAACACACGATGATCTAATGATAGACACAGATTCACCATATCACGTGCGGCAAACATATCATCAATAATCACTGGCCGCTTCACAATCGATTCTACTTGCAAGATAGCCGATTGTGGATAATTAATAACCCCCATTGATTCTACGGAACCGAATGAACCCGTATTATTAACAGTAAAGGTTCCGCCTTCCATATCTTCTTGTGTTAAGGAGTTCGTCCTTGCCTTTTTGGCTAATTGCGCAATTTCTTTCGCAATCCCTTTAATGCTCTTCTCATCCACATTTTTGATGACGGGTACATACAATTCATGTTCATGAGCCACTGCAATAGAAAGATTGATATCATTCCGCTGGATAATCTTATCCCCTGCCCAGCAGCTATTCAACTCTGGGAATTTTTTCAATGCCTTAGCTACGGCATTTAAAAAGAAAGCAAAATAGGATAAATTATAGCCTTCATTTTCTCTAAAGCTGTCTTTTTCTGCATTACGATAAGCCACAAGGTTGGTGACGTCTACCTCAATCATCATCCATGCATGCGGGATTTCCGTTTTGGACCGTACCATGTTCTGAGCAATTGTTTTTCTCAGACCCGTAACGGGTATCTCTCGATCTCCAGGATTTGCCTTCACTGCTCTTCTTCTAATGATTGGAGGTGTGAACTCCTCGATGGCGTCTTCTTGTGGCTCTGGTTCTGGCTCTGCAATCGTTGCGTCTAAAACCGGCTCTGAATGGTTGGTTTCTTTCACCTCAGATTTTCCGCTTGCTATCCATGCCTCTACATCTTTCCTCGTGATTCTTCCACCTTTTCCAGTGCCATTTATGGTATTTAAATCTATATTATGCTCCTGAGCCAAACGCATCACGACAGGAGAATAGCGTTTTTTCATATTCGTATGATCACCAGTGTCCACTGTTACTTGACTCTCTGCAGATGCAGCCGACATAGAGGCGGTTTCTTCTGCTTCACCTTCCACTTCTATGTAACACATCAACTGACCTACTTCTATTGTCTCGCCTTCCTCTGCAATTAACTCCGTAATGGTACCGGAGAAAGAAGAAGGTACCTCGGCATTTACCTTATCTGTCATCACTTCTGCAATGGGATCATACTTCTCAATTTGATCACCCACTTGAACAAGCCAAGTGCTAATCGTGCCTTCTGTTACACTTTCGCCTAATTGAGGCATATTAATTCTCTGGATCGTCACGTTTCTCACTCCTCTTTAAAATTCCGCTAAGTCACGAATGGCCTGCTCTACCTTATCCGCATTGATTAAGAATTCTTTCTCCAATGGCGGTGCAAACGATGTTGCCGGTACATCAGGGCCTGCTAATCGTGTAATAGGTGCGTCTAAATCGTATAAGCAATGCTCACTAATAATGGCAGCGACTTCTCCGAGGATACTGCCTTCTTTATTATCCTCTGTAACGAGCAATACCTTACCAGTCTTGGACGCTGCTTCAATAATTGCTTGCTGATCTATTGGATAAACGGTGCGCAAATCAAGAATCTCCGTGCTTATTCCCTCTTGTTCCAGCTTTTCAGCGGCCTGTTTTGCAAAGTGCACACATAATCCGTAGGTAATGACCGTGACATCCTCCCCGCTTCTTTTCACCTCTGCCTTACCAATCGGAAGCGTATAATCTTCCTCTGGTACTTCTTCCTTCAACAAACGATAAGCCCGTTTATGCTCTAAAAATAATACAGGATCTTCATCGCGAATCGCAGCCTTTAATAATCCTTTCACATCATAAGGACTGGAAGGCATCACTACTTTCAATCCAGGCTGGTTAGCAAAAATGGCTTCAATGGATTGGGAATGATAGAGACCGCCATGAACACCCGCTCCATAAGGCGCCCTAATTGTCACCGGACAATGCCAATCATTATTCGAACGATAACGAATCCTAGCCGCTTCAGAGATAATTTGATTCACTGCCGGCAAAATAAAGTCAGCAAACTGCATCTCAGCAACGGGTCTCATACCATACATCGCAGCTCCAATACCTACACCTGCAATGGCTGATTCTGCCAACGGGGTATCTATCACCCGTTCTTCACCAAACTGATCATATAACCCCTCCGTCGCTAGAAAAACACCACCACGCTTCCCGACATCTTCTCCTAAAATAAACACTTTCTCGTCTCGTTCTAACTCTTCTTTTAAAGCCTGATTCACTGCTTGAATATAGTTTAAGACAGCCACTATGCTTTCCCTCCTACTCCATAAACATGATCCGTTAATGTTGACACATCGGCATATGGTGCTTGCTCGGCATACTCTGTAGCCTCATTAATCTCTTGTTTTAAGTCCGCTTCAATCGCTTGATCTTCTGTTTCTGTCAAATAGCCTTGTTCGATTAACATATCCCGGAATCGCGCAATACCGTCAGTCGTTTTGTATTGACTGACTTCATCCTTGGTTCGATAAGTCATATCATCATCATCACTTGAGTGCGGAGTGAGTCGATAAGAAATAGTTTCAACCAAGGTTGGTCCCTCGCCTTTTAAGGCACGCTCATGTGCTTCCTTCACCACTCGGTACACTTCTAAAGCGTCATCCCCATCAACGGTCACCCCAGGTATACCATAACCGACTGCTCGATCAGAAATGTTCTCACAGGCAACCTGTTTACTTAATGGCACGCTAATTGCATATTTATTATTCTCGACCATGACAATCATCGGTAATTTATGAACTGCTGCAAAGTTTAATCCTTCGTGGAAATCTCCTTGATTAGAAGAACCTTCCCCTAAGGTAACAAAAGAAACGGCTGATTTACGCTCCATCTTCGAGGCAAGGGCAAAACCTGCCGCATGTGGTACTTGTGTCGTTACCGGTGAAGATCCTGTAATAATGCGATTTTTCTTCTGGCCATAGTGACCAGGCATTTGACGACCACCTGAGTTAGGATCTTCTGCCTTACCGTAAGCTTGTAGAAAAACTTCTCTGGTAGTCATGCCAAAATGCAACACCACACCTAGGTCACGATAATAAGGTAAGATATGATCTTCCTCCTTATTCAACGCAAAGGAAGTGGCAATTTGCAATACTTCTTGTCCCTGACAGGAAACAACAAATGGGATACTTCCCGATCGATTCAAGAGCCACATCCGCTCGTCTATGCGTCTTGCTAGTAACATTTCTCGATACATTGCCACCAACGTGTCCTTATCTAGTCCTACTGTTTCCGTTTGATTAACCATGTTAATTCCTCCTCTCAGCTGCTAATGCAGCTTCTCCTATCATTTCACTTAAAGATGGATGTGGATAGATAACCTCTGACAGTTCCAACACAGAGCTATCAAAATATTTGGCTGTACTAGCTTGGCCGATTAATTCGGTTACCTGATCGCCAACCATATGAATTCCTAATACATCATTCGTCTTGTTATCGGTAATAATCTTGGTGAAGCCATTCGTATTACCATTTACATGTGCCTTGCCAATCGCAAGCCCTGATACCTTTGCCACGGAATAATCCAGTCCTTTAGCTTGTACTGCTTGTTCGGTCAACCCGATTGTGGCAATTTCAGGATTACTGTAAACGCAAGATGGCATCTCTTGCTCGGTGAGTGAACTGCTATTTACACCAATCATATGGTCAACAGCTTTCTTCCCTTCATAGGTCGCGACATGGGCAAGCTGCTTGCCACCTATCATGTCTCCAATTGCATAAATATGATCTTCTTTTGTCTGAAAATGGTTATTGACTTGGATGAAGCCATGGGCATCCATCTCCATATCGGTGTTCTCAACGCCTATCTTATGAGTGTTGGCTTTTCTTCCAACGGCTAGCAGCAACTTATCAGCAGATATGCTCTCCTGCTTGTCTGTCAGCTGGTAGGTAACGGTCACGTCTTGGTCGGCCTCTACTTTTTTCAATAAAGTCTGTTCATAAATATGAATGCCTTTCTTTTGTAGATCTTGCCGCACTTGTTTCACAATATCTTGATCAAAGCCTGGCAAGATTTGCTCTTGCGCCTCTATAACCGAGACCTCCACTCCGACATCATGTAAAAAAGAGGCCCATTCGATCCCGATGACTCCTCCTCCCACAATGACTATCGATTCAGGCAATTGTTCCAGATGCACTAAATCATCAGAGGTGACAATCAAATGGTGGTCAACCTCTACTAATGATAATGAACTTGGTGAAGAGCCGGTTGCCAGCAGTACATTTTTGGGAACTAGAATATCATTCTCTCTGTCATCCTCATACTCCACCGAAATAGATCCAGCCATCGGAGAAAAAATGGATGGTCCCAAGATACGTCCATAACCGTTATATAGATCAATCTTATGGGAGCTAATAAGCTGCTGAACGCCATTATATAAGGTGGCAACTACTTGATTTTTCCGCTTCATTGCCGTTTCTAGATGGAAAGAGGTTTCTCCTGTTTCTACTCCATAAGTCTCTGCGTGCTTTACTTGTTGATAAACAGCGGCACTTTTTAGTAATGCTTTTGTCGGTATACAGCCTTTATGTAAACATGTTCCGCCTAGTTTATCTTTTTCTACAATCGCTGTTTTCAGTCCTGCCTGTGCCGCATGGATAGCTGCTATATAGCCGCCGGTACCGCCACCTACAACAACTAAATCATAATTCATTGCCATTGATTACATCCCTCTCATTTATGATAATGCTTGACTTCTTCTTGTCCTTGTAGTACCCGAAGTGTCCCTTGAGCTAAGGCTAACATAATATTCTCCCCTGGATAATGGTAAACGTCTGCAATCCAGCTGACTTGGTTGGTAATTTGCTTATTTAATTCATCATATTCAGCTAGATCACCAGTTAATACAATCGCATTAACGTTCCCTGCCAGAACGGTGCTCATCTTACCTATTTCTTTTGCTACTTGATAAGCTAATATCTCGAAGACTTGCTCCACCTTCTGCTGATCGGTTCTCCATAGTAAGGCTAAATCGCTTTTTCTTTCGATACCTAGATACGACTTTATACCACTCTGGTAGATGATTTGCTGCTCAATCGCTTCTTTAGTTTGATTGGTTTCCCAACAAAGATGAATTAAATCTTTATTAGGAATACTGCCCGCCCTTTCAAAAGAAAAAGGGCCATCCCCATCAAATCCATTATTTACATCAATCACCTTACCATATTGATGAGCACCAACGGTTACACCTCCACCCATATGGGCCACAATAAAATTTGCTTCCTCATAACGCAGATACAAACGTTGTGCTAGTGAACGGGCTGCTGATTTTTGATTAAGCGCATGAAAAACGCTACTACGTTCAATCGAAACAATCCCTGTTTTCTTGGCAATATCCATCATTTCATCGACTACAACTGGATCGACGATGTAGGCGGACACATGCCAGTCCGCAGCAATAGAAGCTGCCAGTAGTGCCCCCAGATTGGATACGTGGCTACCGTTAATAGCTTCGGTTAGATCCTTAATCATCTGTTCGTTGACTGGATAAGTTCCACCTTCAATTGGTCTTAACAATCCGCCTATTCCACATACCGCATCGATCGTCGCCACATTTAAGCCAATATCCTGCATAAAGTCCACAATCAATTGTTTCCGTTCCTCTAATTGCAACAATATCTCCTGTTGCAAGCCCAATTCGCTGATAGGGAGTGACTTTTCCACGATACAGTCCTCATTCTCGTATAATGCGATCTGATTGGATTCCACCATCGGATTAATCACTAATATTCGTTTCGTTACGTGATGACTCATGTAACACCTCGATCCATCTGATATTTATCCATTTTGTAATAGAGGTTACGTACGGACACGCCTAAAGCCTTTGCTGTTTGTGTCTTATTGAAGTGATGCGCCTCTAATGTTTCATAAATATAGTTTTGTTCGAATTGATCCATGGCGTTTTGCAAGGAAGGCCGCTCTGTTTGTTGCAGCTGTTGAGCGCTATATGTCTCTCCCGGCAAGTGATCGACGGTAATCACATGATCACTCACGTCCAGATTCCAGATCGTTTGTTCAACGGTTTGTCGTAATTGTGCTACATTACCCGGCCAGTTCAGCCCTTTCCAATATGTCAATACTTGCTGGTCCACTGATTTTATCGTGAAACCAAATTGCAGGTTCATCTGCTGAACGAATACCTCCACCAATGTCTCCATGTCCTCTAGCCGTTCCTGTAGGGCAGGCAACATCATTTGATAAGACTGGAGGTATTCATATAACGGAGCGTGCCATAGTTCAGGTATAAGCAGCTTTTCTGTGCCAAATATACACCGTACCGATTTCTGCTCCTGCAAAAAATGGAGTAGCTGCATCTGTTTTTGTTTGGAAAGCCCCTCATCTATATGAAAATAAATGGTGCCGAATTCCATGTTTTCCTTTAATTTAGAAACAGAATGATCTTCCATCTGGGAAAAATGCTGGATGATAAACGGGTGTATGGCTTGGCGGCTCGCTTGATGGATAGCTCGCGCTAACATCTTCTTCCCAGTTCCTTTGTCGCCCCGGATCACGATGGTTGTATCCATCTTCGCATACAACCTTGCCTGCTCTCTAGCAATTTCGACTACATGATGTTCACCAGCAATATCCTTGATTTGTTCTGTTTTTTCTATTTTTCGTATCACTTTTTTTGCCAGTTCCAGTTCACTTCTCCATTCATGCGAAGGATCTGTTAGCACATATTGCATACAACCTAATAATTTCCCGTTTCTTTGTAAGGGACGGCTGATTAACTGCACCTTATCTGTTTTAGCCGCTGTTGTTGGCAAAGTAGTTTCTTTTTTTTCTCTTCTGGATGTTAGAACTTCTGTCGCTTGTTGATTCGCCAGCGATATCATATATGGGCTGGCTTGTCGTATCACTTCATCCCAATGTTTACTAGTCAGCCACACTTGTTGATCGGCTAACAACACCCGAAATTCATGTTGGCTGCTTACCAACAATTGTTCGAAAATTTCTTTCTCTAAATCCGTATCATGGATAGCCCTTTCTCGATCTTGAAAGCTCTTAGCTGTCTCAATGCTTAACAAAATTCCTTGCAGTCTCCCCTTTTCGTCTAAAAAAGGGGCGTAGTTATTAATCACCTTCTGACCGGTCGTCTTGATTCTATCCAGACGGTCCAGTGGGTGGTGCACTCGTTTCACTTCTTCTATGCAAGGGGCTTTCAACAATTCTGTTAGTTTTACATCTTTTAAACTTGCTCGTTCAAACATTGTTAAGGCGGTTTGATTCGTATAGATAACCACACCAGTCTTATCTGTTACTACCACAGCAATCGTCAATTGATTTAATACATCATGATAACGGGAGAATATGTTTGCAGTTATTTTCATCACACCTTGCATGTTTTTTCATACCTAAAGGATAATACACCTTGCAAACAATTGCAAGGTATATGAGATTTCTTTTCTTTCTTTTTTTTGCTATAATGAAGGTATTTCCATAACATTAGGGGGAAAACGGTTGAGAATTATAGCTTTATTTATATTAGTATTACCTGCCATTTTAGCAACCTATGGCATCAAATTAATGCGCGATGCATTCTTTGGTGAATTAACACCTTTCTTTTTCCATATTGTCATACAGTTTATTGCCGGATTAGGTCTATTTGTTGGCGGACTTGTATTTATCGCTGGCTTTATTCTACATAGAGACCGCAAACGAAAGCTAACCAAGGGTGAAAAAAATAACAGGTACTCCTCTTAATCAAGCAGGAGCACCTGTTATTTTTAATTGACTTCAAAGAAAATATGATACAGTTCCTTTACGGATTCATTCACTTTATCTGACTTAATGCCAAACATCATCGATACCTCAGAAGATCCTTGGTTCATCATTTTGATACTTACATTAGCTTTGGTGAAGGCATGGGTTGCTTTATCAGCTAGACCAATTCCGCTATCCATTCCTTCGCCAACTACCATAATCAATGCTAAGTCACGCTCCACCGTAACTGTGTCGGGATCAAGTTCCTCTTTGATGCGAGAAATAATCCGCGCTTCTTTTTCTTCTGTTAATAGAGATTCACGAATAATCACGGAAATATCATCAATACCAGATGGTGTATGCTCAAATGAGATATCTTCATCATCTAAAATCGTTAATAGCTTCCGACCAAAACCAAGTTCTCGGTTCATTAAGTATTTACTGACATATATACTAATAAAACCAGTATCACTTGCAATTCCTACCACAGGGTTTGGCTGTGGTTCCTTTTTGGAAACGATAATAGTCCCCATCGCTTTAGGATTATTCGTATTTTTAATAGAAACAGGAATATCCGCTTTAAACGCTGGAATCAAGGCTTCATCATGGAACACCGAAAAACCAGCATAAGAAAGTTCACGCATTTCTTTATAGGTTAAGGATGTAATCTGCTTTGGCTGATCAACAATCGTCGGATTGACACAATACACGGAATCGACATCGGTAAAGTTTTCATACAAATCTGCCCTTACACCTGCCGCGACGATGGAACCAGTGATATCGGATCCACCTCGTGAAAAAGTGACTAATTTACCTGTTTTTGAATAACCAAAAAATCCTGGAATGACAACAATCTCATCCCGTTCCCGCAATCGGTATAAAAGATCGTAACTTTCCGATAAGATTTGGGCATTGCCAGGTGTATCACTAACCAAAATCCCTGCCTCTTGCGGATTTAAATACGTCGCCTTCAGTCCAAGCGATTGTAAGTAGGCACTCAATACTTTGGCAAGGGAGTCTTCCCCTGTTGCCTTGAGTGCGTCCATTTTTAAGGCCACACTATCGTCTGAAGCAAAAATTCGTTCCACTCCTGTTTTTATTTCATCAATAATGGTTTCTGAAATGCCTAATTCCGTGGTAATTTCTCGAAAACGATCGAGGATTACTTTCAATTGTCCTTGATAAGGCTCATCCTTTAAATAAGTATCCCCCAATTGAATAAGAAGGTCGGTTACCTTCACATCATCTGAAAAACGTTTTCCAGGAGCAGAAACAACCACTACTTTGCGATCTTTGTCATCCTGGATAATCTTTGCTACTTTCTGTAATTGTTCAGCGCTTGCTACTGAACTTCCTCCAAACTTTGCTACCTTCATGTATCTAACCTCTCCAATAATTATTTTATATCACTAAAATAGTATCACATCTTACGACAAAATGTTAAACAAAAATGTGCTCTAACACGAAAGATACAGTCGAATATCGACGCTAAACGATTCTTCATGCATGAGATCGTAAAATTCACTCCTTATTCTCTGGTAAATGGTTGCGAATGCATTTTTGATTATGCTATGATCTGATAATGTAGGACAAAAAATCCGGATTTTAAGATGTAAACTTTAATTATATAAGTTGAACTTATAAATATAATAAAACGTGTGACAAGTAAGGCTTTGCTCACATTATTCATTCAACTTATATAACGAGAACTATTATGCAATTTTATAGCGGTTGATTGGAAATCTGTCGCATAGTATGTTAAAGTGTACAATCATTCAAGGTAAAAGATAATAGAGTGCGAATGGAAAAAAGGGAAAAGGGAGAAACATCAAAATCCGCAACATGTCGAAACGAAACCAGGAGGGATTTATTTGAATTGGAGATTTTGGGAAAACATAACGATGGACGACTATATACAACTGGGGATTAGTATTGCCATCATTTTGGTTGCTTTCCTCATTCGAAAGATTTTTATTAAGTATGTTTTTTATTTATTTGTCAAACTAACCAATAATAGCAAAACGGAATTCTTAAATGCTGCACTTAAGGCTTTTGAGAAGCCATTACGCTTCTTGTTTGTAGTGATTGGTATCTATATCGCGTTAGCCTACTTTCCATTTATCAGTCAAAAGGCAGAGCTTGTAGGACAATTACTCAGTATTTCTGTCATTATCGCGGTTGCCTGGTGGCTCTATAATTTAAGCTCAAGCTCTTCCCTTTTCTTCAAAAAGATCGGGGAAACACTAAACTTTGAAGTGGATCAAATATTACTTCCGTTCCTATCGAAAGCCCTTCGCTTTATTATCATTGCGATTGCTTTAAGTATTATCGCCCAGGAATTCGGTTATGACGTCAGCGGATTTGTCGCTGGGTTAGGGTTAGGTGGTTTAGCCTTTGCTTTGGCGGCACAAGAAGTCATCAAAAACCTTTTCGGTGGAGTGGTGATTATTACAGAAAAACCATTTTCGATTGGGGATTGGATTATGACACCTAGTGTGGAAGGTACGGTTGAGGATATCAATTTCCGTAGTACAATCATTCGTACCTTTCAGGATTCATTAGTGACCATCCCAAACGCTACCCTTTCCAATGAGCCAATTACTAATTGGAGTTTAATGGGTAAACGACAGATTTCCTTTACACTTGGGGTCACGTATGAAACATCGAAAGAACAGCTGGATAACGTATTAGACAAGATTAGAACCTACTTAAAAAACAATGAGGATATCCATCCTGAGACTATTTTTGTAAAGTTCTCCGAATATAATGAAAGCAGCTTAGATATTATGTTCTATCTCTTTACCAAAACAACCGCTTGGGAAGAACATCTAGATATCAAAGAAGCAATTAATTTTAAAATCATGGATATCTTGAAAGAAGAAGGAGTCGAAGTAGCCTTTCCAGCTCGCTCGATTTACCTTAATGAACATGAACAATCCGATCATGCCTCATAAAACGTGGCTATAACATTCTTAGATGGAAGGGAAAGGGACCATTTCGTGTCCCTTTCCCTTTTTTGTAAATTAGGAAAGTTTATAATCATTGATATAATAGGGATTGGAATTATTTTATATGGAACGAATCGGCAGTTAGTATCTAATTTCGGATAGCAAAATAAAGGACCGGGCTGGTTTTCGCCCGGTTTTTTTGTAAGAAAGTATAAAATCCTTGGTATGAGAGGACTTGGAATGATTTTGACCTTGAATGAACGAGCAGTTCAGTGGCTACTTTGAGTGGTCGGTAAAGGACCGGGCGAATTATGCCCGGTTTTTCT
Organism: Gracilibacillus phocaeensis; assembly: GCF_900626275.1. Classification (NCBI taxonomy): domain Bacteria; kingdom Bacillati; phylum Bacillota; class Bacilli; order Caryophanales; family Bacillaceae; genus Gracilibacillus; species Gracilibacillus phocaeensis. The sequence continues at coordinate 879,987 of NZ_LR131144.1, read as the reverse complement.
GACCTTTTATAAGTCAACAAATTAATCAATGCTTTTATTTTAATAAAGCTTCCGTACCTCACACTACCTTAACTCGCTCGATGTTCCAATCGGAGACGATCAGCGACCATCGCAATAAATTCGGAGTTGGTGGGTTTTGCTTTGGAGACGCTGACTGTATAACCAAACAAAGAAGAAATGGAATCCATATTCCCTCTGCTCCACGCTACCTCGATGGCATGACGAATAGCACGTTCCACTCGTGAAGCAGTTGTTTTGTATTTCGAAGCAATATCGGGATAGAGTACCTTGGTAATCGATCCTAACAGTTCGATATCATTATAGACCATTGTAATGGCTTCGCGTAAGTACATATATCCCTTAATATGTGCAGGGACTCCAATTTCATGAATAATATGTGTGATATTGGCCTCTAAATCGAATTTCTTTTTTGACGATTGACTAGAAGACGCAGTTTCGTGCTGTATAGATGTTTGTATACCATGGACCTGCTTAATTTGTTCGGCCAGATACTCTAAGTCAAATGGTTTTAAAATAAAATAAGATGCCCCTAGATTAACTGCTTTTTTGGTTACTTCTTCTTGCCCGAATGCCGTCAACATAATGACATTAATATGCTTTGTCTCATCATTTTGCTTTAACTTTGACAACACCGCCAATCCATCGATATGGGGCATGATAATATCTAAAACAACCACATCCGGTTGTATATCTTCCAATATTTCCAGGCATTCCTTACCGTTATAAGCCTTGCCTACTACCTCAAGCCCCTCTTGGTATTCTAAGTATTCTTCCATCAATTCCACCAATTCGCGATTGTCATCCACTAACATAACCTTTGTTTTTTCCACAAAAAGTCCTCCTTCAATTATGATCTTGCTAAATTATTTTGTCATCAACTAATATTTTCGACAAAACAAAGAGAATTCCTGCTTTTGTTGTAAAAAACTTACTGTCAATTATCGACATGCTGTTTGTCGAAAAATCTTTATTTAAGCATAACAAATTTTGTTAACGGATTCAATAGTGAAAATCAAGTATCAACTGCTAATAAGACAGGTGCTGCAAACAAACTGTTCCATGTGATAATGTTGATCTGTTTTACCTGCTCTGGAAAATGAACTATAGTCATTTCTCAGATTTCTCAGATAGGTGCTCTTGATCAGAGGACGTTCATACAGCTTGTGATATGATTATGATGCTTACTTGTAACAAAACCTAATAAAGCCCGCTTCCAGCTATTAATGGAAACGGACTTTATTAGGCTTAGCTTGCCTTCTTATCCTGTTTATAGATATCGATACCCGCTTCGCTCAGCATCCACTCAATGTGTACCCCGTAACCACTGGTTGGATCATTCACGAAAACATGCGTAACAGCACCGATGATTTTATTATTTTGAATAATAGGACTTCCACTCATCCCTTGAACAATACCACCTGTTGAATCCAATAATCGCTTATCCGTGATTTGTAATATCAACCCTTTAGTAGCCGGCGCTGATTGATCAAGTGTATTGACAATCTCCACATCAAATGCTTCAATCTTCTCGCCTTCGATAACGGTTAGAATCTTGGCCGGCCCTTCTTCTACCTCATTAGGGAGCGCAATCGACATTGGCTTCGACCATTCTCCCTCAACCGGAGATTGATTTAAAGTACCGAAGATGCCAAAAGGCGAATTCTTTGTAATATTACCTAAATTGGAATCCTTCAAGATAAAATCCGCTTGTTTTTCTCCAGGTACACCATGTTCTCCTTTTTTGATATCCGTGATCTCGGAACGAACAATGGATCCATTATTTATCTCTACTGGCTTTCTTGTATCCATATCGGAAATAATGTGCCCTAAAGCACCATACTTTTTGGATTGAGGATCATAAAAGGTCATCGTGCCAATTCCAGCGGCTGAATCTCGAATATAAATACCTATCCGATATTCTTCTGCTTTTACATCATACGTTGGTTTTAATTCGGTCTCCATCACTTTGTCATTTCGTTTTAGAGTAACATCTAATGTTTGTTGTTCTTCTCCTGCTTGTTTAACCATTGGTTGCACTTCCTGCATACTTGCAATTTCTTTATCATCGATTGAAATTATATTGTCCCCTACTTGAATATCTGCTTCTTCTCCAGGGGATGTGGTTCCTTCTTTAGTCGTTACTAAATGATGGCCAACCACCAAAACCCCCTGTGTTTGCAGATTAATCCCAACAGAATGTCCTCCAGGAATCACCTTAAAATCATCATACGCTTCTACATTTACTTTTTTTACAGGAATATTGTTCAAGGTATAGACTATTTCTTGCTCCCCGCTCTCCTGTATCTGATTCTCCATTAAATCCGTGGCATATTGAACTCTCTGTTCTGCTGAAGCCTGAACAGTTTCATCTGGATTGATGATCTCTGACTGTGCAAAAGTTTTAATATGCGTGGGAATGGAAAGGTATATCTGAAATGGTGTGTACCATGGGAGTACCATTAATAGGACAAGGAGTATTAATCCTGTACTTTTCCTCATGAAACCTCTCTTCACATAATCGCCCTCCTTGTTGGTCCAGATAATTAATCTGTATCTTTAATTTGACCGTAAAGAGGGCTTTTTAAACCCGTTAAACATAACAAAAACGGGTGAAGATTTCCACCTTGGAAAAAGTAAGCTTAGGAAGGTTATTTTGCTTGTTGGTTCATTTCAATCAATTCTTTGGCATGAGTCTTAGAGGCTTCTGTTAATTCATTTCCAGTAACCATTTTGCCAATTTCCTCGATTCGCTGCTCAAAAGTTAAGGTCTGAACCGTCGTATGGGTCCGATTATCCTCAACAAGTTTTTCAATTTTTATGTGGGTATCAGCGATAGAAGCGACTTGCGGTAAATGGGTAATACATAAAACCTGTGATCCTTTTGAAATATTGTAAATCTTCTCAGCCATTGCTTGTGCTACCCTGCCACTCACACCGGTATCAACCTCGTCAAAAATCACACTGGTAATCCCTTGATGCTTTGAAAAAATATTCTTTAAAGCAAGCATAATCCTGGACATTTCACCGCCTGAGGCAATCTTTGCTAATTCTTTAACAGGCTCACCGGGGTTAGTGGAGATCAGAAAATGAACTTGATCAAAGCCATTATGATGTGGCTGAATGTGCTTCCCTTCAAAAAACAACCCATTTTCTCGTGTAGGGATTGATAAATCTACTTGAAAGGTCGTCTTTTCTAAATAAAGATCCCTTAATTCTGCTAACACTGCAGCTTCTAGTGTAGAAGCTGCTTTTTTTCTTATCTCATGCAATTCTTTTGCCTCTATTAACAGATCACTGGCTAGCTCTTGCAGTGTTTCTGACAGGTTGGCGAGATGCTGATCACGATTCCTGATTTCTTCCAGTTCCTCTTCGACTTTGGCACTATAGGTCATTATCTCTTCTACAGTTGGTCCATATTTACGCTTTAACTGATCAATTTCATGGAGTCTGGATTCAATCAATTCCAATCGGGCTGGATCATAATCCATCGAATCAACAAATTGACGGATTTGGTAGGACAATTCCTCAATCATAAAATAATGGTCAACATACGTTTGATGTAGCTTTTGAATATCTTGATGATGTTCACCAGCCGTTTCCAGGTTATTGGAAGCTTGTGACAGCCAATCCAGCCCTCTTTGTTCACCATGCAGTGCATTGTAGGCCTCATTCAATGCTTGATGTGTCTGTTCAAAGTGATGAAGATGATTTCGTTCTTCACTTAGAGATTCATCTTCATTTGGTTGTAGCTCTGCATTTTGAATTTCTCTCAGTTGAAACTCTAACAGATCGATTCTTTGTGCCAATTCACGTTCGTTCTTATTATTAGCTTCATATTTCGCCTTTAAGTCTTTCCATTGTTGAAAAAAACGTCGATAATCTTGTTTAAAGGCGGGGTGATCTGCTTGCAAAAATTGATCAAGCAATTCGATATGCTTCTCTTGATTAAGTAAAGATTGCGTTTCGTGCTGACTATGAATATCAAGGATAGATTGGCCGATTTCCTTTAGGATTGCTAAGGTGGTTAATTTCCCATTAATCCGACAGATGCTTTTGCCAGTATGAGAAATCGTTCGATGTAAGACCAACATCTGATCTTCTTTGATTTCAAAGCCAAAGTCTTTGGTCATGCGGTATACAGGATGATCGTTATCTTCCACGATAAACAATCCTTCGATTTCCGCTTTTTTCTCGCCATGACGGACATACTCTACGGAACCTCTACCGCCAATTAACAGCCCTAATGCATCAATAACAATGGACTTTCCAGCACCTGTTTCACCGGTTAACACGGTTAGACCTTTATTAAATGAAATAGATAATTCATCGATAATCGCAAAATTTCGGATTGATAATTCCGTTAACATCTGCTTCCACACCTTTTATAACATCTCTAAGAATTTATCTTTTAATGCCATTGCCTCATCTGTTGTTTTACAAATGATCAGGATGGTATCGTCGCCACAAATAGAACCAACAATCTCTTCCCATCCTAAGTTATCAATTAACGCCCCCATTGCCTGTGCATTACCCGGTAAGGTCTTCATTACAATAAAATGAGTCACCGTATCAATGCTGATAAAAGCGTCCATAATAAATCGCTTTAGCTTGTTTAAGGGATTAAACTTTTGATCTGCTGGTAAGCTGTATTTATAATTACCATCTGTCCCGGGAACTTTCACTAAATGTAACTCTTTGATATCGCGTGAAATCGTTGCCTGTGTTATTCCATAGCCTTGGTTCTGTAATGCCGCTACTAGATCATCCTGGGTTTCAATTTCTTGTTCAGAAATAATTTCACGAATCTTAATTTGACGTTGCGCTTTATTCATTCCAGTTCCTCCAACTTTGCTTTTTTGCTATTGTTTTAAGGCTTGATGGGAGTCTGCTACTACTTGTTTGATAAGCAACGGCAGCGGGTTCTGCTCGACACGTGCTGTCGATTTTTCCAATAGCGCTAAGTATTCAATATTACCGTCTCCACCAGTAATTGGCGAAAAGGTAAGACCCGAAATGTGAAACCCTAGCTCTTGAGCGAATCCTAGCGTCTCCTCAACCACTTGTTGGTGAATTTTGGGGTCTCTAACGATGCCTTTCTTACCAACCTGATCCCGACCAGCTTCAAATTGCGGTTTTATTAAAATAACCACTTTGCTTTGTTTTGCTAATAACTGATAAAGAGGTGGCAAGATCAAACGTAAGGAAATAAAGGACACATCAACCGTTGCAAAATTTGGTTGGTCCTTTGTAAGCATATCCGGTGTGACGTAACGAAAATTAGTTCTTTCCATAACTACGACACGAGGATCATTGCGTAATTTCCAATCTAATTGATTATAGCCAACGTCAACAGCATAGCTAAGTGTCACACCATGCTGTAATGCGCAATCCGTAAAACCACCTGTTGAGGAACCGACATCTATCATCACCTGACCTAATAAATCTAAACCAAAAAAATCGATCGCTTGTTTTAGTTTCAATCCCCCACGGCCAACATATGGAATCGCCTTTCCTTTTATTTCAAGAGGAATATCTTCAGGCACTTTTGTACCAGGTTTATCTAGGCATAACCCTTCTGAAAAAACAAGACCGGCCATGATAGTTCTTTTGGCTTTTTCTCTTGAATCAATCAAATTTCTATCCATTATCAGTTGATCTAATCGTTTTTTACCCATCTTTTATCATGCCCTTTTTTGCTTATCATTACTCGCTGTTAACAGTGCTTTCATTTCGAGTACGAGCTGCTCTTTGGTTAACTGTACCTCTGCCAGAAGCTCCTTAACATTACCATGTTCAATATATCGATCAGGCAGACCCATACGTTTGATTTGTGGTTTATATCCATGTTCTTCAGCAAATTCTAAAACTGAACTGCCAAAGCCGCCTTTCAGCACGGCTTCTTCGACCGTTACAATCGGTATATGCTTGTTCATACGATCATGTAATAAAGGTTCGTCCAACGGCTTAATAAACCTAGCATTGACTACCTCGATATTTAATCCTTGTTTTTTTAACATTTGACTGGCTTCCAAGGCCATTTCAATCGTTGTACCAAAAGTCAGAATCACACCATCTGTTCCTTCTTTAAGGACTTCCCATTTTCCAATCGGCAACGGGTGTAAATCTGCATCCATCTCTACACCTAAACCATTTCCTCTTGGAAAACGCAAGGCTATTGGGCCATCATCATAAGTTAAGGCAGTATGCACCATATGCTGACATTCATTTTCATCTTTTGGCATCATAATTGTCATGTTCGGCAAATGTCGTAAAAAGGCAATATCAAACACCCCTTGGTGAGTTTCACCGTCTGCCCCTACTAAACCAGCTCGATCGATTCCAAATGCCACATTAAGATTTTGTCGGCAAACATCATGAACTAATTGATCATATGCCCGCTGCAAGAAAGTGGAATAAATAGCCAGAAACGGCTTCATTCCTTGTGTAGCCATACCTGCAGACAGTGTCACAGCATGTTGTTCGGCAATGCCGACATCATGTAAACGGTCTGGATAGTGCTCTTGAAACTTGTCTAATTTAGAACCCAAAATCATCGCCGGGGTAATGACCGCTAAGCGATCCTCTCGGGATACTTCCCGTTCCAACGTATCACTAACGACTTGACTCCAGGCAGGAGCGGCATCCGCAGGCTTGATTTTTTCTCCGGATTCAATCTTATAAGGACCTACGCCATGCCATTTATCTTTTTGATCCGTTTCTGCTGGCTGATAACCTTTCCCTTTTTGGGTAATTACGTGAACCAACACAGGACCTTTCGTTTTTTTGGCATACGTAATGTGCTCTTCTAAATCTTTAAAATCATGTCCATCTACTGGACCAAAGTACGTAAAACCGAATTCTTCAAATAACATGCCTGGAACCATGAAATATTTCATGCTATCTTTTACTCGTTCCGCCGTTTGAGCTATTTTCCCCCCAACAGCCGGAATTTTTTTCAACAGTAATTCCAGTTCATCTTTGACACGGTTATATTTCCCTGCACTTCTCATCCTGCCTAAGGCATTGTGCAGTGCCCCTACATTACCTGCTATCGACATTTCATTATCATTTAGAATGACGGTTAAATTTTTCTTCTCATGCCCAATATGGTTTAAGGCTTCTAGCGCCATGCCGCCTGTCAAAGCACCATCACCAATGATCGGAACAACGGAATAATCTTCTTGCTTCATATCTCTAGCTATCGCCATTCCCATCGCTGCTGATAACGAAGTAGAACTATGACCCGCTTCCCACACATCGTGTTCGCTCTCGACCATTTTTGGAAAACCGCATAACCCTTTATATTGTCTTAGTGTATCAAAACGATCTGTTCTTCCCGTTAAAATTTTGTGAATATAGGATTGGTGGCCTACATCAAATAATAGCTTGTCTGTTGGACTGCTAAAATGCTTGTGTAAGGCTAATGTTAACTCCACCACACCTAAATTAGCACCTAAATGGCCACCTGTAACAGACAATTTCCGAATTAAAAACTGGCGAATTTCAGCTGCCAACACTTCTAATTCTTCGGTAGATAATTTTTTTAAAAAAGCTGGATTTTTTATCTTGGTAAGATCCATAAAGGAATCCTCCCTATCTTTTTCTTATTAATTACGATTTTGATAATACTTTTATTTTAAGTTTTTCTTCAAGAAATGCAATGATTTTCCCTACAAAAAAGATGATTTTTGTAGAAGAGGTAATCGCTAGAAACTTCCCCATCGCCTTTCCACCAACGGTTAAAGCCGCAACAAGACTGGTTAGGGTCACGTTAATGATGATGTAGTAAATAGAACCTTCCCCATGTCCGAAACCATTGGCTATCTGTAAGACAACAATTGCTGAAGCCGTACCACTTATTATACCAGAAATATCGCCAATAACATCATTACAAAAGCTTGCAAATCGGTCCGCATTCCGTACAATCAAAATGGCATGTTTCGAACCAGTAACTCGTTCTGCAGCCATCGCATGGAATGGTACTTCATCAGCTGCTGTTGCCGCTATCCCCAGTGTATCGAAAATAACGCCAATTAAGACGATTAGAAAGACAATCAGCAACCCAACAATGGACATAACTCCGCCCAGAATAGAAGAAGAGACTACTGAAAAAATAGCCGCTAACACAAACGTGATAACGGCAATACTAAAACTAAATTTCATTGATTTTTTTAGTTGTTTTTTGTTCATATGTGTAAACCTCGTTCATTATTATACTCTATGTAAGGTGGAATGGTCATTTAAAAAGTTAAAACTGCGGCATAGGTCCAGTAGGTTTTCCCAGACAGGTACCGAGTGTTGCCACTCTGGCGGTTCCCCTTTAAACCTGCCTTAGCGATGTCACCATCAGCTCGACTGGATTACCACTCAGTCCGCACTATAATCCCTTTTAAATGTCCGATTGGAACAGTCTAGGAGATTTCCTCGGCAATCTTTAAACGCCCCCTAGCCTCTTTTGCAGTACGAATTTCATACAAAAAGCACTTCATATTAGTGGCCACCTAATACAAGGCATCTTCTTACCTGTAATCCCCTTCGTACCACTCAAGGCAGGCTACGCTACGAACAAGCATATCCCATATCCTTGCTCCGTAGGTTCATACCCCAGTCCATACTCCTTGTTTGGCTAAACAAGAAATACAGAGATGGGCCTCCGCGGAAGGAGGGTCGTCGCCCACATGCCTTTGTGGATCGCCCTTCAACCTTAACTCCCAGCACCAACCCAAGCCTGGGCGGCTCAAGCCAGCACAAGGAACTTCATCGATGTGCCCTTTGGCGAATTTTTAGGCTCGCCTTCAGAAACGTCGGATCGACTAGAATACTGCACCACTCCACGCCATTAATTATAGTATAACATGTTATCGCTCTTTCCTCAATCATTACTGATTACGTTCGCTTATATAATGACAAAGTTGGGCTAGGTCAGAGTCTGTTAAATGAAGCTGGCTTAAAATACCCTTCATTTTTTGGACATAACGTTCTTTATGCTGTTTGGCTCCATCAACGCCTAATATACTCGTATAGGTGCTTTTTTCGTTACTCACGTCACTTCCTACTTGTTTGCCAAGTAAGGCCTGATCACCTTCCACATCCAGAATATCATCTTGAATTTGAAAGATAAGCCCTAAGCAATCACCGAGGTCTTTTAAAAGCAATTGTTGTTGATTCGTTACACCCGCTATGAAACCGCCCGTTTCTATCGCAAATGAAATAAGACCACCCGTTTTTAGACGATGAATCTCTTCCAATTCATCGATGGTGATTTCCTGGTTTTCTGCCTGCATATCCAAATATTGTCCTGCTACCATTCCTGTTAATCCGCTTGCTTCTGCAAGCAGGCTAATAAGATAACTTTTCTCCTTAGGGGTATATTGATCAGAATTACTCACCATAAAAAAACTATTTGTTAATAGACCATCACCTGCTAAAATGGCAGTGGCTTCATCGAATTTCTTATGATTGGTAAGCTGCCCGCGCCGAAACTTATCATCATCCATGGATGGCAGATCATCATGAATCAAAGAATAGGTGTGAATCATTTCTAAGGCAACAGCAGTTGGATACACTCGAGCAATATTTCCGCCGAGTGCAGCAACAGTCCACTTCATCAATATCGGGCGAATGCGTTTTCCTCCTGCCTGTACGGAATATAGGACAGAATCTTTTAACCGCTTTGGAATAGGTAATGACTCAATTTTGCTTGTAATGGCTTCCGTTATAAGCTGTTGTTCGGATGTTAATAATTCTTCAATGGACGAATTCAACTATTCTTCCTCCTGTCCCTCAATGGTAAAAGGTTTACGATCGTTATCCTCCGTGAGTAATTCCTTCATTTGTTTTTCTGCACTAGCCAATTTATCATGACATATCTTTGACAGTTTGGCTCCTTCCGTGTAGTAAGCCATCGCCTGTTCTAAAGGTACTTCTCCTTCTTCCATCTTATGGACAATAGCTTCTAACTTTTCTAAGGCTTCCTCAAAAGATAATTGCTCATTCGATTCCGTCACTTGAATCTCCCTTTCTCGTTTCAATAATCGTCGCGTCCAGTTCTCCGTCGTGTAATTGTATCGTAACTCCCTCTTCTGGCTGCACTTGTTCTACGCTCTTAATGATTTGCTGTTCTTGATTATAGGTTACAGAATAACCCCTTCTCATAATGTGAACCGGGTTAAGTAAATCTAACTGCATCAATGTATTGGAGAACTGGTTCCGTTTCTGTTCAAATTGCTGCTTGGTAATCCGTTGCAGCCTGTTATACTTTTCCTCTATCTGCTCCTGCTGTTTAGATAGCTGTCTCAATGGATCTAGACGTTCATAACGGGTATCAACAAATTGTAAATGTTCTTGTTTACGTTGAACGACTCTCTCCAATTGTTTCGACAGTCTGTCTGTCTGATCAATCAAACGCTGCTCCTTTTCCAACACTAAACGCTCTGGATATTTAAATACATACGAATTATTGATCGACTTTACCTTATCTTGCAATAGTTGCAGTTTGTTGCGTATATACTGCAGCATCGTTTGCTCTGATTGTTTGATCTTCTCCATTAAATCCAGCTGCGATGGTACGGTCAGTTCGGCAGCTGCCGTTGGAGTAGGCGCACGTAAATCGGCAACCATGTCACTGATTGTCACGTCCGTTTCATGGCCAACTGCAGAAACGACAGGCAGATCAGAAGCAAAAATAGCACGTGCTACTTCCTCTTCATTAAAACTCCACAGTTCCTCCAGTGAACCGCCACCACGTCCTGTAATGATAAGATCTATTTCTGGTATACTATTTGCTTGCTGAATCCCTTTCACGATCGAGGATGGCGCTTGTTTTCCTTGTACAAGGACAGGGATAATCAGTACGTTTGCAATCGGATAGCGTCTCTCTAATGTTGTTAAGATATCTCGAATGGCTGCACCGGTAGGAGAAGTAATCACTGCTATATTTTGAGGATACTTAGGTAATGGTTGTTTATGTATCTTGTCGAATAAACCTTCTTTGCTCAATTTTTCTTTTAACTGTTCATAAGCCAAATAAAAGGCTCCAATACCATCTGGCTGCATCTCTTGAATGTACAACTGATACTGACCTTGTGATTCAAACACACTGACAAATCCCTTGATCAATACAGTCATGCCGCTTTCCGGTTGGAAATTCAAATGATGATTCTGTCTTTGAAACATGATGGCTCTAATGCTTGCATAATCATCTTTTATGGTCATATACATATGACCACGGGAATGATGCTTGAAGTTAGAGATTTCCCCTCTTAACCAAAGCTCATTCAAATGCTCGTCCACATCAAATTTCTTTTTAATATATTTGGTTAATGCTGTTACAGATAAATATTGATCTTCCACGCCCTCATTCCTTTACATTCAGTTTATCCGATGGGAGAGAAGGTCATTCCTTTTGGAGAATGACCTTGGAAAGGTGTTCAAAAAGCTCAACTAAAATAACACACCAAATTTTTGCGTTGGCTTAAGGTTCTCAGTCTTTTTCGGATATTGGGACACGCCTCAATATAAAGCGTTACGGTCGTCATTATCCTTGCGTTCGATAAGGATAACTGCATATCTCTCATAAGCATTTTTCTAAACGAACAGAAGCTGGTTTCACTTTACAACAAGCCGTTTGCTTTTTTTGCTGATTTAATCGTGTTGTGCATCAGCATGGTAATTGTCATTGGGCCAACCCCTTTAGGTACTGGTGTAATAAAACCAGCCTTTTCCTTAGCTGATTCAAAATCTACATCACCAGTTAAAGAACCGTCTTCTACACGATTGACACCTACATCAATGACTACTGCTCCTTCTTTGATATGATCGCCATTGATAAAATGAGCGATACCTACCGCTACGATCAAAATATCAGCATCCGCAATAAACTTGGCCATATCTTTCGTGCGCGAATGACAGTAGGTTACCGTTGCATTCTCACCCAGCAATAATTGTCCCACTGGCTTTCCAACAATATTACTTCTACCAATAATAACGGCATGTTTTCCTTCTATGTCAATCTGTTTTGATTTCAGCATCTGAATAATCCCGTATGGTGTACACGGATAAAAGGTATCCTTACCGGTCATCATCCGACCAATACTAACAGGATGAAAGCCGTCAACGTCTTTTTCCGGCGAAATAGCTTCAATAATCATTTGTTCATCAATATGTGCTGGTAATGGCAGCTGAACTAAAATACCATTCACTGTCGTTTTACTATTTAATTCATCGATTAATGTCAATAATTCTTCTTGGCTGGTAGAAGAAGGAAGTTCAATTAATTCCGAATCGACACCTACATAGTCAGAGGCCTTTTGCTTTCCTTTGACATAAGATTTGGAGGCAGGGTCATCACCAATCAAAACAACGGTTAAACCAGGTATGATCCCCTTTAACCGCAAGGCTTCCACCTCTTCTTTCATGTCATCTCGCAATGATTGAGCTAATTCTTTCCCATAAATCACTTCTGCAGTCACCAAAGATTCCCCCTATTTCATCATTTTAGATAATACGCCATTGATAAACTTGCCCGATTTTTCATCACCAAAAATGTGCGCTAATTCTATTGCCTCATTAATGATAACACTCTCTGGCGCATCTTTATAGTAAAATAATTCATACGTTGCCATTCGCAGTAATGTTCTTTCTACGACAGCTATTCGCGCTATCGTCCATTTTTCTAAATGATTTTTAATTTTTTGATCAATCTCAACTTGGTGTTGTATAACACCCTCCACAATCTGTAGCAAGAAAGGATCTTGTTCGTCCTCTTCCAGAATATACTCCTTTGTTGTTTGGACATCGTATTCTTCTGCGTCTAACGAAAATAATATCTGCAATGCTTTCTCACGTGCTGTTCTTCGTTTCATGAACTTCTTCTACTCCTTATCACGATCTATTCTTCCTCACCAAATGATACCACGTTCTATTCATGATTGCTACTACCCACTAGTAAAAATATTAGACGTTCACTGCAAAGAAGGTTATATGCTTTCTACCAATTAACCACGAACGGCTATTTCGGTGTTAAAGTCGTTTAATCCATTATTGCTGACACCTTTTTGCTTTCTTAACTATAGGATAAAATCGGGCAAATTCCAGCCGATCCTTTATTACTATTCAAACTAGATACACTGCCGATAATACGGATTATATTAAACATCTTAGTTGTCATTTTGAGAGAATAAGTGTGCACGACAACTCCACTCAAGACCTTCGCTTTCCGCATGGCTTCAGCTAACTTGAAAAAGAAAAACACTTTTCCAAGTGGATCTTCAGCTCGTGCTGCGATGCACAGGACGTGCAAGTGCAGGCGATGTGACTGGACGTCACGATTTTAGCCTGCGAACGACTCACACGTCTACGTGGTTGGCTTCCGCTGGGGAATATAAAATTTTTTCAAATTCAATTACCCATATAAAAATAGAAACCTTGGTATCGTCCAAGGCTTCTATCTATTCATCCATATCATGTTAAGATCCTGTTTCTTTTTCGTCGTTTGTCACCGTGTGCACACCAACAACATGAACATTCACTTCAGCTATCCGAATAGCTGTCATGTTCTCAATAGCTTGTTTCACCTGTTGTTGTATTTTGTATGCTATGGTCGGGATCGTATACCCAAACAGAATGTCAATATAGACATCCATCGTAATAACTTCTTTTGTAGAATCTAATTTAATACCCTTACCATGTGTTTTCTTACCTAAACGTTCTGCTACACCAGCAGCAAAATTCCCTCTCATGTTCGCTACACCAGCAACCTTTTCGGTGGCAATTCCAGCAATAACCTCTAATACGTCAGGAGCAATCTCTACTTTGCCTAGTAATGTTGATTCACCAACACTTAATAATTGATCTTCAGCCATGATGATCCCCCTTTGTCTATTGGTTACTCTTCCTCCATTATACTATACTTATCCAAAAATTGCGTATTAAAATCACCTTCCACAAAGACAGGGTGCGCCATCATTCTGCGATGGAACGGGATAGTAGTATAAACCCCTTCAATAACAAATTCTTCTAGCGCCCGCTTCATCTTATCGACTGCTTCTTTTCTAGTCGAACCATATGTAATCAGCTTGGCTACCATGGAATCATAGTAGGGTGGAATTTGATAACCCGGATACGCAGCCGAATCGACTCTCACACCAAATCCTCCAGGTGCTAAGTACAAGTCAATAGTTCCAGGGGAAGGCATGAAATCCTTAACTGGGTTTTCCGCATTAATACGACATTCCATTGCCCAGCCATTAAACGTAACATCCGACTGCTTCCAACGTAATACTTGATCATCGGCAATATACAGCTGCTCTTTAATTAAATCAATTCCTGTAACCATTTCAGTAACGGGATGCTCCACTTGAATGCGTGTATTCATTTCCATAAAATAAAAGGTTTGATCCTTTTGGTCGAAGATAAACTCTATAGTTCCAGCCCCAGAGTAATCTACCGCCTTGGCAGCCTTAACAGCTGCCTCTCCCATTTGTTCACGCATAGATTCGCTGATGGCTGGTGATGGTGTTTCTTCAATCAATTTTTGCAAGCGGCGCTGAATTGTACAATCTCTTTCGCCCAAATGAATCACATTGCCATGATTATCTGCCAGTACTTGTATTTCCACATGTCGGAAATCCTCTATGAATTTTTCTAAATAGACCCCTGGGTTCCCAAAGGATTTTTCCGCTTCATTTTGCGTCACTTGAATCCCTTTGACCAGTTCTTCTTCTGTCCGTGCTACTCGAATCCCTTTACCACCACCGCCAGCTGTCGCCTTGATAATGACCGGGTAACCAATTTGCTCAGCAACTTTCTTTCCCTCTTCTTCATCCGCAATAATACCATTAGATCCAGGTACTACAGGAACTCCTGCTTCTTTCATTGTTTCTCTGGCAACATCTTTCGTTCCCATTTTTTGAATGGCATAAGCGCTTGGTCCTACAAAGGTAATATTACAAGCTGCACATATTTCAGCAAAATCAGCATTCTCCGATAAAAACCCATACCCCGGGTGAATGGCGTCCGTTTCCGTTAATGTAGCAACACTCATGATATTGGTAAAGTTCAAATAGCTGTCTGTACTTAATTTCGGCCCAATACAATACGCCTCATCAGCTAATTGTACATGGAGTGCCTCACTGTCTGCTTCTGAATAAATTGCTACCGTTTCTATCCCCAATTCTTTAGCGGAACGAATAATTCGTACAGCTATTTCTCCCCGGTTAGCAATTAACAGTTTTTTTATCACAATGTCATCCCCTTATGCCTTCTTGATTCGGAATAGTGGCTGACCATATTCCACCAGCTCACCATTTTCTACTAATATTTCAGTAATGATTCCACTTACATCTGCTTCTATTTCATTGAATAATTTCATGGCCTCTACAATACAAACAATGGTATCATCTTTCACTTTATCACCTTCCTGAACATAGACAGGCTGATCTGGTGATGGAGAGCTGTAGAAGGTTCCAACCATTGGCGCTACGATCTCTTGATCATAGTCTGTTGTGGTTGCTTGTGGCTCTTCCTTTACTTCTTGCTGACTTGTTTGAAGCTCTTGTGTCATTAGTTCCTCTGCTCGCGCCACTTGTGGAACTTCTTTTGTTGTAACAGCAGTTTGCGGAGTCGTTTGTACGGACTGTTGCTTATTCTTCTTTAGTTTAATTTTTTCTCCATTACTCTCGTAAGAAAATTCATCAATAGATGATTGGTCTAATTGTTCAATTAGTTGATTAATTTCATGTATTGTTAACATGCTAGCACTCCTCCATCATTTAATACACTTAATAACAGGTACTAAGATCTTCTTTTAACATTTTACGCAATCCTCTTCTAAACTGCAACCATTGTTTTTTAGCTCCAGTAAATTAAGAAGTTCCTCTTACTTAATAAACATTGAACGTAGCTTGATACCACAGGTGAAAAAGCGGACAACATCACTATCTGACGAACTAGAGAATTCTCTATATCATTTTTATGGAGCACACACAAATCGGAGAAGAGCGCTAAGTGTCTCTTCCCCGATTTTGTAATATATCGTCTGATCTGTCCTGTTATCCTTCATTTCCATGGTACTCGACATCTACTTTCACGTCACCAAATTCATTTTGTGCTTCCAGCATAATCTGATTGGCTTCCTCTGCTGTTAATTTGTCCGCTTGAACGGTAACTACTAAATTATTATCAGATACGTTGCGAACCAGTACCCCTTCATAACCACTTACTGCTTTCAATTGAGCCTCCAAGTTTCCTTCTTTCACATCTAACATTTCGATTTCTTTCATTGCTTCATAAGCCTGATTTACTTCATCTGAGCTGCTCTCACTTGATGCGACAATCGATTCTAGTCGTTCTTTTTCCATACTGCGTTGATTACTTATTTCCGTTCGCACCGAAGCAAAATATTCATCCAAATTCGCTGCAGTGGTTCCATCCTCTTCTTTTGCTGCGTCCCCTTGTTGCTCTCCAGCCTGATCCAACACTTGATCGACTTCTTCAGAACTAATTGTCTCTCCAGTTAATTCATCCTGTTCTTGGTCATCAAAAAGTGCCATTTCCCCATCCCTAGGTGCATTCAAGTAATAGACACTTAATACAATCATCAGACTTAACATCGTTAATAACCAAATCGTTTGTTTTTTAATCATTTTAATCCCCCTATTATTTTTTCGGCATGACGGACACGCGATGTACCGGTACATCTAACACCTTCGAAACAGCATCATGGACCCATTTCTTCACTTCTAGATTGTCCACTCCATTGGCAACCACCAATACTCCTCTGACATTTGGTTTTTTGGTTTGTACCAGAAGTGGAATCTCCTTCTCCCCTTGTCGGACAATCACAATCGTTTGCTCCCTGGTTTCATCATCAATCTTTCTATTTCCACCGTTTTGATCGGTTTCATTGGTCACTTGTGTACCGATAATAAGGTTTTTCTGATAGATTTGTTCCTTCGTGGCATCTAGGTTCACCATGACTTCTACATCAGAAATGCCTTCTATTTTTTCTAATAGCTGTCCTAAATCTTCCTCATATGAGGCTTCTAAATCAGCTATCTCAGCGGTGGCATTAGAGGCAGGTGTTTGCTTCCACGCCTCTTCATCATCCGGGGCAGTGATTGTACTTGGTGGTTCCATATTGGGCTCGTCTGCTTCATCTTTACTAAACAGGTTACTAATAATTAAAATGAGAACAGCCCCTAATACAATCAGCACAATATATTGTACTTTCGTTGGTTTCTTGCCATTCCCTTTCATATTGGAAACAATCCCCTCCAGCCATTTGGGCACATTACTCCTCCTTCCATATCACGGTTATCATGTCTTGGTCTACTCCCCACTTTTCAGCCAGAAATGCCTGTATCTCTTCACTGTTGTCTGGTTCTGAAGTTGGCTCTTCCGGTGGATCTGTTACTTGGATCTTCACTTCATCAATAGGTGAGGTTTGGTCTTCATGTTTGGCTAATGTTGCCTGAATATACTCTGGCTTATAATCTTCTATTTGTTGTGGATTGTTCCAAGTAACATCTAAATCATCCATTTGATAAGCATATGTCTCGATTAATTCCTCCTCTGCTACATATTGCATTTGGACAACCATCTCATCTAATATATATGCAGTTTGTACCTCTTCTATTTCACTTTTTTGCTTATCTACTTGACTTTCTATTAATTGCTCATCCACCGAGCCTTCCGTTATCTGCATCATCTCGTCGGACATCGTTGGAATATCAATATCCAACAAGGCAAGTAAAGGCTGTAAGATAACCAAAATGAGCAGCAAACCAATCACAAGTCGGGCATACTGCTTTAACTGGGAGTTGGGTAATAACAAATGAACAACCATTGCCAACAGCATATAAATAATAATTTGTAGAATCCAACTAGTTAGAAATTCAATTGGCTTGTCCTCCCTTACCGCACCATCATGGTGATATTACTTGAAATAATCAAGATCACAATCGTAAAGAAAAACATAAATGTGACTAATAATAAGGCAGCAAACAAATATAGAATATGCTTACCGATAATATCGAGACATTCAATGACGGGCCCCTCTCCGATGGGTTGTAAAATAGCAGTAGCTAGTTTATACATCAAGGCAATCACAAATATCTTGATAGCCGGAAACATCACCATCGCAATTAATACGATAATCCCGACGATACCTATTCCGTTTTTGATCAAGATGGTTGCACTTAACACGGTATCCGTCGCATCGGTGAAAATCCTCCCAATAACCGGAATAAAATTCCCCGTTACAAACTTAGCCGTCTTCATCGCAATTCCATCCTGTATCGCACTAGCAGCCCCCTGCACCGAAATAACCCCTAAAAAAATCGTTAATAGAATTCCCATAATACTAATCGCGACATTTTTGATAAGATTTGCTAGTTTGGTCGCTTTATATTCGCTATTCAACGTACTAACCACCTGCAGGATCGCGGAAAAAAAGATAAAGGGAATCACTATTTTGGAAATAACAAAAATACTCGTATGAATTAAGAAAATAATAATCGGATGAAAAAAAGAGATGGTCACCAAATTACCTAAGGAAGCCAAGATACCGAGCAGCATGGGAATTAAGGCAATCAAAAAATCCGCAGACATGTTTACCGTATCTAGGACATAATCAGACGCAAGCTGAAAACTCCGCAAGGCCATTATAATTAACATCATATAGACAACAGCATAGGCTACCTGACTCACCAGTTGATTTTCAAAAGCGTTTTGAATGGTTTGTAAAATCAAGCAAAATAAGGTCAATAGCATTAAGGTAGCTAATAACTTACCGTTTTCTACTATTTCAAATAACAAGTAATTTAGAAAGCCCTTGACCCAATCTCTTAAAGTCAGATTGCTTTCTCCTTTGACCACTTGCCAGATGTTTTCTTTACTTAATCGCGGAAATGATTGCTGGTACTCATCACTTATATATTGCCAATAGTCATTTAGTTCACTCTCTTCTAGCATATCCTTATAAGGGTCTAAGGAATACGTTGGTTCGGCAGCATACAATTTCATGGTTGGGGCTATCAACATGATGATTAGTATGAATGCAGAAGTTCTGATCATTTGCATTTCTACTCATCCTCACTAGGCAACTGGAAATATAGATATAATGGTCTCGATCAATGACTTAAAAATGGGAATGGCCAGAATAAGAATAATTACCTTTCCTGTCATTTCAATTTTTACGGCGATAGATTCTAAGCCGGCATCCTTCACAATATTGGCGCCAACTTCTGTGATGTAAGCTATACCAATGATTTGCAAGATCGTTTTAATATAAACTTGATGAATGTTCGCCTGTTCTCCCAAATATACAATCAAATCAATGATTTCTTTCACATACTGGATGGCAAACACAAACAGATAAATGACTGTGATGATAACGATTAAAAAAGCAATACTCGGCTGCTTGTCCTTTAGCAAAAGATACAAAATAGTTGCAACGACCCCGATACTGATAATCTCTAACATTTCCATAGACATTTATCCTTCTAAAAAGAATACGGATCTAATCTGCTGGAATAAATCAGATATGCTGTTTAATACAAACAGCAATACGATGATAAAACCAATCAGACTAACAAATTGTGCATATTCCTCTTTTCCCATTTGCTTTAAGATCGTGTGAATCATTGCCACAATAATTCCAATTCCAGCGATTTGAAAGAGGATACTAGTGTCTCCAAGCATGGAATAACTCCTCTCTATAACAAGAGTAAAACAATAAAAACACCTACTAAAAAACCAATACTTCTAGACATATTACCATAGCGCTGTTTTAACTGATTGGCTTCGTCTAAATTACGTTCCAGATGCTGGATCGTTAAACGAATATATTTTTGTTGTTGAATGATATCGTGCTGTCCCAATGTCCTGCCGAATTGTTTAAGAACCTCCACATCTTGCTCGGTTAAGGATTGTGCACGAGCGAATTCAATAAGGTGGGTTTTCCAAATCGGAAATAGCTCTTCTTGATCTGGCTGAATATCGTCTGCTATACGTTCAAACAATCGGTTAATTGGCGGTTCTGTCTGGCGAGCGATATGGAACAACGCTTCTTTGACAGTGACTTGACTATACACAATCTCTGCCTCTAGAATCTGTAAGGCATGTTTAAACATCCGGAGATACCTGGGTCGATTAGATAATCGAATGGCATATTCATGGCCAAGCCAAGTTAAGCATATGATAATACTCAATGAAATCACTAATTTCAACATATGGTCACATTCTTTTGATACAAGGCTTGACCCTGTTCATTACAAATTTCTACGACTTCTCCCGTTTGATTAAGGTTAGATAAGATCACAAAACGTTGAAAAATCTGCTTTTCTAAGATCGCTTGCATGGCGGGACGTTTCTTTATATCAGCTAAAGATCTGCCGTGTGCGGTACTGATTAATTGAACACCTGCATGAATTACTTCATCAATGGCCTCCGCATCTTTGGCACTGCCAATCTCATCCACAACAATGACCTCAGGCGACATCGATCGTATCAGCATCATCATTCCCTCTGCTTTCGGACATTGATCCAAGACATCGATTCTCGGGGAAAACAGATGCTGAGGCACTCCGTTAATCGAACCACAGATTTCGGAACGTTCATCTACAATCGCCGTTTTCAAAGCCTGTTTAGAATTAGCGGCAGCGCAATAATTGGCAAAATCCCGGAGAAAGGTTGTTTTGCCAGCTTGTGGCGGCCCAATGATCAAGGTGTTGAAGACGGTCTCTTCAACTAGATACGGAATATAAGGCTTGACCACACCAAATTTCGGGCTGGCAATGCGAATATTAAAGGAACTGACGTAATGGATTGCCTTCACCTTCTTGTTCTCTACGATGACAGAACCAGCTATACCGATACGATGACCGCCTGCAATCGTGATATAACCATGCCTTAACTCTTCTTCCAAACGATATAAGGAAAAATCACTGATCTTATTCAAAAAAAGGCGGGCATCCTCCTGACTAAAATAGGCTTCCGACAGCCACTTGACTCGTTTGCCATCGTTCATCTCCACCGGGTGATTGACTCGGAGCCTGATTTCTTGGATATCAAAGCTATTTTGGTTCATAAATGCTTTAACGGCTGCTGCGATTGGTTTGGGAAGGATGGATAATACACTTTCCATGAGATATTCCTCATTTCATTTCTTATTCTATTTATATTCTATGCATAGAAATACTAGATATAACCAAAGTGGGAAATCAAGAAAAGGAATTGGAGTGGGGTAGGATATTGTATAACTTTAGCTATTATTTTTTTGCATTAAGAAAAACTGGGCAAACTCCGTCCGGTCCTTTACCGACCACTCAAAGAAGTCACTGAACTGCTTGTTCATTCAAGGTCAGAATCATTCCAATTTTTATTATATCTAGGATTATAATCTTGCCTACCTGGTTAGAAAAATCAAACAGGGTAATTAGTTCATGAGCGATAAGCTAGGGTAGATAGAAACGTATGATGATCCCTAACCATCAAGACAGCCTGAGGTGACGTTTATATTTTTCGTATCGCCTCTTATTTCCAAATCAAAGCCGCTTCAACAAAGATTGTAGTCAAAGTAATAGGCTTCCTGCTTAACATAAAATCAAAACCACCAGTGTGAACTGGTGGTTTGCTCTGCGGCTGAAAGCCTATGTTACCGGCCTCGGCCTAAAAGGCCCACTGAATGGTTTCCCTTTTGCACCACACTCACTCACTGATTCTAAAAGAATCTCTTATTTCCTCTTATTTTTCTCTCCAGTGAACGGATCAAATTCTTCAAATAATGTTAACTGATCACTCATGTAGTCCTCTTTAAGCTGATTTCTAATATATTCTTGAATTTGATTTTTATTTCTGCCCACTGTATCTACAAAGTAGCCTCGACACCAAAATTTACGATTACCATATCTGTACTTTAAATTAGCGTGGCGATCGAATATCATTAAACTACTTTTGCCCTTTAGGTAGCCCATGAACTGAGATACACTTAGTTTTGGTGGAATACTTACTAACATATGAATGTGATCTTTACATGCATTTGCCTCGTGTATCTCAACCCCTTTCCTTTCACAAAGCTCTCTTACTATTTCTCCGATGCTTTTTTTATATTTCCCATAAATAATTTGTCTTCTATATTTTGGTGCAAAAACGATGTGGAACTTACATCTCCATTGTGTATGTGCTAAACTATTCTTGTCCTGCATTGGACATGCCTCCTTCTTTGATGAGATTTGGTGGTCGGGAAACCAACCTTATCTTATCATGAAGAGAGGCTTTTTTTGCCCCCGCGCTAGAAGCTCTATGGAACCCCCGGCATAGCCAGGGGTTTTCAAAGACCATAAAAAAACTACCAAGTATATCATCATACTTGGTAGTTGCTATTTAAAAGATTATGCACGAGAAACATATTTTCCGTCTGCGGTGGAGATAACCAGTACGTCTCCTTCGTTGATAAAGAATGGCACTTGAACTGTCAATCCTGTCTCAAGAGTTGCTGGCTTGGTTCCTCCGCTTGCTGTGTCCCCTTTTATTCCCGGCTCTGTCTCGGTGACGGTTAATTCCACGTTATTAGGTAGAGACACTCCAATCGTTTCCCCTTCATACTGCAAAATGTTTACTTCCATATTTTCTTTGATAAATTGTAATTCTGTCTCGATTTGACTAGTAGGAAGTTCCGTCTGTTCATAAGTGTGGGTATCCATAAAAGTGTGCATATCTCCTGAGCCATATAAGTATTGCATTTTACTATTTTCAATATGCGCTCGGTTTACTTTTTCACCACCACGGAATGTTTTTTCTTGAATATTGCCATTACGAAGGTTACGCAATTTGGAACGAACAAACGCCGCTCCTTTTCCTGGTTTCACATGCTGAAAATCCAACACCTGCCAAATGTCACCATCCACTTCGATGGTTAATCCCGTTTTAAAATCATTTACTGATATCATTGCTATTTCCTCCTCTAAAATACTCATGTCGATTAGTGCTATGGTTGATCATTTCCATGGTTAATCATTTGGGACATAAATTAATTCTTTTGGTGCGTGAGATAAACGCTGATTGCCTTCTGCGGTAAGAACAATATCATCTTCAATTCGACAGCCGCCTACCTGAGGTACATAAATTCCTGGTTCCACCGTTACGACCATCCCTTCGGCTAACACGGCATCTGAACGAAAAGACAAGGCTGGTGCTTCATGGACGTCCATTCCCAAACCGTGACCAGTAGAATGACCAAAATAATCGCCATAACCTTTTTCCTTAATATGATCCCTAGTTAGAGCGTCCGCCTCAGCAGCAGTGATGCCAGGCTTAATACCTGCCACACCCTTCATTTGCGCATCTAAAACAATGTGATAAATAGCAGTCAATTCTTCCGAAATTTCTCCTACCGCAACGGTTCTCGTCATGTCAGAGCTGTATCCGTGATACCAACCGCCAAAATCAAGTGTTACTAGTTCACCTGATTGAATTTGCTTATCTGACGCGACACCGTGAGGCAAAGCAGATCGATAGCCAGAAGCAACAATTGTATCAAAGCTTGAAGAAGTCATTCCTTGTCTTCTCATAAAAAACTCTAATTCATTGGCGATGTCAATCTCTTTCACTCCTGGTTTAATGTACGACAAGATGTGCTCAAAAGCTTTATCTCCAATTTTACAGGCTTCTTTTAATATATCAAGCTCAGCCGGATCCTTTATCAGACGTATTTTTTCAATGAGTCCGTCAGAAGGAACAAGCTGTACTGACAAGGCTTGTTTATACAGTTCATACTGTCCATAGGTTAAGTCATTTTTTTCAAACCCAATGGAACTAATAGCCTGTGCTTTCACCCATTCGTCTACCGTTTTTTGTATCGGACCTTGGTGCTCGATAATCTCAAAATCCGTCACTTGTTGATGGGCTTGTTCCATATAGCGAAAATCTGTTATAAACACTGCCTTATTTTGCGTCACGACGACCACACCAGCAGTTCCGGTGAATCCAGTCATATATCTTCGATTAATCGAGCTCGTAATCAATAATCCCTCTAGCTCTTCTTGCTTCATTTGCTGTCTCAATTTCTCTAGTCGTTTCATGTGATAACTCCTCTCTTTCTAAAATGATAAACAAAATACCACTTCGGTTGCTGTATCAACAACCAGTTTATGAGATAAAATAACTTGCTGCCAGTTCATAACCTTTCACCCCAAGCCCCACTATCTGTCCTGCACATACGGGAGCCAGCATTGACACATGCCGGAAGCTTTCTCGTTGATGAACATTTGAAATATGTACTTCAATGACAGGGACGGTAACAGAACTGATGGCATCACGGATGGCAATACTTGTATGCGTATAAGCACCCGGATTAAAGATAATCCCATCATAGCTATCTTCTGCTTGATGAATCCAATCAATCAAGTCCCCTTCATGGTTGGACTGTTTTGAATCCATTCCCCATGACCTGGCGTCTAGCTGTTGCCTAACTCGCTGCTCTATATCTTCTAAGGTAGTATCCCCATAGATATCTGGTTCTCTTTTGCCTAAACGGTTTAAATTAGGACCATTTAATAATAACACATTCCCCATCTTTCTCACCCCGTCCATAAAGTTTTCCTATTCCATAGTAACATAAAGTGCTTAACTTTGTTCATTCTTATGCTGATGGTAAGCAAAAGAAATCGAATAACCAATAAAGACACTGTAGAGTACAAACAAACACATCGTTGTTAAAATAGTATTACTATCTAACTGATAAAAAGGTTTTATGTTCGAAAATAATGGATTCATTAACCAAAATACGAGAAACCAAAGCACAAAACCCATGATAAATCCTGGAAGCATTCCATTATATTTCTTTAACAAAGCATAATAAACAAATGCAACGAGAATAGATGGTACGCTAAGCAGTAATACCGATACAATATCCCCCAGCCAGCGATCAGCCCAAGCCTGTTGCAGCCAGGATCGCAACATCAAGCTTTTAGGGGAAATCGCAGTAAAATTAAAAAAGCCAGCCAGCGAGGCAAGCGTTCCCCAAATAATCGCACCAAAGAAACCAGCACTAATGGTTTTCGTGATCATATTGGTCTTTTGATTCTGTTGTTCCTTATGTTGAATCCTTCTCATAGATTATCACCTCTAAGAGATAGGCTGTCCAATTCTCCATCATTCATGCTATCTGATTCCTGCTTATTATGTGTTGAATTTTCTGTTAACATTGTATATATTATAGTAATTATTGGGTATAATGATAATAAGGAGGAATTGCTATGAGACGAAATATCATGTCTACCATTATCTATATTCTAATCGGTTTAGCTGGAATTGGGTTGATCAATATGTTGCTATCTGACGCGTTAGGTTTCTTCATAAGCCTATTTATCTCTCTAGCAATAGGGGCTGCTATATTTGGTTTACTCTATGTGTTTGTCATCAAAAGACGTACTGCTGCTACAGATGACCTGAAAAAATATCGCAAAGCCGTCAAACAATCAAAAAAAAGATATAAAACAGTACCACCAAGTAAAGGTGCTCCTGTGACATCATCGTTCAACAAAAAGAAACCTCAACCAACCAAGAAGGTAACGAAAAAACGCGCTACACATCTCACGGTGATTGAGGGGAATAAAGACAAAAAGAAGAATCGTGCCTCGTTATAAAACGAAGGTCACATTCTATGGCCATTTCATTAAGAATGCTTGAGTACGTCGATAACCAAAGTCAATCAACTCTAATTTCTGTTTGTCTGTAAGATGAAAATCCGTTGCTTTTATGTCCTTTACAGGAAAGAACAAAATATCCTTGGCAATATTTTCGGATATATACCTCGTATCAAAGGCTTTGCGCATAGTATCAATGGTCGCCTTTAATAAGTCAATCGCATTCTCAATCGACCGCTTTTGGTCGTGTTGATTGGGATCCGTTAATTGCATGCCTAATATCGGTCTTGTCCGCTGTTTATCGTGCTGATCATAAATCCACAGTGGAAAATTGCTTAGAATCATTCCATCAATGAGATAACTTCGCTGTCTTGTTAATGGATTAATCATTTTCGCCGGCCGAAAGAAATAAGGTATGGAAATGCTACTGCGCACAGCCTTTGCAATTGGAAAATAGTCTGCTTCAATATGATAGTGGTCTTTCAAGTCATCTGGAAATACAGCGATCTGGTTGAAGGTTAAATCGGCAGCAACAATCTTTAATTTATCGGCAGGTATGTCTGCGAAGGTAAGAATTCCTTTATCACTTAACTTTTTTCGTAACCATTCTTCAAAATAATTCCCTCTATATAATCCCATGGTTTGGTATAACGTTATCCATTTGAGAAAAGGAAATAATTTGGCTATATAAGACTGATCGAGAAATTGATCGAGCGAGATCTCCATAAATATTTTTTTTAATTCTTTCGAGGTGTAGCCAGCAGCGAGTAATGTGGCGAATAATGCGCCTGCTGATGTGCCAGCCACCCGCTCAAATTGAATGTTTTTTTCTTCGAGCGCTTGTAATGCCCCAATAAACACAAAGGCCTTCACACCTCCACCTGAAAACACACCGTCAATTTTCATCTTATCCTCCTATCAGCTTGGCATCTGTATTATTTATACACAGCAGCCACTGCTGATAGAACTACCTATTTTTATCTTTCATTTTTATCTTTAAATGCCTGAAAGGTTTTCCATTGTTCAGGATCTTCCAAAAACGCAACTAACTCACCTATACGATCAATCGAATCCCAGCTTAAATGGTGTTCAATTCCTTCTACTTCCTTATAAATTTCTGCCTCGTCGACATCAATAATCTGTAGAAATTTCTCTAATAACTCATGACGATAGACTAATCGCTCACCAATTTGCTTGCCTTTTTCCGTTAACACAAGTCCTTGATATTTTTCATAATTCAAATAATCATCACGATCCAGCTTCTGCACCATTTTTGTAACGGAAGATGGTTGTACTTCTAAGGCTTCTGCAATAGCAGACACCCTAGCATACCCTTTTGTATGTATTAATATATATATTTGTTCGATATAGTCTTCCATTGTCGGTGTACGCATAATGAACCTCCAAAAATAATAGTATTAACCTTAACTGCCGTTCTACTTTGACGTGTCCCGCAAACAATCCAAAAAATCGCCACTCAAACCGGCTACATTTATTTAACGTATCAATAAAATCATACAATATAATCCATAGTGAGACAAGCGTTTCCCTTCATTTATGATCAATGATTTTTTTCTCTGTATTTATGTCGGATAAATGGTATAATCCTTCTTAGAGGATTTAATAGAAAACATTGGGGGATTTTAGTATGACAGAACTATACATTTTAATTGGTATATTAGTTGCCTTTATTTTGTTTGCTGTATATCGCTACTTTAAACAAAGAAGAGTTCTTACTACCTTATCACAAGCCGATTTCCGTGAAGGGTATCGTAAAGCGCAACTGATTGATGTAAGAGAGCCTAAGGAGTTTGATGGCGGACATATCTTGGGTGCTCGTAACATTCCATTAACCCAATTAAAACAACGATTAACCGAGTTAAGAAAGGATCAGCCCATTTATTTGTATTGTCAAAATGGTTCGCGTTCGATACGAGCGGCCCTTTTATTGAATAAACAAGGGTATAAACAATTGTATCAATTAGATGGCGGCTACAAAAAATGGACAGGTAAAATCAAAAAAACAAAAAAACTACAATAACAAAGACAGTCGAGGGTATGAGTCAATTCTGCCCTCGATTTTTTTACATCGCTAACTCGTCCTTGTTACCAGCCAATCCTTTACCAACACCTTATTGTCGCCCTCATAACGGACATATTATTTTTCCAATGACTCTGCATACAGCATAATTCCTTACTTTTTAACACAAAATACGTATAAGTACTAACTTTTCGCCAAGAATAAATACTAACTAGACGGAAGGTTAGGATGGACATAATGAATAATTATATTAAAAAAGATCAAACATTTATTACTAACTTTGAAGAATCATTACAAAATCCCTCGCAATTAGTCGGTTGGGAATTATTTCAGCAATCCTATCAAATTGCAGAAACGATGAAAGTAGCCAGTTTCGACGAATTAAGAGCCCCTGCCTTTCTTCCCCATATGACCTTTCTTCCTCATCAGCTCCAGTGCGCAGAAACCGTCATTCAACACATGAATGGCAGGGCATTATTAGCAGATGAAGTGGGACTGGGGAAAACTATTGAAGCAGGATTAATATTAAAAGAGTATATGATTAGAGGACTTGCTCAGAAAATCTTGCTTTTGGTCCCTGCCTCACTTGTTAATCAATGGGCGCTGGAATTGAATCAGAAATTCTTAATACCGGCACTCACTTCTAGTAAGCGGGTAGACTGGTCATATGGGAATGTGATGATTACCACATTAGATACCGCTAAATCAGCTAGACATCAACAGGCCATCTTGGAACAGAACTATGACCTAGTAATCGTAGATGAAGCTCATAAATTAAAAAACCATAAAACGAAGAACTTTCAATTTGTTCAAAAGCTTTCTAAAAAGTATTGTCTTTTGCTGACGGCAACCCCAGTTCAAAATAAGCTAAGTGATATCTTTAATCTTGTCAGCTTGCTTAAACCAGGTTACTTAGGCACCTTTGAAGATTTCAGTAAACAATATCAGCATGAGACCATTAATAATGACCCTTATTTGAAACAATTAATTAGCAAGGTCATGGTAAGGAATAAGCGAACCGAAACGGGGATTGACTGGACCAAACGACAAGTCGAAACCGTCTGGGTTACTTTTAAAGAAGAAGAGCAGCAGCTATATCAGGCTTTAGAAGCTTTTTTTAAGGGTTATACTTCCGTATCAGCAATGACCTATATCCGGGAGTTTTGTAGTTCACGAGAAGCCTGTTATCTCTCCTTAAAAAAATGGTTGGCGGAGAAAGAAGAATTGCATGAAGCTCAAATGCTACTATCTGCCATCGAGCAGCTGCCGCATCATGCCAAGGCTTTGCGGTTGATAGAATTGATTAAACAAATCGACTCCAAGGTTATTGTTTTTACTGAATATCGTGCTACACAAATATATTTACAATGGCTCTTACATCAAGAAAAAATACCCACCGTTATCTATCGAGGTGGTTTTAAAAAAGGGAAAAAAGATTGGATGAGACAGCTTTTCCAACAGCATGCCCAAGTAATGATCGCAACGGAAGCAGCTGGAGAAGGTATCAACCTGCAGTTCTGTCATCATTTAATCAATTATGACCTGCCATGGAATCCGATGCGGCTCGAACAGCGTATTGGTCGAATCCATCGATTTGGCCAGGCAAATGACGTACACATTTATAATTTTGCCATCAAAGAAACCATCGAAGAACATATTATGAATCTACTGTATACAAAAATTGAATTATTCGAACATGTTATTGGTGATTTGGAGAAAATCCTCAGTGATTTGCAAGTGGGAGAAATGGATAAGGAAATTGAACAAATTTTTGCAGAATCACAATCGATTGGAGAATCCAAGATTAAATTAGATAACTTAACAGCCGTCATTCAGTCATATAGCGAGGAGCAGTCGATATGATAACCAATTTACACGGATTTCTTGACCAGTTTTTTACTCAGCAGCACTGTCACGTCACAAAAGAGCAGGAGACGGGATTAACGGTAAGATTGACACGAGAATTAGATCAAGCGTTAATGAATCGTCCCTTCTACTGGCATTACATGGATAAAATGGGACGACAAGGCGAGCCGATGTCTTTGAGCTTAGACACAGGATGGCAAAGCGAGGATCGGAAAAAGGAATGGCTTCATTTTGGTAGCCCTAGGTTACAGCAAATTTTCCGCTATATCACACAAGAAGCGCAGTATACCTTGCTGTATGAACAAACAACAAACCAAGATCGATCCGCTCTCTTACCTTGGTTAGTCGTTAATGTAAAGGTGCAATATCATGGAAAACAGACAAAAGAAGCCATACACTCCATTGGTTTACAGCTAATTAACGGGACATTATCGATCCAGATGATGGATAAATTACAGACCATTGCATGGGGGCAAAGGATGGAGGATTATTGTTATACCATTTCTCCACTAATCACGCCAAGAAGTGGCTTCCAACGAACTTTTCACTATATAGAACAGCATCTGCTTGATCAAGATACGACATGGATCAAGGAATCGATCGCTTGCTTAGAAGAGGAATTGCAGCTGCTACACTATTTTTTTTCAGAAGATGAGCATCTGCTTGCTACAGAAGAAGAACAATTACGACAGCGTTTGCAGCCAGACATCCATCTAATCGTACACAATGCCGGATTATTTTACGTAACCGAAAAAACCAATCAGACATTTTTACAGCCAAACTAACCATACAAAAGACAAACGTCCAACTCATCATCTGCGTTTGAGTGGACGTTTGTCTTTTCGTTCTTTCATAAATAGTTTGATGGCAAAAGGAAGAACCCCAAACCATTTGTTCGTATAGGCAATTTCTGATTGTTTCCTTTCTTGTTTCCGTTGTTTCCTCTCTTCTTTCGGTGTATCCATATACTTGACGACCCTTTGCGTCATATACTTGATATATTCGTTATTCGCCATGGTCTCACTTCCTATCTTTTTTAACCATAGCCTTCCCCATCAGCTAAATACTTATACAAACAAGCGATTCATAATCTCTTCTGCTATCTCATGCTCCGTCTTGCCGTCTGTTTCCACTACAATATCTGCTATTTCTCTGTATAGAGGTAAACGATCAGCTAACAGCTTTTTTTTATCACGATCTTGATTATTCCAAATCGGCCGGTTTTGATCATGGATTAACCTTTGATTAATTTCTTCCCATGAAGCGGACAAAAACACAACGTTGCCTTGTTCTTTCAGCCATTCACGGTTCGACTCTTTTTCAATAATCCCTCCACCCGTAGAAATAATCGTATTTTTCCGAGTTGTTTTCAGTAAGACGGTTGTTTCATATTGACGAAAAACCAACTCTCCCTTCTCTTTAAAAATAGTTGGGATCGTCGTTTGATACCATTCCTCAATCAATTGATCCGTGTCCTCTACTTCCCAACCTAACTTCTGATGCAATCGTTCCGCAATACTGGTTTTCCCGCTACCCATAAACCCGATTAAATAAAGACTTTTCATCATTAGCTCCCCTTACATACAACTTCTTTAAAAAATTTTAATTCTTTGCAGGAATGTAGCTCCCTTTGTCGAATATATGTATTGTACCATGAATAGACAGGAGGTGAAATATGCATTGACGAAAGCTGCCACGTTGTCTAAACGCTTGATCAAGACAGCCATCCAATCAAGCGCTTCTGACATTCACTTTATCCCTCAACAGGAACAAGTTTTCATTTTCCTCCGTTGTCATGGAGAGCGACAATACCAAAGTACTCTGTCTCATCAACAGTACTTGATGATGCTTTCCTATTACAAGTATATAGGTAAAATGGATATTGGCGAAAGCCGAAAACCACAGCAAGGTGTGATTTACTATGAGCACAACGCAGATACCTATTCCTTACGGTTATCTTTATTGCCAACAACTCCGGTAGAAAGTCTGGCGATCCGTCTTCTCCCCCAAAAGCAAATGCAGACCCTTCCACATTTATTCTTGTTTCCATTCCAACTGCAGCAAATCCAACAATGGCTTCAATACCGTTCCGGTTTACTATTATTAACTGGGGCAACTGGTACTGGCAAATCAACGCTGCTCTATGCCTTACTCAAGACTTTTATGGAACAGAATAAATTTCAGACTATTACCTTAGAAGATCCTGTAGAAAAGCAGTTAGATCAGATTATTCAAATCCAAATCAACGAGCGAGCCGGCGTAACTTATGATGCAGGGCTCAAGGCTGCTCTACGCCATGACCCGGACATTATTATGGTTGGAGAAATCAGGGATGCAAAAACGGCGCAATTTGCTTTTCGAGCCGCGAGTACAGGTCATTTAGTTTTATCCACTTTACATGCCAACGATGGAAAGGGAACCATCCACAGACTCGTAAATATGGGAATTACGCCCCTGGAAATCGACCATCACTTGCTTGCTGTTGCTTCCATGAAATTACTATCACTTAATGATACTGGATTTGGCCAAAGACGAGCCGCCATCATGGAATTGCTAGAACGCGAACAGATTCATCAGGTTATAGCAGACGAACCCTCCTGCGTTACCCCATCTTTTCAACAATTAAAAAGAAAGGCCTTTGCTTATGGATTTACGAACTATATTTAGACGACACCATGACTTATCTTTACACGACCAACATTATATCCTCCATCGGTTTCAACAGCTATTTACAACAGGTTACAGCTTAAATGACGCTTTAGATGTACTGATGTGGGATAAACGTTATACAGCGATTGCCAGTTCCATGCAAGCCTCCTTACAGAAAGGTCACACATTCATTGAAAGCTTGCAAGCTGTTCATTTTAATAAGGATGTGATCCATTTCTTAACGATCGCCATCCAGCATGACCATCTGGCTAGAGGTTTAGCACAATGCTGTAAGTTACTGCAACAGCGCAAGGATTTTTTATTAAAACTTAAAAAATTATCTCGATACCCCTTATTTTTATTCAGCTTCTTTATCCTTATCCTGTATTTCATGAAAACATCGATTTTCCCTGCCTTTTCTCAATTAATGGGAACCAGTTCAGATATCCAATTTGTTTTTACAACGGCAAAAGTAGTGATTAATTTTTTATTTTATGGGGTGATCATTATGGTTTTAACCATTAGTATATTACTACTTTCTGGTTATTCACTGCGACGAGTCATTAGTGTGGAACAAAAGCTGGTTTTATTTGATAAGATCCCCATCTATAAGCCATATAAACAAATGAATATCACATACCTGTTTGTCTCCCATTTATCTAGTTTATTAACAAGTGGTCTAATGATTAATGAGTGCCTCCAAATCATGAAGGCAGAAGAGAATGGTGATATTATTCATTATTATGCCGCGATGATTAGTGATCACCTGGCACAAGGGTATAGTTATACCTCTATTCTTCCCCAATGTCGTTTGTTAACCACACAACTAGGAGAGATTATGTCCAAAGATCGTAATCAGCAACAGCTCGAAAAAGATTTGAGTTTCTATGCCGATCATTTGATCACCTCATTAGAAGACTATTTAAAAAAATGGATGAGTTTTTTACAACCTTTTCTGTTAAGTATCCTCGCCCTATTTATTGTATTTGTTTATCTTGCCCTCATGCTACCCATGTTTGATTACATGAATACTTTATAATCAAAGGAGGAAATACCATGCGTAACTCAAAGGCTTTTACCTTAATTGAGATGCTGATCGTTTTAGCCGTTATCAGTATCCTGCTTATTTTATTTATTCCCAATCTGGCTAATAAGAGTGAGAATATTAATTCAAAAGGGTGCGATGCGCTATTACAGATGACAGAAAACCAAATGCTTGCTTACGAAATTGATCATGGG
The DNA here is from genome assembly GCF_900626275.1 of Gracilibacillus phocaeensis. NCBI lineage: Bacteria > Bacillati > Bacillota > Bacilli > Caryophanales > Bacillaceae > Gracilibacillus > Gracilibacillus phocaeensis. The sequence goes on along the minus strand of NZ_LR131144.1, from coordinate 846,525 downwards.
GAACAACCTACTGATTTGAACGTACTGGTGGAGGAAGATTACTTAGAAACACTGGAGTGCAGTAATGGTAATAAACAAATTGGCTTAGAAAACAACGAGCTTCGCGTTATCGATAAATGAGAGCACCACAAGCTGCCTTTACACTTGTTGAATTACTATTGGTCCTTACTATGACCATTTTTATATTAATGATTGGTAGCAATATTACCTATAAATGGTATGATACTTGGCAAGAACAGGGGTTTCTACAACAATTCCATCAAGATGTTTTCTATTTGCAGCAATTGGCCTTAACGGAGGAAGAGGAGCACCATTTAATGTTCTATACCGATCAGAATAAATACATGATTCAGAATCAAATGTCCGGGGAAATCATCCTTGAACGTGAAATCCCTCGTACTTGGGTGATTCGGACGCTAACACTGGGGCGTACGATCACCTTCTCCTACCGAGGAAATCTCAAAAAACCTGGTACAATGAGCATTACTACGACAAATAACCGAATATTGATTACTTGTCCCTTCGGCAAAGGTAGGTGCTATCATGAGAAAAAATAAGCAACAGGGTTTCTATTTATTAGAAGCCCTGCTCTCTGTTACTATCTTTTTTAACGGTTGTCTCACATTACTTCCCATTCAGTACCATATTTTGCTCGAAAAGCAAATAATACAAGAAGAAAATGCAGCCCTTTATTTTCTATCCAATCAAATACAGGAAGCACTACTGAACAAACAATATGATCAAACAGCGGTATATGAAGATGTGCTTGATCGACCACTAACATTGCAGATATCCCATTCCGCTAATTTACTAAAAGGATGTGTGACATGGACCAATGAAAAGGAAACAGAATCGTCCAAGTGTTTATATACCCTTTATCAAGAATAGTAAAGGCTATATGCTGTTAGAAGCTCTCCTTTCCATGCTGCTGATGATCATTTTGTTAACATGGTTCACACAGCTTATTTTACAATGGCAACAAATAGAGAATTCCTCTCACACAGAGATTTATCACTTTCATCACATGATAGAACTAGAAGCGCAATCTTCCATTTTCATTACAACAGACAAAAATCTGCTGCAATTTCACCATCATACAGGTGAAGTAGTTACCATTTCATTCTTTAATCATAAAATCCGCCGACAGGTCAACAGATCTGGTCATGAAGAATTATTGCGGGACGTTGCTTCTTTTAACATAACAGAACAAGACCAAGGGTTCTATCTGCGAATAAAAACGAATCGTGGTGAACAGTTTGAAAAAATACTGCTCAAAAAACAAACAGAATGACCAAGGCTTTATTTTCCCTGTAACGAGCCTACTCATGTTCTTACTGCTCTTTATTATTCTTCATCAGATCAATCAGTATCAACATCAACAACAACTGCAACAAATCAATGAAGAACAATATAAATTGGAAATGCTTTATCAGAAAGCCTATCACTTGATACAGACGGAAGAGCCAAGCTCCTTGCTCCCATTGTATTCTTTCCCTGATGGCACTATTACCATATCTCCTATCCCTGATACTATGGCCGGACAAGCGTACCAGTTGGAGCTTACCAGCGACACTGGCGGTTTTCGTCAAATGAACTTCTATCTACAGGAATAATCTTGGTAGATCTGGTAATCCTAAATAAAAACGATGGGTTGAAAGATGCCATAAAAAATATTTTTTGTTTCCATAGATATTTTACATTTGCATCAGACTCGTATATAATATAAGCAGACTTCCATCTAATCAATCGTTATCTGATGATTAGCGGATTTAAGTAAAGATGGAGATGGATACATAGTGATTTGAAAAGGAGGGGGAACAATGGATCGAATCTTCCGTATGCTTTCCTTTTGGACAGGGATTTTTACCGTTATGTTCTATGTTGGAGATATGGAAACAATGGCCTACCTGTTCCTAGCCCAAACAATTTTCTTTTTGGGTGTTGGATATCTAAAATTATCTGAAAGAATGTATATGTACTTATTTGCCGCTTATTGCACTATTTTCTTTGTTGGCTTTACATTCTATACCAACTTTATTCTTGTTCCTGGATTTGGACATTAATAATCCAAAAACCCCTGATCTTTACTTCTTTAGATCAGGGGTTTTTATCTGCTCGCCTTACACAGAAAAGACAGTTATACTCACTACATAAAAAAAGTATTACTTTACGTCATCGATCTTATCGGCAGTCCAATCTTTGGTCCTGTTTAACGGCAAAGGAATGAGTCGGGTTAAATACGAGTCCCTTCCCTTAGCCTTTTACGAATGGGTTGCTTGCCTGTTCGTTTTGAATCGTCGTTTTGGGACCATGTCCGGGATAGACCGTATAATGACTTGGTAGTGAATACAGCTCCTCTTTAATGCTCTTCTCTAATTGTTCATAATCCCCGCCAAATAAATCGGTTCGTCCAATACCGCTATTAAACAGGCTGTCACCGTCAATCACACTTTCTGCTTCTGTAAAGATAAATGAAACACTTCCAGGAGAATGTCCTGGCGTTTTACGCAAAGACAGTGTTATACTTCCAAAACTAAGCTCTGTATCTGTAAAAAAGAAGTCTGCCTCTTTAGCTGTTATATCTCCTAAACCAAAGAGTAAAGCACCATTTCTTTCTGGATCAGACAACCAGCCTTGCTCCTGTTTACTTAGGTATACCGGTATATTGTATTGCTCTCTAATCTCATCTAATGCACCGATATGATCAAAATGTGCATGTGTTAATAAAATAGCTAATGGCTGCACCCGTAGCTCTGTTAATTTTTCTGCAATCTTATTAGCTTCTCCTGAAGGATCAACAATGATCGCCTCTACTCCCTTAGCGATAATATAGCAGTTTGTTCCCATTGGTCCTAAAGATAGTGGTGTAATCATCATTTCTTAACACTTCCTTTCCTAATGTTTTAATGGACAAATTAGACATTTTCATTTAAAATAATGATGAATTCGTTATATTTACATATTATAATGGTAAAAGTCTGAATTGAAAAATATTCAACTTATGAAGTGAAGGAGGTCGTAACATGGTATTAGGATTTATCGTGCTTGTTATAGCTATTTTGTGTGTTGCTGGCTTAGTACGTGAGTTTAAAGCCCAGAATATACTTGGCATATTATTTGCTGGTTTATCTTCTCTTGTGTTTGGTTTCTTTTCCATTGCAACACTGTATTGGGAATTAATTCATCCCTATGTTTCCAATTAAAAAAGCGCCGTCTTAGGCGTTTTTTTAATTGGAAAGTATAAGATCCTGGGTAAACTTTGAAAGAATCAGTTGATGATATAAGTGAAATGAAATCATGTCTCATGGATCGGATAGGTGCTCTTGATCCATTCACACGAATAGATCAAACGAAGTAATCATGCGAGCAAAGACTTGCTTGTCATACGTTTTTTGTTACATTTATACGTTCAATTTATATCGTAATAAAGGAACGGCGAAGTTTTCCTGGTTTTTCTTAAATTGAGAAAAACAAAGGTTCTCATTACTCTTACCTTGCGATTGCCAACTTGCATAAACAGCACGTCTTCCTACTATTTCCTAGCCATAGCAAAAGGGATGAACCCGAAAGTTCATCCCTTTTTTATTGCTATTCTTCGTCTTTAAAATCATAGAATCTGAATAAATCACCAAAGATGATCTCATCAGAATACCCTAATTCTTCCTCAACTTTTTCTACCATTGGACCACAGGCCTCTTGTTCTTCGTTATTCGCTGAATCTTCATTCTCCTCATCGATTAACTCACCTGTTTCACGGTCATAGCAATGTGATTTGGCGTAAACATAGTCATCGGTAATGAAACTACCATCACGGAAAGCAAGGAAATCTTTTCTATCTTCACTAAATAAATCTGTACCAAAGGATAAGTCTTCATCTGCATCGACACCAATAAGGTTAAGAATAGTTGGTTTTACGTCGATTTGTCCAGAAACTTCTGACATCACTTTACCTTCTTGTCCAGGTATATGAACAAAGAAAGGTACTCGTTGCAACTGAGCATGAAGATAATCTGTATAATCTTCATCCAGATATTGACTCATTGCTTTTTGGTGAAAGTCACTAATACCATAGTGGTCACCCATTAGAATGATAATGGAATCCTCATATAAACCTGATTCTTTTAAATAGGTAAAGAATTCTTCGATCGATTCATCCATATACCGGACGGTCTGGAAGTACTTATTAAGTGTGTTCGAATTGGAATCATATTGATCAATTGTCGCATCCTCTTCCGCTAAATCAAATGGATAATGGTTTGTTAACGTAATAAACTTCGAATAGAAAGGTTGATCCATTTGTTCTAAATATTTCATTGACTGCTTGAAGAAAGGTTTATCTTTGAGTCCCCAGCCAACAGAGTTTTCGTCCGTTACTTCAAAGGCGTTTTCATCATAGAAATGATCGTAGCCAATATTATCATACATTACATCCCGATTCCAAAAACTACTATTATTGGAATGGAACACAGAGGTATAGTAACCTTGTTGATTCAAAATCTCAGGTAATGAATGGTAATCATTCTGACCATGAGTGAAATATACGGCTCCTCTAGGGGACGGATACAGTGAATTCTCAATGATAAACTCTGAGTCAGATGTTTTACCTTGCTCCGTTTGGTGATAGAAGTTCTCAAAGTAGTAGCTATCATCCACCAAATCATTTAAGAATGGTGTTACTTCTTCACCGTTCACGGTATTGTTAATAACAAAGCTCTGCAAAGATTCCAGAGAGACAAATATAACATTCTTATCTTTGGCAATCCCGTGCATGTCTTCATTACCTTTTCTTGTTGTCTCTTCTTTCATATAATCAGCAATATCATTTAACTCATTACCATCAGCGAACACACGCTGAGCCTTGGATTTAGAATGTAATATCGCATCATAAATATGGTAGTTAAACACACCGATGTTCTTCACCAAATACTCACGGTCAAAGGTTCTTTGCAATAACTGCGGACGTTCAATTTCCGCTAATACATAGTTACCAACTAAACATGCAATAGAAGTAGCGATGACTAGTGATCGGTAGCGTTTAGAGAATGTAACAGCTAATTTTTCACCATACTTCCTAGCAAGTAGCCAAACGATAACAACATCGACAAATAAGGCAATGTCTCCAAACTTCACTAAGTCAAGCACACTGCTTCCTAAATCCGCTGCGTTACTTCCTTGGAATAACACCGGGATCGTAATAAAATCTGAAAAGTTACGATAAAACACAATGTTAAAATACAGAATTAAACTTCCTAATATCATCCCGTATTTAATAAACTTGATCTGCCTTCTCTTGTTAAAAAATAAACTTAACGCAAAGAAGAAAAAGGCGGTGGCGAATGGATTAATCAAGAGTATCAACTCTTGCATAGCATTCTCCAAGGAAATATTAAATATAAAACGGTAGATAATATACGTTTTGGCTCCAAATAACAATGCTGCGATTAAAAACAAAGGCATGTGCAGCTTTTTCTTAAACATACTTCTCCTCCTCAAAACAATTCGTCCCACTTTGACTGGCATGATCATCTTGTATTTATTTCATTTTTATGATCACAGGCCAGTGTCTATTACTCTGTCTATCTCTCTCTATTATAGACGAACAATATCACAAATAAGTTTCATAAATCTTAAAAAAAATTTACATTTCATTTATGCCATGAGATATATAGTAACATATTTTAACTATTTTGCAAGACCAAATATGCGCCGCCATACACACCGGCATCATTTCCTAATTGCGCAATTTCAAATTCACAAGCTTCATTCGTGCGAGGAAGGGTGTGTTTTTCAAAGGCAACTTTTAGAGGTTCCAATAACTGAGCTCCCGCCTTAGAAACACCACCACCAATCACAATCTTCGCTGGATTCGTTATAATCGCAAGCATCGCCAGACTGGATCCAAGCACTTCACTTACATGATCTATTAAAGATTGACAATCTGTATCTCCTTCTGCTGCCACCTCAAATACATCCTTTGTCGTGATAGCTCCATTTTTCTCTTTGCGTTGCAACAATGGATCTGCCTTTCCTTCCGCAATCAATTCTTCGGCTTGTCGCACGATGCCAGTTGCCGATGTAACAGTTTCTAAACAGCCATATCTGCCACAATTACAGTATGCACCGTCCTCTTCTACCGTGATATGACCAATTTCAGCACCAGTACCATTAGCACCACTGATTATTTGACCATTTGCGATTATTCCACCTCCAACTCCTGTGCCTAAGGTTACGGCAATCATGTTTTTTACTTGATTCCCTGATCCTTTCCAGTTCTCGCCTAACGCGGCAATATTCGCATCATTTTCCACATACACTTGTAAACCAGAAATTTCTTCAAAAATAGATTTTAACGCAAAATTTTTCCAGCCAATATTTACTGCTATAGCTACTTTACCCGTTTCTGGCTCAATGAAACCTGGAGCACCGACTCCCATCCCCAAACAGCGGTCTTTACTGATGTCCAGTTCTGCCAATTTATTTTCAATAGAGGCCCAAGTATCAGCTGGGACGCTTGCACCTTGATTCGTTAAATCCGTTGGAATCTCCCATTTCGCCACTATCTCTCCAGCTTTTGTGAAAATTGCATTTTTTACTGTTGTTCCCCCAATATCAATTCCAATTAACAAATCCTTTTCCACCTGGCTCACCCTTTATCTGTTTTTTCTTTTTCTTTCATTATAATCCTTTTTGCTTGCAACCATTCATCTTTTGTGATCATATTCACTTGATATAATTCAATAAATTCATCTTCCATTAGTTCCAAATCTGCTAAACGGTCCCCACTATAAATAATGGTGCCGAACCGTAATAACAGCTTGCGCACCTCATACATATCCTTCATTAATTATCACCTAAGATATTATACCAAAGACACTTATAAAAAGAAATAAAAATACTTTATCTCCTATCCGGATCTTGTGGATTTAGAAAGACAGGGCGTTGGAAATCTCTTGTAACTGGCTGTCTAATGAAAACTTGCAAAAATGATTTTGCATCAAAGGGAATAAATGGCCATAGGTAACCAATATAAAATGTTTTTAAATGGACCAAATATAACAAATAGCAAGTACTTCCCAAGACAAACCCCTTCGTCCCAAATAACGCAGTGATCAGCAGTAACATAAGCCTTGTTACACGATTAGCCAGACTTAATTCATAGCTGGGCGTGGCATAGGTCCCCATCACAACTACAGCCAAATAAAGCATGACTTCATTGGAAAATAACCCTACTTCCACCGCAATTTGACCAATGATAATCGCAGATACTAATCCTAAGGCAGTTGCTAAAGCGGAAGGCGTGTGGATTGCCGCCATACGCAAGACGTCAATGCCAACCTCGGCAATAAGAAACTGGACAATTAAAGGAATCAGACCAATTTCTCTCGGACCAACAAACGCTAGAGACTCTGGCACAAGACCTGTCTCTGTCGATAATAAATAATAAAAAGGTAACAAAAAAATCGAAGCAAATACCGCAAAAAATCGAACCATTCGCAAATAAACACCAATAAATGGCTTTTGTCGATATTCTTCAGCATGCTGTAAATGATGCCAAAAGGTTGCGGGTGTGATCATGACGCTTGGAGAACCATCGATCATCAATAAAATGTGGCCTTCATATAAATGTTCTGCTGCCGTATCAGGTCGTTCTGTATAACGTATAGTTGGATATGGATTCCATGTTTTCTCACTTAGGTATTCTTCAATCGTTTTCTCTGCCATGGGCAGTCCATCTGTATCAATCCGATTCAAATGTTCTTGGAGGAATTTTACTTTCTTAGGATCAGCGATATCCTCCAAATAACAAATGCATACATCTGTCTTTGACCTTCTGCCAATCGACATATATTCCATTCGTAATGAACGATCCCGCACTTTTCTTCTGGTTAAGGCCGTATTAAAAATAATGGTTTCCACAAATCCATCTCTCGATCCACGTACTACTCTTTCTAAATCGGGTTCTTCCGGTCCTCTTACAGGATAAGTTCTGGCATCAATCATAATGATCTCTGGAATTCCTTCTACAACTAAAGCAGTAGGTCCAGCCAACACCAAATCAGCTGCCTTTTGTATATCTTGTTCTACATCCAGCTCCACATAAGGAATATCTCTTTTAATTAATTTTTCTAAAGGGGCTTCTGCCAAGGCGTCCTTATCTAATTCTGCCAAAAAACGCATCAAATAATGCAGCATTTCATCTTTGACTAAACCATCCACTAGGAATAAACTCATTCTTCTGTCGGCATAGTGCAGATCCATTTGAATCAAGTCAAAGCTTTTTTCAATCGCTAAATACTCATGCATATATTTTACGGTTGTCTCATAATCATGATACAAGGAATTCATACTTTATTCTCTCGCTTTCCCATAGGTTTCTTATAGTTTCTTATAGCTTTCACTAACATGGGCTATTTCATGCACATATACATAAGACAAGCTTTATATTGCGTCTAAACAAGGTGGTGGAAGTAATCAGACAACAAATACGTTTTTTAACCCGTAGATGGCATACCATTTTTTGTACATTATTAATGATTCTTCTCTTGTTATTATTAATTCAACATGACAAATCGCAAGAAACATTGCAATATTTTCCGCCTGATCAAACCGTGCAGTTTACCGAGGCTGTCACGATGCTTGATTTATTATCACCTGCCCCTAATAAAGGTTACCAAATACAGTGGGCAGCAACCAGTTCGACAAATCAATCGGTATACCTTAGGCAGGATATCAGTCTGCTTTTTCAGGACGGTCTGCTTAAAGGGGTGAAGAGTCTTTGGAAAGAATCAGTAGCTGATCTGGCTTTAGAAAAGACATTTCAAGAGAGTGGCAACCATTTATTTCAGGCGGTTTCCTATCATCATGGTGAGGTGCATTATCCTGAGGATCAAATAAGGAGCATACAGCAAATGTCGAAAGATAACCTGTATATCTTTACCGATTCTGAGGCATGGGAAGAAACAGGTAAAGAAGAGCAAACTAAATGGAATCAGGCTATTTATCAACAATTGGACCATACCTGGCAGCAATGGATGTCGGATCATCAATTGGATAGCAATCGGTATGAGCAAATTCCATTAAGCGATATCCTTCAATTCCAGCAACACCCTATATCAGGCTTTACACAGGCAGAGACCGATCAAATAATTGGACAGCTTTGGGAAGGATTGTACCGGAATTATCTGATACCGCTTATCGATAAAAAAGAATTTTCTGAGGTAACCATGCCGTTATTATTAATAAGCAAAGCAGGGGATCATTTACTTGTTTTATATAATATCGATGATCAGCAAGGAGACATATTATATCAGCAAATAAATAAGAGCCACTGAGATCAGTGGCTCTCTTGTTCTTGACGAATATCATCATACAAGGCCAGATAACTTTCATCCTGGTCATTTAATCCCAATAGCTGTTCTGCCGCTATCAAGGCATCTTCTTGCTGACCTTCTAGGTGATATAGCAAGGCCAAATTGTACCAACCATTCTCAAAGTCTGACTTTAAATGTACGGCCTGTTCTAAATCACGAATTGCCTGATCGGAGTCTTCTGTATGTACATAAGCAATCGAGCGCAAAAAAAGAAGCTCTGCTTGGTAATTTTCAGCATGTGGTAGTGTCTGCGTTACCGTATCAATCATTTGCGAATAGTTGTCTTCTTGCTGTAACTGCTCCACATGCAGGATTTGCATAGTCTCATCAAATTGAACCCTATCGTTGGACAAGCCAAATAATAGGATCGCTGCCAGATAGACCAGAAATATGACTGTTGCTACTATGCGCCATAAAAATCCCTTTGTTTTGGGCAGCATGACCATAGCAGCTACGAGAAAACCACCGACTAATCCTCCTAAGTGAGCCCCATGGTCGACTTGGGGAACCACAAAACCAAAAACCACATTAATTGCCACAATAAACAACACATTGGCACCAATTGTTTGAAAAAAGAGGTTTGGCTTTTTGAGCCCAAAATAAAGCAAAGCACCAAATAGTCCAAATAAGGCACCAGAAGCTCCTGCTCCAACGCTTGGACTAAACGCAAAACTACATAAACCTCCTGCAATTCCGCTTAAAAAGTAAATCAGCGTAAACCTCACATTACCGTATATCCCTTCAACCAATGTCCCAATAAAATATAAGGCCAACATATTGAGAATTAGATGGACAAATCCAATATGCAAGAACATGGAAGAAAGGATCCGCCACCATTCACCATCAAGTATAGCTACATTATACTTGGCCCCATAATCGATCAATGTCTCGGTATTAGTAGAGCCTCCATTGGATTCCAGGAGGAAAAACATAATCAAATTTATAGCAAGCAACAAGTATGTCATATACGGTTTTGCTCGTTGAAACACGGCTTGCACATCTTTTAACGTTTGTTGATGATAATCGGTGATTCGTTTTTGCAATGCTGTCACTTCATAGGAGAGCGCCAGCCCTTGCGTCTGAATAGTAAAAGATAGAGGTTCTTTTAGCTTTACTTCTTGAAAAAAACGAGCCAAATCTTGTTGATCTTCTTTATGCCATACATAAACATCCGAAGATTGAACCTTTTTATGTTTTGGCATTTCCAGACTCATTTCATGCCAATCTTGTTCTAGATAACGTTCGTTTAAAAACACATGATAAAAAGATACTTTTTGAAAAAGCAACGATTGTTGTAACTGACGCAATGCATTTTGTTCGATTAAACGCACGACACGCTCAAGCTCTTGCTGCCACGAAAAAGGGGTGGAAGACACATGGACAATCTCCGTATGGCGTTTATGACGCCGCCACAATAAATACTCCTGCTGATTGGATGAAATCGTCACAAGCTCGAATTGCTCCTTTTCGATTAGATGGAGCACCAACTGACACTGGACAAATTGACTTTCTAACACGATGACAACACCTACCTTACTATTGTCCTCATCATACCATGAATCGTTTGGTCAAGAACAATAATAAGCAATTTATTACCGATTGGAAAACATCGACTGCATTAGTCGCTTACGGAAATAAGGTATACCTAGCATAAAGCGGACACCCATCCTCCTTATCGCAGGTATTTCCATCGCTCGATTGCCTAATGGTTTCCGAAATATTAGGACTAACAAAATACTGCCAATGATTAAGATTATTTTTTTCATGTTGTTATCCTTCTCTCCTTGTGTGTTATCACAAGTTTTCACCTGAAGTCCTTATTTTATGTATGGGTACAATATATTCTGCCAAAATTCGTAACCAGTTGATCGACCGGCTGATCGTGTGGTTCGGTCATTAACTGGCTGACCATTTGAAAATCGGAGGCTAGCGATAGTGTTTCCCCTTGATAATCTGCTAAATATCTATCGTAGAATCCTCCGCCATAGCCGATGCGATAGCCTTGTTTATCAAATACGATGCCTGGAACGATCATTAAATCAATTTCTGTCTTTTCAACGATAGGTAAATTCGCTATGGGTTCATATATATTTTGCCACATCTGCTCTAATTGATCTCCTTGGCTATAATAATGAAAGTTCATTTCATGCGTTAGCGGGTTCGTTCTAGGAATGACGATTTTTTTTCCTAATAAATAAGACATCTCTATAATTGGTTGTGTTTCCCATTCAAGTCCCTTTGATATCGTGATACCTATTGTGGTAGCTTGCTTCCATGCGGGCGTAAGGTATAAATGTCGATGCAGAGATTCTGTGATAAACGTTCTATCAACACATGATTTCCACGCTTCCATAACATGCTCGCGCTGCCATTGCTTTAAATTTTTCATATACCATCCTCTCCCTTCTACGAACAATCATCTCGGAAAGCTGTTAATATAGCTTTTTGTTTGACTACCGATAAGACGGATGATGTTAAGTAGACCACTTTTGTGGGCAGTTGACTTTGCCCGCTTTTTTGTGCTAGGCGAGCGCTCCGGGAATATGCTGCGCTTTCCGTGGGGCCGGCTTCAGCTAACTAAAAAGAAGAGCACTTTTTAGTGGATCTTCAGCTCGTCCTACGATGCACAGGACGTGCAAGTGCAGGCGTTGCAACAAATGGGCTTCGGTGGGGCGAGTAATCGCAGTCCCAGGACGTTGCGATTTTAGCCTGTAAACCATTTTCCAGTCTCCGCATATTCCCTCCGCTAGGTAAAAGTACAACAATGGTTATCACTGCAAGGATGGAGTGTTTTAGGTACCTAGACGGTGTTGCAACAATAAAGAAGGAATCGTCAACTGATTTTTCAGAAGCGTGGTGGATCCATGCTATAAAATGGTTCCTCCATCTATAATCATCATAACGTTCCAATCGTTCCCCAAAAGGTGATGTGGCTTGCTGATTTGCAGAATGATAGTGCTTTGAGCTCTTCATGCTAACAGTCCATTCAATTGTAACACTACTCCCCAGCGGAGGAAATAGGTGAAGACTCCTGCAAGAAAGGCGGAAAGCGTCGGTTAAAAACGTAACAACTGGACCGAAGCGACGGAGATAAAGGAATCACGGTGAGGGACGAACCGATGATGACTTATCGTAAGGCGCTGTCGGGAAGTTGTCTAGTTTTTGACGCTTGTAGCCAGACAGAGAATAGCGCAGTGTGATGACCCCGCAGGAAGCGATCTTTGTTGACGAGGAGGCTAAAGCCTTGCTATGAAGGTTCGCAGGCTAAGATCACGACCTCCTGTCGTAACGCCTGCACTTGCATGTCCTATGCATCGAAGCGGAACCTATTTTCGGAGCGCTATCTAGCACCGACAAACAATCAACTTTACGACATGGCATATATGGACTAGCTACTTAACATAATCCGTCTTATCGGTATCGTGGTTCGTTTCAAGTTAAAATCTATCTAGATCCTATTAGACCAAGGATTACATGCGTTCCTTAGTATGAAAAAGACCTTTACTTGTTAGACGAAGTAAAGGTCCTGACATGGAAAGCCTGATTATTTTGTTTCGCGGTGTAACGTATGACGTTTCAAACGTGGGCTGTATTTTTTAAGCTCCAAACGTTCTGGGTGTTTACGTTTATTTTTAGTCGTAATATAATTACGGTCACCTGTCTCGGTACAAGCCAATGTAATATTAACGCGCATCATTTTCCCTCCAAACTAAATCGAACATCTTGCTATTCATTCTTATTCGAATTACTTTACTAAGATATAATAGCAAAAAGAACAGATTATTTCAAGTAAATGTTTAATTGAACTTATAAATATGATATAACTATAAGTATGAAAATAATGGTTTAGGAGGAAAGTCATGATCTACGCAGTAGTAGCTACCATCATTGCTGTAGGAATTATTCTATGGATTGCTTCATTTTTCATGCAGGATAAATTCAAACAGCTGGAAGAACAGATGGAACAACTATCTATCTCTTCCTTACAAGAAAGCTATCAATTAAAGAAGAAAATCGGTGTATTAGAAGAAGAGTTATTAATGGACGATGCCTCCGTACGGCAGTCACTACATCCAAAACGCAATATGGAAACAGATATAACCAATGAAATCTTCACCTTATACCAACAAGGCCATGATACGGATTCTATTGCTGAACAACTTCAGATTAATGAACAAGATGTGATTACCATTATTCGAGAATCATAATAATAAATGAGGGATATACATTGAAGCAAATCGTGAGATCTTATTCTTTAGGGCTATTAACAGCAGCCATTATTTTGGCGCTGGTATACTTTATCAATAATAATAATTCAGAAGAGACAACCACTCTCTCCACCGAAGAAGCTATTGAACAAGTGGAGAATGATGGATATTTTGTATATGATGAACAACGTGAGATGGTGGAGGAAGAACCAAGCGCAGAGACAGAGGAACCAGACGAGCCCACAGACCCTAGTGAAGACAATGAAACGGCTGAAGAACCGGAAACAGATTCAGTGACGATTGTAATTGAAGGCGGCATGGGGATTATAGATATCTTAGATTTATTAGAAGAGAATGAGTTATTGGATGATCAACAGGCCTTCCTTGACTATTTGGAACAAAATGATCTGAGCAGATCCATTCAAGCAGGAGAGTTCGAAGTCTCAACCACCGCTACACCTGAAGAAGTGGCAGATACGGTGACTGGACAAACATCCGAATAGTATAGTTAGACTGATTGTCAAAAATAACCACTATACAGCAATAGGCCACTCGATATGATAAAAAAATCAATTAGGCTGACACACTAATATAACAAAAAGGATAGCAAAGGCACTCATTAACCTGCCTTTCTATCCTTACCACTTAAGTTTATTCATTTAAGTCTAACGATTCTCCTTTTACCAAATACATCACGTCTTCTCCAATATTGGTTGCGTGATCTCCAATTCTTTCGACATATCGACCACTGAACGCCATTTGCATGATATGTTGAATTTCCTGAGAGTCTGTTGCTTTTTCTTCCAGCAATTCTTGCAACATACTTGCATAAAGGTGATCCAACCTATCATCCAAGCTAGCCAATTTCCTGGCTAAGCTGATATCTTCATAAGTATATGCCCTCATAGCCAAATCAATCATTTCTATGGCGAGATTCTTCATTTCTTTAATAGATGGGTGAGCCTCAACAGTGGGATGAGAGCCAAGATGAACGGTAGACTTTGCCACATTCTTGGCATTATCCGCCATTCTTTCCAAATCAGTTGAAATCCGCAATGCAACAACTAACCTTCTTAAATCACGGGCTACCGGCTGCTGTCGGGCAATCAATACAATCGCTTCTTCATTAATATCATGATCCAGCTGATCGAGATGTTCGTCTGTCTTTATCACCTGTTTTGCTTCTACTACATTTGCATGATACAAACAGTCTACCGCTTGCGTTAATTGATCCTTCGTTCTATTGGCGAGTTGAATAATTAATTTTTCAATATGTTGTTGCTCTTCTTGAAACAATGAGCTTGCTGACATCATTAGACACTTCCTTTCTTAACCAAAACGCCCCGTAATATAATCTTCTGTTCGTTTATCAACTGGATTAGAGAATAGTTGATTCGTTTCAGAAAACTCAATCACTTCTCCATGCAACATAAACACCGTCTTATCCGATATACGGGCCGCTTGCTGCATATTATGGGTAACAATGATGATTGTATATTTTTCCTTTAATTCTTTCATTAATTCTTCAATTTTGAGCGTAGAAATCGGATCCAAGGCCGATGTCGGTTCATCCATCAGAATGACATCCGGTTCTACCGCCAAGCAACGTGCGATACAAATACGCTGTTGTTGACCACCTGATAGACCATAAGCATTCTCATGCAAACGATCCTTTACTTCATCCCAAATAGCTGCCCCTCGCAAACTCTTTTCAACGATTTCATCAAGAACTGCTTTCTTCTTAATTCCATGTATTTTAGGTCCATAGACAATATTTTCATAAATAGACTTTGGGAATGGGTTTGGTTTTTGAAATACCATACCTACATCGGTTCTTAAATCTTCTACCTTAATCGTTTTATCTAAGATGTCTTTCTGCTTATAGGAGATACTACCTGAAGTGCTCACACCAGGCACAAGCTCCACCATACGGTTAAGTGTCTTAATATAGGTTGATTTCCCACAACCAGATGGACCAATGATGGCCGTTACTTCGTTTTCTAAAATGGCAAGATTAATATCTTTTAAAGCATGGGTACTGCCATACCATAGATCCAAATGTTTGGTATCATAGATCACTTGTTTTTCCTGATCAATATTCTGCTGTACCTCTGCTTGTTGCGTTTGAACATCCAGTTTAATACTATTATCTGTTAAAGTACTCATGCTTTCATTCCTCCATTACGTGATGTCTGTCTACTCGCAATTCGTGTTCTACAATGATTGTTGATATTTATTACGGATAAATACGGCCGTAGCATTCAAAATAAACAGAATAACCAATAGCACAATAATCGTTGCAGCGGCTAAATTGGCATATTCGGCAACCAGGGATGCATCGATCGTCCAATAATAAATTTGCATCGGTAAGGCGGTGAACGTATCGAACAAACCATTTGGAAAAGGAATCAGCAAGGCTGGGATACCTAATACCGTTAGTGGAGCCGTTTCACCA
Source organism: Gracilibacillus phocaeensis (assembly GCF_900626275.1). Taxonomy (NCBI): domain Bacteria; kingdom Bacillati; phylum Bacillota; class Bacilli; order Caryophanales; family Bacillaceae; genus Gracilibacillus; species Gracilibacillus phocaeensis. The sequence goes on along the minus strand of NZ_LR131144.1, from coordinate 830,491 downwards.
ATCGCACGTGACAAGGCCAAAATCGATCCAGTTAAGATACTGGGAATCGCCGCAGGTAAAATAATCCGTCGAATCGTTTGCCATTTCGTCGCCCCCATCCCATAGGATGCCTCCGCTAAATAACCAGGTACTGCACGAATTGCCTCTTGACTCGATACAACTAAAATTGGCAAGATTAAAAGGGAAAGCGTCAAACCACCGGCAAGTACAACATTACCAAAATCCATTAATCGGACAAAAACGGTTAATCCAAGCAATCCGTAGACAATTGATGGCACACCAGCCAAGTTGGAAATGTTCGTTTCAATGGATGATTTTACCCATCCTTTTTGTGCATATAGTTCTAAATAAATTGCCGTTCCTACTCCGACTAGTAAAGTAACGGGAATGACAACAACCATCACCCATAAAGTACCGAGGATGGCGCCCATTATTCCTGCATCTTCAGCCGTAGTAGATAAACGTGATACCAAAAAATCGACATTCAACCAAGGCAGTCCTTGCACCAATACTCGATAAATAAGAATGCCTAATACAAGTAAACCAAATAGTGTAGAGAGGAAAAAAATAGTTTTCCAAAAGGTATTCAAACGGATCCTTGTTGCGATTCGATTGCTTTGTTTCTGTACGAGTCTTTCTGTTTTTTCCATTAATATTCCTCCCTAAATCTACGAGAGACATACTTCGCTAGTAAATTCATGATCAAGGTAAAGACAAACAAGGTTAAGGCCACGGCATATAAGCTGTAATGCAAGGTGGAACCTGCTGGGGCCTCTCCTCCTGAAACCTCAACAATATAAGCGGTCATCGTTTGCATCGATTGCGTAAGGTCAAAGGTGAAATTCTTCGAGCTGCCGCTTGCTATCGTGACGATCATCGTTTCTCCGATGGCACGTGAGATCGATAAGACAAAGGACGCTACTATTCCCGATAATGCAGCTGGGATGACGACCTTAAAGGTTGTTTCCAGCCTTGTTGTTCCCATTGCTAAAGAACCTTCACGGATACGGTTAGGAACGGAGGTCATCGCATCCTCTGACAAAGAAGCGATCATCGGAATAATCATTACCCCCATTACCAATCCTGGACTTAAGATATTTGTCGCTTCCACACTCGGCCAAATTGCACGAATAAGTGGGGTGACAAACGTAAAGGCAAAGAATCCATATACAATCGTCGGAATACCTGCCAACACCTCCAGCAATGGCTTTAACACCTTTCTGACTCGTGTTGAGGCATACTCACTTAAATAAATCGCAGACATAAGACCAATTGGACCTGCAACTAAAATGGCAATCAACGATGAAATTAAAGTACCATTAAGTAATGGTAAAATACCAAATTCCGGATTCTGACTTAATGGCCTTAGCTCTGTTCCCGTAAAGAAATCAAGTATAGGCACCTCCATAAAGAAATGGACGGCCTCTATGATTAATGTGTACAGTATCCCTATGGTTGTTAATACCGTAACAGAAGCTAGGAGAAAAAGAACAACTGGAATGCTCTTCTCATTAAAGTTATGCAAACTTTTTTTACGTTTATTATTTGCTATCATCTCACGAACGGAGACAGCGCTGTTCTCTTTTTTGCTGTGACTCGTCATGGTCATTGGCACTCCTTTGATAAATGAACAGCGAAATGAGATACACACTCCCATTTCACTGTCACCTTTTTACCTATTTTTTTATTCTTGGATGTCTTGAATAGCTTGCAACTGTTCTTGCTGCTCTTCTTCTGGAATTGGTGCAAAACCTGTTTCACCGGCAAATTCATTGATTTGCTCCCCGACGAAGGTTGCATAATCATATACTTGCGTCTTCTCTTGTGCATTTCCTACATTTAAGTAAGTAAATACAGGGCGAGTATAGTCAGCATACGGTCCTTCTTCTCCAATGGTATCCAAGGAAGGAACAACAGCACCATCACCGAAATCAATGCCAACTGCATTTAGCTTGTCTTGGTTGCTGTCATAGTAACCAAATCCGAAAAATCCGATCGAGTTTGGATCTTCAGAAATAAGAGTCACCAGTGTAGAATAATCTTGTTGTAAATCAATGTTGCCTACTAGATCTTGTTCTTCCATAATATCCTCATAGAAAAATTCATAGGTACCATGGTTTTCATTAGGACCATAAGTTTGAATCTCTTCATCTGGCCATTCTTCATTGATCTCAGACCACTTGGTTACATTTCCTAAAAAGATATCTTGCACTTGCTCCTGTGTTAATTCTGAAGCCCAATCATTATCTGGATGGGTAACAATCGTTAAGCCATCTAATGCTACTTTAATTTCCATTGTTTCGATTCCTAGGTCATCTGCTTTTGTTTGTTCTTCTTCTTTAATCAAGCGCGATGCGTCATTGAAATCTGTTCCGTTCTCTACTAGAAATTTTTCAAACCCTGCACTCGTACCGGCACGACTTACCTCAACAGAAACATTTGGCTGCTCATTTATCATATATTCCTCTGCTAGTTTTGCCATTAACGGATAAACGGTCCCTGAACCATCAATCGCAACCGTTCCTTCCAACTCTTCGTTTTCTGCAGCAGAGGTTTCTCCACTATTGCCTTCACTATCCGTTTCTTCACTATTACCCTCACTTCCACAAGCTACTAGCAAACTAATCATGACTAGTACGGATAACAAAAATAGTATTTTTTTCTTCATCTGTTTTTCCCCCAATTATTTAACATAATAATGAAGCTGTATTGCTTAGCTTCTGTACCCATCATATCGAATAATTGTTAATCTACTATTAATGGATTGTTAAGATATTGTAAATCGTGATAAATAAGAAAAACCGGGCAAAATTCGCCCGGTCCTTTACGAATAACTAAAAGTAGCCACTGAACTGCCGATAAGATAAATTATGTTAAGTAGTCCACTTTCCTTAGTGGTGAGTTTGATCGTTTTATCTGTGCAAAGCAAGCGCTCCGGGAATAGGTTCCGCTTTCCATGGGGCCGGCTTCAGCTAACTAAAAAGAAGAGCACTTTTTAGTGGATCTTCAGCACGTCCTGCGATGCACAGGACGTGCAAGTGCAGGCGTTGCAACAAGACGTTGCGATTTTAGCCTGTAAACCATTTTCAAGTCTCCACCTATTCCCTCCGCTAGATTGGCGTACAACAATGGTTGTTACTGCAAGAATGAAGTGTTCTAGGTACCAAGACCCGTTGTAGCAAAAGGAGAAAATCTTCAACTGATTCATCGTCTGCGTAATGGATCATGCTACAAAATGGCTCCTTCATTTTATAAAAGTCATAATGTATGATCGAACCGTTCTCAGAAAAGGTTATGCAGTTTACTTATTGGCAGAATTATAGTGTCTGGAACACTTCATCCTAGCAGTCATTCGATTGTAGTGCTACTACCCAGCGGAGGAAATAGGTGGAGACTCCTGCGAGAAAAGCGCAGTGTGAAGACCCCGCAGGAAGCGATCTTTGCTGACGAGGAGGCTAAAGCCTTGTCTCGCGGAAAGCGGAACCTATTTCCGGAGCGTTTCCTAGCACATAAAAAACGTTCAACATGATCACTTGGAATAGCCTTTTACTTTACATCATCTATCTTATCGGTACCACAATTCGTTCAAGTTCAAAATCATTTCAATGATTATTGTTTTACAAGCTTTCTTATCTTATTAAATAAAAAAACTGGTGAACAAGCGATTCTCAATCACTTGTTCACCAGTTTTATGTTAACTAAACTTATTCTTCATCTTCTTCAGATTGTTCTTCTTGCATATCATAATACGTTTCAACGATCCGCTTGCCAATCTCATGATGAGCTTTATGCGTTTCACCTTCTGTTCCATTCTCTGGCACAATAACAGCAAAAGCAAGTTCTGGTTCCTCTAATGGAGTATAGCCCACTAGCGTGAGATTGTCCGTATCCGCAATCTTATCTCCGTCTTCATTATATTGCGGTCTTTCTGCTGTACCGGTTTTCCCGGCTACTTCATAAGGAATGCCACTCCAATAACTTCGAGCTGTTCCACTAGTGTATACCCTTCTAAAACCTTCCTGCACCCTGTCAATATACTTTTGATCCATATCAATCTTATTCATTACTTCCGGCTCAAAAGATTCGATCACCTTGCCTGGCACCCCTTCTTCGCCACTTGGTTCTCTAATTTCGTTAACGAGACGCGGCTTCATCCGATAACCATCATTAGCGATCGTTGATACATATTGAGCTAATTGCAGAGTAGTATAGGTATCGTATTGTCCAATTGCCATATAAAGTAAATTCCCTTGATCCACATCACTTCCGGCTAACCCAGTGGCCTCGTATGGTAAGTCAATACCGGTGCTTGAGCCTAGACCAAACTGACTATAATAGCTTCTCAATTTATCAAAGGCGGCATAGTCAAAATTATGCAATATCTCATTACGTTGATATGTCGCACCTGCCATTTGTATCGCAATTTTTCCCATATATACGTTGGACGATTTCTCGAGGGCAGTCAAATCATTAATAGGCCCCATTGCTGCACCAATCGATGAGAATGTCGGTGTCGATTGAATATATAGTGATTCGTCCACCAGTACTGAACCAATATCCACGATTCCTTCCTGATAACCAGCAAGCAATGTGGCACCTTTTATCGATGAACCTACTTCATGGGCATCATAGATCGTTCGATAAGCCTGATTCTCATATTCCTTATCCTCTCGATTATAGTGCGACCCCGACATGGCCAGAATATCACCCGTTTGCGGATTCATCACCACCGCTAAGGCGTCTTCAAGGTAACCGTTATTATTGGCTGGATTATTAATCGCTGTTTCCAGTTCTTCTTGAACAATTTCATCGACGGCTTGCTGAAATTCCATATCAACAGTTAGGGTAAGGTCCTTACCTCGTTGTCCTTCTACCACTACATCAGAGCTCAACACCTCACCTCTAGTAGATGTGGTATATTGCACCTTCTCTTTACGCCCTCGCAGGACATTTTCATATTGTTCTTCTAATCCACTTGTCCCGACCCGGTCATTTCGTTTATAGCCGTTTGCCAAGTAAAATTGACTTCTATCTTGCGGTATTCCCTCATCAGATGAGGTGATGCCGCCTAGAAAGGAGTTAAAAGTCTCTCCAAAAGCTGGCTCACGATCCCAGTCAATCACCGCATCAATGCCATTAAGCTGCGGCAAATGTTCAGATACTAAGGCATATTCTTCATCGGTTAGTCCTTCATTCACTACTACGTGCGAAGAAAGTTCTTGTGCCTCATCTAATTCTTTTCTGATCGCAATCACATTCAGCAAGTCGTGATTCCAATCAAAGTTTTCGATCTCCTCTTCAGTTATGGCATCAAGCTCTTTTTGATACCTTTCACTAGGATCTAAATCTAGCTCTTCCTCGGTTAAACGGTCCTGTATATCTTCTGTATTTTCCAAATAATAATATTCTCGTTTATCACGATCGGTAACCGCATCCTCTAATTCTTCTTCTTCCTTATATATCGTAATATAACTCGCCAAATCTTCCGCTAACTTCAATTTGTCATCAGCCGTATCCCCATTTTTTGGCGGTGTATATGTAATCGATTTAACGGCCTTATTATCCACTACGAGATCATAATTACTGTCATAGAACTTACCTCGTGGCACTGATTTTTCCGTCGGTGTATTTTCTGTCTGATCAATTTGGCGCTGTGCCTCCTCCCCATTCAAAATTTGCACAACGCCTAATTGAACAATCAATAATGAAAAAATTAGAAACACGGCAATAAATAATATATTTAAACGAAAAGGTAACTGTGACTTCTTTTTCTTTTGCTTTTTATATTTCTTTTTAAATGCCTGATTGAAATCCATGTTGCTCCCCCTTAGCATTGCTATCCTTCTAATTATAACATCTTTCACCAGTTATTGCATTTTAGAAGTAGCCAAGTGAGTTCCTTTTATAAAGAAAAAAGCAACCAGATTACCAGCTCCAAGAATCAATAATAAACCAGAAATGGCATAAGTCGGCTTAATGAATAGAATCGAAACGATAAACAACAAAATGGCAGATACTCTGCCTATATTCATAAACACCTCTCGAACAATAATATATTCTATCCGTAAATCACCTGCTCTTCTAGCCTTACCTATCACATCATAGGTCAAGGAAAAGAAAGGAATATTAAACAGTGGATAAGCAAAACCGACGATCGCCCCATACCATAACAACATGGCATAATTTACTTGAAGTACTAACAAAATGACACTAACATACAGCAGTAAACCTCCCCACATGATCATTCGCTTCCGTTTGGCAACGGTGATTCTTTTCGTTAACACATAGTATCCGATAAAGGAACAGAGGGATAATACCAGATTAAACGAGCCCAAAGCAAGCTCACTGTCGGTAGCCACATAAATCCAAATAGCTACTACGAAAAGAAATAAACCTTCACGTAGTCCTTGAAAAATATGTGCCATCAAAACCAAATGCCAGTTTCTATTCCTTTTTCTTTCCTGAAGTACTTGTCTAAAACGAAATTCCCCTCTTGCCTTCCGTTTGGTTAAAAAGAAGGAACAAGCCATTGCTAAGGCAAAAAGGATAAAAGACAATAAAAAAATAAAGCTGTAACCTTGGAAGTTATCAAGCCTTGTAATGATATAACCAGCGAAAAAAGGGCCGATCATCCCCCCTAAGGATTGTAAGGTACCAAAGGTTCCATTAAAAAAATCCCTTGATTCGGGCTCGGTTACCTCGAAAGTCAATACATTAAAGGATAACCAATAAAAGCCTGCTCCAATACCTAAGATCGCCCCTAACAAATAGGGATATTCCGAAACTTGTTCTCCTGCCAGCAAAACGATCACATAAAAAATCGATAGGAATAATACGCCGATTCTAATTACCAATGTACGATCCACACGTTTGGCACATTTCCCCGCTACTGTAAATGCTATCGGCTGCAAGAGATAAATAAACAGATTATATAAAGCAATACTAATGTAGTCGCCAGACTGTTTCCATATATATATATTTACAAATGTATTCGACAAAAAAGTGGCTAAGGCATACAGCCCACCAATCGTTAACAAAAGATATAGATCTTTACGGTTCGGCATCGCTCGTTTTTTTATTTTATTAAATGTCTCCATGTTTAACACCCCACTGCAATCTAATCTTTATTTTGGACTAGAAGCCATGAGATATGCATGAAGCTTTGGAATATTTATTTGGCGGAGATAAGGATACTGGCAAAATTAGAGCGCTCCTTCATCCTTTAACAGATAGGTCCTTTACGAATTAAGAAAATCGGACAAACCCCGCCCGGTCCTTTATCGACCATTCAAAGTAGTCACTGAACTGCCGATAAGATGGATTATGTTAAGTAACGAGTCCATCTATTCCATGTAGTAAAGTTGATTGTTTGTCAGTGCTAGGAAACGCTCCGGAAATAGGTTCCGCTTTCCGCGAGACAAGGCTTTAGCCTCCTCGTCAGCAAAAATCGCTTCCTGCGGGGTCTTCACACTGCGCTATTCTCGCAGGAGTCTCCACCTATTTCCTCCGCTGGGTAGTAGCACTACAATCGAATGACTGCTAGGATGAAGTGTTCCAGACACTATATTTCTGCCAATAACCAAACCACATAACCTTTTTCTGAGAACGATTCGATCATACATTATGACTTTTATATTTGTATCCTGCTCTCCCGAAAACACATAACGATGGTCTTGCAACACGCATAAACATAGGAAAGCACCCTTGTTATGCGTTAGTAAGCATAACGATGATATTTTAAAAGATTGTAGTACTAAAACCTTGTCACAACAGTATTTGTGCAAAATTCTCGTTATGTAATACCGGGAGTTTAGGTTGTATCACGATCCATCACGCAGCCGAAAAATCAGTTGACGATTTTCTCCTTTTGTTACCATACTCTCTCTGTATCAAGAATTTTTCATCCTTGCAGTGATAACCATTGTTGTACCTCTACCTAGCGCAGCATATTCCCAGAGCGCTCGCCTAGCATAAAAAAACGGGCAAACTCACCACTAAAGAAAGCAAATTACTTAACATAATCCATCTTATCGGTACTTCGGTTTCCAGTTCGTTCACGGTCAAATCGTTACAAACCCTATAATATCAATGATTTTAACTTTCTTTACTTATAAAAAGAGGCTATGACATCAATCGTCATAACCTCTTGAGTGGTATTCTATTATTTAGCTGCTTGATACAACTCTTCTACTTTATCCCAGTTTACTACATTCCAAAATGCAGCAATGTAGTCTGGACGTTTGTTTTGATATTTAAGATAGTATGCATGCTCCCATACATCTAATCCTAAGATTGGAGCTTTACCATCAGAAATTGGAGTATCCTGATTTGGTGTACTAACAATCTCAAGCTTACCATTGTTAACCACTAACCAAGCCCAGCCTGATCCAAAACGTCCTGTCGCTGCAGCTGCAAATTCTTCTTTGAATTTGTCAAAGCTGCCAAACGTTGAGTTAATAGCTTCTGCTACCTCACCCGACGGTTCGCCACCACCATTTGGTGAAAGTAAAGTCCAGAATAAGCTGTGATTGGCATGGCCACCACCGTTATTACGTACCGCTGTACGAATGTTTTCTGGAACAGCATTAAGATCTGCAAGAATGTCTTCAATTGATTTACTGGCTAAATCATCTTGACCCTCTAGTGCTGCATTTAATTTCGTTACATACGTGTTGTGGTGTTTAGTGTGATGAATGTTCATTGTTTCCTTGTCAATATGAGGCTCTAAAGCATCATATCCATAAGGTAATTCAGGTAAAGTAAAGTTTGCCATGTTACATTCCTCCTATGAGCTTAATTTTAAAGAAAGTGTATTAACTTCTCTATGACAAATAGTATCAAATATCAGAAATAAAATGCAACTATTACGGTTTATTATCTATCAAAAAAGATAGCGCTTGCGATTATTAGACAATAAAAAACAAGCTTTTCTAATAGCTTGTTAAAGGTGGCTCGGGACGGAATCGAACCGCCGACACACGGATTTTCAGTCCGTTGCTCTACCGACTGAGCTACCGAGCCTAACGTAATAATATGTATGATATGGCGGAGGAGGAGGGATTCGAACCCCCGCGAGCCGTGAAGCCCCTGGCGGTTTTCAAGACCGCTCCCTTCAGCCGGACTTGGGTACTCCTCCGTGTAAGTATGGTGGACCCTGCAGGACTCGAACCTGCGACCGATCGGTTATGAGCCGATAGCTCTAACCAACTGAGCTAAGGGTCCTTTCTGTTTCTAATAAAAATGGGGCGATCGATGGGGATCGAACCCACGCATGTCGGAACCACAATCCGATGTGTTAACCACTTCACCACGATCGCCATTCTAAAATGGTAGCGGCGGAGGGGATCGAACCCCCGACCTCACGGGTATGAACCGTACGCTCTAGCCAGCTGAGCTACACCGCCATATTGGCTCCACAGGTAGGATTCGAACCTACGACCGATCGGTTAACAGCCGATTGCTCTACCACTGAGCTACTGTGGAATGTTTTCGATAATCACTGAAGCGACATATAACAATTTACCACAGCCTTTTATCATAGTCAATAGTTTTTGTAATATTTTCGTCAAATTCCCTTAAAACGCTCAACACAGCCATCTAACCACAAATAGGTTGCAGAGAGCAAGATCTCTTGCTCTCTGCATGTGGGTTACCTTTCTTCTAACACTTCATCAGCAATGTTTACCGCATGATCACCAATACGCTCTAAATTACTAATAATATCAGCAAATACGATCCCGGCTGTACCTGTACAAATTCCTTCATTCAATCGAATAATATGTTTTTTGCGCAGGTTACGTTCCATCTTATCAATGGCATTCTCTTTTTGAATAACGCTAAGTGCAGCTTCTCTATCCATGTTCTCTAACGCATTAATAGCCTCATCCACCGTGCTGATCGTTAACTCAAACATATTGTCGAGATCAATCATCCCTTGTTCCGTAATATCTACCTTATTGGAAATTTTGTAATTGACTAACTCGATAATATTTTCGTAATGATCACCCATACGTTCAATATCACGAACCGCATTGATTAGCGCTGAATGGCTATATCTCTCCGCTTCCGTAAAATTGGTACGAGATAATTCGACTAAATAATCCGTAATTTCATGATCTAGGTTATTCAAAGCACCTTCAATTTGCAAGGCCATTTCTGCTTTTTTCTGTTCGTTAGTATTTAGAAACTGGCTTGTCTCACCTAAACCTTTCAAGGCATATCTCCCCATATGAATAACCTCTGCCTTTGCTTGATCTAGTGCGACAGACGGGGATTGCTTAATGAAAATAGGGTCCAAATGCTGTGGTTTATATTTCACCACTACATCTTCACCTGGAATTAACTTTGTTACAAAATAGGCAAGTGCTCCGATAAATGGAAACTGGATAACCGTGTTTGAAATATTAAATATACCGTGTGCAAAGGCAATCGTCATTGCCTCATTTAAATTTAACCAATCCTGTAAATTAGCAATAAATATAGTGTATACGTTTAGGAATATCACAATAATAATCGCACCTATGAGGTTAAAGACAACATGTGTTAAAGCGGCTCTTCGTGCTGCGATAGACGTACCAACAGATGCAATTACCGCTGTAATCGTCGTGCCTAGGTTGTCACCAAACAATACCGGCAAGGCTGCTTTCAACTCCATAGCACCTTCTGTCATCAAACCTTGCAGTATACCAATGGTAGCACTGGAACTTTGTACTAACATCGTGAACAAAGCCCCTACTAGGACACCGAGTATCGGTGTGTTAGACATACTTAATGTAAGTTCATGGAAAAATTCCAAAGTACTTAATGGCCTTAAACCCGTACCCATTAAATTAAGCCCAAAAAACAACGCACCAAAACCAAAAATGGTTAAACCAATATTGGAAAATTTCTCATTTTTTAAGAAAAACAGCATCAATGCCCCAACAGCAAGGATGGGCAGACCATATTCTTGAATATCGATCCCTATAATAAATGCGGTCATCGTCGTTCCGATATTTGCCCCCATTATGACACCAATGGCCTGTCTCAAGGTCATAAAGCCGGCATTTACCAAACCAACTGTCAGTACAGTCGTCCCTGAACTTGTCTGTAACAATATCGTTACTACAATCCCTGCCAGTACCCCCATAAAAGGGTTACTAGTCGTTTTATCCAAGAAATATTGCAAGCGATCCCCTGCAATCTTCTGCAAGCCCTCTCCCATGTATTTAATACCTAATAAAAAGATTCCCAATCCACCAATAAATTCAAATAGCATTGTTTGTAGATTCACTTCCAACAACGTTCATCCCTTCTCGCAAAGCATTCTCAGATTAGGTTTTCCGGCTATGCAAATATTATGGCATACTTTTATCATCCAACTTTAACTAAAGCACATTTTTATGTATTCAACAAATTTAGACATCCTCCACGGTATCTGATAAAAGTTATCCTGTTTCCATCCTCCAAATAAAACTTGCACACCACCTCATTATTAATGATTTGTTGAGTATTTGTAAAGACTTTTATTGAAAATTTACAAAACCTTAACAAACAACCCTATTATATCAACAATATGCTATAAAGGTAATCTTTTTTTTGATTTTCTTCAAAAAGTGATAAAAAAGTGTAGATATCGCCATTAACGATTAAAGGACGATACGCACCCAGATTACGGGTTCATACCGTCCTTTCTATTTCTCGCTATATAAGTTGAACTTATAAATGTAAAAAAACCGTTGACAAGCAAGTCTTTGCTCATATGATTTTCTGATCATACATTAATGAGAAATTATTTAATTCAACTTATATAGTCAAAAAAATTTACTTTGTTTCTTTGACCAATATTCTCGTTCCATCGACTTGCACTACTTTAACTTCTGTTTCTTTGGTGAGCCATTTTCCTTGTGTAACGGCACTGTACTCCTTATCATCAATTCTCACCGTACCGCTTGGACGCATATCTGTCAGGGTTTCTCCTGTTTTCCCAACCAATTCTTTATAAGATTGATTGATACTGGAGTACCCAGCGTCATCACTCAGCTGATCAAATAATGTGATCTTCGTCCACATCTGACGTTTCTTAAATACCTTTAAGAACCCAAAAGAAGCAGGAACTCCAACAAATATCCCGATGATCGCATAAAGCCCTGCCGTCCAATTCGGCGCAGCAAAACCAACGGACACCATCATACAGACAAGACCTATCACTGCTAAGGTTCCATCATTTAGCACTTTTCCATCAATAATGATCAACATTAAACCAAACAAATAAATGACAATCATCATAAAAAACATACTGATATCCAAAAAAGAGGAAAAATAAACCGTAATAAAGCCAAATCCCAAAACAGCAAATATTCCTTTTGCATTAACAAGTAACTCTCCAATTAAAAACAACGTCGCAAACCCAACTACGACAAGGCTCATCCAATCAGCCGTAATCGCAAACATATGCACCACCCCTACTGACATTTATTCTTATCATAACATACGAATAAAGGTTGTGTTTTGTTTCATTTTATTTTTAAACGTGAACCACCTCTTATTAATCTTCATTATTTTCTTTTATGACAATTAGGTGAAGAATCAAATTTTGCTGTAGCATACTTCCGAAAGTATGCTTTACTAACCAATCATAAAAAACTTCACCACCTACAAGCGATGTTTACTCGGTTTTTATGTTAATTTTTTTAATTATGAAGGTTTGTTACTTCTCATTTGTACTGATAACCTTTATAATGAAGGATGGTAATTAAGTAGATGAATAGTACTTATTTTCATGATAGAGGTCATTTGAATAAAAGGAGCGATGATTGATATGACGATAATACACCGTAAAGATACGCGACCAGTCAAGGTTGGCAATGTTATGATTGGGGGAAAAGATCAAGTTGTTATCCAATCGATGACAACGACAAAGACAGAAGATGTCGAGGCTACCGTTAAAGAAATCGGTCGCTTGGAAGAGGCGGGCTGTCAAATTGTCCGCGTGGCTTGCCCGAATGAAAAAGCAGCCGCAGCCATTCCAGAGATCAAAAAACGCATTAATATTCCGTTAGTCGTAGATATACATTTTAACTATAAGCTTGCCCTAAAAGCGATTGAAGGCGGCGCCGATAAGATTCGAATCAATCCTGGTAATATTGGTAAGCGTGATAAAGTAGAAGCTGTTGTCAATGCAGCGAAAGAAAAGGGAATTCCGATACGAATTGGTGTAAACGCTGGTTCTCTGGAACGTCATATTTTAGAAAAATATGGCTATCCAACGGCAGACGGAATGGTTGAAAGTGCACTTCATCACATTAAGATCTTGGAAGATCTCGATTTTCATGATATGGTAGTTTCCTTAAAGGCCTCCGATGTTACATTGGCGATTGAGGCTTACGAAAAAGCAGCCGAAGTCATTCCTTACCCACTGCATTTAGGTATTACTGAATCAGGAACCCAGTTTGCTGGAAGTATCAAAAGTGCAGCCGGTATGGGTGCTATCCTAAGTAAAGGTATCGGCAGTACGATGCGGATATCGTTAAGTGCAGATCCAGTGGAAGAGGTGAAAGTAGCCAAAGAATTATTGAAAACATTTGGCTTAGCTTCCAATGCTGCTACTTTAATCTCCTGTCCAACCTGTGGCAGAATTGAGATCGATTTAATCAAGATCGCTAATGAAGTAGAAGAATATATATCGACGATCAAGGCACCGATAAAAGTTGCTGTGTTAGGTTGCGCCGTCAACGGACCTGGTGAAGCACGTGAGGCAGATATTGGTATTGCCGGGGCACGTGGTGAGGGATTATTATTCCGTCACGGAGAAATCATCCGCAAGGTTCCTGAAGAAACGATGGTAGAAGAATTGAAGGTTGAAGTAGATAAAATTGCAGAAGAATTTTATCAAAAACAAAAAGAAGAGGAAGAAACCCAAGAAGTATAAACCGGGCAGCTGCCCGGTTTTTTAATGTCTAAAAAGGAACAAAAAAGAGGGATACAAGTAAGGAAATTACCGATACGGTGATAGCAGCATTCCCTAACGTATCTGCGCCTTTTGTCTTCGAAATAATCCCAAATACTATACCTGCAACGCCCATGACTAGTGGCCATACAAAAAAAGAAACAACTGCCAAAACAAGGCCGATCCATCCATAAGTCATATTCACTTCCGCCTGCATCTGCGTCTCTTGTTCTGCTTCTTCTATTTGATCATTGAAATCCGTGTCAGCACTTAATTCAGCCGCTGTTTCTTCATCTCGTCGATTGAGTTCGTTTTGTGCATATAATTCATTTGTTTCTGTAAATTGTTGTGTGGTGAGGTCCTCTGATTGCTGACCATTATTAACCCTTGGTGCATCTTCTACACGATCGTCATTTTTATATTCTGACATACTACACCTCCTCCATATTTAAGGTACATTTGTAGTATGCCATGATTTAGCTGTTTCTTTCGTGGAAAATTATACTGCACGGTTATGGAAGGTATGCAACAAAATCTTGATATTTTTCTGCTTGTCGCTGAATCTTAACGGCATACTCACTTTTGGCATTTCCATTCTCTTCTTTATATTCCTGTAGGCCAGTCATTCCCCGATGATAAGCCGTTAATGCCTCATTCCAGTTTCCGTATTGATTATACAGAAAATCAAGATAAACCAGCGACAACTTCATGGAATAATAAGGATTGAATAATAAGTCCTGTTCGTAGGGTATATTGGCTTTTTCGGCAAGCCAAGGTGCCGTATTTTTCATAAATTGTGCCATACCATAAGCGTGCCCATATTCTGTTTCTGGTCCAACTAAGTCTTGCTTAAATGTATTACCTGTCTCCACTTTTAACAGTTCATAAACCAGAAATGGATCAATATCATAAGACTCCGCTTCTTTCACTAAAAAAATTGCCCATGGACGTTCAAAATTACCTTCGCTATCTTTTACCATCGCCTCTGCTGCATCGAAGTAATGTGGCCACGTTTCGTAATCCAGATGCAATTCCGCTTTATCGAGAGACTGATTATAGATATGCTCTCTTGCATTTGATTGTTGCTGGAGTATTTGCTTCTCCATTTGTAGTGTTTCGATTTCTTGATGATACCCTTGTATTTGATAATAATTCCACCCACCAGAACATAATAAAATCAGGGCACACCCAGTTAAAAAAAGGATTTGTCTTCTGCTCATTCAGGCTACACCTCCTCATTCTTAGCGGATTAGCCAATAGCAGACCTACTTACTTCATATAACCTTTTTGCATAATTGCTAAACATCCTTGCATAGAATAGGCTATAATGAAAAAAAGGAGCTCATATCATGAACATGTTAACGAAAAAAATGATTGCCTATAAGCTAAAGCATTTATCGGCAGAAGAAATTAAACAGAAGGCCGATGAATACCAGATTGCATTAAGTCATCAGCAAGCAAATGCGATTGCTTCACACCTCAAGCAAAGCAACTACGATCCAACCAAGCCTGCTGATCGTACCAAGATGTTAAAAAAATTAGCGGAATTGACGGATAGTAAAACCGCTCAAGCATGTCAAAGCTTGTTCAAACAATTGATCAAGGAGTATAACGTAGAGCACTTGTTTTATTAAAGCCAATATAGTTCACGACTTCATTTTCTCACAATCAACCCTCGGCAGCAAAAAATAGAGACTACTTGCCAGTTCGTTCAAGGCCAAAATCGTTCTACGTCCTATAATTTTTCTTAGATAAGAAAAACTAGGAATCCCCGCCCGTTACATTATCAAACAAGTCTTTGCTCACATGATTTCCTGTTAATACTTTATTTGATCCATTCGTGTAAATGGATCAAGAGCACCTACTTATCATAAAAAAATCACCAAAGACGATATATATCCTTTGGTGATTTGCTTATTTTAGCCTTGTTGAACAATTTGTTCTTTTAAATCTGGAACAAAAGCTTCTTTTCTTAACATATCGATTTCAAACTTATAAGGTGGCTTTTTATTCTTTTTATCTTCTCCTACATAAGGCGTTTCAAGAATCTTTGGCAAGTCCTTCAACTGCTCATGATGAACTACGTAGTTCAATGCGTCGAAGCCAATATGACCAAAACCAATGTTCTCATGACGATCCTTTCCCGCCCCTTGGATATTTTTACTGTCATTCACATGCACTACTTTCAGGCGGTCTAACCCAATGATCTTATCAAATGCATCCAATACCCCATCAAAATCGTTCACAACGTCATAACCAGCGTCATGAATGTGACAGGTGTCTAAACAAATCGATAATTTCTCATTATGCGTTACACCATCGATAATCTTGGCTAACTCGTCAAAGCTTCTACCTACTTCCGAACCTTTTCCCGCCATCGTTTCCAGCGCAATTTGTACATCTTGCTCGGGATCAAGCACTTGATTCAAACCTTCAATGATTTTAACAATCCCTGCATCCGCCCCTTGGCCAACGTGGGCGCCTGGGTGTAACACGATTTGCTTGGCTCCGATCGCTTCCGTTCGGTCAATTTCGCTTTTTAAGAAACGAACGCCTAAATCAAACGTCTCTTCTTTGACGGTATTGCCAATATTAATAATATAAGGAGCGTGAACGACAACATCAGCAATCCCATGTTCTTGCATGTGAGTCTGTGCTGTGTCAATATTTAATTCTTCAATCGCTTTTCTTCTCGTATTTTGTGGAGCGCCGGTATAGATCATCATAGCATTTGCCCCATAGGAAGCCGCCTCTTCACTCGATCCTAATAACATTTTCTTTCCACTCATAGATACATGTGAACCAATTTTCAACATGGTTTGCTCCCTCATTTCTTTTTGTTAAATGTATTGCGTTGTATTTTCTTTTTTACTTTTTGCTGCTGCTTTTTCATTTTCTTTTTGTAACCTGGCTTCACCTTTTTCGGTTTTCTTACCTGCTGCCAGGCCTGTTTTTCTGTTTCATTTTCCATTCTCACTCGTTTTTGACGTACATTCCAAGGCTTGGCTTCACGCCACTCCCCTTGCACAATATCGTAAAAGGTAAAGGTTAATCCTTTTTTCTCTAATGTCTGAACTAACGGGAGGTCTTGTTCCTGGTAAAGACTAATAGCAGTTCCTTCCATACCAGCTCGTGCAGTTCGGCCTACCCGATGTAAATAAAATCCCTCTTCTTTTGGCAATTCGGCATTAATCACGTGGCTGACGCCTTTGATATCAATCCCCCGTGCTGCGAGATCTGTAGCAACGATATATTGATACTTCAGTTGTTGAATCTCCTTCAGCACCCTTTTTCGTTCCCGTTGACTTAAACCGCCATGAATTAAACCAACTCCCAGACCTCTTTCATGTAATTGCTGAGCTAGCTGATCGGCTTGCTCTTTCCCATTTGTAAATATAATCGCCAAATAAGGCTGAATCAGTGAAGACAGTTGTGTAATAAGATCGGCAGCTTGTCTATGTCTTAAGTCAATCAAACGATGTTCCAGGTTTTCCGGTGCCAATCGATCATCTATTTTAATATACAGTGGAGACTGTAAATATTTCTTTAAAAATGGTTGAAGTTTCTCAGGTATCGTAGCAGAAAACACCATTAGCTGAATCGATGGATGGGCGTTGGTTAAGATTTTATCGATTTCTTGAATCAAACCTAGTTCCAGCATCAAATCTGTTTCGTCGATAACAAAAGATTTCGCCGAATAAATCGATAACACACCTTGTTCCACTAAATCTAAGATCCGTCCTGGTGTACCTACTACAATATGTGGAGGCTGTTTCATCTTATCAATCATTCTTTTTTTATCGGTCCCACCAATAATCAGCTTGGTTCGCCACGCGTCTTGATTAGCTGATAACTCACTGATCTTTTTTACTTCTTCATAAATTTGTGTCGCTAATTCTCTTGTGGGTGCAGTTAACACGACTTGTGTTGCATCATCGGTACTATTTATTTGTTGCAATAAAGGGATTAAGAAAGCATGTGTCTTTCCTGAACCAGTCTCTGACTGCCCGATAATATCTTTTCCCTTTAACGCCTCAGGAATAACCTTTGTCTGAATCGGAGTCGGCTCATAAAACCCGAGACCATCTATCACATCATTCATCCAGTCTTCTAATGCATATTGTCTAAATTGGTGTTTTTTCATATCTGTCTCCTTTTGACTGATTATCTTTGTCAATTATGCTAAATACCTTTATAATGAAAGTATTGGACGTAAAGTCCACTATTAGACATTTTACTTTATCTTAAGCAGAAAGTACAGAGGGGGAACGACAATGGAAGTAATTAAGATTGCTCCAAGGGGATATTGCTATGGAGTTGTCGATGCAATGGTTATTGCGCAAAATGCCGTAAAAGATCCCAATCTACCTCGACCTATTTATATACTGGGTATGATTGTCCACAATTCACATGTTACCAACGCCTTTGAAGAGCAGGGTGTTTATACATTAGATGGCAGGAATAGAGCCGATTTATTAGAGGATATTGAGAGTGGGACGGTGATTTTTACCGCCCATGGTGTATCACCTGAAGTGAAAAATAGGGCCGAGGAGAAAAACTTAACCGTGCTGGACGCCACCTGTCCAGACGTCACACGGACACATGATCTCATCCGGGAAAAAGTGAAAGAAGATTACGAAATTGTGTATATTGGTAAGAAAGGTCATCCGGAACCTGAAGGGGCAGTGGGCGTTGCGCCCGATCATGTCCACTTGATACAAAATGAAGAAGAAGTAGAGCAACTGATAATTGCCTCTGATAAAAAAATATTGGTAACAAATCAAACAACAATGAGCCAATGGGACGTCTATGATGTCATGCTCAAGGTGCAAGAGAAATACCCACAGACAGAAATGGAACAAGAAATCTGTATGGCAACACAAGTACGTCAGGAAGCCGTTGCTGAACAGGCAGGAGAAGCCGATCTCACATTAGTAGTCGGTGATCCTCGTAGTAATAACTCGAACCGCCTGGCGCAAGTATCCATTGAAAAAGCGAATACGCAAGCCTATCGTATTGCTGATGTCTCTGAGATTCAATTAGACTGGCTCGATGGCGTTCAGAAAGTAGCCGTAACTGCTGGCGCTTCTACACCCACCCCCATAGCCAAAGAAGTGATTAAGTTTGTCGAACAATATGATCCAAACGACAGCAACACATGGGACATCACATCAAAAGTGCAAAAAGATAAAATCCTTCCTAAGGTAAAAGCAAAATAACATGCATAAGAAAACCGGGCAAATTCTGCCCGGTTTTTTATTACTACCCGAACTAGACACTAACTGCCGATAAGACGAATGATGTAAAGTCACCAGTCCAACTTATTCCATGTAAGAAAGTTGATGATTTGTTAGCGCTCGGGAAACGTTCCGAAAATAGGTTCCACTTTTACCCACTTGGCATAAGTCAATAAGCGATTTGAGCAAAAACGCTCTTATCATACTTCCTATACCGCGAGGCATTTGGCTCAACCTGCTCGTCAGTAAAGAGCATTTTCTGTGGGATCTTCACACTTCCTCTGCCTGCTCAATGAATCTAAATGAAGCATTAAAAATGCACTCCAAACCTCCATAGAGATGACCACCATTTTCCATGATGGACACTTTTTTTGGTCGTCATCAGAACAACAATCACAATAACATTTATGCAAAATGAAATGGCTCTGTAGATTGTTTCGATGTAATAACCTCGACGTCACTCGACAGCTGCTCTTTATTGCGGTCAAAGTAGTCTTTCACACCTTGTTTCATTACTGCTTCGACATGGTGCCCTGGGTCCAACAAGCATATCCCCGCTTCCTCTGCGTCTTGAGCGTCGTGAAAGGTGAGATCACCTGTTACATACAAATCTGCTCCAGCTTTCCGAGCTGCCTCAATATATCCCTTACCACTTCCACCTAATACGGCTATTCGTTTAATCTGCTGATCAGCAGAACCGACATAACGTAGTGCTGGCAGGGAAAAACGTTGCTTCACGATCTCGATATATTCTTTTAGCGGCATCGGGTGTGCTAGGAAACCTATCCTGCCTAATCCCCGTACTTTTCCTTGATTAGCCAATGGGATCACATCGTAGGCCATTTCTTCATAAGGATGAGCATGCTCCGCTGCTTCTAAGACAGAGGTAAACTGGGACTCAGTAATAATCGTCTCCAGTTTGTATTCGTCCACTTCCTCCATTTCATCTTGTTTACCTAAATACGGATTAGTTCCTGCTAGTGGTTTAAACGCCCCTGTCCCTCTGGAGCGAAAACTGCAATGGCTGTAGTTTCCAATATGACCTGCCCCAGCATCACCCAAGGCGTGTTTTAATTGTTCTATATGTGTTGCCGGTGTATAGATCACCAATTTGTAAATTTTTTCAATATTGGTGGTTACTAATGGTTTGGTATCGATGATTTGCAATTGGTCTGCCAGCAAATCGTTCACTCCACCGTCGACGACATCTAAATTAGTATGTGCGGCATACACAGCAATATCGTGCTTGATCAAATGCTGCACGACCTTGCCTTTGGGAGTAGCAAGGTCGAGCGATTTGAGTTCTTGAAAAAACAAGGGATGATGGGCAATAATCATGTCCACGTCTTGCTCGATGGCTTCTTTCACTACCCGGTCTACGACATCTAACGTAATCATCACTTTTGTAACTGGTTGTTCTGTATGCCCCAGTTGTAAACCAACATTATCCCAGTGCTCTGCATAATCAACAGGAACCCATTCCTCAAATAATTGCACAATATCTTTTACCTTTGTCATTCGAATATTACCTCCTCTATCATGGCATTCTCGTGTTCTAATTGCTGGATTTTTTCCCAGGGCAATTGAGCAGCTTGTTTCATTTGCTGCAACAGCCTCTTTCTTTTTTCATATTCCCGATTCCATTTCTTAATAAAAGCCGGATGTCGATCTTTTAACAAGTAAGGGCCAAATAATAATTCCTTTTCTGTCAATGTAGCGAACGATTTGGTCTGATCGCCTACAAGGATTTCATATATATACCCTTCTTCTTCTAGGATGGCCTCATTTACTAACGCAATTTGATGACGCTGCAGCCATGATCGAACCATGTTAGCATCTAAATTAGGTTGTAGAATGAAACGATTGACCCCTATTAATTTTTCTTTTCCTTCTTCCAGAATAGAAGCAATCAGTTTCCCGCCCATTCCTGCAATCGTCATCTGATTGACTTCTCCTGGATTAATTACCTCTAAGCCATTGCCTTTACGTACCTCTATTTGATCTGTTAGTTGCTGTTCGACTACTGTTTGTTTGGCACGCAGAAAAGGACCCTCATTCACTTCTCCGGCGATAGCTGTAGCATCTGGATCTGCAGAACAAATCACGCATGGCAGATAGGCATGATCGGAACCAATATCTGCAAAGTGGATCGGTTTGTTTAGAAATTCGCCAACACGGCTTAAACGTTTTGAAATCATTCCTTGTGTTCCTTTCCCATTTAATCTTAGTGGATTTTGTTGCTTTGAATACCTTTATTATTAACTTATATAACTGCCGATAAGACGAATTATGTAAAGTAAACCACTTTTCTGGGTGGTGATTTTGATTGTTTAATTGTGCTAGACGAGCGCTCCGGGAATAGGTTCCGCTAGATTGGAGTACAACAATGGTTGTTACTGCAAGAATGAGGAGTTCTAGGTACCTAGACAGTATTGTAGCAAAAGGAGAAAATCGTCAACTGATTTTTCGGATATGTCATGGATCATGCTACAAAATGGTTCTTTCATTTATAAAAACCATAATGTATGATCGAATCATTCTCTGAACAAGTTTATCTAGCATGATAATGGTGCCTAGAATCCCACATCCTAGCAGTCATTCGATTGTAGTGCTACTACCCAGGAAGGAAATAGGTGGAGACTCTATAAAGTGTTCACAAGCTAAGAATCACCACGCCTGCACTTCATAGTGTGAAGCCCCCGCAGGAAGCGGTTTTGGCTGACGAGGAGGCTAAAGCCTTGTCTCGCGGTATAGGTAACACAATGAGAGTGTTCTTTGCTCGAATCGCTTGTTGACTTATGCTTCGCGGGTAAAAGCGTAATCTATTTCCAGAGCGCTATTTAGCACTGACAAACAATCAACTTTACTACATGGAAGACATGGACCGCTACTTTACATAATTCGTCTTATCGGTATTTCTAATCGTTTAGATCAGAATCGTTACATCTTATTATGCCATGCTAGCGTTATAAGAAAAAGCCTTCTGTTTAAAACAGAAGGCTTTTTGCATGCTTTAATGTTCTTCAGTCAGCCATTCGGCTAATACTTCCGCTTCTTCATCCGACACCAATCCGCCCGGCATACCGCCGTCTGTACCATTAATGATGGTTTCTCTGATTTGATCTTGATCTAGTCTGCTACTTACATCCTGCAAGGCTGGTCCTGTACCGCCTTCCAAATCACCACCATGACAACCTACACAGCTTTGGATTAATGCTTCAGGATCTTGGGCTTCTTCTGTTTCGCCGCCCTCTTCACCACCATTAGCAATCTTATCTTGTTGATCTAATCCTACTGCAGAAATGATAATCATAGCTAAGATGCCAAGCACGGCAATAAGTGCGAATGGTATAATAGGATTTTTTTTCATTTGATTTTCCTCCTTCAATAACACTAAACGCCTACGTTTTTTTATGTACAAAGAAAGCCACTTTTATTTTACTTTAAAATGTGAAGATTGGGAAGTGTTATCTATTAAAATTCATAAACTGTTTAAAATATGCTGATAAATAGAGCGGCCATATTGCGTCCCTTCGTTCGCAACATTTAGTTGCATCCGAAGCAATCCTCTTTAGAAGACATTAAAAATAATGGAACCCCAGCCTAATAAGCAGGACGATAAAAACAAAAACACCAGCAACCTGTAAAAAGAACTGCTTTCTCCACCAACCACATACGACCCATGAAGCACTATTTAAAAAGATCCAACTATACAAGATCATCCAGTTTGGCAAGTATTGAAACAATACCAAAGCCGTAAAAAGCAAAAAATACACAAAGAAAATCATAACCGCATAAGATTCGCGCAGGTAGGGATGTCGGTGAAAAAGTTTGATCGCTAACAACGCTATGATTAATACCACACAGTTACCAGCTATTTGTAACATCATATGCTCACTAAGTGTAAACAAAAGGATGGGGACTAACAATAATAACGTGTGCAATACATAAAAAAATAAATAATAAGGACTCGGGCGCGGCATTTGTTCGTCTGCTCCCTCTCCTTCTGAGTACAGCGCTAACAAAAAATCACAATAATGCGCTGGGAGGATTTGATGAGATTTCCAGTAATGAATCTCACTAATGATAACTTGTTTTCTCTCTGCTTTCATACCACCACTCCAAGATTCCTTCATTTCTCTTTATATCGGTTTATGCTAGGAAACAATCAAGTGATTTTCATTTAAAAGTTTATATATCCCTAGTCTGATAAAGTAAACTTTCATTCAGAGAGGCGCTTTCCATCCGCTCTGAATGTTAGTGAACCCATCGTGCAGCCTGATTGTTGGATCTCATGCTTCCGAGCAATCTACTCCAGATCTGGGAAACGCACATCAGGTATACTGCGATAAAAGAAATCAAAAAGCTATGGCAATACAAAAGTTTAACGTGTATTTTGTTTTTTGAACAGCTTCTATAAAGATAGAGTTGTCCTCTTTTACCTTAATCAAAAGAAAAAAGATGGAAAGAAAACAACTCTCTACATTTCTCTATTTCATTCTTATTCTAGAAAATCTTTCAATCGTTTGCTACGGCTTGGGTGGCGCAACTTACGAAGGGCTTTGGCTTCGATTTGACGAATTCGTTCTCGAGTAACGCCAAATACTTTGCCCACTTCTTCTAATGTTCTTGTTCTTCCATCATCCAAACCGAAACGGAGTCTAAGCACGTTTTCTTCTCTGTCGGTAAGTGTATCTAAGACATCTTCTAATTGCTCTTTTAATAACTCATAGGCTGCATGATCGGAAGGAGAAGTCGCCTCTTGATCTTCGATGAAATCACCTAAGTGTGAATCATCTTCCTCCCCGATAGGTGTTTCCAAAGATACAGGTTCTTGAGCAATTTTCAAGATTTCTCTTACTTTATCTGGGGTAAGTTCCATATCTTTCGCAATTTCTTCTGGAGTTGGCTCACGTCCTAAGTCTTGCAATAATTGACGTTGAACTCGAATCAGCTTATTAATGGTTTCTACCATATGAACGGGAATACGGATGGTTCTTGCCTGATCAGCAATGGCTCTTGTAATAGCTTGGCGAATCCACCAAGTAGCATAGGTACTAAATTTGAATCCTTTTCTGAAGTCGAATTTCTCTACTGCCTTGATCAGTCCCATATTTCCTTCTTGGATAAGGTCTAAGAATAGCATTCCTCTACCTACATAACGCTTCGCTATACTGACAACCAAGCGTAAATTGGCCTCTGCTAAACGTTTCTTCGAATATTCATCACCTTGTTCAATACGTTTTGCCAGGTCGATTTCTTCGGTAGCTGATAAAAGATCCACCTTACCAATTTCCTTTAGGTACATGCGAACTGG
Organism: Gracilibacillus phocaeensis; assembly: GCF_900626275.1. NCBI lineage: Bacteria > Bacillati > Bacillota > Bacilli > Caryophanales > Bacillaceae > Gracilibacillus > Gracilibacillus phocaeensis. Next base: position 806,010 of record NZ_LR131144.1, on the reverse strand, counting down.
GTCATTAATCTTAATACCCAGAGGTACACTCAAGTCATTGAGATCGAATTCTTCTTCTTTCGATAATTGCTGCATGGATGGGTCTTCATCTGTCTCCCCAATCACTTCTACACCTTGCTCATTAAGAAACTCATAGAACTCATCCATTTGATCTGATTCTAATTCAAAGTTACCTAATTTTTCTGCTACTTCCTCATACGCCAATACGCCACGTTTCTTCCCCAACTCTAATAGCTGTTCTTTCGCTTGATCAACGGTCAATTCTACTTCTTTAGAATGTGATGACTTATTCTCTGCCATGAGTTGCCCTCCTTTTAAAAACTACTCCATTTCCTTGATTGCTGTTTAATTTGTATCATTTCCATCGCTATCTTAGCAGCTTCCTTAGGATCTGTTTTCTCTATTTGTTTCATCCTGTCTTGAAGCTGGTTTAGCATGACATGTTCTGTTTGTTCTGCCTGAATGATATGAATATAGTCGGTTAATTCCTTATCCGACATCTCCCATGAAAAATCCAACATCGATAACTCGACGACCAATTGTTGCAATGTTTGATCATCCAAATAAGTTAAGAATTGGGCTGGATCTGGCTCATTCCCTTCTTCATAAAAGCCATAAAGATGGGTTGCAATTACCTGATGCTGCTCTACGTTGAAGCTGGACCCGATGGTTTCTTGTATCTTATCAGCTATAAATGCGTTCTGAAGCATAGCAGCAAGCAGGCGTCGTTCCGCATTATGATAAGCTGGTTGCAGTGCATGCAAGGGTTTAGAAACTGTTTGTTGTTGTTTTCCAACATTAGTATTACCAAAGATGCGCTTGTTATCAACCTTTTTTTGTACTTGTTGTGATCTTGCCGATAATTCCTGCCTTAGCGTTTCCTCGGATAAATGAAATTCTGCCGCTAACTCACGAAGATAATGATCTTGTTCAATAGAACTTGTTAAGCTTGCTATTTCTGCAACAGCTGCTTCTACATATTTCAAACGGTCGCCTTCAAGCTTTAAATTAAAGTTCTTTCGTAAATACTTTAACAGGAAAACCATTTCTGTATCAGCTGTTTCGATGATTTGGGTTCTGAATTGCTCTGCTCCATACTCTTGAATATATTGATCAGGATCATAACCAGTGGGCATTATTCCCACTTTAATCACACATCCAGCCTGTTTCAATAACTGTATGGCCTTATACGTGGCCTCTTGTCCTGCACCATCACCATCATAACAGATAACAATCGTTTCCACGTAGCGCCTCAGCATGTTGACATGTGTTTCTGTCAAAGAGGTTCCCAAGGAAGCAACACCATTTTTGACTCCGGCTTGATAAGCAGAAATAACATCTGCCGCCCCTTCAAACAACACGGCCTCTCCTTTTCTCCTAATCTCACCGCGGGCAAGATCGAAGTTGTACAGTAGCCTGCTTTTGGTATAGAGGGTAGTTTCAGGACTATTTAGGTACTTAGGACCTTGGTCTCGCAGCGATCTGCCATTAAAAGCAATGGTTTTCCCTAAGTGATTACGAATGGGAAAGATGATTCTATTCTGGAAACGATCATAATAATGACCATCCTCCGTCATAGCGAGTACTCCCCCGTTTGCCATCACCTGTTTATGAAATCCCTTTTTTTCAAGGAAAGACACGACAAAATCTCGTGATGGAGGAGAAAATCCGATTTGAAAAGTATCGATTGTTTCATCGGAAAAGCCTCTTTCATATAAATAGCTTAACGCCTCTTTTCCTTCTTTCGTATGTCGCAGCAAATGGTGATATAGTTTAACTAACCACTCATGGGCTTCTAACACCTTCTGCTCCTCTGACCGACTTTCCCCTTGTTCTGGTTGTTGGAATTCTGGAATCGTTTGACCAGATTTATCCGCTAAATAACGTATGGCCTGCTGAAAGTTGTAACCTTCCATCTCCATGATGAAGCTAATCACATTTCCACCTTTGCCACAACCAAAACAATGATAGATCTGCTTCTCCTGATTAACGGAAAAAGATGGTGTGTTCTCAGAATGGAAAGGGCATAAGCCAAAATAATTTCGTCCTTGTTTTTTCAATTGGACATATTCTCCAACAATATCCACGACATCATTAGCTTGGCGCAGTGATTCAATTACTTGATCTGACACTTGATTGGCCATTGCTTATCACCATTTCTACATAGCTTTTACAACCTTGATTCGACAATTTTCTCGTTATTCAAAATAGGAAAAGCAACTCTGTCCTCTTCAACAGTCCTTGCTTACATAATACCTCGATTATCAGTGATATAAACACGATGTGCGCAAATGAACCGCGAACCTTCTTCCTCGTTGTAAAAAATATTCTACATAAATCCGCAAAATCCTTCTTTTTTATAAAAACAAGCCAAAAAAATGTTTATTTGCCATATATACTACACCTTTTTAGCTAGATATAAACATTTGCCCAAAGTATTATTATAATATATTCACCAATAAAATCAACTATTATTACTTATTTTTACGATTTTAATAAAAATGACGCAATGCTTTTGTTGGGGGGAATCTCCCCCTCATTACCTGAGAGTTAATCAATCTGTCTATTTTGCAGCTCCCAGTATGGCTGGTTAATCATATTTAAAATGATATTGGCCGTTTCCTCTACCGCTTTATGAGAAACATCGATGACGGGACAACCTAATTTGTTCACCAAGTCGTTAAAACAAGTCAATTCTTCCTCAATTCGTTCAAAAGCGGCATAGCTAGATTGATCTCCTAACCCAAGACTTTTTAATCTTTCTTTGCGAATACCATTTAGCTTCTCTGGGCTAATACGAAGACCAATGCATTTATGGGAAGGTATGGTAAATAGTGCTTCAGGCGGTTCTACTTCTGGTACGATGGGTACGTTTGCTACCTTTAATTGCTTGTGGGCTAAATACTGAGAAAGTGGTGTCTTTGATGTACGGGAAACACCGATCAGTACTATATCCGCTTTGGCAACTCCCCTTGGATCTTTTCCGTCATCATAACGAACGGCAAATTCGATGGCTTCAATTTTTCGAAAGTAATCTGCATCTAGTTTATGGATTAAGCCGGGTTCTTGGCGAGGTTTTTGCTTATACTTTTGTTCCATCACCTGAAGCATCGGACCCATAATATCGACACAGTCCACCCCTTTTTCTTCCGCTTCCTGAATGAAGAATTCTCGCAGTTCTGTATTCACAATAGTAAAGGCCACGATGGCATCCAATTGTTTTGCGTGGTACACGGCACCACGCAAAACCTCTACATTTTCTACGTAAGGAATTCGATAGATATCATAATCATTTTCATTCATAAATTGACTGAGAGCTGCCTTGGTAACAAACTCAGCCGTCTCACCGACCGAATCAGACACGACATAGATAATCTTTTTCTCCATCTGTTAACACCCTCCTCAGCCTTCCTTATCATCTGTTAACCTTGTTGTTTCCATTGCACCTTTGTCAAGTCCGCAAAACATAATAATTGTTTGGCGATCTGATTTAACAAGGAAAGACGATTATGACGAATAGCCATATCCTTATCCATAACCATGGAATGATCGAAAAATGCATGTATTGGTGTCACTAGGGGTGCCAACACCGATAACGCACGACTCGCGTCTTTTTGTGCCAATGCCTCTGTAAATGGTTCCTTCCTATCCAGGTAGGTTTGATATAAGTTAGCTTCTTCTTGATTCTGAAATAAAGCTGTATCTATTTTGGTTTGCTCTTCTGCCTTTACAGCAAGGTTTAGCACTCGAACAAAGGCCTCTTGGCTATCTTTGAAGTCTTGGTCTGTTTTCTTCTCTTGTAATACCTCTCCCTTCTTGATAAGGAAAGAGAAGTCGGCTAACTGGCTGGCTAATACCGCGTCAATGACATCTGGATCGAGTCCAGCCTCTTTCATAATATATACGCTGCGCTGCTTAAAAAATGATTCGATTTGCGCTGTAATTTGCTCCTTACTACCCTCTAGTATGTTCTCTTCCGTAAATAATGCCAATACCTGTTCACAGACCTCCGTAATATTAAGCTCCCATTGTTTTGCTTGAACAATTTGCAAAATGCCTAGTGCTTGTCTTCTTAGACCATATGGATCTTGTGAACCACTAGGGATTAAGCCAACTGCAAAACAACCAACAACCGTATCTAATTTATCTGCCATACTGACAATTGCACCTACTGTTGATTCTGGCAGGTCATCATGGGTGTTTCTTGGCATATAATGTTCTTCTATCGCCTGAGCAACCACACGATCCTCACCAAACATTTCTGCATATTTCCTGCCCATGATTCCTTGTAATTCTGTAAATTCATTCACCATGTTGGTGACTAAATCAAACTTACTGATTTGTGCCGTTCTTGTTACTTGAGACTTTTGTTTATCATTTAATTGTAACATATTTGCGATCCATGCACTAATTTTTTCGACACGTATAACCTTATCTGCTATGGTTCCCATTTTTTCTTGGAATACCATTCGTTTCAATTGTGCGAGATTATTCTCGATTGATTGCTTCTGATCTTCCTCAAAAAAGAATTGCGCATCTTGCAAGCGTGCTCTTAACACCTTTTCATTACCACGGGCCACAGTATCCACATGTTCAGCTGTGCCATTTCTGACACCAATGAAATAAGGTAACAGTTCTCCTTTGGCATTCTCTACTGGAAAATAACGCTGATGCTCTTTCATAGTAGTGATCAGTACCTCTTTCGGCAGCTGCAGAAATTCTTCACTGAACTTTCCGTAAAATACGGTAGGGTACTCTACTAAATGGGTTACTTCTGTCAGCAGATCTTTATCTACTGGAATAACCCATCCTTTGTCATTTGCTAATGTTTCAATGCCGGCAACAATACGCTCTTTCCTATCTTGCGCTTGTGCTATCACATATTGATCCGATAATAACTGTTCGTAGGTTAAAGGATCATTGATTTCCACTGTTCCCCCAAGGAAGCGATGTCCTTTACTAATATTCCCTGTTGGTACCTTAGCTATTTCAAAGGGAATGACCTGATCATCTTTCAAGGCAACCAACCACTTAATCGGGCGGACATAACGTAAATCTTGGTCGCCCCAACGCATGTTTTTGGGGAAATTCAAATGAAGAATAATATCCTTAAAATCAGCTAGCAGTTGATCTTGCGTTTTTCCAGCAATAAATTTACGTACAAAAACATATTCCGTTCCGCTCACTTCTTTCACGTACAAATCTTCGACAGATTTCCCTTGCCCTTTAGAGAAACCAATAGCCGCCTTGGTCCAATTTCCTTGCTCGTTTTTAGCAATCTTTAAGGCAGGACCTTTAGCTTCTTCCTCTTGGTCTGGCTGTTTATCCGCAAGTTCCGTAATTAATACGGCAAATCTTCTCGGTGTAATATAGGTAGTGATCGTTTGATAAGTAAGGCGAACTTGTTCCAACCATTCCATCGTTCTATCTTTAAGCTGGCGCTCCGTATCATTCATAAAACGAGCAGGCATTTCTTCAAGTCCAACCTCAAATAATACATTAGTTGTTTTCATGGGAAGCTTCTTCTCCTTTCAACATTGGAAATCCTAGTCGCTCTCTCTCTTCGACATATAATTTGGCTATTTCTCTTGCCAGGTGACGCACACGCCCAATGTACCCAGTTCGCTCCGTGACAGAAATAACCCCCTTAGCATCTAATAAATTAAAAGCGTGAGAGCATTTCAAAACATAATCATACGCTGGAAAAACTAGACTTTTACTCATCGCATTCCGCGCCTCTTCCTCATAAGTAGAAAACAGGTCAAAAAGCATGTCTGTATTGGATTCTTCAAACGTATATTTAGAGTGTTCATACTCCGGTTGATAAAAAATATCTCCAACGGTTACACCACTGGTCCATTCTAAATCAAAAACGTTCTCTTTATCTTGAATATAGGAAGCAAGGCGTTCAATACCATAAGTAATTTCAACTGCTACCGGTTTTGCCTCTAAACCTCCGATTTGTTGAAAATAAGTGAATTGAGTGATTTCCATTCCATCGAGCCAAACTTCCCATCCTAATCCCGCGGCTCCAAGCGTGGGATTCTCCCAATTATCCTCTACAAAACGAATATCATGATAAGCCGCATCAATACCCAACTTCTCTAAAGAATTCAAATAGAGCTCTTGGATATTATCCGGTGATGGCTTCATAATTACCTGAAATTGATGATGCTGATATAATCGGTTGGGATTTTGACCATAACGACCATCTGCTGGTCGTCTTGATGGTTCTACATAAGCTACATTCCAAGGCTCAGGCCCGAGACTGCGCAATAAAGTCATAGGCGACATCGTTCCCGCTCCTTTTTCCACATCATAAGCCTGCATAAGAATACAATTTTGATCAGACCAGTGTTGTTGTAAGGTTAAAATCATTTCTTGAATATTCATGTTTATCTCATCCTCCACTTCGGTTATTCGACAATAAGAAAATCCGTCCCTATGCCTTATTATTAACGATAAGGCATAGGGACGGATTTTCCGCGGTTCCACCCTACTTGTTGCAATAAACGCAACCTCTTTTTCTTGTTTCATCGCTCCAGAGTGCCTTCCTAAGAGGTAACCTGCTCAGCTCTCACCCGCCTGAACTCGCTTGATGGCACCATAAACCTCAGTACTACTCTCTTTCTTTGCAAACACTGTATTTGATTTATTTTTACATCATACGCAAAAAGATCAAAAATGTCAATTATAATTTATCCTGCCAACCCTTCATCTGCTTTAAAAAACGTTTTGATTTGATCGTATACCCTCCGTATGTTTCATAGTATTGATCCATCACAAATTGAAGGATCCGCTTATTTTCTGGTTTGACCGAGATATCCCCTACTCGTTCAATTTCTATCCAAAGAAACAGTTTCATCAATTTCACGACTTGTTCAGGAACAGGGATGGCATGAGGGTCAATATGGACACATCGTTTACAAAGTAGTCCCCCATTGCTGACGGAAAATGCCTTTAAGTCATCGGTGGTACCACAAGATACACACTGTGTGACCACAGGAGCAATCCCAGATTCTTTATACATTTTCCATTCATACATCATCGCCAGTACTTCTGGGTCCTGCCCTTCATTCAAGCGCTCTACAGTATGCAACAGTTGACTATACATATAAGCGCTATACTTCCTTTGATCAATTAATTTATCAGTTAGTTCTGCAATATAACTCATATAAGCCGTCTTAAAAATATCCTCACGAATCTTCCGAAAAGAAGACAACACTTCTCCTTGCTGAATCGTAGCCAGATTACTGCCAGACTGAATTAAAAAAGATCCATGAATAAATGGCTGCGTTATTGCAGCCATTCGACTTTTTGTTTTTTTTGCTCCCCTTGCAATGGCACCCAGCTTGCCTAAGGTCGGGGATAGTATGGTAACAATCTTATGTGTTTCCCCATAATCCTGCGTTTTGAGAATGAAGCCTTCTACTTTTTCCAGCACAAGCTTCCCCTTCCCTTCTTTCTCTAGAGATGTCGATCTTCTATAATAGGCTCTTCGCCCTCTTCTTCATCTATATCATCTGCTTCTACTTCTTTCATCCATAAGTATGCCTCAATATTACCTGTTTGACTAAAAACTTTCCACGGTACATCCATCACAATAAACCTCACCTTTCATTGGTAATCTGTTATTGCACGTAAGGAGGAAAGACAGTGATGATTGCCTCTCTTACGTTTATGATTAGTTTTTCCGAAACAAACAATTAAATGAGTCATAATTTTTACCATGTAAAACGTTGCATTTTCTTTTTTGCAGTTAAAGGGAAAAATACCTTAGACTGGACTTTGCACCCATTAGATGGAGGGGCTTAATAATCATCTTTGTTGAAACCAAACTCTTGCAACTGTTGAGGATTATTCCTCCAGTTCTCTTGTACCTTCACCCATAATTCCAGATACACTTTAGAACCTAATAGGCGTTCAATATCTTGTCTCGCTCTCTTCCCAATTTCTTTGAGCATTTTGCCTTGCTTGCCGATAATAATACCTTTTTGTGATTTTCGTTCCACTACTACGACGGCTTGTACTAATATCTTCTCATCTTCCCCGCGATGATCAATTTGTTCAATGACAACAGCAATGGAATGTGGAATCTCCTCACGGGTTAACTGGAGTACCTTTTCCCGAATCAGTTCTCCTATAATAAATCGTTCTGGATGATCGGTTACTGTATCTTCGGGATAATATTGTGGCCCTGTTGGCAACTGTTCGGCAAAAACCTGCATTAAATGCTCTACATTGTTTCCTTCTAATGCAGAAATAGGGATAATTTCTTTAAATGAATATGCTGAACGATACTGATCAATTAATGGCAATAATTGATCAGGATGGACCAAATCAATCTTATTAATGACCAAATAGACCGGTTTGTTGACAGACTGCAGCCGATCCATAATAAATTGATCTCCACGCCCATAGCCTTCTTCTGCATTGATCATAAACATGACTGCATCTACTTCGCCTAAAGCATCTTCGGCAATCTTTACCATAAAATCACCTAGTCTGTGCTTCGGTTTATGAATACCTGGTGTATCGATAAAAATGATTTGTTTATCTTTATCAGTATATACGCCTTGAATTTTGTTCCTTGTTGTTTGTGCCTTATCACTCATAATGGCAATTTTTTGACCAATTACCCGATTCATGAACGTAGATTTTCCTACATTTGGTCTGCCGATAATTGCTACAAATCCTGATTTAAAGTCGTTATCCATATTTATTTCCTCCGCTTACATTCATGTTGAGTTGCTTATTCTTATCATACTATATTTTTCACCTTCGTGCATAGCTTCGACAAAAGTAGTGGGATTTCCTTCAAGATTTTCACGCCTGCCTAGCAAAAAGGATATGCTTTCAGAACAGCTGGAAGAGTGTCCTTATCCTTTTTTATTTTATAAAAACGGCTGCTATCGATAAGATATTCAAGGAAAAAATCATTCCAAGTCCTATCATACCAAGGATTTTATACTCTCCTTGCTTATAAAAAAACACTTCGTCGGTTGGACCAAGTGTGTTTGCTGGATAGGGGCGTGGAGTGCTGATCAAAAAGGTTGATTCGGTTAATCAGCTGACAAACGCTACGATTTTTGGGATAAAGATCAAGCAGGCGATCACGACTGACGACACGGCCGTAATTAATACAGCAGCAGCTGCCATATCCTTAGCGACCCCTATCAGTTCTTTTTTTTCAGGCTCTAAATGATCCAACGCTCTTTCCAAAGCAGTATTCATCAATTCCATACTAACAACGGCACTCATCGTTAGACACAACACCATCCATTCCATGACCGAGACATGCAGTACCACACCTGCCAATACCACCAGCAAGGCAGCAATCAAATGAATCTTAATATTTCGCTCAGTTATGATTGCTACCTTCAATCCATGCAAGGCGTAACGCAAACCAAAGTGAAGTTTATTCCTCCCGCGATAATCCGAAGCCATTTAAAATCTCCTCTTGTCTGGTAAACATTTTTTCTTCTTCTGCTTTATCCATATGATCATAACCAATCAAGTGTAATAATCCATGAACCGCTAAGAAGCCCAGTTCTCTTTTGAAAGAGTGTTGATATTGTTCGGCTTGCTCTGCTGTCTTATCTACAGAAATGATGATATCACCAAGTACTACCGGCATATCTGCGCCTTTGATTATCAGTTCCTCTGCACCCGTTTCTTCCAGCGCAAACGATAATACGTCTGTGGGGCGATCCATTGCTCGAAATTGTTTATTCAAGCGGTGAATTTCTTCATTATCTACAAAGGAAACTGACAATTCTGCGGTGTCTGAAATGCCCTCAAATTCTGCTGCGTACAATAGTAATTGAGTGAGAATTTCTTGCAGTTCTGTTGAAATACTTGCTGTCTCATCATAAAAATCAATCTCCATCCTCTGTGTCCTCCTTATCTGTGGGATATTGTATACGAGAATGATACATTCCCTTTAAGGTTTCATCAATTACCAGTCTGATTTTTTCTAAGTCTTTAAAAGTCAATGTACTTTCGCTTAATTGATCATCCAATAAGCGATCTTTAAAGATCGATGAAACAATCTTCTCAATTGATTCTTGATCAGGATGATCCAGTGACCGCACAGCCGCCTCTACGGAATCACATATAGAAATAACGGCTGCCTCTTTCGATTGAGGGCGCGGACCATCATAACGAAAATCTGCTTCCTCTACTTGATCATTTTGTTCTTTTGCCTTGTAATAAAAATACTTCAACAGAGTCGTGCCATGGTGTTGATACGCAACATCAATGATTTCCTTTGGTATCTTCTCCTCTTTTAATAAATCTGCACCATCTTTAGGATGTGCCAGAATAATTTCTGCACTTTGATAGGGGTCCAAATAATCATGCGGGTTCTTGGCACCCATTTGATTTTCAATAAAATAATGAGGGCGAAGTGTTTTACCCAGATCGTGGTAATACGAGGCCACTCTTGCCAATAACCCGTTAGCGCCTATCGCTTCACAAGAGGCCTCACTCAGATTCGCTACCATAATACTATGATGATAAGTCCCTGGAGCCTCCATTAATAATTTTCGTAATAAAGGATGGTTAGGGCTGGACAGGCTTAACAGCTTCGTATCAGATAGCAATCCCAATCCTGTCTCAAAGAATGGCAGCATTCCAATGGTTAATACCGTAGCAATGATTGCTGAACAAATACCATAGCCACCAAACAGTAAATAATCCATCCAATTATATTTCTCAAATGATAGGAATATAAAGAAGCAAATCACCATAACATTAATTAGAGCAATAGCAAATCCACTTCTAATGATTGCTGTACGATCCTTCATCAATTTCAAGCAGTATATACTTGCCAGCTGTGAAAATAATAAATAAGTGCCTGCTTCAATATTAAGATTCCCTGGGATATTACCATTAAAAATAATACTGCCTATCACGGAGTAAAGCATCGCCATGGTTAAGGCGTATTTTTCATTGATTAAAATCTTGATTAACATAGACACCGAAGCGATCGGTGTAAGCCAATACAGCGGATTCACGGTGGTAGCATAGAAACTGATGACTTTCATCATAATCATCAAAAAGGTCGTCAACACCAATAACGCGGCCAACTGCCGACCTGTCACCTGTTGTTGGTGTACACTATTTCGAATTAGTAACAAAAGGAAGATACCATTCAAAATCACAAATAACAATAAACCAATAATCGGATAAAAACTCTTCTGTTCATTTAAAAGTCCGGTTAATTCGAGTTCTTCATATATTTCATTGGTAATAAGCTGTCCTTCTTCCGCAATTACTTCTCCCGCCCGAATAACCACCGGCTCTACTGCACTTCTGGCTTGTTGTTGAGCTTGATTGGTTTCATCTAAGGAAAAAAAGGAGTTCGGCTGAACACCGAATGCAGACAACGGCTGTAAGGCAGCAACCAAGTCGTCTGGCAATGTCGAATAGTTTAATTTTTGTTGTACAGTCTCCATTGCTTGTTCGACATCATCTCGCTTAACACCGTCATAATAGACATCATAGAGAGCCGTTGTTAATAATTCCTTAGCCAGCATTCTCGAGTTCTCTGGCGCCTCAAATAAGGTGACAAGATCCTCTCGACCAATTTGTTGAAATAAATCTGCGTTAACTAGAGCCTCTAAATAGTTTATCTTATCTGATATATCATCCAATTCTAGTTCTTCGTCTTCTGTCTCGATGTCACCACTCTCTATTTTATGAATCGCTTCAAATAATTCATTAATATATGTAATTTGTTCCTCAGCGACTTCCTGGCTCACTTCATAATGATCTTCTACGGATTGAATGGCTTCTCGAAGGCGCCTCTCCGTCTCTTTCGTATTTTCAATCGTGATCGGGGAGCGGATCGTTTCCTGGGCTGAGGAAAACTTTTCAATGGCATAGGTTTGGAGATGCACATTGTTATATAAGGCAACAAACAGAACGGTCATTATTAATAAAATACAGGAATAAATTTGCCAAGATTGCTGCCGAAACAAAGACTTACTGCCACGTTTTAATGCATGAAAGAAACGCATGCTCTCCCCTCTTTTCCACCTGTTTCATCACGATTTAAATTAATCTTCATAAGCATCGATTATCTTCTGAACGATCGGATGACGTACTACATCAGACTGACTTAAATAAACGATACCAATGCCATTTACGTTTGCTAACTTTTCTTTTGCATCAATCAAACCAGATCGTACACCTTTTGGTAAATCGATTTGTGTCGCATCTCCGGTAATTACCATCTTAGAACCAAAGCCTAAGCGCGTTAAAAACATTTTCATTTGTGCATTAGTTGTATTTTGTGCTTCATCAAGAATGACAAAGGCATCATCCAACGTCCGCCCTCTCATATAAGCAAGCGGCGCTATCTCGATCGTCCCCCGTTCGATGAGCCTTGCCGTATGTTCGGTGCCCAGCACATCATGTAAGGCGTCATACAAAGGTCTGAGATAGGGATCTACCTTCTCTTTCAAATCTCCAGGTAAAAAACCGAGGCTTTCTCCCGCTTCTACTGCCGGGCGGGTAAGGATGATTTTTTTCACCTTACCATTTTTTAAGGCATGGATCGCCATGACCACCGCCAAATAGGTCTTACCTGTACCAGCAGGGCCAATACCAAACACCAGATCACTTTGTCGAATCGATTGTAGGTAGTGACGTTGTCCTAGTGTTTTGACACGAATAGGCTTTCCTTGGGCATTCTTGGTTATTTCATCTTCAAATAAGGTTGCTAATTGATCTATTTTTCCCCGTTTGGCTAAGTCCACGGCATATATCACATCACGCTCAGAGATAGTAATCCCTTTTCTAATAATGGATAATAAGCCATTTAAGACATCTTCTATTATTCCAACATCCTCTGGTTGACCAGATACACCGATCTGCTCTCCTCGAGATATAATGGATACTTGCAATTGCTCTTCCAGTTGTTTGAGATGTCGATCTTCTGTACCAAATAAGGCTAAGGCCTCGTTAGGGTTTTCTAATTGTAAATCAATGATTCTTAAGTCTTCTGTCATAATCAATCTCCTTGGCTAATTGGTTGTTTCGTTGCAATATCTTCGAGTACTGAATAATATAAAGTTATTTTTACTTTACCATTCTCTGCCGATTCGTGCAAAACTTTTTCATCCAATATTTTTGATTCGGGAGGAGTTTTTCGTTCTATTTCTCGCCTGGCATGTGCCAAAGCCAATTGTTTTGCTTGTTCTTTCTGTAATTGCTGCGTGGTTTCTTCTGTTTCATAAATCGTTTGTTTAATATAGCTGATTGGTAATTTCCATTTCAGAAAGTAAAATGCCCGTTCGTCGGCTTCCACTTGATATTGAGGAAACGATGGCTCGTCTAAATTCCAAACAGGTAATAACCATTTCTTCAACCGAAGATAGTGTTTAACTTCTTTTGTTCCTTTGAGTGTTTGAAAATGCTGTTCAATGGGCACGGTAACGTCGCTTCTGTACCATACCTCGGCAATCACCTTTCCATCTGCTCCTACTGCCGTTCGTTTTTCTTCCTCTTCTTCCTCTTCTTCCACTTGTTTAAGGTATCCAGAAACTAACATATCTCCTTTGGATACGACGTCATCGGTTCGTACTAAAGGTTGTCCTTTAGTAATAAACAAGTCATGAATGACCCCTTCTTTTGCTGCTACCAAATGTCCAGGCGGTGTTTCTTCTTCTTTCTCAACAATCGTTTTCTCTACTCCTTCTAAATGATAAGCGGAACCATTCTTTTTCACCCCTACCCATAATAATTCAGGAATGTCGGCTAACAATTGCCGCTGAATCACACCTGGCGGGGCCAAATCCCACTGAAAACTACCGATTTCCACCCCGTATTCCTCCAGCGTTTCCGTTACTTCTGTCTCCATGTCTGGATCTAAACCGGTCACTTCTACCCGCCAGACAATATTGGATAAAAGAAATATTAGTATCAGCGCCAATAAAAAGCCCAAAATGAGCGGCTTTTTATTTATTAACTGTTTACTTGTGAAGGGTAAACCATGTCGTCCAGTAAAGAATAGTTTATACCTTGTTTGTCGTTTGACTTCACGTATTTTCATCAGACTTGTTAATTTCACTTTTCCGATGGCAACAGTGTCGGTCTTCTTTTCAATATCCCATGACATCACCCCATGCTTTGCCAATATTTGAAAAAAAAGCTCAGGATGTACACCTCGTACTTCTATCGTTATATAACCTGTAAACCAATTCTTTTTAATAAAAAACATACAACGTCCCTCCGAGCAGCTGCAAGATTACTCAAAACGAATGTCTGTAATTTCACCTTCTAGTAAAATATCCTGTGCAATCATCATTTTTAATACAAAATCTTTTCCTGTAATACGGACATGTCCTTGATGAACTTTTAATAATAATTCATCGGAGGAAAAAACGACTAAACCTTGATGGTTTTCAATATAGGCGTGAATCGTTCCAATCATGGTGATGCGTGGAAGTTTTAAGGTCACCTCAGAAGGCAGATCAAATGTTTGGGTAATGGAACGCATGATTTTTTCTTTCAGTTTGCTTTTTGTCACTGAATCTGATCCTCCCCTCATTTCATTCTATGAAACGAATAAGAATTCAGAACTTTGACATCAAGATTATGGTGTGATTCTGGAGAAAAAAGTTGGAATGGGGAGTTATGTGAATATGATCTTGTTTCTGTGCTAAGCAAGCACTCCGTAAAGCGTAAAAAATAACAAAACGTAACTTTATTTAACTTATCGACAATTATCGGTACTCTCGTTCATTCAAGGTCAAAATCATTCCAAGTCCTAGTATATCAAGGGGGATATACGTTCTTTACTTATAAAACAAAGAAGAACCAAGAATGGTTCTTCTTTGTTTGGTGATCGTATGCTCACCAGCATCCTACGTATCACTTTTCTTATTCCTCAACGATATCTGCATAGTTTTCTTTAACTACCTTAGCACAGCGAGCACATAACGTAGGATGATCAGGGTCTGTTCCTACCGTATCAGAAACAACCCAGCAGCGTTCACAAGTTTCGCCAGTATGCTTGGCAATACTCACTGCTACATGGTCATATCGTTTCGCTTCGGTCAGCTGATCCACAATGGTTACACCGGACACAATCAACAGTTGATGTAAATAATCAATCGACTCTAACAGGTCTTTGGTGTTTTGATCATTAGGCACAATGGTTACTGCTGCCTCCAAAGATTTGCCAATAACTTTCTCCGAACGTGCTTCTTCTAATGCTTTTAAAATATCATCACGAACATCCATGAATTGTGCCCATTTTCCTGCAAGGGCTTCTTGTCCATCAAGCTCTCTGGCAGTTGGCATATCACAAAGCTGCGGGCTTTTCTCTTCCATCTCAGGAATGTAACTCCATACCTCTTCCATCGTATGTGTCAAAATTGGCGTCAACAGTTTCACTAACGAAGTGATAATCTCATGGTAGACTGTTTGGATACTGCGTCTTCTATGATTATTTTCTGCCTCAATATACAGAATATCCTTGGCAAAATCTAAATAGAAAGAGCTTAAATCAATCGTACAGAAATGATGGATCGTTTGATAGACTGTAGAGAAATCATAGTTATCATAGGCATTCTTGGCTTGTTCGATTACTTGTTGCAATCGGTATAGCATATAACGGTCTACTTCTTCTAAGTTTTCATCGCTCACCTTAACCGCTAATTCAAAATCGGCTAAATTGCCTAAGATAAAGCGGAAAGTATTACGGATTTTACGATATCCTTCCGAGGTTTGCTTAATAATCTCATCAGAAATCCTAACGTCCGCTTGGTAATCAACAGAAGCAACCCAAAGTCTAAGAATATCTGCACCGTATTGTTTCATAATTTTAGATGGTACAACAGTATTCCCAACCGATTTACTCATTTTACGTCCTTGTCCGTCTAGGGCAAAACCATGACTAATCACCGTTTCGTAAGGTGCTTTGCCAGTAACCGCCACTGCCGTTGAGATAGAGGAGTTAAACCAGCCACGATACTGATCCGAACCTTCTAAGTAAACATCAGCAGGACGACGTAATTCTTCTCTCTCTTCTAAAACACCAGCATGGGAACTTCCGGAGTCAAACCACACATCCATGATATCCATCTCTTTGGTGAAGGTGCCGTCAGGACTGTGTACAGACGTAAACCCCTCTGGCAACAGATCTTTTGCCTCTCGTTCAAACCACACATTAGATCCATGCTCTGCAAATAGATTAGCGACATGTTCGATTGTTTCATCTGTAATAATCGGTGTGTGATCTTCACCATAAAAAACAGGAATAGGCACTCCCCACGTACGCTGCCTAGAAATACACCAATCCTGGCGGTCCCGTACCATATTAAACAGACGTGTCTCCCCCCATTTTGGAAGCCAGTTAATCCGTTTGATTTCTGCCAGAATCTCCTCGCGGAAATCTTTGATTGAGGCAAACCATTGACTTGTCGCACGGAAGATGGTCGGTTTTTTCGTGCGCCAATCGTGAGGATAAGAGTGTGTAATAAAATCCAGTTTTAATAAGGCATGATGAGCTTCCAGCATTTCCGTAACGGCCTTGTTTGCTGCATCATAAAACTGTCCTTCCAATCCTGGTGCCTCTGCCGTGAAATAACCTTTTTCATCAACTGGACATAGCACATCTAATCCATACTTTTGACCAATTACAAAGTCATCTTCCCCATGTCCAGGAGCTGTATGGACAAGACCAGTACCACTTTCCGTTGTGACATGTTCACCCAGTACAACCACCGAATCACGGTCATAGAATGGGTGTCTGGCAACCAAATGTTCTGCCTCCACCCCTTTAAAAGTTTGGATTACTTTGGCCTCTTGCCATCCCAAATTTTCCTTCACATCAGCTAACATGTCCAATGCGACAATATATTTTGATTCAACTTCTTCGACTACAGCATATTCCAAATCTGGATGAACCGCGATTGCAAGGTTAGCAGGAAGTGTCCATGGCGTCGTTGTCCAAATAACAAATTTCTCATCACCAGCCAGTAAATCTTTACCGTCCTTCACATCAAAGGCCACATAAATCGATGGAGACCGTTTGTCTTGGTATTCAATCTCTGCTTCTGCCAATGCCGATTCAGAAGAAGGTGACCAGTAGACAGGTTTTCTCCCTTTATAAATATAACCTTTCTTCGCCATCTCGCCAAACAGCTTAATTTGGGCCGATTCAAACGATTTATCCAATGTAATATAAGGGTGATCCCAATCACCTCTTACACCTAATTGTTTGAATTGGTTACGCTGATTATCGATTTGTTTCAAGGCATATTCTTCACATTTTTGCCTAAATTCTGCTGTTGTCATCTTTTTGCGGTTTACCTTTTTCTTCGCCAATGCTTGTTCAATAGGCAACCCGTGGGTATCCCAGCCTGGAACATACGGGGCATGAAAACCGGACATTGACTTATACTTGACAATAAAATCCTTTAAGATCTTATTCAAGGCGTGTCCCATGTGAATATCGCCATTAGCATAAGGAGGGCCATCATGCAAGATAAATAATGGTCGTCCAGCGGTGTGCTGCTGCACCTGTTCATAGATGTTTTCTTCTTCCCATTTCTCTTGCAGTTTTGGTTCCTTATTTGGCAAATTACCACGCATTGGAAAATCAGTTCGTGGCATTTTCAACGTTTGTTTGTAATCCACTTTGTTTCCTCCTTTATTTTTTGCTGTAATAGAAAAACACAAGTTTCACTAGATAAAAAAGTATTTCGCTTTCGTTGTCCATCCCTTAGCTTTTTTGTTCTTCTTGAATTTTAAAGCGGGGATGTTACGAATGATTAACGATGTGATAACAATGATCGCAAGTTTTATCCATTAGAAAAACCCCTCATCCCATAAAAGGGACGAGAGGTTCTCGCGGTACCACCCTTATAGACAGTTCACTACCTATACTGTCCACTCCAGGATTCGTAACGTGAATAACTCGTTTATACCTACTCTATTCAGCATAAATACTCATGGGTGATTTTCTATGCAAACCGTTGTATTAGGCTCTCACCATCCCTAACTCGCTTTTACAAACATCATCACATATACTCTCCCAATCTTAGTATGTTTCCTTATCAATAAATTGTAATAAAATTATAGGTAATGTTCAGCTGAAAGTCAAGCATTACTTGTTTCTTCTGCTTGTGCATCTACCTCTTCTTCATCTTCGTCTTCATCCAGATCAAAAAGACCTTCCCAATCATTGTTTTCCAGCAAATCTAATTGAGCGCTCACCAACATTTTCAAGCGTGTGCGAAAGACCTTGGCTTGCTTTTTCAATTCTTGGACTTCTAACGTCACACTTCTTGACTTATGTAAAGATTCGTTGATAATCCTATCTGCATTCTTTTCTGCTTCTTTAATAATTAATTTCGCTTCTTTTTTGGCATTTTCTGTTACTTCCTCTGCAGTTTCCTGTGCCACAAGGATCGATTTATTTAACGTCGTTTCGATATTGGAGAAATGACTAAGTCTCTCGTTTAACTGATCTACTTGTTCCTTTAACTCCTTCTTTTCACGAATAATAGTTTCATAGTCTTTGATGACATGATCTAAGAATTGATTGACATCATCTTCATTATAACCTTTAAAACCTCTTGCAAATTCCTTATTATGAATATCGAGTGGTGTTAAAGTCACACCATCCACCTCCTAAATTGACATCAAATAAATTTATTTATAGTTTATACTATCATACTTTCTTCACAATTCCTCTAAAAAAAGACAAATTTATTGTAATTTTTCAAACGAAAGCCGGATTTTGTCTTTTTTTGTACGCCCTTGTATCTCCTTCACTCTTGATCTTCCTTTTCCTCTGATCGAAATTAAATCCTCTTCTTCCAATATAAAAGAGGGCTGATCGATGGTTTGAAAATTCACCTTAACAAGACCTTTTTTGATGGCATCCAACGCTTGTTGTCTAGAGATTTTGTAAATTTCCTTCATCACCACATCCAATCGAAGGGAAGCACAAGTCCCGACACTACTTTTCCATGTATCTTGGGAAGGAAGCCTGTCCGTTAGTTCTATCTGTTCAAAACGGACGCCCGCTTGCTTAATCGAAGTGATATTGGCAGTTAAGTAGGCACTGATATCAGAGCTGACCAGTATCTGCACAAGACCACCATGGATCACAATATCCCCTATCTTTTTCCGTTTTATTCCTGCTGATAGAAAAGCTCCCAACACATCTCGGTGTTCGATGGTAACAAATTTCTGTGGAAAGCTTGCCTGTAGTAACTCTACTTCGAACCTTTCTGGACCAATTTCTTCATAAAATGGTGCCAATAAAGCTCGTTGTCGTTCCGCCTGCTCCCAACCACCATAAAAGGCCAGCTGCAGTTCATCATCTTTTCCGATGATGGTTTGAAATATATGCTGTTCGCGAGGATGGAGAAAATCAATTAATCGCGCCTGATAACGGTTTGTTACTTCCTCCTGCCACGACAGCACCTGATCAATAAACGGATACTCCTCTTGTCTAAAATGTTGGTATAAATCCATTAAAACCACCTAAATAGCTGAATGAAAAGGTAGTCAAGTCCCGTCATCGCAAACCGCAGTACAATCAAGGCAACGATTGGTGAAATATCAATCATACCACCGATAGGCGGGATAAGCTTACGAAATGGCTCTAAATATGGTTCTACAATCGTGGCGAGCATTTGTCCAAAAGAGGATTCCCTCGCCCCCGGAAACCATGACATAAGGATATAAATGACAATGCCAATCATATAGGCATTCATTGCAAAATGCAAAATTTGATACAAAAAATCCAATATCTTCTTACCACCTTTGTTCCGGATCGACATCTTCCATTATTTCTGTGATATTCCCTGAAATCTCCATGTTCTCTGGTGTACACAAGAAGGTTTGTGACCCTAATTTTTTTATTTGTCCGGATACCGCATAAACGGTTCCACTTAAGAAATCAATAATCTGTCTTGCTTGACTTGTATCTACTCGCTGCAGGTTGATAACAACCGAGCGACGATTAACAATATGATCGGCAATTTCTTGTACTTCATTATACGACCTTGGCTCACATAGAACCATTTTGGCGTTTTTCTGTACGGATGACAGGCTGACGATATTTTCTTTATCATCTTTCCTGGAGCTGCGGCGTTGTGGACGGTCTTCATCTTCCCATTCTTCTTCTACAATTTCATATTCGTCCTCGTCCACACTAAAAAAGTTGCGAAATTTGCCCTTTATACTCATTTACATCACCTCTATTCTGTGTACGGTCCGACTAAATCTGAACCAAGTCGAATGTGGGTTGCTCCTTCTTCGATGGCAATTTGATAATCATTGCTCATCCCCATCGACAAATAATGACAAGGTGCATGCCCATAGTCTAAAGTCCGTATCTCATCACGTAACTGTCTTAAAGCGCTAAACACCTTACGTATCTGTGCTTGATCATCCGTATGAGGTGCCATTGTCATCAAACCTGCTACGCGAATCTTCTGATAGTTAGCTAATTGTTCGACAAATGGTATCACGTCCTCAACGGCTAAACCATGCTTGGTCGATTCTCCGCTGGCATTTACTTGGATAAAACACTCCACCATTTCATCTGCCCGCTTATCAATTTCTTTGGCTAATGACAGTCGATCTAAGGAATGAAGAAAATCCACATGATGAATGACTTCCTTCACCTTTCTCGATTGCAGGGTTCCAATAAAGTGCCAACAAGCCTGTTCACCTATTTGGGCATGTTTTTCCGCAAAACCTTCCAGCCGATTTTCGCCTAAATCATGGATCCCTGCTTGTAATGCTTCTTTTGCTCTTTCTATTGTAACATATTTCGTCACAGCTATAATGGTTATGTCTGTAGGTTCTCGATCTATTTTTTGACATACCTTACTTATTTCTGACTGAATAGCTGTTAAATTGTCGGCTACTTTCACTTTGTTGCTCCTTTCTATCTCTTACCTTAAGCCTATATAGCCCATCATTCTTCCTGTTGGATGTCCTTCTTCGCGATGTGAAAAAAATAACGGATTTTGCGCCGTACAGTAAGATGTTTTCCAGATCTGGCTAGGAGGAATTCCGGCATCTATTGCCAATAATCGATTCCATTCTTTTAAATCAATCTGGTACTGTCCATTATCACCTTCATATATTTGTGTATATTCCGAAGCGACATGCTGAATCACTCGATCATCGACTTGGTAACAGGTTGGACCAATACTCGGTCCGATCACCACCTCGATATCATTTAGCTCTGAGGATTCCGCTTGAAAGCGTGTTGTCATCTCCCCCACTATATTAGCTGCTGTACCTTTCCATCCAGCATGGGCTAGCGCAACCATTCCTTTCTGCCGGTCGGCAAAAAAGACAGGAACACAATCTGCAAACAGTGCCGTACACAACAATCGAGGCTGCTTTGTGAATAATCCGTCCGTTCCCTGAATGGCATCCTCCAAAGTAAAGACACCCTTACCACGATCATTTGTTACGGCTTCTTTAATTTGATTATCATGCACTTGCTCTGCTGCCACCCAATCCTCTAAGTTCACCCCAATCTTATTGGCCAAAAGGGTCCGATTGGTTAACACATCAGAGGACTCATCACCTACATGGTACCCCATGTTCTGACTATAATATGGTTCCTGGCTCACACCGTGGTAACGTGTTGTAAATCCAGCAATGATTTGTGGATCATTTTGCCAAGGCTGTATGGTTAAGAACGATTGATCCGAACTCAGGATAAAGGGCTCCAACTGCCTCGCCTCCTATTTTTCATCATTTTATCATATTTTTTCACTAGTGTCGCATGATAATGGTTTCTGTTGTAGTTGTCAATCCTTCATTTGACGTTTCAATCAAGTAAAAACTTCAAGATGAGCAACTGTTTTACAGCCCCCTTTATTAGTAGTCAGTGTCTGCTTTTAATTCGTAATAAAGGACCGGTCCTGATCTTCTTATGCAGTGAGTATGACTATTTCTCTGAGTTTGATAACTGGAAGCAAGCTTAAAATCCGTACAATACTGTATTGTACGGATTTATCAACAACCACGCTTATACCTACGAAGGAGATGTATTCTCAGAATCTTGCCCCTGCGCTAATAAGGTGTACCCATTCTTTTTTACTAAAATAACATCTTGACCAATTCGAATAATATGATCCCATGGCACGATAACCTCACGAGATTCGCCAAACATACCTAATGTTTTCGTTTTGGTCGCGATCACCAGATTTGTAATCTTACCAATTTCCACATTGATTTCGATATCCGTCACATTCCCAAGTTTGGTTCCATCCTCAATAAAAACAATGTCCTTTACCTGCAAAGCCGAAAGTGTAATCAATCCAAGCACCCCCTTGTACTAAATATATGTACATTGCGTAAATTTATCACCGTATTACACGACGATCAGGGACTCTAGGGGTAAAGGAAAATGCCAAAACCTTATTCAATTAATGATTTTGACAACATTCCTGAGTTCAAAAGCGCTCAGAATATATACTTCGCTTGCACCAGAGCATAGCAGTATATTGATCAGAGCGTTCGCTTGCAGTACACACTCTTCACTTCCAAATAAATACAAGAGAAATTCAAATCATCTAGAAATGTCACAGCTTTTATACTTGTGTGCAGAACACCACTTTTACGTTCCTTTATTCAAACATTTCCCGGTTCATTTCTTTAATAGCCGCCTTCTCTAAGCGTGACACCTGTGCCTGAGAGATACCAATTTCTTCGGCTACCTCCATTTGTGTTTTCCCCTGAAAAAATCGGCGGCTAACGATCATTTTTTCCCGATCGTTCAGGCGCTTCATTCCCTCTTTAATCGAAAGATGATCGACCCAGTCATCGTCTTGCACATTTTCATCACTGACTTGATCCATCACATAGATCGGATCTCCACCATCATTATAAATCGGCTCGAATAACGATACAGGGTCTTGGATGGCATCCAACGCAAAAATCACATCAGTTACGGGCACGTCTAATTCTTTGGCAATAGCTGCTGGGGAAGGATCTTTGGCTGTTTTACTAAGTAATTTCTCTCGTGCATGTAATGCCTTATATGCGGTATCTCGTAATGATCGCGACACTCGAATTGGGTTATTATCACGTAAATACCGTCTTATTTCACCAATAATCATTGGAACAGCATACGTCGAAAATTTAACATTTTGACCCAAATCAAAATTATCGATCGACTTTAATAAACCGATACATCCCACCTGAAATAAGTCATCACCATATTCACCACGATTAGAAAATCGCTGAATCACGCTAAGTACCAATCGCAAATTACCATTCACCAATTTTTCTCGTGCCGATTGATCCCCACTCTGCATTTCTCGAAATAATTTTCGCATTTCTTCATTCTTCAAAACGGGAAGAGTTGCGGTATCTACTCCACAAATCTCTACCTTGCTTTTTTTCATAAAAATACCCTCCCAATTGGAGATCCTTCTCAAAATAAAGTATCACCAATCGGAGGGTTTTTATGCACACTCCATCATTTACCAAAAAACAATTACACCATCTTATTAAATTCTTTTTGCAGTCTTTTGATAATCTTTTTTTCAAGACGAGAAATGTAGGATTGGGAGATGCCTAATAAATCGGCCACATCCTTTTGCGTCATCTCTTCCTTGCCTACCAAGCCGAAACGAAGCTCCATAATTTGTTTTTCACGACCGTTTAATTGTTCCAGTGCCTTCCGTAACAAACTCTTGTCAACATTCTCTTCCAAATCTTTAAATGTTACATCCTCGTCTGTCCCCAAAACATCGGATAACAATAGCTCATTTCCATCCCAATCTACATTCAATGGTTCATCAAAAGAAACCTCTGTTTTAATTTTATTATTTTTCCTCAAAAACATCAGGATTTCATTTTCAATACAACGCGAAGCATACGTCGCCAACTTGATCTTTTTTTCTGGGTTAAAGGTATTAATCGCCTTAATCAAACCAATTGTACCAATACTAATCAAATCTTCTATGTTGATACCCGTATTTTCAAATTTTTTGGCGATATACACCACCAAACGCAAATTTCGTTCAATCAACATTGCCCTAGCTGCCTTATCACCTACTGGCAGCCGATTGATCAACTCGAATTCTTCTTTTTTGGATAGGGGTGGTGGTAATGCCTCACTCCCGCCAATATAGTATATTTCATTTACCTTAAAGCCTAGCTTTTTTAGTATCTTTAACATCATCAATTTGTATTTTGGTTGTACGGGAATCATGTGATCCACTCCTTCTATATATTAGTCTCACCCTGCCTGTTGAAACAATTTAGGGTGTAGTAAGCAATGATAGCTGTGATCCGCTACCAAATTTCCAAATTGAATGCCGATCAAAACCTTTTTCGTTGTAAAGGGAAAATCCGGCATGTCAACTTCTACATACTCTGGTCGAAAGGCAATCATCATTTCATATTCTCCACTGACTCCTCGATAAGGGAGGATATGAAACAACCCTGCAAGGTCGTCCTCTATCTCTCCCGTTTGCATTGCACCTGCACGCAGAATGGAAATTTTTTCTGGATCTAAGAAATGGGTCAGAATGGTTTCGTCGACAATAATAACGGGGGATTGGCTAATCGGATCAACTAAATGATTGCCACTATCTAAATAACCTGTTGTCCTCGCTATCTTCTCTAACCACCCAATCTTTACTTGATAATAAAATTGCTGATTAAATTGTTGCAGTTTGTGCTGATCCATACGATGTTTTGCAAACCACCATGCCAATGGAAAACCTACTAACACAAATAGCCCGTGAATATGCTGTGATGCTATATACGGTTGCGATGTATGGTTCTCTGATGATAATAAGAAGTGCATCGCAAGCAATCCTCCCCCAATGGCAAAGGTCATAAAATAAAAACTGCATAACACTTTACCGTAACTAGCCAGGTTTCGGAAAGGAAAGGCTATACCAATAATGAAAAAGGAGTACCCTATTTTTATCACCCAACTATTCCAAGCGATATCTGGAAAAATGAAAGTGAAGGGTACGATTAATGAGCCGAATACACTAGCAAGCATTAATCGATACCATGGGGTTATGCGTTTTGTAATGGATTGTGTGAGCAGTAAAATCATCCAGTCTAGTAAAAAATTGAGCAGCCAAATTACTTCGATATAAACCATTAACACCCATTTCCTTCTTTTACTTTTGGTTATCTCTAGTACTTGTCTCATAGTATATAGCACCAAAGCAAAGAAGTCTGTCATAGTTTGACTGCAAAAACCATCTAGTTTTGGGAAAAAGGCGATAAAAATGTTGAAGGGTTTAATTATGCTGGATCGAGTGGGGATTTCATGTGGGGAGATCCCAAGGTGAATATAATAGTGAATTTTATAAAACGGAGGATCTTTCATACTTCAAGCGCTCTTTTTCAAATTAGCTGAAGCGGGATAAGTGTTCTTTGCTAATATGACTCACGAGTATAAGCGAAAAGCCTGCTTACAAACATTCTTTCAAAATATATAGTTTATTGCCTGACACAAGAAAATACGGACATCCCATCCCTGCTCTTATCACAACCAGATACTAACTGCCGATAAGACGGATTATGTAAAGTAGACCACTTTTGCTGGCAGTTGACTTTGCCCGTTTTTTGTGCTGGGCAAATCGCTACGGGAATATGCTGCGCTTTTACCCACAGGGCATAAGTCAACAAGCGACTCGAGTAAAGAACACTCTCGCCGTGTTTCCTATACCGTGGGACCGGCTTCAGCTAACTAAAAAGAAGAGCACTTTTTAGTGGATCTTCAGATCGTCCTGCGATGCACAGGACGTGCAAGTGCAGGCGTTGCAACAAATGGGCTTCGGTGGGGCGAGTAATCGCAGTCCCAGGACGTTGCGATTTTAGCCTGTAAACCATTTTCAAGTCTCCGTATATTCCCTCCGCTAGAAAGCGATTCAACAATGATTATCACTGCAAGGATAAAGCGCACTAAGTACCTAGATAGTATGGCAACAAAAAGAAACAAACCCTCCATTGATTTTCGGTATCATGATGAATTCATGCTACAAAATAGTTCCGTCGTCCAATCGTTTCTCCAAAAGAGGATGTGGCTTACTTATGGACAGGATGATAGTGCTTGAGCTCTTCATACTAGCAGTTTATTCGATTGTAGTGCTACTACCCAGCGGAGGAAATAGGTGGAGACTCCTGCGGGAAAGCGCAACCTATTTCCGCAGCGCTTCCTAGCACTGACAAATGATCAACTTTACTATATGGAATAGACCCCTGAACACTTAACATAATCCGTCTTATCGGTACTCTGGTTCATTCAAGGTCAACTCGTCCCAAATCCTATTATATCAATGATTTTATACTTTCTTTAAATAAAAACTGCACACACCTTCATGGTGTATGCAGTCTATCGCATGATTATCTTCTTCTATTTCGATTTCTTAAGAAGGTTGGAATATCTAATGTATCCTCTTCTTGTTTTCCTCTTGAACTGGCAGAAGGCTGTGGTGTTTCCTGTCTTTGCTCTTGCTGCGGCTGTGCTTGTGTCGGTTCTGCCTCTCTCTTAGGACTCTTATGCTGAAAGGAAGGTTGTTGATTTCTTTGGGTATTGCTCGCTTGTGATTCATCAAAACCAGTCGCAATAACCGTCACGACAATTTCATCCTTCAATTCTTCATTAATGACCGAGCCAAAAATCACGTTCACTTCTTGATCCGCTGCAGACGTTACAATATCTGCCGCTTCTTGTACTTCATAAAGGCTTAGATTAGAACCACCAGTGATGTTCATTAGGACACCATGTGCTCCATCAATCGCTGTTTCAAGTAATGGAGAAGAAACCGCCTTTTTCGCCGCTTCTGTCGCTCTATTTTCACCAGTTGCCACACCAATTCCCATTAAGGCAGAACCTTTATCCTGCATAATGGTTTTGACGTCAGCGAAGTCAACATTGATCAAACCAGGTGTTGCGATAAGATCTGAAATCCCTTGGACACCTTGACGTAATACATTATCTGCTTCTCTAAATGCTTCAAGCATTGGCGTATTTTTGTCTATAATTTCTAATAGACGATCGTTTGGAATGACGATGAGGGTATCTACCGCACCTTTCAGTCCATCGATTCCTGAAACTGCTTGTGTAGCTCGTTTTCTTCCCTCGAAGGTGAACGGGCGTGTAACAACTCCGACGGTTAGGGCACCTACGTCTTTAGCTACCTGTGCAATAACAGGTGCGGCACCAGTCCCTGTACCACCGCCCATGCCAGCAGTAACGAAAACCATGTCTGCACCTTTAAGGATTTCTTCAATCTGTTCTTTGCTCTCTTCTGCGGCCTTTTTTCCTACCTCTGGGTTTGCACCGGCTCCTAATCCTCGTGTTAATTTGGTCCCTATTTGAAGTTTCACTTCGGCCTTTGATAGATTTAAAGCTTGAGCGTCTGTGTTAACCGCAATAAATTCGACGCCTTGAACACCATGTTCAATCATTCGATTCACTGCATTGTTACCACCACCACCGACACCAATAACCTTTATTGTGGCCAGCTGGTCCATATTTGTATCAAAGTCTAACATGCAATTTCCTCCTATTTTACTAGAATTGTATAGTCTATCTATTTATCAATCTATTTTGTCACTTTAATCAAAGAAATACTTGAAAAAATTAGCTATTTTTGGTTCTTTCTTTTCCTTTGATGGATTTTTTGATACAGACCTCTTGGATTGCTTTATCTTCTCTTTTTCTCTTTCGGAATGTGAGGTCTCATCTTCTATTGTTACCGCATGTACAAAATCTTTCCCTTGTATTTTCGCATTCTTATACGCAAATTTCAAGATGCCAATTCCTGCTGTATACAAGGGCTCTCTCACCCCGATATAATCAGGAATCGCAATACGTACATTGCTTTGGAAAATATCCTGCGCTAACTCAGCGGCGCCAGGCATACTCATAGTACCACCTGTTAAAACAAGGCCGCCAGGTATTTCATTATAACCCATTTTTTGAATCTCTTGTGCACTATAGATCAATATTTCTTCTAATCTTGCCTCAATGATTTCTGCTAATTCTGGCTGACTAAATGTTTGCTTCTGGTTACTGCCGATAATATTGACCTCAAACACATCATTTGGATCAGCATCTGGGAAAAAGGCATGTCCATGATTTAATTTAATGTCTTCCGCCTCTTCTGAGGAGGTGCGGAGACCAATAGACAAGTCTTTTGCAATGTTATCGCCTCCAAGCGGTACTACGTTTGTTGCTACCAAACTATCATCTTCAAATACAGACACCGTAGTACTGCCTCCGCCAATATCTAACAAAGCAACACCTAGACTCTTTTCATCTGGAGATAATGCTACTTCTCCAGTAGCCAGTGGCTGCAGACAGATATCCATAATTTCTAAACCTGCTTTTTCTACACATTTCAAAATGTTATGCAACATCGTTTTCGCACAAGTAATAATCGTTCCTTGCATTTCCAATCGAACACCAATCATTCCTCTTGGATCACGAATTTCATCCAATCCATCGACAATAAACTGTTTAGGTATCACATCGACTACCTCTCGCTCTGGTGGAATGGACATTACTTGTGCTGCGTCTAGTACCCGATGGATATCTTCTTCTTCAATTTCTTTGTCATCACTTGAAACAGCCACAACGCCATGACAAGGCTGTAATTGAACGTGACTTCCATTAATACCAACAATGACACGATCAATATGTATATCAACCATTCTCTCCGCTTGCTCCACTGCCGTACGAATGGAATGCACGGTCTCATCAATATCGACGATAGCCCCTTTTTTCATTCCCATAGATTTCGCCGTACCAACACCTATTACATTAAGGGATTCCCCTAACACTTCCCCAATAATCACTTTGATTTTTGATGTACCTATATCTAAGCTGACTAGAATCTCTCCATTATCCATAAGGCACCTCCTATTTCTATGTATATTATTGCGCTTCTTCACATAATAGTAAACTATATAAGTGTTATTATAATAAAAAAAACGGTAATTTTACATGAATAACTGTCATTTCTTTAAAAAAACATAAAATTTATTCAGTTTCTGTGCCTTTTCATATAATTTTTTAGGCGAAAAGACTCATTTTTTGTTGTTTGTACTCTTGTTTTCTTTGCGTTGCTGATAGTTATCGAGTAACACTTTTCGAATACGAGCTGCATTATGAAATAATCGCACACCGAAGGCAGCAATAGCGGCTAAATATAAATCCATTCCCCATTGTGTACCTAAGAAGACCAATAATGCAGCAATACTGACATTAAGAAAGAAACCAAAAACAAAATTACGTTGATCAAATTTAGCTTCCAGTTGTGCCCTCACTCCACCAAACAGTGTATCTAATGCTGCTAAAACGGCAATAGATAAATAATCGGCATACTGTGCGGGAATAGGTATGTTAGCCAAAAAGCCTAAGCTTAATCCTATAATCAAAAATAGTAGCGGCAGCCACATCATTCTTCCTCCGCTTCTTCCTGATCCATTGTATGAATACCTGTTAAATCAATGGGATCATCATATGATGGCAAAGTAACACGTTGAGGCTCTGTGATATGAATAGCTACATTCTCTAAAGCAAAATAATTATTCACTTCATCTGATACAATCTGTCTAATTAGTTGTTCACTATCTTCTGCTAAAACCCGCAATGTGTAGGGTAGATCACCGATTGAGCCATTATTAATATAGATACTCCCGTTCACATCTCTGACAGGGCTAAGATTAATAATGCGTTGATCTTGTACTGCCATGTCTGTTGCCCCCGCTGCATTTAACTGATTAATAAGATGTTGTAGCAATTCAGCAGTTAGTTTTGGATAGGATTGCTCATCTTCATCTAAGAACATTGGTTCTAACGTGATCTCCACGCCCAATCCAGTCTGCTCTGTTAAACCTGCCTCTTCCTGTAATTGGGCAATGGTTTCTTTAAGCAGTACGACTTGTTGGTGCTCGGATTGACTTTGATATTCGTTCAATACTTGCTCTTCTTCCGCTATTTCTTTATATAATTTCTGCTGGATTTCCTGTTCTTCTAGTAAGGCGGTTCTAACCTCCCAAGTGTCTCTCGTGTCACGGCTGCTTTCTGGATCTTGATGGGTATGAAACAACGTAGACACCAGGAAACCAATTAATAAACATACAAAACTAAACAAGATGGTTTGACGAGATAATCTACTTTTCATTATGGTCACATATCCTTTACTTCCATTTCAATTCTCGATTGCTTCTCAACCGTTACTTCAATATTATCTTGAACCAACCTATCTATAACACCATCTTGAATCTCCAAACTTGTATTCAGTATGCGTTGATCACCAATAGCAGTAATCTCAAATGGTGCTGGGTAAGGATTGCCATCTACCGATATAACCGGGCCAACACAAGAAATATAACTATTTCGGTAAATGCGTTGACCATTAATAGCTAATGCCTTGGCACCAGCACTAAATAGTTCGTTTATGACTTGATGAATGTGCCGGTCATGAACAATATATTGGTTAGCATGATGTTCAGCTGGGATATACGCTGCATCGCGAAGGGTGATAGTTAATCCTTCGCCATAGATGGGGAAATCTCCTGTTAATTTTTGCAGCTTATTTTTGGTATTCGCTAAATCTTTGATAAGATCCGCTTCTGTTCCAAGTTCTTCCTCCATGGATCGTACATCATGACGTAACTCATTAAGTTCTGTCCGTAGCTGTTTGTTCGTTTCTTCCATTTCTATTAATTCTTGCTTGTATTGAAATTCCTCCTCCCAATTGGAGGGATTCTCTTGGCTGCTGTCCCTACTTGTAGCATTGGTGAATGTGTAGTTTGAAGCGAGCAAAAAGCCTAATATGAGTAACATACAAGCATATAAAAATTGATTACGTTTCATTTTCTTCTGCTTCCTCTTCTTCTCCTGTATCATATGGTGTAAATACGGCTCCACCCTCGTCCATTTTGATAACCCCCTCATTATCTGGATCTAATTGCCCTGCAATAGATGGATAGGTATCGAAGATTTCAGCAAAATTTCGCAGCGTCGATTCCACTACATTTCCATCTGTCATATACAGCTTGATTGTGTATGGGTTGGATTCTGTAGGTGTCCACTGCACTTCGGAAATCAATGCCGTTACATAACCGGATAGTTGTGCTAACTCTTCCGATAACTCTTTCAAGTAGGCATCATTATCGAAATCTGTAATAATTGGCACCTCGCCATTTATATCACTCCAATCCACTTCCTGCAGCATATCGCCATTTTCCAATAAGGGATGTAATACTCCTTCCACACTAATATAAGCAACATGACTTAGTTCACTCACATCAATATGAATGGTACTTGGAAAAGATTTGCTTACATTTACTTCCTTCACCTGTGGATTATTCCTAATATTTTCTTCTATTCGTGACGATTTCACACTCCAAAAATTAGCATCTGTTTCTATTTCGCTTTGCTCGATAATATCTTCTTCTGCTAACCATTGCAAGCCTGTCACATCAATATGGCGCACATAACTTAAAGGTGACTGCAAATAGATCACGATAAAGATTAATAGAAAGAATAGAAGCAGGTACATCACAAGTTTACGATTGGCTTTTTTTCTTCGTTCATGCTTCAATTTTGGAATACGATCTTCAATGGAAACTACTCTTTTTTGTGCCATTACACTAACTTCCTTCTCTAAATATGGTTGCATACTCATTGGATAAAGAACTAGTCTTTTTCATGGGGCAAGCGCCTGTATAGAGCCTTGCTAAGAATGGCTCTCCCGGACTTCATTACCTGGTCAAAACAGATTTTCTTTGAGGCTAAATCTAGTAACAACATTATATCACAGACGCAAGCGGATAGATATCATTCCTCTAATAAAATGCGTTATATCGTTTAGGTTGGAAATTTTTAAAAATACTTCCGGAACGAAATACGCCATTAGAATTAAAAAATTCAAAACGTGCACGGTTCTTCGTAACTATGCAAAGAGTAGGTAGAAACGAATTGATCCCTAACAATCAAACGCAAAAAGCGTCAAATGTACTCTGGAAGGAAATAGATTATGGACGATTGCTCCGGTGTATAGAATTCGTATGTAAGTTTATATTTCTCACCGTTTATGAGAACAAGCTTCTTTATTGGCGATATTTACTAATATTGATCAGGATTCCGACAGAGCATAGGATAAGGGTAAGCGAAGAACCACCATAGCTTAAGAACGGTAAAGTAATACCTGTTACCGGGATCAGGCCGATTACCACGCTAATATTAATCATCACCTGGATCATAATCATACCTACGATACCAACCGCTAACAATTTGGCATATAAATCAGGGGCGTGGATCGCAGTTAAAATACCGCGCCAAGCAAACAGGAAAAATAACAGTAAGACAAAACCTCCTCCAATAAAACCAAGCTCTTCGGCAATAATGGCAAAAATAAAATCATTATGCGGCTCCGGTAAGTAGAAATATTTTTGTAGGCTGTTGCCCCAGCCAACACCTAATAACCCGCCAGGACCAATCGCATACAAGGATTGGATAATTTGAAATCCAGTTCCGAGTGGGTCCTGCCACGGATCTAAAAAGGCCAAAATCCGATTGACACGATAAGGAGCAGAAATAATCAATAATAAAAAGCCAATCACCCCAAAGCCAACCAGAAAAAGAAAATGACTCCATCTGCCTCCTGCCACAAATATCAGCAAAAAACAGGTTAATAAGAAAACCATTCCTGTGCCTAAATCTGGTTGGAGCATAATGATCAAAAAGACACCTAATGACAACAATAAGGGAGGGAGAAAACCTTTTTTGAATGCTGTAATTTTGTCCTGATGGTGTACTAAATAACCACTTAAGAACAAGATCATCCCTAATTTAATAAATTCAGCTGGCTGAATGCTAAAAGCACCAACCCCAATCCAACTTCGCGCTCCACCTCTCACCATACCAATACCAGGAATCAAAACGGCAACCAATAGAACGAGACACAACACTAGCAGCCACTTCCGTTGTCTAATCCATTGGTAATAAGGAATATTCGAAACGATCAACATTGCTGCTACACCAACACCAGCAAATAATAACTGCCGCTTTAAAAAATAAAACGAATCATCAAATTTATATTCCGCCCAAATTGAAGAAGCACTATATACCATGATCGTCCCGAATAATAAAATCGCAAGGACAATGGTGATCAACCAATAATCTGGTTTATGCTGCTTTTGATTTTGAAACATTCAAAAACCCCCATCTTTTTTCAACTAAGATTAGGGGCCTTTGGATGACCTATATTTTCTCCATGCACATTATAATAGACAAGCCCCTATTATAACTTATGCACAGCATCTACAAACATGTTACCTCTTTCTTCAAAGGTCTTATATTGATCCCAACTTGCACAGGCAGGTGATAATAGAATAACGTCTCCTGCTTCTGATAACTGATAAGATTTCTGTACGGCTGAGGGCATGTCATCTACCATGATAATATCAGGAACCCCCATTTCCTCACCTAATCGTTGTAGCTTTTCACCGGTTTCCCCAAACAAAACAAGCCCTTTCACCTGTGTCATAAAGGGGATTAATTCATCAAATGCATTGCCACGGTCAAGCCCTCCTGCTAGTAAGATAACCGGCTGTTGAAAGGCAGATAAGGCCTTGCTGGTTGCCAGGATATTGGTGGCCTTTGAATCGTTGTAAAACCTTCTTCCAGCTAGTTCTTTGACAAATTGCAATCGGTGCGCTACCCCGGTAAAACTAGTCAACACTTCTTGAATGGCATGATTCGATATGCCATCAATTTTTGCCACACAAACAGCGGCAAGTACATTCTCCAGATTATGCTCTCCTACTAGAACGAGATCGCGCAAATCCATCACCTGTGTCTCCTGAAAACAAATAACTCCTCCCTCCACGTAGGCGCCATTTTTCACTACTTTATGGCTGCTAAAAGGAATTAACTGGGCCTGGGATGTTTTAATCATACTGGATACGGTCGCATCATCCGCATTATAGACAAGGTAATCCGTTGGCAACTGGTTTTTAGTGATATTTGCCTTTGCCTGCTGGTAATTTTCCAATGTATGATGATAATCCAAATGTGCAGCGAAAATATTTAATAACACTGCCACTTTCGGTTTGAATACTTCAATTCCTAACAATTGAAAAGAGGACAATTCCACAATCATGGTCTGCTGATCCGTCATTTGTTCCGCTACTTCTGAAGCAACGTGACCAATATTACCTGCCAAGGCCGTCTCACGCTGGGCAGCTTGATATATTTGATAGATAAGCGTCGTTGTCGTTGTTTTTCCATTCGAACCAGTAATAGCGACAATCTCTTCTACACCAAAATAAGGAATAAGCTCCATTTCGGTAATGACAGGAATCTCTCGCGCCACTGCCTCTTCTACAATGGGGTTTTCATAAGGAATACCTGGATTTTTGATGACAACATCCACTTGCTCTAACAACGATAAGGGATGCCTCCCTAGTTCAACCTGTATACCTTGCTCTCGTAATAAACGGACATTATCGTCGTCCTCAGGTGTTTTTAAGTCATTGACCTTCACCTCTATTTGGTTACGGACAAGCAGCTGTGTTACCGCTGTACCACTTTTTGCAAGACCTAATACTAATACGCGCTGATATGGAAAGTTCGTAAGTTCTCTCATGTTGTTAACACCTCAATATAGATTCCTAATAAAGCAAATAAAACCGCTACCGCCCAAAACGTGGTAACGACCCGCCATTCTGACCAGCCCTTCAATTCATAATGGTGATGCAAGGGGCTCATCAAAAAGACCCGTTTCCCTCTGGTTTTGAACGAAATGACTTGAATAATCACGGATAAGGTTTCAATGACAAATACACCGCCGATAATTACTAAAATAATTTCTAATTTGAGCAAAATGGCAATGGCAGCTATCGCACCGCCAAGGGCCAATGACCCTGTATCCCCCATAAACACCTTAGCAGGATGGGCATTAAACACGAGAAAACCTAAGAGCGCTCCAACAACCGCCAGGCTAAACAAGGTGATTGTCGTATTTGGTGTATCATACCAAGCCAAAATCGCAAAAGCCCCAAAGGCAACGGCTGCCGTACCCGCTAATAATCCATCCAAGCCATCGGTCAAGTTCACTGCATTAGAGGCACCTACCAACATGACAATCAAGAAGATGGGGTAAAACCACCCTAAATCAATAGAAAACGACGTTGCAGGGATAACAATCGTACTTGGGAAATCTTGCTGCAATAACACGATATAAAAGATGACCGCAATCACGATTTGCCCTAGCAGTTTTTGTTTGGAGGTCAACCCTAAATTTCTTTTTAAGACAACTTTGATAAAATCGTCTAAGAAGCCCAACAGGCCAAAGCCTATTAAAACTAATAATAGTAAAATGATCTCATAGTCCAATGAGCCACCGTTTGCTCGTAATACCACAATCAGACTGGTAATGGTAATACTTAAAATAATCAGAACACCGCCCATTGTAGGTGTTCCTGTCTTCTTTTGATGTGATTTTGGTCCTTCTTCTCGAATACTTTGTCCGAATTTCAACCTTCTTAGAAAGGGAATAATAATTGGAGAAAGAAGCACGGTAATTAAAAAGGCAATAGCTATCGTTATGAAAAAGGTTAGTTGGTTCATTTCTATATTCTCTCCTATCTTGATTAACAAAAATGGCGCTGTTCATTCATGGATTCATATGTGCAGTGAGGCTTATCGTTGCGGTAGATACTTCTTCGCTATCGCCTCATCGTCAAAGTGACGCACTTCCTCTCCGACAATCTGATAGGTTTCATGTCCTTTGCCAGCAATGAGCACCACATCGTGTTCCTCCGCTTGTTCTATTGCTTGTTTAATCGCTTGTTCACGATCCACTACTATCTGATAATTGACAAAAGGAAGATCATCCACCATATCATCGATAATCGCTTCTGGTGCTTCAGATCGCGGATTATCAGACGTGAAGATTGCTTGGTCTGCATATCGACATGCTACTTGCGCCATTAAAGGGCGTTTGGCTCGGTCACGATCACCACCACAACCTACTATGACATAGATATTTCCTTCACAGAATCGTTTAATCGTGGTTAATACATTCTCTAATGAATCAGACGTATGTGCATAATCCACGATTACACCAAAGCGGCCAGCATGTTCTACTGGTTGAAAACGCCCCTTCACTCCAGATGTTTGATTCAAAACGGTCTGTATCGATTCCAAATCAATCCCAGATGCATAGGCCGCGGCCGCTGCAGCAAGCAGGTTATAGACGCTAAACATTCCCATTAAGGGACTGTCAATCAGTAGATCTCCTTTCGGTGTCTTCATGATAAATGACACGCCACTTGCCTTTAATTCAACGTTGCAGGCACAAAAGGTCGCTTCTTTTTTGACGCCATAGGTGATAAGCGGTTGAGCGGTTGCCCTTTTTAAGAAATCGGCATGACCGTCATCGTTATTGATAATGGCATACTTGCGCCGGTCGTCTGCGAGAGAATTGCCCAGCTGCGCAAATAATAGGCTTTTTGCAAATAAATACTTCTCCATTGTTTCGTGATAATCGAGGTGATCCTGACTTAGATTAGTAAATACAGCAATATCCACATCTAGCCCGTGCACTCTGCCTAAATCTAAGGCATGCGAGGAAATTTCCATCGTCGCCGTTTCAATATCCTTATCTACCATTGCCGCAAGATTCTTTTGCAAAAACAAGGCATCAGGCGTTGTATTCTTGACTGGAAACACTTCCTCATCAATGACCATTTCAATCGTGCCAATCATTGCTGTTCGTTTTTGAACGTGTCGATGGATCTCATTAATGATATGGGTGACAGATGTCTTGCCGTTGGTGCCTGTCACACCAATCACCTGTAATTGACGGGAAGGATGCCGATAAAACACATTAGCCAACAGCGCCAAAGCACGTTTGCTGTCAGGAACCATTACTACTGGCACATCTACTGCCACAGGTTTCTCAGCTATGATAATTCGAGCACCGTTTTCTACCGCTGCTGCTGCA
Organism: Gracilibacillus phocaeensis; assembly: GCF_900626275.1. Classification (NCBI taxonomy): domain Bacteria; kingdom Bacillati; phylum Bacillota; class Bacilli; order Caryophanales; family Bacillaceae; genus Gracilibacillus; species Gracilibacillus phocaeensis. The sequence goes on along the minus strand of NZ_LR131144.1, from coordinate 769,009 downwards.
AATTGATGCCCATCCACCGTGTAACCAGCAATACAAACAAACATAGAATCTTCTTCTAACAATCGATGATCCATCTCCATTTGTTTTATTTCAATATTAGCTATTTCTGCTTCACACGTATAATCGGGTAATTGTTTTATCAAGTCAGTTGCATACATCATTATTCACCTTCCCATTTTAAGGATGAGCTATTTTTGACGAAGCTAATCACGTCATCTGTTTTTTACGTCTCTCATCTTAAACATTATCTCTATTTTATCGATTTATCTATCGATAGACAACCAGAACATTATAACAAAAGCATTTATATTTTGCTATTGATCTCCTAATACTAACCGAACTTTGCTTCCTTCTGCTACTCTTGTTCCTGCTTTAGGTGATTGATCCAAGATATAATCACCTTCTCCCACAATCTCCACTTGCAGCGATAGTAAATATTCTTGTAATTTCGTTTTCTGCAAGCCAATTAAATCGGGAACCTCAACAGGAGGAGATTCCGGCCATTCATAATCTTTCTCTAAACCTTCCTCCTGTTTCGGTACTCCTAACGCACGCAAACTATCTTCTATAATCGTTCCTACAATCGGTGCCGCAACAACCCCACCAAACTGTACAACATCTTTAGGGTTATCCACTGCTACATATACGACAATCTCCGGGTCGTTTGCGGGGGCAAACCCGATAAAAGATACAATATGATTGTTTTCCATATATCGTCCCCCTTCTCCGACCTTTTGGGCAGTTCCAGTTTTTCCGCCGATTCGATAACCGTCTACGTAAGCACTCCGTCCCGTCCCTAAAGCAACAACCGATTCCAGCGCTTCACGCACTTTTTTGGACGTTTCTTGTCCAATTACACGACGCTGCAATTCGGGCTCGGTCTCTGAAACGACCTCTCCAGTAACAGGATCAAGGAACGATTTCGCTACGTAAGGTTTATATAGATATCCACCATTAACAGCTGCGGATACGGCCATCACTTGTTGAATAGGAGTGACCGATACACCTTGACCAAAGGCAGTCGTTGCCAGCTCGATTGGACCAACATTATCTAAGTCAAAGAGAATGCCTTTTGCCTCTCCTTGTAAATCGACACCTGTCTTTTTACCAAAACCAAATTGATCAATATAAGAGAAAAGACGCTCCTTTCCTAGCTTCTGCCCTAAGACAACAAAGCCTGGGTTAGAGGAATTTTGGACGACCTCCAAAAAGGTCTGCTTACCGTGTCCGCCGCGTTTCCAACTATGTAACTTTACTCCTTCTACTTCAATGTCCCCGTCATCATAATAAGTATCATTCTCTAAGTCAACAAGGTTTTCTTCTAAGGCAGCCGCCAGCGTAATAATCTTAAACGTAGATCCTGGTTCATAAGTACTCCAAATTGGCAAATTTCTGTTATATACTTCTGCACCAATATCCTGATAGTTTGCTGGATCAAAATTAGGTCTCGAGGTCATACCTAAGATACTACCGTCTTTAGGGTTTACCGCTATTGCTATGGCACCATCCGGATGATATGTTTCTTCTGCAATATCTAATTCACGCTCCATAATTGTTTGGACGCGATCATCAATGGTTAATTGCAAATCTAAACCATCAACTGGTGCTGTATATTTATCTGCTTTTTGCTCTAGTCGTTTTCCCTTTGCGTCACTATAAAAAGATAAACTCCCCTTCTTACCACTTAACAATTCATCATATCTCAATTCAAGACCCGTCAAGCCTTGATTATCAATGCCACTGAACCCTAATACGTGAGATAAATAAGCACCATTAGGATAATGTCTGATCGAATCCTCTGCAATATAGACACCGTCTAAATGTAAGGCTTGTACCGCCTGTGCTTTTTCTTCTGAAATCTTTCGACCCTCTGGCTTTAAAATAACAATGCGTTCATTTTGTTGCAGGTATTCCATTACTTTTTCCTTGCTCATTGACAATGCCTTTGCTAATAGCTCGGCTGTTTGTTCTGGATTGTTAATTTGTCTAGGTACGACCATTACCGTTGGAGCGGAGACATTTTCAGCCAATACCTCTTCATTACTATCAACAATTTTACCACGTTCCGGTTCAAACACAATATCACGGCTCCAAAGTTCTTCTGCTTGCGCACCTAAAAAATCAGACAAGGCAAATTGTACATATCCTAATCGAATAAAAATCACTAACATCACACAAAATGCAAAAAGAAACACAGTCACTATTCTGCGCTGCACCTGAATATTGGTCATTCGTTTCATAGCAAATCTCCTTTTTACTCTTAGAAACTATTTGTCCCAATATATGATGACTTAAGCAGGAATAGAACACTGTGTCTTATCACCTACTATCCTTCCTCTTCTGCATCCTCTGTCTCTTCCGTTTCCTCTGTTTCTTCTTCCTCTTCTGGATCAGACGGTTCTCCGCTTGGCTCTTCTAATTCGAGCATGACATAACCTTGTTCATTTAATGGTGTCCCAGGCTCAATACTTTGCTTCACCACATAACCGCTGCCGATCCATTCCACATCCAAGTCCAAAAAGTCTCTAAGCATAAGAACATCTCTAAATGACCATCCCTGCATATCTGGCATCTGTGGCTGATCAGTCACAATGAACACAGTCTGTCTAGAAGAAATTTTGTCGCCTTCTGCAATATTTACTTTATCTACTTGCTCGCCATCACCAATCACAACAGGTGCTACACCTGCTTGCTCTAACTCTTCCACTACCGCATTTGTTTGCTTACCTTCCCAGGCAGGCATATCAATGGCCTCTATTGGTTGATCTGACTCTTTATCAGGTCGAATGTTTAAATAACGCAAGCCATTCTCCATTACGTTTTTGAAAATAAAAGATACCGGTGCAGAACCTGTCTCCGTATCTTCTAATTCTGGCTCTTTTACAGAGACATAAATCATCAATTCAGGATCCTCAGCAGGGGCCATACCAATAAAAGAAAACACGTGGTTCTCCTTTCCTGTTTTATAGCCTCCCGACTCTGAATCGGGTATTTGCGCTGTTCCCGTTTTACCCGCAACGGTATAACCATCTAGGTTATAAATATTGTGTCCTGTGCCGTTTTCAGAAGAAATAACCGTTTCTAATATACTTAACGTCTCACTTGCTGCTTCTGCCGATATCGGTTCTTTTACCACTTCTGGCTGTTGCTCGGCCAGTACTTCACTTGTATCACCATCCACTACCTTACTAATTACATACGGCTTCATCATCTGTCCGCCATTAGCTATCGCGGTGGCTGCTTTCATTATTTGTATCGGGGTTGCCGTGCTTCCTTGACCAAATGAGGTGGTGACCTGTTCGATTGGCCCACCTTCCACGAGACTACCTGCTACTTCACTGGGTAGATCGATTTCAGTTTCTTTATCCAAATCAAATGATTGGAAATAATCATAGAATCGTTCCTTGCCCAGCTTTTCATAACTTAACTTGGCCGCTGCCACGTTGGAAGATCGTTGAATCCCTTCTAAGAAAGAAATCGTTCCCCAACCACGCCCACCATTGTGATCGCCAATAGAGTCCGTATTATCGGTTGCCTTATAAGTTCCAGACTTATATTCCTCGTCAGGGTTCCACACCCCAGCATCTATAGCTGCTGCCAAGGTGAAAATCTTCATCGTCGAACCTGGTTCAAATGGTGTGGAGATTACATCGTTGTACCAATTAGATACTTCATTCATATCATTCGGATTATAGCTTGGGCGGTTACCTAAGCCTAATACCTCTCCTGTTTTAGGATTCATAACCACAGCCGACACATTGGCTGGGTTGTATTGTTCGGTAACTTCTGACAAAGCATCCTCAAGTAATGTTTGTATTTTTTGATCCAGCGTCAACACGACACTGTCTCCGTTATCTGGTTCATTAATTACTTCTTTAGGGTTAAGCAGCTTCATATTGAACTGGTCTCGCTGGTAAGAAAGACTTCCATCCACACCAGTTAAATCATCATTCATCAGCCCTTCAATGCCATTAATTCCAACAATATTGGATTCTTGTTTATCCGTTAAACCAATTGTGCGAGAAGCAAACATGCCGTTAGGATAAAAACGAATCGGTTCTTCAAGAAAATGAATCCCTGGCAGTTCTAGTTCTTCTACGGCCTCTTTCTGTTCTTGATTTAATTCCCTAGCTTGAGCACCGAATTCCACTTGGAACTGACCATTTTCAATACCTGCATTCAAACTCTCTGCTATTTCAGCTTCTTCCATTCCCAGAATAGGAGCTAATCCTGCTGCCGTCTTGTCCACATCTGTTACATGCAATGGCGATTCTGGATTACTTGTTTGACCTTCGTCTAACACAGCATATAAACGATACACCGTATGTTCTTGCGCCAACGGCATACCGGTACGATCATATATCGTGCCTCTTTCTGCTGGAATCGTATAATGATTGGTTCGTTTTTCATCAGCCAGTTGTTGTATATCGACACCAGACGCTTCCCCTGATACTTGGATATAGAGAAATCGCCCCAAAATAATGGTGAAGAGTAAAGCAAAAAGGATAATCCAGATCGTTGGCATGATTTGTGTCACCTTATTTTTCATCATCAACACCTAATCTACTAATTCATTTGCTTGCTTAACTTTGGTATTCTGAATTTTCAAACCATTTGCTTTAGCATTTTCAATAATACGCTCTGGCTGACTTAATTCTTTTACTTCATAAGATAGATTCGTATTCACTACATTTTGTTGTTCCACTTGCGTGTTTAATGTCTCTACTTCCCGGTTGAGCTGGTCTAAGGTTGAACTATACGAAACGATATAAGCCGACATACTCAGGAAAATAGCGGCACATGCAGCATACATAATTTTTTCGCCGCGAGTGACCCAGCGTTTCTGTACTTTTACCTTCTTCCGTACAATCTTAGGCTGCCTTACCGGCTGACTTACACTGTCATATCTAAGATCTTTAGCGTGTTGACTACTCATTCTTTTGCCACCTTTCCTTACTTAACTGATAGAGGTTGTTATAAAAATTAGTCATTATTCTTTTACTCTTTCAATGACTCTTAATTTAGCTGACTTGGACCGCCTGTTTTCCGCCAGTTCTGCTTCCGTTGCTATAATTGGTTTTTTGTTGATTAATTGGAAGGCTGGTTGATATTCACTTGGCAGTACTGGGATATTTCTCGGTAATTCTGGCGGGGTACTCCACTTTTTAAACGTTTGTTTACAGATACGGTCTTCAAGGGAATGAAATGTAATCACCGCAATACGACCATTCACTGCAATCAGTTCACCCGCTTGTTCAAGGGCATCTTCAAAAACCTGTAATTCATCATTCACCGCTATACGAATTGCTTGGAATATTCGCTTAGCTGGATGCCCACCTTTTCGCCTAGCCGGAGCTGGTATCGCCTCTTTAATGAGATCAACCAGTTCAAACGTGGTATTTATAGCTTTTTTCTGTCTTTCTGCTTCTATCTTTCTCGCTATTTGTTTTGAAAATTTCTCTTCCCCATATTTAAAGAAAATAGATACCAATTGTTCATAAGACCATTCGTTTACCACTTGAAAGGCCGTTAAACGATGATCTTGATCCATTCTCATGTCTAATGGTGCATCGTGTTGATAACTAAATCCTCTTTCTCCTCTGTCAAATTGCGGAGAGGATACACCTAGATCAAACACTACTCCATCGACTTTATTTATATTATGTTTGGCTAGCTCTTCTTGTAAGTAACGAAAGTTTTGTTTAATGAAGGTGACTTGTCCATCATATGTTTTTAAACGCTCTTTGGCTGCTTCAATGGCTGTCTGATCTTGATCAAAGGCAAACAAATGACCTGTTTTGTTCAAGTGTTGCAATAGGAATTGAGCGTGTCCGCCCCCTCCCAATGTACAATCCACATAGATACCATCTGGATTAATATGTAAATTGTCAACCGTAGCTTGCCTTAATACCGTATAATGTTCGAACATTCCGTCACCTCTTTCTCGCCGCTTACAAATCAAAATCCATCATATTCTCCGCTATTTCAGCGAAGGATTCTTCTGATACATCGACAAATTCGTTCCATTTGTCCTCCGCCCAGAATTCTACTCGATTGGATACACCGATTACCGCACACTCTTTTTCAATAGCTGCATACTTACGAAGTGGTCCTGGAATATTGATTCTTCCTTGTTTGTCTAACTCACATTCTACTGCACCTGAAAAAAAGAAACGTGTAAAGGCACGTGCATCCTTTTTAGTAAGTGGGAGCTTCTTTAATTTCTCTTCTAACTGGTGCCACTCATTCATCGGGTAAGCAAATAAACATTGGTCCAGACCACGGGTAATAACAAACTGATCGCCCAAACCTTCTCTGAACTTCGCTGGAACAATGATACGTCCCTTGGTATCAATGTTATGTTGATACTCGCCCATGAACATAGCCACGCACCCCACTTTCTTTTTTTATCGTACCACATTCCCCCACTTTACACCACTATATTTTTAAAAATAATTAAATGCTCCTATATTTAATGACAGAATGGCTTGATATATCTATGTTTTTGAATCAAAAAACAAGGTGGGGGATCGTGGGGAGAAAGTGGCAAGTCAGGGGGGGATGTTTCAATCCACTTGACGACATGGGATAAATGGGGCTGCTACTTTACATCATCCAACTTATCGGTAGCGCGATTCATTCCAGGTCAACATCATACCAAGTCCTATTATACTAAGGATTGTATGCTTTCTTTACTTATAAGAAAAAGGGAGAAGAGCCTGCTACGACTCTTCTCCCTTGATATTTGAAGTATTATAAATATACGATATAATGCTGTTCTTTCCAATCGAAGGGATAGACCAGCAATTCTTGAAACCAATTCGTACCATAACGATTAATAAAATAAATAATATTCCAAACTCTTTCTTGCAAACCATTTTGTGGATGAAGCTGCAATTCAACCGCATCAAACAATTGTAACTGTTTTTTATATTTATGTGAAAATTCTTTCTCCATCCGGTTGGCAAGCTGTTCAATTTGGTAATACATTAACTGCAGATTTTTATCAGCATATTGAGCAACATCATCCCCCAATTGCTCAGAGATATCTCTAAACGGCTGATGATTTCGCTCCAATCCTTGCTTAAATTGTTTCGTTAGTTCGCCAATCGGCTGTTGGGATTGCGCAGCCAGCCACTGTTGTTTCTCTAATTGAACTCCATGATTTATCACGGCTGCCGGTTCAAGCGCCAACTGATTCAATTGCTTGCTGACCTTTTGTTCCACCAGTGTGAAAGACAACCTCGGTAAAACAGGAGGCATCTGCAATGAGACTTGATGAAAAGCTCCTTTTAATAACGACCAGTATGCGGCCTCACTCGGACCAGCAAAAAAAGCTAGTGTCGGAAATAACATCTCCTGCATTAACGGCCTGGTTACTACATTATTGCTTAAGCGTTCTGGTTCTTTATCTGCTATTTCGAGTAATTCTGTTTGGGAGTAACAACATTCATTATGCTTCCCTATCCACTTATCTTGCTCCTTCTGCAATAAAATACGCTCACCTTCCACTTCAACAAACAAGTGAGCATCTGTTTGTTCTACCTCGACACTAAGGTGATATCCCTTTTTCTGCATTGACTGTGAAGCGTGATAGACAGCAGCACTGATATCCGGCTGTTTATTGATTAATTGCTTGAAGAAGTCCGATTCAATCCGACGAAGCTCCGGCGCACCGGAATCCACGAGAATAATTCCACTCTCAGCAAACAAATCATGGATAAATGCCGCAAAAAAATCAACATAAGTATGCGATTGTTCCAAATGATCCGCTACGCGATGAAATAATTGCTTCGTATGTGCCGTCTCTTGCAGGGAGCCAAATAGTGATTGCAACCATTTATGTGCACGTGCTTTATCCATATCTCGGTGGGATACCGACATTCTTTCTGGATGATCACTGTCTATTTTTCGTTTCTGTAAGTGCTGATCTTCTGGTATAAAAAGATGATTCACTTCATCAAAGTCATGATCTTCCCCTGCAATCCAAAAAACCGGCAGCACCGGCACTTGTAAATGTTGCTCCTGTTCTTGTGCCAAAGCAATAATAGAAATGATTTTGTGAATAGTATACAACGGTCCAGTGAGGATTCCAGCTTGCTGCCCTCCAATAACGACCACACTATCCTCCTGATTTAATCTGTTGATATTATCCATCGTTACCTCTGAAGCATACCAGCGTTTATTCAATGTACTTAGCACTTCTGTTAATGCTTTTCGTTCTGATGAGGTCTTGTGAATATCTTGCAGGCGATCTTGAAACACTTGGTTAGCATATGGATTATAATCGAATTGCTCTAACACCGTCTCCCTTTCACCTTGATAGTCCACTATAAATTTATTATGTAAATCGAGTCGATCAGATTCGATACGCATGCATCATTTACTCCTTTTTTATCAATTATATACAGTATGACAGTCCATTAGTATTGTACATAATCCGTTGAAGAAACGCACATAATTTGTTTATGAAGGTTATTCAACAAGGCCAACAAAATAACACATGGAAATTTCGAAACAGGAGCCAGACAAGTGCAGACCTGACAAGATGTATTTGGTGGGTCTTCCCAGAATGCTTGGTATGTATCCGTTGAGCCTTTTTCCCCAACATTAAACTCGCACTTATCCTATCTGCACAATGGTAAAAAAGGTGCCGATACTATAAATAATACCCGCTACACTGCCTCCTAAATACATCATGAAAAAAATCAAGAAGGCCAGCTTCCAGAATCGCTTCCAGACGTGTGTGAAGACAATATCTGTATAGAATCGCCAGTGATAGATAACCATGATTAACAGTAATAAAAGTAAGAAAGTAATAATATAGCCAAATAAGTTAATCGAGAAAAACCATTCTCCCATGGCGATCACTGAAAAAATATATAAAAGAGTTGTCCAGTCAACAGCCACATGAAAGGAATAGCGGTTTTTTCTGGTTATTCTAAATGTTATGAGGTATACGATATAAGTGACTAGCACAGGTATAGTCACCATTAAAGCAAATAAGTAGTATAATCCTTGCAACATTCTCATTCCTCATTTCTGTTCTGAAAGAAAATAGTGCGATAAAATATAAAAACTATTGCAATGTCTACTAACTATCCTTTCCCTCCTCTTCTTTTCGTCTAGCATATAAACCTTCTGATTTCTATTGGTTCATGTAATTCAATTATATAGAACATTCTTTTTCAAGCAAGTAAAATTTTCATCATTCGTCTTCTTTCCCCTTTTTATGATTGAAAGAATGATGCTCAACAAAGACAAACAAAAACCCCACTTGATAAAGTGAGGCTTACACAGCGAGTGATTTTATTCTAAGCGCTTCATTGCTTCCTTGATGATTTGGTGGAAGTCCTGATATTTCGTAATCGTTTGTTGTAATTGCTGATTCTGCTCTAGCAATTGTTGCACTTCTTGCTGTTCATTTAAACTATGATAATACTTCTGCATACGTTCCAATGATTCCAATACCTCATGTATGGCCGGTTGTCCCTTTTCTCGAATAACCATCCCACTTTCAGCTGTTGTATACGGAATATGTTTGCGGTTTTGTTTAGCCTTTTGAATGGCTTCATCATATTGTTTTCTTAACGTTGCATTCCAGCGAAATCCGCATGCAGCTGCCGTTCGAGATAGTTGATCTCCAACCTCCCGAAAAGCTGTGAGCTGTGTTTTCCCTTCTTGAATATATCGCAATACGGTCTCTGCTAACAATATATCTTCTTCATGTGACCAAGCGTCCTGTCGAATCCCTTGCAATAATGCCACCCCCTCTATTCATTGATATAATGTATGCAATTAATAGAGAGGATAGACTTATTACGAAGCAATTTCATCCCAACAAATTTTCAGAAAGAAAAAGAGAGATGAAAAGGGTGCTATTTTACACAAGGTGATGTTGATTATTTTCGCGTCTTCGGTCACTTACTCATTTGATTTATATCAACTATCTAAGCATTTTCTAGAACATCAAGAAAAATCGGACTGAACCTATTTAAAACCAAGCTAGATATGGGAAGGCCGGTACGATGATCTATCGATAGCAGGATAGGGTTTTTACATCTATTTCATGATCCAATGCCCGTTGTCGTACACAAACAAAAATAGCGTAAGGGAAATCCCCTTACACTACTATGTCGTAACCTATAATTCCATTATTGTGCTACTACTTGTTTACCGTTATATTGTCCACAAGATTTGCATACATGGTGTGGCTTAGTCAAATCACCACAGTTTGAACATTCTACCATTCCTGGTACAAGTAATTTTTTGTGTGTACGACGTTGGTTTTTTACCTTTTTCGAAGTTCTGCGCTTTGGTACTGCCATGCATTACACCTCCTTTATCAGGAAGTAAAGATCTATTCTTTACTATCTCCCTCATTACTTTTGTCATTTAATAAAGACTGCAACTTTTCCAGGCGTGGATCGACGGTATCGGATTGTTCTTCCTCCGTAAACAATGTCCATCCATGGCCTTCTGTCACTGTATTTGCTTCTAGCTGTTCTTTATCAGCAAATACTCTCATTGGAACCTCTAATATGATATTTTCCTCGATAAATGGAGTTAAGTCAAGTACTTCTCCACTTACGTAGAACACATTTTCCTCCGTATGATAACTGGATGTGGTAAACTGTTCTGCCGTATCGATATGAAAATCATACGGTACATCCACCAATGTTCTGGCACAAGGTAAAATCATCGTCCCTGTTACAGTATAAACACAGGTAATATCATCCCCGTCCATCCATGCCTTTCCTTTAACGATAACTGGCTCAATGGCACGAATGTCATTATTGCCTTCTATTAAGTTAGACACGTCTACTTTTTCATGAAACTCATATGGGACTTCCTGTGATTGCATCAATTTCTGAATAAATATTTTCATTAAAATCACCTCAAGGCAACAAGAAATATTTTAAAAGGTATTTGGCCATTTGTCAATATATTTTCTTTACACCACCACAATACTGACTTTTTTATGATATACTACAAAAGACATTTCCTTCTTCTTTACTATAACATATATGGAGGGTAAATATGAAAGCTTGCGGACTAATCGTTGAATATAATCCATATCATAATGGTCACCATTACCACTTTCAAGAGGCCAAACGAGCGACACAAGCAGAGTGTATGGTGGCAATTATGAGCGGCAATTTTCTGCAAAGAGGGGAACCTGCCATTATTGATAAATTTTCCAGAGCGAAAATTGCTGCAAAACAAGGAATAGACCTAGTGGTAGAGCTCCCTTATTTCTATGCCGTCCAACATAGCGAAATTTTTGCCAAAGGGGCTATTCATCTGCTCCATCATCTAAACGTAGACACCGTTTGTTTCGGCAGTGAACACGGTAGAATAGATGATTTTAAAAACATGTATGAATGGATCAACGCCCACCAGACAGCCTATAATGAAAAACTAACAGAGGGACTTGATCAAGGCCTCGCTTATCCAAAAGCACATGAACAAGCCTTGGTACACATTGGCGGGGATCAATTAACACTTGATGCTACTCAGCCAAACAATATATTGGGCTATCAATACGTGAAAAACATTTATGATCATCAGGCTGCTATCAAGCCTTATACGATCTCTCGGGTCAAAAATCATTATCATGATCAGGAATTGAATAATCCAATCGCAAGCGCAACCAGTATCCGGCGTTATCTGCTGCAAAATTATCACGGAAAGGTTGAAACGGCTATTCCTAAAGAAACTTGGACTACACTACACACCTATCAACATAAACATGGTACTTGGCATGACTGGCAGGCCTATTTCCACTTGTTGAAGTATCGACTTTTAACAATGAAACCGAAGGAATTGGCAAATATCCATGGCATGAAAGAAGGACTGGAGCATCGTATGCTTCAAACAGTGAAATATGCAGACAACTTCCACGAATGGATGTCTCTTATGAAAACTAAACGCTACACATGGACAAGTTTGCAGCGAATTTTCACTCATTTGCTGACCAATACGCAGACAAGTGAAATAGAGGCATGGTTAGAAAAAGCAGAAACGTTACCAATAGTACGTGTTTTAGCAATGAATGACCAAGGACGGGCTTACCTTCGTTCCATAAAAAAACAGACAGATATTAGCTGGTATACCAGCAACAAGGCTCCTTACCCTTATCAAACACTTGATGATCGTGTCGATGCGGCCTATTACAGTATCCTGCCTAATGCCTCTCAGCAGCTACTTAGTCAACAAAGCTATCAGAAGCCATTTATCATCTAAAAAAGCAGCAGGACGCATTCCTTACTGCTTTTTTAGTATTACGTAAGTCTCGCTTTACCACAGCGTTAAGGGATCGTAAGTTTTCCGGCTATAGGAGCTGTAACCCTTAGTAGATATGGAAACCAACAATCCCTAAACCTCCTGATAAGTCTGACCTTATAATCCTTCTAAATATTCCAAAGCATCGGTGAAGGTGTCTACTGGGACGACTTCCATATCTGATCCAATATCTTCAGCAGTTTGTTTGGCTACTTCAAAATTTGAGCCCTCTCTGCCTCCTTCATTAGGCGCGAAAAATATCTCGCATCCGGCATTATCGGCTGCGATTATCTTTTTATCCACCCCACCGATACGTCCAACATTTCCTTGATAATCAATCTCTCCAGTACCAGCGATTTGATGTCCTTTCGTTAAATCTTCACTTGTCAGCTGATCATAGATTTCCAAAGAAAACATTAAACCAGCACTCGGACCTCCAATATCCCCGCTGGAAAAATTCAATTCAGGAGAAACGTTAACTTCTCTGTTGGTCACCAATTGAATACCTATACCAGGTTGACCATCTAGTGCATCCATTGCTTCTAAAGTGATCTCCTCCGTAAGGGTTTCTCCCTCTCTATCAATGGTTAGATTTACTGTATCTCCAGGAGACTTCGATGTAACCAGGCTAATCAGGTTATCTGCCTCTTCTATCTTCTCACCGTCTATCTCAATGACCTTATCCCCTGATTCAAGCACACCATCTGCTGGCATGTCCTCCACCACAGACACAACATACACACCATTGTACTCAATATCAATGGACTGATCTGACGCCTCATATGCAACAACTTTAGAGGCTTCCTGTGAATTCTCCATCATCATTAATTGTAGTTGTCGATATTCCTCATCCGTCATATCCTCTGGCAATACTTCATTTAGAGGGAGTACATCATAATACTCTCTAAGTTGTGCCATTAAATAGGTGAACGGCGTAGCCCTGCCACCTTGAATGGTAACCAAATACATTTCCCCTTCACTGTCATATCCATCATCAACCGCTACCACTGGATCTAGTGGATCCGCATGTCCTGGCTGATGAATATAAAAGGGGAGCCGGAAGCTAAAAAAGAAAAAGACGGCGATTAACGCTATTAAAAAAGCGACAATCCTTACATTATTTTTGAATCGAAACATCCTATCCCTTCTTTCAAAATCTGATTGCATTGTCATATTTATAGGGTCCTCTAGCGTATATTAGAACGTAGGATAAACATGTAAAGCACGATATATTTTACTACTGATTATCAAAAAGGTACAGGAATGTGCTAAAGGAGTGACAAGCTTGCGAGAAAAACTACCCTCCCTATTGTATGCAACATCGGCTTTATTTATGGCAGTAATGATCATTATCTATCCCCAGGCAGTCTTACAAGCAAGTCAAAAAGGATTGGAAGTTTGGGCAAGCATCGTATTTCCTTCCTTATTGCCTTTTTTCATTATGGCAGAGTTGTTAATTGCCTTCGGTGTTGTCCATTTTATCGGTGTTCTATTTGAACCGATTATGCGTCCTCTTTTTAATGTGCCGGGCGTTGGCGGTTTCGTATGGACGATGGGGATGGCGAGCGGCTATCCATCAGGTGCCAAATACACAGCAAGACTTAGACAAGAAAAACAAATATCTCAGATAGAAGCGGAGAGACTTGTGTCTTTCACCAATGCATCGAATCCCTTATTTATTATCGGCGCCGTAGGGATTGGTTTTTTACACGATGCAAAGCTGGGTATCCTGTTAGCCCTCACCCACTATCTCAGTAATTTCTTTGTTGGGATATGTATGAGATTTTTCAAAAGGGGACAAGCAACCTCAAAAGCTCGTTACAACTTTTCCATTACGAAGGCATTCGAACAGCTTCATCAAGCTCGCATACATAAACAGCAAGCTCTCGGAAAAATATTAGGAGAAGCCGTCACACAATCGATTGAAACCTTGCTAAAGATTGGTGGCTTCATCATTTTATTCTCGGTAATCACTGAAATATTATCCACGATTCAATTGGCAGAAATATGCGCACAAGTGATTGCTTTTTTCCTGCAGGTTATACAACTACCTGTAGACTTGTCCCTTCCATTGTTCACAGGAATATTTGAACTAACCATTGGCGCTAGTGCAATTGCCCAGACAGAAGTTCCCCTCTTCTTTCAAGCGATTGCCATTTCGATTATATTGGCTTTTAACGGATTTTCCGTACAGGCTCAAGTCGCTAGTATTTTGGCAGAGACTGATATTCGCTTCCTGCCCTATTTTTTCGCTCGTCTGTTGCATGCTTTTTTTGCCGGGTGTTTTATTATCGTACTCTACCTTTTCTTTTACAGCAAAGAATTGGCTAAGCCGGCTTTGTCATTGATCGACCTTACCCAAACCACCACACTCTCATTAGAAACCTTTGGCTGGGTGATTACCTTCTTTGCTTTATTGATATACTTATATATCTTATTATTTAAATTTTTCCATCAAAGCCGTTTCAACCACACGAGGTACTAAGTCTGATACGTCGGCGTGATATTTTGCGACTTCCTTTACCACACTCGAACTTAAAAAGGAATATCGGTTATTGGTCATCATAAAAAAAGTTTCAATATCTTCGTTTAATTTTCGATTCATCGAGGTAATTTGCATTTCATACTCAAAATCGGTGACAGCCCGCAGCCCACGTACAATGGCTTGGGCTTGTTTCTCTTGGGCATAGTCCATTAACAACCCCTTGCTTGCATCCACTGAGATATTAGGGATGTCAATTGTTGCCTGTCTAAGCAACTCCATTCTTTCTTCTACTGTAAATAGCGGATGTTTTGCTTGGTTGTTAAACACGGTCACTACTATTTCATCAAATATTTTGGCCGCCCTTTTGATAATATCTAAGTGTCCATTCGTAACAGGGTCAAAGCTTCCTGGGCAAATAGCTAGTTTAGTCATGCGCTTTCGCACCTTTCTTTAAGATAGTAATCGCGGTAGTATGGTTGTATATCTCTTGTTTCCATACATGATAACAATGATTGGATAACGACATAGCAACAGCTGGATCATGTTCACAAATAACCAGACCATCTTCCTTTACAATGTCAGCAGAGAAAATACTCTCTAACAGTTTATCATAAGATACCTTATGATAAGGAGGATCTAGAAAAATAATATCAAATAACATCTTTCGTTTTTGTAATGCCTTTATCGCTCGAAAGGCATCATTTCGATATATTTCAGTGGATTCCTCTACATGCAATTGCTGAACATTTTGATGAATGACAGAAATCGCCTTTGCTTGTTTATCCACTAGTACAGCGTAATCGACTCCTCTGCTCATCGCTTCCAAAGCAAGTCCACCACTTCCCGCAAAAAGGTCAAGACATTGGCCGCCATCAAAAAAGGGACCAATCATTTGAAACAAGGATTCTTTTATTTTATCTCCTGTTGGTCTTGTCAACTGATTAGGGACTGCTTGAATTCTATTTCCTTTAAATTTACCAGCAATGATTCTCAATTGGCTGCTACCTCCATTCTCTGTCGCAAATCTTTTTAAATATAGCATAAAAGCAGGAATATTCTCAAATGTGTTTGTATATTTTTCATTCTTTTGGGTAACCTTATATTAAAGCAACAAGGATGAGTTGCTTTAGTCGGAGAAGACTTACATTTCCCCATAAGTTCTTCTTCCGGTTTCTCCTCTCCCTTTATCTTTTTATCATCTCCTGTTTGAGACGATAAAAAGAGCCTGCAGTTGAATAAGCTGCAGGTTTTTTTTCGGTGTAAGCAAAGTATGAATAGAGCTCCTTCTACAACAAGGTACTTGTACAGAGTTTGATCGTCGATGACGACCATTTCAGCGCTTTCTCCTCGGATTTTGGCCGTCATTTTCGCGATGACGACCATTTCGGCGCTTTTCCCTCGAATTTTGGCCGTCATTTCCGCGATGACGACCATTTCAGCGCTTTTCCCTCGGATTTTGGCCGTCATTTCCATGATGACGACCATTTCAGCGCTTCTCCCTCGGATTTTGGCCGTCATTTCCATGATGACGCCCATTTCGGTGCTTTCCCCTCGGATTTTGGCCGTCATTTCCGCGATGACGCATAGGACGACGATGGACAAATGATCGATCATATAAAAAATGCCACACGTTTGGCCCATTAGCAATCTCCGCCAATGGGCCCAGCATACTCTCTAAGTATTAACCTGACAAAACGGGGTTTATATCCCCATTTTATAGTCTAGTTCCTTTTCCTCTATTTTTACTTTCTCTTCAAATTCTGTTTTTATATATGGTTTAAAGGACGGATCTACTCTAGTTACAAATGGCAGCTTATTCAATGCAACCGTAGTATCTTCCACATCCTCTTGATTGACATAAATAATCGCGTACTTTAATTTTTTTGATACATGAACCATATGGCCATATCGTTTAATATGTTTAATATGCTTCATTTGATGAAACCAAACAACGAGGCCCTGTCTGCTTACAATCACGATGACACCTCCCTTTTTAAATCGATCTATTTATGAAACTTTACAGCTGCAACCACCGCCAGATCCGCAACCACAGCCACTATCGGTTAATGCCGCACCATCCAGAGGAACTTTCACATTATCACTGACACTGTAAGCCACCAATTGGCTAATCTCATCTAAAAATTTCTGCAACGAAGTCTCCGCCATCTTATAGGAAGCAATCGTATCATGCATATCCATCTCTCTTTTCGTTGCACGGATGTCCTTCATAATTTGACTATAGTCCGGGTGATACCGGCCAAAACGCTCTACTTCTTCGTAGGCTTCTTTCATATGATTAAAACGACGAATCAATTCTTGTGCTTTCTGATCTTCTTCCATCACTTGCTTCGCCTGATAAAATTCTTCCATTACCTCAGAAGACAATACCATTTGCCCTAAATCCTCTGATTCATCTAATATATCGACAATTTCTATTGTTGTTAACATTTAATCTATCCACCTCCATACCCTTATCATACCAATTTTGACATAGAAAAAAAAGGGGGCAGTTTCTTAATCATTCCAAGAACCTGCCATTTGCATAAGCAATTGAATCATTTGCATATTTTGTTGTACTCGTTCCATCCTTTGTGGCAAGGTTTTACCATAATACTGTTTGGCCATGACCTCTAATTCTGCTACCCTGGCAGGTTCACGAGTTAAATAACGATACCATTCTGGATGCAGCCGGACAAATTTCCACAATTCTTCTTTTTGTTGTAGATAACGATACGTATCTAATTCCATAACGCCTCCTAATCTCTTGTATGATGCTGAAATGGATGCTGGGATGACGATGTTTGATTATTACGATAATCCTTAAATTGACCAATGAACGTTACTACATGATCAATCGCACCACTCAAGCCGTTGATATGTGTTTCAATTTGGTCGACATCTAGCTGTTCCACATGTTTCCATAATTTCTTCAAGAGTTGTTCATTGTCTTTTTCTTTTTTATCGCTAGTCTTATTCGTGTATTTTTTCCATGAGGGATCATCCTCTCCTAATAACACATATTGCTCGAATGCCTCCTGAAGCCCGATTTTTCCATTACGGACTTCTTGCAGTAACTGTGGGTGTTTTTGGATAAATTGTTTGAACTCTTTCACTTTGGGATTCATAAGTAATCCCCCCTCTTGCATGTATTCTACTATTATAATTATGCATAAACGATTTCTATGTGCGTTCTCCCTATTTTTTTAGAAAATTTTGCGTATAATGTGTTCGATGCACCCCGACACCCAGATGAGTGTACTCTTCTTTAAGCAAGGCTTCTCGCTGTCCCTTATGGTGAAGCCATTGATGGATAACCTCCACTGCATCAGGAGAATGCATGGCGATGTTTTCACCAGCTGCTGTATAATCAATACCTGCCATATCCAAACGTTTCACTAAGCCCTCCCCATTTGAACTGGAATGAGAAAAAAATTCTTCTTCTCTCATCTCTTCACTATGAGACTTAGCAACTTTGGCTGTCCTTTCATCCCAGCTAAGCTCCGTTAGCTCTTGATTGCGACGAATACTATTGGTGATTTCCAGCATTTGTTGTGCCTCTGCTTCCTCTATTAACTGCCATTCCTGATCAGTAGGCTCTTTAACTTCTTGTAATTCACCGGTATAATACATTGGATATGGGTGTAATTGTTCTAACATCTCCTCATTCATAAAACGGACACCCGCTACTGCTGCTTCCCCCTCATCTAAAAACAATTGGGCAAGAACTTGATCATTTAATGACAGAAGGGGACGCTCTACCATATCTTCATCCGATAGCTTTATTTGAAATAGATCGAAATCAAGCGTCTGCTGCCAATCATACTCCTCTTCCAGTGTTTCTGTCGTTTCTCCTATTTTGACAGGAGATGTGGATAGTACGTCCGAATTGGTATATATCCCAAGAATACGCTTATCCTTTACGGCTATTTGCAGATAGTGATCTGCCTTGTTAAATATCCACCACTCCCATTCGAAAAGAGACGGATCTTTACGTTCAGGTTTTCCATACATTTTTGTAAAAATATTGACTGGCTGATCAATAAAATACCAAAGAGGGGCATCGTCCCCAAAAATAAATAAATCTGTAGGTAATGGCGACTTTTTCTCGAGTAGGACGTGGTGACTGTCGTGCTGAATAACCTTCACAGAAGAATCCAATTTTACTTGAACGAACAACAATGTCGTTATGATAATAAAAAAGATACAGACAATAACAAGTATCACCTTTGTTTTCATTTAATTTCTCCTTCCCTATCCGTATCATCATCCTGTGTTAAGCGTTTGTTTCTACCATACTTTCTGAAAAGTTAAAACAAAGACACTACGGTCGCTATACATCCTGATAAGTCACACTTTATCTCATATGTATGCAATTGATTTTCTTTCATGAAAGTTTTTGACTAAGAATAATTGCATCTTGTTTCAATTCATAATATGATAGGATTAGTGATTATTATAGATGAGGTGAAGGTATGAAATTTACAGATATTGGATTGGAAGATTTAATTATCGATTTGAAACCGCTAGATCATGCGATGGAGCAAGCTAACTTTGTACGAGCTTCACAATGGGATTATGAACGTGTTACATACGACTACAAAATTAATTCTGCGGAAAATAATATTACATACTATATACGTGTTCAAGGATATGCCCTCGAAGGAGATGTAGATCGCGGTGATGCAGTTATTAAATTAATGACACCTTTACTTGGAAAACATTATTATCCCCATGGTGTCGAGTACGGTGAGAATGAAGACTTCCCAGAAAGTATCGTCAACCGCACAGAAAATTTATTGAAAACTGCTAAAGAAAATATTGTACCATTTACTAAGTGATATAACTCTAGTAAACACGGCTGCAATGACCATGCAGTCGTGTTTTTAAGAATGAGTTCTTGTGTAATGAGAGAGGAGTTTATGTAAATTTCAATGAAGAAACCAACTAAAAAACAAGTTAGTATTACCTTGATTGTTTTAGCTCTACTGCTTGCTGCGTATTTCATTTTGCCTGTTTCTATACCTCTTATCCTGGCATTCCTTACAGCGCTAATTCTGAACCCTCTTGTTCGTTTAATTACAAATAGATTAAGATTAAATCGTAAACTAGCCGTTACTCTTGTGTTTCTATTGTTTATTATTTGTTTAGGTGTGGTTGGTTTTTTCACAGTCACCAAAACCATTGGACAGATTGTAAACTTCGCTGAGAATGTCCCTAGTTATATGATGCAATTAAATCAACAATTAGGCGAATGGGAAGCGGAATTAGATACCTTTAGCGAGAACCTGCCCGAACAGGTAATTGAAGAAACCAAATCACAAATACAGTCGACAACTACCTCCATTGGTGATAAATTAAGGGAAGTCCTAACAATCGAACAGATTACCTCCATTATTGGTAAAGTCCCAGAGTATTTGATTAGTTTTATCGTATATTTAATTGCCTTGTTTATGTTTATGCTGGAAGTTCCTCGTTTAAAAGTAATGATGTACAACCATTTAAAAGATAATACAGCGGAAAAGGTAAGCTTTATGACGCAACGCTTAGCCAATGTTTTCTTCGGTTTTTTCAAAGCACAATTTCTTGTAAGCCTTGTAATCTTCATTGTTACGTTAATCGGATTATATATCATCCTTCCAGAATATGCTTTGCTAATGTCTTTAATTATTTGGGTTATTGATCTAGTACCTATTCTCGGTTCTATTATTATTTTAGGTCCTTGGTGTGTATATGTATTCTTTACCGGCGACGTACTGCTTGGCACGCAACTAGCCATTCTTGCCATTATATTATTGGCAATCCGCAGAACAATGGAACCTAAGGTAATGGGAACTCAGATTGGCTTGTCCCCTCTTGCAACGTTAATTTCTATGTATATCGGTTTGAAACTATTAGGAATATTCGGCTTTATCATCGGACCTTTGATCGTTATTCTCTATAACTCCGCTAAAGAATCAGGTATTATTAAAACCAACTTTAAGATATAACTAAAAAACTCGCAGCTGCTCTGCATTTTGAGCAAGTGCGAGTTTTCTTATAGTATCATTAACCGCCTAAAATAGCCTTTAACAAACTTGTTGTCTCTCCACCATCATATAACACGTACAATAATATGTACACCGCACAACCCGTGATTGCGGTAAAAAACCAAATAACACTCGTTATCGGACCTATTTTACGATGTTTTTTTATGTTGCGCTTCCAGGCAAGTGTTAGTGTTGTTATACCGAACACTGCGCCAACAGTCGCAAGTATAATATGGAAGATAAGAAAGATGGTATAATATAGTTCTAATTCTTCCGGTCCCCCAAAGCTTGTATTTCCAATAAAGGCTGTCCGTGACAAATAAATAATAAAAAAGATTAAAGCGCTAATCGCAGCCGCAGTCATCGTACGCTTATGTGCCTTATACTTTTTCAAAGCAACAAAGCGCCATCCGATTGCCACCAAAATGGCACTTATCAAAATAAAAGACGTACTTATAGTAGGTAAGATCTCCATGTAACACATTCCTTCCACTCTTATACTAACTCTTGCTTGTCTTATTGCAGAAAAACTTACGGTTGCTTAACGCTATGCTGTGGCAACGGATCTACTTTATCAGTACCCTTATTAAACCAAGGGAAAAAGATTTTGGCGATTACGGCACCATATATAATCTCTTGGGTAATCTTCATGATGATACCGCCTAGCTGTTGATCTTCTAATACACCGATAGGCGAGAACATCTCAGGACCGCTCAAGGTTAGACCATCCAAAATATCGGTTGGTACACACAATGCCAAGGCTTGAACCCAGCTTCCTGTTGCTCCAAATGTAGTATATATGTCCACCATGGAAAAAATAATTAAAGCACAAGCCGGGGTAATCAACATGCCATTACCTGCCATATAACCAATTTTCAGTAATGGTGACATCGTGTCCATTTCCTTAATAGGTGTAAAAATTGGCCACCACATGATAAAGGCAGATACCAACAAGATCAGAGAAATGGATGTATGAGCCCATTCATTGGCCTTGGCAAAATCGAACACCACTGGAATATGATAAATCGAAAATAAGCCGTTAAATAAGAGGATGGCAATTAATGGCTTGGTTAATATCCTTAATACAAACCCCAGTACAGGCAATGAAAAAATCCGTTCCCATACCCACTTTGGTAATCCCTTAATGATTAATATAGGGAATAACAGGCAATAAAGAGCCATCTGCAACATGTGCGATGTAAACATAATGTGTGATAACAGGTCAATAGGTGCACCTTTTATCACATATAATAACAATAAGCCACCATAAAAAAACTTAATCTGACTAATCGTTGCCTTTTTATCGTCTTGTCTACGAATAAAGATAATGTAATAAAGAATTCCTAAGCAGGCCACAAAGATTGCAAAATATGGACTCCAAAGTGCCCGAAAACCAAAGATACTTAAATCCTGCCACATGTATATCACTCCAATTAATATCGAATTACACTATTTCTTATTATACAAAAGATACGGCGGATTAAAAAGGATAAAGCAAATCTTATTTTAACAATTTCATGAACATGTCATTCTCATTACCTTTGCCATCACTATTCACTTCCTCTTTCAAGCTGCTGATTTACTGGCAAGTGGGCATTCATTCGAAACATCCTTTCACGAAATATAGCAGTAAAATAAACAAAGCAAAATCCGCCCGGTCCTTTATTACTATCCGAAACTAGATACTAACTGCCGATTCGTTCAAAACCTATTATGCCAAAATTCTATACTTTCTGATAAAAAAGACTTGAGGGGCATGTAATCACGCCCTCTCAAGCCTTATTTGTATTACCACCAGACAAGCACAGCTAATGCCAAGATTGTTAAAAAGGCGGTAAAGACCCCTCCATAAAACATAACGGATGGTAATTCATGTCCTTTATGACTCATATGCATAAAATAATAAAGTTGAAATCCAACCTGTACTGCCGCTAGAAGGAGTATAACAGGAACAATAAATAATTTGTCTAAACCAGCCATAACCATTCCGAAAGAAACTAATGTAAAGATAATCATTAAAGCAAACGTAATGACTTGCTGCTTCATTTCCTGCTTTCTTTTTTCTTTTTCATACGCTTCTTGCTGTTCTAATGTTCCAACTGTTTTATCCGTCATTATTTAGAGCACCCCCATCAGATAAACTACTGTGAAGATGAATACCCACACAACATCAATAAAGTGCCAATATAAACTTGCAATGTAAAACTTCGGCGCATTATATAAATTCAAGCCACGCTTGCTATTACGAAGCATTAGGGCAATGATCCATGATAAACCAAACACAACGTGGCCTCCATGAAAGCCTACTAATGTATAGAATGCCGAACCGAAAGCAGATGAACGCAACGTAAATTCATATTCATGAATATAATGAAAGAACTCATATAACTCAAAACCAAGGAAGCCAAGTCCTAAAGCAACAGTAATACCAAGCCAAATCATCATTCTTTTAAAGTCATTATTCTTCATGTGGTACATAGCGTACACACTGGTTAATGAACTGGTTAAAAGCAGCATCGTCATGATAAATACAAGCTCTAAACCAAATAGTTCCTCTGAAGAAGCGCCGCCATTCGTCGAATCGTTTAATGCCAAATAGGTACCAAACAAACTAGCGAAAAGGACTGTTTCTCCACCAAGGAAAAACCAAAAGCCCATGAACTTATTCTTTCCTTCTAAGGTGGCTTGTTCAGGATTATGAGGCATATGATCTGGATTTAATACATCTTGTTCACTCATTTTATTCCTTCGCCTCCTTTTGCAAATCTTCTTTATGGATGTGATAGCCAGTATCGTCTTTCAACGATCTTGTGAGCATACAGCCTAATGCAATGCCCATTCCAATAAATACTGCGGTTAACCAAGCCAAATTATCCTTTTGATAAATAAAGCCAAGTCCTGCAATAAAGAACCCTACCGACATGATAAACGGCAAGAAAGAGTTATTCGGCATATGGATATCTCCAAGTGGCTCTGCCGGTGTCATACCTTTACGCCCTTCCATCTTTTCAATCCATAAAGGATCTAACGCACGAACCAATGGCAATTGCTTGAAATTATAAAATGGTGGAGGTGAAGGAATAGCCCATTCCAAAGTACGCGCATCCCAAGGATCGCCACCAACTTTTTTGTTTTGAATAGATGTTTTCACAATATTGATGAGTAGTATAATCGTTCCTACCCCCATCAGCATGGCACCAATAGAACTTATTAAATTCCCTAAGTCCAAATGCTGACCTTCCAAGAACACCCAGTAACGTCTTGGCATCCCCATTAAACCAAGGAAGTGCTGAACAAAGAACGTCATATGGAAACCAATAAAGAAGATCCAAAATGTCCATTTACCTAATTTTTCATCTAAGATTGTACCAAACATTTTTGGCCACCAATAGTGTGTACCAGCAATTAAACCGAATACGACACCACCCACAATAACATAGTGGAAGTGCGCAACAACGAAATAGGAATCATGATATTGATAATCCGCCGAAGCGGCAGCTAACATAACTCCTGTCATTCCGCCGATTGTAAAACTAGGAATAAAACCAAGTGCCCACAGCATGGCGGTATTAATCCGGATATTCCCTTCCCAAAGGGTAAACAACCAGTTAAATATCTTAATACCAGTTGGCACCGCAATCGCCATCGTCGCTACCGCAAAAATGGAGTTAGCCGCTGGTCCCATACCTACTGTAAACATATGGTGAGCCCATACCATAAAACCTAGAAAACCAATTAATACCGTAGCAAACACCATAGCGGTATAACCAAATAATCGTTTCCTAGAAAATGTCGAAATAATCTCACTAAAAATACCAAATGCTGGTAAAATCAGAATATAAACCTCTGGGTGACCAAAAATCCAGAATAAGTGCTGCCAGATGACGGCATTACCACCCATATTAGGATCAAAGAACCCTGCTCCAAATAAACGATCAAACATCATTAAGAATAACCCGACCGTTAAGGCTGGAAAGGCAAATAGAATAAGAACACTTGCTACAAATGCTGTCCAAGTAAACAATGGCATACGCATATAAGTCATACCTGGCGCCCGCATATTTACAATCGTTACAAGGAAGTTAATCCCGCCCATTAATGTACCCGCACCAGAGATCTGCAATCCTAATACATAATAATCTACCCCATGACCTGCAGAAGTGGTGGATAAAGGCGCATATGCTGTCCAGCCTGCATCAGGTGCACCACCGGTAAACCAGCCTACGTTCAGTAAGATACCCCCAAATAAAAATAACCAAAACCCTAATGAGTTTAAGAATGGAAATGCCACATCACGTGCCCCGATTTGCAAAGGCACAACGGCATTCATAAATGCAAAAACTAATGGCATGGCAGCCAAAAAGATCATGGTCGTTCCATGCATAGTAATTAATTCATTATAGAAACCTGCACTAACAAAGTCATTCATCGGTTTCATTAACTGTATCCTGATTGCAAGTGCTTCTAAACCACCGAGGATAAAGAATAATCCCCCAGCAACCAGGTACATGATAGCAATTTTCTTATGGTCCACTGTGGTTAAATAATCCCACAAGGTGGAGCCGAAACTTTTTTTATTCGTTGCTGCCAATGTACTCACGTGTCATTTACCTCCCTTTAG
Organism: Gracilibacillus phocaeensis; assembly: GCF_900626275.1. Lineage (NCBI taxonomy): Bacteria > Bacillati > Bacillota > Bacilli > Caryophanales > Bacillaceae > Gracilibacillus > Gracilibacillus phocaeensis. The sequence continues at coordinate 743,592 of NZ_LR131144.1, read as the reverse complement.
TTCTCTGTCGATTCATTCTCCCTAAATTGTTTCACACTATCAACTGGTTCCTCTGTAGCCTTTAGTTCCATTAAGAAATCAGCAATCTGTCCAGCTTCTTCTTCCGAAATGGAGTTATCCTCAAGATATGGCGCATCCAGCATACCATTTCCAGGTTTGATACTAGCTGGATCAAGAATCCAATCAACCAGTTCCTCTTTATTAAAATCATTAATACCAGCTATTAACGAGCGATTACCAAAGTCTGCCATATTAGGCCCTACTACTGGATTATTGGAGCTGGCATCGATGGCATGACAGCTGACACAGCTATTTTCGAATAATTGCTGACCTTCTGTTGCTTCAGCAGTATACTCAGGATCCGTGTTCTGCATACCTTCTACCCATTGATCATACTCTTCCTGACTTACGACAACGATCTTGAAGTCCATTAAAGAGTGTGAGTCCCCACAGAACTCGGCACATTTACCCCAATATACACCCTCTTCTTCTGCTTCAATATACATTGTATTTTCATTATCTGGATTTACATCCATTTTACCTGATATAGATGGTACCCAAAAGGAGTGAATAACATCATTGGACATCATATTCAAGTAAACTCTTTCATCAACTGGGATGTATAATTCTTGACTGGTTTGAATTTCTTCATCTGCATATTCAAAGTTCCACCAGAATTGCATACCAGTGACATTGACGTTGATGCTGTCCTCTTTTGGACCTTCATCTGCCAGGCCATATGTAACGGCTACTGTCGGAATCGCAATAATAATCAAAAGAATAATTGGAATAACTGTCCAGATTACTTCTAATGTGTGATTCCCTTCCACTTGTTTTGGTACGTGATCTTCTTGTCCCTTTTTCTGTCGGAACTTGCCAATGACATAAAAATAAATGACCATAACTGCAATAAAGACCACAATCATTACTAGAATGGATACAATAATAACAACCATTGATTGTTGTGCCCCGTATCCTTTTGGCGTAAATGCACTTAGGTTTTCTTTACCGCATGCAGAAAGTACCATTGCCAAAAACGAAAATAAGGCTAGCGTTCGGATTTTTCCCATCCAATCTCTCATTTTTAACCCTCTCTTTCTTTATAACTTACTATATTATTTAGAAAAACTTGAAGAAAATCAAGTCCTACTGATAAATTTATTATAACAAATTATTCGGCAAAGTAATAACGATCATCGATAGAAATATAATCATTAAATAAAATAAGGAATAAATAAACATTTTATTTGCCCATTTGTCATTATCTTTTACAAAAAACCCCTTTATCGATAGTACCAGCCACCCTATATTTAATATTGTGCCTATTCCTAAGAAAATATATCCTAAATCATAGAGTAAAAATGGCAGTGGTAATAAGCAAACAATATAAACAAACATTTGACGCTTGGTTATTTCGGAGCCGTAAACGACTGGAAGCATTGGGATATTTGCTGCTCGATATTCGTCTTCTTTTTTCATAGCGATGGCTAAAAAGTGAGGTGTCTGCCAAATAAATATAAGCAGAAACAAAACCCAAGCTGCGGGATGAAGCTGTGGATCTACAGCCGACCAGCCAATTAGTGGCGGTACTGCTCCTGCAAGACTTCCTATGGCTGTATTAATCGTATAGCGGCGTTTCGACCATATCGTATATAATACAACATAACTAAACCAACCCAAAGCTCCATAGAAAGCGGCCTGCCATGAGGCCAAAGATAACACAAGCACACCCATAATGGATAAAGAAACACCGATAACCAGTACATGAAATAAATCAATGGTTCCTGTAACCGTTGGACGGACCTTCGTTCGTTTCATTTTCCGATCGATATCTCTATCATAATAGTTATTGATGACACAGCCCCCTGCTATTACAAAGGCTGTACCTACGATGGTCACTAACAACATATGCCAATACTGTGCGATAGAAGAATTCGTATAATACAACGCCAGCCAAAAACCAGCCAGAGCAGTCATCGTGTTGGAGTTAATAATGCCTAATTTTAATATTTGTTTTAAATCTGACCATTTATAAAGATATGTATCCAACGTCCCCGAAAAAACGGCATCGTTAGACGAAGCTCCTAGTTTGTCCATTTAAATAGCCTCTTCCCTTCTAACTTTTAATTTCCGTCATGATATGCAAATGCTTTCGTTGTATGTTCAAAAATAGTATGTATCTGCATTATACCTAATTTTATCAAACAATGCTATTGTATCATGGAATTGCATCGTGTGCTATCCAACTCCTATAATCAATTCTATTTATGGCATTTTTGTGAACATTTTATTTGATATGTAGTTTACACACACACATTACTGTTTATTTGGTATAATGGGTTTGTTTATTGCTAAAATCTATACATAGAAATACAGATAGATAATTTGAGGTGAAGTATGAAATTTCTAAAAACATTGGCAGTGATCTCCACCCTGATCATGACTGGGGTTCTTGTAGGAGGGGCACTGGTTACAAAAACAGATTCCGGCATGGGATGTGGAGCTAATTGGCCATTCTGCTATGGTGACTGGTCGGTGGAAATGTTTATTGAGTTGAGTCACCGATTAGTTTCAGGAATGGCTGGCATCTTTGTCTTACTACTTGCGGTGCTTGCCTGGATCAAAATCGGTTACATACGCGAGACCAAATTTTTGGCCATTGTATCCGTCTTTTTTCTGGTTGCTCAAGCACTTATCGGTGCTGCTGCAGTATTATGGCCGCAATCAGACTTTGTGTTGGCCCTGCATTTCGGCATTTCTCTTATATCCTTTGCTGCTGTATTATTACTCACGCTGCTTATTTTTGAAGTAGATCACAAATTTGATGCAGACTCGCTCCATATTTCCAGTAAGTTTCGCAAACAATTCATTACCTTGGCCATCTTTATTATGGTCGTTGTCTACTCTGGGGCCTTGGTACGGCATATTGAGTCAAGCCTTGCTTGTCCAGGTTGGCCGATGTGTACAAACACACAGCCCTTTGATTTCGCGAATTATCACTTTGGACAATGGGTTCAAATGGGACACCGTTTACTAGCTGGTTTGGCTTTTATATGGACATGGGTTCTATTCTTTAAAATCAGGCGACATTATCGAGATAGTCATGTGATGTATTACGGATGGGCTATCGGCACGTTCCTCATTACCGCACAAGTCGCATTAGGAGCGTTTGTCATTTTTACTATTGGAAATTTGTTTATCGCATTAATGCACGCCTTGTTCATTACATTATTCTTTGGACTGCTTTGTTATTTCTTATTACTATCGTATCGAAGCTTTAAAACTGAAAAAAGAAGAACATAAGGTAAACCGGGCAAATTTCGCCCGGTTCTTTATTACTACCCGAAACTAGACAAGAACTGCCGCTTCGTTCAAAGTTAATTTCTTTCCAAATCCTATTATCCTTGATTACTTTCCCATTATATAAAAAAGGTTTACCGCTTTGGATAAGCTGGTAAACCTTTTTGTTTGTAAATAAAGGAAGCAGAACCATACTTCAGATTAAGCTGTGTTTCCCTGTCTTAATGAGAGGAAAGCACATCTCCTCATCAGAATTTAAAGTAGGTATTTAGCATAAAAGGATCAAGCGCACCTCGTGATTGCTTGCCCTTTAAGATAATTGGCGTTGACGATTCCTTTTTTTGGACCAACCTCGAATAGATGGCTTCTCTTCTGTCGGTATATCTGCGTCCTCTGTTTCCTGATAACGCTGATAATTCACATGACGGGCAATGTTATTGAGGATACCCACCGAGAATAATAAGACAACCAAGGAAGTACCACCTGCACTAACAAAAGGCAAAGGTACACCTGTGATGGGAAGCAGACCACTTATTGCTCCCATATTTATCACAGTTTGAATTCCAATCATCGATGAAATCCCAATAGCTATTAACGTGCCAAATGGATCCTTACACTCTTTGGCTATATATAGCCCTCTTAATACAATTACACTTAAACAACCTAGGACAAATAAAACGCCAAACAGGCCTAATTCCTCTGCGATTACCGCCATGATAAAGTCGCTATCCGCTTGGGTAAGATAACCAAGCTTTTGAATTCCTTGGCCAATTCCTTGGCCTGATAGCCCTCCCGTGCCAATCGCTATGTAAGATTGAATCAACTGATATCCAGTAGCGTCTGGATCAGTAAAAGGATGGTAAGCACCTGTAAAACGAGCAATCCTTGTGTCTGTGACCAATTGAATGCCAACCGCCACTAATACAACCACACCAACTAATATCAAAAAGCTAATATGTTTAAATTTAATTCCTGCACTAAAGATAACCGTACAAGCAACAGCAAATATAATCGCCGCAGTTCCTATGTCAGGCTGTTTAATGATTAAGCCAAGCAACACTGCCGTCACCACCAAAGGAGGCAATACAGCCTTGAAAAAGTCTCCAATATATTCTTGTTTTTTTGTATAAACAGCTGCCAAATACAGCACTAACCCTATCTTTACAAACTCGGATGGCTGTATGGAAAAAGGGCCTAAATGTATCCATGCTTGGGAGTTATTTAGATTCACACCAAATAACTCAACGGCAACTAAAGAGAGAAACATAAGCAAGACGATCCACTTCGTCAAATACTGGTAAATGGTATATTTGAAATAACTGGCAAATATAAACAAGCCAATACCTACTACCAGCCACATTAACTGATTAGCCGCTTGTGAATAAGCCGGTTCCCCACGTATAATAACAGAGGTTACCATACTGGCACTATAGATCATCACTACACCAAAACCAGACAACAGCAATGGAGATAACATTAATAGAAAATCGAATGTTTTTGTTTTCTGTTTCTTCATCTTGATTACCTCAAAACATCATAAAATTGTTTTTAATTGATCCAATGTAAAAAGTACAAAAACTTTGCTCGATATGTTAGCAAAGTTTTCTACATCTGCATATTGCGCTCTTGAGAAGCTTCATGCAAAACACTCAGCTGCTGTTCCAAGTTATCCAACAGTGCTTTACCTTCCTCTTCTTCTATCAATTGCAAACGCACAGCAAAGTCGATTTCCCTCGATAAGCCAAACATTTGCGTATCCAATACCTCTTCGTAAAGTGGACACTGAGGCATAGTTAAGTTATCTATCTGGACCTTAATAAGCTGTAAAATTTTATCTGCATCTGCCTTGAGAAGCGCGTAGGCTTGCTTTTCTTTATTTAAAGGCATTTCTGTTATCACGCCAATCCCCTCCGCTACAACTTCTTCTCTTTATTTTATCGTGAACATATGTAAATTGCAAGATAATATCATTCTTGCTGCGAATTCCTTGATGATGAGTAAGATCAGTTCCTATGCAAAATTAGCCTGTATCTGCTATCCTATAACAGAAGATAAATAAGAAGAGGTGAACTTATTGTGATTATCCAAGTAAAAGGTAACGTTACATACCCGATTACGCTGGACCCGAGCGTATGGATTTTTGATGACCGAAAAATCAGGTTAGAAGATGCGTTCCATCATCAGCCCGTAGCAGAGGAAGACGATCAAGCGTTAACCAGCCGTTTGAACAAACCGCCTGTTAATCATAGCATCAAAAAATATAACAAAAAGGAATTATTACATTACTCTTATGTCATGCCGCTTAAACCATTTATGGAGACCGCTGAAATCGATGACACAGCAACAGAAGCAATCATCGAAACAGAAGATGGCAAACATCCAGTGTCACTTGAAACATTGCTGAATTCCTTAATGCTATTCTCAATTGACGGCAGGCAAATCAAAGAAGACGGGCCTGGTCACCTTTATTTCGGTGATGGCAGTAACCGGCAGAACCCAATCAAGGCCATTAAGATTATTCAGATTCAGTAAATAATTTGCGTCCGTTATCTCTGTCTAAACCACATTAGGACCTGTTTCACGATACACATACACATGCTACTTGCTGTCTCAGGTATATTTTTTTGTTTTTATCAGAAAATATACAGAGAAAAGGAGGCGCAATAAGCATGAAGTATATAATAATGACGGTTCTGATCTTTCTTTTATTCGGATGTCAACAAGAGCAACCAGAGCAAAGTACCGCCGAATCACCCAATCAGTTGGGTACCATACAATTAAAGAATGCCGATCCTTCCTTAGATAATGAACTTAAAGGAACGGAAAAGGCGCAGTATCTTGCTAATTTGGCTAGTCAAGTCCCTAATGTCAACGGGGCAACTGCCCTTGTTACAAAACGAGGTTCCCTTGTCAGTATTGATGTAGATAAAGATTTAGACCAATCAAGTATTGGCTCCATTAAATATGCCGTTTTAGAGGCACTGGAGCACGATACTCAAGGAAGCAAGGCGATTATAGTAGCTGATAGCGACTTATACGAACGTATGAAGGGAATCGGTAATAAAATGAAAGAAGGCCATCCAGTGGAAGCGGTTAGTGAAGAATTAGCCAATATAACAAGCCGATGGATGCCCGAGTTTCCAGTAGATGAAAATCGCTCGACACCACCAGATGAGAATAAACAAATCATCGATAATCAAGAGGAACAGAATTTAGATAACATTCAAGAAGACCAGTCTAATCATCATAAATAAGAATAAAAAACCAGGCTGACAAGTAAACTTCTGACAGCCTGGTTTTTATCCACCGTACACATTTTGATTGGTTAACCTCTTTCTGGTTCTTTTCCTTTGAATGAGAACCAGAAAACCAGTAAACAAACGACAAAAATAGCTAAGGCAAACCATGCAAGCCCCTTCGACACCGGGATCACATCTAAGAATCCTAATATAGCAATAATAGGGAAAACAATCATCCCCCGATTACTTTTTGAACCTAGCCTGTCATGCTCTCCCTCTCATCGAGGTCATTCAATCTCTCCTTTTTTAACTTATTGTCTTTTTTCATTATAATAATTAACCCCAAACTGTGATCCTTCTTCAACCATATCGGAGTTCTCAAGGTTGTCAATGCCTGGATCACCAGCCACATCAATTGGAAAGTCATCGTAATTACTTTGTAGATTGGTTTTTATTTTTTTCCATACATCACATAACTTTTCGCGATTGGCTTCGTTTGATAATAAATAGGATACTGCTGCCGCGCTTACTATGCCTGCTATTCCACTGATAATATATCTTTTATTCAAGCTTATCATCCTTTCTGCTAACTATTGTTGTCCTTAATAAAAATATACCCAACTTGCTCTATTTAAAACATCCTTTATCTCCCTGTTCTATCAAGAATGACTCACGTTTTATACGCAAAACATGACATAATCTGCATTCCATTCCAACCCTTTCTCCCCATTGGAAAAATACGCAAATTATCAAATGTCTATGGTTATTCCTCTAGATATGTTACAATTTAATGAATAAATGATTTTTGAATTTGAGGTGGAACGATGAGGGTCAAATGTGTAATATGTGACACCATTGAAAGAATAGATAATGATTGCCCTGAAGCAAAAAAACTGCAGAACCGCTTAATTCATACCTATATGTGTGATACATGCTCCAAGCGAATTGGCGAAAATACCATAAAACGCCATAAAACAGGGCGATTCAAGTTATTTCGCAAGTACGAAGTATATGACCAATACCTTGATTAAAGTAAACGAAAGCGCAAGCAGTGTTATGCAGCTTGCGCTTTTGAGTAAATAATGGATTCGATTAATTTGCTTGCTGTTTTCTTTCTTGGTGCAAACGAAGACGATAAATCCCCATGACGATAGCAATAATAAATAAACTTTCTGCCAAAGGTAAATTCAATCCAAATAATAAAGTTAATATAAATGTTCCTATTACTAATAAAATATAAACAACCAATGATTTCAATGGGGATAATTTTTTAGCAAATCCAAATTTATACGCCAAAATTGCTAAGATTACAACCGTTATGTATAAGAAGAAAAAACCTCTGATTAACATTCCCATCTGTTCAGGGTCCGATACATCAACTTCCCCACCAAGACCTCTCATAAAAAAATCGGCAACCGGCCACAAGTTATTCGGTACTTCTATTATTGTCTGGCTCTCCATATGATACCTCCATACTCAACTCTGAAACAAATCTATTATACGTGATAATAGGGATAAATACAATTTCCTTCTAAAATATGATAGACTCTAATTAGACTTTATCATACTTGAGGTGAGGAAATGAATATCCAACTATCAAAATTGCTCTTGGCACTCTGTGTCATTCTCTCTTTTTCGGCAGCAGGGGTTGCCATTGCTTTTCGCAGTGTTCCTTTTATTCTGCTTGCCTTTCTCTTGGGGTTTGCCTTAATGGGCTTTGGAATTGCACAAAAAAGAAAGCAGTCAGAAAGCTAAGTTGCATACACAGCGACTGCACCGGGGTCATAGGTTGGTGATAATAAATGGTGATACCGCCTAAAATCGCTCCGGCAGTCGCTTCTTAGAAAACAGCTTCTCATGAACGTTTATTTCAAATCAATATAACGCTCTAACAAGTCAGATTGAATTTCCTGATTGGATGTCAAAATCGTATTATTATGCAACATATCAACCGGTTCACCATTCGATTGAATCGTAACTCCACCAACTTCTCTTACCAAAATAAGTCCTGCCGCAAAATCCCATGGGGATAATCGTATGGTGAGATAAGCATCCACAATCCCTTCTGCCACAAAGGCAAACTCTAAAGCTGCTGAACCATAGGATCTCGTACCTCGGCTATCTCGAATTAACTGCTGGATTTTCTTTTCATTTATTCGATCATTTTCACAAGCCAATGAACTGTTCATTGCGATAATACTCGTCTCTATCGATACCTCGTTGCTAAGCTGCTGTAACGGCTCCTCATTACGAAAGGCACCCTCCCCTTTCAAAGCTGTATAGAGGACGTCATCCATCACATTATAGATAAGGGCAATTTCTCCAACACCATCCTGATAGATCCCAATAGATATCGCAAAATTCCTTTTTTGATGTACGAAATTCATGGTTCCATCAATTGGATCAATAATCCAGATTGTCCCTTCTGCATCCGTTACATTATCACCATATCCTTCTTCGCTTACAATGTGATGAGCAGGGAACTCTCTCCTGATTCTCTCAATGAAAAACCTTTCCGTTGATCGATCTATTTCGGTTACTAAATCATTTGGGTTGGATTTGGTATCCACTTGAAAGCTTTCCTGCATCTGCTTACGAATAGTATTACCTGCTTCATATACCCATTTTTTTGCATGATCAAATATACCTTGCCGAATGGTAACATCCATCAGCTTTTCCCCCATTCATTTTTAGCTACCTTCTATTTTAGCAAAAAAATAATTATTTTAAAAATCTGGCAACTCTTCTTTGCATTCAGATAATAATTAATATAAAATAGTAATGATAATAATCAAATAAAAAGGGTGAAATACATGACATTTACAGGATTTACGCAAGAAGACTTTAATACTTTTTATATTGAGGGATTAGATGAAAGAATGGAAGCTATTCAAAAGCGTATTCAGCCCAAATTTCAGGCTATCTATGACGCACTTGCGGACGATATAGATCATATTGCTGGACAAGACATGCATTTACACATTGCCAGGCACGCTCGTAGAACAAAAAATGCACCAAACGATACCTGGTCAGCCTACTGCCATAATAAACGCGGATATAAGAAACATCCGCATTTTCAAGTTGGTTTGTGGGGAGATCATTTATTTATTTGGTTAGCTTATATCTATGAACTACCTCACAAAAGTGAAATTGCCAGTAAGTTTTTAACGGAAATCGATGATATAAAGGAGATACTGCCTGCTGACTTCGCTATTTCGCTTGATCATATGAAAAATGAAGCGACGACGGTAGCAGAAGCCGATTTACAACAATGTCTGGAACGCTTTAAAAAGGTGAAAAAAGCCGAATTTCTCGTTGGTCGAAGAATTGCTGCCGACGATCCATTAGTGACAGATGGCGAGGCCTTGCTTCAAACGATAAAGGAAACCTTACAAACCGTTGCACCGTTGTATCGCTCTTCCTTGGAAAGCTAAACGATAAACACTACCACTGGACAAGCTAACGATAAGATGATATGAAGTATCCCATTTTTCTATGTAGTGAATTTGCCTGTTTTTATGCTAGGCAAACCGCTCCAGGAATATGCTGTAGCAGTTATCATAACTGTCACATTCGTTCAAAATAATGGTAAGGATGCTTCAAATAATCACCTTACCAGCAGTCTGACCAGATTTTATTTACGACATTTTTATCGTATCATGGTTGTCTAAATCTTTCGCTTTTTTAAGCACGCGGTAAGCCAGATATCCAGACTGTCGCTCGAATTGACGATCTAATTGTTTCTCTTCACTTTTGGAAGGAACAATTTCTTTATAACGTCGGTATGCCGCAATCAAATCTTGTTTGGGGATTCCCTTTTCATAGGCCTTTTCAATTAACGAAAAATAGTTGACCACATCAATGATTTCTGCTGTTGACCAAGATGAATCAATTGGATAACTGTAATTCAAACCTATCACTCCTTTTACTTTTATCATTGTAACATGGCAGCATTTCAATACAAAAGAAGAACCCTAAGGCATATTCTGACTATGCTTAGGGTTTTTCTTTTTATAAGATCAAGCCGTATATAATCATTGGCATAATAGGAGATGGAACGATTTGACCTTGAGCTCCATATCTATTTTGAGTGGTCAGTAAAAGATCTGGTTACCCAGTTTTTCTTAAGATAAGAAAGTATAGAATTCTGAGTATGATAGGACGTGGACCGATTTTGATCTTGAACGAATGGTGGTACCGATAAGATGGATGATGTAAAGTATCTAGTTCCATTATTCCATGTAGTAAAGTTGATTGTTTGTCAATGCTAGGAAACGCTCCGAAAATAGGTTCCGCTTCGATGCATAGGACATGCAAGTGCAGGCGTTACGACAGGAGGTCGTGATCTTAGCCTGCGAACCTCCATGTCTTGGCTCAGCCTCCTCGTCAGCAAAGATCGCTTCCTGCGGGGTCTTCACACTGCGCTTTTCTCGCAGGAGTCTCCACCTATTTCCTACGCTAGGTAGTAGTACTACAATCAAATGACTGCGAAGATGAAGTGTTCCAGACACTATATTTCTGTCAATAAGCAAACCGCATAACCTTTTTCTGAGAACGGCTTGATCCTACGTTATGATTTTATATTTGTACCACATGATCCATTACGTAGACGAAGAATCAGCTGACGATTTTCTCCTTTTGGCTCAACAGTGTCTAGGTACCTAGAACGCTTTCTCCTTGCAGTGATAACCATTGTTGTACGCCAATCTAGCGGAGGGAATAGGTGGAGACTCCTATGGGACCAGGACGAGCTGAAGATCCACTAAAAAGTGCTCTTCTTTTTAGTTAGCTGAAGCCGGCCCCATGGAAAGCGGAACCTATTCCCGCAGTGCTTGCTTCGCACAGATAAAACGATCAAACTCACCACTAAGGAAAGTGGGCTACTTAACATCATCCATCTTATCGGCAGTTCAGTGGCTACTTTTAGTTATTCGTAAAGAACCGGGCGAATTTTGCCCGGTTTTACTTACTCTGGAATTTCAATAGTGTTAGGATCCGCTATCTCATACCCTTGTTCCCTCAAACCTTCTACAATATCTGCTAATGCAGCAGCCGTCCATTCACGATCATGCATAAGTAAAATGGCGCCTGGTTTTAATAAGGAATAGTCGATATCAATTTCAGGTGCCTCTCCTGAAATCATTGCTTCTCTAATCTTATCCTCATCCATATACGGCTCAAAATAATCGTAGCCATAGGTCCAATTCATCAACAGCATACCCTCATCCTTAACGACTTGTTTGGCATAATCCGTATTGTCACCATGTGGCGCTCGAAAGAATTCTGGGCGTTCTCCAATGACTTCTTCAATTTTTTCATCTAATTCCATGATTTCTTGTTTTTGAGTTTCTTCATCTGCCACCGATAATTGCTGGTGGTTATAGGTGTGATTCCCGATTGCAAAACCCATGTCGTGTATCTCTCTTAATGCTTCTTGATCTTCTTCAGACTCAATAAAATGACCATTTACATAAAAAATAGCGGGTGCATCAAGCTCTTTTAAAGTTTTTGCCATTTCTAATCCATTTTCGTCTGGCACATCGTCTATTGTAAGTAAAACGACTTTTTCATTAGTGCCGTCTTCTATGGGTGTAAGGCTCCAAGTAGATGTATCCAGTTCGTATTGTTTTTCTGCCTCTGGATCTCCGACTTGATCCGTTTGATTGTCCGTTTCTTCTGAGCTTTGATCATCTGTGTTATCTGTTTTTTCATCTGTTTCATTGGCTCCATCTGTTTCATCACCTGTTTGATCAGGATCCTCTTCACTGTTGTCTCCTTCACTTTCTGTTGCATCTTCTGTAGTATCTTCGGCATCTTCATTCGATTGAGTATTTCCATCTGCATCTTCACTATTACAAGCCGCTAGCAAAAGCATGCTGCAGGCAAGTATGAATACTATGTATTTCTTTATCACATTTTTCCTCCTAACCAATATTTTTCACAATAACGTGTATCTTCATTTCTTTGCTATTCTTGAAATGGAAACCTTACAAACATTTACAAGGCGATAAATATGATATTCCCTTTCTATTTATCCTTAAACAAAGATCGACAACATTTCTTAAGAAAAACGAAGTAGAACATTTTTCTCTCTGCCATCATGAGCATGCTTGTTTTCTCTATTCTTGAACACTGCGATAAAAAGAAGCCTGCACTAGCAGGCTTCTTCCTTATTTAACAATATGAATTGGTGTTCCAATTGCAACTTCTGCTGCTTCCATAGTAATTTCACCAAGTGATGGGTGAGCATGAATGGTTAAGGCAAGATCTTCTGCCGTCATTCCTGCTTCGATAGCAAGCCCAATCTCTGCAATCATATCACTGGCATTCGGTCCTGCAATTTGCGCCCCAATTAATAGTCCGTCTTCTTTACGTGTGACAAGCTTCAAGAATCCGTCACTTTCGTTAAGGGACAAGGCACGGCCATTTGCTGCAAATGGAAATTTGGATGCCTTCGCTTCATAGCCCGCTTCCTTAGCACCAGCTTCGGTAAAGCCTACCGTTGCCAATTCAGGATCGGAGAACACAACTGCTGGAATACCGTTGTAATCAATCACGGATTTTTCACCAGCAATGGCTTCTGCCGCAATCTTACCTTCATAAGATGCCTTGTGAGCTAGCGGAGGTCCTGCAACAATATCACCAATTGCATAGATATTATCTACGTTTGTACGGCATTGTTCATCAATTTTGATTAATCCCTTGTCATCCATTTCAATACCAACTTGCTCTAACCCAAGCTCCTCGGTATTAGGTTTACGTCCTACCGTTACTAATACGTAATCTGCTTCAACAGTCTCTTCCTTACCGTCTACTTCATAGGTAACCTTGACCCCATCATCTGTTTCTTCTACACCTTGAGCCATTGCTTTCGTGACGATGGTTGTTCCTTTCGCCTTCAATTTCTTCTTAACAATGGAACTCATTTGACTTTCAAAGCCATTGAGAATATCATCTAGACCTTCTAAGATGGTTACTTCTGTACCGAAATTAGCATATGCTGTACCCAATTCAGTACCGACATATCCGCCACCGATGACAATCAATTTCTCTGGAATTTCTTTCAAATTTAATGCACCGGTCGAGTCAATGACACGGTCAGAATATTTGAAAGTTGGTAATTCAATGGGATGAGAACCTGTTGCAATGATACAGTCTTTAAAGGTATAAGTTTGCGAATTCTTCTCATCCATTACCTTTACCGTATTTTTATCAACAAAGTATACTTCACCACTAACAATATCTACTTTATTTCCTTTCAACAATCCTTCGACTCCACCGGTTAATTTCTTAACCACAGAACCTTTCCACTCTTGAACTTTAGAAAAGTCAACAGAAACATTTTCTGTCGTAATACCTAAGTCATCATCACCTTGCGCATGGGCATAACGATGACCAGCTTCGATTAAGGCTTTGGATGGGATACAGCCTACGTTAAGGCAAACCCCACCAACAGTACCTTTATCAACAATAGTAACTTTTTGGCCTGTTTGCGCTGCGCGAATTGCCGCAACGTATCCACCTGGTCCTGCTCCAACAACTAGAGTATCTAATTCAACTGGAAAATCTCCAACTACCATCTTTTACCCCTCCATCATAATTAATTGTGGGTCTTCTAATAGGCGTTTCACTTGATTCATCGCATGTTGTGCGGTAGCGCCATCCACAATTCTGTGATCAAAGCTTAATGATAATGCTAGTACAGGTGCAACCACAATTTCGCCGTCACGAACGACTGGTTTCTCCGCAATACGACCAATACCTAAAATCGCAGCTTCTGGATAATTAATCACCGGAGTGAACCATTGTCCACCTGCAGATCCGATATTACTGATCGTACTAGAAGCACCTTTCATTTCGTTTGGAGCTAGTTTGCCATCCCGTGCTTTTACCGCTAATTCATTGATTTCTTGAGAAATTTCAAAAATTGATTTCTTATCCGCATTTTTCACAACAGGTACTAGCAAGCCTTTTTCCGTATCGGCTGCAATACCAATGTTATAGTAATGTTTTTGAATAATTTCATCCGTGTCGTCATCCACAGAAGCATTCAAGATTGGATACTCTTTCAACGCTGAAACTAACGATTTTACTACATAAGGAAGATAGGTTAATTTAATTTCCTTATCTGCAGCAATCGGTTTGAATTTTTTACGATGAGCGACAAGTTCTGTCACATCTACCTCATCATGCAAGGTAACATGTGGTGCTTTATGTTTAGAATTCACCATTGCATTCGCAATTGCTTTTCTAATACCACTCATTTTTTCTCGTGTTTCAGGGAACTCACCTTCAGGCGCTGCAGCCCCACTTGCATCCTGAGTCTGCGTTTGTTCTGGCTGTGCATCTGCCGAAGAAGCTTCCGTTGCCTGATCTCCGCTTAAGAAAGAATCAATATCTTCTTTCATAATGCGTCCATTTTTACCACTGCCTGTAACTTCGCTAATGTTGACGTCATTATCACGTGCATATTTACGAACAGAAGGCATTGCGATCACACGCTCATTGGAAGACTTAGCTGGTTTTTCTTCTTTCTTATCGGAAGAAGTATCCTTTTCTTGCTCTTGCGTTTCCTGCTTGTCTTCTTCTTGTTCGTCTTCAGCAGATTCTGAAGAGCCTTCCCCTTCATAACCTTCTGCATCAATAGACACAATGACTTCTCCCACTGTGGCAACTGATCCTTCATCAAAATGAACATCTTTTACCGTTCCGTCAACAGGGGAAGGAATCTCGACCACAGCTTTATCATTCTGCACTTCGCAAAGCACATCATCTTCTTTGATTTCTTCACCAGCTTTTACAAACCATTTTACTATTTCGCCTTCATGGATACCCTCGCCAATATCGGGCAATTTAAATTCAAAAGCCATCCATATGACCTCCTACCTTAGATTTTATCTTTTAGAAATGAACTACTTGATTTACTTTTTCGATAATGTCGTTGTAGTTTGGCAGCCAAACTTCTTCTGCTTGAGTAAATGCGTATACCGTATCTGGCGCCGCTACAGTCAAGATTGGTGCTTCTAAGTGTAAGATGGCTCTTTCTTGTACATTTGATACAATATAAGATGCCATACCTGCTTGACGCTGTGCCTCTTGAACCATCACCATCCGATTTGTCTTTTCAACAGATTGTACAATGGTGTCAAAGTCAACCGGCATAACCGTACGCAAGTCGATTACTTCTGCGTCCACGCCATCTTTTTCAAGTTCTTCCGCTGCTTTCAAAGCAGATTGTACCATGGCACCGTAAGCGACTAAGGTTACATCATTTCCTTCTCGTACGACATTTGCCTTTCCAAGCTCGATCGTATACTCTTCGTCTGGCACCTCTTCACGGAAGGAACGGTATAATTTCATATGTTCGAGAAATACCACTGGATCATTATCTCTAATCGATTGAATCAATAATCCCTTGGCATCGTATGGACCAGATGGAATAACCACTTTCATTCCTGGCTGTTGTGCAATTAAACCTTCTAAAGAGTCGGCATGTAATTCTGGGGTGTGTACACCACCACCAAATGGTGAACGAATCGTTATCGGATTATTACGAGTGTTACCCGAACGATAACGTAGGCGAGCCATTTGACCGTTGATCGCATCCATCGCCTCAAAAACAAAACCAAAGAATTGAATTTCAGGAACAGGACGATAGCCTTGTGTTGCTAAACCGATGGAAAGCCCTGCAATACCAGATTCAGCTAGCGGTGTATCAAACACACGCTCTTCCCCAAATTCATCTTGTAGACCTTCTGTGGCGCGGAACACACCGCCATTTTGGCCAACGTCTTCCCCGAATACTAAGACATTTTCATCATTTTTCAATTCTACACGCATTGCTTCAGTGATTGCTTGGATCATTGTCATTTGAGCCATGATTTACTTCGACTCCTTTTCTTTATATTCTTCCATTTGTTCTTGAAGGTGTGCTGGAAGTTCCTCATACATATTACTAATCAAATCTGTCACTTTTTGTTTTGGCTGTTCATCCGTTTTCTTAATAGCTTCTTTTATTTCTTTTTTTGCTTTTTCGATTACTTCATTTTCTTCTTCTTCTGACCAAAGACCTTTGTCTTCTAAGTATTTACGGAAACGAACGATTGGATCTTTCTTTTCCCATTCACTATCCATATCTTCTGTGCGGTAACGAGTTGGATCATCACCAGCCATTGTATGAGGGCCATAACGATAAGTTAATGTTTCAATTAAAGTAGGACCTTCACCATTTACGGCACGCTCTCTCGCTTCCTTCGTTGCAGCATATACGGCAAGTACATCCATACCATCTACTTGAATACCTTCAATACCTGCTGCTACTGCCTTTTGAGCTAGTGTTCGAGCAACAGTTTGTTTTTCAACTGGTACGGAGATAGCAAAATGGTTATTTTGCACCACAAAAATAGCAGGAGCACCATATGCACCAGCAAAGTTAATTCCTTCATAGAAATCACCTTGAGATGTACCTCCATCACCTGTATATGTGATGGCTACTGATTTACTTCCACGTTTTTTCATACCAAGTGCCACACCAGCAGCTTGTACATACTGGGCACCAATTATAATTTGAGGACTGAATGCATTAACATCTTCTGGCATTTGATTCCCATGATAATGCCCACGAGAGAATAAAAATGCTTGATATAAAGGAAGACCATGCCAAATTAATTGTGGAACGTCACGATAACCTGGTAAGATAAAATCTTCTTTTTCTAAAGCAAATTGTGTCCCTAATTGTGACGCCTCTTGCCCAGCAGTTGGTGCATAAAAGCCCAAGCGCCCTTGACGATTTAATGCGATGGAACGCTGATCAAGGATTCTCGTATACACCATTCGATACATTATTTCTTTTAACTCTTCATCTGAAAGTTCAGGCATTGCCTCTTCATTTACGACCTTACCCTCTTCATCCAAGATTTGAAACGTTTGATACTGTTCTTCGATATTTTCTAAAGCACGTTTCACAAGAATTCACCTCTTCCTTCCTTATAACAAAAATTTAATGAATCAAATTTAGCTTCCCCAAAAAATTAGAAAATCTGTACCAAAAGTTTTTATTACTGTTATACCTTTATCACAAAAAATTAAACATTCTATGTAAGCTAGAAGCTGTTACATAAAAATATAATAAAATTATTGGTACAATTATTACTCTTATATAGTTTAGCTTATCAATGTACATTGGTCAAACACTTTGCAAT
Organism: Gracilibacillus phocaeensis; assembly: GCF_900626275.1. Classification (NCBI taxonomy): domain Bacteria; kingdom Bacillati; phylum Bacillota; class Bacilli; order Caryophanales; family Bacillaceae; genus Gracilibacillus; species Gracilibacillus phocaeensis. The sequence continues at coordinate 725,852 of NZ_LR131144.1, read as the reverse complement.
AAATTTTTTTAACATTATTATTGCGAAAGCGAAGTTCCAATAATGATTAAAAGCGTTTTCTTAAAATCTGTTTCATTATATTTTTTGCACTGTACTATTTTGAATAACAACAGAAAAAACTGGCAAACTCCACTTGTTCCTTTAGTACTATATACGTTGAACGTATAAATGTAACAAAAACGTGTGACAAGCAAGTCTTTGCTTGCATCGTTTCCTGCTAGTACCTCATTTGATCCATTCGCGTAAATGGATCAAGAGCACCTATCCGATCCATGAGGCATGATTTCATTCCACTTATATCATTAAAAGAACATGCTGACTACCGATAAGGCGATTCGTTCCAGTTCAACATCATTTCAAGTCCTATTATACCAAGGGTTATTTACTTTATTTGCTTATAAAAGAAGGCATAAGTGTTTGGTCGAAACACCCATGCCTTTCCTGTCTATTCAAAGCTAATATTTAAATCTGTTGCTTCATAAAAAGTTTGTTTTTGGTCATTGTAAGCATCCGTTAGCTCATTGAATTGTTCATTCAAGCTAATGATCTCATCATACGATTGATTCACTTGATCAATTTGTTCTTTTAATTCATCTTCTGTTAACTCTTCTTCCATCATCATTTCATATAATGCGGTATCTTGATCTAAAGCAGCAGCGTAAGCCTCATTTAATTGCTCGTATGTATTATATCTTTCATCCATCGTTTGTATCATCTCTTCCGCAGGCTCTTTAGGACCTTCTTCTAATTCACCTACTTCATCTTTTACATTAGAAAATTCTTCTTTCGCTTCATCCATACTATCTTTTTCTGTACTCAACAGATCTCTTCTCTCGTCAATAGTCGATAATGCTTCTTCTGACAAAGACTGAATCTGATCCATTTCTTCTGAAGACAATTCTATAATTTGGTTATATAGCTCTTGTTCTTCATTTTCTAACTGTGTAAAAGTATCTTGCTGTTCTGCAAAGGGCTGCTCTAATTCAACGGTTTTCTCTAAGTGGTCATACATATTATTAGCGACCGATTGACCACTGCACCCCACCAAAAATAGCATCAATAATATACCGCCATAAACCACGTTCTTCATAAGTCTCCATATCCTCCTATAGTAATAACATATGCCATTTCCTCATTTAACCTTTTTAATTATAACACAGCACCCTCTATCTGTTAAAGCATTAGCTGAATTTACCGAGAAATTCTATATTTTTGAAAGTTTTTTCGTTATAATATATGATGGTGATACAGTGAAACTTACCTTCAGCAAGGGTCTTCTCACCCCCTTATTGGATAGCATAACCTATTAGTTATTCCCCGCTTAAACTTTATTAGATGGGTGCTTGTGGGTACTAGAAGCAAAATAAATTGGCATGACCCTGCAAATTGATTTCCCAACTGGATGGTTAGAATTGCGATAAATGAGAGGTGAATAGCAAAATGATTACGATGAAAGATATCCTACGAGAGGGCGATCCCATATTAAACCAGGTAGCTGAGGCTGTGGAATTGCCGCCAACTGAAGAAGAAAAAAATACCTTAGCTGAGATGCTGCAATTTTTGAAGAACAGTCAAGACGAGGAGCTTGCCAATGCCTATCAATTACGTGCTGGTGTTGGCCTGGCCGCTCCGCAAATTGGTATTTCCAAACGAATGATTGCGGTGCACTTTCAGGATTTTGAGGAAACACAATATAGCTATGGATTGTTCAATCCCAAAATTGTGAGCCATTCTGTGGCGTTATCTTATTTAGCAGGTGGTGAAGGCTGTCTATCTGTGGACCGCGAAGTACCCGGATACGTGCCACGTTATCAACGCATTACGGTAAAAGCAACAGATTTGAATGGTGAGGAATTGAAATTAAAACTGAAAGGTTATGCTGCCGTTGTTTTTCAGCATGAAATTGATCATTTAAATGGTGTCATGTTCTATGATCGAATAAATAGTGAGGCTCCCTTTACTGTACCTGAGAACTCCAAAGCCATCGAATAGATACAAAGAAGCTGATCAGCCATGCTGACCAGCTTCTTTGTTCTAAGACAAGAAATTATAAAATTCTTGGCATCCTAGGATTTGCAATAATTTTGACCTTGTACAATATAGAAAGGCCAATCCGTTAGATGATGTAACACATCCGATTTTTGCATGAACCAATCGGGGTTTTTTATGGTTTTCTTATTTTCTTAATCAATTAATCCCAATTGCCGCATTGCTCTGCTAAGGCCATTATTCTCGACATTTTCTGTAATAAGATCAGCAACTTTCTTCACTTCTGGCATGGCATTTCCCATGGCGACCCCTGTATGAACGCTTTCTATCATCTCAATATCATTCAAACCATCACCGAAGGCATATGTATTTTCCCATTTTATACCTAGTATCTTCACGAATTCTTTGATCCCATGGGCCTTAGAACCATTGCCTGGTAATACATCACAGGAAAACTCGTGCCACCTTACAAAGCGAAGTTGATCAAATTTATCTTCATATGCACCTTGCTCCGATTTTTCATTAAATAGCAGCACTTGAAAAATATCATGTTTCTTATAATAATCTTCATCGATTAGCGGGTGTTTTAATTTTAAACTATTCATACCTTTTTCTATAAAAGAACTTTCACTAACGTTGGATCGCATATCATGGTCACTCTGATAAACCAATGGATGATCGTTTTCCATGCTAAATGTCGTCAATGCTTGTACAACCGAAGAATCAATCGGATTACGATAAATAATCTCGTTATTATGTACAACATGTTGTCCGTTAAAGGTAACATGTGATGAAATTTGTAATTCTTTTAAGATATCTTGAATCATAAATGGTGCCCTTCCCGTTGCGATGGAGACAATAACACCATTATTATGCAGCTGTTCAACAGCCTTGCGTGTTGCTTGGGGAATTTGTTTGCGATGATCCAGAATCGTGTCATCAATGTCAAGAAATACTATTTTTTGTTCCAACTGCCTCATCCTCTATTCAATTTATATTTCTTCGTCATTATACCATGAATCATAGGAATAAGTATATTTATCAAAGCCAACACTATAAACACACAAAAAAAATCAAGATGAAACGGGAGCACAGATAAGCCAGCAAAATCACCTATTACAACGACCACCTCTTTTCCTGGTTCTATCGCCAAGCACTTGGTCAATTTTTGATCATACCAATAGGCATTTCGTTCATTTCTTTGCCCCATTTCTCTACCTAAATAAATAATTAATTGAAGAATTTTTGCTTTTTTGTTTCAAATTTATTGGATTCATACTATACTATAAGTAATAGGGATTGGATCGGTTCGTTGAATACTTGCATTTCTTTCTATTTACATACCATTATAGAAAGGAGTTGGCAGTACAATGTTAAAACGTTTAAAAGAGAAATTAAAACGTCGCATGCGTGAAGCGTTACGGAGAAAACGTGTACCAACTACAATAAATCGTTCTAGTGAATACTACAACCAATCGGAACATCGTAAAATCGGATAACAAATACGGAATAAATATTAATCAAAAGGAGAGATAACATGATTTTCAAAGTACTATATCAAGAAAATGCGGCAGAAATTCCTGTACGAGAACATACCAAAAGTAAATATATCGAAGCAGAATCTGAACGCAAAGTACGTGAAATTTTAAAAGATCAACAAATTAACATTGAGTTCATCCAACGCTTAGAAGGGGCACATCTAGCTTATGAACAACAATCTCCTCACTTTCAAGTGGAGAATGCATAGCAGATGAAGTTTGTAAAGAATGATCAAACAGCTATTTTTGCGCTAGGTGGCTTAGGAGAAATCGGCAAAAACACGTATGGTGTTCAATTTCAAGATGAAATTATCTTGATTGATGCCGGTATTAAATTCCCTGAGGATGAATTATTAGGGATTGATTATGTCATTCCTGATTACACCTATTTAGTGCAAAATCAAGATAAGATTAAAGGGTTATTTATCACCCACGGTCATGAAGACCATATTGGTGGTGTCCCTTATCTACTACGTGAAATTAATGTGCCTATTTATGCTGGTAAATTAGCAATTGGACTTATTCGAAATAAATTGGATGAGCATGGATTGTTAAGAAATGCCAAACTTTATCCTTTTCAAGAAGAAGATGTTATTAAATTTAGAAAGACCTCTGTGTCCTTTTTCCGAACGACACATAGTATTCCCGATTCTTACGGTATTGTAGTAAAAACACCTCCAGGTAATATCGTCCATACAGGTGACTTCAAGTTTGACTTCACCCCTGTTGGAGAACCTGCTAATCTGGCCAAAATGGCAGAGATTGGCAAGGAAGGTGTACTCTGTCTGTTATCAGATAGTACAAACAGTGAAGTCCCTGGCTTTACTTTATCCGAACGCGTAGTTGGCGACAGTATTAATGATATTTTCTCTAGAGTGGATGGCAGACTTATATTTGCGACGTTTGCGTCTAATATCCATCGTTTGCAGCAAGTGGTCGAAGCTGCGGTGAAAAATAATCGGAAAGTAGCCGTATTCGGCCGAAGTATGGAAAGTTCCATTAAAATTGGTCAAGAATTAGGTTATATTCGCGCACCTAAGAATACCTTTATTGACGCGCATCAAATCAATCAGATCCCTGCTGATGAAATAACGATCCTTTGTACCGGTTCGCAAGGAGAACCGATGGCAGCCTTATCAAGAATTGCCAATGGAACACACCGTCAGATTCAGATTATTCCTGGCGACACTGTTGTATTTTCCTCTTCGCCAATCCCTGGAAATACATTAAGTGTCAGTCGCATTATAAACCAGTTATATCGAGCAGGTGCCGAAGTTATTCATGGACCACTTAACGATATCCATACTTCTGGACACGGTGGGCAACAAGAACAAAAATTAATGTTACGCTTGATTCAACCTAAATTCTTTATGCCGATTCATGGGGAATACCGCATGTTGAAGGAACATACCAAACTTGCGGACAGCTGTGGCATCTCCCCTAAGGATTGTTTTATTATGGACAATGGAGAAGTATTGGCTTTAAGCAAGGATAGTGGTCAAATAGCTGGAAAAATCCCTTCAGGTGCCATTTACGTGGACGGAAGTGGCATTGGTGATATTGGTAATATTGTATTGCGTGATCGCCGCATCCTATCTGAAGAAGGATTAGTTATTGTTGTTGTAAGTATTAATATGAAAGAATTTAAAATTGCTTCTGGTCCAGACATTATTTCTCGTGGTTTTGTATACATGAGAGAGTCCGAGGACCTTATTAATGAGGCACAAAAACTTGTCTCTAAGCATTTAAATAAAGTAATGGAGCGTCGTACAACCCAATGGTCTGAAATAAAGAATGAAATCACGGACACGATTGCACCATTCTTACACGATAAAACGAAACGTCGACCAATGATTTTACCTATTATTATGGAAGTGTAAAGACAGAAAAGCAGGCTGATAAATAAAAACAGCCTGCTTTTCTTGTTCCACTATTCATTCTCCACTACTAATTCTTGCTCAAATCGGGATATATCTTTATCTGCTCCAATAATGATCAGCACATCATTCTCGTCCAAATGTTGATCAGCGGTTGGTGATACATTTATTTTCTTCTGCGTTCCCTCTTTAATGGCAACGACGTTACACCCAAACTGAGCCCTGATATCTAGATCTAACAGAGAACGGCCATGCATTTTTTCTCCGACTTTAACTTCCACGATACTATGATCATCGGATAATTCAAGATGGTCTAAAATATTGGTTGAAATAATATTATGGGCAATCCTTCTGCCCATGTCACGCTCTGGGTGAACAACAAAATCTGCGCCAATTTTATTTAACACTTTTTCATGGTAATCGTTCTGGGCCTTGACCGTAATCTTCTTAATACCCAATTCCTTAAGCATTAATGTCGTAAGTATACTCGATTGTATATCATCTCCGATTGCTACAATGACATGATCAATATTTCTGACCCCTAGTTCCTTTAAGACTTCTTCATCCGTAGTATCAGCTATTACAGCATAGGCAGCAATATTTTTAAATTCCTTTACCTTATCCTCTTGTTTGTCAATAGCTAACACATCCATGCCTTCTGCACTAAGTTCTCGGCAAATACTGCCGCCAAATCGTCCTAAGCCAATTACGGCAAATTCTCGTTTCATACAAATTCCTCCACAATCATTATCATTGATATTCTATCACAAATCAGACAGAAAACGTACATAGTTTCTGTTAATATGGTTTATAAAAAGTCCTTTACTTCCGACAACTGGGTTAGATGTGTAAAACCAAGCGCAGATCCGGTCGGTATATTAACGCTAAAATAGGTGAGGGATGAAACTGCAATTTATATAGTTACCAAGATAAGAAAAACGTGTGACAAGCAAGTCTTTGCTCACATGATTTCCTGATCAAGAGCACCTATCCGATCCATGAGAAATGATTTTATTCCACTTATATCATCAAAAGAAAATACTGACTACCAATAAGACGGGTGATGTTAAGTAGTGTCCTTTACGGAGTGTTGAGTTTCATCGTTTTATCTGCTAGCACTGGCAAACAATCAGCTTTACGACATGGAATAGATGGCCCTGCTACTTTACATCAGCCAACGTATCGATATCGCGATTCGTTCTAGGTCAACATCATTTCAAATCCTAATCCAAGAACTAATATACTTTCCAAGATAAAAAGAAAGAAGCTAGCTTCGTGTACTAGCTTCTTTCGCTGTCTTTTATAGTGCATCGAGCATCTCGAATTGAGATCGTACTAAACCATAATACTCGCCCTTGTATTTCATGAGCTCATCATGACTGCCTTGCTCTAAGATTTTTCCATGTTCCAACACGATAATATTATCTGCCTCCCGAATCGTTGAAAGACGATGGGCAATCATTATTGCTGTCCGCCCCTCTAATAATCGGCGCAGCGCCTTCTGGATTTTGACCTCTGTTTCTGTATCGATGCTGGCAGTAGCCTCATCCAGAATCAAAATCTTAGGATCTGCCAATAAGGCCCGGGCAAAAGAAAGCAACTGTCTTTCTCCAGCAGAAAGAATATTCCCTCTCTCCTCTACCTCGGTTTCATAGCCATTTGCCAAGCGCTGAATAAATTCATCCGCTCCTACTACCTTGGCTGCATCTCTTACCTCTTCATCACTTGCTTCTGGTCTTCCGAACCGAATATTCTCTTTAATTGTTCCCGAGAAAATAAACGTATCCTGTAAAACGACAGAAATATTTGTTCTTAAACTATCTAATCGCATATCTCGAAGGTCATAGCCATCAATAAGCACTCTACCCTTGGTAGGATCATAAAAACGACTAATTAAGTTGGCAATTGTCGATTTACCTGAACCGGTATGACCAACTAATGCAACAGTCTGACCTTGTTTCATTTCCAAAGAGATCTCATGCAATGCTATACGATCTTCATTATAAGAAAATTCCACCTTGTCAAAAACAATATTCCCTTTCATATCCTTAAATGGCATAGCATTCTCTTTCTCTTCCACATTTGGCTGTTCATCTAAAAACTCAAAAATACGTTCCGAGGATGCCATAGCAACTAATAATTGATTGTAGATTTGCCCCAATCTGGAGATCGGCTCCCAAAACATACCTAGGTAAAAGGCAAATGAGACAAAAACACCAATTCCGATATTTCCAGAAATTATGAGATGAGCACCATAAGAAATTAAGATGACGGTACCAACCGCATTACTCATTTCCACAAAAGGACCAAAATAGGCACTCTTTTTCATAGCAACTCGTTCTTTTTCAAAGTTATCTGAATTAACACCATTAAAAAATTCTGTGTTTTCCTTTTCTTGAGAGAAGGATTGCGTAATACGAATACCTTGCATACTTTCATTCAAGTGTGAATTTAGTCGTGACTTCTGGATACGAACATCTTGCCATGATCGACGAATCTTTCGTCGCAGCTTCGTCGAGATGAAAAACATAATTGGCAAAATAATCAGAACAGCCAAAGCCAGCGGCGGGCTTAGCACGAATAAAATCACAATAATTCCTGTCAACATCACGACATCCATTAGTAAATTAATGATCCCATTTGTGAATAATTCCTGTAATGAATTAACGTCATTCAAAATCCTAACCAAAATGGAACCAGCAGAGCGTTTATCAAAGAAATTATGAGATAAACGCTGAACATGTGTGAACAAGCTCTCCCGCAAATCATATATCACGCGTTGACCTAATATATTCACCCATTTAATACGATATCGATTGGCCAAATAACTTATTAAATATAATACAGCCACAAAGATAATCAAATAAGTTAGTAAAGAAACGTTTTGCTCTGTAATTGCCTTATCGATTACCCAAGTACCGATTACTACTGGTACCACTAACCTGACAATCGTAGAAACCAGCATCGCAACAATTGCTGCGGGCAATAATCCTTTGGCATATGGTTTCAAATAGGTTAATAATCGCAACATTTGTTTCCAGTTAAACGGCTTTTCCACGGCTTGATCTAGTGGATAATAAAACCTATTCAGGTGGGGGCTCGGTTTATGGGTGCCCTGTTGGATATTTTTTGATTTAGCCATTTGATTCGGTGACCTCCTTTTTTTATTTAACTATTTGCATGACGCTGTCACGGTCTTGATATTGTATATCGTAAATACGACGATAAGCTCCCTGTTGCTTAATTAACTGATCATGGGTGCCTCGCTCCACAATTTCCCCTGCGTCCAGAACCAAGATCTCATCTGCATGTTTCAATGACGAAATTCGGTGTGCGATAATAAACGTCGTTCTGCCATCCATTACCTCTTTTAACGCCTTCTGGATTTGAAATTCCGTTTCCATATCTACTGCCGATGTGGCATCATCCAGTACAAGAATGCTTGGGTCAATCAATATCGCACGAGCAATCGCGACACGTTGTTTTTGGCCACCAGAAAGTCCCATCCCTCGTTCACCAAGTAGTGTATCGTATCCTTTAGGCATTTCCATGATAAAATCGTGTGCCTGAGCTCGTTTAGCTGCAGCTATGATTTCTTCCATCGAAGCTTCTGGATTTCCATAAGCGATATTCTCTTTAATCGTAGTAGAGAACAAAAAGGATTCCTGCAATACAAAACCAATATGTTTTCGAAGCCATTTTAGCGAATAACTGCTAGTCGGTTTGTGGTCAACTAAAACTTGACCTTGATCAGGTTCATAAAATCTCGTAATTAATTGAGTAATACTGGTTTTCCCAGCCCCAGTCGGACCAATTAAACCGATCACCTTACCAGGGGGGGCATCGAATGAGATATTTCGTAATGCCGCATCATCTTCTGCTGTATATGTCAAATAAACATTCTTAAAGGTGATATGACCATTGATACGTTCTGGTACAATGGGATGATCCTCTTCTTCCACATCTTCTTTTGCCTCCAAAATCTCTAATAGACGCTCACCTGACGCCTTTGCTTGTGAAAACTGGTTAACAATAAAGCCCAAGTTCATTAAAGGTCCCAGAATATAAGTAACTAAACTAAAGAAAGCTACTAATTCCCCTAATTGCAAGGAATCATTAATGACCAAATAACCACCATAAATAAGTAAAGCTACCATCGAAATATTTCCGATGAACTCCATGAAAGGGAAATATCTTGCCCAAATATTGGAGGTGTGGATATTCACTTCTTTATAGTTCGTGTTATTCGTAGTAAAACGACCAATCTCAAAATCTTCTTTAGATAAAGACTTTACCGTATGCATGCCTGTCACATTCTCTTGAATACGTGTATTTAATCGTCCCAAAGATTTACGTATCTTTCGAAAGGCTGGATGTACGGTTTTATCGAACCGGTAAACAACGACAGCTAAGAAAGGCATAGCAGCCATTGTCACTAATGCAAGCGGAACAGAGTAGAAAAACATAACACCTAAACTAATAACAATCAATAAACATACCCGTATTAATTCACGAAAGCCTGCCGCTAAGAAAAAGCGAAATCCTTCTACATCCATCGTTAATCGTGACATAAGATCACCAGTCCGGGCGTTGTCATAATAAGTAAAGGATAGTCTTTGCAACTTCTTATACAAGGCGTCTCTTAAGGTATAGACCGCTTTTATCCCGAACAAATCTCCCATATATTGTTGTAGAAAATTAGCAACTCCCTTAACTAACATAATAAGAATAAATCCAATCGATAGAATAGGAATCAACTGATATTGCTCTGCTAAGACGACATCATCAATCGTGATTTGCAGAACAATGGGGTAAATAACAGTGATACCGGTTACAACCATAACAAATAATACAGATAACAAAAAATACTTTTTAAAAGGCCAATAAAATCCTTTTAATTTCCTGAATATCTCCATGTTGTTCTCCCTCCATTTTTATACGTATTTACTAATATAACGGTTTCCGAAATAAAATGCTAGCCTTTCGCTTCATTTTATTAAATTTTTTTATTGGATATTAAATCCATTTGAAGTTTCCCTGATATAAGCGTATTCAAGACCTTTATTCCAAAAACGTTCAGCTGATTTCATGATAAGAAAAACCGGGCAAACTCCGCCCAGTCCTTTATTACTATATAAGTTGAACGTATAAATGTCACAAAAACGTGTGACAAGCACGTCTTTGCTCGCATGATTTCCTGATAATACTTAGCTTGACCCATTCGTGTGCATGACCATCACACCGCGTAAATGGATCAAGAGTGCCTATCCGATCCATGAGACATGATCTCATTCCACTTATATCATCAAAAGAAAAGGCTGACTACTGATAAGGGGCTGATGTTAGTAGAGCCCTTTACGAAGTGGTGAGTGTTAGCGTTTTATCTGCTAGTACTGGTAAACAATCAACTTGACAACATGGAATAAATGGGCCTGCTACTTTAACATCATCCAACTTATCGATATTGTAATTCGTTCCAGTTCAACATCATTTCGAGTCCTATTATACCAAAAAGTATATACTTTTTTATCATATAAAAAAGCTTAGTCCATTATCGAAAGACTAAGCTTTTCTTCGTTTGCATACTAGCCAACTTCCCTTTATAAAGAAGGAGTCTCTTTCTTTTCTTCATTACTCTTCATTCCAACGAAAAAAAAGGCTGAGATACTTAAGGTTATTAGCGATGAAAACCTCAACATTATTTTATTGTGATTGAATCATCGCCACTGCCGATCGAACACCGATATGTATCGCATCTTCATTTGGGTTTAATTTGCTATGATGTAAACCATATGGAGAGTCAACTCCTAGCCAAAACATAAATCCCGGCACCTCTTTTAAGAAATAACCAAAGTCCTCCCCCGTCATTGCAGGACCAGCCTCCACAAAGGTTATTCTTTCTTCTTTCTCCACAGCTTGCTGAAATTGGGCTACCAACTCTTCCGTATTATGAACCTGATAATACATCGAGCCATAATCCAGCTTAATCTCGCAGTCATTGGCTATTTCAAATCCGGTAATCATATGCTCCAATGCTGCTTTAATCAATGTCATAGTTTTTGGCTCAAGTGTTCGGATCGTTCCTTCCAGGCGAGCCGTCTCAGCAATGATATTCTGCACAGTACCAGCTGTCATTTTCCCTATCGTAATCACACCATTATCAAGTGGATCCAGGCTTCTAGAAATAATTTGCTGTAGCTGGGTTACAAAATAACTAGCCGTTACGATCATATCCCTTGTCAAGTGCGGATAGGCAGCATGACCACCTCGTCCTTTGAAATCAATAAATAGTTCACTTGTATTGGCGAATAAGGTGCCAGCCCTGCTGGATACCGTGCCTACCGGTAATTCCGGTGCTATATGTAGAGCAAAGATCATATCCGGCTTCCACTGTTTAAATTGCTCTGTCTCCATCATAGGGACCGCTCCACCAGGCCCTTCCTCTGCTGGCTGAAATAAAAATAATACATCGTCTTTGACAGGATGAGCTGATATCTCATCCAAGACACCTAATGCAATCGTCATATGCAAGTCATGACCACATGCGTGCATATGTTGACTATGCTTCGATTGAAAAGGTAAATCCGTTTCTTCCTTTATCGGCAATCCATCTATATCCGTTCGATAACCAATTGTTTTTGATGGATTGGTTCCTTTCACTAAAACAAATAAGCCTGTTTTCCATTTGATCATTTCAATGTTGGGACGGTTCATCCTTTGAATGATTTCCATTAAAAAAGTCTGTGTCTTCACTTCTTGAAAACCTAATTCAGGTATTTGATGTAATGATCGACGGATGTCTCTCATCTGGTCTTGGTTCATGTTCCGACCACCTCCTTCGTCATTTTCATTAGTCTTTTCGATGACCACCTAATATAACCTCTTCCATCTTGTTACTATGTTACGTAGATAGCTACCTTCCAAAAATCATGCATTCTTTTTCAAAGAAAGACAGGATATGATATCCTGCCTGTTAGATCATCTTAATCATTTAATTTACGAAGTGCTTCCATAATTTCTGTTTTTGATCTTGTTTGATCATCAATTTCTTTGATTACTTTGGCGGGTGTACCTGCTACAACGGTGTTTGCTGGGACATCTTTTGTAACAACAGCCCCTGCTGCAACCACTGCTCCTGCGCCGACTTTCACACCTTCTAATACCACTGCATTAGCGCCAATTACTACTCCATCTTCAATAATAACAGGTTGCGCTGAAGGGGGTTCGATCACACCAGCAAGTACTGCACCTGCACCAACGTGACAATTTTCCCCTACTGTAGCACGTCCACCCAGACTTGCGTTCATATCAATCATCGTTCCTGCACCAATCACAGAACCAATATTCACCATCGCGCCAAACATGACAACTGCTCCATCACCGATTTCTACTTGATCACGGATGATAGCGCCAGGCTCAATTCTAGCGTTAATACCTTTTGTATCCAATAAAGGAATAGCGGAATTGCGTCGGTCACTTTCCACCACATAGTCATCAATCTGGTTTTTGTGGGCATCGAGAAGTGCTTCTACCTCTTTCCACTCTCCAAAGATAACACCTATCGTTTCATTAAAAAAAGTTTGCACAGAACCAGTGGCTTTTATCTGATTTATATCGCTCCCTTTTATATAGACCTTTACCGGTGTTGATTTTTCACTGTTTGATATAAAAGAAATAATTTCATGGGCATCCATTTGTTTCATCGTAATCCTCCAATGTATTTTGTATTGTTCTATCTATGATTGCTTATTAAGACAAAGCATAAGATCTCAACTTTTTTTCACTGTGCTAAATATAACAAATTATTGTTTATTTCACTATCAAAACGTATCATTTTTTTCATTTAAATGATGTATGTTCCATTTGGACTCTCTTATGTGATTCGGTATTATAAATCGATTTATTTACCTCTTTTAATATCGCCCTTCTTGTTAGGATGCCAAGAAAGTAATTGTTTTCATCTACCACACAAGCAAAGGCATGATCAATGACCACTTTTAAACCAGTCAGAAAACTGCTATCCATCTGTAAAGCAGGTTGTCCAGATTTCATAACATCCTCTACTTTGATGTCTGCCATCTTCTCCATTTCAAAACGTTCTAATCCAGTAACGCTTTTTAAAATGGGGGTTTTTCCAATAATTCCTTTCAAGCGATAATCAGCATCTAATACTGGAACAGAAGAGTAACCAGATTGAACTAACAATAAGAGGGCATGTTCAATTGGATTTCCTTGCTGAACGTGTGCAACCTGCTCAGCGGGGATCATTAATTCTCCAACCGTCAAATCGACTAATCTTTCACCTAATATGTCAGACATGTCTTCCACTTCCTTTTCTTTGTATGAAGGGTCCATTTTGACATCACCTCACATAGTTTAACATAAAATAGTCGATTCAAAAAGCTTCATGAGGGCACCTGAGAAGAAAAATGAACAAACCCCCGTCTCAGCCCTTAAAAGTAGCTATTGAACTGCCGATTCGTCAAAGTCAAAATTGTACCAAAGCTAATTCTACAAAAAATATACTTTCCTGCTTTTTTAAAAAAATTTAGGGTGTTTATCGCTAAGCCACAGCTGATAACTAGTCTCCAGTGAATGCTCGATACTTTTTTCATCACCTCAGATATGACGGACAACACCTTAAGAATTTGCACCATTTTAGTCATCATCAACGAATAAAGAGTATGCACCTTTCCTTTCATATCATGGTGTCGAGGTACTGGTGCTGATAAGAAAAAGCAATGAAATAATGATCTAATGGATTCCCTTTATTGTTCATAAGCTAATCTATCGTGCTATAATATAGGGAAACTTTATTCAATTCTAGCGCAAACTCTCTCGATAGAATGTTTGAACATCCCCGGGGCTTACAGTCGTTTGCACCTGGATAAACAATAGAAAGGTATAAATCTAATGAATCGCAGAACTTTTTTAAAACGTTTTTTAGGTAGTATTGTTGCTTTCTTCGGTCTGGGTGGAGGAACTTATTATTATGCAAGGGAAATCGAGCCAGGCTTATTAGATCAACACCATATTGATATTATTTCCCATAAAACACCTCGCAGTTTCAATGATTATACGATACTTCAATTTTCCGATACCCACATCGGTTTTCATTATACCGTTGATCAATTGGTCGAATTAACCAAAACAATCAATCAATTAGAGCCTGATCTCATCGTTTTTACCGGTGATTTAATAGACAACCCGCGCACCTATCAGGTAGAAAGCAAGTTAATTCATGCGTTGGCAGACCTTCAGGCTAAAGACGGTAAATTTTGGATCTATGGTAACCATGACCACGGAGGATATGGAACCGATATATTAAAAGAAATTTTTGAGCGAAGTGGATTTGAATTGTTACAAAACGGACACAGACAAATCAATAAAAATGGTGATATGATTAACCTGATTGGTGTAGACGATGTATTATTGGGCGATCCCAATCTGGATGAAGCAACGCATGGCCTTAGCGAAGAGCACTTAGCCATATTATTAGCACATGAACCAGATTATGCAGAGGTAGCCAAGGAATATCCTATTGACATACAGCTGTCGGGACACAGCCACGGTGGACAAGTCCAACTTCCTTTTGTTGGTTATATCTATACTCCGCATCTATCTGAAATATATGTAGAAGGTGACTATCAAGTCGGCAGTCGACCGCTCCAATTATTTGTTAATCGCGGAATTGGAACAACCAGGGCACCTTATCGTTTTTTATGTAAACCAGAAATTACGATCTATCATTTAAAAACCAATCAATAGCAGGAGGTAAATCAAGTGGTGAAAAAAGTATTACTACTCACTGCCATGTTATTATTGTTAGCGGCATGTGGTGACAAATATGAAGGAGACTTCTCTTATGAGATAGAAGACTTCACTTATACAGATCAAGATAACCAAAGCTTCAGCAAAGAAGCATTGGACGGAAAATTTTGGATTGCAGATATGATGTTCACGAATTGTAATTCGATTTGTCCAGCAATGACCGCCAATATGTCGCGATTGCAAGATATGCTGGCAGACGAAGGGATCGACAATGTAGAGATGGTTTCCTTTTCTGTAGATCCAACGGTGGACGAACCGGAGATGCTGAAACAATATATTGAAGATCGAGGCGGAGATTTTGACAATTGGCATGCCTTGACTGGATATTCTAATGAAGATATCAAAGCATTTGCACGAGATTCCTTTAAAGCAATTGTTGAACACCCCGACAATGATGATCAAGTGATTCATCAAGGATTCTTTTACTTAGTTACACCAGAAGGGAATGCAATCAAGAGATATAGTGGACAGGAAGCAAACGAAATGGAGAAAATAGTTGAAGATTTAAAGGCAATGAATTAAAGTATGGAGTAGGAGAATATAAGATTCTTCTACTCTTTTACTATGCCAATAAAGGTGGAACAACATGGAAACAAAAAAACACGCTCCAAATGAAATGGGAGAAGCGCTCTTTATCGTCAACAGACATACCAAAACAGCACCAGACCCCTCTAAGCTTTATCATTTAAAAAAAGAAGCCATCCAAAAATTACTAAAAGAAGGAAAAGCCACAAAGATTGGTTTGCATTATTCTAACAACCCTAGACATAGCAAGCAGCATTCTGTCCTGCTCATTCAAATTGGGAATTTTTATTTCCATATCCCTCCGGATAAACACGACTTAAAAACATTGCCCCACTTAGGTAAACTGGACGAGAGCTATCAGAATCCTAAATCAAGATTGTCACTGCGGCAGGCAAAAACCATTTTATACCGTTATTTAAACTGGTCTCTTACGAAACAGCAAAACAATCAAGACAACTACATGACTTCAAACCTGTCTCCTTTCTATCATAAACGAAAATGGTAGACCTATGCCGTTTCCAGTGCAGCTATCGACACATCTGCCGCTCGAAGCTGCCTACGAGTAAGACCGCCTAAACAAACGATGAAAACAGACAATACTAGTAAAAATCAGGCAGCTGACTATCAAGTACTTCCCCTCTATTTCCGTTTGGATCATAGCCGTTATGACAAGCATGATCATAATGACAAAGCTATAGGTCATAAATGCCTTCCATTCGATTAGTACTAATAACGAAATCAATGGACGCAAAGTAAAATAAAGGATAGTCAGACCAATGGTTATATAGATGACACTAAACATCTCTGCTTGCTTTGTTACTAATAAATAATCACTCACTCTTTCTAGTTCCTTCCACCATTCTGTTAACATGCATTATACCCTCCCTCAGCTTACTTGTGATAAAATAAACTTGGATTTCTTTTCCCTATTGGCAGTATCACCATTTTCTCTAATGCTTAGACCTAGATCATGATTTTCAATCAACAGGAGGTAATAATGATGGAACACTATATCAACAAAGAAGTGAAAGACATTAAAATATCTGGTATTCGACAATTTTTTAATATGGTAGGTAATAAAGAGGGGGTACTTTCCTTAACGATTGGACAGCCAGATTTTCCTACTCCCGAACATGTGAAAGCACAAGCAAAACAAGCTCTTGATAATAACTTAACTACTTATACGGCAAATGCTGGTATACTTCCTTTGCGTGAGGCAATTGCTGCCTTTGTGCAACGCCATTACCAACTAAACTATGATCCTGTCCATGAGGTGATTGTCACAGCTGGGGCATCTCAAGCAATTGATATTACCCTTCGTACCATTCTCAACGAGGGGGATGAAGTAATCTTACCTGGTCCTGTTTATCCTGGTTATGAACCATTAATTAAGCTTGCTAAAGCAGTACCAGTCTATGTTGATACACGAAATAGCCAGTTTAAAATGACTGCTGCCAAACTCGAAGCCGCGATCACACCAAAAACGAAGGCCGTGATACTTCCTTATCCATCCAATCCAACTGGTGTCTCCCTGTCAAAGGAAGAACTAACCGAAATAGCAGCTGTGGTTGAACGGTACAATATCTTCTTTATCGCAGACGAAATATACAGTGAGCTGACGTATGAACACGTCCATTTCTCCATTGGAAGACACACTCAAATACGTGACAAGGTTATTATCATCAATGGTGTCTCCAAGTCCCATTCCATGACTGGATTTAGAATTGGCTATGTCCTAGGTGCAAAGTGGTTGATGAGGCATATGATCAAGATCCACCAATATAATATCTCTTGCGCCTCCTCCATCAGTCAATATGCGGCACTAGAAGCTATACAAAACGGAGAGAATGACCCAATTATCATGAAACAAGCCTATCTCCAGCGCAGAGATTACGTATATGATCGATTAAAAAAAATGAATCTTCCGGTTTACCTGCCAGAAGGAGCCTTTTATTTCTTCATAGACATTCGACACTTAGCAGCAGATTCGCTCACAGTAGCATTGCAATTAGTTGATGAAGCCAACGTAGCCTTGGTCCCCGGGAGTGCTTTCTCCGTGTACGGAGAAGGTTATCTCCGATTATCCTACGCCTATGATATGGATACCCTGGCAGAAGGTTTAAATCGAATAGAAACTTCTATTAGTAATAATTAATACAGCAAGACATCCCCATAAGACTTAGCGAAAGAAAGAAATAAAATAGATGTGGACGGATATCAACGACTGTAATGGAACTAAATCAAGACGCCTTCCAAAAAGAAACAAAAAACGCACAGATCTATATTTTCTTAGATTTGTGCGGGTTAGCTGCTCTCTTTCTTGGGAAGCGCCTCCTTTTTTTGAGTTTGTTTGTAATGTTGATAATCATTAAGCAAACCATCTAATTTTTGACTGATTTGTAATGATTCCTCACTTGTCATACCTTTTTGGAGGGCGACTTCCGTCATTTCTTTACGTAGTCTTTCGATTTCCTTGACTAGCTCATTTAGATACACCGTCATAAGTTTAAATCCTCCAGTATTGTAGGATGTGATAAAGTGAAACTTTATTCAGTTAGGACTACCGCACAGGGCGTGCTAGCGCAGATGTCGCGACAGAACATCGCGAGCTTCGTCTGCTTCCACATCCCCAATGAATATTAGTTGAACCAACCGAGCAGTTACTAAGCGAGGCTGCTATCCATAAGTTTATTCGATTATCCCCTTGCTGGGTAATAAGACTTAGCTTATTATCAGCATCTGCAATTCTCCACTCAGACTTTTCTATAAGTCTGAAAATGAGGGCATATGAACGTTTATGCTAGAATAAACGTTATACTCATGTCTACTGATTATCCCAAATTATTGTAAGAATGTAAAGCAAACCGCAAAATTAGACATATTTCTCACAAAAAAACTTTTGTCACCTGCCATTTTAGCATATTTTAGCGATTTATCCCGTTTTTTCTCATCTTAAACCAAATGCTTTAGCATAAATCAACTGTAAATTTGGATTTTTTGTGATTCTTATTAACCAGATCCCTGTAAAGATAGATAAAATTAACATAATCGCTTTTTTATGAAGATGTTAAAACACTTTTCTAATGACAGGAAAGCGCTTTTATTTATGGTTTTCAGTTACAAAAAGAACTTGCCTGCCCAAATCACGACGATAATTGCCGCACTAGCGGTAGGAGGAGATAACCAGAGAATAAATGCATTTATTCCTTGGTTATCTCCTCCTACCACGTAAATGGATCAAGAGCACCTATCCGATCTATGAGACATGATTTCATTCCACTTATATCATCAAAAGAACATACTGACTGTCGATAAGGCGGGATGATGTTAAGTAGAGTCTTTTACGGAATGGTGCGTTTCATCTGCGCTATCTAGCACCGACAAACGATCAACTTTACGACAGGGCATAGATGGACGGCTTACTTTACATCATCCAACTTATCGATATCGAAATTCGTTTCAGGTCAACATCATTCCAAGTCCTATTATGCCAAGGATTATATACGTTCTTTGCTTATAAAAAAATCGGGAAGCCTATCATCTATAGTTCTCCCCCATTTCTTTCTGAAAATAACCGCTAAGCAGTGAATCGGCGGTTACCTGCTTGTATTTGTTATTACTGATCTCATTCCAGACTTATGCTGGCCATGCTATTTCACTCGGTCAAATATGTTGTAACCCACCGTACCAATGATAATAACAAAACATAGAATACCCATTAATGTACTCATTGCTTACACCTCATTTTCTCCAAATTCTACTTTTATTATATCATTTTTTTTGGATTAATAAAGCTAAAGCTGCATTTTATGATTCCTACACGATTTTGTTCCCTGTTTTTTCTTTTTTCATGGTATAATATGGTCCATATTAACTC
Organism: Gracilibacillus phocaeensis; assembly: GCF_900626275.1. NCBI lineage: Bacteria > Bacillati > Bacillota > Bacilli > Caryophanales > Bacillaceae > Gracilibacillus > Gracilibacillus phocaeensis. Next base: position 706,215 of record NZ_LR131144.1, on the reverse strand, counting down.
TTTTATACAACTCTAGGGCTTTGTTATAACTTTACCTTGGTTCTCGTCATCTAACTAAGATGTCTTAGATTTGTCTATGGAAGCGATTATTGCTGACGAGTAGGCTACACATGTAACACCAAGAAAGTAAAGAAGCCAAAAATCGCTTCTCTTCTTAAAGTTTGTCAAAAATAGATTAAAACTTGGTGCAGAGTGGGGCCTTGACAGTTTCGTTCATATCAGGAGGCTAAGCACAAGTCCGCTGTATCGGAAACATAAATGAGAGCGTTTTTTACTCGAATCACTTGTTGAATTGTGCCCTAAGAGAAATAGCAAAACCTATTCCCGGCGTGTTACCTAGCGCAGACAAACAACAACTTGACTACATGAAATAGATGGACCGGCACCTTCTCATCATCCGTCTTATTGATTCGTTCAAAATCTTATACCTAGGAGTATTTATTTTATAAAAAGGTGGTGACGCAATGAAACACACGATTTGGATTTTCCTATTATTGATGCTGTGTGCATGCGATAATGATCAAGAAGATTTGATGATTACGAAAGAAACCGACGCTATGTCTAATGAAACAGTGGAACAGCCGCCTGAACAAGCAGAACCCATCGAAGAACAACATGAAATTGAATTTGCATTAGATGATGAGGTCATTGTTTTAAATACTAACAACATTACTATCTTGAAATCCTTTCTAGCGACAACAAACGATCGGGAACAAGCTGTTGCAAATATGAAATTAGAGAAACTTATGCTAGAAAAACTCTATTTATTATCTTTCAATTGTCAAGATGAGAAGTGTTCTTTTTTATTATTAGATCGAAAAGAACCTAACCGCTCACTGCTGCTGGATGACATGGTAAAACTAAAAGAAATCATTCCTTCCCCTGAAGAGACGCAATTATTTATACTTTTCGAACATAAAAACAAAGATGTATGGAAAGTTTTTCAACTAGAAGATTGGGAAATGGCCCCTTTCCAGGCCGAAGCGGAATTAGAAGATCTACGTGTAATAGAGGCCAATTGGCAGGATGAACAAAACATTCATATCCAGTATCATCTGATTACCAACTCTGATCCCCAAGAAACTAAGTTGCGTATGATAGAGTGAGCTTGCACGAAGAAAACCAAGTACAGGAAGAATCACTGACAGGTGCTAGGAAGCATTCCGGTTAAAACTTCGGTCTCCCGATGTTTGTCTAGCACTTTCTACGTCTCACAACCGTATATCTGGGCCGTTCTTATATAGTACTGCTTTTTATAAACGGCCCTTCATTTCATGAACCTATCATCGCATAATGAAACCTCATATATAGGCGCTATTCAAACACAAGCTCTCCCTCACTCTTAATGTTAACCTGCTCCCCTTCCAATTTAAATTGTGTGTGAATAAATATAGCATGTTCCCCCTTCTTAAGCGAAGAGAAAGTCAATGGCTCCTGAGGATAGTACTGTCCCCCGCTATTTAATTGTTTTTCCACTTCGCTACCTGTAAACACAGGATTATCTTGATCTATCGTCACTTGCGTCAGCGGTGCTCTATGATAAATAACAATATCCTCATCACCTAAGTATTGAATCGAACGTAGTACCATAAACCCTTCCGACATTGGTTCCACTTGAATATGTACGACGAAATCTTGATACTGTTCTTCAAACTTTACCGTTTCGGTTAGAGAAGCACCTTGCCACTCTCGTACAATGAAGAATGAAATGGTTACTACAACAAGGAAAGCGATAATCACCATATATTTCTTTTTCAAAAGTAGCTCCCTCCCCCTATGTTACCATTTTTTCGCTTACTCTATATAGACGATTTTAATCGTGCAATCGTTTCACTTTTTTGACAAAAAAATGTTTTTTCTCTTCAAATTATAAATCAAATGCATACTTTTTCAAAAACTTTACAAAATAGGGGTGAAAACAATTTATCTCGGTGCAATCATCCATAAGCCTCCACTTGCAGCGTTGAAGAGAATTCTAGGAAGTCTAAGTGAGGGATAACAGGTGTTAACACCCCGATAAGCTCTCACTACTCGTCATTTTATAAATCACACCGTACTAGTCACCATTCCATTTAGAAAGGAAGAGAAGTATGAAGTTGGTCTATACACTAATCATCGCCTTCGTTTTTACTTTGATTGGATGTCAAAATCCTGATTCTCCATCAGCAGAAGCACCAGAAACGGGCGAAGAAGTACTTATTTTACATTCCAAAAACGGAGGCAGCAGCCCCGGTCAAGCCTATCTAGATGATGTAAAAGAAATATCTGATTATAAAGCTGTTCAAGTGGATGATCAGCTCTTTGTCGCCATCACAGCAAACCCTATCCAGCAAGCCACCGAACGAAAATTAGAAAAAAAAATAGAAAAAGGACTGAAAAAAGCAGTTGATTCTGACAAAGTAAAGGTGACATCTGATCAAAAATTTATGATTGAATTAGGCAAATTAGAAGACAAGCATTTGTCAAAAAAAGAAGCGAAAAAGGAAATCAATAAGTTAATCAAGCTTTCGGAAGAACAGGCTTAAGGGAGGTAAACAATGAAAGACATACAATCAGATTATAAAAGCTATGAACAGGCAACCGAACCGAAAAGACCACTTGTTAAAAATTGTATTCGAGCTTTTTTAGTAGGCGGGCTTATTTGTGTAATTGGTCAGTCGATTTCTTTTTTTTACATGTATTTCTTCCATTTCACAGAACAAACCGTTGGAAATCCGACCGTTGCTACTTTAATCTTTATCACCATGCTTCTTACCGGATTTGGGGTATATGACCGCATCGCCCAATTTGCCGGTGCAGGTACAGCGGTTCCTGTCACAGGTTTTGGAAACGCCGTTATATCGGCTGCCATTGAGCACCGTACCGAAGGCTTTGTACAAGGTGTAGGCGGTAATATGTTTAAACTGGCAGGTTCGGTTATCTTGTTTGGTGTTTTTTCAGCTTTTCTTATTGCATTAATTAAAACCATTTTTTCATATTGGAGTGGCATATAATGATTGGAAAACAAACGTGGTTATTTGAACAGCCACCTACCATTTTAGCTACAGGAACCGTCGGTGGCCCATTTGAAAAACAAGGTAATATTCGTACCGATTTCGATCATTTTTATGATGATCAATGGGTGGAAGAAAAGTCTTTTGAACTGGCTCAACAGCATATGATGGAGGATGCCTGTCGTTATGCATTAAAGAAGGCCCAACTTACGTCTAGTGACATGCAATTCCTGCTGCAAGGGGATCTCATCAATCAATTAACCCCCTCTAATTTTGCTGCCAGTAATTTGGCTATCCCTTACCTTGGGGTATTCAGTGCATGTGCTACCTCTATGGAAGGTTTGGCTCTATCTGCCTTAATCGTTAGTCAGATGAAGGCGAATTATGTCATAACGGGAGCCTCTAGCCATAACTCGGCAGCGGAAAGGCAATTCCGTTATCCTACAGAGTATGGCAGTCAAAAGCCTGATACTGCACAATGGACGGTGACAGGGGCTGGTGCCGCCATTATCGCCTCGACAGGTAAAGGGCCTAAAGTGACCTCCGCTACCATCGGGAAAGTCGTCGATCCAGAGCTAAAGGATCCCTTTAATATGGGCGGAGCTATGGCGCCTGCTGCCTTTGATACGATTAAACAACACCTGGAAGATCGGCAAATCAGTGCGGATTATTATGACTATATTATTACCGGTGACTTGGCCAAAATTGGCAGGGAGCGTTGCATGGATTTATTAAATCAAAACCAGACAGGGGTTACAGAGCAACAGTTTGTAGATGGTGGTTTAACGATATACAAGGCAGACCAACCCACTTTTTCTGGCGCAAGCGGGCCAGCCTGTTCAGCGATCGTTACATACGGTCACTTTTATCACAAATTATTGAAAGGTGATTGTCAACGAATCTTAGTTGTGGCAACTGGCGCATTATTATCCCCATTATCGGTACAACAAAAACAAACGATTCCCTGCATCGCTCATGCCGTTTCTATTGAAAACATGGAATAGGCCTTGATAACGGATACGTAACAAAACAGAGATAGGAGGGGTTATAGATGGTATTTTTATGGGCGTTTCTCGTAGGTGGACTCATTTGTGTGATTGGTCAGCTATTGTTGGATGTCGGAAAATTAACCCCCGGTCATACCCTGAGCATACTAGTCGTCACCGGGGCAGTCCTACATGGCTTGGGCTGGTATGAGCCTTTAATCGATTTCGCTGGAGCGGGTGCCACCGTTCCGATTACCAGTTTTGGCAGCTCGCTCGTTAATGGCGCAATGGCAGAGGCAGAAAAACATGGGTTAATTGGCGTCGTCACGGGTATGTTTGAGGTAACTAGTTCTGGTATCTCTGCAGCGATTATTTTTGGTATGATTGGGGCTATCTTTTTTAAGCCGAAAGGATAATCAAAAAGCAGGCAGGGTGAACCTGTCTGCTTTGTGTACTTTTTACATTACATAACAACATATACCTTACCTAATTGGGTTTGACCGGATAAATGGTCAAAGGCCTGATCTATTTTAGTAAAAGGGAATCCTTTATCAAGTAGCGGTCTCAATTCATGTTGTTCACAAAATGCAAGGAGTTCCCGCAATTCCTCTCTACTCCCCATCGTGGAGCCGAACAATTGATATTGCCCATAGAAAAACTGACGCAGGTTAAGAGTAAATTGATCCTCTGTCGATGAACCAAACGTAACGATACGCCCACCCTTCTTGAGAACACCTAAAGAACGATTAAAGGTAGCACCACCGATCGTTTCTATCACCAGATCAATTTCTTCATCTGCTAGCTGCTCCTCCCAATTATCATCTGTTAGAATCGCTCGATCATATCCTAGAATTTCAGCCTGTTTCAATTTATTCGGATCCCTTGACGTCGTGATCACATAAGCCCCCTTTGCCTTGGCCAATTGAATAATAAAACTGACCACACCGCCTCCAACGCCTGGGATAAACAAGGTTTCACCTCGCTTGATTTGCCCTAATGTCACCAAGGCGCGATAACCAGTCAAGGCCGATAAGGTAAACACCCCTGCCTCGGTCCAACTCAAATGATCTGGTTTTTTCTCGATAAAGTCTTCGCTGATAACCGTCCTTTCCGCAAACGTTCCATCAAAAATACGAAAATCATCCGGCGGAGCACTGGTTTTATCATACCAATTCAAGCTCGGATTAATAATCACCTCATCCCCTATTTTAAATCGAGAAACTTCACTGCCCACCTTTTCAACAACACCTGCCCCATCAGAACCTAACGTATAAATATCGGGCTGATTACCAATTCTGTCTTTCATCATTAAATCACGATGGTTTAGTCCTGCTGCTCGCAAGGCGACTACCACCTCGTTTGGCTGAGGGTCGGCTATCTGTTGCTCCAAGAACTGTTGAGAACCATGTTGAACGGCAAATGATTGCATAATTGACCTCCTATTGTTTGTGAAGTGGTTGACCTTGTTCGATACTATGTTTTAATAATTGTTGCATTTTACCAATTCCTTTTGTACCTAATAAGGGATATTGGATCTCTTGGGTCGTAAATACCTGCTTGATAATCGGCTGATACTTTTTCCCCGTTAGAGCAATAATGTTGGGGAATTGGTCAAGCTGTTTGTCGATGACTTGTTGTTTTAATTGAGCGATCGAAATGACATCAGGATGTTTTTGTCCAAAGGTGACATCATAATTCTCCGGTATGATATCATCTGGCAATAACAAGCCATGTTTGCCTGAAATAACCGCCCACTCGCCTACATATAGTGACGCATATTGGCGACATAAACGGTGAAGCACTCCAATATAGGCATCCGCTGCCTTGACTCCACCGACTGCAGGGTTTTTGTCCCAGATCTTTCGTCGACCACAGGGAAGGATAGCTAATGCTTCCATCTTTTCACGACCTTATTACTATAATTTATCAACTAGTATACCAAAAACTGGTCAGCACTGTAAATAACAAAGACCTTCGTGTAAAACTATGCCTTCTTCACAGAGAAAAAATAGCAAACACCGCCTATCATCCAGTATGGCTCCCAAAACACGAGTCTCCAAAAGGTAGCATAAGCCGTTAAATCCATAGCCAATATATCAAATGCACTCATAGAAATGGTAATAAAATTTAATAACCCATATAAAAAGAGAAGGATCCCTCCCGTTTTGGTAAGGTAATAAAGCATCTTATTCATGAAGGCATTTTGCCAAGAAATAAGCAGCAGTACTAGCAATAACACACCTAATAATTTCACAAAACCAGTTAGCCAGACAAGTAATATAAAGGAGGGATCCGGATCAAGCGATTGCTCATAGATGGCACCACCTAGAGATCTGACACCAAACATTCCACCCATCGCCCAATAAAAACTCATCCCAGCAAACACAACCGTCCAAACCACACCTAAAGTAAGCCACCTTTTGTTCACTCGCAAATAAAAGCTCCTCTCTGCATAGCTTTTTATCATAGTATATATGAAAAAAAGCGCGCATTGCATGAAAAAATGGATATTCCTCATTTACCCAAAAATAAAAGCTTCATCCATTATGAACAAAACTTTTTCCTTTATGAGATATGGTATGTGATTATTTTACAATATCATATTTAACATGAATGACACCTGTTCCCTCGATGACCTTAGTTGATTTTAGCATCATATTTTCTTCTCCAAGATGATCATTGCTCCCTGCTATATAGCCGTCTAGTGACATGGAGATATTTAGCATCACTTTATTCATTTCAAAAGCCCCCTCCTAATTAGTATCATTCTATCACGTAAAAATAGACTATATTTCTTCTCAATTGCTGTATATTGCTACAAGCGAGTTAGGAAAAGGGGTTATGTGTGAGAATGCAGCTTTCTTGCTGCATTCTCGATAACATGGACATTATTAGCAAAAAATTCATCCCAAATAACGATGGTAGATTTTTTTTGCTTCCTGTTGATCCATCGTCCCATGAACTAACGTTCTCCCATCTTGAAAGAGCACTACTCGGTACGAATCTATTTCAAACGAAAGCAGATAAGGATTTTGAAATAGCTTTATCTGTTTATTCTTTTGTAATTCTTTGGCAACTTCACTCAAATCTGTTGATTTACGTTGCGATCGTAGTTGAACAGTGTTTCTTCCACATAGCTTCGTCGTTTTCATACGGGACTCGTAGGCTAGGTTTGGATAGCTTCTGTTCTCGGAACAGGACGGACAGTCTTTTTTTCGTAAGGCTGCTATGTCTATTTCTGTGTGTGCATTTTTCCATAAGTCAAACGAAATAAGTTTTCCAGATAAATCGGCTTCGTTACCGGTTAATAGCTTGAGTGCCTCGGTTACTTGGTGAGACACGACCTTTTGTACCACGGGCTGGATAATTCCAACACTATCACAGGTGGCCCCGTAAGCTGGTATATAAGCTTGCAGGCATTGCAGACATGGCGTTTTATCAGGGAGTACGGTAAAGGTAATGCCATAGCTTGCTACAACAGCTCCGTAAATCCATGGTTTTTGATACTTCTGTGCGATATCATTCAGTATAAGCCTTGTCTCAAAATTATCGGTAGCGTCAATAATTAAATCCGCTTCAGGCACCACTTTTCTTAATATATCGACTTCGGCATCTCCGACAATCGCATGTATTTGGACATGATGATTTACTTCAGCAAGCCTTTGTCTGGCAGCAATTGCCTTTGGTGTTTTTTGCTTCATATCCGTTTCACTAAATAGCTGTTGCCTCTGCAGATTACTTTCTTCCACATAATCTCGATCAATTAATGTCAACTGGCCAATACCTGCTCGTGTCAATGCCTCCGCACTGCTTGATCCCAACGCACCTGCGCCGACAATCAGTACATGGCTTTGACTAAGCTTTGTTTGGCCTGTCTCACCAATTGGTACAAATAAGACTTGGCGTTGATAACGATTCGTCTCCAACATTAGCTCCCTACCTCCGGACTGCTAGCTACCGCATATGCCTTCTTCGTGATTCTTCCTGCTTGATAGCCAAGTCGGCCGGCCTCTACTGCATATTTCATCGCCTTAGCCATTTTCACAGGGTCTTCTGCTCCGGAAACGGCGGTATTCAACAAGATACCATCTGCACCCAACTCCATAGCATACGCTGCATCAGCCGGCGAACCGATACCTGCATCCACGATAACCGGAACGTTCGATTGTTCGATAATATAAGAAAGGTTCAACGGGTTGATAATTCCTTGACCGCTTCCGATCGGGGAAGCTCCGGGCATGATGGCATGCGCTCCCGCCTCCTCCAGCTTTTTGGCTAATACCACATCATCTGAGGTATATGGAAGCACGGTAAATCCTGCTGCCACCAGCTCTTCCGTTGCTTTTAGTGTCTCGATCGGATCTGGCAGCAATGTTTTATCACAACCAATAACCTCCACTTTCACCATATCGCATCGCCCTGAAGCGGCAGCTAAATTAGCGATTCGCACCGCTTCTTTCGCATCCTTTGCCCCTGCCGTATTCGGTAAAAAAGTATAGCGGTTTACATCTATTTTTTCTAAAAAATTGGGCAGGGATGGGTCGTAGATATTCATCCTTCTCACGGAAAAAGTAAGAACTTCTACCTCTGATTGATCTACTGCCTGCTTTTGAATATCAAAATCAGGATATTTGCCAGTCCCTAAGAACAAACGAGAAGCAAACGAATAGTTTCCAATATTAAGCATTTGCTTATCCTCCTCCAACGAAATGAACAATCTCAATCTTGTCTCCATCTTCTAACACCGCTTGTTTATGTCTTTCTTTCTGTAATATCTGTTGATTATGCTCGATAATCAACGGTTTATCTTGCAACCCCAGAAACTCAAGTAAATCTTTGATGTGTTTTACTCCTTCTTTTACTTCCATATAATTTCCATTAACGATTATTTCCACATGCATGCACCTGCCTTTTGTGTTTATTCCAAACTTGTGACATTTGCTGATGGATCTCGTGCTTGACCACCACGAAAAAAATCGTAATAAAGTGGACGAACCGACTTGTTTTCAACTAAGTCTGCTAGATAGATGCCTGTAATCGCTGATAATAGAATGCCATTGCGATAGTGTCCCTTGGCAGCATATAAACCGTTGATTCCAGGAATCTCACCCAGGTAAGGACGTTCATCGGCGGTAGCTGGTCTGATCCCTGCCCAAAAACAATTTATTGTTGCCTCTGCCAGCTGCGGAACCATCTGTTCTGCTCGTGATAATAGCCCTTGAACACTTGCTGCGTGGACATGTTTATCTGCTTTTCCTGGTATAGATGAAGCGCCAACTACCACCTTGTTGCCTTGCTTGGGGACAAGGTAACAGCCGTCCATCCACAGGGTTGTTTGAAATAAGCGCTGCTCTGATTCCAATAGCAGACATTCCCCTTTTACAGGAATAATGGCATATTCATCAGGCAGCAGATCATCGCCAAATGCTCCCGTTGCTACAATGACTTGATCAGCGTAATAGGTTCCTTTTGTGGTTCGTATACCATAAACCTTTTTATTTTCCCTTAGCAGTTCAACTGCTTTTTCCTGTTCATGAAGCATGACACCATGACGATAGGCGGCAAGGGAAAATGCTTTTGTCAGATGATAAGCGGACACCTGACCATCATTCGGCAGGTAAAGAACCGTGTGAAGCTCCTCTGTCAAACTTGGTTCCATCTTTCTCGCTTCTTCTGTCGACAGCAAATAAGCAGGATAACCAGCTTCCTGTTGAAAAGTTGCCAGGCTTTTCAACGTATTGTATTGCTGCTGATCAAAAGCGAACTTCATGATTCCTTTATGAACATACTGAATATCCATCCCTGCTTCTTCCCAAAGCTCAACTGATAAATCTGCAAATAACGCTCTGCTTTCTTGAGCAAATTGAAAAAGAGGACTTGCTTGTGTGAATTCTCCTTGAGCACCTAGCATTCCTGCCGCAGCACTAGAGGCCTCACAACCGATTTGATCCCTTTCAACTATCAGCACCTGATAACCTCTTTTGGACAATTGATAAGCAATCGAACAACCAATCACGCCGCCACCAACAATGATTTGATCAAATGTCTTTTTCACTTTCCACCTTCTTTCCTGTTATTCAACACTTGCAGGTAAGCCTTTATTGTTTGTATCGGATCCGCCGCCTGCCAAATACCTGACATGATAGCTATCCCACTTGCCCCTGACTTGATTATTTCTTTTGTTCGATCAGGTGTAATGCCGCCAATAGCATAGACCGGTACCGATAGTTCTTCGCTTAATTGCCGAAGATTAGCTATTCCTCTTGGTCGTTGATTCGGCTTAGAACTGCTAGGATAAATATGACCATATAACAAGTAATCTGCTCCCTCTTGTTGAGCCTGTTCAGCCTCTGCTAACGAATGGACAGATTTCCCTGTAAGAAGCGTTGGGAAGCAATTTTTAACCAATGAAACAGCTAGACTGTGATAGGCCAACTGGACTCCTGCACATTGTTTCATCACGGCAATGTCAACTCTGTCATTTACGATTAGTTTCGTTAAGGGTAACCCGCTAGTTTTTAATACTTCGATTAGTTCCAGAATATCTTTTGCTGACTTATTCTTTTCTCTTATATGCAAATAATCAATATCCCCATGAATACGCTTTACTATTTGTACATGCCGTTTAGAAAAATCGCCATCACTGATAAGATGCAGTGATTTATCCATCTCCATTACTCCTTTCTTCGTTGAGCCGGAAGAAACGAAAAAAACCACTTATCCAGTTAGGACAAGTGGCTTCGATTATATAAAATTCATTTGTCGAATAATATATCGTCATGCTTCCGCCACTTCCCTACGCTAGTGTTAACCAGATCAGGTTCAAAGGGTCCGAATACTCGTCTCAGCCAAAGGCTCCCCTAGTGTTGATGTTGATTATGAAATTAGAACTACCTCCAAAGCATAACACATCCTGTTTTATTTTTACAGGTGTTTTTCAAAATCGTAGCAGATCCATTAAAAACGATGCTAGATATGGCCAACGTTATTGTTATGGGCATTAGAAATATGCTTTTATACTCTTCCTACCTGTCTATTTTAAGATAGAAAGCGCTTCCGTTTTTAGTGGATTCCGTACTTTCTTATTTTTAACGAAAAAATCCGCAAAAAACAGTTGACCTATCGTCTTTTTAGTTGTATTATTGTCGTCAATCAGATTTTTCTGAAAATTACACATTTAAAAACTTTTTTGTGGACAGAATAAGCGATATCGTATACTATAACAATAAGCGAATATGTTTAAAAACGCGGACGGGAAAAAAGGATCAGGATCATGTATGCTGCAGAGAGCCAAGACAGGTGGAAACTTGGCCATACACCTTATCTGACTACTCATCCCTGAGTGCTATGCTGAACGGTTCTCCCATTAAGTATAGCCAGGTATTACACAGTACCTGTTATCCAATCAAAGCTATTTGATTTTGTAAATAGCTTTATGAGGCAATGTTTGTGAGAATATTGCAAATCAGGGTGGTACCGTGAAAAGAAAGGCCTTTTCACCCTTGATCTCTGCTACACTAGTGGCGGAAATCAAGGGTGAGATGGCCTTTTTTAGTGTAAGGAAAAGACAATAGCCATACTTTTCTTTGTACCATAAACATCTTCTAATACCAATAAATCAAGGTGATTGTTGATAATTATTAATAGGAGGGATTAACGTGGAAAACACACAAAAGCAAGCAAATGAAGCTGTAGAACCAAAAGAACCCAGGATTGGTGCTGATTTGCTAGTCGATGCCTTGATTAACGAAGACGTTGACACGCTATTTGGTTATCCCGGCGGTGCAGCATTACCAATCTTTGACGCATTATATAGAGCACAAGATGCCTTTGATCAAATCTTAGCTCGACATGAGCAAGGATCCATTCATGCAGCCGAGGGCTATGCCAGGGTATCAGGTAAGCCAGGAATTGTGGTAGCCACCTCTGGACCTGGTGCAACGAATTTAGTAACAGGAATTGCCGACGCAATGATTGACTCATTGCCATTAATTGTGATTACTGGCCAAGTTGCCAAAGGTGTGATTGGCAGTGACGCCTTCCAAGAGGTTGATGTCATGGGGGTTACTACACCAATTACTAAACACAATTATCAAGTAAATGATGTGAAAGATATCCCTCGTGTTGTTAAAGAGGCCTTTCATATCGCAACTACTGGTCGTCCTGGTCCTGTATTGATCGATATCCCGAAAGACGTCTCAGCCGAAATTATCAGTGATGATTTTCAAGCTAAAGTAGAGATTGATTTACCTGGATATCAGCCAACATTCAAGCCAAATCCGTTACAAACCAAAAAATTAGCGGAGGCGATCGGAAAAGCAGAGAAACCAGTATTATTAACTGGTGCTGGTATCTTAATGGCGCAAGCCTCCAAAGAGGTACAGGAATTTGCAGAAAAGTACTCACTTCCGGTTACCTCTACCTTATTGGGCTTAGGAGCATTTCCTGGCGATCATCCGCTATTTATGGGAATGGCCGGTATGCATGGCACATACGCTGCCAATACGGCCTTGTATGAATGTGATCTACTTATTAACATTGGTGCCAGGTTCGATGACCGCTTAACTGGTAAATTATCATCGTTTGCACCGAAAGCTACCGTGGCTCATGTCGACATTGACCCTGCTGAGATTGGCAAAAATGTTCCAACAGCCATACCTATCGTTGGTGACGCCAAAGAGGCATTGAAACGATTGTTGTCTCATGATATTAGCCAACCGAATCACGATGAATGGCTCGTTCGTATCCATGAAAACAAAGAAAATTACCCATTATGGTTTAACACACCGGATAAGGAAATGATCGGCCAATGGGTGATCAAACAAGTATACGAAGCCACGAATGGCAATGCGATTGTGACAACAGACGTTGGGCAGCATCAAATGTGGGCGGCGCAATACTATACCTTTAATCAGCCAAATAAATGGGTTTCATCTGGTGGTTTAGGTACGATGGGCTTTGGATTTCCTGCTGCTATTGGTGCCCAATTGGCTAATCCCGAAGAAATGGTTGTCTCGATCGTGGGCGATGGCGGTTTCCAAATGACCTTGCAGGAATTATCGATTTTACAAGAAAAAAGATTACCCGTTAAAATCATTATCGTAAACAATCAAGCACTAGGGATGGTTAGACAATGGCAAGAGAAGTTCCATGGCGAACGTTATTCCCAATCTATCTTTCAAATCCAGCCAGATTTTGTGAAACTAGCCGAGGCTTATGATGTGAGAGGAATCAAGTTAACGACACAAGAAGAATTTATCAATGCTTTACCAGATATTTTTGATTATGATGGACCTGTTCTTGTGGATGCACGGGTATTGCAGCAGGAGAATGTATTCCCTATGATTGCCCCTGGTACAGGACTAGATGAAATGATTGGGGTGAAACCATGAAACGAATTATAACAGCAACGGTTAGAAATCGCAGTGGTGTCTTAAATCGAATTACAGGGCTGTTGCAGCGTCGTCAATTCAATATTGAAAGCATCTCCGTCGGCAGAACAGAAACAGAGGACATGAGCAAGATGACGTTTGTTGTAGATGTGGAAGATTTTCAGAAATTAGAGCAAGTAACCAAGCAATTAAACAAACAAATTGATGTGATAAAAGTATCTGATATTACCGATAAAGCCATTGTTGCACGTGAATTGGCCCTGATTAAAATTGTCAGCAACAGCCAATTACGCGCTGAAATTCAAGGCATCATCGAGCCATTCCGCGCTTCTATTATTGATGTCAGCAAGGATAGTATGTCGATTCAGGTTACAGGTAAGCCAGATAAAATAGAAGCCTTGATTGAATTATTAAGGCCCTATGGCATCAAAGAGCTGGCTCGCACTGGCTTAACCGCCTTTGTTCGCGGCCAACAGCCAAACACCATTGATGGGAATTTTTCTTCCTTATTAGGTTAGGATAGTATAAGAAAAGAAGGCTTTCCCTATTTCATCTAGGGAAAGACCTGTTTTCTTTATTATATAAATAAAAATTTTTGAGAGGATGTAGTATATTTATGACAAAAGTATTGTACAACAATAATATCAACGAAGAGGTATTACAATCGAAGAAAATTGCCATTATCGGATATGGTTCTCAAGGTCATGCACATGCCCTAAACCTTAAAGAAAGCGGCTTTGATGTGGTCGTAGGACTTCGTAAAGGACGTTCTTGGGACAAAGCAGAAGAAGATGGTGTAGAAGTTAAAACCGTTGCAGAAGCATCCAAAGATGCCGATGTCATCATGATTCTTCTTCCAGATGAAAATCAGCCAGCTATCTATAAAGAAGCGATCGAACCTAACCTAGAAGCAGGAAATGCTCTAGTATTCGCTCATGGTTTCAATATTCACTTTAACCAAATCGTACCTCCGTCCGATGTGGATGTATTCCTAGTAGCTCCAAAAGGCCCTGGACATCTTGTACGCAGAACCTATGAAGAAGGCGCTGGTGTCCCTTCCCTTTATGGTGTGTTCCAAGATGCGACTGGTAATGCTGTAGACATCGCACTTGCTTATGCCAAAGGAATCGGTGCAGGTCGTGCTGGTATTCTTGAAACAAGCTTCCAAGAAGAAACAGAAACAGATCTATTCGGTGAGCAAGCCGTACTTTGCGGTGGTACCTCTGAGCTAGTTAAAGCAGGCTTTGAAACACTTGTAGAAGCAGGCTATCAACCAGAAATTGCTTACTTCGAATGTCTGCATGAATTAAAACTAATCGTTGATTTATTATATGAAGGTGGTCTTGAAAACATGCGCCACTCTATCTCTGATACTGCTGAATGGGGCGACTTTATGTCTGGTCCGCGTATCATTGATGAAGGCACCAAAGCACGTATGAAAGAAGTACTTTCTGATATCCAAACAGGTAAGTTTGCCCAAGGGTGGATCCTTGAAAATCAAGCAAACCGTCCTCGTTATGAAGCTATTAAAACAGCAGAATCAAAACTTCAAATTGAAGAGGTAGGTAGAGAACTTCGTGAATTAATGCCATTTGTAAAACAAAAGGCCATTAATAAGAAGGAAGTGGTCTCTAATGACTCCAATTAAGATTTTTGATACGACACTGCGAGATGGTGAGCAATCACCAGGTGTCAACTTAAATCAATTAGAGAAATTAGAGCTGGCTAAACAATTAGAACGCTTTGGAGTAGATATATTGGAAGCAGGATTCCCTGCTTCCTCCAAAGGGGATTTTGAAGCAGTCAAAAAGATTGCGGAAACGGTGAAAGATGTCTCCGTCACTGGTTTAGCGCGTGCGGTAAAATCAGACATCGATGCTTGTCGAGATGCCTTGAAGGACGCCACCAACCCCAGAGTCCACATCTTCATCGCCACCTCCCCTATTCATATGAAATACAAACTAAACAAGACACCAGAAGAAGTGATCGAAACGGCTGTCGAGATGGTGAAATATGGTAAGCAATTCTTTGACCATGTCGAATGGTCAGCAGAGGATGCTTCCCGTTCTGATTTGCCATTCTTAGCAGAAATCATAGAAAAGGTAATTGACGCCGGTGCCACCGTGATTAACCTGCCTGATACCGTTGGTTATACGATGCCTCGTGAGTACGGTGCCATGTTTAAGTATATGAAAGACAACGTACCGAATATTGAGCAAGTAGATTTATCCTGTCATTGCCACAATGATCTGGGAATGGCTTTGGCTAATTCCTTTGCTGCCATCGAAAATGGAGCAACACAAGTCGAAGGTGCCATTAATGGTATCGGTGAGCGCGCAGGTAATGCTGCCCTTGAAGAATTTGCCGTTGCCTTACAAATTCGCAATGATTATTATCCTTTTTATACAAACTTGATATTAAACGAAACCAAACGCACTAGTGACATGGTCAGTAAGTTTACCGGTATGACCGTACCAGGCAATAAAGCCGTCGTCGGTCGTAACGCTTTCGCCCATGAATCTGGTATTCATCAAGACGGTGTGCTCAAGAATGCCGAAACCTATGAAATTATTACCCCTGAATTAGTTGGGATACATTCTAATAATCTAGTACTAGGCAAACACTCAGGTCGCCATGCCTTTACCGATAAAATCAAACAATTAGGCTATCAATTACCAGAAGCAAAACTAAAAGAAGCGTTCAAGGCGTTCAAAAGCTTAACGGATCATAAAAAAGAAGTAACCGATGATGATTTGTTTGCTATACTAACCGATATCCAAACCGACACATCCAATGTCAAACGATATCAGCTGGATCATTTCTTTGTTCAGTATGGTTCCAATCATCAACCAGAGGCAACCATCAGCTTAACGACACCGTCTAGTCAATCCGTTGAAAAAACAACGACAGGTGCTGGAAGTGTGGAGGCATTATACCACACCTTAGACGCTATTTTCGTCGAGGAAACCCACTTAACCGATTTTCAATTGAGTTCAATCGGTCAAGGGCGTGATGCATTAGCAGAAGTGCATGTCAGCTTAACCGTTGACGGACATCACGTGAGTGGTCGCGGCTCTGCACAAGATGTATTAGAAGCTGCCATCTTAGCCTATATTAATGGTGTGAATCGGGCTATTTATCAAAAAAAAGCTAGTTAAATCGCATTTTCTTACAGGAGGTTAAGGCATTGAGTAAACAAATCGTATTGCTTCCCGGGGACGGGATTGGTGCTGAGGTAATCCATGCAGCCCAAGATATCCTTGAAGCAATTGAAAAAAAATTCAATCATTCATTCACATTCTCTTCTTATGATATTGGTGGAATTGCTATCGACAACCATGGCACTCCCCTCCCAGATGAAACGATAGCGGCATGTCAAGCTGCAGATGCGGTTCTATTAGGAGCGGTTGGTGGCCCAAAATGGGATAACAACCCATCTGAACTGAGGCCTGAACGTGGATTATTAGGGATTCGTAAGGCATTAGATTTATATGCCAATCTGCGTCCGGTAAAAGGATTCAAAAAATTATTACATGCCTCCCCATTAAAGGAGTCCATTATTGCCGGAAGTGATTTGTTGATTGTCCGTGAATTAACGGGTGGCTTATACTTTGGAGAACCGAGTGAACGACGCGACAATGGTAATGCAGTTGTCGATTCGTTAACCTATACAAGAAGAGAAATCGAACGCATTGTCGATAAGGCATTCGAAAGTGCGCAACTGCGCAATAAGCACCTTACTTCTGTTGACAAGGCAAATGTGTTAGAATCTAGTAAACTGTGGCGAGAGATTGTCGAAGAGAAAAAGTCAGACTATCCCGACGTAACCGTAGATCATGTCTTAGTCGATGCCGCTGCCATGAAATTGATCACCAGCCCAACTGATTTTGACGTGATCGTGACCGAGAATATGTTTGGTGATATTCTCAGTGATGAAGCTTCTGTATTAACGGGATCGCTTGGTATGCTCCCTTCTGCCAGCTTGGCGGAGGATGGTGTTGGTTTATATGAACCGGCCCATGGCTCGGCACCAGATATCGCTGGCAAAGGTATTGCCAATCCGATTGCAATGGTGCTCTCCGCTGCCTTAATGCTGCGTTATTCATTTAACCTGAATAAGGAAGCAGAGGCGATTGAAACAGCGGTAGAAGCCGTATTAAATCGCAATTACCATACAGCAGATTTGCAAAGTACGGATGGTAAACTCGTAAATACAGCGGAAATGACACGCCTCATTGCAGAGGAAATTCAGGCTTAGTGTCATAAACCAAGAGGGAAAATGTCGGCGTGGTCTATCTTCGGATCGTATCAACGCCGATCTTTTTTCTACTTATCATGATAAAAGAAGGAGTGACAATCGATGAAGACACCAAAGACAGTCATTGAAAAAGTTTGGGAAAAGCACGTGGTCCATCAAGAAGCAGGTAAACCGGACTTGTTATATATTGATTTGCACCTTGTTCATGAGGTGACATCTCCCCAAGCCTTTGAAGGACTAAGGATTAATAATCGTAAGGTACGACGTCCAGACCTTACCTTTGCGACGATGGATCATAACGTACCAACGATCCACCGCAATGTGATCAAAGATGAAGTTTCCAAAACACAAATGGAAACGTTGAAGACAAATTGTGAAGAATTTGGTGTACCATTAGCAGACATTAATCATCCCGACCAAGGGATTGTGCACGTAATCGGGCCAGAACTAGGTTTAACCCAGCCAGGTAAAACGATTGTTTGTGGAGATAGCCACACATCTACTCATGGTGCATTTGGCGCCTTGGCATTTGGCATTGGTACGAGTGAAGTGGAGCACGTATTAGCCACTCAAACGATCTGGCAAGAAAAACCGAAGACCTTAAATGTTAAAATAAATGGCACGCTAGGAACAGGCGTTACTGCCAAAGATTTAATCCTAGCAATTATCGGTAAATTCGGCGTAAAATTTGGTACTGGGTATGTGCTTGAGTACACGGGAGAAGCGATTCGTAACCTATCCATGGAAGGCCGGATGACGATCTGTAATATGTCGATTGAAGCTGGAGCACGTGCTGGTTTAATCAGTCCTGACGATACTACAATCGAATTCTTACGTGGTAAACGATATGTTCCAGAAGGAGAGGCATTCGAAGCATTAGCCGAAGAATGGAAGGCACTAGCAACCGATGAAGGTGCTGTCTATGACGAGCAAGTAGAAATAGACGCAGAAGAAATCGAACCACAAGTAACCTGGGGCACGAATCCAGGCATGTGTATTCCGGTTAGTGCTAATGTTCCTGTTCCAGAAGACGCAACAAATGACAATGACCGTGATGAAATCCAACGCGCCTTAGAATATATGGGACTAGAAGGCGGCGAACCGATTGCTTCTGTTAACATTGAGCATGTCTTTATCGGTTCTTGTACGAACTCGCGATTAGCTGACTTACAACGGGCATCGGAAATTATCAAAGGACACATTGTCCATCCTGATGTGCAGGCCATTGTAGTACCTGGCTCCCATAGCGTCAAGGCACAGGCAGAAGAGCTTGGATTGGATCAAATTTTCAAAGAGGCAGGTTTTGAATGGCGTGATGCTGGCTGCAGTATGTGTCTTGCCATGAATGATGATGTCGTACCAGAAGGCGAGCGCTGTGCCTCTACTTCCAACCGTAACTTTGAAGGTCGTCAAGGCACAGGTGCACGTACACACTTAGTCAGCCCAGAAATGGCCGCAGCCGCTGCGATCAAGGGCCACTTTACCGATGTACGTCATTTAGGCGTTGCTACACCAAGCTAATCGACAAGGAGGAATGAGACATGGAACCAATTCGTAAACATGAAGGGCTTGTATACCCGTTAAACCGGGCAAATGTTGACACCGATCAAATTATTCCAAAACAGTTTCTCAAACGAATCTCTCGTCAAGGTTTCGGTCAATTTGTTTTTTATAATTGGCGCTTTGATTCCAAAGGAGAATTACGAGAAGACTTTTCATTAAATCAACCAAAATATAAAGGCACCTCCATCTTGGTAGCTGGCGAGAATTTCGGCTGCGGCTCCTCACGTGAGCACGCACCGTGGGCATTGCAGGATTATGGCTTCCGGGTAATCATTGCCCCAAGCTTTGCCGATATTTTCTATAACAATTGTACGAAAAACGGGATCTTGCCCGTCAAGCTAACAGAGAATGAAGTACAGACCTTAATCCAAAAGGCCGAATCCGAATCCTACCATCTTACCGTAGACTTGGAAGAAAAGAAAGTCTTCGATAACGAAGGATTTGAGGCAAGCTTTGATTTGGATAACTATAAACGAGAAATGCTTTTAAACGGATGGGACGAAATTGCTGTAACCTTAACCAATGAAGACCGCATTGCTGCATTTGAGCAAGCGCGCGGTTAAAAGAATAGCCCTCAGGCTCTTGGAAACGAGAGTCTGGGGGTATTTGCTTTTTTGTGAGAAGCTTTTCTCCCCTTTTGTTTTGAAAAGAAATAGATACTTGTTACCCCATTTTGAAATGGTAAACGCAATCACAAAAAGAAAAAATCAAACTACCGTAACACGAATTAATATAAGTCAATCCATAGGTTAAAATAAACGAGCTAAATATACCCGAAGGAGCTTTACATATGGATATTCGAGTACAAACATCCTGTATCATCATTAAAAATAATTGTATTGCTACAATAAAAAAGAATGATCCGAAATATAAAACGTATAATAAATATATCCCACCAGGTGGACATGTAGATACATTCGAAAAAATAGAAAATGCTTGTATTAGAGAGGTAGTTACGATCTAATGAACCTGAAAAGCAGACTTCTCACTGGATAAGTATAGATGATATTCCATCTCATAAAGATATCCCTGATTATCACAAAGCTTTGCTAAAAGTTATTTTAAATGAAAAAAATTGCAAAAGCTACTATAGAGTGGGTTCCCCTTAATGATGAGTTAAAATGGGCTATAGAATCTTCATAAGCAGCTGTAGACTTGATGGACAAACTTTGAGCAATATGTTTTAGGAAATCAAAGTTAATAATCAACTATAGCACTTGACTACAGGCATACCAAACTATATTATGACATACCTGTCTATTCTATCTTTGAGTTATAAATTATGTTATTACTTCATATTCTTCCACTGAATGAACCAACTTATGGTAGACGCTTTTTTTTGCTGTTAATTCATCGTGGTTTCCTTCTTCTACTACTAAACCATTCTCTAGTACAATTATATAATCTGCATTTTTTACGTTATTTGCTTCACCAAAATGTATTACTTATCATGCTAATTTACTTCGTTGCCAACCAAATCGTCCAACGATCTTTTTCTATAATATCATTATCATGAATTTTTTTATCCAAATAATGAACAAGCTCTTTTAATTCAGCATCACTGAGTTCGTGTAAAATACTTCTTCCTGTTCTTGATAGCAAGTCTTCTAACAGTTGTTGCTTACTCTGGTATTTTTTCCTTACCTCCCATATCTTGAATTCTTCTATTTTTTTAAAACCAACTTTTTTCAAATTATATTTTACGGTCTCACTTTTATATCTTCTATTCGCTTCCTTTTGGGATAACTTTGGGAAACATGAAAAAAAGTAACCTCTTATATGAGTATTACTTCCTTTTAATACACAATCCTCAGGAGTTCGATCTTGTATAAAAACAAGACCATTCTTTTTTAAAACTCTATAAACTTCCATAAAAAGTTGTTCCAGGTCATTGACATGATGAATCAATGCTCTCTCTAGTACAATATCGTACTCATTACTCTTTAGTCCCGTATTAAAAGCATTTCCGTTAATAAAATTGATATGATTATATTCTTTGCAATTTTCTATAGCATCTTTTAAAAGAGTTTTTGAATAATCAACTCCTGTTATACTTTTAAAACCTAGTTTTGAGAGCCCTTTACAGTAAATACCACCTCCACATCCAATATCTAATGCTTTATTACGTTTACTAGAAGGAATTAAATCTCTCATGAAGTTTATCCATGTATCATCCACCCCTCTAGCAGAATAACTGTGTCTATTTTCTTGATTGTGAAAATCAATTCCCATTTTATAAAACACCTTTCATCATTGAAATCTTATTATTCAATTGATTGTAAGATTCATTAATATTCCTCGCTAAATTCTACAATCCAATATTCGATTTCACTCCCATGTATTGACCAGCATGAGGAAAATCAGATAAAGCTAAATTCGTAAATCTTGTGCTAAATCCATATTGTTCTAACTCGCTAATCGGTACCATTTTCACATCCGATATAGGGTTTGCATCGTACTCATTAGAAGGAAGGGTTATCGAGCCACCAACTTTGCTCAGGAGAAATGTTATGTGTAGTAAAGGTGAAGTGGCTTCAAGAAAATCACATACATATAACAATTTAATGACTTGAGCTTCTATCCCTGTTTCTTCTTTCCATTCTCTTTTAACACCTTCTTCTAACGTTTCCCCTTCTTCCAAACGCCCACCTGGAAGTGACCAATTTCTTTTTGTGGAAACATTTTGTCTTACTATAAGTATTTTATCATCTTCAACTAAAATCCCCGTAACCCGTACCTGAAATAAATGATCATGCATGTATTTAACACCCCTTCAATATTTTACATAAAGCTTATTATACAATGAAAAGTAATCGGTTACAACATTATCATGGGGATTTTTGAGTAAATAACAGTAGTAATTAGCCAGCTCATTTATATAAAAGATTCGTCGATTGAATTGCTGAATGAAACGACTACAAAATAGCATATCTTCCTTAATCCTATGATAAACGAGGGGTTTAGCAGATAGAGGAAGCTTCCCTGTGTTACACACGGGAATATGAACAGTCATTGCATTTGTTCGGTTTCTAAATAATTGATACTATATAAAAGTTCGTCTGATTTCTGTACGAACTTTCGTAAGCAAAGAATATGTGAAAATGTATACAAAAGGAGATGATGATGTGCGTTCTGATATTTCATCAGATCAAAATCAAACCCAAAGCTCTAGTGATGACTATTCATTGGGCAGAGTCCCTGTCCACAAAAGAAACATGGGCTGGTTAAGTATTACTAATATTACTTTTGGCATTGCCACGGCAATATTTTATTTTCAAATGGGAAGTGTGATGGCCCTGCAATTTGGCGCAATTAATGCCATTATCTCTGCTGTATATGCTATCGTAGTAGCTGGTATCCTCGGAACATTCATTGCGTATCTATCAGCAAAATCTGGTACGAACGTCAACTTATTATCAAGAGGCGGCGGTTTTGGTTATATTGGTGCGTCCTTGACTTCCTTGATTTATGCCACCAATTTTATTATGTATTGCGCACTTGAGGGACTTATTCTAGTTGCTGCTGTACATGAATTCTTCCCTGTTATCCCGGAGTGGGCTTTGATTCTTTTCTTTGGAACTCTTGTTATTCCGTTAAATTGGTTTGGCATTAAGCAATTGGATAAATTGCAGAAATGGTCATTGCCATTGTTTTTTATATTTTTATTAACTGCCATTATTGTAGCTGCAATGAAACCATCTCTTTATGAGGGCGAATTTTGGACATATATGCCAGAAAATGTGCAGGTTGGAGGCACAGCCTTGCTGCTTTGTATTGGAATGCAACATGGCATTATGGGTCTAACCCCCCTGCTGGCTTCCGATTATGCCCGTTTCCTTAAACCAAAGGATCGTAAAATTGGTATATTTGCTATTGGATTTATCCCGCAAATTTTCTGTTTCGGGGTTATGGGCGGCCTTGGCATTTGGTTCGGTGTTCGTTTAGGAGAGCCCAATCCGGGTGTATATATTGTTACACTTCTTGGCGTTTGGGGCGCATTATTCACCATGATTACCCAAGTAAGAATTAACGTGACAAATATCTATAGCGGCTCCCTGTCCTTATCTAATTTTTTTGAAAATATTTTTCATTTTAAACCGGGCAGACGTTTTTGGGTGGTGGTAACAGGTGTATCTGCAATCATCTTAATGCTCGCCAACATTGTAAACCATCTGGATACCGTATTGACATTCCAAGGAGTTTTCCTATTATCCTGGGCAGCTATTCTTGTGACGGATGCTGTTTTTGTGAAGCGTATGTTAAAAATTGGTCCTGGATATTATGAGGTGAGACAAGAAAATCTGCATAAATGGAATCCAGTGGGTGTTGTTTCGCTGATCATTGCTAGTGGTCTCGGAACCGTGGCTGCGTTAGGATTTATGGGGGAATTTCTGCAAAGCACAGCAGCATTTTTCGCCGCCATACTGGCCTCGGTTTTAACCGTTGTTATCGCCGGTACGACCAAAGGAAAATATTATCTTAAAAAAGAAACTGATGATATTGAAAGAGAAGACTATATTACTTGACGTGTTAAACCTTCTACATGAATTTGTAGAGGGTTTTTCCTTTTGTGGATAGAGTTACTTTATATTTTTCATCCTATTTATTTTCCAACGATAAGTAATCGGGTTTGGATTTGGCTTATTTATAGGATAACGTCTTCCACTCATCCTCTAAAATACTCATTTCTAAAAGATTCCAATATTCTCCCCCTATCTTACGGCATTCCCTTAATAGTCCTTCTTTTTTAAATCCAACTTTTTCGTAACAATGAATAGCCGATTGGTTAAAATCAAATACACCAAGGCTCACTCTATGCAACTTCCATTCTTCAAACGCAATAGGAAGAAGTTCGTTTACCATTACCTCTCCCATTCCTTTTCCGCGGGAAGCTTTATCACCAATTAATACGTTAGCTATTCGAGCTGATCTATTTTTTCTATCCACTTTATTTAATGAAATATGCCCAATCATTTTCCTTGTTACAGAATCCTTTGCTTTATAAATATACGTTTCGGAATCATGTAGATTGGCATGTTTGATGTAATCATGAAGTTGATCCTTGGTCAAAGGAAATACAAATTGGGGACCTCCCCATTGAAGAAGAAATTCTGCTGAAGGTATCCAATCCATCAAATCCTTAAAATCTTTCTCTTCGAAATATTCAAGTTGGATCATTTTCTAGTTCCATTCCTTTCATAGTTGGCTCATCGCATGGAGTCGTAACTTGTTTAACTTCCAAAAACACCCCTTCTTCTGATTATCCCCTGGTAAATAACTGCGGTCTACGAGTGGAGAATTCCATTTTCCTTTTCAATCTTTTAAGACAGTCCGAAGTGCTGGAAAGTATGGATCGAGTGCTATGATCAATGCCATATCCTCCATGTTTAGGAAACTAACATAAATACAAAAATTTAAACACTAACATATATTTCTTTAAATAATATCATTTCTTCGATATCATTTGGATGCATTATGGTGATCCAATTTTTTATTCCTTTAGAATGATATCCTAGTGAAAGCCAAGAGCACTCCACTAGGATATTAATTATTAACAAAAAAGTATTCTCTCTACCAATCATCCTGCCCTATCAATAATCACTATTACTCGCTCCACCATTCACAATCGCTACACTGGCACTAGCGCCAATTCGGCTTGCTCCTGCTTCCAAGAGGGCGTCTGCTTTTTCACGATCCCGGACACCGCCTGAAGCCTTCACACCAATGTCTGGTCCTACTGTTTTTCGCATTAAGCGAATATCTTCTACGGTAGCGCCTCCTGTCGAAAAGCCTGTTGAGGTTTTGACATAGTCAGCGTCAGTCGCAACAGCCAGTTCACAGGCAGCTACCTTTTCTTGATCAGTGAGCAGACATGTTTCGATAATCACTTTGACTAAGGCCTTCTCCCCTGCTGCTTGCACTACGGACTCGATATCTCGCTGTACCAAGGTATGGTTGCCATCCTTTAGGGCAGCGATGTTGATGACCATATCCACTTCTGTAGCGCCTTTTTCGATAGCATATTTGGTTTCAAAGGCCTTGACGGCAGGTGTGGTGGCTCCTAATGGGAAACCAATCACCGTACATACAGCCACATCTGATCCTTTTAATAATGCAACCGCTGTCTCTACCCAGGTTGGATTCACACATACGGAGAAAAAGCTATGTTCTCTCGCCTCTTGACATAAGGTTTCTATCTGTTCTTTCGTCGTATCTGGCTTTAATGCCGTATGATCTATCTTATTTGCTAGTGTCATATTTGCTACACTCCTTTATTGTTGTACATTAGACATATCGTCTGAGATAAATGCGCCTGGCAGCAAGTCCTGCACCGTCGTTTCCAGTACATCCCCTTGTAAATTGGTCAAAATCACCGGCATATCAGCCTCGCACAATTCTGCCATCACCTGACGACAAGCCCCACATGGTGAAACGGGCCGGTCACTATCGGCGACAACTGCCATCATGGAAAAATCTCGCGAACCATTGGCATAAGCATGAAATAAAGCCGTTCTCTCACCACAATTACACATAGGGTAAGCGGCATTTTCAATATTACAGCCATGAAAAATGTGTCCGTCTTTATCTAACAAGGCGGCACCTACTTGAAAGTTCGAATAGGGTACATAGGCTTTTTTCATCGCTTTTTTTGCCTCTTCGATAAGTTTCGTTTGCATCATTTCCCTCCTCTCTAGCCAATTTTTTGCACTAAGTGCTTCACAAATTGTAAAAAACTGGCCCGCACTCTTTCGGTGGTTTCGATCACCTCGTCGTGTGTCAATGGCTGGTCGAGAATACCTGCCGCCATATTGGAAATACAAGAAATACCGAGACATTTAATGCCAGCATGTCGAGCGACGGTTACCTCTGGTACAGTGGACATGCCAACTGCATCGCCACCAACTTTATCTAACATGCGAATCTCGGCTGGTGTTTCATAGCTAGGGCCGGTATTCCATACGTACACCCCTTGTTTTAGTGGGAGCTCTAGAGCTTCCGCTGTTTGATTGGCGATTGCTTGTAAATCTCGATCATAAGCCGTCGACATATCTGGAAAGCGTACACCATGCTCAGCCACATTCTCCCCGATTAATGGATTTTGACCGGTATTGTTGATATGGTCTGTAATTAACATTAAATCGCCCGGTTCCAAGGATTGATTGACTCCGCCGGCTGCATTGGTAACAATTAATGTGCTGACACCTAATTCCTTCATTACACGGACCGGAAAAGTGACAGCGTCTAGTCCATATCCTTCATAGTAGTGAAAGCGTCCTTGCATGGCGATCACTTCAACCCCATCCAGCTGGCCAATAACTAACTGTCCTGCATGTCCTTCCACGGTGGAAACAGGGAACCCTGGGATTTCTTCATACTTGATTTTCGTATCCTCTGTGATCTCATCAGCAAGCACGCCTAATCCCGAGCCGAGAATCAATCCGATCGCTGGCTTGCCATTGATTCTTTGCTGTAAAAAATTCGTTGCTTCATTTAATTGCTTCATTGCCATTCCTCCGTTTCTACTTACGTTTGGTTTTATTATATCATTTTTTATATAGAAATAAACGGAAAGTCCGTACTCACACTATTATTCTTGACAGTCTATTAAATATATGATATTTATGTAAAGTGTTAGCACTCAGAAGCAAAGAGTGCTAAAATACATAGTAGACAGAAATAGAGGAGGAATACGACATGGAAAAGAAGCAATTCCAGGCCGAATCACAGCGGCTGTTAGAAATGATGGTGCACTCTATCTACTCACAAAAAGAAATTTTCTTACGTGAATTGATTTCCAATGCGAGTGACGCGATTGATAAGATCTATTATAAAGCATTGACGGATGAAAATATATCTTTTAACCAAGAAGATTATTTTATTCGTATTGAACCAAATCAAGAAGCTCGTACCTTAACCGTAAAAGATACTGGTATCGGAATGACCAAAGAAGAGCTGGAGAATAACCTTGGTATCATTGCCAAGAGTGGTTCCCTTGATTTCAAAAAAGACATTGATATGAAGGATGGACAAGAGATCATTGGTCAATTTGGGGTTGGTTTCTACTCTTCTTTTATGGTAGCCGATCAAGTAACCGTTTATACACGTTCACTCTACAGTGACGAAGGTTACAAATGGGAGTCTGACGGTGTCGAGGGTTATACCATTGAACCGATCGAAAAGGAAGACGTTGGTACAGAAATCGTCATCCAAATCAAAGAAAATCAAGAAGAAGAAAATTACGATGATTTCGTAGATCCAAACCAACTACAGACGATTATCAAAAAATATTCTGACTTTATCCGCTACCCAATCAAGATGGATATAACCGAACAACAACCGCAAGACGATGAAGGAGAAGAATTCATCGATGTTACCGAAGAAAAGACGGTTAACAGTATGGTGCCAATCTGGCGCAAAAATAAACAGGAGTTAACAGATGAGGATTATGAAAGCTTTTATCAAGAGAAACGTTTTGGCTTTGACAAACCATTAAGCCATCAGCACATCAGTGTCGACGGTACCGTACGTTTCCAATCAATCCTTTATATTCCAGAACAGCCACCGTTCAATTATTATTCTCAGGAATATGAAAAAGGGTTGGAGCTCTATTCTAACGGTGTCTTGATTATGGAAAAATGTGCTGACCTATTACCGGATCATTTCAGTTTTGTCAAAGGGATTGTTGACTCCGAGGATTTATCTTTAAATATCTCCCGGGAAATCCTGCAGCAAGATCGCCAGGTGAAGCTAATCGCCAAAAACTTAGAAAAGAAAATCAAAAATCACTTACAAAGCATGCTGAAGAACGATCGTGAAAAATATGAACGTTTCTACCAAGCCTTTGGCCGACAAATCAAGTTTGGTGTCTATTCCGACTTCGGCGCCAACAAAGAAACGTTAAAGGACTTATTACTGTTCCATTCTTCGAGTGAAAACAAATTAGTATCCTTAAAAGAGTATGTCGAACGCATGCCAGAGGATCAAGAGCATATTTATTATGCAACAGGCGAATCGCATGACCGGATTGAAAAACTGCCACAAACCGAATTAGTCAAGGATAAAGGTTATGAGATCCTTTATTTCACTGATGAAGTCGATGAATTTGCGATCCGTATGCTAATGAATTATGACGAGAAAGAATTCAAGAATGTCTCTAGCGGTGACCTTGATCTAGAGGATGAGGAGACCAAACAAGAAGCAGAAAAGCAAAAAGAAGAGCATAAGGATTTACTAAACGAGATGAAAGAAATCTTAGGCGGTAAAGTGAAGGATGTTAAGCTATCTACTCGCTTGAAGTCGCATCCGGTTTGCTTATCTGCTGAGGGTGAAGTATCGATTGAAATGGAAAAGGTATTAAAGCAAATGCCAGATAATCAAAACATCGAAGCGACTAAAGTATTGGAAATCAACAATAAGCATGAGATTTTCGATGCATTGGTACGCGCCCATGGTTCTGATCAAGAAAAGGTTAAATTATATACCAATATTCTATACAACCAAGCCTTGTTAATCGAAGGTCTTCCTGTTGAAGATCCTGTTGCACTTACGAATGATATGTGTAAGGTGATGGTGTAAGGTCATGAAGATACCGGTTTTTTCCGGTATCTTTTTTTTGAGGATAATAATACAATCCTCATTATATTTTGAATCGATTGGATCCTCAAAATCAGCGTATCGATAAATCGGGTACTTTGAGAGAATAATTAGTGCCTAACAACACTCTAGCCAAGCCCTCTGCTTTCCAGAGCTATCTCACGTCAAGTGCGATCTTTTTTCCTCAGTTCTCATTCACAAGATTCATTCTTATGGACTCAGGAACGCGTTTTCCTCTCTACAGTCCGCGAGATTCATCACTTGTGGTCTTGGTAATTATCTAATTATCAATAGGCTATAACCTCTTAAGCAAAGATTTCCTACATAAAATATTGTCACTTCCCCATTTTTACAGTTTAACGACAACTCACAGGTGTAATAATTACTATATAAGCATATTCTAAGCAAGACAGTATAACATAAGGAGGAGAAAGCATGCAGCTAAACGTAGCGCAGAAATTAATTCAAGAACATTTACTGTCAGGTGAGATGAATGCTGGTGAAGAGATCGGACTGAAGATAGACCAGACATTGACGCAAGACGCAACAGGTACAATGGTCATGCTGGAATTAGAAGCAATGGGAATTGATAAGGTGAAGACCGAAGCTTCAGCTCAATATGTCGATCATAACTTGATTCAAGAAGACTTTCGTAATGCCGACGACCATCTATTTTTGCGTAGTGCGGCTCAGAGGTTTGGCATCTATTACAGCAGGCCAGGTAATGGAGTTAGCCACCCTGTCCATATGCAACAGCTAGCCAAACCAGGTAAAACTTTGTTAGGGTCGGATAGTCACACATGTGCCAATGGCTGTATGGGCATGTTAGCAATTGGCGCCGGTGGGATTGATGTCGCCATGGCAATGGCCGGTGAACCCTATTATGTAAAAATGCCACGTGTGATGGGCGTTGAATTAACCGGAGAATTACCAGACTGGGTAAGTGCCAAGGACGTCATCCTAGAAATGTTACGCCGTCACGGAGTAAAAGGCGGTGTTGGTAAAATTATTGAATATCACGGCCCAGGAGTCCAAGAATTATCGGCAATGGATCGACATGTGATTGCCAACATGGGCGCCGAACTTGGTGCAACAGCAACAGTATTTCCTTCCGATCAGGAGATCAAGCGATTTTTACAACAACAAGGACGTGAAGAGGACTGGACAGAACTGGTTGCTGATAAACGGGCTAGCTATGATGAAGAAGATCATATTGATTTATCTACGTTAGAACCATTAATTGCAACGCCATCCAGTCCAGACAATGTCGTTCCAGTTGCAGAGGTAGCTGGAGAGACCATCTATCAGTCATATATCGGCTCGTCGGCAAATCCTGGTTATCGTGATTTTGCGATTGCTAGTGAGATTGTTAAAAGCAAACAAATTGCGGCAGGTATCTCTTTCGATATTAACCCTACTTCGCGGCAATTATTGGAACAGCTTGTCGAAAACGGCCATATCGCCAATCTTTTATCGGCTGGCGCCCGTATGCATCAAGCTGGCTGTAATGGCTGTATCGGTATGGGACAGGCGCCAGCTACAGGAAGAAACAGTCTGCGCACCACGCCGAGAAACTTCCCGGGACGCTCAGGTACCAAAGAGGATAGTGTTTTCTTATGTAGTCCAGAGACAGCTGCCGCTTCTGCCCTGACAGGTAAGATAACCGATCCACGCAGCTTGGAGATGGACTATCCGACTATTAGTGAGCCAACCAAATTCTCTACACAGGGTATGTTGGAGGCACCACCAGAAGACAATCGTGAGATCAACTTGGAAAAAGGACCAAATATTTCCTCCATACCTGATTTTCAAGCTATTGAAAATAATTTCGATCTGCCTGTATTATTAAAAATGACGGACAATATCTCTACCGATGAGATCCTAGCTGGTGGATCCAGAGTATTGCCATACCGTAGTAATATTCAAAAAATTAGTACCTTCGCCTTTGAAATTATCGATGAAGACTATTATGAGAAGGCGATGAAAAAGCGTGACAGTGGTGGACACACGCTTATTGCCGGTTCCAATTATGGTCAAGGTTCCAGTCGAGAACACGCTGCACTTGCGCCGCGTTATTTGGGATTAAAAGTGGTACTGGTGAAGGATTTTGCCCGGATCCATTTACAAAACCTGATTAACTTCGGGATTTTACCATTAACCTTTGTCGATGAAATGGATTTTGAAAAGATTAAACAAGGAGATATCCTGGAATTTCGTCACATCCATGATACCCTTAAAGAAAAACGAGACTTTTCGATTCAGGTCAAAGGATCCGAGCAACAAATCCAGGTACAGCATGATTTAACCGATCGACAGCTTGATATCATCTTACAAGGCGGTATTATTAATTGGATTAAACAAAAACAATAATCCCAATGGAAGGGGTGTTCGTTTATGGGTTCCCAACAGTTTGCTTGTAAGGCTTGTGATGGAACAGGTCTGTTAATGGATGATAACCAGTGGCAATATACTTGTTCCATCTGCCATGGAGATGGTTATATTGCCCGTATGGAGACAGTTGAGAAGTTAGAAGTAGATGAAACAAACCGAGTCATTGAATAGCAAAAGTGCCCTGTTTTTTCAAGACAGGGCACTTCTTAATTTTATGCATAAAGAAATTTCAAACAAACGGCTTCCGGTGCAGCTACATCTTTTTGGACAAGCGTTAACGTGCCTGCTTCTGGATCACGTTCAAATAATACGATGGTGCCAGATTCCTGATTGGAAGCTACAATAAACTGTTCAGAAGGATCTAAAACAAAATCACGTGGCCAATCCCCTTCTGTATCTGTCCATTCGATAAATTCCACGGTAAAATCATCTAATACGCGGTACACAGCGATCGAGTTATGTCCTCGATTTCCAGCATAAACAAACCGACCGTCAGAGGAAAGGTGAACCGCACTTCCCTGGCTGTTCTCCGTGAAATCCTCTGGTAATGTTGAGATATACTGCCATTCTTCAAAACGACCGTCCTGCTGATCATATTTTAAGACAATCACTTCATTGCTAAGCTCTGTCATTACATAAGCATATTCTCCATTGGGATGAAAAGCGATATGACGAGGACCACTACCTGGTTTTGTCTTTAACACATTCACTTCTTCCAAACTACCATCCTGAGGTTGATATGTCGTGATCGTATCCGTTCCTAAATCGACTACCACCACAAAACGTTCATCTGGTGTATATCCTGCAAAATGCAAGTGTGGCTTTTCTTGTCTTTCATGAGGCCCATTCCCTTCATGCTTGGCAGAAGTTGGTGCCTGCAGGGATCCATCGGAATTGGTTGCGAATGCCTCCACTAACTGAGTATGGTAGTTGGCTGCCACCACTAGTTGTTTTTGACTATCTACACTGACATGGCAAGGAGCTGATCCAGGTGTTACTTGACTGTTTAACGGGCGTAAGCTTCCCTGATCATCCGCAATTTCAAATGCCGTCACGCCACCTTGATTTCCTTCTTTTGCCACCGCATAGAGATTCTGATTATCTTTACTTATCGTTACATATGTAGGGTTATCAAGAGAGGCTACCACCTCTACACCGCTTAATTGTTTCTTTTCTGTATCTAAAATAAATTTATATACTCCTTCACTTTCCTTTTTTGTATAAGATCCGATATAGCCGATATATTTTGTCATTTTCCTCCACCTTTCGTTGTTTCCGTGTTTTCACCCTTTTATTATAGCAAAAAATAATTGTTAAAACCAAGAAGTGTACTTGGTACCACCATGAGCTGTGTTAGTTACAAGCATGCAGATAAGACGAAGCAGTATTGTGCTCATTCTTACGGACAATATTTCGTGATTTGGCATTTTTTTGTCCGTTAGATTCGGTCTTACGGACAACATTTCGCGATTTCGCTTTTTTTGTCCGTTAGATTCGATCTTACAGACAACATTTCATGATTTCTCCATTTTTTGTCCATTAGATTCGTTCTTACGGACAACATTTCGCATTTTCGCATTTTTTTGTCCGTTAGATTTGGTCTTACGGACAATATTTCGTGATTTCTCCATTTTTTGTCCATTAGATTCGTTCTTACGGACAACATTTCGCATTTTCGCATTTTTTTGTCCGTTAGATTTGGTCTTACGGACAATATTTCGTGATTTCTCCATCTTTTGTCCGTTAGATTCATTCTTACAGACAACATTTCGCCATTTCGCATTTTTTTGTCCGTTAGATTCGGTCTTACGGACAATATTTCGTGATTTCTCCATTTTTTGTCTGTCAGATTCATTACGGACAATATTTCATGATTGTACGGATTTTTGTCCGTTAGATGATACGGGATCGAGGCTGCCTTTTCTTCTTAGTCTCACATACAATAGGCAGTCATTTACAAGAACAGGAAGCATGCCCGTCTAGAATAGCATACGAGGGGAAACTCGACAATTGCCGAGTTTCCCCTCGCTATCGATTACATCATTGTTTTGTTGCGGCGCATATGGTAATAGGCATACGCACCAATTCCAACCGACGCTAGTACAGACAGCATTCGTTTGTTTCTCATGTGTATTCCTCCATTCGTTAGGATACACCTTATTATTTGCTATCTTGTTCTATCTAACCCCAGCATCTCATTGGAATTTGTTTCCTACAAATAGAAAAAATAAAATAAACAAGCCAATGGTAAAGGGCAAAGCGCCAATCAGACTCAAACTCATCCCATTGTAGCCCCCTACCATTTCATTACCAATCAGATAGATCACTACACCTACGGCACAGCTAAGAAACCCCCACCAATAAGGCAATCGTTTGAATAAACTAATAATCATCCCGATCAAACACACACTTAGAAAAAACCATGGTAATACCACATAGATAAAATGCCCCACATTACTCATCCTTTATTTACACTGACAGGAGTTAGTTATCATTCTCCTTGCTACTGTCATTATAAACCTATTTTACCTAAGTGAAAAGAGACTTCCATTAAAAGAAGTCCCTTTGTAAAAAACAGTTGCATATACATATTATGCACCGACTGCAAATTCGGAAAAATCCTCTACAACTTCCGCACGTTTAAGTAATTTTCTGATTCTGAACAGTCGTGTTTTCACCGCTGAATTACTAATATTTAACATCTCTGCTATTTGTTGATTATCAAACTCCAGCCTGAATTTTAGTTGAAAGACAGCCAATAATTTTTGCTGATTACCGATACATTGTTCTAACTCTTCCAATAGGATTGAACAATTTAAACGTTCTTCCACAAAGTCCCCCGCACACAAATCCAGCTCTTCCAGCCAATTAGGATCCTGAAACAAACAGGTATGCGAGCGTTTCTCTTTGCGGAGTAAATCAATGGCCGTTCGGGTCGTAATTGTTTTTAACCAGGAACCCAGCTTTTCTACCTGCGCTATTTTCTTGCCTTGCTTCAGCACTTTGATCCATGTTTCCTGCACAACGTCTTCCGCAGTTTGTTTGTCTTTTACTACATTGAAGGCGGTATAATACATCATGGCTTGAAATTGATCAACAATGACATCATAGCTCCACATACTGCTTCACCTTCCTTTATGATGACTCTAATTGACTGGTTATGTTAGTTGGTAATTGCGACGAATCAATCGGAATGATATACAATAATTCATCCCCACGTCCGTAAAAACCAATCTGCCATTCACCAGCTTCATTTGCTTGTATATTCATTAGCTCACTGATATCTTCCTCATTCGTTACTTGCAGCCAATTTCCTGGTACCTCTTGAAATGGAAAAGAGTAAAAATCTTCCGAATTCCCTGTTCCATCCGTAATAGCAATCATTCGCACATCATCTTCGTTGACTTGTATTAAGTCATCCATGTTTTCTTCTTGCAACAACTCAATCACATGCCGAAAATTCACCGGAACACCATGACCAATAGACGTTCCATCATGGAGTTGAAATTCGATCGAAAGCGTAGATTGTACATCTGCCCGTCTAAGCATTTGATAGTCCATATCAAGCACATCTTGCCGATAAGCTTCCACTAGCTTATCGATCATTTCCGGAGACGTTATCTCCTGTGATTGCTGGTAACCATAAAGGTAAACAGACCGGAATGTAATACCCTCCTCAAATAGCCACGGATAGATAGCTTTTTTAAAATTATCATGCTGTGCCATTCGTTCTAGGTATGGATCTAGTGTCGTAATATCATCCATTGTGTATTCCCTCGTCATCTGCTGGCCGTTGGATAATAAATACGTTAGCGTTACGTTATTGGAATAGAAAATGCCGTCAAAAGTAGAGTGTCGGTTCCGATCCAGTAGCTCTTGATGCAGCGAGATCGTATCTTGAATGCTTTGATGATCTTCCACAAAATAATCGGAATCATACTCCTCATTTAAATAGTACCTGCTTCCCATCTCTCCAGTGTTAATCATCACTCCCTCTACTTGGTCAGCGGTTGGAATTTTAGACTCAAATCCATACCAATCAAAGACAACGGATAAGAGTAAAATAATCGAGATGCCGATATACACGACAAATCCTCTCCACTTGGCAAACACACGCCAAGTTTTTTGAATTAACATTTCTGCCAATACATAGCCAATCACAGCTCCTAATCCATAACCTACCGTTAACCAAGAAAGGCTTGCACCTTGTATCACCGCAAAATACATGCCGCCCAGCAACATCATACAAAAGGTAACCCCAAACTTAAAAATAGGCTTGATAATTGGAAACGCAAAGGCTTGTTGTGTTACTTCTGCTGGTCTTATCTGATAAAGCAAAGCAGCCACAACGATAAAGACAAGGGCAACAATCCAGTAATACCATAACGTCCAGCCATCCGAAACGCCATACATATTATCTATCAGCCAGATAATTGGCGATAAACGGTACATTAACGCATCTGGCGTAAAGGAATCGCTGTAACCAATTAATAATAGCGCCAAATTACTTTGCAGCAAAAAGATAATACCCGCCGGGAAAAACAGGGTAATATAGGTAAGTGCACCTTGAACAATTGAATTACCGGTAAGGTGTCCGATAAATAAACTGCAAGCAAAGAACAAGGTTTGGAACGTCATCGTATAATAAAACCAGCGAAAAATATCGTCACTTTGATAAATGATATCCACTTGATCGATATTCAACAGCGCCAGTAAGATCAAACCAGTAATCACAACAGGAACTAACAATTGGATATACCCCATCACCAGCTGATGAATAAAAATGGTGGAGCGTTTCAAGGGCAGACTGTGCATAAAATCAGAAGACCCCTTT
This sequence comes from Gracilibacillus phocaeensis, assembly GCF_900626275.1. Classification (NCBI taxonomy): domain Bacteria; kingdom Bacillati; phylum Bacillota; class Bacilli; order Caryophanales; family Bacillaceae; genus Gracilibacillus; species Gracilibacillus phocaeensis. The sequence continues at coordinate 670,204 of NZ_LR131144.1, read as the reverse complement.
GCGTGCATATAATGGGAAACGAAAATACCAGCCAATACAGAAAAGATAACAATAAAAAGCACTTGAAAAGCAGAACCCAAGGATAGAAAGATATCGGTATGCTCCCACATTTCTTCTTGCGCAAGTCCGAGCCTAAATTCCTCATTGGACAGCTCCATGAGAACGCGTATTGGTAAGACGAGCAATAATACCAATAAATAGGCGATGCCAATCCAGCCAGTTGATCGAAAACTTTGTTTCATTAATTCTTTTTTATAAGAGAATATTCTCGATCCCATAGCCCGCATCCTCCATTTCATAAATAAAGATTTCCTCTAATGTTAACGGCAAAATATCAAAAATCACTGGTTGATACTTCCCTATTTTTTCTTCAATATCTGTTCGATCCCCTCGAATCACACAAACATAAACACTGCCTCGTTTTTCCTTTTCAATAATCTGTAATCCTTCTAATAAAGCTGCCTCATCCACTTCGCCTTTAAAGGCAAATTGCACCTTATGTGTATCGGATTTTAGATCATCAAGATTGTTCTCGATCAAGAGCTTACCACGATGTAATACGCCGATCGCGTCACACATGTCCTCCACTTCTTGAAGGTTGTGCGAGGAAATAAGTACAGTCATATCACGTTCCGCTACATCCTGAATGATCCATGACTTGATTTTACGTCGGATGACGGCGTCAAGCCCATCAAATGGTTCATCCATAATTAAGTAATCCGGGCGAGCACATAAAGCCAGCCAAAAAGCTACTTGGCGCTGCATTCCTTTGGAGAATTTATGGATTTTCTCTTTCGGATTTAAATCCAATAACTGCTGCATATGATCAAAGCGTTTTTGATCCCAGTATGGATAGGTATTGGCATAAAATGATGCCATTTGCTTAACGGTATATTGTGAAAAGAAAAAGGGTTGATCTGGAATAAAAATCATTCGTTCTTTTAATAGCGTATGCTCAAAAACCGGGTTGTCTTCAATCAGGATACTCCCGTGATTCTGCTTAATGATACCAGCAATCGTTTTTAGCAATGTCGTTTTGCCCGCGCCATTCGAACCAAGTAATCCATAAATTGAACCCTTTTTAACGAATAAGTTAATCTGTTGCAGCACCTTATTTTTTTCAAAATGCTTTGACAATTGCTCAATCTGGATCATAAGCATCCCCCTTTAACACTGATGTCTGACTCTCTTCTATTATTTGCTTCATCTCTTGGTTTGTCATGCCGAGAAAAAAAGCCTCGACCATTAATCGTTTCAAATGTTCTCTAATTTCCTTGATCTCTGCTGTGTTATCTATCTGTGATATTTGACTGACAAAGCTACCCTTTCCTTTTACAGAATAAATATAGCCCTGTGCTTCTAACTCTCGGTATGCCTTTTGAATCGTATTAGGATTAATTGATAAATCTTGTGCTAGTGATCGTACCGAGGGTAACTGTTCATCTTGCTGAAGTACTTCACTCATAATGAGCTGTTTGAATTTATCCACTAATTGCTCATAAATCGGCTGCCTGCTGCGCAAATCTAATTCAAACATGGCACCCTCCCTTTCACTGTATTAATTGTATTAGGTGTACTAGTTATGTTAATACAGTTAATTATAGATGATTTTTGAAAAATTGCAAGAGGGTTTTTTAATTTTTTAGACTTCCATGTGTTGATCTTTTATCACTTAAGGAACATTGACGATCTTAAATGATGGACCAAACCTGGAAAATAAAACGGGGGATTATCTTGATCATGACAACCATTTTCTAAGCTTTCCGAACTTTTTTGGTCGTCATTTCTTTTATGGCAACCATAAAAAACCTTGCACTCCATCACGGAATACAAGGTCTTGTTTTAACTCATTTCTTTTTGATACCATTCGCTTGCTGCAGCAACTTCTGTTTGGGTCAGCTGATGGCCATTATTCTCCCAATGAATCTGAACCAAAGCACCATTATCCTTCAAAATTCGCTCCAGGTCCAAGGATTCTTGCTCTGTACACAAAGGATCATTATGTCCAGCGGTAATCAGAACCTTCACATTAGTCAGCTCTGGCAATTCGATGTTCCTGCTTGGGACCATTGGATGGTGTAAGATAGCAGCAGATAGAGCATCCTGATAGCGAAATAACAAACTTCCTGCGATATTTGCGCCATTCGAGTAACCTACGGCGATCACATAGTTACGGTCAAATTGGTATTCCTCTGCCGCTTCATCCAGAAACTCATATAACTCTTTCGTCCGCAAGCGCAAATCCTCTTCATCAAAAACGCCTTCCGCTAACCGTTTGAAAAATCGCGGCATGCCATTTTCCAACACGTTGCCACGCACACTTAACACATTGGCATCTGGATCCAGTCGTTCTGCAATCGGCAGCAAATCCGTTTCTGTACCGCCTGTGCCATGTAATAAAAGTAAGGTGGGGCCCTGTAATTGTTTTCCTTCTTTGAAAATATGCTTCATCTTATCACCCTTCCTCTTCTCTCGAAATCAAACTATTTATTATATTAAGTTTAAAAAAGATCATACTTTCTGTCAAACCGCTTGTCTAAAGTGATTACTCATACTAAAATGAAGAAAAACCATCACGGCGAGGAGATTTATCCATGTATCTCATACCTTTATTTGTGAATCTGCATCATAAAAAAATTGTCTTAGCAGGCGGAGGAACGGTAGCAGCAAGAAAATTGCAAAAACTGCTTCCTTTTCATCACAATATAACGATTGTCAGTCCGGAAATATCATCTATCATACAAAACCTTATTGACCAGTATCAAATTCAATGGATCAAGGCACGTTGTCAATTATCCCATATGACAGAGGCAGACGTTATTATTATTGCCACCAACGATCCAGCGACTAATCAATATTTGGCAGAACATGCTCCAGAGAAAGCCTGGGTAAATGCCAGCCATCAAGCACACGTCGGCAACCTGCAATTCCCGATCACGATAAACAAAGGGCGATTACAGGTTGCGATTTCTACGGGAGGTGCCAGTCCTATCCTTGCACAAAAAATAAAGCAGACGATAGAAGAACAAATCCCTGATTCGTATGAGCAATATATCGATTTTTTATACCAAGCCCGCATCACAGTCCGTACGCATATAGCTTCTGCCCAAAAGAGACAGGAGTTATTACAAGCGATTGTCGATGAACCTATTTTTTCTACGAGAGCACAACAAGACTGGCTCGATCATGTGGCGCAAATGAAATCGATGTAGACACCTCAGTTATGCTGCTGGAGCGACTGCAATTTTTCCAACGCCCGCCCCGTATGTATTTGTTGCTTAGCAAGCTCAATTCCTTCTTCTATACTTGAGGTGATATGAAAAAGGTAATAGCGTAAACCCGCGTTTAAAAGGGTTTGATGATAGGCATAGCGATACTTCCCCGTCTGTTCCCCTTGGAAAACAGCTCGAACTCTATGTGCCTGCTCTACTGCCGATAACTTTTCCTGTTTATCAAATTCTTTACTCGCCAGCCCATAATCTTCTGGTCTGACGATAAACGAGTCCAGTCCCTCTGGTGTCCAATCAAAGACGAAGCTATTGCGGTGCACTGGGACATCTTCTGAACCTTCCAAGCCTTGAACTACATAAACATGTTGATAATCAAGCTGCTTGAAGACCTCCGATAATTTATTAATAGCCGTCCGATGAAAGGCACCCAGCATCACATTTTTCGCCTGGCTAATGTTGACTAGTTTTTCTACGGTGTTAAATAGGGTCCGCACCCCGATCTCTTCTCTTATGGGACGAACGCGAGCAAGAGCCGGACAATATTGTTCGGTGTCGGCAAACCCAAACTGATCATGCTCGACCATGGCGGTCAGCTCTTGCTTAGTTGCTTCCGTTGATATCAACAATTCCTGCATAATCGCTTTTAATGAAGTACCATATTTAGGAGGCAGCGTGTCACTAGCAGAGAGAAAAACAGGTACACCATGTTCCGCTAACAAAAGCGATACAGGAATAGTGGCCGCAAAGGAATTCCGACCATTATACGGTCCTGCAAAATCAATGGCTTGGGCTTGCCGATCGGCGCTTAAGTCTAGATGGTCGGCATGATCGGATAACGTATGAATAAATGCCAATAATTCTTCTGCCGATTCCATCTTGATGCGTTCTGCCACCAAATAAGCGGCGGTTTGTGCCGATGTTGCTTGTCCAGACAGCAAGGTTTCGGCTACTTCCACTGTTTCCTGATAAGTTAAATCCTTGGAGCCCTTTTTTCCTCTAGCTACTTCCTTCAGCCATTTCTGCACGGTCAGCCGCTCCCTCCATTGCTTCTTTGGTTCGATCAACTAACACATCAACCACATTAGGGTGATGCCCTAGATAATCGGTTCGCAGCACTTGTTGATCGTTCCCCAAATTCAAGGAAGCAATATATTCCTTGATGCCACGATCTAACAGCCCGGTAAATAATAAATAAGGAATAACAATCACGGAACTGGATTGATTTACCTTGGCTTGTAACAGTTGTTCAAATTTAGGTTTTGCAGCCGCTAGAAAACAGACCTCCAGCGAGGAATTCGGATATCGTTCTTGTAGCATGTTTGCCAATTGTTCCATATCGGTTAATATATCCGGATCACTGCTGCCTCTTCCCACCAACAACATTTCGAAATGCTCCAGATTTTGAAGTGGTAGTTCATCAATGCGTTCTGCCAATACATCTACCATCCTGTCATCCACTTCAATCGCCTTTCCATAAACAAACTCTACTTCGGGATACTTATGGTGTTCTTGTTCGATCAGTTTGGGAATATCTCGTTTAGCATGTCCTGCAGTGAGTAATAAAATGGGCATCACAACAATTTTTGTGGCCCCTTGTTCTACAACTTTTGCAACGGCGTCTGATATATTTGGTTCCTGTAGTTCTAAAAAGCAACCCTTTTGAATCGGTGCATCGACTTGATCCTTTACTCGTCTAAGCAATTGCATTGATTCGTGTTTGGCTTGTTCTACTCTACTCCCATGACATATATATATAACGGCTTCCACGCTAACAGCCCCTCTATCTATTTTATTTATTTACATTCTAATTTTATCATATCTGCTGAGAAGCTAAAAGGAGAACAGAGAGGCTGGCAGCATATTGCCAGGCAATGGAGATGTGCGCGCAGGGTGATTCATTGTCCAAAGCACTAACCATCAGTAAAGCAAAGCTCCACTGATGGCAGCCGTACTTTACAACGGCAAGGCTGGGGAGGCGATCGTATTCCACCAAACCAATAAACTAATCAGGATACCAATAAATACGATCAGACTTTTTATCGCGTATGGAAGCTGGTATGGTATGAGCTTCAGAATAAGTCCTAATACAATTACTGTAACAAAAATATAAATGACTGCATATAAAAGCATGCCCAGAAAATTATCTACTGGCATTTTCATCGATTCGACTAAGATACTCACAACTACACCTCATTAAACATGAACTATTTTCTTCTACTATGATACAATATTTTGCCGAATATGAAAGTATTTTTTTATAATGTAACCTTTTTGTTAAGAAAAATGTCGTGTATTGGGTGTTAAAACATCCTTATTACTTGTAAGAAAATACACAAAGGAAATCTTCCCTTTGTGCATTTTTTGCTATTCCTATCGTAGTTCCTTAATCAACGCCTCTGGCTGCTCACCGCGCAGTCCTGTCAGCAAGTTTTCAGCTGCATACTTTTTCATTGCTTCCCGTGTTTCGGCAGTCGCTGAACCTATGTGCGGCAGGGTAACGACTTGATTCATCTGTAAAAAAGGATGACTAGGATCGATTGGCTCCTGCACAAATACATCTAAACCTGCCCCGGCAATCTGCTTGTCTTCCAATGCCTCGATTAAAGCCTGTTCATCTACTACGGCACCTCTAGAGGCGTTAATAAAAAAGCAGCTGTCTTTCATCTTGGCAAATGCTTCTTTTCCTATTAGCTGATAAGTGGCTGTTGTAAGAGGCGTCATTAGCAAAATAAAATCAGAGCTTTCCAGTAAACGATCCAATTCTTCATAAGTAACCTGTAATTCTTGTTCTGCCGTTTCATGACGGGAACGATTATAGTAAGACACATCCATTTCAAAACCAAAGCGGGCACGGCGAGCTACTTTTTCCCCTATTCGTCCCATTCCGATAATGCCCAATTTCTTATGGTGTACATTATGACCGAATTCAGGGAGATCTATTGCCTTCTGCCATCTGCCTTGTTTAACGTATTGATCTAACTCTGGTATTCGCCGTGCAGTGCCCAGAATCAGTCCAAAAATCAAATCAGCGACGGTTTCATCTAATACATATGGCGTATGGGTAGCCTGTATTCCCGCCTGTTGTATCGCTTCTGTATCAAAATTATCATAACCAACGGCAATATTACTGACCACCTCTAATTTGCTGGCTGCTTGTAACAACTCGGTGTCAATCTTATCCTTGGAAGTCAATAATCCGTGGTATGCATGGATCTCCTTCAGTAGCTGTTCTCTTGGCATTTGTTCAGAGCTCCCCCACTCTGTTACGTCGACCTCCGCTTCCAATAATTCTTTTACGGATGACGGTATAGTTTCCGTTACTAATACGCTTTTTCTCATTGTCTACCTCCTCGTTTATCTTTCTGACAACATCTTCATAATCAATCCTGCTGTTTCTTCGATGGATTTATCGGATACGTTAATCACCGGACAACCTAACTTGTCCATCAAGTTATCGGCTGTTTCCATCTCCCGTTCAATTTGATCCATGGAGGCATACTTGGATTGAGCAGGCAAACCTAAAGTCTTTAACCGCTCCGTCCTGATTTTCAACAGTTGGGCTGGGTCAATCGTCAGTCCCACCACCATTCTATCTACATCAGCAAACAGCTCTTCCGGTGCTTCCATATCAGGCAAAATAGGCAAATTCGCCGTTTTAATACCTTTATGAGCTAAAAATATACTTAAGGGTGTTTTCGAAGTGCGTGACACCCCGATTAAGGCAACATCAGCCATCAGGAGACCTTTCACATCTTTTCCATCGTCATATTTAACGGCAAATTCCACTGCTTCAATCCGTTTAAAATATTCTTCATCTAAGACCTGTCGCTGACCGGGATCTGGCTTTGGATTACCATCAAAGGTATCAATATATGCCTGCATCATCGGTCCCATCACATCTACGGCCCGAATATCAGCTTGAATCGCTTCTTGTTGCATTTTCGCCCTCAATTCAGGCTGAACCAAGGTATACGCTATAAAACCTTTTTTGCTTTTTACCTCTTTCATAATATCCTCTATTTCTGTTTCTGTCTGAATATGGCTTTGTCGTTTCACTTGTACATTGTTATTAGCAAATTGTCTGATGGTTGCTCTCACCACTGCTTCTGCCGTCTCTCCCACGGCATCGGAACATACAAATACGTAGGACTGTTCTGCCATCACTCTACACTCCCCCTGTGTGTAAGCTATCAAATGGATGATCAATCAATGCTTTCACGATATTGGTTTTGGTGATTCGGCCAATCACTTTGTCTTTGTTTTCTTGATTCTTAACGACCGGTAAGCTGTCCACTTCATACAACACCATCATACTGGCAGCCTCGTAAACGCTTTTATCTGATGCAATGGTATATACCTTTGGCTGTCTGGTCATCACCAAATGTACCGGCATTGATACAGCTTCTGGATTTCCCAAAGTTACCTTTAATAAATCCTTGCGCGAGACAATTCCTTCTAAATAATGATGTTCATCGACCACAATCAGTGTTCCCACATCCTCCATAAAAAGAGATATCACAGCATCCTTGACGGTGGTTGTCCGCTGAATGGTAACAGGTACTCCTTGAACATCTTTTATTTGTGTTTGCTTCCAAATGTTCTGTTGACTGGGCTCCTTCTGTTCCTTCGCTAAAAAATAACCTACTTTCGGCTTAGCTTCAATATGTCCCGTCATGACTAACACAGCTAGATCAGATCGCAATGTCCCTTTACTTACGCCCAGCATTTCTGCAATTTGTTCCGCCGTAATCGGTTCATGTTTTGCTAAAATATGCATAATTTCTTTTTGTCGCTTGGTAAAATCAATCATTATCTTCCTCCTGATTCTATGCAAAACAAACACATGTCTAATAAATATCATAACATATTTTTGATGAGTAGCGAAAAATCTATCGGCTAATGTTGTTTCCTTCTATCAAGTAAGAAAAAACCGGCACTCAAAGAAGTCAAAATTGTTCCACATCTGATCACACCAAGACTGCTTTCTTATCCTATAAGGAAATAATATTCGCAAAAAAAGCATAGGTAACCCATCATTTTTATGATATGATAGACGGAATGGAAAATCAAAGGAGTTCAGTCATGATCAAGCAGAAAGAAAAAACGAACTACATATTATTGCTATTTGTTATTTTTGGGGGATTTTTCATTTTTGGCATTTCCGAGAATATTAAGGGGCCGGCCTTGCCAGAGATGCAAACAGAATTAACCATAACAGATGGGACATTAGGAATCTTATTAGCGATTAATTCCTTTGGCTTTTTTCTCGCCTGTACCTATACGTCGTGGTTAATCGCAAAAATCGGAGCAAAGACAACTAATATTCTCACCTTTATCTTGATGGCGTTGTCCGGCGTTTTTATTTATTTCTCTAATAATTTTACCTCTTTAGTGATCGCTTACTTTTTATTATATATAGGAAATGGCATGCTTGAAATCGGTTTAGCCATTATTGCGGCCCGGCTTTTTACAAAAAATACGGGAACCATGCTTAACCTATCTCACTTCTTTTACGGGGTTGGTTCTACAGTAGCACCGATTGCTGCTGCCTACGTGATGGGCTGGGAGATATCGTCTACCGTGTTTGGCTGGCGTGGTATGTATTTAGTGATGATGAGTTTGTCACTCTTTCCTATTATCCCGGTGTTATGGAGCAAATTCCCTAAGGAACAGGTGGCAACAGAATCCGGAGAACCGGCTTCTTTTAAAAAGCTGACTAAAGACCCGATAGCTTGGCTGATTGTCTTTGCCTTAACAATGGGTGTGACCGCTGAATTAGGAATCGCCGCTTGGCTGGTGAATTATTTGGTTAGGGTAAGTGAATGGTCGATTGGTGATGCTTCTGGCTTATTATCTCTGTTCTTTTTTACGTTTATGATGGCACGATTGTTGTTTGGACCGTTAACAGATCGGATTGGTTATGCGATCTCGATTGTTATTTTTTCTACATTCGCAGGTTTACTTAGTCTATTGCCACTTTTTATTGGTGATCAGATTGCTTTCTTATTTGCGATTGCTGGTTTAGGGATTGGCCCGATTTATCCTACAATGATGGCACTAGTCACCAAACAATATCAGGCAGGAACCGATGCTGCGATCACCTTCGTCGTAGTACTGATTGGGATTGGCGGGGTTCTGACAAACCTATTAATTGGTTATATTATTGAATTTGTCACCAGTCTATCCTTTGGCTCTTCATGGGAGGCAAGCAGACAAATCGGTATGCAAGCAGGCTATTTCTTTATCGGGCTCACCGCCATTCTCTGTGCCGTGAGCACGTTAGAAATTTATCGCAGACAGAAAAAAGGCATCGAGTAATCCTCGTGCCTTTTTCTTATCAACCAAATTGCTTATTTTATTCCGTTAATCCCTCTATTTCCATCGTCTCAATCGTTGCCGTTCCGTTATCAAGCACTTGCGCCTCTGCTTGGATTCCATCACCCTGCTGTAAGAAAATCGCTAATGGTACCTTGCTGGCGTTGACAGTATAAATCGTTGTATCGTCTTCGATTAAAAATTGTACAATCTGTCCTTGCTCGGTGGAATGAACCAACACACGGTTTATTGTGCCTGTCACTTCCTCTGTCTGTGTTTCACCTGTTGCCCCAGTGTTACCTGGATCTTGTAATAAGGCCATGCGATAGGCATCCAGTGTTTCATTAGCCGTATCGCCAAACACGACGAAATCCGAATCATTGGCTTTAATATAGGCATATTGCTTGTGTAAACCATTCGGATCTAATACATTCACGACCCACGTTGGATTCCCATCAATATTATACAAAACAGGCATATAGCCTTCCCATTTTTTCTCAGGAAATTCCTTGTTAACAATCTGTTTGGCCCCTTCACTGTCCATAATACCGTTATTCTTTTCTCCGCCATAATAGGTTAATTCACCGGTACGAGCATTGATTAACGTATAACCTAACGCCGAATCAATATTTTCCTTTGGTGACGTCATGTCGGTAAAATAATACATGTCTCCATTTTCATCAAACATCGGAGTAACACCAGATTCGGATCCGGACTGATTAGGAATCTTCACATCTCGCTTGCCAAACACACTATTTAACCAGCCATGTACGTATTTTCCGTAATAATCATTGGTTAAAGTAGCCATCTCGGAACTGACCGATCCCTCGATAAATGCTGGTGCCTCGTCTGTATCAAAGGATTGCATATCCCCAGTATCGGGATCAATGACCACCACTTTTAACTGATCCAAGTTCGGCTTATTGGTAATGTGCATCGGCTTATAAATGGTTTGCACATACCAAGGCTTGCCGTTATCGTCTACTTCAATCTGTGCCTCACCACTTTGAATATAATTAGGGTATTGATTGTAGATGACCCGCTTAACATATTTATGAAAATAGCTAGAATTAGTATAATTCATGGCATCTTCATGAAAATCAGGTTGGGCATTTACATTCGTAGCCGAAATCGTAAAATAACCAGGTGTTTCTTGACCTCTTAAAAACTTCCAAAAATCAGCAAACTCTACCGGTGCGACATACACAATCTCGTCGTCTACCTTTTGCACTTGCAGCTTACCAAGGTCATAAAATTGCGGGTTCGGTACCACACTCATCGCCTTCTGAATCTTATTCCGGGCAAACTCTGGTGCAACCGTGATAGGCGTTTCATCCTTGGTCAACGGCTCTGCCTCTTCTTCTTCACTCACGGAAATGGTCTGCTGGGCATTATCCAATGTGACAAAGCTAGTAATCACTACGACAATGATAGCAATAAGACCTAAAGCGGCTATACCCATTAATGGCATAAATACCTTTTTCTCTACAAGTTTACTTGGCTGTAGTAAAAATAAATAGAGCGGAATCAGGATAACCGCCACAATTATATTAATGGTTAACATGTTTGGAACCGTAATGGTCGGCATGGCAAAATAATTAATAATGACCATGATAATAAATCCAAAAATAAATATTCCTAAAGATACTTTGAAAACTTTCTTGGTCGAAAATGATGTCACAACAGTGGTGACGATCACACCTACCACATACAAGATTAAACTCATTAATGACGTTAACAGAACTCCCATTTTTTCTTCCTCCTTACTTACTCTACTATCATTTACGAACAAACAAGCAAAAAGGATTCATTTTGCATGCTACGATTTTTTACTGGAACCGACGTCCCCTTATTCCAATGACCAAGCGGTGAGTGCTAAAAACACCATGATTACTAGGGCATAACTGATGAAATAACCCCAAAATTGGCGGTGTAAGTATTGGTGAATCAATTGAATCGTCCGCTCCGATTGAAAGACCTGTAATTCACTGATCATTTTTTTAGAACGTCGATTCTGCATAAGATATTGAATGGTTTCCACTCCCAAGCGGAAGACCATATAGAAAAAGAGTACGATACCGCCATCATTAAGCTGCTCCCAAGGCCCGCCGATATTGGGGAGTCCATCTGGCCGTGTTTCCACCGCCGTAATTACTAGCACAAAAGGGGTGAGAAATAATATGAAGAAAAGCATCCAATTAATCAATCGTAACACACGGTGAAAAAAGTTGGGCGCCATTTCCAAACTTACGGCACCAAGCATTTTTGTCATTCTGGCATAATCGACTATTTTCCGGCTTTCTTCTACAGATTCACTAACATGACAGGACCAGTCTTCGGTATAGATATAGAATCGAGAGGTATAATGAAACTGAATATCATGTCGTTTCCATAACGGCTGGTTTGGTAACAGCTGCCGTACGTCTTCTACCTCCTGAAAGCCTTGATAAAATAATTGACCAGTCGTAATCAATTCCTCGCTTTCTTCTTGCAAATTTTTATTTTTCGTTGCAAAAAAACGATCCCGTCGATATGTTCGCGGCCCGCGATAGCCCCAGATAAGAGCCATGATATAGGTAGCCCAGATGGTAAGCTCTGTCGCTAACGGCATCACTCCGTCAAAAAACATTCCTGCTCCCCCTTCGTTAAACTGCTGATTGAATAAAATGTTGCTCAATTGCATTTGTTATGAAAGTGACTAGCTGCCAGCGTCTATCCCTTATAGAGTACGATAACATTTCTTATGGACAGTATTTCGCGATTCAGCGGTTTTTTGTCCATTAGATTCATTCTTACGGACAGTATTTTGCAATTCAGCGGTTTTTTGTCCGTTAGATTCATTCTTACGGACAGTATTTTGCAATTTAGCGGTTTTTGTCCATTAGATTCATTCTTACGGACAGTATTTTACAATTCAGCGGTTTTTGTCCGTTAGATTCATTCTTACGGACAGTATTTCACGATTCAGTGGTTTTTTGTCCGTTAGATTCATTCTTACGGACAGTATTTTGCAATTCAGCGTTTTTTTGTCCGTTAGATTCATTCTTACGGACAGTATTTCACGATTCAGTGGTTTTTTGTCCGTTAGATTCATTCTTACGGACAGTATTTTGCAATTCAGCGTTTTTTTGTCCGTTAGATTCATTCTTACGGACAGTATTTCGTAATCCGCTGGTTTTTTGTCCGTTAGAAGAACAGCCAAACTCTCTCTGCGTCTCTGAACAAAGTAAAACTAACAACCGATGAAACAAGAGAAAACCGTATCCATCTCAACAAGGGATACGGTTTTCTCGAACAGCTGTTATCTCTCAAAGTTAATCAGCTCTGTCTCCTCCATAAAAAGAGAAGCTTCTTTTGGCTTGGTTTCGGCAATCTTCACGCCATTACGATAAGAGGCAAGCACTTCTGCCTGTTTGCGAATCGCGTCATAAACATTGGTAGCATTAAGAATAATAAAATTGGCTGGTTTACCTGGCTCTATGCCATATTGGTCTTGGATATCCATGGTAACAGCGCTATTCTCTGTTATATAGTCAAACGATTGAATTATTTGTTGATACCCCATCAAGTGGGTCACATGGATCCCCATATGTAACACCTGCAACATATTACCGGTACCCAGTGGATACCAAGGATCGAAGATATCATCATGACCAAAGCTGACATTCAAACCGGCTTCGGTCAATTCCTTTACCCTTGTTACACCCCGTCGTTTTGGATAATCATCAAACCGCCCTTGCAAATGAATATTTACAAGCGGATTGGCAATAAAGTTGATTTGAGCCATCCCTAATAATTTCATCAATTTAGAGACATAGGCACCATTATAAGAGTGCATCGCTGTCGTATGACTGGCAGTTACCTTACTTCCCATATTCCGTTTATGGGCTTCTGCTGCAACCACTTCGACAAAACGAGACTGTTCATCATCGATCTCATCACAGTGAATGTCGACCAAGCGCTGATACTTCTCGGCTAAGTCAAAAGCGAGTTTCATCGATTCTACCCCATACTCACGCGTGAATTCAAAATGAGGGATTCCGCCAACCACATCTGCCCCCAGTTTCAAAGCCTCTTCAACCAATTCTGTCCCGTTCGGATAAGACAGGTAACCTTCTTGCGGAAAGGCAACCAACTGCAGGTCCACGTAATTCTTCATCTCTTCCTTTACCTCTAACAAGGCCTTCATTGCTGTAAGCGATGGATCACAAACATCAACATGAGTACGCACATGCTGAATGCCTTGAGCGATTTGCCATTTCAACGCCTTCGTTGCTCGTTGTTTGACATCCTCTATCGTTAAAGTCTTCTTACGCTCTGCCCAGGTAGATATCCCTTCAAAAAGGGTCCCACTTTCATTCCATTTCGGTTCGCCTGCCGTGAGCGTCGTATCCAAATGGACATGCGGTTCGATAAACGGAGCACTGACTAGCTTACCATTCAGATTAACCGCCCCTTCTACCTCGGTCGCTTCCACTATTTTTGTAAATCGACCATCCTCTACATGAATATTCCATAATCCCTCTTGTTTTGGTAAAGTCGCATTCATCAATATCATTTAAGATACCCCTTTTCCTATTTCCGTTTGCTTGTCTGTTTCTCCTAACTTATCGGCAGCTAGACGCAATCCTACATAAATGATAACCGCGCCAACAATACCATTCAATGGAGGTATACCTGGTAAGAACTGAGCCGAGGCAAAACCACCAACCCAAGCAATAACCGCCGGCCAACTGATCGTTTGAAACGTCATTTTATGAAAATCAGGATATTTCCTTTTACGAAGAATAAAGAAATCAGCTAATAGAATGGCCCCGATTGGCGGTAAGGCAGCCCCCAATAAGTTCAACCAGCCAACAAAATTATTGTACAGCCACATCGCAAAAATCGTACCAACAATTCCATTGAAAATAACCATTTTGCTTTTTTTAATCTTGGTAATATTGGAAAATCCTAATCCAGACGCGTAAAGGGCATTATCATTGGTCGTCCAAATGTTCAGCCCTAAGACAATCACGGCTGGCACAATTAAGCCTTGCACAAACATGACCTCTGAGATATCACCTAATCCAGTGGAAATAGATCCCACTGCCCCAAAAAGAAACATCAATGAATTTCCGATGAAAAAGGCAATTAGCGTCGTCCACACGGCCGTTTTTTTACGATTGGCAAAGCGAGTAAAGTCAGGTGTCAATGTCCCACCACTGGCAAAAGAACCTACACAAATCGTTAATGCTGCTGCTAGACTTAAGGTAGTTTCCGGCTGATAGTCGAACAAGGCAGAGATACCACCTAAATCGCTAATAGCAATACCAACAGACATACTTCCTAACACGGCAATAGCTGGAACAGCGACAAAGCTTAAGATCGCCAGCGCCTTCATGCCAAAAAAGGCAGAAGCCGTCATCACTACCCCAGAAATAAGCACAAGCGGCAACATATCTATCCCGGTAACCTTGTTAACCGGTACGGCAAACATGGCCAAACCAACACCAAACCAGCCTACTTGCGTTCCCCCTAATAAAAAAGAAACCAAGTAAGAACCCTTTTCGCCAAAGGCATAACGGGCCAATAAGTGTGTCGATAATCCTGTTTTAGCAGCCATATAGGCAAGTCCAGCTGTATAGCCACCAAGAATCAAATTACCAAGTAATACCATCCAAATAAACTGGGACATCGTCAATCCTAAACCTAATTCTCCACCCGACAACATACTTGCCGAGAAAAAGGTAAAACCCAACATGACAACAAACATTCGCCAAAATCCTTGCCTGTGTGCTGCTGGTACAGGCTGCAGTGAAAATTCTTTATCCATTTTTTATCCTCCTTGTCAGCTACTGGTACCAACGTCAGGCAGGATTTTTTATCATAAAAAAAGCTTCCTGCCCAACCGACAAGAAGCCTTCGATCAATAGACAGCACCTATCGTCTATTGTATCACACGTTGTCCTTGTCAGCCTCGCGGGACTGAATTAAAGGTACCAATATCAAATTAAAAATATTATCTCAATCAAGTCGGTTTTTGTCAATATCAATTTAATCAGGCATACATCTGTTTCAGCCATTCTTGCACCGACGTCTCTTCACGGATATTTTCTACTGCTTGTTGGGCAATAACTTTCCCTTGCTTCATGACCACTACTTCATCCAGAATAGCCTCTACTTCCAATAATTCATGTGTCGTAATTAACAAGCTTTGCTTCTCCAGATCAATAAATCGAATCAGTCCTTGCACGATTTTTTCTTTCACCATTGGATCCAGTCCTGCCAGAGGCTCATCCAACATAAATAACGGACAATTCCTGGCGAGGGTTACGGCCAATTTCACGCGCGCCGTTTGACCTTTTGACAGATAGGCCATCTTCTCCTGTCGTGGTATCGAGAAAAAATCGATGAGTTCTTCTGCTTTCTCGCGATGAAAATCAGCGAATTGCGACTGATAAAAATCCACTAGCTGTGTTACCGTAAAATAGTCATAAAAATAATCTTGATCAGAACTGAAGGAGAGTATTTCACTTCGGTCAGCCGGCAGATTTATTTCTCCTTTATCCGAACGCAATACTCCGGCGATCATTTCTAATATCGTTGTTTTTCCGCTGCCATTTTCACCTATTATTCCAATGATCTTGCCCGTTTCGATTTGAAAAGTGGCATCGGTTACTCGTCGCTTTTTTTGTAAATGTTGGATATTAATCATATTTCTCCTCCTGTTTAAGCCGGTCGATAATTTCCTGTTTATCAAATCCCAATGCCGCCATATCCTCAATAAAAGAGGTAACATATTGCTCTTTTAATTGTTCGCGAACAGCGGCGATATGTTTGCGATCTTCCGTTACAAACGTGCCTTGCCCTCGTTTGGTAACCGTGATCCCCCGTCCTTCTAGTTCACGATAGACACGCTGAATCGTATTGGGATTTACACCTGTTTCTAGCGCAAGCTCACGAACTGCTGGCAGCTTTTCCCCAGGTTGACGTTCCTCGCTGACAACCTCTTGAATGATTTGGTCGACAACTTGCAAATAGATGGGTTTATCCCGTTGAAATTGTGGTGGCATCCTTACACCTCTACCTTGCGTCTTAACACGATGACACTTACTTGGTAGATAAGAAAGTTTAAGCAGATGAACAAAAACACAGCAAGCAGAGAAATTTGTCCATCACCAAACAATGCATGCACCTCTGTAACATCAATCGTTAGAACCAACCAATTGCTCACTATTTCCATCAACCACTGCATTGCTTTTATAGCTCCTATAAAAAGGACGAAAAAAAGCAGAATATTTAGTAAAGTGAACAGGTTCTTTCTCCACCACTGATAGAGCACCCATGCCAGTAATATGAACACAGCACCCGCTAAAGAAACCGCCAATAAGTATATACCAACCATTCCTACTACCGAAAAAGTGTGAGATAGCGACTCATCCAAATGATTAGTGAAGAATAAAACAATTCCCATCAATCCAATACAAATATAGTACAACATGTAAAGCAGTAAACCATGCCCGAATTTAATCAAAACTTGTTTAGACAAATGTTTTTTCACAAATAAAAAAGAAGCAAGTTGATGCCTTTCCATATTTAAACTAAAAAGCACTACGACTGGTATGATCACAAAACTAAAGAGTGACATATCAACTAACATCATCCAATCCCAGTTACCTTGAGAAAGCAGGCTGGTCCACATAAGAAGAACCGCTAAACCAAACAATATGTGAAAACCACGCATCATTCTGATTTCCTTTTTCCATAAACCTTGATATACAGACAAATCATCACCTCTTTGTATTAGTGTACTAATCAAATAGTACACTAATACAAAGAAAATGTCTACCCCCACAACTAATATGCAGTGAGGAAAAATCTCCTCACTGCATAACGTTTTACTTTATTTTATTGATAACGTTCCACATCGGTTTGATCTAAAATCAAATCATTGAGCTTTTCATTTACGATGAATTGGAATCGCTGAAGTTGCTCTCGCTGTTGTGGGTTAGCGCTTTGCAAGACACGCTCAATTCTTTGGGCCAACGCCTCCAGCTCCACATGGGCACTCGTATATTCTTCATCCATGATAAAATTATTTCTATTAGACAGCTCTAATTGTTCTTCCGCCTGCTGCACCAACTGCTGGCCTTCTTCCAGCAAGCGATCAATGGAATCCCTTGTTGCCATCATGATCACCTCTGTTATAGTGTGAGGAATTCAGAAAAAATCATACACTTTTCGAGATTGATTTGTTAAACTAAGCAGGAGTAAATAGAGAGAGGAGTATCCTTGTTGCAATCTGTTATCCAATTTTCCCATCAATTATTAGCAGACACTCTAAAACCCGGAGATCTTGCCATTGATGCTACCTGCGGGAATGGTCATGACACCTTAAAATTAGCCCAATTTGTCGGAGAAAAAGGAAAGGTCTATGCCTTTGATATTCAGGAGCAGGCGATTGAAAACACGCGTTCATTAGTCTCAAACGCAAATATGAAACAAGTCGAGATCATCCATGACGGGCATCAGCATATCGAACAATATCTCGATCAACAACCGATTGCTGGGGCAATTTTTAACCTCGGTTATCTGCCAAAAGCCGATCATTCCATCACCACTTTGCCGAAAACCACGATCAGCGCCGTTGATACCATCTTATCTGTTTTAAAGCAAAATGGACGTGTTGTACTGGTTATTTATCACGGACACCCCGGTGGAGCAGACGAGCGAGATCAATTGCTTTCGTACTGCCAACAACTGGATCAAAAAAATTACCAAGTGTTGCAATATCAATTTATTAACCAGCGAAATCACCCGCCTTTTATTCTTGCGATTGAAAAAACAAGCACCAGCGCTTCTTAACACGCTGATGCTTGTTTACCCTTTACCCGCTAAACGATTGTACACCCGAATATTCCAGTGAAAGAACGACGATTTACGCCCGCTTGCCTGGATTAATCGTTTGACTAAGGCTTGATACTGACTCATTTTTTTCACTTTTGGATCGGCCAAATAAAGTCCAACCAGTCCTTGCTGTACCATCTCATGAAAGGTAGAGTCAGGTAATTCCTGCATCATCTGGTTGGTTTGTTCAACAAAATAGATCAATCGCTCCTCTAATTCTTGCTCATTGGCATAGTAGTTACAGAAATTGAGGTCACCTTCTTCTTGATCTTCTTGTTGATCAATAAAATAATCGAGCATAATATGTAAACCTTGTAAAAATGGGAAATAGCTCGAAAAAATACGCTCAGATAATTCTTTCGTTAACTCATTAGTCAATCCATATGCCATCATACAAAAAATACCTAATGTCGAACCTGTACAGGCTGAGAATTCATACCAAGTCAACATGGGCCATTTTTCTTGATATTCTCCAAACCATTTTTCCAAACGTGGAATTCGCTCACTATGCGTGACATGTTTGTGTACCTGTAAGTCACTATACATCCCTTCCAATTCCAGTACATGGTGTTGAAACAAGCGGTAATTAGGGATATAACGTACAACAGCTTGACAGGTTAACACCAAATCCTTCAGATAATCTGCATCCTCCTGCTCCATTCGATAGTGGTAATAGTTCTGTACCTTGTTATCTGGAGAAAGTGCGTCTTCCATGGATTGATGCAACATACGAAAATCAGTAGGATCCAAGGAGGTACTGCGGTCACACAGATTGTCCAAATAATCACTGATCGTTTGATAGGCGACAATAAATCGAATCGCTTCCTGCCAATATTCGCCCGCTAGCATACTATAAACACTGCCGCCCTGGCAATGAAATTTCTTATCACGAATGCTCGCTAATGCTTGCGTGCGTAATTCTGGGTCAGGTATCTGACTTGCTCTTTCTTTCCAGTAAGCTAATTGATTATTTACTTCAGGAAAAACTTTTCGATAAACATTTTTCATTAATAAAGTAGCGCTTGCTGGGACTTTAACGGACACTTTGTTTCCCTCACTTTTTGCATAATTACACGCTTAAATATGATATCATATAAATAGGACTAGCTATATAGGAGGTTAACACAAATGAACTATCAATATAAAGGAAAATGGCCTGTAATCGATAAAACAGTTTTTGTAGCACCGGATGCGGTGATAACAGGGGATGTAGAAATTGGTGCACACAGTAGTGTATGGTTCCAGGCGGTGATTAGAGGCGATGTCGCCCCAGTTCGTATTGGCAGCTATAGCAATATTCAGGATTTGTCTTTATTGCACCAGAGCCCTGATCTTCCCTTGATCGTGGAAGATCATGTAACCATTGGACATCAAGTAACGTTACATTCCGCTATTATTCGGGAAAAGGCCTTAATCGGTATGGGATCCATTATTTTAGATGGAGCAGAGATCGGTGAAGAAGCCTTTATCGGCGCAGGTAGTCTCGTACCACCTGGAAAGAAAATTCCACCTCGCACACTTGCTTTTGGCAGTCCGGCCAAGGTAGTGCGTGATTTAACTGAGGAAGATATAGCAGAGATGAAACGGATTCAAGCCGAATATGCAGAAAAAGCGCAAGAATACAAAAAGACTATCGAGCAGACAGATTGATAAAAAAGGTTGTGACGGCGTTTATTCTAACGCTGCGTCACAACCTTTTTTTATCTTATCGAGATAAGGCAGCTTGAAGCGCCTTTACTTTGTCTGTTTTTTCCCAAGGGAAGTCTCCATCTGTACGCCCAAAATGACCGTAGGCAGCTGTGTTGCGATAAATCGGTCTGCGCAAATCCAGCATCTTAATAATACCTGCTGGACGCAAATCAAAATGCTCGCGCACGGCAGCAACCAAAGCTTCCTCCGAATAGTCACTCGTGCCAAACGTATCAATCGAAATCGAAACTGGCTGGGCTACTCCAATGGCGTAGGCAAATTGCACTTCGCACGTTTCTGCTAAACCAGCCGCTACAATATTCTTGGCCACATAACGCGCCGCATATGCCGCCGATCGATCGACTTTGGTGGCATCTTTTCCACTGAACGCTCCGCCACCATGACGGGCATAACCACCATATGTATCGACAATAATTTTACGCCCTGTTAGACCTGCATCCCCTTGAGGTCCACCAATCACAAAACGACCGGTTGGATTAATAAAATATTTTGTCTGATCATCCAATAATTCCTTGGGCACAACCGGTTGAATGACGTGTGCCTTTATATCAGCTTGCACCTGCTCCAAAGTAATATCTTGATGATGCTGAGTGGAAACAACAATCGTATCAATCCGTTTTGGCTGGTTATTCTCGTCGTATTCCACGGTGACTTGTGTTTTTCCGTCTGGACGCAAATAAGCTAATGTCTTATCTTTGCGCACATCTGCTAAACGCTTAGCCAAACGATGTGCCATACTAATCGGTAATGGCATATATTCCGATGTTTCATTACTGGCATAGCCGAACATCAAGCCTTGATCTCCCGCACCAATTGCTTCAATTTCATCTTCTGTCATCTTGCCTTCCCGAGCTTCTAACGCCTTGTCCACACCTCCAGCAATATCTGGAGATTGCTCATCAATTGCAGTTAACACACCGCAAGTTTCTGCGTCAAAACCATATTTTGCCCGCGTATAGCCAATATCTTTAATGGTATCCCGCACAATTTTGGGAATATCCACATAGGTTGTTGTGGAGATTTCACCTGAAACCAAGACCAAACCGGTAGTAACGGTTGTTTCACAAGCTACCCTGGCATTGGGATCACTTTTAAGTATCTCATCCAAGATAGAATCGGAAATCTGGTCACATATCTTATCCGGATGTCCTTCTGTTACCGATTCTGATGTAAATAAACGTCGATTTTTCGTCATCTTTCTAGCATCCTCCCTATGATCAATCACTAAGACTTTCCTGTACTATCTATATGTAAAAGTCTGCTTTATGGATTTTATGAATAAACCTATACCTTTCACTATACAACGTTTTAGCAAAAAATGCACGAAACAATTAACGAAAGCCAATGGGATGAAGCTCATTAAGTCGTCCATTTTTTATGTGAGGCGTTCGATCATTTGCATGGGCTGAGCAAGTGCTCTGGGAGGACGTCACGGATTATCTGACTAGTTTCCAACAAAAAAATGAGGACCTTATCCAGCTTAATGGATGGTCCATACTAAAAAAATGGTTATACAAGCCAAGAAAGGATAACTCTCTTGATACAATAGGATTTGGAAAGAATTTAAATGAATCGCAGTGCCGTGAAATAGCCCAGTCATTATTCTGAGAGTTTGTATGCATAACAACGCTCCGGCCAAGCCCTTCGCTAAAGCTTGTCTCGCGGTATAGAAAACTCGATAAGAACATTCTTTGCTCGCATCGCTTGTTGATTTATGCCCTAGTAGGTACAAGCGGAACTATTTCCGCAGCACACTTCCTAGCACTGACAAACCGTCAGGAATAGATGGACCTGCTACTTCACATCATTCATCTTATCAGGAGTATAATATCTAGCCTAGTTTAGCGATAAAGAACCGGACGGGTTGCAGCCTTTTTTTAATCAGAACAACCCGTGCATAACGCTTCTTTTTATGATAGATGATGCTCAATATACGCTAAGCTATGGGTCAGTACATCATCTTTCATAATAAAACTATACTGAGGATTATCTTTAACCTTGGAAGGAATCGTCGGTAACAACACAGGTCCGTTTGTCTCAAAATAAGTGGATTGTACATCCAGTCGATCGATCCGGGCAAAATAAATATTTTTTGCTAGCTTTTCTTTTTTTCCCGACACATAATATTGACCGATTAATTGAATATCTTGTACTTGTCCGCCAGTCTCTTCTCTAACCTCCCTAATAGCAGCCTGCTGCGGAGATTCGCCTGACTCCACCTTTCCACCTGGAAATTCTAATCCTCGATCCTTATGTTTGGTGAGCAGCCATTGATCCTGATAACGACAAATCACCCATACATGTCTTGGATTTGACTCGAATCGTTGTTGCTTATCCAAAGAAAGTTGCACCTTATTGTGATAATAATCATAAAAAGTTTTCATATCTCTATACTACCTTTTTCTTTCGACAAATGCGAATGTTTACAAACGATAATAAGGTTTACTATTCCCGTTGCCGCCTAATCTGATGCCGAAACTAATCTTTTAAAAATTCATTTCCATCGATTTTCATCCCCGATTCTTGCAGTGCTTGTCTTGTCTCAGGAGTCGCTAGTTGATAAATCATTTGGTATATCTCTTGCAAATCGTTGTCATATTCTTGGTTCTCAGGATCTTGATGGTATTGCATAAAAGGGATGTGGGAGCGGACGAACGTGCCCATCTCATCCTGTTGTATTTCATTAAATTTTTCTCTTAATAAAAAGACCTCTTCACCGGTTGCCTTAATCGTATAAGTAGCGTTGTTTCCATATGGAATTTGGGATATTTCTTTTGTTCCTATGTTCACATAATATTGTCGTTTTTCCATGTTGATCACCTCTGCCCATATTGTATGCATCCTAGGCTAAAACATGTACGACGCAATATTATATCATTTTTTAATAGAGACCGATCACCATGAAGCGCTTATCTAACATAACAAAAAGCCTCACACTCTTATTTGGAATGCAAGGCTTACTTCATTAACTTGTTAGGCTGGTTTGCTTTTGCGATTCTGCAATGGTCTCCTTAATTAGACAACGTCCACGTCCATGAGGAATACACATTGGTGTTCCAAACATGGGATCATAAACAACATCTGCCTTCATTTGGAAGACTTCATGTATGAGGTTGCAATTAACTATCTCTTCTGGTTTACCATGAGCAAAAATCTGTTTATCTTTAATAGCTACTACTTGATGAGCATAACGACACGCCATATTAAGATCATGCAGCACCATCACAATCGTGCTATTACGTTTCTCATTCAACTCAAATAATAAATCCAATATCTCTATCTGATGTGTCATATCTAAGTAAGTCGTTGGTTCATCAAGCAGAATCGTATCCGTACCTTGTGCCAAGGTCATCGCAATCCAAGCCCGTTGCCTTTGACCACCTGACAGAGAATCGACATCTCTATCTCGCAAATGATCCATATTGGTTGATTGTAACGCCTCTTCTACAGCTTCTTCATCTTCTTTTGACCAACGTTTAAACATCTGTTTATGCGGATGACGCCCTTGCTTTACCAAATCCTCTACCGTTAAACCTTCTGGGCTTGTCGGACCTTGGGGCAAAATAGCTAATTGCTTGGCTACATCTTTCGTTGGTATACTCGCAATAGCATCTCCATTTAAAACAATACTACCTGTCTTTGGTTTCAATAATCGTGCCAAAGAGCGCAGCAAGGTTGATTTGCCACAGCCGTTCCCACCAATAAATACCGTTATTTCACCCTTCGGAATCGTTATATCTAAGTCATCAATAATGACATCATCGCCATATCCCAGCGTCAAATCTTTCGCTACTAACGTCTCCATGCGAACTACCCCTTTCAACAACATGGGTCAGGTTCTTACTATTTGTTGTTTAAATTAAAATAATCTCTTTCTCTAAGTTTAGGGCTTTTTTTCTTTCCTGTCAATATTGATAATCAATCTCATTAAGATTAATTAAACTGGAGAAATATTTTATTCTATTGTAATTTATAACGTTGCAACTTCTTGGTCGCATTGCGTGGAAGATGTTTCCGAAAATAAATCTGTTTAGGCACCTTAAATGTTGCTAGTTGTTGTTCACAGTGAGCCTGCAATGCATTTTCAGTAATAGCTGGGTCACTTACTACCACATAAGCTACAGGTACTTTACCCCATTTTGCATCCGTTCTGCCTGTTACACCTGCCTCAACTACACCAGCAAACGCCAGCAAAACGGCCTCGATCTCAGCAGGGTAAATATTCTCTCCTCCCGAAATAATCAAGTCACTTCTTCGATCAACCACAAATAAAAAACCTTCCTCATCCAAAAAGCCCAGGTCTCCCGTATAAAACCAGCCATCATGAAAGACAGCTTGATTGCTCGCATCTGCTTGGTAATAACCTGGCGTAATCATCGGTCCCTGAACAGCAATCTCTCCAACTTGTTTTGCAGGCAACGCTTTGTGACCATCTCTAATCTGTAAAGAAGCTGAAAAAAGCGGCTTACCTGCTGAACCAAGCTTTCGTAATGCCTCTGTTTCATGCAGCGTGACAACCTGTGAACTGGTTTCTGTCATACCATAGGTTTGGATCACAGGTACCTGTTTCTGCTCTGCCTTTTTTAATAAAGGCTCTGGCGCTGATCCGCCACCTAAAAGCATGCAGCGAAACGTCTCTGGGTATTGCTCATCCCCGAGACGTTCTAATAATCGCGCACAGGTCAGCGCAACCACGGAAATCATCGTCACTCTTTGGTGCATAATAGCTTGATGTACCTGCTCTTCATCAAAGCGTTCCAGTAAATAAACAGGCATGCCATAGATCACACTTTTAAACAAAATAGACAAACCGCCAATATGAAATAAAGGAAGACAGGCCAGCCACTTATCATCGGTTGTTAATCCAAGGTTGAGTACCGAGGCAATCGCGCTTGCCCAATGATTGCCGTAGGAATGCTGAACGGCTTTAGCCCTGCCTGTTGTACCTGAAGTAAACATCATGGAACAGATCGCTTCTTCCTTCATCGTTTCTTTTACTGTCCCTGGCAGTGCCGATAATTCTTTCACCATTGCAAAAGTTACCACCGCGACTGGTAAGCTTTCCGCCTGTTTCCGAAACGATTCGGAAGTAATTATGGTAGAGACATGGGCATCTTCACATTGTTTTTTCCATTCAGCGTTTGTTAATTTGGTATTTAAAAAAACGACCGGTGTCTGCAAATAGGTACAAGCCCATAAAGCCACCACCATATCTACTGAATTATGAGATAGAATCGCTACTTGCTGCTTGATGTCTAGTCGAGCTAAATGTTCAGCAAAAGACAGTGCTCGCTCCCGTAAAACTCGAAAAGAAAGCCGTTGTCCATCTGCTAATTCTAATGCCGTTTGTTCTGGTGTTAATAATGCTCTTTTTGTCAGCCAATGCTCCATACTGCTCCCCCTTATTAAAAGATGGCATCATCACCTTTATCATATGATGTAGTATTTTTGAAACATGCACTTAATGAAAAGAAGATCAACACCTTTACAGCATTGACCTTCTTCTCACTTACGGAAAACGCGGAAACTGTTTAAAGTCCGGCTTGCGCTTTTCTTTAAAGGCATCGCGGCCTTCTTTGGCTTCATCCGTTGTATAATACAACAAGGTGGCATCTCCGCCCATTTGCTGCAAACCAGCCAATCCATCGGTATCTGCATTGAATGATGCCTTAAGAAAACGAAGGGCAGTTGGTGATTTTTCCAACATTTCAGAACACCATTGGATCGTTTCCTCTTCCAATTGCTCCAAAGGTACGACCGTGTTAACAAGTCCCATATCTAACGCCTCTTGTGCGTTGTATTGCCGACATAAATACCAAATTTCACGCGCCTTTTTATGGCCGACGATTCTAGCTAATAAACCAGCGCCATATCCTGCATCAAAGCTGCCTACCTTTGGCCCTGTTTGCCCAAAGATAGCGTTATCTGCCGCAATCGTTAAATCACAAACGACATGCAATACATGACCTCCACCGATGGCATAGCCTGCAACCATTGCCACTACTGGTTTAGGGATGACACGGATTAAACGCTGTAAATCGAGGACATTTAAACGTGGTACCTCATCATCCCCCACGTAACCTCCATGACCGCGCACTTTCTGATCTCCCCCAGAACAAAAAGCCTTATCCCCTGCACCAGTTAAGACAATCACACCAATGCTTGAATCATCACGTGCGTATGTAAATGCCTCAATTAGTTCATTCACAGTTTGCGGACGAAAGGCATTGCGCACCTCTGGTCGATTAATCGTAATCTTAGCAATTCCATCGTATGTTTCATATAAAATATCTTCGAATGTATGAGCTGTTACCCAATCTACTGTCATTTCCTTACCTCCTTTGGTTAATAAAGTGAAACTTCATTCAGTGGGCCTTTCGCTGAATGTTAGTTGAGCCAATCGGGCCGTTACTGGCTGTTTGGATTCCATCCTCTTCCCTCATACCTTCACTGATTCTTGTAGTGGAAGCCTTACAGCCAGTTACACTGCGATAAAGTGAAACTTCATTCAGTGGGCCTTTCGCTGAATGTTAGTTGAGCTAATCGGGCCGTTACTGGCTGTTTGGATTCCATTCTCTTCCCTCATACCTTCACTGATTCTTGTAGTGGAAGCCTTACAGCCAGTTACACTGCGATAAAGTGAAACTTCATTCAGTGGGCCTTTCGCTGAATGTTAGTTGAGCCAATCGGGCCGTTACTGGCTGTTTGGATTCCATTCTCTTCCCTCATACCTTCACTGATTCTTGTAGTGGAAGCCTTACAGCCAGTTACACTGCGAAAAACTCTTTTACCATTGTACCAAAAAACACCGCTTGTTCCACGTGAACTGCATGTCCCGCTCTTTTTACGACTTGAAAGGAACTATTAGGCAATCGCTCGTGCATTTGTTGGTTAATCATGATAAACTTTTGATCCCACTCCCCTGTTATTAAAAAAACTGGCAGTTCTAATTCTGGCAAGTACGACCAGCAAGAAGGCATCGTACCTGTTCCCATTGTTTCGAGAGAAGTAGCCAGACCTGACCTGGATTGCGCCAGTCGTTCTTCCCTTACTTGCTGCTTTTTCTCTGCACTTAACGATTTTTGCGATGCAAACAAAGCAATATTTTCCCATTTGTCGACAAACGTCTGTAAGGGATGCTGACGGATGTATGCTGCCAGCTCTTGATCCTTCTGCTTTCTTTGTTGACGCTCCTCCCTATCCTGCAGCCCAGGTGAGGCACTCTCTAACACGAGTGATTTTATCATGCCTGGAAAATAGGAAGCAAAAAGCAGCGCCGTACGCCCTCCCATAGAGTAGCCTACCAAATGAAAGCTTGTAATTTGTAATTCCATCAACACCTGCTGCAAATCATGACAGCATGCCTGCAGGGAATCCACCTTTGCCGTTGATTTGCCATGCCCTGGCAAATCAATAAGGATCAACTCGTATCCAGGCAAGTATTCTCGGATAAATGACCATGTTTGAACAGAACCTGTAAAGCCATGGAAGAAGACAATTGGATCCCCATCCCCGATACGCTCTACCCAATATTGGTTAATCAACATATGGATTGTCCTCTATAACCTGCAAAACAGTTCTTTCAATCGTTTGCCATTTTTCCATGTGCCATGCTGCATTCTCATCTCGATCCGTATTCACTTCGATCAATGATACCCCATTTGTTTGATAACTAGCTGCTAACGCTTGATTAAGTTCTCCCCCATCGTTCACACGCTGATAAGATGATAATTGATACAATGCTGCAGCATACTGGATATCTACCTGTTGTGGTGTACCAAATAGTAACTCATAGTCATCCTTATTTCCCTGCTGCGCCTGCGGTAAAAAGGAAAAGATTCCACCGCCTTGGTTATTGATCAAAACAATCGTCACATTCAGCGGATATCTTTTTGCCAACAACAGTCCATTTATGCTGTGTAAAAAGGAGATATCGCCAATAATGAGTGTCACTCGTTTCCCTGTGGTTCCCATCCCTAAGGCAGTAGACACTACACCATCGATACCATTTGCGCCTCGATTGGCAGCGATAACCACATCCTTATCTGTATTGTGCCAAAAAGTATCTACATCACGTACGGGCATACTGTTGCCAACAAAAAGATTACTATCTTTTGGAATCACCTCTTGGATCACATGTATAACTGTTCCTTCTGTTAATTCCTCTTGGTTATCAAGCAGAACCTGTTTGGCGGTATGATTTAACTTTTGCCAAAAAGCTAACCAGCGATCCCCTTGTTCTCGCGGTATTTCTGCTAATTGTAATGCGATATCAACGGGATTCCCCTGCACATAACGCGCCTGTTTCAGCACTGGGTTGCGGTAACTAAAAGCCTCATCAACAATCATTTGCTCTATTTCTTGTTCCTGTAATAACTGCAATATTGATTTGGCAACCGGCATCGCACCAAAACGAATGATCACATCCACCCCGATTCGCTTTCTCACGGCAGGCCTTTTTAAGATACTATCAAAACAATCCATGACAACCCTTTTTTCCGTATTGATGCGTGCGGAGGATAAGACATCTGCCAATACAGGTATATCCCAAGCTTCACCCAATCGTAACACGGCTTCAGCTAGACCTTCCGTTTGATGAGGTCCAATCACTAATACCACTCGTTGTTTTGCCATAAGATACTGTTTGATATCCTGCAAGGCTTCCACAGTTAATTGCGTATGTGTCGATGGATAATGCCGTGCTTCTTCATATGGCATTTCTGTTGGCACGACCTGTTGAAAATCTGGAATCAATGGCTCTCTAAATGGAAAATTGAGATGTACCGGTCCTTGTAATGGAGCCAAGGCTGTTTGAACGGCTCGATCTGCATGATGACACGCATATCGAAGCAATTGTTCAGAATCTTCCGGCAAAGCCATCTCATGAAATGCTTTCACGTAATCCCCAAATAATTTGATCTGATCAATCGATTGCGGTGCGCCAACCGCCCTTAATTCATGTGGCCGATCAGCGGTCAGGGCAATAAGCGGTATCCGTTGATGGCTTGCTTCGATAATAGCTGGAAAATAGTTGGCGGCAGCCGTACCAGATGAACAAACTAAAGCGACAGCCCGGTTGGTTTGCTTGGCAATACCCAAGGCAAAGAAGGCCGCCGATCGTTCATCAATATCCACCCAAATCTGGAACCGCCTGTCAGCAGCAAATGTTAAGGAAAGTGGCGTCGAACGCGAACCCGGTGAAATCACCACATCCCGTACACCAGATCGGTAGAGCTGTGCGACAAAGTTTCCTACATAAAAGGTCAGACTCGATGTATGATTCATTGCGATCCTCCTAAGGCATCCAACATAGGAGCAAATTTTATCGCTGTTTCTTGATATTCTAACCTTGCATCAGAATCACGCATCACACCACACCCAGCAAAAAGAGAGGCGTTTGTACCATCAACAAGTGCAGATCGAATCGCCACGGCAAACTCTCCATTAAATTGACTGTCGAACCAGCCAATTGGCGCGCCATACCAGCCTCTTTCTAATTGTTCAAATGTGCGGATAAATGCTAAAGACGTCTGGCGCGGGTACCCACATAACGCCGGTGTAGGATGCAATTTCTCAACTATCTCTAAAAGCGTGTACCCCTGCTTTAATGTTGCCTCTACCGGTGTATATAAATGCTGCAAGTTTCTCAATGGATATAATACCGGTTGATCTGGAATATGAACATAGGTGGCAAAAGAATGAACAGCTTGTCTGATCATGTCCACTACTAATTGGTGTTCCTGGAGATTCTTCTGATCTTGCAGTAATTGTTCACCAATTTCACGATCCTCTTGAATGGTAACGCCACGCGGCGCAGTACCTGCCAAACACGTTGAATAAACCTGATTGTTCTCTACCTTGACTAACCGTTCTGGGGTGGCACCTATGAAACAAGTACCCGCTTTTTCCCATGCAAATACATAATTATTCTTTTGCGTCTTTTTCAGATTTGTCAAGACTTCTCCCATATTACATGACTGTTCAAATTCAACTTGTAGCTCTCTTGCTAATACAATTTTATGAACTTCTTCTCTATCAATCTGTGCGGTAGCTTGTTCAACCATTTCTTTCCACTGCTGAGGGTCCACTTCATGTTTTAATACAATGTGATTCTCTTGTTGAGGGGCCTCCATGCGTTGTAGCAAATACTGTTTTTGACGCTGTAGCTGTTCCAATAATGCAGGCAAATCACTGTCTTGTTCTACATGCAAAGAAGTGGTTACAAAATACTGGTCTTGCTCAACAGTTAATAGAAAGGTGGGCACACGAAATTGACTTCCTGCAAACTCTTTCCATAAGGTTTGCAGCTGTTCTTCCCCATCAAAAGGAAAACCACCAAAGGCAATCGGCCCCGTTTTAAATTGTGCAAACGGGTTTTTAATATAACTTTGCTGTAATCCCTCTAACCATTGCTGCTTAATCTGCTGTGTAGAAGCCTGTCCATCTTGATAAGTCATCGCCTCACCGACACCAACAAATTCCAGCTCCTGATCAGCACTCGACCAAAAAATCCGATTGTCACTTAACCCTCTGCCTGTATGAAAGAACATAATAGGATCGATGGGATCCACCTGTTCCGTCACACTGACAAACGTTGGTGCAGCCTGTTTAATCGCTTGCTGCTGAGCAGACTGTAACACACCATCTATGTTTATGTCTTGCATTTCAATCATTGCTAACCCTCCAATATTATAGGGCATGTTCTCATAAACGCTATCCATTATATTATAAAATTACTCTTTTTGAAAGTCGCACTTTTTACCTTCCTTCCTAGTATAGCAAAAAATGTTCTGTTAAAGCTTGTTTATTGCTTCATCGCAAAGAAGTTTGAATTTTATGACATATCAATGGAATAAAGTGTGAAAACAATGACGACTATTTTAAAAGATAAGAAAGCATAGAATTCTGAGTATGATAGGATGTGGACCGATTTTGATCTTGAACGAATGGTGGTAGTTCAGTGGCTACTTTTAGTTATGCGTCAAGGACCGGACGAATTTGGCCCGGTTTTTCTTAACTGGATTTCACGAGATTTTGTCGTCATTTCTATATCATTTTTCTCATACACGATGTAACAATAGTTTGACACACCTTCAAGTATTCACTAAACTAATACTGTTACGGCATTTTTTTATAACTATTTAAGGGGATAGAACAATGGAAACAAACTCTACTGCAAATCATTTAAATGAGAAGCCTGGCTTCCATATATGGTGGAGGTTACTTCGTCCACATACTTTAACCGCTTCTTTCATCCCCGTCTTTGTTGGTACCATGCTGGCGATTCTTGATGGTCACTTTCAACCACTAGTTTTTTTAGCTATGTTGTTAGCTTCCATGCTTATTCAAGCAGCCACTAATATGTTTAATGAATACTACGATTTCGTACGTGGATTAGACAATGAACAATCTGTCGGCATTGGTGGAACCATTGTAAGAGATGGGATCAAACCGAAAGTAGTGAAACAGTTGGCGTTTACTTTTTTCGCTGTAGCTGTTTTATTAGGAGTTTATATCTGCTTGTTTTCTAGCTGGTGGATTGCATTGATTGGCGTCATATGTATGTTGATCGGTTATCTATATACGGGCGGACCTTTGCCAATTGCTTACACCCCTTTTGGCGAATTATTTTCTGGTTTTTTAATGGGGACGGTTATTATTGGAGTCAGTTATTTCATCCAATCCATGACAATGACGTGGGAAGTAGTATTTATCTCGATACCAATCGCTATTCTGATTGGTTGTATCCTACTTGCCAACAATATTCGAGATTTAGACGGCGACAAGGAAAACGGACGTAAAACACTCGCCATTTTGCTTGGGAGAAATCGTGCCATCTTTCTATTATCAAGCTTAATGCTAGTGAGTTATTGTCTCACCGCTTCCTTTATTTTCACTGGTCTGCTGCCAATATACAGTGCGATCAGCCTGCTTAGCATCTTACAGGCGCGGAAAGCGATTCGCCAATTCTTAGCCAATACAACGAATGTAGGCATGATACCCGCAATGGTTGCCGTTGCAAAAACAAACACGATGTACGGTGGATTAATTGGTGTTTCCTTGCTTATACAAATTGTTTTTCCATTATAAGGAGGAGCCCTAATGACATTGATGACAACTCTGGGGATGCGCACGATAACTGTAGACAAAAAGCAAGTTATCATCGAAATGCCTGTTACCGATAAGATTAAACAACCAGCTGGCTTTCTGCATGGCGGTGCAACTATCGCCTTAGCAGAAACTGCCGCAAGCCTTGGCGGGATGAAACATGTTGATCCCGAAACCGAATCGATAGTTGGAATAGAAATAAATTGTAATCATATCAAAGGAAAACAAGATGGTAAAATTATTGCAGAAGCTACGCCTATCCACATCGGCCGAATGACCATGATCTGGAGTATTACTGTTACCGATGAGAAGGACGAACGAATCGCGAGTGCGCGCTGTACTTTAGGCAGGATAACGAATGAATAATAAAACAGGCAGGAAGGGATAAAAGATACCCTTCACTGCCTGTTTTATTTGCGGATATACACAGTATTTGACGCTCTAAGTCTTTTGAATCCATTTTTCTAACTTACCAAACAAAAGCAAGAAAAGAATCCCAACTGCTATTCCCTTAATAAAATTAAACGGTAAAAATCCTATAAGTACAGTATGGAGTTTAACAGCTTGAGACATGGAATCCCACCCCATAAAAAGACTATATGCGGGTAGAAACAAGAAATAATTTGTTACGGCCATTCCAACTGCCATGAACACCGTACCAATTAATAATCCATGAATAACACTTCGTTTGGTTCGATGTTTCTTAAACATATATGCAACTGGCACTATAAATAATACCCCTGCCACGAAATTAGCAACCACACCAATTGGATCAGAAATCGCCGTAATTAATAAATATAATATATTTTTGATAGCAACGACTAGTACACCTGCCATTGGCGAAAAGATAACACCAGCAACCAATGCGGGTATATCACTGATATCGATCCTCAAGTAAGGAGGGAGAAACGGCAATGGAAAACTTAAAAACATCAGCACAACCGCTATCGTACCCATAATCGATAATACAATCAGACGGTAGAGATTTCCTGAGGTTGATTTCAATAGTATGACCCCCCTTTCTTTTCTTTGATGATTCGTAAAGACTCTTTATCTAGTATACTACAAACTGTTGATTGTTGGGCCTTAAAAATCTCTTATAAGTCAAGAGGATTTAAACTTTCTTTCCCTGTCATCGCCGCAATGGTATTCGTCACTAGTTCTATTTCCTCTTCTATATCTCGAATACTAACGGTTTCCACTGGTGAATGCATGTAACGTAATGGTAATGAGACCAGGCTAATAGGTACACCCTTACCAGTTAATCGCATTCTATCAGCATCTGTGCTCGTGTGACTGGATGTTAATTCATATTGTACATCCATGCCAAGCCTTTGTGCCGTTTGTTCTAATAGCTTATTAAATGGACGACTAATCGGTGCCCCCTTGGCAAGGACAGGTCCTCCTCCCAAGCGAATGTCACCAAATTTTTGCTTATCAGCACTTGGATAATCTGTAGCAAAAGTTACATCTAAGGCTACGGCCATATCCGGTTCAAGTCCAGCTGCCGCAAAATAGGCGCCACCCATATTCGTTTCCTCGTTGACGGTGCTTACTCCATATACGCCAATCTGAATATCTTGCTCATGCAGTCTTCGCATAATTTCAGCAACAATAAAGGCACCTGTTCGATTATCTAATCCCCGCCCCGATAAATAACGACCCATTAAGATCTCTGACTGCCTCCGGTACACTACCAGATCTCCGATTTGTATGGTGTCGATTATTTCTTCTTTGGACTCTGCTCCACAATCAATGAATAAATCATCGACCTCAAAGCCACCCTTGCTGCCGCCATGATGTTGGGCATTTACGCCAATCACACCTGAAATCGATTGGGTCTCGCCAAGAATCTCCACTTTCATGCCGATGGCCGCTTTAGGATTGATCCCCCCCATTTTGTCTACATATACAAAACCATTCTCATCGATTCGATTAACGACAAAAGCAATCTCATCACAATGACCTGCTAATAACAAATGAAAATCAGCCTGTTCGTTTTTGACGGCGATCACATTTCCAGCATTATCTGTCCGAATCTCGTCTACGTATGGTTTCACATAATCGATCCATTTCCGCTGAATATTCATTTCAAGGCTGGACGGTGAGGGTGTATGTAATAACTCCTGTAAAAAGTTTATGTTTAGTTGACTCATGCTAACTCTTCCTCCTTTTTGCTCCAAACGTCTGCGCTAGTTCAAGAAATACCCTGTTATTATTATAGCAGAGTATTTCAATAAACAGCTACTAATTCAGACGCTTAGGAAAGCAGTGTCTCCATATTGTTTAATACAACTTTGGCATGCTCTACATATTTTGATGGAATGTCCCCATCTTTGTCTATAGGTGTTTGAAATTGGTTAAAGGATGCTTGCAATACCCCACTTTCTGCCGTCGAATCATTATCATTTTGATAGCGGTGAGTTAAAATAAACGGTGAATCGATAACAATCACAGCATCTTGCTCCACCTCTCCCCGTATTGCACGGAATGGGATACGCAAAAAGTGATAACCGTCATCGTTGGCTAGTTTATAATCAAACGAACCGTGCTGATAATCCCAGGATCCTCCTAATGAAAAACCTTGACCCTCTAAAATACCCTTTGCTTTTTGATAGTCAAATGTACGGTCTGTAACAGTGGATTCTAATGGAAACAATGGAATTCCTCCTTTGTCCTTACAATCTCCGTTTATCGAAATATCATACGCACAAACGTTGATTTTTCGTAACCATTTCCCTTGTTCCGTCTTAAAAAGGAACATTGCCTAATTAGCAAACCATGGTACTTCTCACTTTCAGAAAAAAGGAGGAGAGAGGCAACACATTAGCACTATAAAAAAATGGAAGATGAATGATGTGAAGTAGAACCACTTTTATTAGCAGTGAGTTTGACTGGTTTTTTATGCTAGGCAAACACTTCGCTTTGGGAATATGCTGCATTTGAACAGTCTGTAAGGATGTTATGGACTGGGGAAAGCTAATCCGGTTCCTAAGATATCAAGGATTGTATACTTTTTCATAAAAAAGCCCCATAAGTCATCACCTATGGGGCTTCGTTGCATGCTATTATAAACGCTTTTCTAGTTCTTCTTTTTCTTCTTCAAATCCTGGTTTACCAAGCAAGGCAAACATATTCTTTTTGTATGCCTCTACCCCTGGCTGATCAAATGGATTTACTCCCAATAGATAGCCACTGATGGCACACGCTTTTTCAAAGAAATAGACGATGTAACCAAATGTATAAGCGTCCAACTTAGGTACATGCACTAATAAGTTTGGCACTTGACCATCCGTGTGAGCCAACAACGTACCTTGGAAGGCCTTCTCATTAACGAAGTCGATCGTCTCTCCAGCTAAATAGTTAAGCCCATCTAAGTCTTGCTGCTCTTTTTCAATTGTGATATTGGACTTCGGTTCTTCCACATGAAGTACCGTTTCAAAAATATCACGACGGCCCTCCTGTACATACTGGCCCAATGAGTGTAAATCGGTTGAGAAGTTGGCAGAAGATGGGTAAATTCCTTTAAAATCTTTGCCTTCACTTTCGCCAAATAATTGCTTCCACCATTCTGCAAAATATTGCAAGGACGGTTCATAATTAATCAGCATTTCGATTGTTTTCCCTTTATTGTAAAGGACATTACGTACGGCTGCGTACTGATATGCAGGGTTTTTCTCGATATCGGCCACATTCAATTCCTCCTGGGCCTTTTGCGCACCATTCATCATTGCTTCAATATCAACACCACTTGCTGCAATTGGTAATAGTCCAACGGCGGTTAAAACAGAATAACGACCACCCACATCATCTGGAATGACGAAACTTTCATAGCCTTCTTCATTCGCAAGTGTCTTTAACGCACCTTTTGCCTTATCTGTAGTGGCATAGATCCGTTTCCTTGCTTCTTCCACTCCGTATTTTTCTTCTAAGAACTTACGGAAAATTCGGAAGGCAATTGCCGGTTCAGTGGTTGTCCCACTCTTGGAAATAACATTAACAGAAACGTCTTTTCCTTCCAATAAATCAAATAAATCATTAAGATATGGCGCACTGATACTGTTACCAACGAAAAATACCTGTGGGGTTTTACGTTGATCTTTGGACAGTTCATTATAAAAAGAATGGTTTAACATTTCTAATGCAGCACGCGCACCCAGATAAGAACCACCAATTCCAATTACTAACAAGATATCAGAATCGGATTTGATTTTCTCTGCGGACTTTTGGATACGGGCAAATTCTTCTTTATCATAATCGGTCGGCAAGTCTACCCAACCCAAGAAATCGTTGCCTGCACCCGTTTTATTATGTACCATTTCATGTGCCAATTTTACAGGTTCTTTTAAATACGTTAATTCATGTTCCCCGAAAAAGCTAAGTGCTTTTTCATAATCAAAACGAATATGTGTCATGATATATAACCCTCCAATATTTTATCGTCTCCCTTTAATGTACCGAATCCTGTTCGTTAAATCAAGCTATCTACTAGGATAATGACAATTTTTTTATCATTATGACTGTTTTTATCAGCAATTAACAGAAATGTTGTATAATTTTTCTGCATATCCATACAATAACAGCGCATAATGGGAAAACCCACTGCATGTTTATCAAACTAATCAAGCCGTTCATGCTTCCACTTAGAACTGAAATGTTTATTGATGGAAGTCTTACGGCTTACACTTTGAAAAATAAAGAAAGGAGGACCATCATGAAAAAATTAGCCTTAATTCTTATTATTGTCGGTGCGATTAACTGGGGATTAATTGGTCTATTTCAATACGATTTAGTAGCGTCTCTGTTTGGAGGCGGAAGTCAAGCTGGGATGATTTCGCGGATTATTTACACGATTGTCGGAATCGCAGGATTAGCAAGTATTGCCTTTCTATTTAAAAATGAACAACGGCAAACGGCTTAATCTCCATCAACCCACCTGTTAACAGTCAGGTGGGTTGATGTTGCTTATTCTGATTGTTTAATCCATTCTTGCAGCTTGTCCTTTAAAGTATGAAAGCCATGTTCGCCTTCTTTATCTGCAATCACACTTTCTTTTTTTAATTGATCCTCAATCGCTCGAATCGATAGCGCCAATTTATTCTCCTTATTGTCCATTTCAATTATTTTTACTTTAATGGTTTCGCCCTCTTGTATATATGCATGAATATCTTTGACAAAACCATTCGTTACTTCAGATATATGGATCAATCCCTGTGTGTCCTGATCGATAGAAACAAAGGCTCCATATGGCTGTACGCCTGTCACTATACCTTCTACTATATCTCCGACTTGATATTTAACGGTCACCATTTACACCCCTCTCTTCTATTTATAGCCGCTTCTTCTTTTTTTAAACAACGAATAATGTTAACATACTATACATAAAATGCCTAATCCCAAGCACTGACACATTCAAAAAAGCAGAAACTTAGGCTGAGTTGCTGGAAGTATTACCAGGTAAAACCAGTGAGGATATTCTTCTTTTCTAGGCAGACTTCCTTATGATATAATGCAAAACGATTGAATCTTTTTAGGAGGCGCAACATGACACTAAAGAAAGACTTTGAAGA
The DNA here is from genome assembly GCF_900626275.1 of Gracilibacillus phocaeensis. Classification (NCBI taxonomy): domain Bacteria; kingdom Bacillati; phylum Bacillota; class Bacilli; order Caryophanales; family Bacillaceae; genus Gracilibacillus; species Gracilibacillus phocaeensis. The sequence goes on along the minus strand of NZ_LR131144.1, from coordinate 632,382 downwards.
CATCCAAGATGAGTTATTCCAAATTCGCAAACAACTATTTGAAAACCCCGAATTAGGGGATCAAGAATACCAATCAATGAAATTGCTAGTTGATTATCTACGTTCCTATGATTTTGATGTAGAAACCGGGATTGTGCAACGACCAACGGCTTTTCGAGCAGAATTCTCCAGTGATAAACCTGGACCAACCATTGCCTATCTAGCAGAATACGATGCCTTACCAAGCATCGGACATGGCTGTGGCCATAATTTAATTGCCACTTTCGCGGTTGGAGCTGGCGTTATGCTCCGTAAACAGATTGAAGAAATTGGCGGAAAAGTAGTGGTGCTTGGTACACCAGCGGAGGAAACCAATGGTGCTAAGGTGCCGATGAGTGAACAAGGCACGTTCGATGATATTGATGTAGCAATGATGGTGCACGGGGCAGATATTTCTTCTGAAAGTGGACCAATGTTGGCGATGGATGCTCTTCAGTTCGCCTATCAAGGACAAGCAGCCCATGCAGCAGCGGCACCCGAACAAGGGATTAATGCATTAGATGCCGTCATTCAATTATTTAATGGCATCAATGCATTGCGACAACATGTCCCTTCCGATGTAAAAATGCATGGTATTATTACCAAAGGCGGTGAAGCTGCTGGAATCGTTCCGGCAGAAGCCGTGGCACAATTTTATATTCGTGCCAATCAGCGGGAGGTATTAGATGACGTTGTTACCAAGGTAAAACGTATTGCGGAAGGTGCCTCTTCAATGACAGGAGCTGATTTGACGATATCAAATTATGAATTAAGCTATGATAATATGGTAACTAACCAACCCCTGTCCGCTGCGTTTACCAAACATCTAAAGACATACAGCGCCAATCCTGTCTACCCTGCAGTACCAGCAACGGGATCAGCGGATATGGGAAATGTCAGCAAGGTAGTACCTGCGATCCACCCTTTTGTCGGCCTGAATGAACCCGGGCTTGTGTTTCACACCAAGGAGTTCGCTGATAAAACGATGACTCCTGATGGCGAAGCAGCAATTCATGACGCAGTACTTTCCTTAGCTCACACTGGTTACGATATTATCGCCAATAAAGATTTACTACATGCGATTAAAGAGGCGTTTAACCGCCAATCATAAGGTATACACCCATCGTAACAGGTAGTTTATGTTTGAAAGGGTAAACTACCTGTTTCTTTTCGAAAAAATGCAATAGTGAACCACCCAAGGAGGAGTAAGAAAATGAGTGATGGCCATGCACCATCTACTGAAAACAAAATTAAAAAGAAATTTACATTCCCCCATGTATTTGTCCTATTATTTGGACTTATTATTCTAACGTCCTTATTAACCTATATCATACCTGCGGGAGAATTTGAACGTGAAATGAATGAACAAGGAAGAACGGTTGTGATTGATGGAACGTATCAAGCAGTCAGCTCCAACCCGACCGGATTTTTTGGCATTTTTGAGGCCGTTCATAAAGGAATGGTTCAAGGTGCCGAGATTATCTTCTTTATTTTTATTGTGGGCGGGGCATTTGGTATTTTGAGTGCTACCCAAGCCATCGAAACAGGATTTGCCAGTGTAGCAACCAAATTAGCCAGCAAAGAAGTTTATCTGATCCCCATTGTCATGCTATTGTTCGCTCTGGGCGGCGGAACTTTTGGCATGTCAGAAGAAACCATACCGTTTATCATGATCTTGGTTCCACTGGCGCTGAAACTAGGTTTTGATTCTTTGGTCGGTGCAGGAATGGTGATTATCGGATCCTGCATAGGTTTTACCGCTTCCTTTATGAACCCATTTACAATTGGTGTAGCTCAAGGAATTGCAGAACTACCACAATTCTCAGGTATGGGAGTACGCTTTATCATATGGATCATTTTTGTTTCTATTAGTATTATTTTTGTCATGCTTTATGCAAAAAAGATCAAAAAAAATCCTGAAAAAAGCTCAATGTATAAAATCGATCAGCAGCGAACGATCACGGAAACATTCCCAGAGCACGAAACAAGGCTAACAACGAGACAATGGATCATTATTGGATTATTAATTGCTTCTATCATCATGTTAGCCCTTGGCGTTATCTACTTTCATTGGTATATCATGGAGATCGCCTCTCTCTTCTTAGTGATGGGCGTATTCGCTGGATTTATCGGTCGCTTACGTGTCAATCAAATTGCCGAAGCGTTTATTAATGGCTGTAAAGACCTGATAGTCGGAGCATTAGTGGTTGGTTTTGCCTTCGGGATCCTCGTTGTACTCGAAGAAAGCAAGACAATTGACACGATCTTATTCACCGCCTCCAACCTGGTTAGTCAGCTTCCTACCACGTTTTCAGCCATGGGGATCTATCTGATGCAGAGCTTTATTAACTTTTTCGTCCCATCTGGAAGTGGTCAAGCTGCCCTGACAATGCCGCTTGTGACACCATTATCGGATCTTACAGGTGTGAATCGTCAAACGGCCGTCATGGCGTTCCAGTTTGGCGACGGTATCTCGAACGCAATCACACCAACTGCCGGTGTACTAATGGCTTCTCTGGCCATCGCAAAAATACCATGGACCGTTTGGCTACGCTGGGTAATGCCCCTCCTTGTTTTGTTCTATATTCTCGGGGCTGTTACTCTAACGATTATCCATTTATTCGTGTGGCCGGCTTAAGCACACGAACATAGCAAATGAAATATTCTGCCAAAAAATGCGTATAAGTAGGTTTAGCATTTATGAAAATCGGGCATAGTATTAATGTGTAAGACTTTCTCGTATTCCCCTTAGATGGCAAAGCGTTTTTCCGCTTTGCTCTTTTTTTTGCATATTATCACCTAGATGCCGCATTGCATCGAAAGACTTTTTCCTCGACAAGTGATATGATGGAATAATGTATAGGATTTATACAAGTTAGGAGTGCAGGATGAAATGACTTTTTCGTTTGAAAACAAAATTGAAAGACGAAATACACGAGCCGCAAAATGGGATTTGATAAAGACATTATATGGCGCAGACGACGTGCTGCCCATGTGGGTAGCCGATATGGACTTCGAAGTTCCGCCAGCAGTAAAAGATGCCTTAGTTAAACGAGCACAACACGGTGTATTCGGTTATACAATTACCGACTCGGCATTAGATCAAACCGTAAGTAACTGGCTGGCAGAACGTCATGATTGGCAGATTAAAAAACAAGATATCATGTACAGCCCTGGTGTCATTACCACCTTACAGATGGCCATGCAAACTTTTACAGAGAAGGGTGATAAGGTACTAATCCAAACACCGGTTTATCCTCCTTTTTATGACATAGTGGAGAAACACGAACGAACACTTGTCAAAAATCAATTACGTTTAAATAATCAACACTATGAAATCGATTTTGACGATTTTGAAAAGCAATTAAAACAAGGAGTTAAGGCCTTCATCTTATGTAACCCGCATAATCCGGTAGGACGGGTTTGGACTAAAGAGGAATTAACAAAGATGGTAAACTTGTGTAAACAATACCATGTCATGATTTTTTCCGATGAAATACATGCTGATCTTGTCTTTTCCCCAAACAAGCATATTCCGACGGCTACAGTGGATAATGATATGCAGGGCAATATTATCACCTGTATGTCCCCGACAAAAACCTTTAATCTAGCAGGACTTCAAGCTTCGTTTGTGATTGTCTCAGATAAACAAAAAAGGACGGAATTAGAGAAGATGTTCCATAAACAAGGGGCCAACCATATCAATACCATGGGGGTAACTGCACTTGATGCCGCCTATACTAACGGTAGCGAATGGCTTGATCAACTACTTGTGCAGCTGCAAACCAATATTGATCACGTAATAGAGGTATTTCAGGAACGATCCGATGTGAACGTTTTTCAGCCTGAGGGAACCTATCTGATCTGGTTTGATTTTCGATCATTACAACTGGATCAAGATCAATTAAAGGATTTCTTGCAGAAAGAGGCGAAAGTTGGACTCAATGATGGCGCTTCTTTCGGAGAAGAAGGCAATGGCTTTATGCGTATGAATGTAGCTTGTCCGCTTTCCGTTGTACAAGAAGGAACATCGCGTATTATCTATGCACTGGAAGCACGAAAATAAAGAGGAGTGAGGGAATTCCCTCACTCCTCTTTATTATTCGTCTCAGTTGGATCCGTGGCCTCTTCCTCCGGCTGATTTTTCAAGGTGATTTCTCCACAGACAATACGTGCTCCTGAGTTACCTCCAGGCTGGGAAACACCGTCATCTTGATCAGCATGGATAATAATCGATGTACCATCCTCCCTTAGCAGAGAGTTATTTCCATCCATTAATGTCGCTCCAGGTAAATCGAATTCTACATCCGCAGTGCCATCCTGCCCTGCTTCAAGGTTAGGCATATCACCTAAGTGGGCACCATCTGGATTCATCAACCCGTGCTCCTTCCCTTCCGGATTAAAATGATTGCCCGCACTTTCGAAATCTGGCCCTTCACATTTGGCATATTCATGAATATGAACACCATGCAAACCTGGTTCCAGTCCCTCTACCTTTATTTGTACTGCTACATTATCTTCTAACTCATTAAATCTGGCCGTTCCTACCGCGTCCTTATCTGCATTATATAAGCGAACTTCTAGTGGTGAACGTTCATTTTCTTGGCACGCTGTTAGCAATACGATCATTATCACAAACATAATCAGCCTGATTCGCATCATTATTCGCCTCTCTTCTTCATTATCCATCCTTTATTATGGACGGACCGAAGCGATTCTAATCATGCCGATCCATATCTTGATACTCTTGCTCAAATTTCTGCTGTTCTTTTTTTGCCGCTTTCTTGATCAGTGACATGGTCACTATTGCTCCTGTCACAAAAATGATCAAGGTGATGACAGCAGGTATATACAAACTTTTATCCTCGGGAAAATAGAGAAATTCCATCATAGTTATCACGTTCCTTTGTAAACAAGCATTATACCATTCATTGTATCACATATCGACAAAGGATACCTTAGAAAAATGACGTTGAACAAGATAACCAGAGCGATCAAGGTCAAAATAGTTTCAAATCTTATGATATCAAGGATTTATACTTTCAAATAAGAAAAAACGTGTGATAAGCAAGTCTTTGCTCGCATAATTTTCTGATAATACCTTGTTTGATCCATTCGTGTAAATGGATCAAGAGCACCTATCCAATCAATGAAACAAATCCTATTATACCAAGGATTGGATTACATGCTTTACTTACAAAAAAACAAGGGCTTGGATCAGCCCCTGTTCTATTTGTCAAACTGTTCTGCAATGGTTGCTGCGATCCCTTCCATGGCATGTTCTTCATCATTACCATCGACGGTAATTCTCACATCGGCACCTTGTGGTACACCTAGTGACATAACCCCCATGATTGATTTTAAGTTAACTGTTTTTCCATTATAATGTAATTCAATGTGTGATTCATATTGACCAGCTTTATTCACAAGTAATGTAGCTGGCCTTGCGTGAATTCCAGTGTCGCTTTCGATATGAAACGATTGCTCCTTCATATTGCACTTCCTCCTCCAGTATACTTAATGATAGCGCTTTCTTTCCAAAAGATGAATCAGCTCACAAGAAAGCAAACTCCCTTTTGTTAATATAAAAAAGCTTACTACTCCCATTATATACGATAATGAGAAAATTAGAAACAAAATCACCTTCTTTATTGGTACAAATTCCATATCTTTCACATCTCTTACGCTTCTGTTTGTAATTATCGGGACTTTGTGATAATTTTTATTTATGGAAGTTACCGTTACTCGTGTTTCTATCCCTACAATAACCATTATGAAGGAGGTTCTATCCCAATGAGTGTACATATTGGAGCAAAACAAGGAGAAATTGCTGATACTATTTTACTGCCTGGCGATCCGCTTCGTGCAAAATATATTGCAGAAAAATTCCTGGAGAATGTAAACTGCTACAATGAAGTTCGCGGCATGTATGGTTACACTGGTACCTATAAAGGCCAAAAAATCTCTGTACAAGGAACAGGGATGGGCGTTCCGTCTATCTCCATCTATGTCAATGAATTAATCCAAAGCTATGATGTCAAAAACTTGATTCGGGTCGGAAGCTGTGGGGCAATTCAAAAAGATGTCAAGGTTCGGGATGTTATTCTAGCAAGCACCTCTTCTACCGATTCGCAAATGAATCGCATGGTTTTCGGCGGTATTGATTATGCGCCGACCGCTTCTTTTGATTTGCTGAAAAAGGCATATGATACGGGCACAGATAAAGGGCTTGCCTTAAGAGTCGGGAATGTGTTTACAAGTGATAGTTTTTATCGTGATAATATGAAAGAAATGCTCGCTCTATTGGATCAATATAATGTGCTGGCGATCGAAATGGAAACCACTGCCTTGTATACCTTAGCAGCTAAATTTAATCGACAGGCACTCTCTGTCCTAACCGTATCGGACCACATTATTACAGGTGAAGAAACAACAGCCGAAGAACGACAAACAACCTTTAACGACATGATTGAGGTGTCATTAGAAGCAGCTATTAAATAAGTAAATGGTCTCTGCAAGCAACGACCAGCTCAATTTATGAATGAGGCAACGTGAAATGAGGGGTTTAGAAAACTAGCGATACCTGTTTATAATCGCTAATCATTGGAGCGTTTTTTTAGAGATAGAGAGGATGTTATGTTTTGGAAATTTTCACGAATTATCCACTTTGGGCGGCTTTAATTGGGATAATCTTTGCACAAACAGTGAAAGTCCCCCTTCATTTTGTTGCTACAAAGGAATTTAAACCAGGCCTAGCCTTCAGTACGGGAGGCATGCCCAGCAGTCATTCGGCAGCAGTTACTGCTGTAACAACCGGTATAGGGATCGAACACGGTGTTTCCTCAGGCCTGTTTGCCGTTTCATGTGTACTAGCTGTTATCATCATGTTTGATGCCACCGGTATTCGTAGGCAAGCTGGTGAACAAGCTATTTTACTAAATATGCTAGTCAAGGATTTTAACCGTTTCTTATCTGAAGCAAAAGGTTGGGCACAAAAAGGAGAATATCAAAAACAAAAAGAATTAAAAGAATTATTAGGCCATCAACCTATTGAAGTATTTTTCGGTGGTTTAACAGGTATTATTTTGGCATTCTTGTTATATCCGTTGTTCTAAAGAAAAGGAGGTGTTCCGACTCCTTTTCTTTTTGTGTTTGCCCAGCGCGTCGCTTGTTTTCTATTGTTTCTTGTGGAGAAGCCATGTCCGATGTATGTAATGCCGTTTGTTTAACAGACGGCTGAGCTGTTTCTTGAAAACCATTTAATACCTCGAAGGCAGATAAATTGGTAATCATCGTGAAACTTGCAATAAGTGCCCAAAACCATAACATGATGAGCAATCCGCTTTTTGACACTTTCTTTAAAAACATAAAAGATCACACCTTTTTAGATGTCATCTTTTCCTTCCTGTTATTAAATATACCTTTTCTACTACATTAAAACATTTGATAACCATTCTTACGTAAGAATCTGATCACAAAGCCTGCTACAATGGTTCCAATAAATCCTGACGATAAAATAACGATATCCTGAACACCTAATGCTGCAAATTCTCTACCTAATGTGGTAAAGGCAAATCCTGGATCTGTAAAATAAGTAAAAAAGGAGAACGTATCCACAATCAAAACGACAATAATCGGGAATACAAAGGCCATCAGCCAAGTCTGCCTTAAAATCATATTAAGAATAAAACTGATACCGAAAAATAACACAAAAAACAAAAGCACGGAAATAAAAAGTTGTATCATCTGTCTGCTCCTCTTTGATCACACATTTCTTTCACTTCTAACAACCTCTGCTAACATTGTATAATGAGACAGGTCAGAGTGCAATCCTGTTCATACGATTGTAACTTAAATAATGGACATTCTTCCTCATCACAAGATAAATCAACAACTTCCACACTAAATATCACTTTTTTCATGTCTTGATTCCTTTCAGATGGAAGAGCAAAAGCAGAGGGTATCCTCTCCTCTGCTTTGCTCGATTGTTCTTATTTAGAAGTGAAAATATTGAATTTACCTTTTTTCAACATCAGACCGATGCCGCCTGTTTTCAGTAGGGCACGATTATCGATGACTTTCTTCATGACGGTGGCTGTCCAGCCATAGATCTTCTTACCGCCAAAAATGGAACCCATCGCATCATTTTCACCTAATGAACAAACCGTTCCGCGATCGTTAAATTCAAATCCATGTAATTCTCCATCACCTTTTACTAAGGTAATAAGATTATGTGCACAAGTTTCTGCTTGTTGCATAGCGATCTGTGCAGTTGGTGGATATGGGCGATCAATTTCTTTATTCCATATTAAGGCACAGTCTCCAACAACAAAGACCTCTGGATGAGACGGTGCACGTAATTCAGCAGATACTTCCACCTTACCACGATTATCCTCTAAGACCGACTCTTCTACTAAATGATTAGCTCGTACACCTGCTGCCCATACGGTTGTCATCGTTGGAATATCTTCTTTCTCGCCATTTTGCTCAATCGTAATGCCATCCGCTCGTACTTCTTTTAAGAACGCACCAAGCTTGAATTCTACTCCACGTCCTTCTAGTGAGTTCATTGCATATTCAATTAATGCAGGGTCAAATCCAGGCATAATCGTATCCATTGCTTCTACTACAATTAAACGCACTTTACTACGATCAATGTCGAATTCTTCACACCATTTCGGAATTTGGTTGGCTACTTCACCGACAAATTCAATACCAGTGAATCCACCTCCACCTACAACAATGTTTAAGCGTTCCTGTTTTGCTTCTGCTTCATTATTGTACTGGGCAAATTGGTATTCGATATGCTCACGAATTAATCTAGCCTTGTTAATGCTGCCAATCGTTAAGGCATTCTCCAATAATCCAGGAATACCGAAAGTAGCGGCCTCAAAACCTAACGCAACAACTAGGTAATCATAATCCAATTCACCATCTTCTAACTCCACCTTTTTCTCATCAGGTTTGATAGCTGTTACGGTATCCTGCACAAAATTAACCGTCGCTGAATTAATCACGTCCGTAATTTTAAAACGCCCCTTATCCGGCGCAATTGTACCAGCAGATACTTCGTGCAGCCACGTTGACTCATAGTGATAGTCATTCTTGTTGACAAGGGTAATTTGCGCGTCATTTACCCCTAGCTTTTTTTGTAACTTTGTAACGGTTGTTAAACCACCATACCCCGCACCTAAAACAACAATTTTTGGTTGACCCATCTTCTTCACATCCATTATTAAATATTTTCTATAATAGCTCGTGATATTCTTCACGTAAAATGCTCTAACAAATCAACGAGAAGAATTCATCCCTTTTAATATGTTAGACTTTTTTTCAACATTTTTCAACCCTTGATGATGATTTAGTACTAATAATTTTTATCATGATAAAGTGAAACTATCCTATATGGAAATTTTCAACGCGCAGGAAGCGCTAGTACAGCGAACTTTGTCTACTTCCACCTTCCCTACTTAGCTTCTTTGGTTTTGGCATCTTGAAATGAGGATTTATGGACGATTAGCATTGTGATAAAAATTCTCAATTAGCAAGTAATAAAGTATGACACTTTATATGAAATTATGTTAAAATAAAAATCGTTGAGCGTTGCATTAAGGGGGAAATCAAGAAATGTCAAAAGAAGTTTATGATATAACGGTGATAGGCGCTGGTCCTGTCGGCTTGTTTACTGCTTTTTATGGTGGATTACGACAGTCTTCTGTCAAAATCATTGAAAGTCTACCACAAATCGGTGGACAGTTAAGTGCCTTGTATCCTGAAAAATATATTTATGATGTCGCAGGCTTTCCAAAGGTCCGTGCACAAGAATTAGTCGATAACCTAAAGGAACAAACCGATTTATTCGAGCCGGAAATTGTCTTAAATCAATCTGTTGAACAAGTAGAACGTTTAGATGACGAGACTTTCCGCATTGTAACACCCACAGAAGAGCATTATACAAAGGTGATCATTATCACAGGTGGTAACGGTGCTTTTCAGCCAAGAAAGTTAACGATAGATAATGCCGAAGCTCATGAAGAGGGCAATCTCCATTATTTCGTCGATAATATGGACAAGTTTAGAGATCAGCGTGTCGTCTTGTTTGGTGGTGGAGACTCTGCGGTCGATTGGGCCCTTATGCTAGAGCCGATTGCCAAAGAAGTATCCTTAGTACACCGTCGTGATACCTTCCGAGCTCATGAAGCGAGTGTCGAAAACCTGATGAATTCTCGAGTTAATTTACTTACACCTTATGTTCCTGAGAGTTTAATCGGGGATCATTTGATTGAGCAAGTTCGTTTAAAAGAAGTCAAAGGGGATAAAGAAATCATTTTGGATATTGACCATGTTCTTGTTAACTATGGATTTATCTCATCACTTGGTCCGATTAAGAATTGGGGACTGGAAATTGATAAAAACAGCATTGTCGTCAATTCAAAAATGGAAACCAACATTCCTGGTATATATGCAGCTGGTGATATTTGTACCTATCCAGGTAAAGTAAACTTGATTGCTTCTGGCTTTGGTGAGGGACCAACGGCTGTTAATAATGCCAAATCCTACATGGATCCAAAGGCTAGAATTCAGCCGAAACACTCAACAAGCATGTTTTAAGATGGTCGCGTAACCAGAAAAAGGCGAAGGATTTGTAAAGTCATAGGGCCCTTCGCCTGTTTTCATAAATAACCTTTCATCATATGTCGCCTTCTAAATAAGGAATCTGCCTTTTTCATCTTCTGTCATAGATCCTACTGATTCTAGTTGATTAGCCAACTTACTTTTCATTTTCTTTACATTTTACAGTTGGTTCACCCTCTTCAGCTGGCACACGACTTCCTATCAATAATTATATGCTTTTTTCTACAAAAAACCCCTTTGGCATTTTAACATTATCTACCAAAGAGGTTGTAAACCCTCACTACTAGAGAGTGTGGGTAAGGGTTGCGGATCGCTTAAAAAGCATTATTTTTTTAACAATTCTCCGGTGTTCCTTCTCGTGCTTTTGCCTTAAAAGAAGAGCCACAGCCACAGGACACAATCGCGTTCGGGTTATCAATGGTAAAGCCGCCGCCCATCATGTTTTGTTTATAATCTATTTTAGTGCCTTCGATCACATCAATATCGAATTTTTGGATGATGATCGGGATACCATTCGACGTCTCTGTGTGATCTAATTCTTCATTTACATCATAATCAAATCCCAGTGAATAGGAAAGACCACTACAGCCACCGCCTTTCACACCAAAACGCAGACGAACACGGTCGGCATCCTCTTCTTTCATCATCTCTTTTATCTGTAATCTTGCATCATCAGTAATATTTAAAATCATTGGAAAACTCCTTTCCCATTTAGTTAACAAACGTTTCTGTAATTAAGTATACAAACAGCTAGCGATGAATTCAATTTTTTTGTTTTTTATGCCAAAGAAAACTTCCTTCAACGGTTGTTTCGGCTGCACCACGCATCCAGACATGACCACTCTCCGCCCAAGTAATAAATAGGTCGCCTCCTGCTAAATGCACGGTTATTTCTTTATTTTTGCTCACTTTGTCATTTAAAACAGCTGCGACAACAGCCGCGCATGCTCCTGTACCGCAGGCTTGCGTCACACCAGACCCTCTTTCCCATACACGGAAATGGAGTTCTTCTTCGTTTACTTGTTCAATAAATTCCACATTTACTCCTTCTGGAAAACGTGGATCTGTTTCCACTTTTGGTCCTAAGGTGGTTAAAGGAGCTTCTTCAATATCCCCCACAAAAAACACGCCATGTGGATTCCCCATCGATACAGCGGTAAACTCCCATTTACTTTCATCTATTTCAAAACGTTCTGCTACAACCGACGCTGTGTCTTCTCCTGTCATTGGAATGGCCGATCGCTGCAAAATAGGTTCACCCATATCAACCGTGACCTCCGAGATCAATTCCCGATCACCGTGCACTTCCGCCGTCACATTGCCCGCCTTCGTTTCAATCGTAAACTGTTTGTTAGCAACGAGCTTGTTCTCATACGAATATTTGGCCACACAACGTAACCCATTACCACAGTTCTTTCCTTCAGAGCCATCTTTATTAAAAATCCGCATCCCCACATCTGCCTGCTCTGTCGGATGAATCAGAATAAGTCCGTCCGAACCAATCCCTGTATTTTTATTGGCAGCCGCAATGGCAAGATCAGCCAATATGCCTTCTGCTAAAGTAACCTCAAACATATTTATAAAAATATAACTATTTCCAAGTCCATGCATTTTAGTGAATGGTATATTCATTCCTGTTCTTTCCCTTCTTAAAATTGATCGACTAATTCATTGTCAATATAGTCATAAATACGGTCAAGCAGTTCTTCTGGTGTATCCGCTTTGATCGGGTGGCTGTTTACAATCGCTACATGGTACCGTCGGCAAATACCACAATAGCTTGTGCAACCATATTCGACTACATCCATATCCGGATCTTTTAATAATTTTTGGCGTACCTGCTCGGTCCCTTTCGCCAAATTCTTGACACAAAATCCTATTTTTATCGTAATCATAATCTTATCACACCTTTATATCCATTAGATACGCCTTTGCTTTTCTCTTATTTTTAACACACTTTCGTTTACAAATAAAATAATAAACGCTAAAATAAAAGGGAGAATGATTATCAATGGCGTGATTATGGTTTTACGGAAATCATATCACTATCGAATAAAGCTTTCAAGAACAGAAAGGGGCCTTAAGAGATGGAGCAACAAACGGAACAAGTACAGGAAATTTTAAATAAATTGCGTCCGTTCCTTTTACGTGATGGCGGTGATGTGGAATTGGTCGATGTGGAAGATGGTATTGTACGCTTACGACTAATGGGGGCATGCGGTAATTGCCCTAGCTCAACCATCACCTTAAAAGCAGGGATTGAGCGGGCGTTAATGGCTGAAGTGCCTGGTGTAACGGAAATAGAACAAGTATTTTAAGAAAGGTGACCCTGATAACTGGGTCACCTTTTCACATTACTGGTATTGTTCCATCACTGCCTCAGTTAGTGGGTGTGTTAAAGATAGCTTACTCATTTCTGCAAAGGTGGCAACTACACCCTGCTTTTTTATCATATCCTGCAAGTGCACAGCCTCTTCATCTGCTTCGTTATAAAAAGTTAGAGAAGCAGCGATGGCCGTAACCAAGTGATAAGGAAGTTTGCCTGTAGTGTCTAAATACATGAGCGCAGGTTTTACCAAACGATCGTTTGGACCAAGCTTCCGAATCGGCCCTCTTGCCACTCGAATGATAGCATCGGAAAGGTATGGATTTTGAAAACGTTCGATTATCTTTTCCATATAAGCTTGGTGCTGATGATGATCAAAACCATAGATTTCCGTCAATGCTTGCCCCGATTCCTCTAAAGCACCTCGTACCGTCTGCAGAATCGATCGGTCTTTTAATGCCTCCATTATCGTGGTATAACCCTTACTGTATCCCACATAGGCAATCACGGCATGCCCAGTGTTAACGGTAAATAATTTTCGTTCGATATATGGCCCTAAATCTTCCACATAGTGAATCGCCTCTATCCTTGGCACCGGCCCTTTTATTGCAGATCGATCCACGACCCATTCATAATAGGGTTCAACGGTGACATCCAATATATGATCATTTGTCTGATTGGGCACAATTCGATCGACAGCAGCATCTGGGAAATGATATAAACGATCAAATGTTGCTTTTTCGTCCTGTGTAATCTCCTGATAAACCATTTCTTTGAGCTTGGAACTGCCACCAATCATATTTTCACAGGCAATAATCGACAAGGGTGTTTTATTTGTATGGATGCGTTGCTGTAGTCCTTCTGCGATCGTCTTTGCAATCATCGGTAATACAGATGCACCAACTGCTGTCGTAATAATAGCTGCTTCTTCGATAGCTTGTGTAACTAATAAAGGATCTTCCTTGCTGTTAACAGCGGATATCTGTCGCACCGTCTGCGATTCACTAGTGTCATCTGCAAAGTGTACATTATACGATTGTCGTTTATTTATTTCCTCAATCAGTTGTTGATTAACATCGATAAAGGTGATATGATAGCCAGCTTGCTCTAATAACAATCCAATAAAGCCTCTTCCAATATTTCCTGCACCAAAATGGACAGCATTCATATTAATTCACCTCTTGTAATAAGTCGATCACTTCTGCTGCTTTTGAGGCATTCACCAGCTTTTCCACATTCTCTACTTCTGAGCAGATAATAGCAATCTGTGACAATATCTCCAGATGCTCATCTTTTTGACTGGCAATCCCGATCAGCACCCTTACTTCATTGCCATCACCAAAGTCAATACCATCAGGCACCGTTACGACAGACAATCCTGTTTCTATCACTTCTGTTTTGGCATCTTCTGTACCATGCGGTATTGCCAAATAGTTCCCCATGTACGTAGAGACTAGAGCCTCACGCTCTAACATTTTATTAATATAAGTTTCCTTAATATAGCCATTATCTAAGAGAATCTGTCCTACTTGTCGAACGGCTTGTTCCTTTGTCTCAAAACTTTGATGTAATTCAATATTGTTTTCAGTTAACATTTGTTTTGTCATTGTTGGCACTCCCTTATATATCAGATTTTTCATTCATGAATAATTGAAATTTTCTGCTTAAATACTGATAAATTTTCGTTTCACTACCATTTGCAAAGAGCTGCAATGTATCTTGACCCTGTATAAGCAACCCACTAATTTGGCTTAAAATGTCTAGCGCTTCTTGATGTGCAGAGGTTGGGGCAAGCATTAACAGGATACGATTAATTGCTAGGTAAGAACCATCCATGGCTTGCACATTAACAGAATAAGGTAAGCTAAAAATGAGAAAGCTTGGACGTTGAATTATCTCTGATCTCGTATGAAACAAGGCAATATCTGAATTTGGAATCCCTAAACCGCCATGTCTTTCTCTCTCTTTTAACTTGTCGAATAATACTTGCTTATCCGTTACCAAACCGATTGTCTCTGTTATCAAACACACTTCCTGCAAAAAGTAATCGTGACCCGGGATCGAATAAATAGTAAAACCATGCAAAATCTCCAGAATTGTCTCGGCATAGCGCTGCATCGATTGCAGATTATCAATAAATGCCGATCCATTCTCTGCTTTAAGCTTGTGCCTGTGACGAGAAGTTCTCAGTGAAAGCTTGTCAATTTGCTGTTTCACTTTTACCACTTCTTCTTCTGACAACATAGGCGAGATAAGTACATAATCTAAGTCAACTGTCTCCAATGGCATGGTCGATATTACCAAATCATAGCCTTCTGCAGTGGAACGATCTAGTTCAAAAAACGATCGATGGTCTGCCCTGTCGATTTCAGGAAATCTTATTTTTAATTTACTCGCAAGCATATTAGAAGTACCAATCCCAGTTGAACAAATAACCAGTACTCGCAAATGGCGTCGTTCCTCTGTTTGTAAAAGGATAGCTGCAAAATGGAGCACTAAATATCCAATTTCTTCATCAGGCACCTGAAGTTCTGGAAATATCGTGACCAGCCCTTCTTTCAGGACGGTATACAATTCCAAATAATCACGTTTAATATCCGCTAGCATGGGATTATTAATATTCATCTGCTGTTTAATTCGGTAAATTGCAGGTTTTAGGTGGGTCGTTAAATCATTTAAAAACTGGGTATTCCCTTCAATCTGGGTTTGCATGTGTTCATTCACAAATTCGATAAGTTCCCTTGCCTTCCATGCCAAGTTAAGGCTTGTATCTTCTAATAAATAATCCTGGTTCTCACGTAGTTTTGCCCCTCTTAGGTGCATGGTAATATAACCCACTTCGTCTTGTGGAATTTGCATATGAAATGCGGTTCCCAATCGTTCAATCATCTCAGTCGCTACTTGATGTTCGGGTGTATTTTTAATTTCTGTTCGGTACGCTTCATCAAAATGAATCGTATCTCCCTTTTGTAAACGTTCAACAGCTAAGGCTAAATGAACAATTAGACCAATATAAGCGCCGTCCGCCAAATCATAAGGTAATTGATGACGCATTTGCTGCACTTGCTGTTCAATCAACTCCAGTTTTAATGGATCAATCAAACCAAGTAAGCGATCGGCAATCGTTTCTGTGGTTTCTGATTGCTCTTTATTTTTAGCCTTAATCCGGTCTATAAATTGAAACAAATCAATATGGCTGGAAATAAGGTGGCTTAGTACCGCACGTTTCTGTGCCTCTTCTCCCTTTACCTGTACGCCATACCCCCTTTTTCTTATTAGTTCCAAACCAAAGCTGGCTATGCGATCTGCTATTTCATCTAAATCTTGTGTAATCATTGGAATAGTTGTGTCTAACTCAAGAGATAGCGTATATAATTTAACCGGTTCATTTAATTGAATTAAGGTGTGCAGTAAAATCGATTGTCTTTCTTCTGTTGTTAATTCCACTCCCGTTATCTGTGCCACTTTATTCTTGAGCGCTGCTATACTTTCTGCTGAACCTTCCACCATGATTCCTTTGCCAACCTCTTTTACTAGCTTGACATTGTCATGTGATAACGAATGTTCAAGTCTCCTTAACTCACGGTGAATGGTTCGTGCACTAACTTGAAACTTTTCAGCAATTTCCTTAACGGTTTTATGATTTGAACTAGATAACAAATATCCTAAGATACTTCTTTCACGCCCCGATAGATACATGACCATTCACCCCCTTTTCCAATTAGTATCGTTTACGTATTTTTCATTCGTTCCACCAATTCATCATATTTAGGACTGTTTAAAAAGTTATCTACTGAAATATGTTCCGCTGATGGCTGTTTACTTCTAGCACGCTCTGTCAAAGCTGCTTGTGTAATAACAATATCGGCGTCTGCTGGAATTTCATTAATTGCCTTATTCGTTACTTCGATATCAATATTATTGTCCTTAAATTTCTTTCGTAACAAAGAAGCGCCCATAGCACTCGATCCCATCCCTGCATCACAGGCAAAAATCACTTTTTCCACTTGTGCTGCTTGTTTCTCATCATTTCCTGTTAATGCACTGCTCACACTGCTTTTCTTCCCTTTCATTGCTTCCATCTTCGCTGTTGACGCAGCCAAATCATCTTCTGACGATTTCGATGTTTTTAAGATAAAAGCGGCAATCACAAAAGATACCGAAGCTGCTATAATGACACTTAATATTACTCCCACATAACTATCACCAGGAGTCATCGCCAACACAGCAAAAATACTTCCAGGGGAAGCGGCTGCTCTTAAACCGCCATCAAATAATTGTAAGGTGAATATACCAGACATGCCGCCGAAAATCGCAGCTATCAACAAAGTAGGTTTCATTAAGATATAAGGGAAATAAATTTCATGAATACCACCTAAGAATTGAATAATAGCTGCCCCTGGAGCAGATGACTTCGACACACCCGTACCGAAGATAGCAAAAGCTAGTAAGATACCTAAACCAGGTCCAGGGTTGGCCTCTACTAGAAAGAGAATCGATTTCCCTGCTTGAGTTGCTTGGTCGGCCCCAAGCGGTGTTAATATACCGTGGTTGATCGCATTGTTTAAGAATAGCGCCTTAGCTGGTTCTACGATAATACTTGCAATAGGCAGTAGTCCTGCATTAATAATAGCCTCTACACCTGACGCAAGCCAACTGGTTAAATTAGATACAATCGGCCCTACCCCAGATACAGCCAACATCGCTAGTAATGCGGCAAGAATTCCTGCTGAAAAATTATTGTAAAGCATTTCAAACCCTTGTCGAACCCTTGATTGGAATGGTTCGTCAATTTTTTTCATTAAGTAACCTGCAAGAGGCCCCATAATCATAGCACCTAAGAACATAGGTGCATCGGCGCCGACGATCACACCCATTGTTGCGGTAGCACCTACTACACCGCCACGGGCACCATATACCACCCGCCCGCCAGTAAAACCGATCAATAATGGTAATAGATAATTGATCATTGGATCTACCAACTGTGCCATTGTTTCATTTGGTGTCCAGCCATCAGGGATAAACAAAGCAGTAATAATCCCCCAAGCAATAAATGCACCAATGTTAGGCATGATCATTCCGCTTAAATTACTGCCAAACTTCTGGATCTTTGCCCTAAAAGCGCTTGTTTGTTCTGACATTTTGTTAATCTCCTCTCCATTGTGTAGTTCTTGCTTATCTTTTATTTTAATGGAGTGTTTCATCCCTATACAATAAGATCAAAATGCTATTTTGTCCGTCCTATGCTGCCAAAATCAAATTTGTAAGCGGTTATATTATGGGGGAGTTCATAAGATTCATTCAGCAAATTCCACCCGATCCCTTATGACTGCCTGAAACTAAGCACCTCGGTTTGTTCAAGGTCAGAATCGTTCCACATCTTATCATAACAAGAATGTTTTCTTATCTATAAAAAAAGCTGCTATAAAACCTTATGTCAGGCTCTATAACAGCTGCGTATATTATTCTTTCATTTCGGCTTGTTCGAATTGCTCTACGGATGATCCTCTTTGTTCTACTTGTAATGGCAGCCATTGAAAATCAGGGTATGCCTGTTGCCATTTACGGATCGTCGCAAAAGCTTTTTTATCATCGACTACAGCAATCATAGTCGGTCCTGCCCCACTTAAGAAAACACCGTAAGCATCTTCTTTCATGTAATGATAGAGCTCATCATAATGCGGAATCAAGGATTTACGAAATGGCTGATGAAAATGGTCTTTTTCCATCATGTCACCAAGCGTTTCCCATTCGCCTTTACAGATAGCTGCCACGCTTAAATTGGCCACACTGCTTGCTTGGACACTTTCCTTAAAACTAAAAGTCTGCGGCAGTACAGCCCGGGCTTCCTTGGTTTTAAGCTCAAATGGAGGAATCATGGCGACAAAGGTAACCCCTTTGACTGGAAGCTTGGTGTAACTTACCTTACCATCATAATGACCAACTACACAGCCACCAATTAGGGAAGGCGCAACATTGTCAGGATGTCCTTCCACATCGGTCGCAATCTGCAATTTATCATTTTCCGTCAAATCTAAATCCAATAATATATTAGCTAGTTCAATCCCAGCGATAATAGCTGTCGCACTGCTGCCCAACCCTCGCGCTAATGGAATATTACTCGTCATCTCTACATGACATGCAGGAATTTGATCCGCTTTCCCATATTGAAGCGCCACGTTTTCTACTATTTCATAAACCAAATTATCTTTTCCGGTTGGAATGTCGCTTAACGATTCCGAAACGGGAGTAAACAGCCATTCTTCCGCTTTTGATACATGTAATTCCAAATATAAGTTTAATGCCAAACCAATCGAGTCAAAACCAGCACCTAAGTTAGAAGTGCTGGAAGGAACCTTTATCATCCAGCTCATGCCTTGACACTGCCTAAGATTTTATTAATTATCACTTCTTCATCATTCGGCAACACCGTTGGTTGTACGTCACTATAGTCAATTGCCGTGTTTGGATCTTTTAAACCATTACCGGTCAAGACCGATACAACGGTCGATCCTTTTTCTACTTTTCCTTGTTCCAGCTTCTTGAACAATCCAGCAATCGAGGCACAAGAGGCAGGTTCGGCGAATACCCCTTCTTCCTGGGCAATCCATTTATAAGCGGCAATCATTTCCTCGTCCGTAATTTCATCGATTTCTCCATTGGATTCCTCACGGGCATTAACAGCACCTTGCCAGCTAGCTGGATTACCAATTCGAATAGCTGTTCCCACTGTTTCTGGATTTTCAAATACACGATCATGGACAATAGCAGCTGCACCGCTCGCTTCAAAGCCCATCATCTTTGGTAAGCCGGTCTGCTTCTGCTCATGATATTCCTTAAAGCCTTTCCAGTATGCCGTAATGTTGCCGGCATTTCCAACTGGAATAAATAAATAGTCAGGGGCCTTGCCTAATTCATCACACACTTCAAATGCCGCCGTTTTTTGGCCCTCAATTCGATAAGGATTGACCGAGTTCACTAACGCCACATCGCCTGATTCCGCCAATTTACGCACATAACGCAAAGCATCATCAAAGTTGCCAGCAATAGAATAGATCTCGGCGCCATACATAACCGCCTGTGCCAATTTCCCTTGTGCAATCTTGCCATCTGGAATCACGACAATACATTTAAGACCCGCTCTAGCTGCAAACGCCGCAGCTGAAGCAGACGTATTTCCGGTAGAAGCACAGATAACGGCCTTGGCTCCATCTTCCACGGCCTTAGCCATTGCCATAACCATCCCTCTGTCTTTAAAAGAACCAGTTGGATTTAGTCCGTCAAATTTTGCATAGGCATTAATTCCAAATTTTTCTGATAATTTCTCCAGTTTATACAAAGGTGTATTTCCCTCAAATAATGTAAGCATTGGTGTGTTCTCTTCAATTGGTAAATATGATTGATACTCTGCTAATAATCCTTGCCAAGCCATGAATAAGTCTCCCCTCTAATTTTGCAACAATTTACGTCTATTCGTGTTCAAACCCCTGTTGGAATAGACTAGTTAATATACGGTAATGACGTATCATTCTCCATCAACGCGGTAACAACTAATGATTTCATTAACAACGTCTAACCGTTTTAAGTTTTCTCTACTATTGAGTAGTTGCTGTTTGCTTATCTTATGTGTCACCATAACAATTTCTGCCAGTTTCTCTTTTTCTGATGGTAATTGTAAGATCTTCTGGAAGCTTACTTGTTCATCGGTAAACACATTTGTCAATTTTTGAAAAGTGCCTGCTTGATCATCGACTTCCATGCGGATAAAATACTGCATATACTTTTCATTGTCTGCTTTTAATTGCTTTTCATACTGTGGGATAACGTATTCGTTGCCTGTGGTACCAAGCTGAATATTCTTCACCACATCCATCAAGTCGGATACAACAGCCGTTGCGGTTGGCATACTACCGGCACCCGGGCCATAGAACATCGTTTCCCCTACTGCTTCCCCATAGACATAGACGGCGTTATACTCATTTTTCACCTGTGCCAATGGGTGATCAATCGGAAGCAAGGTTGGCTCTACCGTAACTTCTGCTTTCCCATTCGTAATAGACGCAATTCCTATTAATTTAATAGTATACCCTAAACTCGTCGCAAACGTAATATCTTCTTGAGAAATAGTACGAATCCCTGTCACTTCAACATCCTCTAAGGCAATTTCCATTTTGAAGGCTAAATTTGCCAAGAGAGTCATCTTACGGGCAGCATCCAGCCCATCCACATCAGAAGTAGGGTCCGCTTCTGCAAACCCAAGCGACTGGGCCTCTTTTAGAACGGGCTCAAATGCCAATGAGTCATCTGTCATTTTGGTCAATATATAATTTGTAGTGCCGTTTACGATCCCCATAATTTTTTGGATACGATCGGATGCTAGCCCTTCTGTTAACGAACGAATAATCGGAATACCACCGGCAACACTTGCATCATATAAGATGTCACAATTGTTTTCTTTGGCTAATCGAAGCAGTTTCTGACCATGTACTGCCATTAAATCTTTATTCGCCGTTACGATATGTTTTTTATTTTGAATTGCCTTTTCTAATAAAAGGTTAGTATCCTCAATACCACCCATTACTTCGATAATAATGTCGATATTGGGATTATCAATTAATTCGGCTGCCTGATCGGTTAACCATTCTTGCTGGATCACCACATCACGTTGTTTGTTCAAGTCATGAACGAGAATTTTCTCTATATTAATTTCACAACCTACCTTATATTTTATTTCTTCTGCATGGTTTTGTAATAGCTTGACAACTCCAGTACCTACTGTTCCCAAGCCACACAAACCAACATTGATTTGATCCATCTAGACGCCTCCCTTGTTTGCATAACGTGTACATTTGTATTTCCATAGTGGACATTATACATCTGAATACCTGCTTTAGCAAGGTGCATTCATCTAAAATTGAAAAAAATCCTCGTGCTGCTGATCGAATGAGTAGATTTGATTCATTAACTATAACTTGTCCTTCACCATCCAGCCTCACCGAAGTTTATCGAAGCTGAAAGCTACCTGGTACTTTATTGCTGACATAAATGAGATACAGAACTGCCCATTAGGATGGAATGATCTAAAATAGCAGGTTGATTATATATTGGTCAGCCAATCTAATTGTATACCATTTATGTCTCTTTCATCCACCCCTAATTGATAAAAAAAGGACGCCAAATGCTGTTGGTAATTATGTTGTTGTGTGATGATGTCTTCCATTGATATCGTGGATCGAGACGTTTGTTGGATTTGATCCACCAAATCGAATAAATGAATCGGAAAAAGCAGTCTGGCATATAATAACTTCCAGCCAAAGGCAGACAATGGTATTTGCGAGAGATAGGAACGTAAAAAACGTTCACAATCTGCATGGCGCAGGCCTTCTTCTTCCAGCATAAAATGTCTTATCTTCTCGGCAAGATCGCGAACGGGGTGATCATATATAAAGGTAGGACTATAAATAAAATCTTCCTTCATCTCCTTTTGATAACGTCCAAAGGTAATGGTCGGCTGATCATTGGCACTGAATTGCCTTTCCTGTTCCACCACATGTAAGTATTGGATGGCGTTTTCTGCTAAACCAACAATATAGGGAAATAAGTTTACCGTATCCCGCAAGATTGAATTCGCTGGCCGTTGTTGATATAGTTGTTTATATACTAACTCATACTGATCCGTCTTATTGGACCAAAGTTGCCGCCAACGACCATAATGATTGATCTCCTTAGGTTGATAAGGGTACTGAAACCCAATCTGCTGAAAGGCTGCCAACATTTGCCCCTCCTCCAGCTCGAAGTTGGATGGATAAGCATAACAGACAACATACTGTTCTTTACCAACCGTCGTGATAAACTGATTATGTATATTAGGTATGGGGCAGGTTACATTGGTAAACCCTTGTTGATGATAATAAGAGGCAATGCTGTACCATTCCAAAGCGGCTTCTTCTGAATAAGCACTTGGCACCACGAAATAATAGGTAGATTGGTCCTGATATGTCATATAAGGCTGGTCAGCTATTGGTTTAACGGGAACCTGCATCGGGTAGTGTAAGAATACAGAATGCATGATTATTCCCCCTTTTTTAGAAATATATTAAACTATATGTGTCTTTCCTCTCAAAAATGATGAATACAGGATGTGATTAGATGTCAAATCAACGAAAAAAGAGTGTACTGGAAACAAAAGCAAGAGAAATGCTGCAAGATCGGGGAGTAGAGCTTGATGATATTGCTGATCTAGTCTTTTACCTACAAAATAAATATCAAGAGAATCTAACCTTAGAAACATGTTATAAGAATGTGGACCATGTACTAATGAAACGAGAAGTGCAGAATGCCATCATCACCGGTATCCAGCTAGATATCCTAGCAGAACAAGGCAAACTCCATTCTCCACTACAGGAAATTGTTGAATCAGATGAAGGCTTATATGGAATTGATGAGGTTATTGCCTTATCGATTGTTAATGTATATGGTTCGATCGGTTTTACCAATTATGGTTATATCGATAAGCAAAAGCCAGGAATATTGGAGAAGCTCAACGATAAGGCCAATGGCTGCCATACTTTTCTTGATGATATCGTAGGAGCGATTGCTGCTTCTGCCTCCTCACGCTTAGCACATAGCGCAGAACATGATGAATCCACTATTGACGATGAATAAAGCTTAAATAAGCCGTATCCACAGTGGATACGGCTTATTAACAGTCACTTGCTTATTTTTGCTGGAACCTGGTTGGCTGCCGATTCTTGGTAGACATCCTGTTTCTCCTTCAACAACGGTGAGGTGAAAATAAAAATGGTTACAAATATGGCTATGCCGATCATCATGACCTTAATCGCACTTAAAGGAATAAAAAAGAGCGAAAACACAACGCTTGTCCAAACAAGGCAGACAGCACCAATCTTAATTTTCACAGGCACTCCCTTACCTTGTTGATAATCGGCGATATAACGGCCAAAGTACCGGTTAGTGATCAGCCAATGATGCAACCTTGGCGAAGCCTTTCCAAAACAAAAGGCTGCCAGTATAATAAAAGGAGTAGTCGGCAAAATCGGTACAATAATACCAATCAGACCACTAAGTAAGCTCAGTGTCCCCATCGTCAGAAACCATAATCGCCGTATTTTTCTCATGGTATATCCTCCTTACCCCTTGTTTGTAAATGTATTCGCTACGCCGATTTCATTAGCCAGATATTGTCGTATACTGGAGCTAAACCGCGATAAAGGTTCGTAGGCAACGATGAAAACACTCATTAAGCGAGCATGATCGATCTGCTTATATTCTTGTACAACATGCTTTCGCAATGATACAAATACCTCATAAGCCCCTTGATCTTGCTTATTAATCACTTGCTCATCCACTAATATATGAACAATATCCAGATAACTCCCTGGATCACGCATTATAAACCCATCTATCATCATATTACCCGTATCAATGAAGGCCTCGATCAGCACATGTGTCATACGCTCCAACGCATATTTGTCCAAGTCACTTTCACCCGAGTAATCTTTTACTTTCGGCAGGATTCGGTCAAAAAAATCCAACGTTTCATTCATTTGCATCATGTCTACAAAATACAACGTGCTTCCCTCCATATATTTATCCTTTTCTAATGGTTCACCTGTTTAACAATAAAAAAACGACAGCCAAAATTACAATATTCGTACAAATAATCTTCACAGGTACTAAATTTTGTATCAAAGGTAGCTTTTGGGTTTTGGTCATCATAAAAGCCCTTTAACCGCAGCTGTTGATACCCCCAGTCACCAACAATAAAATCATATTTCGTTAATATATCGGCATATCTCTCCTTGAAGGCTTTTTCCTCAAAGGCAGACCGATAATCTTTGATCACTTCATAACGTTTTCCTTGTACTTCAATCATTCGATGTCACACCTTTTTCGTAAAAGTTTTTACAAATGTTTCTAGCATGAAAATAATCGCACTGCTCACACTATGTAGAAACGGTTCAAGTCGTTCCACCCCTAAAGAAAAGGAGGTTATTATTTTTGATTCAACGTATCTTACTATTTGCCTTGTTAGGTTTTTTTCTTCTATCTACTATAGCATATGCAGAAGAAAATGTGGATGCAGACGCTGAAAAAATCGCACTTTATCGACAAATGGAAGCCGTCACCCTCATTCCATGGTATTATTTAGCTGCGATTGATCGCTATGAAGCAAACATACGTGACGCCGATGATCAAGAAACTGGTTTAATTAATATAAACATTAGCGAAGAAAAATGGTACGGATTTGTACCATTTCAACAACCTGCTACCCCTGAGCTGCTGCAGATGTTTGGCGGTATCGGGCAAGATGGTGATGGAGATCAGCTTGCTGATAAAGATAATGATATCGATGTATTATATACGGTGGCATCTTATTTGCAAGAGAGCGGTTATACTTCTCAGGACATTCGCACGGCGTTATGGAATTATTATCATCGAGAGTTATCGGTTATGTCCATTATGAATTACGCCAAGTTATTTCAACAATATCAGACAATTAGCTTGGATGAAACAGCCTTTCCTGTTCCTAAAGGGTATAATTATAGTTATCGCAGCACATGGGGCGATGCCCGAGGATTCGGCGGACGAAGAATTCACGAAGGAACAGATATTTTTGCAAGCTATGGCACCCCTGTACGTGCAACCACCTATGGGGTTGTGGAACTGAAAGGCTGGAATAAGTATGGTGGCTGGCGTATTGGCATTCGCGATATTTATAACAGATATCACTACTTTGCCCACCTTAATGGCTTTGCGGAAGGTCTGGAAATGGGAGATATCGTCGAAGCCGGGCAAACGATTGGTTCGGTAGGTTCCACAGGCTACGGCCCGCCTGGTACCGCTGGAAAGTTCCCGCCACATCTTCATTATGGTATGTACAAAGATAATGGCAAAACAGAATGGTCCTTTGATCCGTATCCCCATTTAAAACGTTGGGAAAATAACAATCCGTAAAGCACGAAATGCACTTTACGGATTGTTTCAGCTTTACTATGTTATGATTCCTTCGACGCATTTCTTGCCCGCAATACACTGGCAATTAACCCGCCCCAGATAATCACAATTCCAATCACAGCCATCACAATGGCACTTGCAGACATAATGAGTCCTCCTTTGTATTTTTTAAGCCTGATGATTCTTTTTCGGCCATTTCTTCATTGTAATTAAAGCACCAATTAACATCGCTCCAAGCGCCACAAGCCAGCCAAAATTGAAGAGGAAATCAATGGGGTACCCTGCATAGTTCTCTTCTAGATCTCCTTTTAAATTTTGCAACATCATATAACCTAGAATAATTGGGGTGATTACACCCAGACAGAATCTCCACCATAGACCTAATTTGATATCAGAGATCGAATCGGCATGCTGCTGTAAGTCTTTCAACGAACGGGCAAACCATGCGATCGCCACTACCTCAAATAAACCAGCTAAAGCTACGCCATAATTGTTAATAAAGTAATCTACCGTATCTAATAAGTTAAGACCACCTTGGTTAGCATATAGTAACGAAGCTAGGAACGCCAAACCGCCACCAAATAATAGTGCCTTTCCGCGTGTAATCGAGAATTTCTCTTGGAGACCGGCAATATAAGTTTCAGAAATCGAAATCATTGACGACAGACCTGCCAAGAACAAGGACGCAAAGAATAAGAAACCAAAGAATCCAGAAGCAGGCATTTGATTAATAATTTCAGGGAAGACCATAAAGGCTAACGCCATCCCGTCGTCTACTACTTCAGAGACCTCTTCACCTGACTGTAAAGCCATAAACCCTAACACAGCAAAAACACCAATACCGGCCAGTAATTCAAACGATGAGTTGGCAAATCCGGTAATAAAGGCATTATTCGTAATATCTGATTTTCTCGGCAAATAAGAAGCATAAGTAATCATAATCGCAAAGGCAATCGATAAACTAAAGAAAATTTGTCCATAGGCTGCTACCCAGACGGAGCCATCCATAATACTAGACCAATCTGGTTTAAAAAAGGCATCAAGACCATCTATTGCACCAGGCAAGGTAACGGCACGAATAACAATAATCAGAAAGACAATAAACAGAGTTGGGATAAAAATCCGGTTGGCCCACTCAATCCCTTTCCTTACCCCTCTTCCTAAAATAAAGAAGACGATGATCCATACAACAAGGAGCGGAATCATAACCATCGGCACAATCGATCCAAACGATCCGGCATCGGTTACGTTTAAAAAGTCTCCGGTAAAGAATGCTGCGCCATCATCTCCCCATTTGGTTCCAATTGCAAAATAGGCATACATGGCAGACCAAGTAATAATAATCGGATAATAGGTCGAAATCACAAAAGATATCAGTACCTGCCACCAGCCTATCCATTCCATCCCTTTACTAATTTTAGAGAAGCTACGAGGAGCTGAACTGCGATACTTGTGACCGATTGTATACTCCATAATCAATAATGGAATACCTGCCGTTAGCAAGGCAAATAGATAGGGTACAAAGAAAGCACCTCCTCCATTCTCAAATGCAGTTGCGGGGAATCGCCATATGTTACCCAAACCAACGGCTGAACCGATTGCCGCCAGCAAAAAGCCTATCCTGGTTCCCCATTGTGAACGATTATCCATAATGTTTGCTCCTTTCTCATTTCTATTTAATTTGTTTGCCAGATGAATTTACTGTTCACCAGCTCACATGATCCAGTGAAAACATGATGAATAGATAACAGTGCTAATCCATGAAAGTATAACGAATGTTTGAATATTCTGTCAAATATTAAAAAAGAAAGGCAGTTGTTTTTTTGTTGACCATGGATAGCAGAGATCTGCTATTCATGGTCCATATTCACTCTGAAATAAAACGGAATCGGAATTAACTCAAGCGTTCATCCAGTTTTTTTGAGCAACAAGATTATATCTTTTCCACCTTTACACCCAATAAACATTAAGGAGAAAGATTGGGATCAATGGGAATGGATAAATCAGATGACCCTTCCCCATTATGATAGTAATTCGGCACATCACCTGGATGAAATACCTTTGTTACAGGGATGTTCTGCTCTAGTTTCACTGGTTTAGAAGCAAAGGGAATGACGACACTCATTTCTACTTCTACATGCACATTCACTTCGATTATCGCTCCATTAATCCCCGTTTGAACAATCTCACTAGTGGTTTCCGTTGCTACACTTCCGATTACCTCCATATGAACCGGAATCTTCGGACCTAGATTCCCTAACAGCGGAATGCCTAAAGCCTGACCAATGGGGATTTCGACTAATAGTCCCCTTTTACGAATATCATCCAACAAGGCTTGCTCAGATTCATCCAACTCTAACTCTACTTCAATCGGCACACCGGTCTCCGGCCGCTCGCCTTCCTCCAAGAGCTTCAAGAAATTCTCTACCCGATATTGTACATTCCGCTGGACGCGGTTCTCCACAATTGTATTAAACACATAACTCTCCACCCTGCCCTGATCATCAACTTGTTCTTCAATTAAATCAGCAGTCTCTAAATCCTCCGAAATCTTCTTACTAACGGCAATCCCTAATGCTTGATTGGCAATTTGCGTCACTCGGAACTCTGCAATATTAAGCAGCACTGGTTTGAGCCCTTGATTGACCACTAGTATACTGGAAATCAGTGCCAATATAAAAAAGAAGAAAGAAAGAAAGAAGATGCGATGTACTGGAGATCTTCTCCATTGTCTTACTCTTGGTTTTCGTTTCATAAAAAATCTCCCCCTATCTTATATTTATGATAAGGGGAGTCGTTTATATACGTATATCTATTTTTCTTGGCCAATCTTTACTAATGCCTCACGCACTTTCATGCCTTGTTGCCATCCGTATTGCCTAGCATGATGAGTCACACTTTCCAACTCCGCTTCTTGCAGTTCCGCAATAGTCTTAACACCTACTGCTCGACCTGCCACAATCGGACGGTCTGACAATTTTTCATTTAATAATTCTACATCTAAAGCACCGCACATCACATAACCGATCTCATTTGAAATCACTAAAAGATTAGTATAAGGTAACTTCACCGTGATCGCTGTAAATGTCTGTCCTTCAATCGTGATTGGGTAAACCTCCATCATCATCCAATACACCCCTTTTCCTCTTAGTCTATGAAAAAAAGGGCGTATTGGTGTTTATCACCGTGTAACTGCCGATATGGTATGGAAAGAGTCCCATTGCAATAAAGCTCAGTTATGTTGTTTCAACATTTGCGCTAAAAGGTCACGCATAAACTCAGGAAGGAAAAATTCTTTCCTTTTGGAGCGGACAATTTCCGGAAACATAGTTCCAAAAGTAAACATATCAGCAGTAGCAAAGGTGTAAATGCGATTTAATTTCAGCGGTTTCCCCTGCCATTCTACATCCTGTACTCTTGTTGAACCATCTTGATCGCTTTGTAGCGTCACCTTGACTCCGCTAAAGACAAACTCACCTATAATTTTTCCTCGAAAACCAAACCCAGTTAACTCTAAATGTCGTAAAGACGATTGACAAGCCCCTCTGATCACTTCCAGTACTTCTATGCCTCTCAACGGTACTGTACATGGATTAATCGGATGTGGACATATTTGATGAATATCACCATAGGTCACTACTCCCTCAGGTAAACCATCTAACAAAATACCAGCGTTTAGCATGGCAATATCAGCATCTGTCCATTCCCTTAACTTATCCGTCAATTCTTGAATAATCGGTGTATTAGCAAACCAATCAACCCTTAGTGGCTGGGCAAGCTCGGTTACTGGCTGCTGAAGTAACTCCATTGCTTGCTGTTCCATCGATTGGACCAAATTCACTGTTGCCTGATCTCGATCCAAGTACTCTGTTTCCACTGTATAGGCTTGCTTTTTCGTCAATTGGCCTACTGTATGGTCCCACTCCAGATGGACTTCACCGACATACTTCCCAAATTTCCCTGCAGCCGTTAACAGGCTTTGATTAACCTCTTTCCCGTTTTTTAACAAATGATGGGTGTGACCACCGATAATCACATCAATCTCCGGGTATTTCTCCGCAATCATTTCATCATCGGACAATCCGAGATGTGATAAGAAAATCAATACATCACAATCTTTTTTTAAAGCTTGGATATGTTCGGCCAAATAGTCATAAGGTGAAGTAACTTGCCATCCTAATGGCTGATAAAAAGCAGTAAACGGAGCCGTCAAACCAAATATTGTCACCCTTAATTGATACTTTGTTTCAAATGTGATACTGTCTTTTAACCAGGAAGGATTAGGTCCTTGCAATGTATCCAAATTAGCACAAGCTACTTGAAATGCCGCTTGATCATATAAATGAAATAAATCTTCATGCTCTAGCGTGATTCCTTCATTGTTGCCTAACGTGGCAAAATCAAACCCCGCTTCATTTAATAAGCGAATATTGGCCTTGCCACGAAAAGCCTCTGCAATTGGATGAGAACGATCAATATGATCCCCAATATCGACGATCCAGCTCTGCTGACCACGCTGTGCATTTTTCTCCTTCTCTTTTTTGAAATAGTGTACAATATTTGGCCACTGATCAAAATGACTATGTAAATCATTACAATAATAAAAATGAAAACGTTCGATCATCTAGCCAAACCCCCTTCTAAAACAGTCCTTGCCATATTAATCGCAAACCAATCAACAACAGAATGGCGCGAAGCAAATATTCTACCGAGGTGCTCGACAAACGCTGATTCAGTTTGGCCCCTAGTATACCGCCAAACCAAGCACCCGGAATAAATGCCCAAACGTACATCCACTCGATATGTCCCAGGCTGATATGTGTTAATGAACTGACCGTGCTAAGTGTTAAGATCATAAACATCGAGGTTGCCGTTGCAATATGTGGTGGAAAATAGAAGAGTAAAATCATCGCTGGCACCATTAAAGAACCCCCGCCAATACCGAAAAATCCGGATAATACCCCCACCACAAAGGCAATCAACATAGCAATAACTGGCGAAAACCCATAACGATAAGTAGAAGAACCAATTGTGATTTCTCTCCTCACCTTATGTCTGCCTTTCTTCAGAGGCATTTGCTCACCGGAATCCGGTGTTTTTTTCAAAATAAAGACAAGGAAGATCACCAACATAAAAAGTCCTAGAAACACAGAGAACATGTCTGTTTCGACAAACTGATTAAGCCATGCTCCTAATATTCCACCAGGTAAACTTCCAATAATAAAATATACACCACTCTTATAATCGATTCGATGATTTTTGGCATACGTATAAGTGGAGGATGCCGCAGTGAAAATCATAATAATCAGTGATATCCCGACAATCGTACTAGTATCCGCCCAGTCAAACGACGGCGTAGTAACATGCAGAATTAATAATGTGGGAACAAGTATCACTCCGCCCCCAAGTCCTACTAAACTCCCTACCGTGGCAGAGGCCAAACCTATTATAAAACAAAGTATGATGACAAACACAGTTATCCCTTCTTTTACAGATATTTTTCTTAGCCATCAGCGACCTATCGTTGCTGATGGCAATCTCCCTATATTATACTGATTCTGTCTTTAAATATCCATTTTGCCAAGTGATGTTGGATTATTGATCAAAGGGTACGCTGTACTGGACAACACCTTGTGTATTAGTTAGCCCGCCCTGTATTAACTCAACTGCCATGAACGCTTCATCTTCTACTGCAAAAGGTGCCGTTATTTCCCACTTGCTTGCTGGCGCAAAACCAAATCGCGGATAATAATCTGGATGGCCAAGTACAATAACAGAGGAATAACCAAGCTCTGCGGCCTTCTGCAACGATGTATCAATCAGCTTACTACCGATCCCTTGTCCCTGATATGCAGGCAATACAGATACCGGCGCAAGTGCCAAGGATGGAGTATGGAAGGCTCCAATGGTTATCTTGGATAACAGTACCTGCCCAACTATTTCATTGGTTTCATTAAACGCAACGAAGGATAGTTCTGGGACGAACGCTTCTGTTTGTCTGATTTTATGTACTAAAACATGCTCTGTTTGATCACTGTATGTCTCATCGGCAAACGCCTGCTTCACTATTCGTTCGGTTTCAGGATAGTCAGTTTCTGTTTCTTGTCTTATGGTATAGTGCATAGTTTTCTCTCCTTTTGGAACAACCTCTTCATTATATTATTTATTTTAAAGAGATGCAGAACGAACGTCAATTTATTGCAATGTACAATCTCTTCAATAATTGTGATATGATTACTTATAGTCACCCCTTCTATATAAGTTGAACGTATAAATGCAACAAAAACGTGTGACAAGCAAGTCTTTGCTCACATTATTTCCTGATAATACTTCGTTTAATCCATTCATGTAAATGGATCAAGAGCACCTATCCGATCAATGGGAAATGATTTCATGCAACTTATATAGTTAAAATCTCGCTAAATGTCTGGCAACGAGTCTTGCCTTATCCAAGTGGCAAATAAAGACTAATGACGGCATATAGCATGAAATGAGCCTAAAGCGGAATCAAGATGTTCATTATTAGTAATGCAAGAATAACCCTTTAAACAACCTATCGAACAGAATTTATAACCAAAAGGAGCTGGAAAAATGTTCAATCAAAAGGAAATAACGATCCCCGCAGCATATCCATTACAAGGTACCTTCACCTTTCCCGATAGCGAACAAGTCAGCTACCCTACCGTTCTCATTATTCCTGGTTCCGGCGAGATAGACCGAAATGGCGATACAGCAGAACAACCAGCGATGTATTTATATCAAGACATAGCGGAGGCGTTAGCTGCTCGCGGATATGCGTCATTTCGTTATGATAAGCGAGGGCTCTTTGAAAGTGAAGGAGACTTTTTAGAGACCGGTTTCTATGACTTTATTGAAGATGCCGTACACTGCATCCATCATTTGCGTGAAGTAACGGAAGTAAACGCTGAACAAATTTATTTACTAGGACATAGCGAAGGGGCGATGATCACCCCAGCCATACAAAAACAAGAGGAGGTGCAGGGAATCATCTTGCTTAGCGGTTTAGCAGAATCCATCATTGATTTAACCAATCGGCAAAATGATGCGTTTTTTGAGCAGTTCAAACAAGGTAAATCATTGAAAAGCTTGCTTTATCGCCTATTTAAAATCGATTCCCTGCAAAAAAAAGTATTAAATAAACAACGAAATAAGATACTCTTCTCTGATCAAGAGGTAATGATGTCTAACGGAAGACGGATAAACGCAAAATATATTCGAGAATTTTGGCGTTATAATGTCTGCGAAATACTTCCAGCTATCCATTGTCCCACCTTCAGCCTAACCGGTGCTAATGATCAGCATGTACCGCCAGATCATGCCCAGACTATAGCCGAACTCGTTTCCGGTCAAGCAGAATGGCAGATCATCCCTGAGATCAATCATTTTTTACGAAAAGGAGAAGATCAGCCTCCGCATCAGCAAACAGCCGATTTTATCGAACAGCAGTCCAAGCTGTCCCTAGCGAATGAAGTAATCACAAAAATAACTAGCTGGTTAGATAATCAAATGAGGTAGACTACATTCAGAATCAAGTTGTGATCCCCCAGAATGGAAACAACTTGATTCTTTGTGTAATATAAATCCCCTCTACAAACGGTTTTGATTATTGCTTGTGTCATCTTTTTACCTAATTGAAATGGGGTTCTTTGTAAAATGTGAAGAATAAGCCGTCATAGCCAAATTATCACTTCTAATGTCGATTTATCTGTGTAATAATTTATCATAATTTGTTATCCCTGCTTAAATATTTTGCAACTCCCCTGTGATGTTCAGATGTTAAAGTAGTAGACAGTTGAGCGTAATAAGCGGTAATTAGGCTTACGCTTAATTCTACTACAATTTTTTAAGGAGGAGTAACATTGGTAGAATCGCAACATTATCTAAAAAAATACGTTATTTCGACTGCAATTGTCACCTCAATTGCCCTTACCCCCGTATTCAGCGGCAGCGTCTTTGCTAAAGCTGGTGAAGGATCTTCAGAAGGTGATATTTCCATTAACGAAAGCAACGCTCCTAACATAGAGCAACCCGTTGCTAATCAAACCTCACTTATCCAACAAGGTGACGTTAACGAATCCGTAGAAGATATCCAAATTCAACTACAGAATCAAGGTTATTATACATATAACATTGATGGCATTTTTGGGGATATTACCGCACAAGCAGTTCGGGATTTCCAAGCCGATCAAGGATTGCAGGTGGATGGCATTGTCGGTCCAAATACTGCTCAATCCTTAGACGTACCTACTAATGGTTCCAGCAGTGAAGGTAATCAAGAAGAAGTGGTTGAGGTTGATCAGCCAAGTGACAACAATGATTCTAATACAACAGATACTTCTATCCAGCAAGATATCGTTGACACTGCTCAAAGCGTAATTGGTACGCCGTATGCATGGGGTGGGACAAGCCCTAGCGGAATGGATAGCAGTGGTTTCATTAACTACGTTTTCAATCAAGTAGGAGTAGATATTTCTCGTACTCATAGTGACATGTGGGCAAACACTGGTGTTCACGTGGATTCTCCGCAGATTGGTGATGTGGTTTTCTTTGAAGGTACCTATGACACAGAAGGAGCTTCTCACAGCGGAATTTATATCGGTAATAACCAAATGATCCATACTGGCAGTGAAGGTGTTGTAGCTGCAGATATGAGTATCGATTATTGGCAAAATCACTATATTGGAGCAAAATCATTTATTAGATAAGCAACAAAAGGGTCTTCTTAGGAAGGCTCTTTTTTTATATTCAAAAAGGAACGACTAGCTAAAATAGCATCGAGTTAGATGTCTCCCGTGATTTGCGCAGCGCAGCACATCACTCATTTCTTATGGGCTCAGGAACTGGTTTGCTTCTCCTCAATCCGTAAGAAAGCTAGAATTCGATCACCTTACCATACGCTGCTGCTAGAAAAATAAGTCAAGCAAGCGTTTTTGGCCCCCGAATTAGTTTACATTAACGATTTATCACTATCCAAGTCTGTCCAGAGCCTTGAACAAGTCAAATTTCAGGTTAGTTACATCTATATGCTAAAAACAAGCAGACAGGTCACTTTCAAATAAGCGTCCTGTCTGCTATAACTATCCCTTTAGCGCTGATCGTTTTCTTCCTCATTTTCGTTTTTGGCATCTTTTATATTTCCTTTCGTGTCCTTGGCAAAACCCTTCGCCTTATCTATTTTGCCTTCTGCTTGTTTACTTTTCTGACCTGTTAGTTTTCCATACGCATCTTTTGCTTCCCCTTTTACTTTATCCTTTGCTCCCTCTACTTTATCTTTAAATCCATCTGTCATGTTACCAATCCTCCTTTACAATGACTGTTTCCCTGAAGGATTGACAATTAAACATGATCATTCATCAGGTTTTAAAGCTGGTTGTAACACATCATTTATCCTCTTTGACGACGTCTTTTCAACCATACCAAACCAATAATAAGGACAATGAGAAGCAAAGCACCGATTGTATAGACCATGGTCTGATTGATTCCAGTATGTTTACTTGCATGTTGTAATACATCTTCTCCAAATTCTTCAATTGGAACGGCATATACATTGGAATCCTGACTACCAATAAACATCGTATTATTGACAATAATAGGACCTGCAGGAGCCAATACACCTTGTAGCTGTTTCTCTCCTAATGCTTCGCCTGATTCAGCGTCCAACGCATAAACAAATCCTTCCGCATTCGAAAAATAAACTACCCCATCTTGTGCAACAGGAGGTGCTTTCATCACTTCATTCTCAAATTCCCATTGCTTCTCCCCTGTATCCAAATCAAACGCATAAAATGTTTTGGTGATCGGGCTTCCCACATAGATCATGTCTTCATAAATGATAGGTGCGCCAGATTTATTGTTTTTGACAAACTGACCAACGCCAAAACTAGCTTCCCATGCTAATTCTCCTGTTTCCGTATCCATCGCATACATCTTATGCTCTGGTTCTTCCTGTGTGCCTTCTATCGCCGTCGTAACAACCAGGTCGTCTGCAACGGCTGGTGGCACATCATCAAGACCAGCAATAACTTCAGGGAATTCTGTCTGCCAGGCAAATTCATCTGATGTTAAATAATAGGCTGAGAATGTGTAAGGTGATGGACTGCTCCCGCCTACAAACAGCTGATCATCCGTAATATTCGGTGCCGACATACTAACAGTGGAGCCGATTTCTGCTTTGTGCAACAATTCACCAGAATCAGGTTCTAACTTATATAAATGTCGATCTCCAGTAGCTGCATACACAGCACCATCATAATAAACCGGAGTAGGCATAACTTCTCCTTCCGTTACGTACTTCCATAAAATATCGCCATTTCCCGCATCCAATGCTAAGACACCACTCTCCCCTGTACCTCGGATACCATTATCCTGGAAGTAGCGATTCCCATAACCTACAAAAATAGTACCATCTTGATAAATCATCTCTGAATGAATCCAATTAGGTGCCTGATTACGCCAGATTTCTTCTCCACTTGCAATATCAAAAGCAAATAAATCACCAGAATTATGATTTCCCACAAATAATCTATCACCGACAACTACCGGCGTCGCCCTTACTTCATCCGCCGTTTCGTAAACTTGACTTTCAAGCGGATCACTCCCATTATCAAATACCGCATTTTTATCACTTTTCATTCGATATTGCTGCCATTCCTCTGGTCCAAAATCTTCCGCTGATACGAAGCCAGGTAACAGAAAGAAAGTGCACATAAGAATCAAGCAGAAAAAAGTTTTGGTGTACATCAAATTCTCCTCACCGATAAGTTTTCTTCATTTTAAACGATTGTTGTAGAAAATGAAAGACAAGCATTTGAACGAGAAACATGACAAACTTATTATTATAAAGTTTGAATATTCACAATATCACTGGATATTCCACATGTGAAATCATATAACATTAGCTTATAAAGCTTATTATTATAAACTTTTCATTAAGTTATACCCCTAAACAAAGTTGACTATTATGTGAAATATTTAACTTTAATATAGCATTTATATTAGCAATCATTTATAATGGAATTGTGAAAGGTTGAACAAAATTTCTAAAAAGAAATGGGGCGATGATGTTGAAAAGAAAAAAAGGGTTTCTGTTCCTAATCAGTGCACTCTTCTTTGTTCTCGTAATGGCTGGCTGTGGCTCTGACACAGAGGATGCAGATGGTTCAGAAAATGAGGAGAGCGGTAATAACACAACAGAAACAGAGGAAACACCAGAAGTTGAGGCAGAACCAGGAGAATACGAAGATGGTATTTATTTTGCAGAAGAAGATGGCTTTTCCGAGGATAGCGGCTGGAAATATACCGCTACATTAGAAGTAGAAGACGGCTCCATCGTGTCTGCTGACTGGAATGGCGCCAATATAGCAGGCGGTGATGATAAAGATACCGTTTCCGCTAATGGTGAATATGGAATGGTAGAAAATAGTGACGCTGAATTAGAGTGGCATGAGCAAGCAGAATTAGCTGAAGAATATTTATTAGAAATACAAGATCCAGCTGCTATTGAATATTCTGATGATGAAGGGCACACCGACGCAATTTCAGGCGTTTCCATTCATGTCGTTGAATTCTTTGACCTTGCCCAACAAGCACTAAGTAATGGACCTGTGGGCAGAGGTGACTATACTGACGGTGCTTACCATGCAGAACAAGCCGATTTTGATCCTGATTCAGGGTGGAAGTATACTGCTGATTTAACGGTAATTGATGGCTATATTGTAGCTGCTGATTGGAATGGAGTGCATACTGATGGTGGCGATAATAAAGACACCGTTTCCGCTAATGGTGAATATGGAATGGTAGAAAATAGTGACGCTGAATTAGAATG
The DNA here is from genome assembly GCF_900626275.1 of Gracilibacillus phocaeensis. NCBI lineage: Bacteria > Bacillati > Bacillota > Bacilli > Caryophanales > Bacillaceae > Gracilibacillus > Gracilibacillus phocaeensis. Next base: position 594,580 of record NZ_LR131144.1, on the reverse strand, counting down.
GCATGAACAAGCAGAGTTAGCAGAAGCACATTTACTAGAAACACAAGATCCAACAGATATCGAATATACCGATGATGAAGGACACACGGATGCCATCTCTGGCGTATCCATCCATGTTAGTGAGTTCTTTGACTTAGCAGAAGAAGCGTTGGCAGACGCACAATAAAATAATTGACAATTTAAAACAAGTATAAAAAGACTGCTACACACGATTAAAGCAGTCTTTTTTATTTTGATTAAATGCACTTTTCTTTCCCCTGTATAAAAATATTCCCTTTAAAACTATCAAATTGTCCTAAAAAGTACTTGACAAGAAAGATACTTGATGATAATTTTTGATTATATAACCAAAAATATAATTAATCAAGCAATTTTTATATTACTTAAACAATAAATTAATTGGACAATCATAATAGCAATTGATAAGGAGGAAGGTTCATGGTCGAGACAAAAACCGCTAAAACAATGCACGCCAAACGTGCACTATCCCTAGATCTTGCACGAGGACTGATGCTCTTTTTGATTATCCTCTCGCATATTCCATTGTTCTTATATACTATCGAACCTGGTGTGATAACCAAAGTGGCTGGCAGTACAGCCTTGGATCACATCTTAAATGTATTAATGGAAATAATGGTAGATAATCGTGCACGCCCCTTATTTGCCATATTGTTCGGTTATGGACTCTCCATGATTTACCGTAAACAAACAGAAAGAAATGGAACAAATGAAGCCAAACGCATCATCAAACGGCGTTGCTGGTATTTGATATTATTTGGTGCAGTCCTCGCAGGTGTTGCAGGCGGCCAGGATATCTTAATGACTTATGGTATTGCCGGACTTTTGTTGACCCCTAGCTTGAAAAAGACTCATACTAAGATAAAAAAGTATACCCTTATTTCTACCATGATATGTCTTGTATATATCCCTTTTTTATGGGGCGGCATAATCGCAGAAAATCAATCCTATGGGTTACCAATAGCATTAACCGGTCAGGAAACCTACTTCGATACCATACTGGAGCGGGTGGTTTCGATCCCTATTATTCCACTGTTCACCCATATCACCTTTCCCATTATACCTTCTGTACTAATGGGGATTTGGTTAGGGAACATCAACATCTTGACAGAACAGCAGCAGCATATCAAACGATTAAAGCTGCTAACCATTAGTGGCTTAACGATTTCACTTGCAGGCGCTATTCCACTTGTACTAATCAATGATGTTTGGTTTCCTTCTCTATTCACTGCAGGATTTGCTTATGGCCTTCATATTATCACAGGTTTTGCAGGAGGGATTGGCTATGCAGCACTATTTGGACTGCTTGGAATCTTTATTAAAAAACAAGGAGTGATGATACAAGCAATCGCAGCGATGGGCAAACGATCGTTAACGTTTTTTGTTATTCATGAGGTGTTGACAGTTATGCTTCTCTCCCCTATTGGCTTCGATTTAGGGTCCTCTTTAACAGTCACCACTTCTGTAATGGTTGGCATCCTGATGTGGCTTTTTACTTTATCCATTGCATACTTGATGGAACAACGTCACATAGCAGGGCCGCTGGAGAGCTATATTCGCTATTTGATTTATAAAAAATAGAAAACGCATCAAGTCGCCTATTATTTGTTTTTAGGTTGACAAAAATGATAGTGATAAATCGATGCAAAATCATATAAAAATCAAAAATCATCATAGATTTTTTCCTTTTTTACGTTATACTCGTAATCAAGGGAGGGATTTATGATGTTAATACCAGATAAAACGATTCAGGATTCTATTGTATATATACAGCAAAATTTGGATAAGGACCTAACACTCACATCGCTTGCTAAACAGGCAGCCTATAGTCCCTATCATTTTTCCCGTATGTTCAAAGGACAAGTTGGGGTATCTCCCATCTATTTTATTTCCAGCTTACGACTCCAGCTTGCCAAAAAATTATTGTTAGACACTTCATTCCCCATTCGTGATATTGGTCTTGAAATCGGACAGCAAAGTCTCGGTACTTTTTCCACGCGCTTTACGAAAAGTATCGGCATGACACCCGCTTCATTTCGTTCGTCTGTTCAGCATCCCGAACGGTATATGACAGACTTAAAACAAGGCAAATGGCAACACAGGCAAATAAACGCTTATTCTGAGCGGCAAGTATCCGGAACCATTCAGACATCGCAAGCTTTTCATGGCATTATTTTTGTAGGTCTTTTCCCTAAACCGATTCCAGAAGGACTGCCCATCCGCGGCACCTTACTAACGCAGACGGATTATTTTCAGATAACCAATATCCCTGTTGGTACTTATTTTATCATGGCAACGGCTGTATCATGGGAAACAAATGCCGAATCTATTCTTATTCCGCATGAAACATTACGCGCCCGTTACCTAGAGCCCATTTGTATCGATAAAAAACTACCTGTACCTGATATCCATCTGATCATGAGGAAACCAGAAATCACAGATCCACCAATTCTTATCTCTTTACCGTTGTTAATGAAGCATTTTCTGCAGCGATCCTCTATTTCCCATTAACGATAGAAATAACAGGGATGCACCACCGTGGGTTCATTGGCACATCCCTACTTTTGCTTTCTCAATGTTTTCTCCAGAAAATAATAGCTGTTACCGTTAACCACCAATAGACAGAGCCATACAATATACGCTGCAGCAATCCACCTGGAATATCCGTGAATACCGGCTGCAAGAATAGCATGAAAAGTGTCCCCATAGTCACCACGGTGCAAACAATGGTCCACCAAGCTATGTAAGGCATTTTTTTATAGATAACCTTACTGATTAGAATCATAGCGGGAATCTGCACTACCATCCCAGGAAGCGCACTCAGTGTATGCCAATAAAAGTTCACATCTGCAGGAATGATACCTGAAATCCCATAGCTTATTCCAAAGATTCCAATAAAAACGGTTGCCACTTTAGATGACCTGGCTTTCGGCCATAAAGGGTAAAGAAGAACCGCCCCTACCAAAATTGACAGACCAGTTAGAAAAAAAGTCCAGTTCATTAGCCAATGATAGGGTGAACAAATATCGTACGAGGCAAGTTCATATGTGTCCGTTCCACAAGCAGTTACCCCTAGGTCACTCATCGGTTGTTTCAGAAAATCATAGGGTACGGTCGTTGCACGAATAACGATTACTTCTATTACAAAATACGCACTTAGTGCCACCCAGCTAATCAAGCCAATGAGAACCGAACCTTTCGTTGGTTTACGCAATAAAAACAGTGTTAATATGGCTATCATGGCAACAAGTATCATTAATCCTGCATGGAATCCATCATTCATGTTATCCTATCCCCACTTCCCTGTTTTTTATCATTTGATAAGCATATCAAATCTCACACGTTGATCTCAATTGCATTCATTTCATTCATTCGACTTATGCATTTCGTTACCTATTAAACTAGCGACAAAACTCGTCAATGATGTGCTGTTTTATTTCATTTATAGGGAATTGCTGCGGATACGTAGCTATCATCAACATAATCCCTTGAAGCGTGGAAGAAAAGTATAGCGATCGTTTCCGCGCTTCCTGCACACCCAGCCTTTCAAAAATCTCACATTGAAACTCAAACTGTCTTGCGTTCTCTTCGACAAGAAAACGACTGTATGGAAGCAGCTCCTGATCTGCTTCTGGTTGTGTTTGCAAATGAAGATAGAAACGGAATACTTCTGGATTGCTGAAGACATTATCAATAGCCCCTGCAATAATATACTCAAGCTGTCGTTCTGGAGTTTCCATGTTCTGAGCTTGTTCCATCACTTCCACCATATCTGCCACTCTTCTATCCACCATGGTCGCCAGCAGTTCAGTTTTTCCCTTAAAATAATTATAAAGCAATCCCTTAGATATGCTAGCATGTTCGGCAATCTTGCTGATAGAAGTCGCGTGATACCCCTGCACTATAAATAATTCCATAGCAGCTGTCAAAATTCTCTCTTTCGCTAATTGACGTATACGCTCATTTTCCTGTGCTGTTCTTGGCATAGCAGTCATCAATCCTCCAAAAATTCTGTTATATGGCGATATAAATCCTCTGAATGGGTTAAGGGAACCATATGATCTGCACCAGAAATGTCAACGATCCGAGCATTTGTTTCTTTCCGGAAATAATCAGCCACACGGAGATTATCGAGTAATTCTTCCGTACCTATGATAAATAGCGTGTTAACGACCAATTCGTTCAGCCGCTTCACTGCCGGAGGAGCTGGCCAAATCAATTCAAAACCTGGCCACTGAAATGTTCGTTTGATATGATGTCGCAGCATTTCATCTACTAGTTCTTTATGAGGGCTGGCTTGAACGACACGATAGGAGGCTGCACTTTGTGACACTTCCATCATTTTTTCCACATTCGGTGCCACCGCATTTATGTTATTCATATAGTCTAAGAAATCAGCAGAGTAGTCAAATCCAGTTAATGCTGGTGCGATAACAATTAGTGCGGAAACATATTCGGGATACTCCAAAGAAAAGTCTGTAGCCACTTGTCCTCCCATCGAATGTCCGACTAACACAGCCTTATGAATCTGTAAGTGGTCCAGAAGCGCTTTCAAATCTTCCACACAGTTTACATCACCAGTTGGATCTGGTGACTTTCCCGCTCCACGGCCGTCATAACTAACCACCATATAATGTTTGGCTAAAAGGGGAGCAATAAACGTCCAATCTCGTAAATCAGCACCCCCACTGTGAAGTAAAATAACCGGTTGCCCACTACCAGCAACTTCGTAATGCAGATCCATTTCTATCTCCTCCTATGCTTTTGCTAACTATTTGTCTTCATCTTACTATTGAATGACCGATTAGTCAATGATAAATGTATGATCATTCAGTATACATTATTTCATTTTCTGATTATTGATATGTACCCTACTAAACACCTAAAAAGTGACTTGTGTGGTTTTCTACTCATCTCCACTATCAAAAATGCTTAAAAAGTGACTTGCGACCCTGTTATCTATCAGGTATACTAATACTTGAAATGAAAAAACTAAATTGGTTTAATTAGTTTTCGGAAAGGAAGTTATTATGGAACAACGTATAATCCAAGGATTCGCGGAAGAATTAAAGAAAAGTGGCATAAAATTTACAATGGATGATCTTGCTCGTCATTTAGGTATTAGTAAACGTACGTTATATGAGCATTTTTCATCTAAAGCAGATATTTTGGATGCACTAATCGAAGACTCTTTTTCTGAAGTTGATAAGAGAAACGAATTAATTTTGCAAAACGATGCTATCCCAGTAACCGAGAAGATTAAACAAGTTATCATAAGTTTACCTACTCACATCGAACTTGTTGATCGCCCTACATTAGAACAAATTAAACGTTCTTTCCCAAAACAATGGGAGAAACTATCCAAAATGTACACCAAAGACTGGGATGAAATGAATACTTTAATTGATCAAGCTATTCGTGAAGGGATTATCGTCAATAAAAACCCTGCCTTGATTGTAAAAATGATCAGAGGGGCAATTGAAACTGCTCAAGATCAGCAGTTCTATATCGTAAATGACATTTCCATTACGGAAGCTTTATCGCAAATGACAGATATCATCTTATATGGATTAATTTCTAAAAAAAAATAAAAAGTTCGATTTATTTTTTTAAAAAAACTAATAAAACCATAATAGTTTTATAATTAACAAATAAAATTACAAGCTTGGTATGATATCCAGCGAAGGAGAGAAAAAAATGCAAAAGACTGCCATTGAAGTGAAGCAAATGAAGGATTTTGACAGCGACGTAAGAAGAGAAGCCGCTGAAGTGTTTGTGGATGGTTATAAAAAAGAATTGGGTTTTTTCTCAAAAGACCGTAAAAACTTAGTTGATGCTTTTCAAAAAATGATAAATCCAGAGGTTTTCTATCTTGCTTTATTAAATAGAGAAATAGTAGGTATACTTGCTTGTTCTAATGATAAGGAGCGCGGACTCAACATTGATCGAAATATATTGAAAAGACACTTTGGTTTTGTGAAGGGGAACTTGGGCTATCGCTTCATGAAAGACGATTTTAATAAAAAACTTCCGTATAAAGATAGTACGGGATATATTGAATGTGTTGCCACTTCTGTAAAGGCTCGAGGAAAAGGAGTTTCTACAGCTTTATTTCAGCATGTTTTATACCATACTGCTTATCATCACTTTATTTTAGAAGTGATCGATACGAATAAAATAGCGTATCAGATGTATGTCAAACTGGGATTTAGCGAGATGGAAAGGAAGCAGGAGAGATTTTCTTCTTTTAAAGGGTTTAAAGAGCGTATTTATATGAAGCTGGAAGTGTAAACTTTATAGTGATAGATATTTCTTTGTGATGGATGATGTTAATTGAAAAAGAGACTAATAATTCCCGTTTATATGTGAAACAAAATCGGGTCTCATACCTTCGAAAGCTGGTATGAGAATCTTTCATTATAGCTTGCACTGATTTACAAAGGTTGAATTCACTTCCAGGTTGACGATATGCATAGTAAATAGCATTTATTTTTGCTATTGGTATAAATCCATGGACGGTGTTGAAAACGAAGAAGCACTTAGCTTATAAAATTTACGATAACGTAAAATTAGAAAAAAGGCTTTCAGCAAGATTCGTTCCTATACCAATTAAACATATGGCCATGCGTTATGGGTTTCAACACGCAGGTAAAGTAAAAACAATGACGCTTACAAATATGGGACGTATACAACTCCCCCCACCCATGAGTATACATGTGGAACGAGTGGAAGCAGTGATGTATCCGACGCACATATATAATAAATGAAATTACGCTTGTGAATAGATAGGACTCTCCAACTGATTTATAATAGGGGGCTTATTTTTTTTTTGTACAAAGTCAAGTTCCGACAGTATTTTTTGAAGATATTTTTCTTAAATTAATAATACAAATTCACGATAAACCGGGCTTTCAAACAAGGGATAAAAAGACAACGTTGTCGAGCTTACGAATGCCAAAAAACATGATTGAGGTTATATAGATGATGAACGGTTTGATCACATAACACAAGAAGGTTATTTCTCTACTTCCGATTACGTGAAAATGCGGTCACTCGTACACTTGAAATATTCCCCTTCTCACAGCCATAAACACATCCAAAGTTTAATCAAAAATAAAGTACAACAACGGCTAGCAAGTTCACCCAACTATATCGACGGGTACATGTCTATTTTAGTATGCAGAAGTTGATATAGTTAGCTTACCATATTTTCATTTTCATCTCGAGATGGTTTTATTTCTCCGCTTGGTTCAAAATTAAAACTATCGAAGCGATATTTGCAATACAAGATGACTAATTGCTCCGGCAAGACAAAGATCATCGTATAAAATATTCCCATACCTAACACAGCGATGAAGATAGAATCCACTTGAATATAATCAAAATGCCGGGCTATGTATTGAATAATATACAATGCCATTAAACCACCGAAGATGCTATTGATATAAGTGACTTCTTTTCCAAATGTACTCTTGATTTATCCTTCTTTGAACCTTTTCTGTATTGGCCTTTTTTTAACAGAATAGAAAAACGCACGCAAGTTGTTACAAATACCAAAACACCTAATAACAACTTAATAAAGGTAAAGATGAGTAAAGAGCTATTCGAAGCATTACTCTCTGCAGCAATAAATATCGTCATTAAATAAGATGGGATGGTAAACAAATTTTGGGACGCTACGATAAATACTGCATATTGCAGATTCTCATTCCTCTTATACACTACAGGCACAGCAAAAATGATAGATGAGAGAATCATAGTAACCTGTATAGCGAAGCAGACGAACAATATCTGTTTTTGATAAAGATACGGAAAATCCTGCCCCCATCCTAATACGACATAAAGGATGACATACATGAAAACCGCCAGAGGTATGGCCAATAATAATGTTCCACTATTTGCTTTTGGGCTTTGCCTTCCAGATTCCAGAGGCCCTCTTAACACTTGAAAATCTTTTTCTTCTAATTTATGCAAACGCATGTTTTCTTTCCTTCTTCCATCTCATTCATCTATTGATTGGGATAATTGATTTCCCACACATTTATTTTCCATCTGCTGTTTTATTTCCTTATGCCATGCCTCAAATATATCAGCTTCAGATGTAACATATTCTAAAGCAGCAGCGACCATATCACTTTGTAATTCTGAAAAACTATCTTCCAAACTTTTCATTATTGTCCAATTATTTCTGGGTAAAAGCACTTATTGCTTTACTTGATTCATTTAAAACCATTTTTGTGCGTTTTCAAATAATATTTATGCTGTCAAGCTATTTAGAAACGCTGCATAATTATTACTTATCGTATACGTTACTGGTTGTAAATCGGAAGATGCCTCATGACTCCAAACGCATACACTTGGCTCTTCCACATTGTCGGTATAGTCTAAACAAACAAAGTCACCTGCAAATAAAGCAAGTATTGGCAGCAATTCCGCACCTACTACATTTTCATCAAACACGATTCTCTCATCTAATTGTGTTCGGACTACTCCTATATCGTAATACTCATCATCGTTTTCTCCACTAACTTGTAATATACACAAAAACCTGTCCAGTGCATAAAGATGATTATGACAAGTAAAACGATCTTTGATAGGAATGCCGCCGTTATATTTTTTTATAAATTCTTTGTACGCTTCTGGCAAATGGATTCTCCATTTACTTTCTTTTTCAGCCAGTAACATATCATCTGGTAGTGGATAAATGATTGATTCAGCCTTACATACCATTACAATACCTCTCTATCTTATGATTTCGAAACACCAGCCAACCTATCTTTTGTCTTTTCAAGATTAAAGTGGATTTATTCGCCACCACAAGGTATTTGGTGCTAATTGGCTTATTTTAAAACATTTACACTTGCACAATGTCTATGTATCTTTCTCACTCTTCCATTATTTCTAGAGCGAACCAATTTTTAACCCCATAAATCATGGTCGCAATCACACTGACTAAGCCTATTCCAATAACAATCACATGGTTTATCATTCCCCCAATAAAGATAAAAGCCAGCGAAATAATAAACAATAACACCGCCATTGTATTTATTTTTATTTCTATCCTTACTGGATCTTTTACTTCTTTTTCTGGGCTTCCAAAAAACGATTGTTTCGCCTGAATCTTTGTGGAATCCTTCGTTGAATCAATGATGCATTCTTCATTATTGCTTAATTTACTCGTTTGCTGGCCATCTACGGACAATGACACCTTCATCGCGCCACCCAGCATGCCCGTGTTTCTTTTCACTTTTATACTCATTTTTATTACTCCTTACCTATTATTTTTTCTAGTAAGTGTTAAAGCACCGTGATAAAGATACTTTATTTCCCAGTAAATATCGCTTCTCTTCTTAATCAGCCAAATAGTATGAGACCTTTACCAACCACTCAAAATAGATACGGAACTACCGATAAGATGGATTATGTGAAGTGGTATTTTTTTCATATAGTGAGTCTGACCGTTTGATTGTACTAGACGAGCGCTACGGGAATAGGTTCCGCTAGAAAGACGTACACAACGGTCGTTACTGCAAGGATGAAGAATTCTTGGTACATAAACAGGATGGTAACGAAAGGAGAAAATCGTTAACTTATAAGAGCCATAACGTAGGATCAAATCGTTCTCAGAAAGAGGTTATCCGGTTTTGGACCAAACACCAAATACAGCATTTAAAACATTTGCCAGATTGATAATAAGCGACAAAATAGCTATGATAATAGCCTTTTTTAAACACACCATTCAACACCCCTATTTGTTTACCACGAAAATAGGATGAGAAAATATCCGCAAGCTTATATACACTTACGAAATGAAGCACCTCACTGTCGCCAATTCGGTTTAATACACACGCTCCACTTCATAGCCCTTGTCCTCCAGCTCCGTCAATATACTCGGATCCACTGTCAAATGGGCTGTTCCGACAAACACAAAATAAATTTGACCATTATCTTCTTGCAAAATCTCATCAAGACGATTTGCCATATCGACATTGCGCTTATCATTTAACTCTTCCATATACTCATCATTAATTTCCGCTTCATTGTCAGCATCGGACAATATTTCGATCTCTCCCTCCAACCAGGCATCAGCTAGCTCTTCCATTTCATCCGCAGCATTTTCATAGCCGTCCAACGCTAACTCTAATGTTTGTATTTGTGTTTCCATCGAATATCCACTGAGCATTTCGTATTGTTCTTCTGCACTCTCTAAAGAAACAATCTCTTTTCCTTCCTTCGTTGCTTTTTCTAGAAAATACAAATCCACAGCGTCTTGTGCGTTTACATCACTGCTCATAATGGTAAATTGAAGCAGCGTCATTTCTACAAACCATGGTTGATATCCATTGACGGCTTCTACATCCATCCCATTGCTTTCAAGAATTCCCTCCAACTCCGCATAGGTCTCCTCTGGAAGCACCTCGTCCAAGGTGGTATCATCTTCGAATGTGGCATATTCCATGATTTCTTGTTGAGGAGGCGTTTCTTCCAACAAGTTAAACTCCGGCAATACCACATCCGCACGATCAAAGGCTTCTTCAATCGCTGGGTCCAGTGGATAAAAATCATCATTGCCTAAATGAATTGTCCCTTGTAAGTACATTTCAGTATCACCAGATTCCACCTTCCACAAGAACCCTCCATTCCCTTCCCCGCTCTCTTCGTTATGATCTGTTTCCTCTATTGCATCCTGATCCTGCGCTTCTGTTACAGATTCATCCTGGGTGCCCTCCGTTTCAGGCGCATCGTCTTCCGTGCTGCATGCTCCAAGCACAGATGCAAACAGGAAGATAAATAATGCTAATACTATTTGCTTCATCTAATCCCTCCACAATTAATTTGAAAATGAGGTGTAATCCTTTTGTTGATTTACCATAACTCTACTATACAAAAGATAAGAAGTCATATGAAAGAATTCCATTCAAAAGAATGAACAAGAAAAAATACTGGTAACGGAATATGCATGCAGCTGGAGTGCAGCGGTAGAAGAACATATAAAAAATGCGGAGTATGATTCGTTAACGAAAGTGGAATTACCCAGCGTAGAAGCAATTAAAAAACGTGTACTTCGTTTAATCCATTCGTATAAATGGCCTATCCGATCCATGAGAAATTATTTCATTCCACTTATATCATCAAAAGAAGATGCTGACTACCGATAAGGCGGGATGATATTAAGTAGACCACTTTACTCTAAGGCATAGAGGGACTCGTTACGTTACATCATCCAACTTATCGGTATCGCGATTCGTTCCAGGTCAAAATCGGTCCACACCCTATCATACCAAGACTGTTATACTTTTATGAAAAATAAAAAAAGTGACCTCCGCAGAAGTCACTTTTTTATTTTTTATTTTTATCCGATGCTTCCTTCCATTTCGAAGGATATGAGCCTATTCATCTCAACCGCATATTCCATTGGCAACTCTTTCGTAAATGGTTCAATAAAGCCCATTACGATCATTTCGGTTGCTTCTTGTTCAGAAATACCACGGCTCATCAAGTAGAATAACTGCTCTTCCGATACCTTAGAAACTTTGGCTTCGTGTTCTAACGAGATGTTCTCGTTTAAAATTTCGTTGTAAGGAATCGTATCCGATGTGGATTTGTTATCCATAATTAACGTATCACATTCGATATTGGAACGTGCATTATCTGCTTTACGTCCAAAGTGAACCATACCAAGATAGGTTACTTTACCACCTTGTTTTGAAATGGACTTCGATACGATCGTTGAAGATGTGTTAGGCGCCAAATGGTGCATTTTTGCTCCGGCATGCTGATGTTGCCCTTTACCTGCTAATGCAATGGAAAGCGTGTTTCCACGTGCACCTTCTCCTGTAAGAAGAATAGATGGGTATTTCATCGTCAGCTTAGAGCCAATGTTCCCATCAATCCATTCCATTGTTGCATTAGCGTCACAAGTAGCACGCTTGGTTACCAAGTTATATACATTGTTTGCCCAGTTTTGGATCGTTGTATAACGGCAATAAGCATCCTTTTTAACAAAGATTTCTACAACAGCACTGTGAAGGGAATTGGTTGTATACGTTGGCGCTGTACAACCTTCTACATAATGGACTGATGCACCTTCATCAACAATAATAAGCGTACGCTCAAATTGTCCCATGTTTTCCGAATTAATTCGAAAGTAGGCTTGCAATGGTGTTTCAGCTTTCACGCCTTTTGGTACATAGATGAAAGAACCACCAGACCATACCGCCGTATTCAAGGCCGCAAATTTATTATCTGCTGACGGAATAACCTTACCAAAGTATTCTTTAAACAAGTCTTCATTTTCCTTTAATGCTGTATCGGTATCTTTAAAGACAATACCCAATTCTTCTAAATCTTCTTTTAAGTTGTGGTAAACCACTTCTGATTCGTATTGAGCCGATACACCTGCTAGATATTTCTGTTCCGCTTCTGGTATACCTAATTTATCAAAGGTTTGTTTGATTTCATCAGGTACTTCATCCCAAGAACGCTCGGAACGTTCGGACGGTTTTACGTAATACGTAATTTCATCAAAATCTAGTTCAGAAAGGTCACCACCCCATTGTGGCATTGGCTTTTTATAGAATTGATCCAAAGCCTTCAAGCGTTTATTTAACATCCACTCTGGCTCTTCTTTCATTCGGGAAATCTCTTCAACAATATTTCGTGTTAACCCCTTTTCGGTCCGAAAGATCGAGATATCCTTATCATGAAAGCCATATTTATATTCACTTATTTCAGGTGCTTGCTTAGCCATATGATTACCTCCTATTAATGGATTTCCGTTGACTATTCTTGCTTTTCCTCTTCATTAGCGGCTGCGGCCTTCTCCATTGCCTTCCATGCTAATGTTGCACACTTGATTCTTGCAGGAAACTTAGAAACACCTTGCAATGCCTCGATATCTCCCAAATCAACATCCACGTCATCCAGTTCTTCACCTAACATCATCTTCGAGAAAACCGTAGACATTTCCACTGCTTCGTCTAATGTTTTCCCTTTTACTGCTTGCGTCATCATCGAAGCTGATGACATGCTTATTGAACAACCTTCCCCTTCAAATTTGGCCTCTTGCACCATGCCACCTTCTATGCGTAAATGCAATTCTATGCGATCACCGCATGTGGGGTTGTTCATATCTATTGTAACAGATTCATCCGCTAAAGTTCCACGGTTACGCGGATTCTTATAATGATCCATAATTACTTGTCGGTACAATGTATCTAAATTATCAAAAGACATCGCCGAAATACTCCTTCGCTCGCTTTATTCCATCTACTAAGCGATCAACATCCTGTTCATTGTTGTATAGATAAAAGCTTGCTCGTGCAGTAGCTGTCACATCCAGCCATTTCATTAAAGGCTGCGCACAGTGATGACCCGCCCGAACAGCGACACCTTCAGCATCGAGGACAGTTGCCGTATCATGTGGATGTACTTGATCAATATTAAAAGTCAACAAACCTCCACGACGTTCCGGCCCAAAAATACGCAGTCCATCGATTGCTGAAAGCTGCTCTTGTGCATAGTGCACAAGCTTCTGCTCATGTGCCAGCACATTCTCCATACCAACTTCATCAAGAAAATCGATCGCCGCAGCTAATCCAATGGCACCTGCAATAATCGGTGTCCCTCCTTCAAATTTCCAAGGAAGGTCCTTCCACGTGGCATCGTACAAGTCAACAAAGTCAATCATTTCCCCACCAAATTCTACTGGATCCATTTTTTCAAGCAACTCTTTTTTTCCATACAGGACACCGATGCCGGTAGGTCCACACATTTTATGTCCCGAAAAGGCATAAAAATCACAGTCTATATCTGTAACATCCACTTTCATATGAGGTACACCTTGGGCACCATCTATCACGACAACGGCTCCTTTTTCATGGGCAATAGAGGTGATTTCCTTGACTGGATTAATCGTGCCTAGCACATTAGAAATGTGCGTAACAGCTACGAGTTTCGTCCGATTGGTCAAGGTATTCCGTACCGAATCGAGTGTAATCGTACCATCCGACTCCATCGGAATATACACGAGTTTTGCTCCAGTTGCCTTGGCTACTTGTTGCCATGGAATAATATTGCTATGATGCTCCATCTGAGTTAGTGCAATCTCATCACCCGGTTTTAGGAATAGACGAGCATATCCATATGCTACTGTATTGATGGAAGCAGTGGTTCCACGCGTAAAGATAACTTCTTCGGTAGAACCGGCATGGATAAACTGTCTTACCTTCTCACGGGCGCCTTCATATTGATCCGTCGCCCGTGAACCAAGGGTATGAACGCCACGGTGTACATTGGAATTGTCATTCTTATAGTAAGCCTCCAGCGCCTCTATCACATTTAGTGGCTTCTGTGAGGTGGCTGCTGAATCCAAATAGACCAATGGATGACCATTTACTTCCTGATCCAGGATAGGAAACTGTTGACGAATAGCTTGAATATCCATTAATAAACTTTCCCTTCAATAACCTCTGTCAGTTGATTGCGTACGGCCGTAATTGGTATTTCTGATACTACCGGTGCAAGAAAACCATGAATGATTAAACGCTCTGCCTCTTGTTGAGAAATACCACGGCTCATTAAATAATAAAGCTGAACGGGATCCACTCGTCCTACAGAAGCGGCGTGACCTGCCATGACGTCATCCTCATCAATTAAAAGAATTGGGTTTGCATCGCCACGTGCACCTTTACTTAGCATCAATACTCTTGATTCTTGCTCTGCATTTGCCTTAGAAGCACCGTGTTCAATTTTACCAATGCCATTAAAGATAGCTGAAGCATTATCCTTCATCACACCATGCTGCAAAATAAAACCTTCACTTTGTTTACCGAAATTGACAATTTTCGCTGTATAATTTTGAATTTGATTGCCACGCCCAACAGCAACAGTCTTTGCGTAAGAATAGGAATTATCGCCAAGCAAATGGGTAATATTCTCTGAAACGGTGTTACCGTCATTCATTTGACCAAGATTCCATTCAATCCTTGCGTCACGGTAAGCAACACCTCTGCGGTTAATATAGACGGTCGTACCTGCCGCAAAATTATCGACTGAACCGAAATTGACACTCGCATTATCGTGAGCCACTACTTCCGTCACAATATTTGCTACAGCATGCTCTTCTTTATTCTGTGAGATATAGTTTTCTACATACGTTAACGAGCTATTGGCTTCCGCTACTACAATCACATGATTAAAAGTAGCCGCTTCTGGGTCTTCTTGCCAGAAAACAGCCTGTAATGGTTCTTCAATTTGTACATTTTTTGGTACATAAACGAAGACACCACCATTCATTAAGGCCGCATGTAAGGCCGTCATTTTATTTTCATCCACCTGCACAGCGTCTTTCATGTAATAACGCTGTACCAATTCACTATACTCTGTCAAAGCCGTTTGCATATCGGTTAGAATAACACCTTTTTCGGCTAATTCATCGGTTAATGATTGATACGCAATGGATTGATTACGCTGAATCACAATATTCTGATGTTGATTTTCCATATCTAAGAACACCTGGATATCAGACGGAAGTTCTTGGAAGGATGTAATCGTTTCTCCAGCTACATCATGTTTATAATCATCGAAATTCCAACGTTTAAGGCTTGTTTTATCTGGTTTCGGCATATCCAATCCAGCTGCCGATTCAAGGGCTTGTAATCGCAGTTCTTTCATCCATTCTGGTTCATTTCTATTCTCTGAAAATGATCGGATATAGTCCTGATCATAGGGAAGTTTAGTTTCCACAGTCATATGATACCTCCTACCTTACGCTTTTTGTCCTACTGTTTCATCTTCAATTCCGAGTTCTTGCTTAATCCAGTCATAACCTTCTGCTTCCAATCGTTGTGCTAATTCAGGACCACCTGATTTCACAACTTGTCCTTGCATCATCACATGCACCTTATCTGGGGTGATGTAATCAAGCAAACGTTGATAGTGGGTGATGATAAGACAGCCGAAAGACTCATCACGTAATTTGTTAATACCTTTAGAAACTACCTTCAATGCGTCAATATCAAGACCCGAGTCAATTTCATCAAGAATGGCAATTTCCGGTTTAATCATCATCAGTTGAAGAATCTCATTACGTTTCTTTTCCCCGCCGGAGAAGCCTTCGTTCAAATAACGCTGAGCCATGTTTTTATCTATTTCAAGGTAATCCATTGCTTCATCCATTTCTTTAATGAATTTCATTAAAGAAATTTCATCGCCTTCTTCACGTTGAGCGTTAATGGAAGAACGCAAGAAATCAGAGGTAGTTACCCCGCTAATTTCACTTGGATATTGCATAGCCAAGAACAAACCAGCCTTTGCACGTTCATCTACTTCCATTTCCAATACATCTTCACCGTCAAGTAAAACTTGTCCTTGGGTTACTTCATACTTAGGGTGTCCCATGATAGCTGAAGCCAAGGTAGACTTACCTGTACCATTTGGTCCCATTACTGCATGGAACTCTCCGCCATTGATAGTTAGGTTTACACCCTTTAATATTTCCTGACCTTCGATTTCGACATGAAGATCCTTAATTTCTAATGTAGAATTTGCCATATCTAATACCTCCAAAACGATATAATGATAAAATTGAAGTGGAATTACATTCATTCTCACTTTATTCTCATTATAATCTTATACTATTTAGAAACTATTATCAACCATTTACTGTTACATTTTCAAAGCTCACGTTTATGATTATATCATACCTTGAAGGCTTTTATCGAAAGATTGTACCTTCGTTGAGAGTCAGTCACCATAAACCGTTCGATTTTTACAGACTGCCTCTTGGTTTATTCCTTAACATGTACTGAATTTTGAATGATATAAAATAATCGCCAGTAGCTCCTGGGAGCTGTTAGATTGAAATCAAGTGGGATATAGCTTATTAGGGCATATTACTATTTTATCATGTTAAAAAGCAGCTATCCCCATTTATGAGATAACTGCTTATTTCATGTCTATGCTTTTATCTGTGAACTAAATGTTCTACATCCTTAATAACATCTTTTCCTTGCTTATAGCTTTCTTCACGCTCTTTTTCCACTGCTAAACGTTGATCCAATTTACGGCAATACTCTGCATAACCTACGCCATGAGTTTGCTGCATAGCTTTCTCCATGTCTGGCGTATAATTAAGATTTACCTGTTGGTCATTAATAATAAATCAATCCTTTCTTATTTCTACAATGAACATTGTAACATCTTCTAACAACATAGCAAAACCGATTCAGTCTAGATTTGAAGCTACTGAGGCCAACTGAAGCTTAAATAGCGTGGTCAGAATAGCAATCATTTAAAATCCTTCTTTTTTGCGGTTGTTTAAGAGGAAATGCTCTGTTTTTGCCGCCATCTTTCTAATACATGAAACATATTCGTTACCGATTCAAAAGCATATATTTGTTCGACAACCACACCTTCTTGCAGCAACAGCAATGCAGGCACGCTAGAAATCTGTTGTTGTTCCATAAAATCAGGAAAAAAAGAGGCATTCAGCCGATAAAAACATTCTTCCTGCTCTGCTTCTTCCAATATATAAAGCATTCTTTCAGCCAGCTGACAAGTAGCACAAAAAGGTGTATGCACAAAAACCATGGCGATTTGACCAGCTTGCAGCTCCTGTTCCATTACTTGCTCGGTTACTTCCTTCAAAAACATCACCTTCAATCATGATAAGTACATTGGGTTAATCTGTATATGTGCTGCTAATAAGGCAACAGATAGTTCTGGCTCTGGAGTTGCCGCAACCTCTCGATACGATTTATCCACATAAATATGCACTGCATGCGGCAATTCTTTGGTTAATTGTTTCCTGAGCTTTTTACCTGCCGCATCCTCGTCCACCAAAATATACACGTCTCGTTCATCCATTTCAAATGATTCGATCAGATCTTCCAGACGCTCGACATTGATCGTGCCATTGGTACAGACAATGTCCACTTCCTCATTCACGATTCTTGCTACTTTTTCCTTGTCGGTTCTTCCTTCTACAATAATTAATTTATTCTCCATTAATGACAACCGGCTCACCCACTTCATCCAAGGTACATTTCACGAAAGGTCGTTAATGTATTCTATGGAACAGATCCCATGCATTATGACCGAACGAAGCAAAGGAAAATATAAAGATAGCACTCGCTCAAGCGAATGCCATTATCTTTATTATGCCTCATGTATTAAATTATCATATTCATCCGCAGACAATAATGTTTCCAGTTCTTTTTCATCTTCTACTTCTACTATGATCATCCATGCTTGATCATATGGAGACTCATTAATTAATTCAGGATTGTCATCCAAATGATCGTTAACCGCTACGACTTTACCTGTCACAGGGGCATAAATCTCCGAAACAGTTTTTACCGATTCTGCACTGCCAAAAGGTTCACCGGCTTTTACCTCATCTCCTGTCTCGGGAAGTTCAATAAATACAATGTCTCCTAATTCGGCTTGTGCATGATCTGTCACGCCAATCTTCACCTGATTGCCGTCTCTTTCTATCCATTCATGCTCTTTCGAATATAATAAATTATCTGGTATACTCATTGGTACATCCTCCTTCTACTATTCCCAGGTTTCGGCATATTCCGTTTGTTTAAAACCAACCGTAGCTTGTTTCTCCCCAATGGTTAGCGGGCGTTTAATCAACATACCATCTGAGGCTAATTGAGCAAGTATTTCGTCTTCTTGCATATCCTTTACTTTATCTTTCAGACCAAGTTCACGATACTTTTTACCGCTCGTATTAAATAATTTCCTTGCCTCCAGCCCACTCTTGGATACTACCTCTTTCAGTTTCGCTTCACTGGGCGGCTGTTCTACTATATGTATCGCTTCATACGAAATATCATGTTCATCCAGCCATTTCTTTGCTTTTTGACAAGTACCACACTTTGGATACCAATAAAATTGTAGAGTCATTCTAATCCTCCTTTAAAAACAACCTATTGATCATATTTTAACCAAAAGCAGGAATAAAAACAAATAATCTAAATAAGTTGAATGAAATAATTTCTCATGGATCGGATAGATGCTCTTGGTTCATTTACGCAGTAAGATGAGATAACCATTCACATGAATAGATCAAACGAGGTATTATCAGGAAATTAAGTTCCACTTATATAAATGTTTTTACGATAAGGATAAGATTGGTATTCTCGTCGAAACGACAACCTTTATTGATGAAACATTGCAGACTATTTTACAAATCGTAATGATTACAATACAATAAATATAGAAGAGGAATGCTCATCGAAACTCGATTTGTGCAAAGGAATTTAAATAAATGCTGATTTATGCGATAATATATAGAGTGACTATCATTCGTTTCGTTCGATGGAGGAGCGATTGTCATCGTGTTATCTAATCTCGAAACTACGTAATGGCTAGCAGTGCATATAAATGGGGGTGAATATAGGATGGACACACAAGAAGCATTAACCACCTTAAAGGAAAAAGGTTATAAATTCACTGATAAACGGAAGCATATCATTGACTTTTTTGCTAAAGAGAACCGCTATCGAACCGCAAAAGATCTATTGGAAAATATGGAACCTCATTATAAAGGGATTAGCTTTGATACTATTTATCGTAACCTTCATTTATTTGTGGATTTAGGGATTCTTGAAGCAACGGAGTTAAGTGGTGAAAAACATTTCCGACTCAAATGTGGACAAGAACATCACCATCATTTCATCTGTAAAAAATGCGGAATAACCAAAGAAATCCGTTTTTGCCCAATGGAGCAAATCACCCAAGAGCTGCAGCAATTCGATATCGCCGATCACAAGTTTGAAATATACGGATACTGTCCTGCTTGTCAATAATAAAATAATCAAACATATTTAAAAAGGTCAACAGCTTCTGCGGTTGGCTTTTTTATAGGAAAGTATTACTGGAAGCAGCTTCCCATTTTACACTGTCTAAGTCTCCAGATTGTATCCATCAACCTGGAGACCGTCGTTTTAGGACAGGGCATTTTTGGCCAATAAAGAGATCACCATATCGTCCATCGGCGGATTGTGTAAGCCTGCCCGCACATCTCGATAGTATTGTTCAAAAGGTAGCTGTTTGGATAGTCCTCTACCACCAACAATACGCATTGCCAAGTCCACTACATCGTTTGCATGGTTGGTTGCCGTCCATTTTACAGCGCCCAATGCATTCATTAACTCCCCGCGACGATCCGGGTATTTATCCCATTTCTCGGCTACACTGTACATAAAATGGCGAGCCTGTAATAATTTCAAGTCCATTTCACCAATTTTTTGCTGAATATGTTCTACTTCTGCAATGGGTTTGTTTAAACTATTTGGTTGAAAGCTTTTTGCAAATTCGATCGCATCATTACGTGCTGCGATCGCGATACCCAAATAACATGCTGGAATATGTAATAACCAGCCATTTGGTTTTGGTTTGCTAGGTTTGTCATTTAATTCCACAACGTGAGCCTTCGATACCCGTACATGATCAAAGACCAGGTCATCGCTACCGGTTCCTCTCATGCCAAGCGTATCCCAGGTTTTGTCCACGCTAATGCCCGCTAAGTCGCTAGGGACTAGAATCGCTCCTACTGCCTCTTTATCCTCAACATAAGCACTAATAATGTAATAATCCAATACTTCCGCCATACTTGCAAAGCTTTTTCTCCCGCTGATGATGTAATCTTCTCCATCAGGAATGGCTCTCGTTTCTGGCATTCCGCCTCTTGTCGGACTTCCTGTTGCAGGCTCCGTATTGCAGCGATTGATCAGCTTCTGGTTATCTCCAATTTCTTTTGCCAAATAGTCCAGGTCAATTTGCTCCCATTGATTTTCTTCAAAAATCTGCTTAATACCACTTAAGTGCCATCCTACCGAAAGGGCAGTTGCCCCATCTCCTTCTGCTAGCTTTTCTTGCAACAATAAAAATTCATACAGTGATATATCGTCTCCATGATAGGCTGCTGGTAAGGTCAATGATAAATAATGACTCTTCTTTAAATCTGTCAAATTTTCACGTGGTAACGTAGCCGTTTGATCGCCTTGTTTTCTACGTTGTCTTACCTTATCTGCTAATTCGGCCGCTCGCTTATATAATAGCTCTTGACGTTCTGTTTGAATAAACTGATTAGAAAAATGCATGATCCTACCTCCTTCGTATTCCTTTCTCATAAATTAATGATAGCTAAAATCACGAATTATTACCACTAATTCATTCGGAAATGGAGAGTAGTTACATCGGAATTCAATACATAGCCAAAAGAAGGATAGTTTGGTATAGTCATATAGGAGTGAAATTCAGAAATTATTGAGGGGATACTTATGCAACAATGGAGTAAAAACTTTGCCACCTATTTATTGGGCCTAATCATTTTAACACTTGGTATTTCCCTTACGATTCAATCCCAGTTAGGGGCTTCCCCATTCGACGCTTTATTAGTGGGGTTATATCGAACGTTCGGACTATCTATCGGAAGTTGGGAAATTGTCGTCGGTTTCACGATTGTCGTAGCTAATGCCATTGCTGTCAAGCAAAGACCGGAATTGACTGCCCTTTTAACCTCTTTCATTACAGGTATTGGGATCGATACATGGCTTGTCATTCAACGACCATGGTTAGAAATGTCTCAATTATTCGGACAATCGCTGGTATTAATACTCGGTATCGTCTTATCAGGAATAGGTATTGCTATTTATCTTGAATCTAGTTTTGCTCCAAACCCAATGGACCGATCAATGGTGATATTAACCGATAAAACAAATTGGTCGCTTGGCAGATCCAGGGCCATTATTAGTGTGGTTCTTGTTATCATCGCCTTGTTCTTTCATGGGGATGTTGGGGTAGGTACTTTGCTTAACGCCTTAACCAGCGGCATCGTGATTCAATTCGCTAGGCCTTATGTTCAAATGATACAAAAGAAACTACAAACTGCTTCTGCTTCCGTTCGTTATGATACCAAGTGATGAGCTTGTCTCCTGAACAAACGAGACAACCATAATAGTTGAGATTTCATAACAAAAACGAAGATCTGCTGATAACAGTTCTTCGTTTGAATGTTTTCTCTGGAGATTTACTTCTCTAGTCCTCTACAACTTGCTGTACTTCATCTGCTTCCTGGACAGTTAATACTTGATCAAGATCCAGCAGTAATATCATACCTCGATCTTCTATTTTGGCCACACCTTTTAAATAGCGGTAATCAATATGTTGAACCAACTCAGGTGCCTCATCAATTCTTTCTGGATCAATATCCAACACATCGGTCGCCTCGTCCACAATAAAGCCAACCTGCACATCTCTTACATTAGCAATTAATATTCTTGTCTGATCATCTGTTTCCGTTTGCTCTAACCCTAGTCTTGTTCGCAAATCAATAATAGGAGTTACATTACCACGCAAATTAATAATACCTTTAATAAATTCGGAGGTTTGCGGAATGGGAACAATTTCTTCTAAACGCTCAATCGATCTGATTTGTGCGATACTAGCGCCAAATTCTTGCTGATCTAGTTTAAAAATAATCGTTTTCGTTACGATGTCTTGCACCATTTTCTATCACCTGCCTGTTTCATCATTTAATAAGATCGACATCTTCATATTACCAATATCCTCGTATTGAATCATTACCTCTAACGCGCGCTTGAAACCAGATAATTGTGTCACCCCATTCATGATGGTAGGATGTGTAATATCCGTTTCAATGCCTGCATTTGCTAAGTGGGTAGACAATCCTCCCGCCAGCATATTGCCTAGCTCGCCTGAGAAGGAGTCCAGCATTTCATCTGGAAGCGACATACCATACAGTAACCCCCCAATTTCACGAAAAACAGAAGGATCTGCTTGAATGACCAAATCTCCTTTGAAATTGCCATTATATCCGATTAGCACGCCATACTTTACCTCAATTGACTTAGTAGTTAATTGAGGCGCTGCAAAATGCTGCTCTGTCTTTATTATATTTTGAATCGTCTTCACCGATCCATTGTAAAGTTCTTTAATTATCATATTAGCTGACAAGCCTATAACAGCTGACATATAATACCCCCTTATTATAACACATTTCATTTTTAGTCATAAAGACTTATGAAAGAAACTGGATACTTTAAACAACCCCTCATTACTTTCCCTTTCATTAAGTGAAGCTTTATTCAACAGGGATCTCTTCCTAATTGAATATTTGATCATTTAATTGGCCTTTATCATTTATCCTTAATGACTATTTTGCCCTATGTTTATTTTACTATATTAAGCCCAAATAAAAAAGGAGCTATTTCAAATATTTTTTAATATATAAGTTGAGTTAAATAAATTTTGATTGATCTGATAGGTGCCTTTGATCCGTTTACGCGGTATGAATTACCATGCACACGAATGGATCAAACAAGGTATTATCAGGAAATAATGCAAGCAAAGACTTACTTGTAACACGTTTTTGTTACATTTATAAGTTCAACTTATATAACTTCTGTTTGAAGTACTTCTTTCCTATCGTAACCCATAATCTAATATCATGGTAACAGTCAATTTTACACAACTATCGTATAACCGACCAACATACGCTATAATAAGCAGTAGGATAAGACAGCAAAAGGAGGAACGATTTTGTCAGATATCTTGTTACAATTTGATTTTGAGAAACAAACCTATCAGTTCCAGCATCCAGCAAAAATTTGGAAAACATATAAGATAGACGAGATCGAAGAACTGATTCACCAGCTAGAGAAGGCTGTTGATCAAGGTTACTATATAGCTGGTTATCTCGCTTATGAAGCGGCCCCTGCCTTTGATGCAAACTATGCTGTATCTCCAAATGCTTCTATCCCACTATTATGGTTTGCTGCTTTTGATCAGCCTATCGTGGGAGATACAGCAGATAAGGAGACAGGCTATTCCCTGACAGATTGGAATAGTGCCACAAATTACTCCACCTACCGTGAACATATTAATAAAATTAAAGAAGCGATCGCTGCTGGTAATAGCTATCAAGTAAACTATACAACTCGGTTGCATGCTGATTTCACTGGTAATCCATACTGTCTCTATCAACAGCTGCGGGACAATCAAGCTGCTTCCTATTGCGCTTTTTTAGATTTGGAGGAGTTTCAAATTTTATCGGCGTCCCCGGAATTATTTTTTCGTGTAGAGAGTGGGATAATCACTACCAAACCGATGAAAGGAACGAGAAAGCGAGGGAATACATCGCAAGAGGATGAACTGCTTAAACAAGAACTTTTGCAATCGGAAAAAGATCGAGCAGAGAATCGAATGATCGTCGATTTGCTTCGTAATGACGTTGGCCGAATTGCTAAGGTTGGCAGTGTTAAGGTGAATAAACTATTTGACGTAGAAACCTATCCGACCGTACACCAAATGACTTCTACTATCACAGCGACTTTAGCTACGAATCGCATGTTTGATTGGTTTAAAGCTTTGTTTCCATGTGGTTCCATTACTGGTGCGCCAAAGATAGAAACAATGAAACTAATAGAGAAATTAGAAACAGAACCTAGGAATATCTATTGTGGTGCTATCGGCTTTATTACACCAGAGCGTAAAGCCATTTTTAATGTTCCTATTCGCACGGTTTTAATAGACAGACAACAAGCTACATATGGCACGGGCAGTGGCATCACCTGGGATTCGAATATCGATGAAGAGTATGATGAACTCTATCAAAAAACTAAGGTGCTGCAACCTTATACGAATTATGCGTTAATTGAAACGATGAGACTAGATAATGGAAGTTACCCATTACTTCCTTATCATCTAGCACGTTTAAAACAATCCTGTACCTATTTTGCCTATCGATTTAATCGTGAAGAGATTCAGGACAAGTTAACACAGTTAGCGCAACAGTATCCAAACGGCCAGTATAAGGTAAGACTTATACATCAGCATCAGACCAACCTTTCCATAACAGAACTACCAGCTAGTGATCGACAACAATTAGCTGTAATTGCACCTTACGCGATTAACCCAGACGATCGTTACCTCTATCATAAAACAACCAATCGAGGATTATATGAAACGGTCGATCGTGAAAAACCAGAAAAGACCTTTACTTCGTTATTATGGAATACAAAAGAACAAGCGACTGAATTCACTACAGGTAATCTCGTAGTCGAAAAAGAGGGCCGCTATTATACACCTCCTGTAACCGATGGATTATTGCCCGGCACCCTGCGTGAAAAGCTTATCGATCAAGATCTTTTGATAGAAAAGAGCATTGCCTTACAAGAACTAGCTGATTATGAAAAAATATGGTTTATTAACGGATTAAGAGGTTGGATAGAGATAGAGTTAACAGATGAACAAACAAAACAGTCGCCATCGATATAAAAAGTTTGTTACTATATAAAGAAGGTATTATATAGAGGAGGTTTGTAGATGAATGCATACGAAGAATATATGAGAGAAATTACGCAAGGTATGAGAGATGAACTGACGACGGCTGGTTTTAACGAACTAAACACGCCTGAAGCAGTAGAACAGTTTATGGATAGCAACCAAGGTACGGCACTAGTTGTCGTTAACTCTGTATGTGGTTGTGCAGCTGGTCTGGCTCGTCCGGCAGCCGTACGGTCATTAGCACATAATAAAAAACCAGAACAACTGGTCACCGTTTTTGCGGGACAAGATCGTGAAGCAACCAACAAAATGCGTGAATATTTTGAAGGTGTGGAACCATCTTCCCCTTCCATGGCCATTATCAAAGATGGAGAATTACAACACTTTATCCCTCGCGAGCAGATTGAAGGGGCTGAAGTAGAAGATATTATCCAGCAATTAACGAATAGCTATGATCAATTTTGCTAAAGACAAGGAAGGCTTCTTATCGTAAAAGATAAGGGGTCTTTTTTATGATGGTTAAAGAAACACAAATCGAGCGTATCATTGCAATTAATGATTAGTTTTTATTTTATAAGGTTTATTTTAATACGAATAGGGTAAAAAAGAATAGGAGGAAGTTTAGGTAAACAGCTGCAGTATTATTCATCATGGTCGTTTGGCTTATTGGTGATTACACAAAAGTGGACGAGGTATCTAACCACGCCCACTTTGTAAATATTCTATTTCGATCTATAATCTAGTTAATAAAGATTTAAAATTAGTTAGCTACACGACGTACATGTCCGCTAAATTTCTGTGCCCAATAGCCGCTTCCCATGTCAGCAATTGCTACACCAGATGAGCTTTGAGATCCAATGAATTTGTTATTTCCTAAGTAAATACCGACATGACCATTGGTTTTATAAGTATTGAAGAATACTAGATCCCCTGGTTGCATATCGCTTGGAGAAACCTTTGAACCAACGGATGATTGGCCAGCTGTACTTGCTGGCAAGTTAATTCCACCTTGTTTAAATGCCCAGCTTACAAAACCAGAACAGTCAAAACGTCCATTAGCAATATCATAACTGCTTCTTCCGCCGCCAAATACATATACTGAGTTTCCAATATATTTCTTACCAGCGTTCATGATTGTTTGGATACCACCACCACTAGGAGCTGGGGCAGACGCTGTTTTTACCTCGGGTTTCTTGTCCTTGGATGAACTAGACTCTTCACTAGCTTGACTATCAGAGTTACTAGAATTATCTGATGATTCCTCACTGCTTTCATTGGATTCATTAGAAGATTCTTCATTTTCAGCGTTAGCTGCTGCTTGTTCTTCCGCCAAACGTTGACGCTCTGCTTCTGCTTCTTCCGCTTCTTTCAAGGCTTGTTCTTTATTAGCCAATACTTGGTCTTCGATGTGTAAGTCCGCTAAAATATCACTATTTTCTTCTTCTTTTTGCGCCCATTCTACTTTTAATTCTTCATTTTCGTCTTTTTGTGCAACGATTTGCTCTTGCATCTCTTCGTACTCTGCCTTCGAATCTTCTAAATCTGCTAGTTTTTCATCAAGTTCTTTTTTATTTTCTTCAACGGCAATCTTATCTGCTTCTTGTTTTTCAAGTAATTCTTTGTCTGCATTGGTAATCTTATTAACTTTAGATACTCGATCAATCATATCAATGAAATTATCTGCACCTAAAACCACTTCTAAATAACCTTTAGATCCACCATTTTCCTGTAATGAGGAAATACGTTCTTTAAGGATTTCATTGCGTTGTTCCATGTCTTCCTCGATTTCTGCAATTTCTGCTTCTAAGTCGCTAATTTCCTGTTCTGCTTTTTCGATTTGATTTTTGGTTTTGTCAATTTCTTTCTCATTGTCTTCAATTGCTTCATCTAGACGTAGTATTTTTTCGTTTAATTCTACTAATTCCGTTTTAATCTCTTCAATCTCTTGTTCCTTTTCGCCAATATCCGCTTGTACTTCTGATCGTTGGGATTGAACTTCTTCTTTTGTCTCCGCACTAACGGAGGAGGCAAATAACAAACTAGATACTACTGAAAGAGCAATGACCGAATTCTTTACCGTTACTTTACATTCTCGCATTAACAATTCCCCTACTTTCAATCTTTTTTTTATTCTATGTATAATCCCTTGTCCTCAAAGGACTTCTTGTTGTATTTCTTTTGAACCAGACTCAGTGTAACATACACAGATTTCAATCATGTTATATGCATATTACATTTTTATTTCAAAATCGAGAATTTATTTATCGGCTTTTGTCAAGAAAAAAATGAAAAACTTAGTGTTTACCGTCGCTTTGCCGTTTATCTTGATTTCAAAAGGATTTTCATGGTAATTTTACGCAGCTATGCAAATTGTAAAGAAAAAAATATTTTTTGTACTTATCAAGTAAAATAGTACTGCGTCTATAGCTGTTGTTTTTATTTGCTAGAATAAACGTAGTTTTAAGTAACAAAAACGTGTAACAAGCAAGTCCTTGCTCGCATTATTTCCCTGATAATACTTCGTTTGATCCATTCGTGTAAATGGGTCAAGAGCACCTATCCGATGCATAAGACATGATTTCATTCCACTTATCGGTATCGCGGTTCATTCCATGTCCATATCATTTCAAGTCCTATTATGCCAAGAATTATATTATTTCTTTACTTAAAAAATAAACGAGAGCAACTACCAAGATGCTCTCGCTCCCTTTATTATCTTTAAATTACCAATTAGCACAGCTTCTAACCTGGTACGACTGTTTTTTATCCCATTTATCTACTGTTTTTTGGTATATTTCATTTCCAAGATTCAAACGATCAAAATCATTAAACAGCTCATAGTATTCCGTTACCCTTTTTCTAATATCCTCCTCCGTTTCTAACGTCACATGACTACAAGTAGATAGTGTATAGGAGCTATCTGTATCCGAAATGAGCGACGGTATTCGTTGAAAAAGTATACTTAGCTCTCTAAAAGCCGTTCTCATCGAACTGAGATGATGATATTCATCTTCTGTTAAAGCTTGATTCTTCCTAAAACTTATTCGTTCAGAAATGACTTGTAAGGATTTTTCTATTGCCACTTGTCTCTCCATCCAATAATTCACAGAAAAATCAACGTAATGATCATCTTCTACCATGTATGCTAGCTAATCCACAGACTCTCTAAATTGATCCCCTATACTTGCTTCTAGTTCGTTCGCATATGCTTTATCTTCCTTCATTTCTGAAACATACAACCAGCTGAGTGTCGCAACCACTAGCAAGAGTAATCCTGTAGTAGTTATAACGTATTTATTTTTGAAAATTCTCATAACTTCACTCCAGTACTTGATAACTTTGTGTAAAGTAGCTTTCTACTTCTCCCACTTTTTTTGTATAAAAACGAAAAGCGTCTCTTCCGTAAATATCAAATTGAAAGTTGTATTCAAGTTTTCTTTCGCCTGGAACTCGTTCAAAGCCTTCATCAGTAGGTATTTGTAGATCGTAGCCTAAATATATTAGATCACCAGGTTCTTTGAAAAATACACCTTCTAATGAATAACTGTAATAGCGGATTGCTTTATTCCAAATTGCTTCTTGACCAGAAATACTGTCTGGATAAGGAACAATATTACTTGTTTCTTTCTCCTCCTTAAAATCTATAACATCGATCATTTTCGGAATATAATGATACTTGCCAAAATCAAGTAAACCAATAAGCGATTTTACATTCACAGTTATGTCAAAGCCTTTATATTGAGCAGTTTTCTCTACTCTTGAAATGATTTCCGAATCACCAGTCATAATCCCACTGCTTACCTTAGGATTTTTTATTCTATAATAGGCAATATCATTCACCTTATCTAGCCTATTATCCTCAACTACATAGTTAAAAGCACTCCAATTACGGCATTAGTACTTTTTACAAAGTAATAATAATCGGTCCTTCTTTAGTGAGAATAACCGTATGCTCGTATTGAGCCACAAAGCTTTTATCGGTTAAGCAGGTCCATCCATCTTCAGATTGGAAAACTTCCTCTTCCAGAGTAGAAATCATAGGTTCAAAGGCAATGACCATCCCATCTTTTAAAATCTCATCATCCCATCGGGTAAAGTAATTGAAAATATGTGTTGGTTCTTCATGAATCGAACGGCCAATACCATGTCCAGTAAGATTTTTTATGACTGTTAAGCCATTCTGTTTCGCTACATGGTGTACAGCTTTTCCGATCGCGCTTTTATTCGAACCTGGCTTTGCCTTTTTTAGTCCAGCATCGAATGCTTCTTTCGCAACATCACATATTTTCTGTAAAGTCGCCTCTCCTTCTCCTACCACAAAGGAAATTCCAGTATCTGCAAAATACCCGTTTTTTGAACCTGAAACATCAATATTTACTAGATCCCCTTCTTGAATAGTCCTTTTTCTCTTTGGAACCCCATGTGCTACTTCTTTATTTATGCTAATGCACGTATATCCAGGAAAGTTATATTCTCCTTTGGGGGCAGATTGAGCTCCTGCTTTTTCAAACAGCTCTCCTGCTATTTCATCGAGTTCTTTTGTAGTAATCCCAGGTTTTGTACAATGGACTAATTCATCTCGAATGGCCCCACAGATTTCACCAATTACTTTCAATCCATTAACATCCTCTTTATTTTTTGCGACCATTCATATCCCTCTTTTTTAACTATTTTATGATTTATATTTCATTTGGTTTTTAACATAGGCACAATAGCCATTTCATGTTAATTATCACATATCACACTGTGTTCAAAATAGAATCGACTGATTTCAACCTTGCGAAAGCGAAGTATTTAGTTATACCTGAATTATTCACGTAAGTTCTTTCATACGTTGAAAACACCTATATATCAAACGATATAGCCCCACCCTGTATTCATCAAATAAATGAAAAAAGAATCTATTTCTGATAAGGTTAAAGTACCACCAAAACCAAACAAAACGGAAACTTACTACGAAGAAACCGTGTATCAAGCGACTTTATGGACCAAGCCCAGAAAAGTGATCATCCAGTCCATTCGTCCAGCTAGGGAATTGTTCTTCACGCATGCTTTCTTTGTCACGAATCTAACCAATGTCTTCTCCTCTAAAACGATCGTACGCTCTTACCAAAAAAGAGGAACGATGGAAAACTACATTAAGGAATCTAAAAATGGGGTCCATCTGGATCGCATGAGCAGCTATCATTTTGCCTGTAATGAAGTGCGGATGATGCTTAGTCTGTTGGCGTACAACCTGACGAATTGGCTGCGTACATTTTGTTTTCCCAAAGAGCAAAAAAACATGCAGCTCCAAATGATCCGAACGAGAATTATTAAGGTTGCCAGTAAGTTGGTAAGATCTGGACGCTCGTTTTATGTTAAATTAGCTTCCAGTTTTGTATATGCCACCTTTTTCTGGGATTTTTTACAGCGCATTCAGCGATTACAGATAGAGAGTGAGTCTCTATCAACGTAAGCGGTCTCCATTTTTATAACAACTTCGTCCGACCAAGGGAGTCGTATGTCTAAAAAACGGATGGACTTAGTCCATCCTTACTCGTCTATTTTTTCCTTACTTTAAGAAAATCGATCAAATGTCAGTTTTATTTATCTATTTGTCTATTGATATGAATAATTCAGGTTATAACATGTTAATTATTTTCAGTATATTTTTCCCTTAAGTTATCAACTGAACAGTGAAAAATTCTCATTAACACTAACAAGAATGCATGAAAAGGAACACAGACGTCCTTGTATCACTATTGCTTCTACCGATTTTGAGTTGTTAGAATATATCCAAACCGTTACGAGCGGCCACATCTATAATAAAAAGAATTATAAACCAGATAAATTTAAAGATTCTTATATACTTAGTATTAAAATCAAAAAAGATGTTTTCTATATATTGAAAGAAGTCCTTCCTTATCTTAGAATAACTAAAAAGAGAAAACGTGCAGAATGGGTTTTAAAACAATATGAAGAAGTAACTGTAAGAAATGGAAAATACACAAAGGAAAAGTTATGAAAGAAAATGGAGTTCGAAACACATTTTTTTGAATTATAAAGAATTTATCACTCATTAAACCTCTACTTTTATCTAGATTAGGTTCAACTGTTAAATCTTAAATTCCATTTACTCAACTGTTCCACACATAAAACCTCTTACTATCATTGTGTAAATCCGATCTTACCTTATCATTATTTTAACTGAATAAAACCTTCGACAAAATTATCATAAAGGTTCTTTTCGTTCACAAAAAAACCACCAATTATGTATTGGTGGAGACGGTGGGAGTCGAACCCACGTCCAAGGATATCGGCACTCAGGCTTCTACACGCATAGTTGGTATACTAGCGCTTCGCTGGTCGTTCTGCCTACCAACAGGCGTCCGGGCAGCTAGCCTGATTGGTCTCTTCTGTAAATCCCCAGGCGGAGGATCACAGCGTAGCCCACTGATAAGTGAGACCCTTCAATCTACCACATGGGCGATGGTAGGAAGGATCCTTTAGGCAGTGCTTATGCAGCTGCTGCTAAAGAGTAATTGTTTTCTTTGCCAGTTATTATTGGCATAACGTTTTACGAGTCGTAACCTCGACGCGCCACCTGAGTTCGATCTACCCCTGTCGAATCCGTAACGTCCCCATATAAATAGGAAGGACAAACGGAAAAGCATATTAGCTTATCTATTCAATTTGTCAGTAATGTCTCTAACGACAATATTTATTATATCATAAAATCATAAAAAATCAAGTGCTCGAGAATTACTTGAGGTGATCTTTAATCGCCCGATCCATGTCGCGCTTAGCTTGTTTTTGTTTCATGTCTTCCCGCTTATCGTATTTCTTCTTCCCTTTACCAACTCCTATGAGTACCTTAGCCACACCGTTCTTAATGTAAACCTTTAATGGTACAAGGGAATAACCTGCCCGCTGTGTTTCGCCGATCAGATGATCAATTTGCTTGCGATGCAGCAGCAGCTTCCGCGCCCGAGTTGGTTCATGGTTATAACGATTCCCTTGTTCATATGGAGAAATATGCATATTATTAAGATATGCCTCGCCTTGCCGTATCGTAGCAAAACTATCTTTTAAATTAACCCTGCCCGCTCGAATTGATTTTATCTCAGTCCCCTGTAAAACAATGCCTGCCTCAAAGGTATCCTCTATAAAAAAATCATGACTCGCCTTTTTATTTTGTGCAATTGCTCTTCCTTGATTCTTTGCCATTCCGCGTTCCCCCAGTTCTAAGTAAAGCTATTATAACAAAAAGGACTGCCGCTTTCCAGATTAACGACGAAGGGAATTACTGCACTTAAAGCAGCAATTCCCTAATGATCAGCCGCGCTTTTTCTTTTTTGGTCCTTTTTTCTTTTTGTGATGTGACTTTTGTGCTTTTTTGGCTGTCTTTTTCAGCCCTTCTTTCTTTTTCTTATCATTGGATGGCTTTTCTTTGTTGATCTGCACCGGTTTTGCTTTTCTAGGCTTCATACCGACCATTTCAAAATCTACGGCTCGTTCCTCTAAATTGACCTGTGCTACCTTAATCGTTACGGTATCACCAACCTGAAAGACATTCCCTGTTCTTTCACCAATCATGGCATAGGCCTTTTCATCAAAATGATAATAGTCATCGGTTAGATAGCTGACATGAACTAAGCCTTCTACCGTATTAGGCAGTTCTACAAATAAGCCAAAGTTGGTAACCGAGCTGATCACACCTTCATACTCTTCGCCGATTTTATCCTGCATATATTCTGCTTTCTTCAGATCATCGACTTCCCGTTCGGCATCTACGGCCGCTCGCTCTTTTTGCGAAGCATGTTTAGCAATATCAGGCATGCGGTCTTTCCAATATTGTCTCGTTTTTGGGTCGAGTTTTCCTTCTATTAAATAGGTCCGAATCAAGCGATGGACAATCAAATCGGGATATCTACGAATTGGCGAAGTAAAGTGAGTGTAAAATTCGGTTGCCAGACCAAAATGACCAATGCTTTGCGGATCATATTTTGCCTGTTTCATCGATCGGAGCATTAATTTCGAAATAATCATGTCCTCATCGGTTCCTTCCACTTGATCCAGCACTTGCTGCAAGGCCTGTGGATGAATCTCATTGGATGTTCCTTTGACAATATAACCGAATCTTCCAATAAATTCAAAAAACGTCTGCAGCTTCTGTGGTTCTGGATCCTCGTGTACACGATGGATAAAAGGTACGTCCATCCAATGAAAATGTTCAGCGATCGTTTCATTGGCGCATAACATAAACTCTTCGATTAAACGCTCGCCGACAGATCGTTCCCGAATGACGACATCTTCTGCTTTCCCTTTTTCATCGACAACGACTTGGGCTTCTTTAAAGTCAAAATCAATCGCACCTCGTCCAAAACGTTTACGACGTAGTACTTCTGCTAACTCTTCCATTTCTTGAAACATCGGCACTAATGACTGATATTCTTCGATCGTTGCTTGATTTTGTTCCGCTAAGATTTGGTTCACAGCCTTGTAGGTCATTCGTTCCGTTGTACGGATGACAGCTTGAAAAATCTCGTGATTCACAACCGAACCTTTGTCATCAATTTCCATGTCACAGCCTAGCACTAAGCGATCCACTTGAGGATTTAAGGAACAAATACCATTAGATAAGCGATGGGGGATCATAGGAATGACTCGATCCACCAAATAAACACTGGTTCCTCTATCCAATGCTTCACGGTCTATTGGAGAGTCTTCCTTGACATAATGCGTAACATCGGCAATGTAAACTCCCAACTTGTAATGACCGTTATCTAACTTGGTAACAGTGACAGCATCATCCAAGTCCTTGGCGTCTGCACCGTCAATCGTTACGATCGTTTGATCACGTAAGTCGCGTCGACCTTTTAGTTCTTCTGGTTTTATTTCCGCAGAAGTATTTTCAGCCTGCTCTAATACCTCTTCAGGAAATTCCACCCCGATACCATTCTTATAAATAATCGACATAATATCCATACCTGGATCATTTTTGTGTCCAAGGATATCGACGATTCTGCCTTCTGCACTCATGCGTCCTTCCGGGTATTTGGTTATCTCTACAATCACCTTGTGCCCTTCAATTGCACCCTTTGCTTCTCCTTTTGGTACAAAGATATCGTTTGGTATCCGCTTATCATCTGCAATCACAAAACCAAAGGCTCCATTATCCTCATAAGTACCGATAATTTTATTACTATATCGCTCGATAATACGAACGACTACACCTTCTGATCGTTTGCCATCTTCATTACTTCGATCGACACGGACAAATACCTTATCCCCATTCATGGCAGATAATAAATCGGCTTGATTGATATATACATCATCCATATCCTCATTCTCAGGCAGTAAAAAGGCAAAACCTTTAGCATGCATTTGAATCGTACCTTTGATTAAGTTCATTTTCTCTGGTAAACCATACCGATTCTTGCGTGTCCTTACTAAATCACCTGAATCCTCTAGCTGATTTAGCGCCTTGACTAACTCTGTAAATTGCTCACTCTCTTCTATTCCCAAGATTTCTTCTAATTCATGAATAGATAAAGGCTTTTCGGCATTTTCTTGAAAGTAATCTTGTATTTCTTGCTGTAATGTTTGGTTTGTCATTATCTTGTTCACCTCTTTCTTTTTTTTCCTATTTATCATCACCAATCAAGCGATTCTAAAAAAGTTGCAATATCTTCATGTAATTGATCTTTCACTTTACTGAAGGTAATCACATGACCGGCATTTTCATACCATTTTATTTCTTTTTTATCGGTCTCTACATTTTCATATATATACTTAGCGCTGTCTGTGTTAATCATTTCATCTTGTTTGGCCTGGATCACAAACGTAGGGGCATATAGCATGTCTACATTTTCTTTGACGTTGGCAATGGAGGAGGCAATCTGTTGGAATAGTCCTGAAGCTTTTGATAGAAGCTGTTCTATCTCCTCGTTTATCGTCTCTTCATCCTTATCCTCTAGTTCTTTATATTCCTTTGCAAATTGCCGAAAACCAATGGTCAATTGTTCTTCATTATCAAAAAACATTGGTGTACACATCGTCACGACCCCAGTAACTGGGTAATTACAAGCGAGATGTAAGGCCAGCACACCACCAAGTGACAATCCTGCGATCGCAATTTTTTGGTAGCCACTATCTTGTAGATACTGATAGGCTTCTTGTACATCTTGCCACCATTGATCCGCCGTTACCTCGGTTAACGCTTCTGGAGACTTACCATGACCACGATAGATTGGCGCATAACATGTATATCCCTTCTCATTTAAAAACCTGCCCAGCATACGCACATCAGCGGAGTGTCCGGTAAACCCATGTAATAGTAATACCGCATGTTCTCCTCCTTTAAACATAAATGGTTCAGGTTGTTTTCTTTGCATGATTATTTTCCCCTTTCTGTACTTCCCCATTATAAGCTATTTCCTGTTTAGTAAAAATTAAACCTCACAGATATGGGAAAAGGCCACTAATGCTTATTTATCAATAAGCGATATCCCTCATTACATGTTACAAACAATGAAAAAACATCCCCTGCATATGGCAAAGGATGTCTACGATGCTATGATGTCTATATTTATATAAGATAGGCAATCGCAAAAGTCAAAACAAAGAATAGTGTTCCTGTAATAATCGTCCCTCTATGGAGCACGGCATCCAGCCCTCTTGCCTTTTGCTTACCAAATAACTGTTCGGCACCTCCGGAAATGGCCCCCGATAATCCGGCGCTCTTTCCTGATTGAAGTAATACCATGACAATTAAAGCAATCGCATCAATAATTAATAAAGTCATTGCAACGGTCAACAAGTTGCAAACCCCCCTTAAACGTACAAATACACAATTACAATGTAGCAAACATCCCGTAAAATAGCAAGATTTTTTTACGGGATTCACTTTTTGGGATACAATAAAGATAGTACAAAAGCTTATCAATAAAGGGGGATATATGATGGAAAAGGAGGAGTGGATCGAGACAAGCGATCAGCAACGATTATATTTGAAAGGCTGGTTAACGGAAGAGAAACCAACAGCCATTATTCAAATAGTTCACGGGATGGCAGAACATATCGAACGTTATCATCGATTTGCGGCGTTTTTTAATCGTTGTGGAATTGCTGTTTATGGTCATGACCAACGCGGGCACGGCCGAACACGGAAAGACGAACAACCCTATGGCTTTTTTGCCGATAATGATGGTTTTCGCAAGGTCGTCGATGATTGTAAAGAGGTAACCCGATATATTAAACAACTTCATCCTCACCATCCGCCTGTTTTTCTGTTAGGACATAGCATGGGTTCTTTTGTCGCCCGAAATTATATCACTGAAACGTCGGAACAAATCGCTGGTGCAATTTTTGTTGGCACTGGTTCGCAGGGGAACTTCCTCTTGAAAACAGGGAAACAATTAGCGAAAATAATCAGTACATATAAAGGCAAACAAGCTAAAGGAACTTTGCTGCATCAGATTAGCTTCTCTGGTTATAATAAACATACAGAAAAACGAACAATGAATGATTGGTTATCGACAGACCCTCAAGTAGTTGACCAATATGAATCTGATCCATTTTGCGGTTTTATTCCAACGAATCAATTTTTTTATGACTTATATAATGGGATGGAAAGAATGCAATCACGACAAATCGGTCAGCATATCCGTAAAGATTTACCGCTCCTGTTTATTAGTGGTAAACAAGACCCTGTCGGCCAATATGGAAAAGGGGTGCTAAACGCCGTATCCTTTTATCAAAGTCTCGGCATAGCTGAAATAACGTGTTTATTATATGATGATGGCAGGCATGAAATATTAAATGAGCAGAATCAATATACTGTTTTTCATGAGCTTTTCGACTGGATTAATAGGCAAAAGGCTTGTCAATAGACCTGACAATCTTTATAATAAGCATGTTACCTTGATATTTTGCTTGAAATTACACCATGATCAAGGGTAAAATTAGGTTGTAGAGTTAACTTCAATTCAAATAATACTTAGGAGGTTTTTTACTATGGCAGTAGAAAGAACAGTAACAATTACAGATGAAACAGGTGTACACGCACGTCCAGCAACTGTACTCGTAAACAAAGCAGGTAGCTTCTCTTCTGATATGAACTTAGAGTACAACGGAAAATCAATTAACTTAAAATCTATTATGGGTGTTATGTCTCTTGGTATCCCACAAGGTGCGGAAATCAAAATTGTAGCGGATGGTTCTGACGAAGAAGAAGCAATCAACGCAATTATTGATGTCATTAAATCCGAAGGTCTAGGAGAGTAAAGCTGTAATGGCACCACTTACTGGTATAGCTGCATCCAATGGAATAGCAATTGCGAAAGCATATAAGCTTGCTATTCCTGACCTATCTTTTGACAAAAAACAGATCGATAATCCCACCCAAGAGATAGAACGATTTAACAACGCATTGGAGATCTCTAAGTCAGAGCTAGAAAAAATCAAAGAAAATGCTCGTGTTTCCCTTGGAGATGAGCATGCTGAGATTTTTTCTGCTCACCTATTAGTTCTTGGTGATCCAGAATTGATTCAACCTATACAAGATAAGATTCAGAGTGACAACGTAAATGCGGAAACTGCTTTAAATGAAACAGCACAAACGTTTATTCAAATGTTTGAAAGCATGGACAATGAATACATGAGAGAGCGTGCTGCGGACATTAAGGATGTAACAAAGCGTGTCATGGCTCATCTATTAAAGGTGACTTTTCCAGATCCAGCACTTATCGATGAAGAGGTTATTGTAATTGCTGAAGATTTAACACCTTCTGATACGGCCCAGTTGAACAAACAGTTTGTGCAAGGTTTTACTACTAATATCGGCGGCCGCACCTCCCACTCTGCCATTATGGCACGTTCATTGGAGATTCCTGCTGTTGTGGGAACGAAAGATGTAACGAACCAAGCAGACGAGGGCGATATAGTCATAGTGGACGGTATTAATGGAGAAGTGATCATTAACCCAGATGAGGAACAAATCGCTGTCTACAAGCAAAAACAGTCCGAATTCGAGGAACAAAAGCGTGAATGGGCAAAGCTCAAGGATGAACCTACTGTATCGAAAGATGGTAGTCACGTTGAACTAGTTGCCAACATTGGTACACCAGAGGATGTTGCCGGTGTAATAAACAATGGTGGTGAAGGTGTCGGTTTATACCGGACCGAATTTTTATATATGGGTAAAAATCAGCTCCCAACAGAGGATGAGCAGTTTGAAGCTTATAAATCTGTCCTAGAGCAAATGAAACAAGGACCGGTAGTTGTGCGTACGCTGGATATCGGTGGAGATAAAGAGCTATCGTACCTAAAATTACCAGAAGAAATGAATCCATTCTTGGGTTATCGAGCTATCCGCCTCTGTTTGGATCGCGATGATATTTTCCGTACTCAACTACGTGCATTACTGCGCGCCAGTGTCTATGGAAATTTAAAAATTATGTTCCCAATGATTGCAACACTTGATGAATTTCGTCAGGCCAAGGCTATCTTACTTGAAGAAAAAGACAAGTTAACCGAAGAGGGTATCGATGTTTCAGATGATATCGAGATTGGTATCATGGTGGAAATTCCGTCAACAGCGGTTATTGCTCGACAATTCGCCAAAGAAGTCGATTTCTTTAGTATCGGAACCAATGATTTGATTCAATACACATTGGCAGCCGATCGCATGAATGAGCGGGTTAGCTACTTGTATCAACCA
Source organism: Gracilibacillus phocaeensis (assembly GCF_900626275.1). NCBI lineage: Bacteria > Bacillati > Bacillota > Bacilli > Caryophanales > Bacillaceae > Gracilibacillus > Gracilibacillus phocaeensis. The sequence continues at coordinate 555,531 of NZ_LR131144.1, read as the reverse complement.
TATCACCCGGCTATCTTGAATCTCGTTCATAACGTGATTGAGGCGGCCCATGCAGAAGGTAAATGGGCTGGTATGTGTGGAGAAATGGCTGGCGATTCCATCGCTATCCCTATTCTCTTAGGTTTGGGTCTCGATGAATTTAGTATGAGTGCAACTTCTATCTTACCTGCTCGTACACAAATTAAAGACTTATCCAAACAGGAGCTTGCCTCCTTTAAGGATCAACTACTTAGTATGAGTACCGCAGATGAAGTAGAAGCATTCGTCCGTGAAAAAACAAATCAATAATTGCAAAAAACTAGGTCATCTGATGGCCTGGTTTTTTTGTGATGAAAAAACTGAAGAGAGAGCGTGAAATTGGTTCTTATAGACAACATTCTATGATTTGCCGATTTTTTGTCCGTTAGATGCATTCTTACGGACAAAACTTTATGATTCGCTGCTTTTTTGTCCGTTAGATTCTTTCTTACGGACAAAACTTTGCGATTTGCCGGTTTTTTGTCCGTTAGATCCATTCTTACGGACAAAACTTTGCGATTTGCCGGTTTTTTGTCCGTTAGATTCTTTCTTACGACAAAACTTCGTGAGTCGGCCGTTTTTTGTCCGTTAGATCCATTCTTACGACTGGGGAACGCAATTTCCGTTCCTCAGTCCGCCAGATTTTTTCTTATGAACTGGAGAGAGCAAATTAGTCATTAAAATACACATGATAATGCTTGGAACAGTTAGGATTAAATTGCGCTTGACAATTAGGGCAACTTTTCGTATGTACATATTGGTTGATGGTTAGTTCCCTTTTGCACTTCCCGCACAATACAGCGTATTGATCAAACTCCTCTTTATTCCATCGACCAAATGGGTGGTCGCAACAGGCCTGATGACATAAAAAACACGGATAATAACGCTGACATGTTTTACATTTAAGGGCAACAATATCCTCCTCTTGCTGATAGTGTTGACAACGTGTTTGATCATCAACCGTTAAACCATAAACCTTAGGCATATTTCTCCCCTCCTCAGTAGATTAACAGTACAGGATCCCGTACTGTATGTAAAGAAAACTCCCGTATATTAAATATACAGGAGTTTATCAGCAACTTATTTATTTAAGTTGTAAAATGCTGTTTTACCAGCGTATTTGGCAGTACCAACCAATTCGTCTTCGATGCGTAGTAATTGGTTATATTTCGCTACGCGGTCAGTTCGAGATGGGGCACCTGTTTTGATTTGACCGGCATTGGTGGCAACCGCAATATCTGCAATCGTAGCGTCCTCTGTTTCACCAGAACGGTGCGAGATAACGGCAGTGTAGCCAGCGCGTTTAGCCATTTCGATAGCCTCAAATGTTTCCGTAAGTGTACCGATTTGGTTCACTTTAACAAGGATAGAGTTGCCAACTCCTTGTTCAATACCTTGAGCAAGACGTTTCGTGTTCGTAACGAATAAATCGTCTCCCACTAATTGAACGCGGTCACCAATACGCTCTGTTAAAAGCTTGTGACCTTCCCAGTCATTTTCATCTAATCCGTCTTCGATGGAAACGATTGGATATTTATTGATCATTTCTTCAAACCAGCTAACCATTTCTTCAGATGAACGCACAACCCCTTCACCTTTCAGGTTGTATTTACCATCTTCATAGAATTCGGAAGAAGCGACATCCATCGCTAATTTCACTTCTTCTCCTGGTTTGTAACCAGCGGCTTCAATCGCCTCAATAATAGTAGATAGTGCTTCTTCATTTGATTTTAGATTTGGCGCGAAACCACCTTCGTCACCAACACCTGTATTATAACCTTTGCTGCTGAGTACTTTTTTCAAGTTATGGAATACTTCTGCTCCCATTCGTAAAGCTTCACGGAATGTTGGAGCACCTACTGGCATAATCATAAATTCTTGAATATCTACGTTGTTATCGGCATGCTCTCCACCATTTAGGATATTCATCATTGGTGTTGGAAGGGTAGTCGCATTGAAACCACCTAAGTAAGTGTAAAGTGGTACACCTAGGTAATCTGCTGCTGCATGTGCTGCTGCCATCGAAACACCAAGTATGGCATTGGCACCTAGTTTACCTTTGTTTTCTGTACCGTCAAGCTCTAATAATAACTGATCAATTACGACTTGACGAGTCACGTCTACACCTAACAATTCTGGTGCAATGATTTCATTAACGTTTTCTACTGCTTTTAAGACACCTTTTCCTAGATAACGGTCTTTGTCACCATCGCGTAATTCAACTGCTTCATGCTCACCAGTCGACGCACCACTTGGTACTAAGGCAGAGCCGAATGCTCCTGATTCTGTAAAGATTTCTACTTCAACGGTTGGATTACCACGGGAATCTAATACTTCACGTGCATAAATATCTGTAATATATGACATCATTCATCTACTCCTTTTTGGTTATGATTTTTTGATGAGGCTGTCGCCTGTCATTTCTTTTGGTTTTGTGACATCTAGTAAATCAAGCAGTGTTGGTGCAAGGTCTGCCAAAATGCCGCCATCGCGTAACTCTACCCCATCCTTTGTTACAATAACGGGAACTGGATTGGTAGTATGGGCAGTCATTGGTTTATTCTCCAAGGTCACTACCTCATCGGAATTACCATGATCCGCTGTAATAATAGCGTGACCACCTTTTTCTGTGATTTTATCGACTACTTTACCTAGACATTCATCGACTGCCTCAATCGCCTTCACCGTAGGTTCTAACATCCCGGAGTGACCGACCATATCCGGATTGGCGAAGTTAAGAATAATCGCATTGATTTCATCTTTATCTAGTTCTTCCAGTAAGGCGTCCGTTACTTCATAGACGCTCATTTCTGGTTTTAAATCATAGGTTGCTACTTTCGGCGAATCAATTAAAATTCGTTTTTCTCCAGGGAATTCCTTCTCCCGACCACCACTCATAAAAAAGGTGACGTGGGGATACTTTTCTGTTTCTGCAATTCGTAATTGATTCAAATCATTCTGTGCCAATACCTCACCAACGGTATTATCCAAATTAATGGGCTGGTAAGCGACATGACCATCGACTGTCTCACTAAAGTTTGTCATACAAACAAAATAGAGATCCTTCGGTGCCTTGTCTCCACGATCAAAATCTCGAAAATCCTCATTTGCAAAGGTACGAGAAATTTGTATCGCTCGATCGGGACGGAAATTATAGAAAATAACAGAATCATTATCTTCAATCGTTGCTTTCGGTTTGCCATTTTCATCCGTAATGACACAAGGAATCACAAATTCATCATAAATCTCATTTTGATACGAATCTTTAACGGCTTCAATTGGGTCGGTATACGTTGGGCCTTCTCCATATACCATCGCATCATAAGATTTTTTCACGCGATCCCAACGATTGTCACGATCCATCGAATAATAGCGACCAGATAGTGTAGCAATTTCTCCTACACCTAATTCGCTCATCTTCTCTTGTGTTTGTTTAATATAGGTTTCTGCTGTTTGCGGGCCGACGTCACGACCATCCAAAAAGGCGTGGACAAATACTTTTTGCAGCCCTTTATCTGCCGCTAATTTCAGCACAGCAAATAGGTGTTTAAGATGGCTGTGAACCCCGCCATCTGACAATAAGCCAAATACATGCAAGGCTTTATTGTTTTGTTTGGCTTGTTCTACTGCCTTGACGAGTACCTCATTATCAAAGAAATCACCGTCTTTAATCGCTACATTCACGCGCGTCAAGCTTTGATAAACAATACGTCCAGCACCAATGTTCAGATGTCCTACCTCGGAGTTACCCATTTGACCATCAGGTAGTCCAACCGCCTCTCCACTGGCCTGTAACTGATTGGTTGGATACTGATTCCAATAACGATCAAAGTTTGGCTTGTTGGCATGTTTGACGGCATTCCCTTTTTCTTCATCACGGATGGCGAATCCGTCTAAAATAATGAGGGCCGCTAATTTATTCTGACTCATTTGGCACCAGCCTCCACTAACTGTAAGAAAGAGTCTGCCTCAAGACTAGCTCCACCAACTAAGGCACCATCGATATCTGATTGTGCAAGTAACTCATCGACATTTGCTGGCTTAACACTACCACCATATTGAATACGTAAGGCTTCTGATGCCGCTTCTGATACTGCTTCTGCAACCACTTTACGAATGTACGTACATACTTCGTTTGCTTGTTCAGAAGTTGCGGTTTTTCCTGTGCCAATTGCCCAGATTGGTTCGTAAGCAATAATCGTTTGATTCACTTGCTCTTCCGTTAATCCAGCCAATGCTGCTTTTACTTGGCTTTCTACCACGTTCATTGTTTCGTTTGCCTCACGCTGTTGCAAGGTTTCACCCACACAAATGATAGGGATAAGGTCATGATCGAAAGCTGCTTTTGCCTTTTGGTTCACTGATTCATCCGTCTCTGCAAATAACTCACGACGTTCTGAATGGCCTAACACCACATAGGTTACCCCGATATCACGTAACATGCTTGGGCTTACTTCTCCAGTAAAGGCGCCACTTTCTTCAAAATGCATATTCTGTGCCGCAATGTGTAAATCTGTCCCTTTTGCAATCTCTACCAATGCCGGTAAATAAGGAAACGGAGCACAAACTACTGATTCTACCTTTGCTTCAGCAGCTATCTTATCCTTTGTTGCTTCGACAAAATCAACGGCTTCACCAAGTAATTTGTTCATTTTCCAGTTGCCTGCAATTACATTTTTACGCATAAAAATTATCTCTCCTTTGCCTTACTTATCTGTTAATACACTAACACCTGGCAATTCTTTACCTTCCATAAATTCCAATGAGGCACCACCGCCTGTTGAAATATGATCCATTTGCTTGGCATAACCGAATTTCTCGACTGCTGCTGCTGAATCTCCACCCCCGATAACGGTATACCCTTCTGTTTGAGTAAGAGCTTCTGCCACAGCTTTTGTACCATTTGCGAATGTCTCCAACTCAAAAACGCCCATTGGACCATTCCAAATCACAAGCTTGGAATCTTTTACAATGTCAGCATATGTTTCACGTGTCTTCGGACCAATATCCAATGCCTCAAGATCTGCCGGGATACTGTCAATCGTAACAATTTCTGTATGGGCATCATTCGAAAAATCATCTGCAACGACTACATCCTCTGGAAGCACAAAGTTAACGCCTTTCTCTTTTGCCTTTTCCATGTAGTCTTTGGCTAGTTGGATCTTGTCTTCTTCTAATAAGGATTGTCCAATTTCATATCCTAATGCCTTGACAAACGTATAAGCAAGACCACCGCCAATAATCAGGTTGTCCACTTTATCTAACAGGTTGTCGATGACACCGATTTTATCTTTTACTTTTGCTCCGCCAATAATGGCTGTGAAAGGTCGTTCAGGATCTGATAATGCTTTGCCTAATACCTCAAGCTCTTTCTCTAATAAAAAGCCGGCTGCTGATGGAATATGTTCTGCTACCCCGGTTGTCGATGCATGGGCACGGTGAGCAGCTCCAAAGGCATCATTTACGAAATAATCTGCAAGGCTGGCAAACTCTTTTGCTAAAGCAGGATCATTTTTGGTTTCACCTGGTTCAAACCTTACATTTTCAATCAAAAGTAAATCGCCATCTGCCAACTGGTCTACTGCTTGGTTTATTTCCTCGCCATAGACTTGATCGGTTTTAATCACAGACTTACCACTAAGGTCACTTAAACGCTTGGCAACGGCATCCATACGCAACTCTTCCACTGCTTCTCCTCCTGGACGGCCAAGGTGGCTTGCCAAGATAACCTTCGCTCCTTGTTCGGAAAGATATAGAATAGTTGGTAAAGCTGCTTTGATTCGTGTATCATCTGTGACCTGGCCATCTTCCATTGGCACATTAAAATCTACACGACAGAATACCTTTTTTCCCTTTACATCAATGTCTTCGATTGTTTGTTTGTTCATGGGTAGGATCCTCCTTCAGGACTTTATTTATAAAAATGTGAAAACGGGAGGAGGATTGATCCCCCTCCCGTTGGTTCTATCTTATAGTCCTTGTTTTTTAAGGTATGCCGCTAAGTCTACTACACGAGAAGAGTAACCCATTTCGTTGTCATACCAAGATACTACTTTTACCATGTTACCTTCCATTACCATGGTGGAGATACCATCAATAGTGGAAGAGTTGGTATTACCTACATAGTCAACAGACACTAATGGCTCATCGGAGTATCCTAAAATACCTTTCAAGTTACCTTCTGCTGCTTCTTTAAGCGCATTGTTAACTTCTTCTGCAGTTACGTCTTGACCTAATTCAGCAACTAAGTCAACTAATGAACCGTCTGGAGTAGGCACACGCATTGCCATACCATTCAATTTACCTTCTAATTCAGGTAATACAAGCGATACTGCTTTTGCAGCACCTGTTGTTGTTGGAATGATACTTTCTGCTGCTGCACGCGCACGACGATAGTCTTTATGTGGCAAGTCAAGAATTTGTTGATCATTCGTGTAAGAGTGAATAGTTGTCATCATACCACGTTTGATACCAAATTTATCATTTAATACTTTGGCATATGGGGCTAGACAGTTTGTTGTACAAGAAGCATTGGAGATAACATGATGGTTTGCTGGATCATATTTATCTTCATTCACACCCATTACAACGGTAATGTCTTCTTCTTTTGCAGGAGCTGAGATAATAACTTTTTTCGCTCCAGCTTCTAAGTGTTTAGCAGCTGCATCGCGCTGTGTAAAAATACCTGTTGATTCAACAACAATTTCTACACCTAAGTCGCCCCAGCCTAAGTCTGCTGGATCACGCTCAGAAAGAACTTTTACTTCTTGTCCACCTACTACAAGTGCATTTCCATTTACGGAAACTTCTTGATCTAATTTCCCGTGTACGGAATCATACTTAAGTAAGTGTGCAAGCATATTTGCATCGGTTAAGTCATTTACTGCTACTACTTCTACCTCATCATTGTTTAGTGCCTGACGAAAAACATTACGTCCAATACGGCCAAAACCATTAATACCTACTTTTACTGCCATGCTAAAATTCCTCCTTAATAATGCTATTAATTTATAGTTAAAGGGAATATCCCTTTAATAACTGTTTGGCTGCTGCTTCATCAGTAATCAGCACATTGCTTTTTCCTTGCTTGAAATAGGACTGGATGGCCTTTCCCTTTGAGGCACCACCCGCAACGGCAATGACATATTCGGCCTTATTTAATTCTTCTAATTGCATGCCTGCCGTCCGTACCTTATAGACCACATCACCATCTTCATCTAAATAGAAACCAAAAGCCTCACTGACAGCATTTCTTTCAGCTAGCTGCGTAAGCACATCCTGCGTAGCTTTGCGTCGTTTTGCCATCGTCATCGCGTCTCCGATACCATGAATAATTACCTTGGCATCGTGGATCAATTCTAGGATTTCCTTGATCGTTGGCTCCTCAATAATCGAATGATAAGTTTCTTCACTTAATGGATCTGGGACATACAACATCCGGTAACTGCCATTTACTTTCTTGGCCATTTGGGCACAAATCGTGTTGGCCTGGTTCTCTACTTGCTCCCCCAGCCCCCCGCGCGCAGGCACAAATATACAATTTCGCGCATGCTCTAACGGCGTCATCTGGTTAGCAACCTCGGCCATCGATGTCCCGCCCGTCACAGCTATTATTTGATTGGAAGTTAATATATTGCTTAAGAATTGCGCGCTAGCCTTTCCTAAGTCTTGCAGGACTGCTTCTTGTTCATCACTGTTTCCTGGAACAATAATAACACGTTCCAATTGTAATTTATCCTTAATTTGCGATTCTAAAACACGAAATTCAGAGATTTCATCCATAAATGCAGCTAACTTCTCGATCATAAAGTTCCCTTCTACGGTAACTTGCATACCTTTTCCCGTAACCATGATAAACCCATGCTTACTCAAAAAATCAATCTCACTGCGGACTATTCGTTCTTTTAGCTTGATATTTTCCGCTAAGCTTCGACGTCCGATCGGCTGCATTAATTGAATGTATTGCAAGACCTTATATCGTCGCTGCATAACATCGAGCAAATCTGGAAACAATTTTTCTTGAATATCGATTAAGTCCTTCAAACCGGAAACGCTCCTTTTAAAGGTTGTTCACGCCCTTTTATATTCTGCGGGTAATTTTTGTCCCTCATAGTCGCATTCCGTCCCACCAAGAATAAAAAAATATCTGCAAATAACTTCCTTACATTTGATTGTATCAAAGATAGGCGATCCACTCAACTATTTTGTCATATTATTTGGGTTTACTGATTGTTTTAGATAATCTTCTACGGTTTGCAAATCAATAATGCCGCTGTCAATTACCTCTTGTTCGTACGTTACCACTGGGATAAGGAGATGGTATTGTTCCAAGAGTTCTTCATCAGTATAAATATCGATTTCTTCTATTTCAAAAGCATAATGGTTCTGCAATATATCCAAGGTTACTTTTGCTTGATCACAAAGGCTGCAGTTTGTTTTTCCATATAAACGCAACTTCATTCTCTTTTCCCTCCTTGTCGATGGAACATTCATCGGTTATTTATCAAAATCCTACGTTCTATTTTACCATAAGATGCTTCTGTTTTTATAGATCACCTACACAGAATGGCCTGCAAACGGGAAACTATGATCAGCATATACTTTACAACCGACCTTAAAGACACCCTCATTCGACATTTTATCTACTATGGAACTGGAGAATATGATATAATAACAACAACCTTATGACTAGTACATAAGTATAATTTTTTTAGTTTTTATTGTAAAAATGGCAGATGCCAGTCACAAATGATAGCTACTACAAGGGGGAACATCATGAAGATGATGCAATTAAGATCCATTAGGGCAAAATTAATCACGGTTTCTATTTTATTACTTATTATTCCTATTACGGTGTTGGGAATTTTTAGTTACCAGAAGAGTGCCAATAGTTTAAGCGAACTAGGTGAAACAAACTTAAAAAACAGTGTCGCTCTGACCATCGAACTTATTGAAGCGCTAAATGCAGAAGTGGAAGAGGGGCATTTGACGTTAGAAGAGGCACAAGAAAAAGTGAAACAGGCTATTCTAGGTGAACAAAGCAGTGATGGGACACGACCGATCAATTCCAATATTAACCTTGGGGAAAATGGATATATGTTTATCCTGGATGATGAAGGCACTCAAATTACTCACCCATTCACTGAAGGGAGTAACACTTGGGATTCTGTCGATCCAAATGGAGTAAAGTCAACTCAAAAACATATTAACACAGCCAATGATGGCGGTGGATTTGTCTATTTTCATTGGCCGTTAAACAATGATGATAACAACATTCAGCCGAAAGTCTCTTACACAGAAAAAGATCCCGTATGGGGCTGGAACGTAGTGGCTGGTACTTATATGATGGACTTTAACCAACCTGCTAATGATCTGTTGAATAACATTCTGATCATTGCTGGTATCACGCTAATCATCGGAATTGCTGTTACCTGGCTATTCGCTAACAATATTGCCACACCAATTAACCGTATTTCCAAACAAATGAAGGAATTAGCAAACGGTGACCTCACAACCAACAAAACCAGTGTTAAATCCAATGATGAAGTTGGAAAATTAGCCGATTCAATGAATCATATGCAAAAGCAGTTACATGTTCTTATCGCCAATGTGGCAACAGCCTCAGAAAAAATGAGCAACCAAAGTGAGGAATTAACGCAATCATCCAGTGAAGTCAAGACAAGTTCCGAACAAATTGCGATGACAATGGAAGAACTAGCTACTGGTTCTGAAAAACAAGCGGACAGCGCTAGTGGATTATCTTCCGAAATGCAAAACTTCGCCAAAAAATTAGCAGAAGCGAATCAGCAGAGCAGAGAAATTCAAGCTCATTCAGAAAACGTCTTAACGCTAACCAATGAAGGCAACGAGCTTATGCATGCTTCCAAACAGCAAATGGAAAAAATTGATCAAATCGTACATAAAGCAGTGGAGAAAGTGGAAGGATTGGATACACAAACCAAAGAAATATCCAAGCTTGTTTATGTTGTCAAAGACATTGCGGCTCAAACCAACCTGCTCGCTTTAAATGCTGCGATTGAAGCCGCTCGAGCTGACGAACATGGCAAAGGCTTTGCTGTGGTAGCAGATGAAGTAAGAAAGCTGGCAGAACAAGTAACAGATTCCGTTGACAACATTTCAAAAATTGTTGCCAATGTTCAGAACGAATCCAGTACTGTGGCCTCCTCCTTACTAGATGGATATCATGAGGTAGAAGCTGGTACTAACCAAATGGAGGCTACCGACGAGAAGTTTAAACGTATTAATCAATCGGTGACAGAAATGGTTACTAATATTAATCAAGTAGCTAACAACTTAAATAGCATTACCAATAGTAGCCAGCAGTTTAATCGGTCCATTGAAGACATTGCTGCTATTTCAGAGCAGTCCGCTGCCGGAGTGGAAGAAACAGCTGCCTCATCCCAGCAAACCAGCTCCTCGATGGAAGTTGTAGCGCAAAGTTCCAATGAGCTTTCTCGCATAGCAGAAGAATTAGACGGCTATGTTAACAAGTTTAAGCTAACCAATAAATAAGCCGCGTCATGAACATAAGAAAAACCGGGCAAAATTCGCCCGGTCCTTGACGCATAACTAAAAGTAGCCACTGAACTGCCGATAAGATGGATTATGTAAATTGGCAAGTCCATCTATTCCATGTAGTAAAGTTGATTGTTTGCCAGTGCTAGGAAACGCTTCGGAAATAGGTTCCGCTTTCCGCGAGCTTGGCTCAGCCTCCTCGTCAGCAAAGATCGCTTCCTGCGGGGTCTTCACACTGCGCTTTTCTCGCAGGAGTCTCCACCTATTCCCTCCGCTAGATTGGCGTACAACAATGGTTATCTCTGCAAGGAGAAAGCGTTCTAAGTACCTAGACACTGTTGTAGCAAAAGAAAAAAATCGTCAACTGATTCTTTGGCTGCGTAATGGATCACGGTACTAATATAAAAGTCATAATATAGGATCAAGCCGTTCTCAGAAATAGGTTATGCGGTTTTCTTATTGGCAGAAATATAGTGTCTGGAACGCTTCATCTTAGCAGTCATTCGATTGTAGTCCTGCTACCCAGCGGAGGAAATAGGTGGAGACTCCTATGGGACCAGGACGAGCTGAAGATCCACTAAAAAGTGCTCTTCTTTTTAGTTAGCTGAAGCCGGCCCCATGGAAAGCGGAACCTATTCCCGGAGCGCTTGCTTTGCACAGATAAAACGGTCAAACTCACCACTAAGGAAAGTGGGCTACTTTACATAATCCATCTTATCGGCACCACCATTCGTTCAAGATCAAAATCGGTCCACATCCTTTCATACTCAGAATTCTATACTTTCTTATCTTTAAATAAAAACAAGCACACTTGAGTCAAGTGTGCTTGTTTTTTATATCGCTATTATCTCTATTTACTGAATAGCTTTCCGTGCTGTTTCATTCATTTGCTGAATAATCGCGGCCGATTGTGCAAATTGTTGTTGTTCCGTTTCTGACAATTCTAATTCCAACACTTCACGAATGCCTTGACGATTCAATATGGCTGGAACCCCGATGTAAATGCCTTGTTGTCCATATTCTCCATCCAGTTCCACTGAGAGAGGTAACACGGCATTCTCATTTTGAAAAATAGCCTTGGTTATACGTAATAATCCTAAGGCAATACCATAATAGGTAGCACCTTTTCGATCAATGATATGGTAGGCAGCATCTCGTGCTCCTTCAAACCGATCAATCATATCAGGGTCATTCGCGATATCTGTAATCCCGGTATAGGACTGTAATGACACACCGCCAACTCTCGCCTGACTCCATACCGGCAAGGAAGAATCACCATGCTCTCCGATAATATAGGCATGGATATCACGGGAATCCACCTCTAATCGCTCGCTTAAAAGATACTGTAATCTTGCGGAATCCAAGCTTGTACCTGAACCAAATACACGATTTTTCGGTAAACCAGAAACCTCTTTTGTCACATGGGTAAGGATATCTACTGGATTGGTAGCAACTAAGAAAATCCCCTGAAAATCTGCGGCCATTACTTGCTCCACAATTCCTTTAAAGATCTTTGCATTTTTGGCTACCAGATCCAGCCTAGTTTCGCCCGGTTTTTGACTAGCTCCTGCTGTAATCACTACTAAGTCAGCATTATGACATTCTTCATAACCACCTGTTTTGACTTTCATAGGTTCTCCAAAAGGTAAACCATGGTTTAAATCACGTGCTTCCCCATCTGCTTTTGCCTCATCTAAATCGATTAACACCAGCTCATTGACGATTGCCTGATTAAGTAATGCATAGGCATAGCTTGTTCCGACAAAACCAGCACCAATAATGGCAACTTTTCTGATTTTCGTTTGAATGTTCGTCATTATCTGCTCATCCCCTCTTAATTACGATTAACCTACTCACTACTATACCTTACTTTTGTCTTTTAAGAAACAGGCGCGTTACCCCCATAACACGTCCTCTATTCGTTAAATTTCACAGGCATAGGTAGAGATGGTTCCTCGTAATCGCTGAGCTTCCTTATAGGTACAACGATTATGAACTACTTGCAAGCCACCTTCCAAGGCTACTCGCTCGGCCTCTGGTGATACGACCCCTTCTTGCAGCCAGAATACTTTTGGTTTTACTTCAATGGCCTCTTCGGCAATACCTATGGCTGCTTCTGGGCTACGGAAGACTTGTACAATATCAATTGGACCTGGCACACTTTTTAAATCCGGATATGCCTTTTCGCCTAAAATTTCTGTTTCACGCGGATTAACAGGAATAATTTTGTAACCTAGTCGCTGCATTTTTCTTGCCAAACGATAACTTGGACGAGCTTCCTTACCACTTAATCCAACCACTGCCAACGTTTTTTGCCTGGTAATTTCTTCGCCATTTTCCGTATAGCGTTCATACGGTGAATTCAACGCCCACTTGATAACCCCTTCATCATTAACCACGATTTGGGTATCTGCTTCACTTCCAATTCCAGTCGCTTTTACTAACGCTTGATCTAAATCATTTTGGATATCGCGAAGGGACTCAATACCGACGGATAAACGAACTAACTCTTCCGATACACCCGTTTCCTCTAATTCCTCTTTAGACAATTGTTGATGAGTGGTAGAGCCTGGATGGATGATCAAGGACTTGGCGTCTCCTACATTGGCTACATGAGACCATAGGGACACATTATTAATAAGGGCACTTCCAGCCTCACGACCTCCTTTGATACCAAATACAATGATCGAACCAAAGCCATTGTTTAAGATTCGTTCTGCCAAGGCATGGGATGGATGGCTTTCCAGTCCAGGGTAACGCACCCACTCCACTGCCTCATGTGCCTCTAAATGACGGGCAAGTTCAAGAGCATTTTGATTATGACGCTCGACGCGGATGTGTAATGTTTCTAATCCTTGTAATAACTGAAATGCGTTGAACGGGCTTAGTGCTGCACCAAAATCTCGGAGCAACTGTACACGTACTTTGGTAATAAAGGCCAATGTACCAAAATCTACTGCGTATCGAATACCGCTATAACTTGGGTCAGGTTCGGTAAATTCAGGATATTTCTCGGAATTCCAATTGAAACGACCACCATCTACAATCACACCACCGATTGATGTACCGTGACCGCCGATCCATTTTGTTGCGGAGTGTACGACAATATCTGCTCCTAGTGTAATAGGTTTACAGCCAAACGGCGTAGCAAAGGTATTATCAATAACGACCGGAACCCCTGCTTCATGAGCGATTTCTGATACACGTTCCACATCCAGTACTTGTAACCCAGGATTACCGATAATTTCACCATAAACCGCCTTGGTTTTGTCGGTGATTGCCTGTTTAAAGTTTTCAGGATCGGTTGGATCGACAAATTTCACATTAATACCATAACGTGGCAAGGTGACATTGAACAAATTGTATGTACCACCATATAAGTTTATACCAGCAACAATCTCATCACCTGCACTTGCTAAATTCAAAATCGATAATGTAATGGCTGACATACCAGATGCGGTTGCAACAGCTGCCACACCATCTTCAAGAAGAGCCATCCGTTTTTCAAACACATCTACCGTCGGATTTCCGATTCGAGAATAAATATTGCCGGGTTCATCCAAGGCAAATAACCGCTCGGCATGTTCTGTATCATGGAATACATAGGAAGTAGATTGATAGATTGGAACAGCACGTGAACCGGTTGTAGGATCTGGTGCCTGCCCGCCATGTAAATGAATGGTTTCTGGATCATACGTTGAATGCTTAAAATCTGTCATGTTTTATTTCCTCCCAAAATTTGAATATTTGAATAGCTTGCTATATAAAAAAACCCGTATTCGACTTTCTTTTGAGCCAATACATTAGCTTTTTTTGACAAGGCTTTCCTCGTGTAGCAAGTGCTAGCGTTCGTTACCATCCTGGTTAACTTTTTTCATTTTTCCAGGTGAAATTCACAAACGTTTACACCTAGATTAAAAAAGCTCTCTTCCTAAGAAGAAAGCTCTAGCTACATCATCCATGTCTCCTTCTTATCTTTCAGGGCAACCCTTATAGGTTTTCGTGACTTATAAGTCTTTGCTTCATAGTTACCGGGCTTTGTTAGTCCAGCCCCTCCATCCCTCTAGATAAGCGTAATTAAATCCAAGTATTGCACTTTACTTTGATATGTAATACTCTAGCATGGCACTCGTTGGTTGTCAATCGTTTTAAGAAAAGACGTTATGTTATGTATTCAGTAGATTTATCATTTAGATGATGTGAAAAATAGGTTTTCTCTATAGTACAAAATTTTCAGTATCTAAACTTGACATATTATACTGATCAACCGTATACTGTAATAGGTTTGTTATTACATACCCTTTTTTGCGCCCGTAGCTCAGGGGATAGAGCAATGGTTTCCGGTACCATGAGCCGGGGGTTCGAATCCCTCCGGGCGCGTCTGCTTTAACACAGATCATTGATATAACAATGATCTGTAATATCTTGTACACCTAACACCTGTTCATACTACAGGTGTTTTTTAGATTCCAGAAAGTGTAGACTTCATCACCTCAGGCATTTGAATGGTTTTGACTAAAAAATAAACATCACCGAAGGTTCACAATCCAATGTTTAAAGTAAAGCCGTTAAGGGTAGGATGAAGATAGAAAATCAAGATAGCGGATGGTCGTTATACGAGAAGAACAGCACTGTAACCGCTTCTTATAGGTGTGACTAATAGTTGTTTTGCAATAGGCATACAAATCTTTTGACCTTTTTTGACCAATGCGTTATGATAAGTATAGTCACAAAAGAAATGTGAACCAAGTAAGTGTTTAAAGGAGGAACCTTTTTATGAATTTAATACCTACAGTTATTGAACAAACGAATCGTGGCGAGCGCGCGTATGATATTTATTCTCGCCTATTAAAAGATCGGATTATTATGCTGGGAAGCGGTATTGATGACAATGTTTCCAACAGCATTGTAGCACAAATGCTGTTCTTAGCAGCAGAAGACCCAGACAAAGATATTTCTTTGTATATTAATTCACCTGGGGGATCTATCACAGCAGGTATGGCTATCTATGATACGATGCAGTTTATTAAACCAGATGTCTCTACCATCTGTATCGGTATGGCAGCTTCGATGGGTGCCTTCTTATTAACAGCAGGTGCACCAGGAAAACGTTTTGCCCTGCCAAATAGTGAAGTGATGATTCACCAACCATTGGGTGGTACACAAGGTCAGGCATCCGATATTCAAATTCATGCCAACCGCATCATCGAAATGCGTAAGAAATTAAACCAAATCCTTGCTGATCGCACCGGTCAACCATTAGAAGTAATCGAGCAAGATACCGATCGCGATAACTTCAAAACGGCTGCAGAAGCAAAAGAATATGGTTTAATCGACCAAGTGATGGAGAAAAAACCAGATAACTCAAAATAAGTA
The DNA here is from genome assembly GCF_900626275.1 of Gracilibacillus phocaeensis. Lineage (NCBI taxonomy): Bacteria > Bacillati > Bacillota > Bacilli > Caryophanales > Bacillaceae > Gracilibacillus > Gracilibacillus phocaeensis. The sequence continues at coordinate 539,601 of NZ_LR131144.1, read as the reverse complement.
GTTGATTAACCTACAGCCCAAAAGTGGTGTTGCTTTTTGCAACACCACTTTTTGATGATAAAATTAAACGGAATGATCATGTCAATTTAATGAATAAAAGCAGGCAAAAAGTGAGCCTTAAATCCACTATTTAAAAAATATTACGTGTGTGGAATGATGTAGACGCCGTTAGAAAAGGAAAAGCCGGCAAACGAATCGGCCGACATATTACAGGACATGCTGCAGGTAAAACCATTAGGAAATTATTCAAGTAAATCATCCATCTTTTTTGTTACTTCATTTTGGTACATACACGACGTTCAATCCACCAAATAAAAATGAGACTCCATTCTTTCCCAAAGATCTTTACATAACGATCATCCAGCCTCAACAAATTTCACCAAATCATTTAAGGCCTCTTTTTGATCATTGCCGTCTACAACGATTCTAATACTGCTTCCTTTTGTCAGCACAAGGCTCATTAATCCCATAATACTCTTGGCATTTACCCTCTTATTATCCTTATCAATATAAATATCTGATGTATAGTTATTTGCCATTTGGACAAATTGTGCTGCAGGTCTTGCTTGTAAACCCGGCTCTATTGCAATAACCACTTCTTGTTCTACCATATTTAAACTCCTCCTTTTCGTAACCGTTATCATTATAATCCACAAACAATAGGAAGAGTAATCTCCCTATCGCTGCTTATTCTATCGGCAAAGCCTCGCCACGCAACTGATCTGCAAATTGATCAATTTTTTTCAGTCGATGGTTAATACCAGATTTGCTTATTTTACCACCTGACAACATCTCCCCCAGTTCTTTCAGGGTAACATCCTGATGTTCGATTCGTAATCGTGCAATTTCTTGCAGTTTATCTGGCAAGGCGTCTAATCCTACCGTTTGATCAATAAATCGAATGTTTTCCACTTGACGAAAGGCTGCACCAATTGTTTTATTCAAGTTTGCCGTTTCACAATTAACGAGTCTGTTCACCGAATTCCGCATATCGCGAACAATTCTTACATCCTCAAACTTAAACAGCGCCTGGTGTGCCCCCATATAGTTTAGTAATTCGGTGATCTTTTCGGCTTCCTTTATATACACAATATATCCCTTTTTCCGTTCTAATACACGTGCATGCAGGCCATATTCATTGAGAAGATCGCATAAGGATTGATTATGTTGTTCGTGGAAATTATAAATCTCTAAATGATAGGACGAGGTTTCTGGATTATTAACCGATCCTCCTGCCAAAAAAGCACCCCGGAGGTAAGCCCTGCGACAGCATTCCTGTTTGGTATATTTATCCGAGATCGTATGAATAAACTGCAAAGGCTCTAGCAAAATTTCTAAATCCTGCAGCATCTCCTTAACACCCTGCTTCATTCGTACAATATACACATTGTTTTTCTTTAATTTCATTTTTTTACGAACTAGTAATTCTACAGGAAGCTCGTATATCGACTTAATTAAGGTGTAAATCCGTCTGGCGATGGCGGCATTTTCCGTTTGCACGTCTAATGAGTAGTGATTTCTGGAGAAAGAAATCGCTCCATTCATGCGGATTAATGCAGCAAGTTCGGCTTGCTTGCAGCAGTCTTCACTTTCTACATTCGTCAGTTCCTTCTTGATATCTGCGGCAAATGACAACGTATTCCCTCCTCTCTCTTTTTATTCCATTAACGAGCACAACACCTTCGCTACTTTATCCGTATCATGACGTAATGACTGGTTCAGATCCTTTACAATATCCTCTTCAATCACCTCTAATCCCATCGATCTTAATCGCTCTAAATCATATCGTACCGGTGCAGCATTTTCTTCTGCATATACTAACTTTAAACTAGGATCAATCGATTGATTATGAACAACAACGGATTGAATACAGCCATCCCCAATATGATCCATAATTGCTTGGACATGATCGGATGCTGTATAATCATTTGTTTCTCCTGCCTGTGTCATCACATTACATACATACACCACTTTTGCCTTTGTTTCATACAAAGCCCTGCCAATCTGCGGAACAATCAGGTTCGGCAATATACTGGTGTACAAGCTTCCCGGGGCGATAACGACCAAATCGGCTTCACGAATTGTCGTGACCGCCTCCGGCAATGGCAAAACGGGATTAGGCTTTAAAAAAACGCGCTTAATCCGCTTGTTTTCTTTAGGAATATTGGATTCCCCAACCACAATTTGACCATCCTCATATTCTGCATGTAAAAACATATTCTGATTTGCAATCGGATAGATGTTGCCTTTCACATTTAATACGCGTGAAATTTCTTTGATTCCTGTATAAAAATCTCCTGTTACTGAAGTCATTGCTGCTAATAACAGGTTTCCCATCGAATGTCCGGACAAGTCATTGCCCTTAGTAAATCGGTGTTGAAATAGATGCATCAACATCGGCTCTACATCAGATAAGGCGGCAATCACATTGCGAATATCTCCTGGTGCAGGCATCTCCAGTTCTGTGCGTAATCGACCAGAGCTGCCTCCGTCATCGGCCACGGTAACAATCGCTGATAAATCAATCGGATGTTGTTTCAAACCGCGCAAGACAACAGGCATTCCTGTCCCTCCGCCAATCACCACGACTTTTTTCTGTTTCGTTTGTGCCATATTTATCCCTTCCGTTTGTCTATATCACGATGGCTTACATGTGTGACATAATTTTTTTGGAAATGTTTTGCTAGATACTCTGCAATAGCTACCGATCGATGCTGTCCGCCTGTACAACCGATCGCAATAACGAGCTGGCTTTTCCCTTCTCGTTTATATTGTGGAAGCATAAATTGCAATAAATCAACCGTTTTTTCTAAAAATTTCTGTGTATCTGACCATTTAAATACATAAGAGGATACCTCCGTGCTTAATCCTGTTAATGGACGCATATGCTCAATATAATGTGGGTTAGGTAAAAAACGCACATCAAAAACAAGATCGGCATCAATTGGCAAACCATATTTAAATCCAAAGGAAACGGTATGAACAGAGAATATTTCTTGATCCTTTTTACTAAATCGTTCGACAATCTCTTCACGTAATTCTTTTGGCTTTAGTTTAGATGTATTAATAATATGTTGCGAGCGTCCACGCAGTTCACTAAGGATTTTCCGCTCGGCATGAATACCCTCTAAGGGCAGACCGTCTTGTGCTAATGGATGGGACCGGCGTGATTCCTTGTAGCGTGATACAAGTACATTGTCCTCCGCGTCTAGAAACAGAATCTGTTCCTCCAGCCATTCTTCTTGACCAAGCTTATCCAATGCCTCAAATAAACTGTCAAAAAATTCTCTTCCTCTTAAATCCATCACAAGGGCTACCTTTTGAATATTATTCGTTGCGTCCTTCATTAACTCCAAAAATTTGGGTAAAAGAGCTGGCGGGAGATTATCTACACAATAGTAACCCAAGTCTTCAAAGCTTTGTACAGCTACCGTCTTCCCTGCACCAGACATCCCAGTGATCACAACTAATTGTATCTCCTCTGATTGTCTCCCCATAAACGCACACTCCTCACTCTATTATTCATACGTTAGATAACGATGATTATGTATATGTGCGTGTCCAAAAAAGCAATTCTCTTTTTGAACAACTTCTACATCTATTATACACAGAGTAGAAGCGCTCTACCAACAAAAAAATTGGCATAGGTATGAAAACCTATGCCGTCCAACGTTTCTATATTATTAAAAAGGGGGTCAATTAGTTAACTACATTGTATCACCTTTTTATTTCGTCCGTGTTACAGCCGGATTAATTTCCAGTAACGTTATATGTCTAAACCATTACAAGACTAGCCCAGCGTCTGTACCGCTTCTTCCAAATTCTCGATGTAAGCCTGCGCTGCTTGTGCGGCAATACTGCCATCACCTGTAGCAGTAACAATTTGACGCAGTTGTTTTTCACGGATATCTCCAGCCGCAAATACACCTGGTACACTGGTTTCCATATTTTCATTTGTAGGAATATAACCTTCTTCATTGGTAATACCTAACGATTGGAACGGCTCACTTAGTGGTACCATACCGATATAAATGAAAGTACCATCGATCTCTTGATCATATTCCTGACCTGTTTTTTTGTTATACAAAGTGACACTGCCCACCTTGCCATTTTTTTCATTAATGGATTTAACCACCGTATCCCAGATGAAGTCGATTTTATCGTTATTAAAGGCACGATCTTGTAAAATTTTCTGTGCACGCAATTCATCACGGCGGTGAACGATCGTTACTTTACTGGCGAACCTTGTCAAATAGACGCCTTCTTCTACAGCCGAGTCTCCCCCGCCGATAACGAATAGTTCCTTTTCTTTAAAGAAGGCCCCATCACAAACGGCGCAATAAGATACACCACGACCGCCTAATTCTTCTTCACCGTCCACACCTAATTTCTTGTATTGCGCACCAGTTGTAATAATTAAAGCCTTTGTTTTATATTCTTTCGCCCCAGCGATAATTGTTTTATAATCGCCATGATCGATTACCTCTTTGATATCACCGTAAGCATACTCCGCACCAAATTTTTTAGCATGATCATACATTTTAGTCGATAAATCCGGACCAAGGATATGGTCATAACCTGGATAGTTCTCCACATCTTCTGTGTTGGCCATCTGTCCGCCCGGAATTCCTCGTTCCAACATTAATGTATCTAAATTTGCACGTGACGTATAAACCGCAGCGGTCATCCCTGCTGGCCCTGCACCTGCAATAATCACATCATATATTCTTTCCTCTGTCATTTTCGTCATCCTCTCTTCCGCTTCTTAGCTTTTATTATCAAGCCTTTATGGCAAAAGGTCTACTAATTTGCTCAATCATCATTTTTGCCATGGGGGACGCTGGTCAGCCAATACTTGATGTTGACGACAGCCCTCTTCCCATAACCGATCGGCCATTACAGAGGTACCTGCTTGATAGTGACATAAACTAAACCATTTATAATAAGAAGGGTGACCCTTTAATTTAGATTTATGCAGTAATTTAAAACGCTGCAACGCCTTTTGATAAAGCCCCACATGGGCAAAAGTAACAGCCATCCTTAGCTTTTGCTGTTCATGCAAAGGATAAATATTATCCAATAATGCGATAAAGCCATCTGTTTTTTCTTGCTCTTTTATATCATGGTAAAAAACCGTTAAATTCATACAGCTAAATAAGGTATTGGGATGCTCTTGCCAATAGTTTTCTTCCAAAGCAATCGCCTTGTCTCTTTCCCCTGCATAAAATAAGGCATAATGGTACTCCTGTCTTGCCTGTGGGAATTCGGGAAAAAGGGTGATCATTTCTTCCAGTATCGCAATCGCATCTGCCCATTCCTCACGTTCCAGATGATAAAAGGCCGTCTCCTGATACATAAGCAGATCATCTTCTTCCTCTAACAGCCAATCCTCATCCGTCTCTTCCTCCACACCATCCAACATGTGCAGCAATTCTTCTGCCTCTTCTTCGAACTCATTATCCGTGTTATGCTCTAAATATAAGGTGGTGTATTTGATGGCATCTTGTATCAGTCCCAGGTGAGCATAATTGTTTGCTAATAAATAATAACAGTCTACATATTCCTCACCATGATGAGCCAGCACTTTAGTTAGCAACTGATTAGCGAGATGATATTCCCCTACCTCGGTATGCACAATCGAGGCCTGGCACAAATATAACGGGTTGGTAGGCTTCTGCTCTACCGCTTTTTGAAACCACTTTAAAGAGAGGTCGAATTTCCGTTTTTGATAAGCCTCTACTCCCTTCGTGAAATAGAACTCTCCATCCGGAATGAATGGTATTAGGTTATCTTGCAGCAGTTGATTCTTAGACATACCGTATTCGCTCCTCCCTTCTCCTGCAAATGCAGTAACTCATGCATTATAACATAATTGTTCTTGATATTGGTACCTTCTTTTTACCCTTGTAAAAACAGGTCCTCACGTTGTCTTTGTTCCATCTGTTCGGCCGTGTAGATCAGACGCATTGGATTACCTGCCACAAATGTGCCTGGTTCCACATCTTGATGAACAACAGTTCCAGCAGCCACTACGGCACGATCTCCAATCGTCACACCTGGCAACACGGTACTATTTGCACCAATCATGACCTCGTCACCGATGCTAACATCCCCTAACCGGTATTCTTCAATTAAATATTCATGAGCCAAAATCGTTGTATTATAACCGATAATCGTATTGTTTCCAACATGAATTTTCTCTGGAAACATGATATCTAGCATGGCCATCAAGCCAAAAGCTGTCTGCTTCCCGACCTCCATTCTTAGAAATGTTCGATACAGCCAATTCTTTACAGAGAGAAATGGGGTATAACATGCTATTTGAATAATGATAAAATTCTTCATTACCTTCCAAAAAGAAACGGTTTGATACACTTGATGCAGGCTATTTCCATTATAGACACGATAGCGTTTGGTTTTTCGCATAGTTATTCCACTCCAACAATACTTAGCAAATCTCGCATTTCTTCTAAGATAAACCCTGGATCATATTGTTCTAAGATTGCTTTCCCTTTGATAGACCAGGCTACTCCTGCTGTTTGTACACCTGCATTATGGCCTGCCTCGATATCATGATAATTATCACCAATCATCATAGTAGTCATCGGATTAGCCTGTAATGCATCCATTGCCGTTAAGATAGGCTCGGGATGAGGTTTGGCATGGGTAATGTCGTCTAACCCAATGACGATATCAAAATATTCTGCAAGTCCAGTCATTTTCAGGCCTAATTTCGCGGTATCGTGAAGTTTGGTAGTGACCACTCCCAACTTATAGCCTGCTTCCTTTAATGTTTGAATGGTTTCTACAACCGTTGGGTATGCTTCTACATATTTTTCATGATTGGCAATGTTGAACTCGCGATAGGTTTTCATCATTTCTTCCGCCTGATCTGGATTTATTTTGCCTAAGCTATCGATTAAAGGCGGTCCAATAAATTCGATGATTTCCTCTCTAGTATAAGAGCGATCCTCATATTGTTCCAACGTGTGTGCAAATGAAGCAATAATTAGCTCATTGGTATTGATTAATGTGCCGTCTAGATCGAATAATAGTGTCTCTATTTTCATTATATTTCCTCCTTGTTTTTTTGTTTATTCACGTGTCCATTAGATAAATCGGGCTGAAACTCGTCGGATAGCTTTATCGCTAGCAGTGAGTTTAACCGTTCTTATGATGAGTAATCGCTCTGAAAATCGTACTACAATGGTATTCATCACCATATGACTTTTATATTGGAAGCAACAGTTCTTAGAAGAAAAAGATTACTTATCGATTCATTCTTATGACCCAAACGTCTATGATGAAGCGAGGTTCGTTTCTTAGCTTCATCGAAAAATTAAACATATAGACTGGCTTTCGTGTATTATCATCACCATTCTGTTTCTTACTAAAAGTCGATCGAGGTAAAATCGGTTCAAACCTTATTATACCGAAGTATATCTTCTCTGCATACCACATCCTAACCAACAAAAAGAGGGGAGTACTCCCCCTCTTTTTTCCTACACCTTGATTTTCTGTTCAAGCTACTTGTTTTTCACCTGTTTTCCTTGGTACGTACGATCCGCTAAGCCCCTCTTACGACGATATACCATCAGCAACACCGAACCAATCACTAACAAAATAGAAATAAGCTGGGCTGCTCTTAGATCAAGGGCTTCACTCACATACAAACTATCTGTACGCATACCTTCAATAAAATAACGACCAATAGAGTACCAAATAACATAAGATAAGAATAATTCGCCGCGACGAATCGAATTTCTCCTTAATACCAGCAACAGTATCAATCCTAAAATGTTCCAAACAGATTCATATAAAAAGGTTGGATGATACATCGTGCCATCTATACACATTTGGTTCATAATAAAATCAGGCAAATATTGATGAAAATTTTGATAAGCTGCTTCGGAAATAGGACCGCCATGCGCTTCTTGGTTCATAAAGTTTCCCCAGCGTCCGATGGCTTGACCAACAAGAAGGCTGGGTGCCATAATGTCTGCTATCTGCCAAAATGATAATTTTTTCACTCTGGTATAAACAATCGCCGTTAACACCGAACCAATTAACGCTCCATGGATAGCTATCCCGCCTTCCCAGACAGCAAATATCTTCCACCAAGGCTCTCCTACGTAATTATCCCATTCGAAGGCAACATAATAAAATCTTGCAGAGATAATGGCTATCGGGATAGCGAACATCACTAAATCCACTATGTAATCTTTTTTTAAACCTAATCGATCTGCTTCTCTAGTCGCCATCCATAATGCCAAAAACACACCACTAGCAATGATGACACCATACCAATAAATGGATAATGACCCCAGTTGCAGAAAGACAGGATCTAATGCAGGTGCTTCACAAGACAAAATTTATTTCCTCCAATCTGCTATTCCCTATCTAAATGGGTTTCCATTTCCACTTCCTCGGCTCCGCCTTTTTGAATCATTTGCGTCAATCGTTGGGAAAATTCTTCAGCGGCATTAACCCCCATTTGTTTCAAACGGAAGTTCATGGCTGCCACTTCAATAATAACTGCCAAATTACGACCAGGTCTTACTGGAAGGGTCGCCTTAGGAACATCAACATCAATGATTTTCATGGTTTCTTCCTCGATACCTAAGCGATCATACTGCTTTTTGGCATCCCATGTCTCTAAATTGATCACAAGGGAGATCTTTTTATGGGAGCGGACGGAACCTGCCCCAAACAAGGTCATCACATTAATAATACCAAGCCCTCGTATTTCTAACAAGTGTTCAATTAATGGAGGAGAAGAACCAATTAAACGATCATAATCCTCTTGGCGAATCTCTACACTATCATCTGCCACCAATCGATGGCCGCGTTTTACCAGTTCAAGCGCTGTTTCACTTTTACCTACACCGCTTTGACCGGTTATAATGACACCCACACCGTAGATATCCACTAACACGCCATGAATAGCGGTGAAAGGGGCAAACTTCGCTTCAAGAAAGTTGGTAATCCGACTGATTACTCGCGACGTTTTATGTTTCGAATGTAATAGAGGTACTCCTGATTTCTCACAGGCTTCCTTTAATTCGTCGGGTATATCCATATTTCGTGTCACGACAATTCCTGGCGTAATATCTGTACACAAACGATAAGAGCGATCCTTTTTCTCTTCGCTCGTTAATTCCGCAAAAAAAGAAAGCTCGGTTTTTCCAAATAACTGCAATCTATCTTTTGGATAATATTTGAAATAACCAGTTAATTCAATACCTGGACGAGCCATTTCACTCATAAAAATCTCTCGGTGCACTCCTTCAGAGCCAGCCACCAATTCCAAATGAAAACGGTCTAACAAATCCTGTGTCCGTACTTTCACCATACGACAACATCCCCTTTTTTCAAACCATTTATACGTTTCTCTAAATACCATACTATCCTACTTACACTGTTTATTATACCATCTTTTCCTAGTTATCGCATCGTTTCTTAATGAAAAGTAAAAGAGGTTAACCTGTTGGTTTAGGTTAACCTCCTAATGATAGATTATGCTGTTCCTAATGTAAAACCCATATCCGTTAAGTAACGGCGATAGGCAATACTTACTCGGTCGCTGATCAATGACAGTTCTACTTGTAAATCAAGTGGTAAGTCTTCTGGTTTTTGATTTTCCACAATCGGCTGATCCTGACCAAAAATAACATCCTGGAATTGGATTGCCTCCTCATCAGTCTGCCCATTATCGTAATTAAACGACATGATCCCATATACCATCGAACGTTCCTCATCAATCGGACGGACTAATAATAAGATCGTAAACTTTTGATCCGTATCTGGATCGCGTTTGGTAAACCGAACGGCAAGCGGACGATAGATACCATAGGTGTAGTAGACATCCTTTGCTGTTCCAGACCCATCTGGATCGGGCTGGAAGATCGGAATTTCATCAGAGAAAATCGAACCATCCTCCTGCGTATTCATTTTGTAAGGCTTAATCTCGGTATGTTCTTCATCACCCAACCAGCCGCCATGCAATACAGCTAGGTGACCCACATCCAAGAAATTTTCGATGATACGTGGTGGTTTTGCTTCTACCGTGTGACCGCCCCAAATAATATTACGGTAATTAGCATTGCTATATTCCGGATATTCGAATAAGTTCGGTTGGTTGTCATTAAGATTGACCCAAATAAAACCATATGCCTCTTTACATGCATATTTGATGGCCTTCGCCTTTTTCGGAATCGGCCGATCTTTTGGCAATTGAGGAATATGTACACAGTTACCTGATTCATCATACTCCCAGCCATGATAGGGACATACCAAACAACCGTCCTTGACCTTTCCTTGTGATAAGGCGGCTCCCCTGTGAATACACAAGTCTTTAAATGCATGTACCCCACTTTCATTTCTAAAAATAACCACTCTCTCATTGAGAATAACGACTTGGATTGGCTCTTCAGGCACATCCGCGGCTGGACAAGCAACCACCCAATCGTTTTCCAACACTTCTTCTGTTAAACGCATCGTTACACACCCTTCTTTCACGCATATTTATCCCCATTTTACGTTAATCGACAGCTTTTCGCAATATAATACGAACATTTTATAAGAAATTTATATTTTTATTCGTTTTCTGTTGAATTATAGCCAAAAGACGCTATAATGAAATGAGACTTATTAGGATGTTCACTTTCCTTCCGTGTAGCGATTCGGACAACGACAAAGTAACATCGGGAAGTATTTATTAAAGGGGGCTAACATGTGCAAACACAAAAAACAAATATCGTCGTCGGAATCGATGAAAAAATCGGGGTAAAGAAAGCTTTTTTGCTAGGTCTGCAACACGTTCTGGCTATGGACTTATATATTGCACCTATTATCATTGCCGGCATTCTTTCCTTATCAACTGCCAATATGTCTTTCTTTATTCAAATGTGTTTCCTTGCGACAGGAATTGGAACGATTATTCAAACGAAGTTCGGGATTCGACTACCTGTGGTGCAAGGCCCATCCTATGTACCAATTGGTGCGATTGGCGCAATTGGGAGTAAGCTAGGATTAGGCGCCATCGCTGGAAGCTTGATCCCAGGGGCCCTTATCATTGCCTTGATCGGTTATCCGCTAAAATGGTTTGCCAAAGTCGTACAAAAGATTATTCCACCATTAGTTGGCGGGACGGTGATTATTATTGTCGGCATCTCCCTCATGCCAATTGGAATGAATAATATTTATGGTTCACCAGGGAACATCTGGCATAATATATTGATTGCCGGGGTGACTGCCGGTATATTAATGCTATGTATCATGTTAGGGAGAAATAAAGGCAAGCTTGGTACGACGATTCGCATCGTATCTGTATTAATTGCCATTCTAATTGGTACGGTTACGGCGAGTTTCTTTGGGCAGGTAGATTTCTCACCTGTAAAGGATGCTGCTTGGTTTTCTTTGCCGAAATTCTTTCCGTTTGGTGCACCTGTGTTTGATATCAGTGCCATTTTAACGATGGTATTTGTTTATTTTATTATTTTAATTGAAACGACCGGTACTTGGTTTGTCGTTTCTTCGGTTACGGGAAAAGAATTAAATGAAGAACGTTTAAATCGCGCTTCCTTTGGTGAAGGTCTTGGCTGTTTTGTCGGTTCCCTTTTTGGAAGTACACCGATGACAGGCTATTCATCCAATGCCGGTTTGCTGGCCATCACTGGGGTAGCGAGTCGTACAGCCATTATGGCTGGTGGTTTTATCTTGATTGCTTTGGGATTGATTCCTAAGCTGTCCACTGCCATTACTTGTATTCCTGAACCAGTGATTAATGGGATTTTTGGTATTGTTTGTGTAGCAATTGTGGCAAATGGAATGAAGGTTATTCAACCGATTATGATTGATGATCGAAATATGTTGATTATCGGCATTCCGATTTTATTAACCATTGCTAGCGTGATTTTGCCAGCTGAGGCTTTGGAGTCTACACCGGATTTTGTTGGTTATATCCTTTCCTCTGGTGCAGCGGTTGGTGCATTGGCGACGGTGCTGCTACATTTAATCTTACCGAATAAATTAGCGAAAAATAATGAATAGCTGGGGTAGAAAATGCGCTTTAGAACTAGTTATGCAAAGGCTTTGAACTACCTCATAATCATCACAGGAATGTTTTTACTTGTCATCAGCTATACTTCAGGTGACTATTGGGTTATGTTGATTATTATCATTTGTGCTATCCCGTATATGATTACTTATACAATAGAAAATGAAATGCTTTTGATCCAAGCGGTCCTTTTCAAAAAACAATAGCTATTTCCAATATCACTTCCTTGAACCGTATAGACAGTGGATTAACAGCGCCTGCTGCCGGACCAATAGCAGAAAGAATCGAAATATTTTTCAACCAACACAGCTCTGTTATTGTTACACCTAGGAATCGCAGGGAATGTATTTGTGAATGGATGAAGCAAAACCCTAAAATCGTGTTATCAAATGATTTAAAAGAAGAAGTGAAGATAAGTGAATAAGAGTAGGGGTGGACCGCCCTCCAATGAATGTTCCGTTCTATCTTCTTACGCTCCCCCTTGCCTTGCATAGAAAAAGCCGCTATGATAACTCATAACGGCTTTTTTCTATGCATCAACGATCCGATTGATGAAGGCATTTAAAATGGAGATAAGGATAGCGGATATAATGGCGACCCCAAAGCCATCGATGATAAAGCTTGATCCCAGTAACATTTGGGTAAGCCATAAGGTAATCGCATTGACTACTAATAAAAACAGCCCCAGTGTAACAATGGTGATTGGTAAGGTTAAAACAACCAAAATAGGCTTTACAATCACATTGAGGACCGATAAAATCACGGCGGCGAGCAATGCCATCCAAAAACCGTTGATCATAAATCCTTCAAACAAATAATCCAGTAACATAAGCACTAAAGCATTTAATACAAGAGATAAAATTAATCGCATTAGACCGACTCCCCTTCTTTTGGAATAATAATAACAGCAGCAATATAGAGCAGTATAAATGGAAGGCCTGCAGAAAAAATAAGGAGTATAACATAGAACAAACGCAAAATTGTCGCATCTAGGCGGAAGGTATCTGCCATTCCACCTAGTACTCCAGCTAACATACGATTGGTCATCGAACGATATAATTTCCTGTTCATGATGAATCCTCCTATCATTTACCTGCCATAAGTCTATGCTTTATGAACTCATTGTGCTACCATTGGCATTCTGTTATTATTTATCATTCCACGTATAGAAGGATTCTACACCTAACCATTGTCTGGTGGCTGCCTCCACATCATCTGCCTCATTTTTTACTGATTGTAACATGCCATCTGCCTGTGATTTATGCGCCATAATGGTTTCTAATTTTTTGGCAAATACATCTGATACGTCGTTCTCAATATCAGGACCTCCTAATTCTTCCACATGGGTATTACTGATTGCTTGTGCCCATACGGTAGGACGATCTTCTTCTGGCAACATTTCTACTGCCCTAATGGCCGCAGCTCCAAAAGCGTCATGATCGGGATGAACGGCGTGACCCGGATAATGTGTGATAACAAGTGATGGTTTCATTTGTTTTAGATAACGATAAAGATTGTTTGCTACCTCTTCTCGCGACTCGAACTCCAGTGTTTTATCACGATAGCCGAGCATTTCTAATTGAATATCCATCACTTTGCAGGCCTTGATTAATTCTTTTTTGCGGATTTCCGGTAATGTTTCGCGATTGGCAAAAGTGGGATTCCCCATATTTCGACCCATCTCACCCAAAGTACCACATAAGTAAGTAACAGGAATCCCTTTTTGACGAAAGGTAGTAATGGTACCCGAAGCTCCAAAGGCCTCATCGTCAGGATGTGGATAAATGACTACTACATGTTCTGCCATGGTTATTCCTCCTTTGTTTTCTAATGACTAAATGGTGTTTCACTAATCTCCAGGGCCACCATCAATCGACCTTCGCGATCATGTCCGGCCATCAGCAGACGGTTTTGTTCATCTATTTCATATTGGCTTACTCCTTCGGCATAGATCCAGCCAATATCTAATTTTAAGCCAACACGATAGGTAGTGCCTGTTCCGACTACCTTTCCACGTTGATAGGATACCTTAGCATTACGAATAAAGGCCCCGACATTATAGGCATCTTTATTAAAATGATTGGCATAGGCACCATTAGTTGTTTCTAAGTGAACATATACTTCCTTATTTGCCAGTGCATCAATTTGTTGTTGTAACTGTCCTATTTCAATTGGTTCCATAACAACATCATTTCCCCCTCTGTTTACTAGACGCATTTCTTATTTTAGCATAGAACCGTGCTAAGTGCTTTTGATATGCAAAGTGAAAAGGAACGAAATCAACTTTTAAGCGTTCGTAAATAGGATGGTTGAGCTGTGTCTTTGCCGCTTATTCGGGACTGGGTTGCGAATTAGCTGCTTCCTAGCGCAATGGATGCTATTCTTACGGACAGTATTTTGCGATTTGACGGGTTTTTGTCCGTGAGATTCATTCTTACGGACAGTATTTCGCGATTTGACGTTTTTTTGTCCGTGAGATCCATTCTTACGGACAGTATTTCGCGATTTGGCCGTTTTTTGTCCGTGAGATCCATTCTTACGGACAGTATTTTGCGATTCGGCCGTTTTTTGTCCGTTAGATCCATTCTTACGGACAGTATTTTGCGATTCGGCGGTTTTTTGTCCGTTAGATTCTTACGGACTGGAGAGAGCAAATCCTGTTCCTTAGTCATTGATTTGGCATGCCATCACCTTCGCAACAACCAAAAGTCGCTCCAGCAATAACTCATATTGCTGGAGCGACTTTTTACTTATTGAATGGTTGCTGCCATTCTAGCTTTATCTCTTTCCAAAATCGGTTTTAAATACAAACCGGTATGTGAAGCCTCTACTTCGGCGACTTCTTCTGGGGTTCCGGTGGCAACAATCGTGCCGCCACCATCGCCGCCTTCTGGACCTAAATCGATAATATGATCGGCTGCCTTGATTACGTCTAAATTATGCTCAATGATAATCACAGTATCTCCGTTATCTACCAAGCGCTGGATGACACTCAACAGTCGCGAAATATCATCAATATGAAGACCAGTCGTTGGTTCATCCAAGATATACAATGACTTCCCATTGGAACGACGATGGAGTTCACTGGCGAGCTTCACACGCTGCGCCTCTCCTCCGGATAAGGTAGTTGCTGGCTGGCCGAGACGAATATAACCTAACCCGACATCATAAATGGTTTCTAACTTACGTTTGATTTTGGGAATGTTCTCAAAGAATTTCAATCCTTCTTCGATTGTCATATCCAATACATCCGCAATATTTTTCCCTTTATACTTCACTTCCAGTGTTTCCCGATTATATCTTTTCCCGTCACATACTTCACACGGGACATAGACATCAGGTAAAAAGTGCATTTCAATCTTGATAATACCATCGCCACGACACGCTTCACAACGGCCGCCTTTTACGTTGAAACTAAAACGGCCTTTCTTATAGCCACGAATTTTCGCTTCATTGGTCTGGGCAAAGACATCTCGGATATCATCAAAAGCACCTGTATAGGTTGCCGGATTAGAACGTGGTGTCCTGCCAATCGGTGACTGATCAATATCAATGACCTTCTCAATCTGGTCGATCCCACGAATCTCCTTATGCTTACCTGGTTTGCGTTTCCCTCGATGTAATTGCATGGAAAGACTTTTATGAAGAATTTCGTTAATTAATGTACTCTTACCTGAACCAGATACACCTGTTACAGCGGTGTACACACCGATAGGGATTTTCACGTCTACATCTTTTAAATTGTTTTCCTCCGCTCCTTTGATTTCCAGGTAGCGACCATCGTTTGAATGACGAGTAGCAGGTACCGGAATAAACTGCTCACCAGATAGGTACTGACCAGTGAGAGATTTCTTTTTCTTCATCACTTGTTTTGGTGTCCCTTGTGCCACTACCTCACCGCCATGCTCACCAGCACCAGGACCAATATCAATTAAGTAATCCGCTGCCAACATCGTATCTTCATCATGTTCTACGACGATCAAGGTGTTTCCTAAATCTCGCATTCGTTCCAATGTTTGGATTAGACGATTATTATCACGTTGGTGCAGACCAATGGAAGGTTCATCCAGTACATATAAAACCCCTGTTAAGGCAGAGCCTATCTGAGTTGCCAGACGAATACGCTGTGCCTCGCCACCCGATAAGCTACCTGCCGATCGAGAAAGCGTCAGATATTCCAACCCGACATTGATTAAAAAGCTTAAACGATCATCTAATTCACGTACAATCATGTGTGCAATTTGCTCTTCCTTCTCTGTTAATTCCATTGTGCGAAAGAAATCTAAGGCATCCGCTATCGACAAATCGGTTACTTCCCCAATGTGTCTGCCGTTTATCTTAACGGCTAATGCCTCTTCTTTTAAACGATATCCCTTACAAGTAGGGCATGGTTTTTGCGTCATGTATTTCTCCATCGTCTCACGAATAAAATCAGAAGACGTTTCATGATAACGACGGGAAATATTCTGGATCACACCTTCAAAGTGAATATCATTTTCGCGGAGCATACCATAGTCATTTTCATAACGAAAATGGATACGATCTTTCCCACTTCCGTAAAGGATTTTATCCCATTGTTTTTTCGGGAGTTTCTTGACTGGTGTATCCATATCAATCTGATAATGGTCACAAACGCTTTTTAAAAGTTGTGGATAATATTGGGAGCTGATCGGTTCCCACGGCACAATTGCTCCTTCGTTCAACGACAAATCCTTGTTAGGCACAACCAAATCCATATCAACTTCCAATTGGGAACCTAAACCATCACATGTAGGACAAGCTCCCCAAGGACTGTTAAAGGAGAACAGGCGTGGCTCTAATTCATCAATCGAAAAACCGCAAATCGGACAAGCATGATTCTCACTAAATAATAGCTCTTCCTCTCCGATAATATCGACAATCACTTTGCCTTCTCCTAGTCTTAATGCCGTCTCCAAAGAATCGGATAAGCGACCCGTGATCCCCTCTTTCACAACAATACGGTCAATCACTACTTCAATCGAGTGTTTCTTGTTTTTATCTAATTGAATATCATCGGTGATCTCCCGCATTTCGCCATCGATACGTAAACGGATATAACCTTCCTTTTGCAGATTGTCTAACACTTTGACATGTGTACCTTTTCGGCCTGAAATCACTGGTGACAAAATCTGCATTTTTGTTCGTTCTGGATATCCCATCACGCGATCAACCATCTCCTCCACCGTTTGCGAAGTGATTTCTACTCCATGCTTCGGACAAATAGGATGCCCCACCCTAGCAAACAATAAACGCATATAATCATAAATCTCGGTGACGGTTCCTGTGGTAGATCTAGGGTTCTTACTCGTTGTTT
The DNA here is from genome assembly GCF_900626275.1 of Gracilibacillus phocaeensis. Lineage (NCBI taxonomy): Bacteria > Bacillati > Bacillota > Bacilli > Caryophanales > Bacillaceae > Gracilibacillus > Gracilibacillus phocaeensis. The sequence continues at coordinate 522,208 of NZ_LR131144.1, read as the reverse complement.
TCTGATCGATTGAAATGGCCGGTGACAACCCTTCGATTGAATCGACATCCGGCTTGTCCATTTGTCCTAGAAATTGTCGCGCGTAAGCTGATAAAGACTCGACATAGCGTCGTTGCCCCTCGGCATATATCGTATCAAATGCCAAAGAGGATTTACCAGAGCCAGAAAGTCCAGTTAAAACTACTAATTTATCTTTCGGAATATCTATAGATATATTTTTTAAATTGTGTGCGCGAGCGCCTTTTATAGAAATGGATTTCTGTGCCATTGCTTTCACCCTTCTGCTTTCAATTCTAAAACAAGATCACGAAGCTCTGCTGCACGCTCAAAATCAAGCGCCTTTGCGGCATCCTTCATTTCTTGTTCCATGTTTTCGATAACCTTTTGCTTTTCTTTCTTCGTCATTTTACTAATTTCTTCTGCTTTTGTTTCATAACCTTCTTGATCCTCCGCTGCAACGGTCGCCCGAATTACATCACGCACGTCTTTTTTAATTGTCTGCGGAATAATGCCGTGCTGCTGATTGTAGGCCATTTGTTTTTCCCGGCGGCGGTAGGTCTCATCAATCGCGTGTTGCATCGAATCCGTCATCTTATCGGCATACATAATAACCAGACCATTCTCATTACGGGCCGCTCGTCCCATCGTTTGGATCAATGAACGTTCTGAGCGTAGGAAGCCTTCTTTATCGGCATCCAGAATGGTAACTAAGGATACCTCTGGAATATCTAAACCTTCCCGTAACAAGTTAATACCTACTAGCACATCATACTTGCCCACACGCAAATCACGAATGACTTCAATTCGTTCCAAGGTCTTAATCTCCGAGTGTAAGTAAGCCACCTTCAACCCGACTTCTTTTAAATAATCGGTTAAATCCTCTGACATTTTCTTGGTTAAGGTAGTGACTAGTACTCGTTCATTACGCTGGGTACGCTTATTAATCTCACCAATTAGATCATCCACCTGTCCGTCAATCGGTCGCACATCTACTTCCGGATCCAATAATCCTGTTGGCCGGATAATTTGTTCAATCATCTGTGGTGTGTGCTCTAGTTCATACGGCCCTGGCGTGGCAGACACGTATATTAATTGATTAGACTTCGATTCGAATTCCTGAAAAGTTAATGGCCGGTTATCCAAGGCGGACGGCAGACGAAAACCATGATCAACTAATACCTTTTTACGAGCCTGGTCTCCATTATACATACCACGAATCTGCGGTAAGGTAACATGGGACTCATCAATCACAATTAATGAATCATCTGGAAAATAATCAAGCAAGGTATATGGAGTAGAACCAGGTTCGCGTAAAGCCAAGTGCCGGGAATAGTTTTCGATACCGGAACAAAAGCCCATTTCCTCCATCATTTCCAGATCGTAATTGGTACGCTGCTCGATACGCTGTGCTTCCAATAGTTTATCCTCTTCGCGAAAACGGGCAAGCTGTTCATTCAATTCTTTTTTGATATTCTCCATCGCAATTTTTAATTTCTCTTCACGAGTAACGAAGTGGGAAGCTGGGAAGATCGCAATATGCTCACGATCCCCGATAATTTCTCCTGTTAAGGCATTCACTTCACGAATACGATCAATTTCATCACCAAAAAATTCCACACGGATACACTGCTCCTCCCTTGAAGCAGGGATAATCTCCACGGAATCTCCACGTACCCGAAAGGTACCACGCTGAAAGTCAATGTCATTACGTGCATATTGGATCGCAACTAATCCCCGTAGCAGTTCATCTCGATCCTTCTCCATACCTACTCTAAGAGACAGCACTTGACTGCGATATTCTTCTGGCGAACCTAAACCATATATACAAGACACACTGGCCACAATTAAGACATCATTACGTTCAAAAAGTGATGACGTAGCCGAGTGTCTGAGTTTATCTATTTCATCATTAATGCTGGCATCCTTTTCAATAAAGGTATCGGTCGAAGGTACATAGGCCTCTGGTTGATAATAATCATAGTAACTAACAAAATATTCGACGGCATTATCCGGAAAAAACTCCTTGAACTCACTATACAATTGACCTGCCAGCGTCTTATTATGGGCAATCACCAAGGTTGGGCGATTGACTTCCTTGACCACGTTACTAACAGTAAATGTCTTACCCGTACCGGTGGCTCCTAGCAACGTCTGGTGACGCTTTTTCTCTTCTAATCCCGTCACCAGCTCTTTAATCGCCCTTGGCTGATCGCCCTGTGGCTGGTATGGTGACTGTAGTGAAAAAGTATGCTGATCCATTCTGTCCCTCCGTTCTCTATCCTAGTAAATAGTATACACTACTTCTCAACAAAAAGCGAACAAATATTCGTTGATTATTGTATTTTTTATTTTCATGTTAGACGTTGATTCTCTCCATTATACCCAATTCCCTTTTATTGTGAAAAAGATAAGATTATTATTCCATTCAACGGCTATTACGTGGTCTGGATGAATGAACGAAAAACCCACATTAGCTGTGGGTTGTTTGATCATATTGATTGACCTCATATAAATCAATCAGCTCGATATCAGGGTGTTTATCAGTAAACCAGCGCAGGGCGAAATCATTTTTGAATAACACCAAAAAATCGCCTTCACGATCCTTCACTAACATATTTCGTTCATCAAATAAACTTGGGTCAACCTGTTCTGACCGAAGCCAACGTGGAATGCGGTCACCAATGGATTCTAGTAATACCTCCACGTTGTATTCATTTCTCATGCGGTGTTGGAATACATCATACTGCAATTGTCCAACAGCACCGATAATCATCGAGTCCATCGGATAACCGCGGAATAGTTGAATGGCCCCTTCTTGCACAAGCTGCTCGATCCCTTTTCTGAATTGTTTGGCCTTCATTACATTTTTTGCGGTAACACGTTGGAACATTTCAGGCGGAAACTGTGGCAGCTCATCATAGGACTCCTTCAATTTCCCTTCCAGAAGTGTATCACCAATACGATAAGAGCCTGGGTCATAAACGCCAATAATATCCCCGGCATAAGCCTCCTCCACGGTATCACGAGAAGAAGCAACAAATTGCTGCGTCTGTCCTAATCGAATCGACTTTCCGGTGCGGGCAAGTGTTACATTCATACCACGTTCAAACCTGCCGGAACAAACCCGTAAAAAGGCAATCCGATCACGGTGTTGTGGGTTCATATTCGCTTGAATCTTAAAAATAAACCCAGAAAAATCGGGATTGTCTGGACTAACTACAGCCTCCACCGTGCGACGAGGGCCTGGTGACGGTGCCATTTGAATAAAGGTATCAAAGAAGGTCTGCACACCAAATGGGGCCAACGCACTGCCGAAAAATACAGGTGTCTGATCCCCTGCTAATACACGTTCTAAAGAAAATTGATCCCCAGCTTCGTCCAATAACGCCAATTCTTCGACTGTCTCTTGATATGTCGGATCCTCAGACACGGCAAGTGAGCTAACCTCATCCATTGGAATATAGGATTCTTCCTCATTACCATTAAACTGGACAAACCGGTCATGATAGCGATCCAAAATGCCTAAGAACCGCTTGCCCATTCCTACCGGCCAATTCATCGGATAAGTTTCAATATTTAATACCTCTTCAATCTGATCCAATAGATCAAGCGGTTCCCTGCCTTCACGGTCCAATTTATTAATAAAGGTAAAAATCGGAATACCTCTCATTTTACAAACCTTAAACAGCTTAATCGTTTGCGCTTCGATCCCTTTTGTTGCGTCAATAATCATAACCACACTATCCACGGCAGTTAAGGTGCGGTAAGTGTCCTCACTGAAGTCTTCGTGACCAGGCGTATCCAAAATATTGACCTTATGCCCCTTATAATCAAAATTCATCACACTAGAGGTGACAGAGATACCACGTTGTTTCTCAATCTCCATCCAATCAGATGTGGCATACTTTCCTGTTTTCTTCCCTTTCACAGTCCCAGCTGAACGAATTAAGTTTCCAAATAACAGCAATTTTTCTGTCATCGTCGTTTTTCCAGCGTCAGGGTGAGAAATAATCGCAAAGGTTTTGCGTTTTTGCACTTGTTCCTGTAGCTCCATTCATTTACCTTCTTTCTATGTCACATTCCCTTTATAGAGGTTGCTCCAATCATGCATTGATTGGAACACTTACTTTAAATAGTTAAAATGATTTTCTGATAACCTTCTTTATTTTAACATTTATTTTTGAAAAAAACAGTAACAAGCTCGTGATTACTTGCAGAATCTGCTATAATGGAATGATGAATTCTTTTAATAAGGATGGGATCGTTTTGCAAAAGATCAACATGTCGAAACAATCAATTCGCGAACTCACCGGTGATCGCTTCTATCGGCGAGGGAAAAGCTATTTTGAAGATGGAAAGGTCTATGGTCTTTCCTATAATCCAGAAGCTAACTCCTGGCGCGGACTAGTCAAGGGGTCGAAGATTTACACGGTAAGAATTTATTTTAATAATGATTTACGTGCAGACGCCACCTGCAACTGTCCCGCCTTTGCTACACATGGTACGTGTAAGCATGTTGCGGCGGTTCTACTAGCCATCACGCAGCAGGATTCTTCCAATCGCAAACGGTTCGCAGTGGATCGAGGAACCTCCCCGCTGCCAACGCAAGAGACCGATTTATTTGCAAAACAATTGCTGCATAGCTTTCGATCTCCACAGGAAGCGAGTCAAGAATCCCATCAGGAGTCATTAATGGTAACAACGGAATATATCTTATGCCTCCATAAATCAAATAAAACAGGGCAACATGTCTTAAGTATGGAACTCAAGCTTGGACACAAACGGCCTTATGTCATTCGTGATATCCGAGAATTTATCAAGGCATTTCAAAAAAATCAGCCTTATAAAGTCAATCAGAGCTATACCTTTCAACCTAATACCGATTATTTTTCGATAAAAGATAAACAAATGCTGGAAATGTTAGTGGCTTGTTGGGAGCAAGAAAAGCTGTTAGGTACTAATTATGTCCTAAAGATGGAACAACCGCGCAGCATATTAATCCCGCCAAGTTTAACAGATCAGCTGTTACAACAGCTATCAGGGATGAACTACACCTTTCGCTCTGCGTCGAATAAAGAATATAGCGCCATTCAAGTGGAAAATATGAATGAACAATTACAATTTCACTTGGATTACCAGGCTTCCAAACGTTATACTCTGGAGATAACTGACCTATCTCATTACTTTTTTTTAGAAAGTTATTACTATGTGATTCATGATCAATATTTTTACAAAATCACCTACGAACAAAAACAAATCATGGATAAATTATTTCGGGTGATTCCTTTTTCAAATAAGGCAAAACAGACAATATCGGCGGATGAAATGAATGAGTTTGTCCAGAATGTCCTGCCACAGTTCGAACAAGTAGGAAATATCAAGCTGTCCGAACCAATGAAGGAACAAATCAATACGGAACCCTTGGAAACAAAGGTATATATCGATGAAGTGGAAGGTGCCTTAAAAGCTGTAGTGGAATTTCACTATGGTAGCGAGGTGTTCACCCCTTTTTCCGATAACCGATACTCTGGAAAAATTGTGAAACGGGATACCTATCGAGAAAATCAGGTTATTGAAACCATCCATGAGCAAGCCTTTATGGAAATGAATCAAACCTATTATCTGTTCAACGATGATGCGATTTTTCATTTTATTCATGATGGCGTGGAACAACTGGAACAGATCGCTACGATTTACTTGGCACAAAGTGTGAAACAAATGGCCAGTGGGTTAGACGATATCCAACTGCAATCATCGGTTGATTATCAATCGATCGAGGGCATGCTAGACATCTCTTTTAACATTGAAGGTATCTCTGACCAAGATGTTCAGCAGATTCTTCAAGCCTTAATCGAGAAAAAAAGGTATTATCGCATCCCGAACGGCACGCTTATCAATTTGGACAGGGAAGATTTCTCCTCCTTTCATCAATTACAGGAGGCCTTGCAATTAAGCAAAGGTCAATTGGAAGACGGAGAGGTGAAAGTACCTGCTGCCCGTACCTTTCAAGTAGAAGAAGCGCTAAATAAAACAGATCTCCGTTATAGTCAGGCGTTTCAAACGATGCTGGAAGAATTAAAACACCCTGAAAAGTTGCAATTTGCTTTACCAGACCAACTCCAGGCTGACATGCGGGATTACCAAGTAACGGGATATCAGTGGATGAAGGCACTCTCCCATTATCATTTAGGCGGCATTCTGGCCGATGATATGGGGCTGGGAAAAACCTTGCAAACGATTAGTTATATACTCTCTGAAGCTAGTCAAAGCAAGGGAAATTACCAGGCACTTGTCGTTGCCCCTGCCTCCTTATTATATAATTGGCAAAAGGAAATCGAGAAATTTGCGCCAAGTTTATCATCAGCGGTGATGATCGGCAATAAGCAAGAACGGGAACAATTATTAGAAACACTCACGGAGACAGATGTGATTATTACATCCTATCCGATCCTGCGCAAAGATTATTCCATGTACGAAGAGCACCTTTTTGATTGTATTATTTTGGACGAAGCGCAAGCGATTAAAAATCATTTAACACTTACCGCTAAATCGGTACGCGCCTTACAAGGCAAACAGTTTTTCGCCTTAAGTGGTACGCCGATTGAGAATGCATTAGATGAGCTATGGTCGATTTTTTATACGATTTCGCCTGGACTGTTTGGCAATAAGAAATCCTTTAGCAATATGCACCCTGATTATATCGCCAAAATCACCCGTCCCTTTATCTTACGAAGAATCAAACGGGAAGTATTAGATGAATTACCGGATAAAATCGAATCCGTGCAATACTCGGAGTTAACTAAAGAACAAAAAGAAGTCTACATTGGTTACCTACAGCGGATTCAGTCAGAACTGGATGAAACGATTGCCTCCAGCGGCTTTGAGCGAGGCAAGCTGCAAATCTTAGCCGGATTAACGAGGTTACGGCAAATTTGTTGTCACCCCAGCCTCTTTTTAGAAAACTACACAGGCAAATCTGGTAAGTTGGAACAATTAGTCAGCCTGACTGACGAGCTGGAAGCAAACGGAAAAAGGACCTTGATTTTTTCCCAATTTTCCAGCATGCTGTCCATGATTCGTGACACCTTAACAGCCAATGGAAAGGATGTCTTCTATCTAGATGGCTCTACTCCTTCCTCTCAACGCTTGGAAATGGTCGAGGCATTTAACAGCGGCGAACGTGGTTTCTTTTTGATCTCCTTAAAGGCTGGGGGAACTGGATTGAATCTAACCGGTGCAGACACCGTAATCTTATATGATCTATGGTGGAACCCTGCCGTTGAAGAGCAAGCAGCTGGAAGGGCCCATCGAATTGGACAAAAAAATGTCGTGCAGGTTATTCGTTTTATTACAGAAGGAACGATTGAGGAGAAAATTTATCAACTCCAGCACAAAAAAAGAGAGCTGGTTGATCAAATTATTCAGCCTGGTGAAACCTTGTTATCTAAATTATCAGAGGAAGAGATTCGCGAGCTATTACAGTTTAACGAAAAACAGGAGAGCCTTTAATCGGGCCCTCCTGTTTTTTCATTGGGAAACAAATAAAATCCCTAATTTATAGTGATCTCCATCATATAAAGCTCGCTGCGCAAAACGAATTTCCCCATCTAAATCCTTAATACTAAGCTTACAGTAAGCACGGTTTTGATTGATGACCTGATAAAATTCATCTTCTGTGCTGACATTTTGATCATTCACTTTAATAATCTGTTCCCCCGGTACTAAACCTAAATCAACAGCTGGTGTGTCCGCTAAGATGCCCAGCACAAGCAAATGCTGTTCATGGGGTTGGAAATACATACGTTGTTTCTTCTCTTGTCTGCGGAGGAAATAGTAAATAACCTCTTTTCCAAACAAGGCTACCGCTAAAGCAATATAGCCGACCCAGTCAATATAATAACTGCCAGCAGAGAGCAGAAGCACGACTAAAGCTAACCAAAGATGGCGATTGCCCAGCCACTTACCAGCCGTTTGAGGTAAGCTTGTCTTCACCACATATTCAAAACCCAATAAATAAGGAACCAGAATCAGGGCATAAGACTGTTCACCAATGGGAATCAACGGCCACCAATCGGCAAATGGTTCGATCCACCCTCCAGGTAAAAGCGTCAGAATCGGAATAAGGGTTATTTTTTTGATACGATGCTGTCCTATCCTTTTACCTCTGACACTTTTTATGTATTCAGGAAAACTGTCTTCACTCCTAATCCTCCATAAATGACAAGCTTCTATTAATAATAATAAGCCGATCAAGAACGGGAGAAAAAACACATCTATCTCTTGGGCATATTCCATGATAAATGCTGGCAGATAAGGCTCTCCATACATTTGAATAACAATTAGCAACAAGGAGGCAATCGTTAAAGCATATCCCGCCGACAGCCAGCTGAATCTTCCAGCAAGGCCAACCAGTAACATCACTGCTCCAACGAGAAGCGCAAACGGCACGGTAAAAATGAAGCCGCTTAGAATCGCCAGAATAGACAATAATAAACCAGCGATCAAGGAGATTGACCAAGTATGTCTTGTTTCATAAAAAAAGGGAGAAACCCTAGCACCTGTCGTTTTTCTATCTTTTTTCATTCGCAGGTATCCACTTAACCAAATCAATAGAAAAAATAAATAGATAAACGGCTGTATAAAAGCACGACCAATTGTTAAGCCAATCTCTGTCAACCATTCCACCTTAAACAATCCCTTCTGACTATGTTCATTTTGTATGATGACGCTTCATTACGTTTTAATAGCTTATTAGTTTGCAAGATAATCTATTCATACTTTACTATTAATTGCGGTGAAACGCAAATGTGGCTTTCCATTATTTGAATTCCCTAGTGAAAAGTTTGTTTGTTTTGCTATGCCTGACGAGTACTTCAAGGAGAGGCAGCACCAGGAAATAGGATTTCTTACGGACTAGAGAGAGCGAATCTCCGTCCTCTGTCCATAAGCTTAAAAGTTAACAAACAAAAAGGAAGAGAATGAATCCCCTCCCTTTTATTCAATGAGCCTTATTGCGTAACTGCTTCTAATGCCTTTTCCAGTTGCAGGTCGTCTTCCCCATCTCTTACATGTTCAATGATCTCGGTCTGTAACACTTCTGCTGTCTCTTCATTGATTTCTCCGTTGGCAGATAGATCATGGTCGGACTGGAATGATTCCACAGCCTGTTGCGTCTCCTCATTAAAATAACCATCTGTTCGTCCAGGGGAATAGCCTAAGCCATCCAACATGGTTTGCGCATTGGCAATTTTACTATCACTTTGATCAAAGCTTAGCGGTTGATCAATTTGAATCGGACTTGTGTAATAATAATCAGGCATTTTTTGTTCAATGGTTGGCTCTACACCTACTTCATTGATAGAATTACCATCCGGTGTTAACCATTTAAGTGTGGTGATTTTTATCGTACTGCCATCCCCCATCGAAACCGTCTGTTGCACCGTTCCTTTTCCAAAGGATGTTTCTCCTACGATATCATAGCCTTGTGTTTCATTTAGCGCACTTGCCAATATCTCAGAAGCCGAAGCACTTCCCTCATTAATTAAGGTGACAATCGGGTAATCCTTGACCTCATCCGTATCGGAGAAATATCTGGTTTTCTTACCAGTCGGATCCTCTGTCTGCATATAAGGCTTGTCTTCAGGGATAAACTGCTTCAATATATCCTGTACGGCAGGCAGTAAACCACCTGGATTACCACGCACATCGATCACAAGCCCTTCAATGCCTTGATCTTCTAAATTGGTCAACTCCTGTTCGATATCAGCGGCAGTATCTTCCGCAAAAGAGGTTAACTGTAACACACCGATCAATTTACCATCCACTTCTTCTGTCTCTGAATATACCGTTTCAATCGGGATGGAATCCCTGGTTATCTCTACCTCCAAGGTTTCTTCTACGCCTGGACGTTGGATATCTAAGACTACTTCCGTTCCTTTTTCTCCGCGGATCTTATTAACCGCTTCATATAAATCAAGACCTTCTATACTTTCGCCGTCCACCGCTAGAATTTGATCATTTGGCCTTAAGCCCTCTTTTTCCGCAGGTGTATCCTTGATTGGAGCAATAATGGTGACCTTACCATTCTGCATAGATACCTCTGTGCCGATACCTTCAAAGGACGATTCAATCTGCTCATTAAATTGCTCCATGGTTTCTTGATCCATATAAACACTATGTGGATCATCCAGTGATTCAAGCATTCCTTGAATCGCCCCTTCAATCAATTGGTCATCCTCTGCACCTTCCACATAATTTTGCTTAATAACAGAAAATGCATTAGCCACCTTTTCCATTTCGCCAGAACTGACTTCCTCGCCTTGCTGCGCGCCTAAGGATAAGCCGCTATCTGAGCCTGCCACACTGCCTTGATTGTTTTCCGTCAACAAGCCACTGCTAAATACCGATATACCAGCAAAAGTAATGACGGCTCCCAAGCAAGCAGATAAAACCATTATTAAAACAAATTTTTTCTTGTTCATATTCATTGCTCCACCTCGTTATATTAGAAAATGAGGCCGTTGTCCACACTTCCTTTTTATTACTTTTATCTCTATTATAAATCTACGCCTCTACTTCTATATTATGAAGGTTTAAAAAAGACATCACAAGTATTTTGTGATGTCTTTTTATGTAAATGTCAGTTACGAATCACTATTAGTTAAGGTATTGCATTGGATCAACTGGGTTTTTATAACCGCCTGGATGGATTTCAAAGTGTAAATGTACACCCGTTGAACCACCAGTATTCCCCATAACTGCAATGTTTTGCCCTTGGCTGACCGATTGTCCGTTTGAAACGTTTATGCTTGCCAAGTGTCCATATAAGGTGGAATAGGCCTTGCCATCAATATAGTGTGTAATCATAATCGTGTTTCCATAACCACTCATCCAACCTGCAAAGGAGACTGTACCACTTGCCGCTGCCTTAATCGACAATCCAGCTGAAGAGGTGAAGTCTGTACCATTGTGTGGTTTTACCACTCCATGAATAGGATGTAGTCGATTAGGATCAAAAGGTGAAGAAATCGATCCATTTGTCGGACGAATAAAACCACTGCTGCTTACTGATTGAGTCGCAGTTTGTGTCGTTGATGGTGTAGATGGTTCTTCCTCATCACCATCGTCGCTACCACCGCTAGTGCTTTGATCACTTCCACTGCTTTGATCGCTACTTGATTCACTCGCTTTTTTTTCTTCCGCAGCCTTACGTTCCGCTTCTTTTCTTTCTCTTTCTTTACGCTCTGCTTCTTCTTTTGCTTGTTGCTCGAGACGTTGTTTTTCTGATTCTGCATCAGCCATTGCCTGTTCAATTGCTGCTGCCTGTGCATTGATTAATTGCTGTTCCTCTTCCTGTGTTAATTGTTCTTCTTGTAAACTTTCTTCTTCTACTTCAAGATCACCCATGATCGCTTCTTTTTCGGACACCTGATCATTTAAAGTAGATTGGATACCTTCTAGCTCTTCTTCTTGAGAAAGCAGCTGTCCTTTCTCATCCTCTAGGGCACTTTTGCTTTCCTCTAAAGAAGCTTGCTTGTCTTCTAATGATTGTTTATTCTCTTCGACCGCTTGTTTATTTGCCTCAACTTTGGTTTTGTTTTCTTCTAACTTCTTCTTGTCCGCTTCTTGCTCTTCCATAATTTTCTTATCGGAATCCATTATCTTATTCACAGCCGTGGCACGGTTGATGAAATCACCAAAGTCCTTTGCACCAAGCAATACTTCCAAATAATTGGTGTTCCCGCCATTTTGCTGCATGGATCGTAATCTTTCTTTTAATAATTTCTCACGCGAAGCAATTTTTTCTTCTAACTCCACAATCTCTTCTTCTAATTGTTTAATTTCTTCTTCTAAACGTTCAATTTCTTCTTTCACTTGTGCAATTTCATCTTCTGTTGCTGTAATATCTGCCTCTGTATCAGCGATCTTGCCATTTGTTTCAGAAACCTCTGCCTGTTTTGCTTCTAGTTCCGCTTGCGTCTCTTCGAGGTCAGCATTAATATTGTCAAGTTCACTTTCTGTTGATGATTGCTTCGATTGATTTTCGGAAATTTTTTCTTCTGTTTGTTGTTTTTCTTGTTGTGTTTCGTTCGACTTTTGATTTAATTCCTCTTGCTCTCGTTGCAATGAGTCAATTTCCTGCTGTACGTCTTCTGATGATTCAGCAGAGACGGTTTGGAAAGTAAAAAAACCAGTAAGTAGTACAGTCATTCCCATTGTCAGCATTCTTTTTCGCATAAATCACGATTCCCCTCTCGTCGATCTTTTCTGTGTCTATACTTTTAAAAACTTCCGAACACTCATCAAGCTTCCCCACACACCAATGATGGCACCAATTGCTAGAATAATACCGGCAACTTGGAAGGCAAATGGATAAAATGAGAGTATCTTTATAAAATTAAATTCTTGGAAAACAACGATATTTTGGGTCAAATAATAGTACCCCCCAAGAATGATCCCTATCGGAATAAGACTTCCCAGGACTCCTAACAATAATCCTTCTACAAAGAATGGAAGGCGAATAAAGTTATTGGTTGCACCTACCAATTTCATAATTCCTATCTCTTTCTTTCTAGCCATAATGGTTATTTTGATCGTGTTAGATATCAAGAAAATAGCCGTAAACACCAATGCGACAATTAATACCAAACCTATATTTCTAGCATAATTATTGAATTCAAACAGTGTATCCACATATTCTTGACCGTAATTAACACTATCGACAAAATCAATTTCTTCAATTTCTTCTGCTATTCTCTCTGTTTCTTGCGGATCTGTCGCACTGACGACAAAGGCATCATTCAATGGGTTATCTTGTTCATACAATCCCCATGCCTGACCTTGCTCACCGAAACTTTCTATTAAACTATCTAATTCTTCTTCTCTGGAAAGAAATTCTACACTCTCAATCCCCGAAATTTGGTCAATTCCTTCCTCTATTTCATCAATATCTTCCTCTTCTGTCGTTAACTCCACTAATGCCTTGATCTGCACATCTTCTTCCAGTTCGTCGGCAATGTGGTTTAAGTTCAGCATTAATACTAAAAATACGCCTACTAGTATCAGGGTTGTTGTAACCGCCCCTACCGAAGCTATTGTCATCCAGCCATTACGCCAAGTATTCTTGGCTCCTTCTTTTAGGTGTCGCTTTAACGTACTAAATTTCATATCCATACTCTCCTCGATGCTCGTCACGGACAATGACGCCATCTTCTATTGCAATGACTCGCTTTTTCACCGCATTTACGATTTCTTTACTGTGTGTGGCCATTAACACGGTCGTGCCACTTGCATTTATTTCTTCCAAAATACGCATAATTTCCCAAGATGTCTCAGGATCGAGATTTCCAGTTGGCTCATCCGCAATTAATAAAGAAGGACGATTAACAACAGCCCGTGCGATGGTCACCCGCTGCTGTTCCCCACCAGACAATTCATCTGGAATAAAGCGCGCCTTATTTTTCAATCCTACTTGCTCTAAGACGTCCATCACTCGTTTACGAATACTACGTGGCGACTCTTCTATCACCTCTAGGGCAAATGCAATATTTTCATAAACCGTCATCCTTGGCAGTAATCGAAAATCTTGGAATACAACCCCTACATTTCTTCTGAAATAAGGGACTTCTTTCCATTTTAAACTCGAGGTATCGGTATGGTTGATGGTCACCTTACCCTTATCGGGTACTTCTTCGCGGAATAACATCTTTGTAAATGTAGATTTTCCGGCACCACTCGGACCAACGATATAAACAAATTCCCCTTGTTTAATCTTCACGTTGATTCCATTCAGAGCAATGACCCCGTTTGGATATGTCATATGGACATCTTTCATTTCTATCATATATATATCACCTTTGTTTGTAATAGATTTATAAAGCTAGTGTCATAATATGTAAAATATCGACAGAATCCCCTCACACTTTTTACATTATAACATTAATTACACCTTTTTTTGACGAAAATTATATTACAATTTCATTTCAAATGTTTGATTTTGTAATAATCGGGTAAAGGGGGATAAGTCATTAGCACGTTTTTTGCTAACTAAAACTCGCGTGTCGCAGGAAGGAGTTTTTTGACAAATGCTCCGCCTATCACTCCAGCATATTAACACCTTCGTGATTCCTAAGCAAGCATATTTCGTCAAAATAATTCATTATAATCAGAAGGAATAAACATTGGAGCATATAAAAAAAAATAAGTGGTGCATCGAGGATTTCTTTAGAAAAATGTGGACACGGCTTTTAAAGTGGAGTGGTTATTATTCACTATACTTCAGTGAATCCTTAACTCTCATATATTATGCGGTTTATACATGTCTTGCTTTGGAGAGATGTGCTCTAGGGGTATAACAAAAGCGGCAGTAACCTGAATTCAGATCATGTTACTTGCCGCTTTTATATTATTCTTATTTATTCATAGAAATGCGTAAATAGGCATCAATAAAATGATCGAGCTCGCCATCCATCACAGCTTGGGTGTTACCTGTTTCGTGGTCAGTGCGATGATCCTTCACCATCGAGTACGGATGAAATACATACGAGCGAATCTGACTTCCCCAGCCAATTTCTTTTTGTTCGCCGCGGAGAGCTTCCTTTTCTTGCCTCTGTTTCTCCATTTCCAGTTGGTATAGCTTTGCCTTTAACATCTTTAGTGCTTGTTCCCTGTTTTTGATTTGGGACCGTTCTGACTGGCAGGTGACCACCGTGTTCGTAGGGAGGTGCGTCATACGGACGGCTGAATCGGTCGTATTGACATGCTGTCCACCCGCTCCACTAGAACGATACGTATCCACCTTAATATCTTCAGGATTAATATCCACATCAATATCATCATCTAATTCTGGTGTCACATCGCAAGAAACAAACGAGGTATGGCGCCGTCCAGAAGAATCAAAAGGGGAAATTCGAACCAAACGATGTACTCCTTTTTCTGCCTTTAGATAACCATAGGCATTATGACCTTTAATTAATAAGGTTACACTTTTTATACCAGCTTCATCACCAGGTAAATAATCCAATGTTTCTACCTTAAACCCTTTTGCTTCTGCCCATCTGGTATACATTCTCAACAGCATACTAGCCCAATCCTGTGATTCCGTACCTCCAGCACCTGGGTGGAGTTCTAACATGGCATTGTTTTTGTCATATGGTTCGCTCAAGAGTATAAACAATTCAAATCGATTTAATGCCTCACCCAGCGCTTGCACATCCTGCTCGAGATCATTTCGTAAATCCTCATCATTCTCTTCTTTAACCAACTCATAAGAAACCTCTGCATTCTCCAAGGATTCTTCATTTTCATCAAAACTCTCGACTAATTCTTTTAGGCCATTGGATTCGGCAATTAATTTCTGGGCACGTTGCTGATCATCCCAGAAATTGGGGTCTGTCATTTCCTCGTCTAATTCAGCGATTCGAGCTCTCTTTGCTTCTAAGTCAAAGAGACCCCCTGAAGTCCGCTAAACGATTAGCCATTTTGTTTAATTGCTGTTTTACTTCTACTAATTCCATTATTCCACCTCATCTTATCTTCCATGACAGTTTTTGTATTTTTTCCCACTGCCACAAGGACATGGATCATTCCGTCCAACTTCTTGTGCCTTTACAAATGGTTTTTTCACTTTTTTCTTCTTTTCACCATCGCCAGATACTGCTTGGGTATCTTTCACTACTGCTTCACGTTTTACATTATCTTTGATTTGAGCCTTCATGACATAGCGGGCAACTTCTTCATTGATCGTCATGACCATTTGCTCAAACATCGCAAAGCCTTCCATCTGATATTCACGAAGAGGATCGTTTTGTCCATAAGCTCGTAAATGAATTCCTTGACGAAGCTGGTCCATTTGATCGATATGGTCCATCCATTTGGTATCCACGGTACGCAGCAGGATAACCTTCTCAAATTCACGCATCTTCTCAGAAGTAAATTCCTCTTCTTTTTGCTGATATTTCTCTTGGATTTTCGTCATCAGCCATTCGATAACTTCCTCTTTATCTTTCCCTTGCAGGTCTGATTCTGTTACCCATTCCTCTTCTAAAAGATTACCATGCAAATATTCGACTAAACCAGACAAGTTGGTATCCTCTTCGCTTTCGTCTGAGACATAAGAAGATACAGTACTTTCTAAGGTTGTGCGAATCATCTGCTCAATGATATCATGAAGGTTTTCAGAATCTATCACATCAAAACGTTGTTTGTAGATGATTTCACGCTGCTGACGTAATACATCGTCATAGGACAAGACGGTTTTACGTGCATCAAAGTTGTTTCCTTCTACTCGTTTTTGTGCCGATTCTACTGCCCTTGAAACCATTTTACTCTCAATTGGTTGTGTATCATCCATACCAATTCGCTCCATCATATTACGCATATTATCAGAACCAAAACGACGCATTAGCTCATCTTCCATCGATAGATAGAATTGCGTAATACCAGGATCACCTTGACGTCCTGAACGACCACGTAATTGATTATCAATCCGACGAGACTCGTGACGTTCGGTGCCAATAACGGCAAGACCACCTAATTCGGTGACTCCTTTTCCTAGTTTAATATCCGTACCACGACCTGCCATATTGGTTGCGATCGTTACGGCATGCTGTTGACCTGCATTTTCAATAATCTCAGCTTCTCGGTAGTGGTTTTTGGCATTTAACACATTATGCTTTACCCCAGCCTTTTTCAACAAGTTTGAGATAATTTCTGATGTTTCCACCGCCACTGTCCCTACCAATACTGGTTGTCCAATTTGATAGCGTTGTTTAATCTCATTGACAACCGCCTGAAATTTACCATCCATTGATTTAAAGATTAGATCGGAGCGGTCTTCACGAATAATTTCCTTATTAGTCGGGATCGCAATGACATCCATGGCATAAATGTTTCTGAATTCCTCTTCTTCTGTTTTTGCCGTACCCGTCATCCCCGCTAATTTATTATACATCCGGAAAAAGTTCTGGAAGGTGATAGACGCCAATGTCATGCTTTCATTTTGGATTGGCAAATTTTCTTTTGCTTCAATTGCCTGGTGCAGGCCATCACTATAGCGACGTCCTTTCATTAAACGGCCGGTGAATTGATCGACAATCACCACTTGTTCCTCTTCCACCACATAATCCGTATCTCTATGCATAGCGATATGCGCCTTCAAGCCTTGATTAATATGGTGCGTTAATGTCACATTATTTAAATCAAACAGGTTATCGATATTAAAGAAATTTTCAGCCTTGTTCATTCCTTCTTCGGTCAGCTGAACCGCTTTTGTCTTTTCATCATACGTATAATCATCTTGGCTTAACGTCCTTACAAACATATTTGCTCGTTGATAGAGAGTAGCTGACTTTTGTGCAGTTCCTGAAATAATCAAAGGCGTTCTAGCCTCATCAATTAAAATAGAGTCAACCTCATCAATAATGGCAAAATGCAGTTGACGTTGCACCATTTGTTCCTTATATAACACCATATTGTCTCGTAAATAATCAAAGCCGAATTCATTATTCGTACCATAGGTAATATCTGCCGCATAAGCCTCGCGCTTGGCATCTTTATCCATACCATTTTGGTTTAAGCCAACCGATAGGCCAAGAAATTGATATAATTCTCCCATTTCACGGGCGTCACGATCTGCCAGATAATCATTCACAGTGATGATATGGACCCCTTCTCCTGTCAAGGCATTTAAATAGGCGGGCATGGTGGAAGCTAAGGTCTTTCCTTCCCCCGTCTTCATCTCCGCAATATTACCTTTATGCATTGCAATAGCACCAACTAATTGAACATAAAAAGGGCGCATACCCAACACTCGTTTGGCCGCCTCTCTCACTACTGCAAAGGCCTCTACTAATAGATCATCAACTGTTTCGCCTTGCCCATATCTTTGTTTAAAACTGTCTGTTTTATTTTTTAGTTCATCATCTGATAATAGTTGTATTGTTGGCTCTAACGCTTCTATTTCATCTGCAAGTTTTTCTAGCCCTTTCAGCTGTCGTTGATTTCCATCACCGAATACTTTTTTCAATAATCCACGCATTCTAGCCGCTCCTCTTTTTTCATAAGATCCGTTTGTACTATTTTTATTTGTCCATTCCTTATCATAACACTTGGATGAAAAAAAGGAAAATATTCCGCAAAAAAAGGAAGCGAGAAGATAAAAGTTGAAAGGATGTGGATTTCCCGCCCCCTATATTATTTATACCATAGCCTATAAACAGTGCCAAATGTGCATTATCGTATTTTCATGCAAGGTAACAGCAAGAAAACAAGATTATTTCATCAGTGAAAAGGAATTTTATGGCGGTTGTTTGAAGTGAAAATGAGAATTTATGTTTTTTTATGAAAGATTACAATCGATGTGTACTCTCTTTAAAAAGCGATTACATTCTATGATCAAAAAGAAACGACCAGCTTTTGTTGGTCGTTTCTGTCGTAAGTATATATTAACTTGGTTCAATTAAACCATATCTGCCGTCACGGCGTCGATAAACGACATTTGTATTGCCGGTTATGGCATTTTCAAATACGAAGAAAGCATGTCCCAGCATATCCATTTGTAATACTGCTTCTTCCGAATCCATTGGTTTCAAGTCAAAACGTTTAGTCCTGACAATTTCAATTTCGCTATCATCAAATTCGTCTTCTTGCCTAGCTTCAGCAATTTCTTTTTCCATCTCAGCAAATACATGCTTTGGCGCACCTTGCTGACGGAATTTACGATTAACTTTTGTTTTGTGTTTGCGGATTTGTCTCTCTAGTTTGTCAACAACAAGATCAATTGCAGCATACAAATCGAGGTGTTGCTCCTCTGCTCTTAGCAGTAGATTAGACATGGGGATCGTCACTTCTATTTGCTGCTCCTCATTATAGACACTTATATTTACATTTACATCAGAAGTGGGAGGTGTATCAAAATATCTTTCTAGTTTCCCTATTTTGCGTTCCACGTACTCCTTGATTGCGTTTGTTACTTCTACATTTTCTCCTCGGATGTTGTACTTCATAAAAAGTGTCCTCCTTTCAAACTATAAAGCTTGTGATCGCTTTATAATTCTATAATACCACACTTTCGCATATATAAACGAGTAATATTCATAATTATTTAACAATTTCTTTACATATCGAATAAGCGCTGATTTACCGGGTCGCACGATAGATGACTACTGTTTGGAATCGAGAAATCTGCCATCATAATTGGCCACATTTTTGTATGGATTCAAATAATGATGGTTGGAGCGTGTCTGCTTCTTTGTGTTACGCATATCTTGTTTAATCTGCTGCATCATTTGTGTTAAGTTCTGCTGTAGCTGTTTATCCAATGCAACGGCTTGCGTACCTAATTGTTGATCCGTTTCAGAAAAAGGAGGACGTATTTGCTCTTTGTATTGATCGCGATCCGTAAGCAAGTCTGTCACCTGCTTGATTCGCTCTTCCCGTGACTTATCTGACTTGGAATCCTTCAATAATACAAGCATGCGTTTCGTGACATCGATATACGCTTGAATACTGGCATTCATGCATTCACACCTTTCCCATGCTGACGGAGACGTTCTTTTTTAATGACTTCTTTCCAAGTGTTACGAAAATCCTCCATGATGGTATAAGCCTGATCCAGTTGTTCCAGGTCATTCTTGATGTTGGCCTGTGTAAGGGCGTGATAGGCAAAGTCATATAGTGGCATGATCTGTTTGGCAATTGCTGCCTCGCTGTCCAAAGTAACCATTAATTCACGAATAATATCTTGTGTTTTTTGAATCATTTGATTCTTTTTTGCATGATCACCATTTTCTATCGCTTTTTTTGCTTGTTTGATAAATTTCAAGGACCCATTATATAACATCAGCGTTAATTCCCCTGGTGTAGCTGTATTCACAGAATTATGCTGATATGTTTGATACTGCTGATAAGCCATAAAGCCATTTCCCCCTCTGTTCAAGTTCCTATATTTTCTTATCTACAATAAAACCCATGTATTCAAACATGGAGGCGTAGACATCAAGCATTTTTTCAGGTGGTATTTCCCTGACGACTTCTTCGGTATCCTGATCAACAATTTTGACAAAATACCTATCTAATTTCTCATGTAATTCATATCTAATACTCGTTTGGGTTGATTCCAGAAAAGAATTCAGCCCTTCCACCATTCCATTTAATTGATCGCTAGATATGTCAATATCATTGATGTTTGTTTCGATCGTTTGCCGATGGTTATTGGATCGCTCTCTTGCAGATTTGGATGCCTCAATCGTCGTGTTAGTTTGCATGAGTGGAGATCCAGTGATCATTTTACCAATTTCCATGACAAAACTCAGCTCCTCATTCTATTGTTATTCCTATTATCGGCATTTTTATAAAATGTTTAATAGTTTTTGGATAAATGAGGTGGTTTACGAGTGAGATGAGGTACTAACTTTTCATTGACAATGTAGTGGTGAAACTTGTGATGTAGCAATATGGGGTGTATTCGGGTTTTTATGTGGTTTTGCATTGGTGTTGGTCTTCATTGCTGAGATGACGCCCATTTTTCATGATTCCCCTCCGGTTTTGGCCGTCATTTCCGTGATGACGCCCATTTTTCATGATTCCCCTCCGGTTTTGGCCGTCATTTCCGTGATGACGCCCATTTTTCATGATTCTCCTCCGATTTTGGCCGTCATTTCTGAGATGACGACCATTTTTCATGATTCTCCTCCGATTTTGGCCGTCATTTCTGAGATGACGACCATTTTTCATGATTCTCCTCCGATTTTGGCCGTCATTTCTGAGATGACGACCATTTTTCATGATTCTCCTCCGATTTTGGCCGTCATTTCTGAGATGACGACCATTTCAGCGCTTCCCTCTCCGATTTTAGCCGTCATTTTTTGTTGACGAAACAGATTCCATCCATCATTCAGAAGACAATTCGCCTCTAGAGTCACAAGTAGCAATCTTTTTGCTATGCTACGGGATTATATAGTCCCAACAAAAAAAGAGTCCTGATGGGACCCTTTTTTATCCATCTTATCCTTGCAGATCGATATTCCCCCCCAAGTGAGGCTGGACAGAGCTTTCCATCAGCTTGATCATGTCATTGGACTGAGCTTCTACCTGATCCATCGCCTTACTCATCAAGGCTATATCTTTCTGCTGCTGAACTTGCGACTGATTCATTAAAATAGATAAGGCTGCAATATCCATTCCTATCTGCCTCCTTTGTTTACATCATTCCCATTCCACCGCCAAATTGCTGCATCATATAGGCAGCTTGGCTATTGGCTTGCTGCATCGCCTTCTCCATTGCTGTGAATTGACGCCAATAACGCTGTTCGGTTTGTTCTAATCTGCGTTCAAAATTGGCAATGCGATCTTCCATATCCTCCAGGTTTCGTCCAATCGTGAATTGTTGATTGGTATAGGTTGCTCTTCCCGCACGTTCATAAATGCGATCCATGGACTGATTAACCGAATCGGTAAGACGTTGGGTGATTCCTTTTTCACTCTGCGTTTCGCCATCTACACGGAAGAGATCCTCTACTGCTGACGGATCGGTTTCAACCGCTTCTCTTAATTTTGCTTCATTGATCTCTAGTTTACCACCATCCATATAGTTCCTTGTCGTGGTGATCCCAATTTGGGCAAGCTGATTATAAGCAGCCCCTTCTCCTGTATCCACAGGCGAATAAAAATCGTTCCTCATACTGGATAAGGTACTTTGAAGCAACGAATCATGGCGCAACAAACCGCTCTTAGCCATTTCTTCCCAGTCTTCTTGCTGTCGGTCCGATAACGATTCCCGCTCTTCATCCGTTAATGGATCATAGTCACGATGAAAGGTCTCATTCACCTTGCCATTGATTGAATCGATTAAGGTGTTATAGGTCTCCACAAACTCTGTAATCCGCTCCACTACGGCCTCGGCATCATTGGTAACATTAATGGTAACCGGCTGAATAGGGTCAGTCTCATCGGTATTATTAAAAGTTTGCCTTAATTGAAAGGTCACACCATCCATTTGAAAGCTGTTGGATGTGCGTTCGGTATTTAAACCATTGATGGTGAACTTGGCATTTTGGCCTGCTTGAAAGGAAGACTCTTCACTATTAAATCGAAGCGTATTTTCAATAAAATTTCCGCTGACCTTGATATCCTGGCCATCATCACTAAAAATCCCCGTCTCCGTCCGGCGCATAGAAAGCTGGTTAGTGAAAGAATCAAAAGTCATCGATACACCCAAATTGGCATCATTGACACGACGAACCACCTGATTTAACGATTCATTACCTTGCACAATAAAGCTTTGGTAGGTTTCTCCGTTGGAAGTATTGGATCCTACTGAAAATGTCGTGTAGTTTTGTTGATAAGATGCCTTAATTTCGATATCAGCATCTTCGTCTGATTTTTCCATGGGTTCTTCAAACGTTACTCTACCAGTATGTACATTAATACTACCAAGCACATCGGATTCATCCTCAGCATTCACCAACTGATAAACCCCATCATTTTCACTGTTTAAGTCGATTTTATACTCCTTACCATCCACTGTTAATTCAAATCCATTATCCGCAACGATCGAACGTCCTCCTAAAGTAATACCAGATGTCTTCTCTGCAGTTAAGGTGATTTCATCAATATTCTCACCAGTCGTAACATAATCAACAGAAACACGATCATTTGCCGATAAGTTATTTTTAAATGTTAATTTACCATCAGAGGTTAATAATACTTGATTGTCGTTTAACTCAACATCTTCATCCGTTACCACTTCATACCCTTTACCATTCACTCGAACATTGACTCCGTCTGCTACCACACCTTCGCCTAATTCGATAGCCTCATTACCTCTACCATTAAACTGCTTAATAGCACCCTTTTTCCAGTCTCCCTCATTTCCTAATAAGTCTTTCTGATCGATCAACCGGCCACCAGCATCAAAATCATCTCCAGCAATCCCCCCACCATTCACCCAAGAAGCCGACTTGGCTAGTTGCTCCACCCTGGAAATTTCAAAGGATGACTGGGAGGCAGCACTGCTGGCGGTTGCGGTTATCAGATTTTCGTTTGTTGAGGCAACCTGGCGAGCTCGATAGGTGCTAGGCATTCTCATTTCGGCTAGCTTGGTGCGAAAATCTAATAATAAGGTGTTCATGGCACGATAATCATCACGACGCCATTCTAAAACCTGTTTTTCTTGCTCCATCTTTTGCAACGGGATACTTTCCGCTCTCATCAAGTCTTTGACCATCTGATCAATATCCATCCCACTGGCCATACCTGAAATTCTCATCTGGATCACGTCCTCTTTCACTAGTCTTATTATCCATATTATCGGATGCCTGATGGTAATGTTTAGCCAAATGAGAAGAATTCGGTTATTTTTTCTCCTGCCATGCCTGCCAAAGCTGATCGATCTGATCCTGCTGTGCTTTGGTTAACTGCTGATTACCGTAGCGAATATCGTCATACCATGCCTCCAGCTGCTGCAATTGTGCCTGTTCGTCGGATAATGACAGAACCTCATGGGCAGTGAGGGCATGACTCCATTTTTCCCGTTGTTTTACCTCATGGGCAATGATTCGATAAAGCAGTCGGACTTTCTCTTCAGCCGTCTCTGGCCGGGGTCTCGACCGGCTTGAAAAGACTTTGCCCCATTTCGCCTGTTGTCTTTTCCGCCATGCCTGCCAATCAAACAAATTCTCTTTCGTGTCTTCATAATCCGTATCGCTTTCCACTCCGGTTTGTCTAATAAAAATCTTAGTCAGCGTTCGCCAAACAGCTAAAAACCATCTTTTTAACAGACGGCGAAATTTTTTGAAACAAATGGCGATGAGGAAGGCAACACCGATCACTAATAATAAGATCGCCACCACCTGCATAAATAGCTCTGTCCATTCCGCGAAACGAGATGGTTCTTGTGGCTCTTCCTCAGGAAACATCGGAGCCATTTCACGTGGAGGCTCTTCGGCTGGTTCACTTTCCTCTCCCCCAAACAAACCAGCAAACCAGATGACGGATTGCGCAATCGCTCGAACCGTATGATAAACAGCAGATTGCACCACTTGAAAATTAGTAATCACTATCACCAGCAAAAATGTCACCAGCATATAGGTCCGATTTAACGATTTCATTCCCGTTGATAACCGTACTTTCCCTTTTTCCAGCGACTCCTTTTGTAAGTGATCTTCGTTTGTCATAAAGAGCAGAATGATAATAAATAGAACGCCCATGATGCTGATCCAATGCTGATAAGGCTGTAAATTCTCTATAAAATGAAAAGCCAAATAACCCACAAAATACAATGGTAACCCAGCAGCCCACATCACCATTCTTGGTAATGCTCTTATCCAACTGATAACCGCATACTGAATGCCACGAAAAGCAGCCAGTAATAGCACCAAGAACATGACTGCTGCCTGCCAAATACCCGGGGCAATCCACCAGCCTAGCGTTCCTGCTGCAATCAATAGTAATACCATCGTCAGCCAATGATAACGATTGACGGCAGCCAGCACATAACCTAAAAAGAAGATGAACAACAAGGCAAGTAGCCAATAATATAAACTATTCCCCGGAAAAACTGTCAGACCAAGCACGAAAATTACTGGAAAGAAGCAAAGCATTTCCAAGAAAGCACGCCAGATAATGCCTACCGATAACATGCGATCAGCTTGCATCTTCGTCCACCTCTTCTCCCAATTCGACTATCTTCACAGCGTTGCCTAGCCGTTCTATCGCCGTGATTTGCTGACTGACACGTTCCGTTAAATAAGCAGTAAAAATGAGCACATCATGTTTGGTCAGGCCAGCATCCACATCCTCCTGCAAAAAAGCACGAAAATTACGACTGCGATCCATTTTTAATTTGGCAATCGCGTCCAAAATATAATAGCCTTGTTGCGCGCTGTTAGCTGGTTCCACCCGTACCGATGGCTTAATCCGCTCCACCGTATTGGTAAAGGGTTCCACAAAATAACCATTACAACCAAATCCGGTCGCAATGCCATTTTCTAAGGTATATTGCGCCAAGGAAGCGGCATAGGACAAGGCCCTCTCGATTAATTCCGGTTGTCGGATAGGCAAGCGAATATCCTCATCTATATCAAAATTAACATAAATCAATAAATGATGATCTGCCGTATAATCTTTTTTGTTGACCTGTAAGGTTTGTGTCCTTGCTGTTGCTTTCCAATTAATCGCTTGCAAGGTATCGCCATGCTGGTATTCGCGTACCCCAGCGTAAAGAAATGGATCCTCGATAATCCATCGTTGAACCGTAACATCTCCCAACCAGCTATGGGAAGGAAGCGGGATCTCATCCAAGGGAACCAGTTCAGGATATACCGTAACGGCAGTAGCCGCTTCAAACGAATCAAATACCTCACCAAAGCCAATCCCGTCTCCTGTTGTCACAGATACCGTATGCAAGGGGTAGTAACCCCGCTTCTTCCCAATTAGTCGATGTCTCCTGGTGATTTTTTGATAGGGCATTAAGCTGAACAAGGTGCGATGGAATACTTCACCATCCTTTATTTTCTCCCCTTCTTTCATTAAATAGGGACTCATTTTCACCTCTAAACGCAGCCAAGGCAGTGGCAGCAGCTTTTGATTGGTAATTTGATCAACCATTTCAATCGGCTCACCAGCAAATACAGACTCCTGTTTGAACTGACGCTGATAACTAATTCCACGCAAACCGAATTTACTATACAGCATCCCCTGCAAAAAAATAACAGCTAATAACACGACGATAATCCATGCTATATTCATAGGGCGATCATTCCTTTTCTGGCTCTGTCGGTACCGGTACTAGGCCCAGGATATTTTCAATGACTTCATCCGTATCTCCTTGCTTGACACCAATCCGCTTCGCAAGCACAATACGGTGTCCTAGTACCGGTTTAGCCATTTGCTTGATATCATCAGGAATTACATAAGTACGTTCCTGTAACAAGGCATAGACCTGTACCGCCTTTAACAAAGCCTGACTCCCTCTTGGGCTGACACCTAATGCAATCTGTTCATGCGTACGCGTCTTCTCAATTACATCTAATAAGTAGCTCAACACATCATCACTAATCGTCACCTGACTGTATAAGCCCTGCATGGTAACGATTTCATCAATCGAAAGCACTGCTGATAATGTATCCAGCGGATTGCTTTGCTTAAAACGCTGGAGGATCGTTAGTCCCTCTTCTTTTGACGGATAACCCATATGTACTTTCAGCATAAAGCGATCCAATTGTGCCTCTGGCAGTGGAAAAGTACCCTGACTCTCAATCGGATTTTGTGTAGCAATCACCAAGAAAGGCTGTGCCAACATATGGGTATTGCCATCTATCGTAACCTGTCTCTCTTCCATACTTTCCAGCAAACTGGATTGTGTTCTCGGTGTGGCGCGATTGATCTCATCTGCCAATAACACATTAGTAAAAACAGGGCCAGCTCGAAACTCGAACTCCCCTTGCTGTTGATGATAGAAATGAATTCCCGTAATATCAGTAGGAAGCAAGTCTGGTGTAAATTGAATTCGTTTAAAATCTCCCGCTAAGGAAGTTGCCAGTGATTTCGCCATCAATGTCTTTCCCGTTCCAGGCACGTCCTCTAGTAACACGTGACCGGAGGAAATCAGGGCAACCAATAATAAATCAACCGTTTCCTCTTGCCCTACGACCACTTGATTGATATTATCTTTTACCTTTTTGGTTAGTAATGGTATCTCTGTTAATTCCATTAGAAAACTCCTTTTCATTTTTGTTGGCGCTTTCAATATTCTTTATATCATGTATCTTGAAAGGAAGTAAAACATTATCCCTTATCCGCAAAGAATATTCGATCAGAAAGTGATACTTTTGTATAGTTTTCTGCAACGATTTTTGTTAGTCTTAATAAGGGATGTTTAAACCATTTATTTTTGAACATTCGCTTATTTGGGGGATAATAGGTTATAGATAAGATAGGAGCTGTGAAAGATGAAGAGAATTGTAATGGTTGGTGGCGGCTATGGAGGAATGAACGCCCTGCATCAATTAATCAACAATGGAATTGCAGACGATGTAGAGGTCATATTAATTGACCGTAATCCGTATCATGCCTTAAAAACGGAATTCTACGCGATTGTAGCAGGAACGAAGGCAGATAAAGAAGTACGCCTCGAATTCCCAGACCATCCACAAATTTCTTATATATTTGGTGAAGTAGTAGAAATAAACACGGAGGAAGAACATATTCGCTTACGCAACAGGGAAGAAACGGTATCCTATGACTACCTGTTAATCGGTCTCGGCTGTGAAGATAATTATCACGGTATTCCCGGGGCGATGGAATATACAGAAAGTGTGCAAAGTATCTTCAAGGCGCGTCAGGCAAGCAACAAAGTCAACAACCTGCCTGCCTACAGTCAAATTTCCGTTGTTGGGGCTGGATTAAGCGGAATCGAGGTGGCATCAGAAATAAGAGAAAGCCGAGCAGATTTGAAGATTCGTTTATTAGATCGTGGCTCCTCTGTCCTCTCTGCATTTGATGATAAAATTCAAAAATATGTGGAGGATTGGTTTCGGGATAACAACGTTAGTATTCTGCACCATAGTAACGTGGAGGCAGTGGATGAAGGCATTTTTTATAATAATGGTGAAGGGATCGAAAGCGATGTGATTATTTGGACGGCAGGTGTTCGTCCCCACTATCTCGTACGTACCCTCCCTTTTGAAAAGGATCGGCATGAGAAGATTATCGTAAATGATTTCTATCAGGTGCCCAGCCATCCCAATGTCTATGTTGTTGGAGATTGTGCCGCTTCTGAGTTCTCTCCAAGCGCACAGCTTGCAGGTATTCAAGGAGAACAAATCGGCGATGCCCTTTCCAACGTGATCCGAGGTCGGCAGCCAGAGAAACCAAAACCGATCAAATTGAAGGGACAGTTAGGTTCACTCGGTAAATCAGATGGGTTTGGCAACATGTATCGGCGTGCATTCACCGGTTTTTTACCACGATTAGCCAAGTCTGGTGTGTTGTGGCTTAACAAACGGCATTAATAAAGCATCCTACAGCGCCATAAAACCAAGCATTTTTCATTTCTCCACCTGTCAAACAGACACCATTCCTGAAATGTGTCTGTTTTTTTAGTGTGAGAAACGGTATATTTGTAGATTAAAAAATCATTTTATTATAAAATAAGTACACATTATTCTCGGACGCATGTAGAAACAAAGGGGAGATACCATGTCGATTGCCAAATTAAACGACTTCATTGATAACGAAAAATTCACCCATCAATTCCAAGCATTGTTTGACCTTCAAACACTTAGTACGATTGGTTATGAGGCATTTATAACGTCCGATTTATTTAAAAATACAGAGATCCTTTTTGAGAAAGCAAGTAACAGCTCGCGTTTTTTTGAATTGGAAATGCGTTCAATTAAAAAGGCGATCCAAAGCTATGATCGGCTTTCCACAGAAAAAAAACTGTTCGTCAATATTTACCCGATCAATTTAATGCACAGCTCGATGCTGCAGTATTTAGAACACTTTAGAAAGAAGACCCGGGTGGCCCCTGATCAGATTGTCTTGGAAGTCAAGGAGGCAGATATTACAAAGTACTCCCCTTCTTTTGTGGATTCACTCCGCTCTATACAACATGCTGGTTATTTGATTGGTTTTGATGATGTGGGAAAACAAGCCTCTTCCTTACACGCTATTGTCGAATTAAAACCAGATTTCATTAAAATGAATCGTTTTTTTGCCAAAAACCTTGCCCAATCCAGTCAAAAGCAGGAAATGGTGCGTTCCATTGTGACGTATTGTTTCCACACCAACACCAAGCTTGTGTTAAAAGGAATAGAAGTTCCCGAAGACTTAGAAATGGCAAAATCAATCGGTATTTCGATTGTTCAAGGCTACCTGCTCGCCCGGCCTGAGCCATTATCGGTTATTCAACAATATGAGACGAAACAGGCAGATGACATGGCCAGCAATGAATAAAGGTGGGGAGACTACCCACCTGTTTTTAAGATGATTGATCCTTATGTAACAATTGATCTTCCACCTCTGTCGCCATTTGCTCCAAATAGCTCTCTTGATAATGCAGTCGCATCCGAGTAATAGGGACAGAGCGCATCAAGATGCCAACAAGGAAAATACCCAAGGTTACGATCAATAATAATTCAATCGAAGGCGACGAAAGGTAAATCCATAAAAAAATCAGTGAGAGAAGAAGACAAACGGCAAAGACAATCGCGCTAAAACGTGCATTTCGCCAGCCATCTCTGACATAATCCTTGAATTCTTCCTTCCTCAAATAGACATCCTTCCACTCTGTTTTCTCCATGGACCTTTTGTACAAATAGTTGTTCCCTAACCAAAAGGACAACCCTCCCAAGATAAGCAGCGCCATCACACTGACAAAGCCATTCATAGGAATGCGAATATCCCCAATCATGCGAAGCACGGAATAACCGGCAAAGACATAGATCCAATATTGCGCACTATTAAAAATACGATGATTTGAGTACGGCGGATGATTTTTACCACTTGTGCGGTCTTTTTTACCACCTTTTGCGGGGGAATGTACCACTCTTTGCGGAGCACTTTACCATTCATATAAAGAATCCCCCCGACTACCAAAATCGAGGGGATTTCTTTATCCATTAAAACGGAAGAATTCCTAATCGAAGTTCAAGTTGCACTTTCTCACAACGCAGGCTGTCAATCTTTTTTTCTAACTCTTGTATCCTCTTTTCAAGTCTTACTATTTTGGTTTCATTATTAATTCCTTTTTCATAAGCTGTTCCAACATTACTTAAATCTATTAAGAAATCTAACATATCTAATTCAAGTATATAATAGTTTCCTTCATGTTCTGTTGCTTCCATTTCACCCTTAGCTATCCATCGATACACATCTTTTTCATCGCAATCCACCTCATAATTGTGTAAGAGATCAACCGTCTCTGCTATCGTCATATACTCATCCATTTAAAAACCCTCTCTTTTCTTATTTTAAAACCTTATATAAGCGGCTTATTTTCTTCATCATTCTCTTTTTGATGCTGCACGCCAAAACGCTCGCGCATAGATACTTTTCCGTCAATAAAAATATCATAAGAATCATGGACAATCCGGTCCAGAATAGCCTCTGCCAGGGTTCCACTTCCTAATTTTTCATACCATCCATCAAGGTCAAATTGGGAACAGAATATATTGGATTGCTTTGCCTGACGTCTTGTATTAATTACTTCCAGAAGAAGGGCTGTCTCTTCATCTGTTAAGGTATAAAGTAGCCATTCATCAAGAATAAGGAGGTCCACTTTCAGAAGCTTCCTCATTAGTTTGATATAGCTGTCATCTTGTTGATATTTTGCTATTTTGAATGCTTCTAATAAATCAGGAAGCCGTGTATATTGAACTTTAAAATGCTGACGGCATGCTTGTACGCCAAATGCAATAGCCATCCATGACTTTCCGGCTCCAGAGACTCCTTTAAAGATAATATTTCGTCCATCCAAAATGTAGCTGCCACTAGCTAAACGTAAAAGTAACTCTTTATCCAGTTTTCGGTCTTCGTAATAAAGAATGTCTTCCACGGAAGCAGATTCAGGAAAGGTTGCCTGTTTAAGAAGTCGGTTGATTTTATTGCTGTTTCGTCGGGACTCTTCTTGATCAATCAAGATGCTGAGTAATGTATCGAAATTCATTTCCTTATTTTTTTCATTGAAGAAAATGGTTTCATAGGCTTCTGCCATTCCTGATAGTTTTAATGCTTTTAGTTTATCTATATTCTGTTGATTCATTTATTTTTCCCTCCAAAATAAGAAGCCCCACGAGTAAAACCATGCTTATTTTGCTCATGTGTCTGCTTTTGTGTGAAAGCATTCTCTGCGTCTGCTTTTTTATTATTTTTAATTAGTGTTTGAATACTTTTCACCGTTGGACGATTCGTGATTTGATGGACCATTTTACAAGCACGTTCGATTTCGTAAACAGTGTAGGTGCGCTCCAGTTTCTTCAAGGCAAAGACAGATTTCATCGCTTGTTTTTCTACTTCATAACTATCCATTAGAAATCTCACCACCGCCAGCGTATGCTCTCCAATATTTTCTGCCCAATCCAACGCATCCTGTGGTGTTTGTTCCACGTAAAGTTTGTGGTTATCTGGCATATGATCATGTACCGTAGAATATTGCCCGTATTTCCCATGAAGCGTCAGATGGGATGCAATCCTCATGTAATTATAAAAAACTTCGATCACCTTACCGGAGACTTTTACATCGACTTGTTTTCCGATATACTCATAGGGAACAGAATAAAACATACTTTTTACCGAGATGTGATAATTAGGCTGTACTTTGGCTGTTCGCCACTCTGACATCTGGTAAGGTTCAGTGGGAAGAGGAGTAAGGGCAAACTTCTCCTCTTCCATAAACGCTGACCAACGGGAGCCTTCTTTTTTTGTGAAAGGGCGATGATTAAATTCCTCCAGTTTTTTTCGAATCTCCTGATTTATTTCTTCTAACGTAAAACATTGCGTATTCCTTAATGCGGCAATAATCCAGGTCGACACGGTATTTACAGAACTTTCTACGCTCGATTTGTCTTTTGGTGCACGCACACGTGCTGGCATGACGACCGAGTGATAATGACGAACCATTTCTTCGTATGTCTTGTTTAACACCAATTCTTTGGAGGTATGTTTGGTTATCCCAACTTTTAAATTATCAGGAACAATAATTTGAGTAATTCCTCCCATGTATTCAAATGTGTGTTGATGAAGCTTTATCCAAGCCGCTAAATCCATGGATAATGAACCTTCGACATAGGAAAGCTGCGAACACGGTAAAGTTGCCACAAATACATATACTTTTACTTTTTCTCCTGTATCCGGATCCACGATAAATAAAGTAGAACCAGCCCAATCTACTTCTAACAATTCCCCTGGTTTCCGTTTAATTCGCAGAGTAGCTTTGTGTTTTTGGGCAAAGTTATGATAGTGCTCTGTGAATGTCCGGTAGGCATAGGGAATCTTCCCTTGTTCTTGAGATTTCCTCACATACTCTTCATGAAGTAATGTTAAGGTAACATGTGGTTTGGCCAACTCTTGATGCAGGTAATCAAAATCAATCATATATCTGCCGGAAGCTTCTAGTTTTTTCTCAGGATAGAGAAAATCTTCAATCCAAGCATCCGTCATTTCTTCATCTAACGGACACTTCAATCCTCTTTTTTCCGCTAGCCGTATGACTTCTGTTACTTTTTGACGTGAATGCCGCGTCATCGCTGCGATATTTCGTAAACTCCTTTCCTCATCATATAATTTCAGCATCTGTCGATAGGGGAACATAAAAAACCTCCTGTATTCCTAATGTCATGCTGCTTGGCATGCATATTAAGTATACAGGAGGCGTTGAACTGGTAAAGCCTTCCGCAAAAGGTGGTAAAACTCTCCGCATTTGGTGGTAAAAAAGATTGCAAGGCTGGTACATTCTGAATGCAATATTCAATGATTATCATTATATATTCGGTAAAGCTTCTTGGTATTCCGATCCATGTATAAACTATGCCCCATTCGATCGCGAGGTGTTTCTACATAAAAAGGAATGTGATCTCCTACTCCCATCTTACCTCTCCTTACTCTTGTTATTCCTTTTTCTTACGTCCGCGCCAGATAAACGATGTATAATTGGCATCGCACCATTTTTCCAAATGCTTCCTTGCCTCGGCACGATCTCCTTTGCGAATCTTCCAGACTAGCGGACGCGTTGGATCTCCCAACGTGCTGACAGAAAATCTATTCCTGCGCCGCTTCATATCAATGTAGACAACAGAACGGCCAGATACCTTTAATTTACCGAGCATAAGCTTATCCGCCCAGATCTGAACGTCCATCCAGCACCATTTTCCCAAAAAGATGCCGAGTACAATCAATCCAATTGCTATCCCCATACACCACATAGCAGCTTCGACGTTCGTTAATCTCACCAGGATACCAAAAAGGAACAGCAGCAATCCAGCCCCTACCGCTATATTCTGTAAAGCGGTAAGCTTGGCGCGAAATTGATAGATTTTTTCTGTTTGAAGCCGCTCCTCTTCTGCCTGTTTCCATTGGGTAAATGTCTGTTGATATGTTTCTTTAATTATGGGCTGACTCCCCAACTGATCCTTGCTTCGCGCTAGACGACGTTCTCTGATCATCTTTTTTAGTTTCGATTGATGTATCCGATATCCAAGAAACCATACCAAGAGAAGAACTCCTGTCCAGATCAACTGACCTCTGGAAAATACGCCTGTCGCAGTCAGTATCAAAGCAACAGGAAAAATCCCCCACCATAACAAGCGAAACACTGACTGGACGAAACGATACCAACGATCAGAAACAAGGGGCGCATGCTGGTTGTTAGGTTCCATACGCCCCAGCTGAAACTGACAGGTAATCCAGTCATCTATATCGGTAATCAACGGTTTATTCACTGCGATACTTTCTGCGAATAACTGGTGCAAGGCATTCGCTTCTTCATACAACTGACGTAACCCTGTCCCCGTCATCGTCCGTTCTACTATATTTTTCCCCAGCAAAAATTCCCGAAACGTAAATAAAAGGGACATGCGCTGCTGATAAACCTGCCAAAACGCATCCCATGCATGTTGAAAAGCTTGAAAATCAGCTACATACCAATGATCAAGCTTGGTTAGATACTCCTTTTGGATCGACAAGTCCTCTAATAAGGCGGCAATCCGCTCCTGATCACGTTGCAGCTCGTTAATATCGACTCCATATTCTGATTGAAACTTCAAACGAGTCATTTCCCCACTATCTCCATCCATCCAATGGGTGTTATCTGATTTTCTTTCATTGGTCGCCGACTTGACTAAGCGATCCTTAAGCTTTTCTAAATAAATAGTTGACTGCAGCATCGATACATAGGTATACATCGTCTCCGCCGTTTGGTGATCTGCACGCTTTCCGGTATGATCCAACACATCAAAATGAGAAAAAACGGGGGCATGCAGCTCTTTCTGACCCACGGTGACATACATCTTTCCCTTCACCATCAACGAAATCGATGGCCGGTGCCGCATATTCACGGAAATAAGGACGTATATTGGGCTTTTTTGCGATGACAGTCATTGTTTCTCACCTCTGTTTATGTAGGTATCCATTGGTTTGATATTCCCTTCTTTATCATCATTAAAGCTAATGATAGGACAAAGGATATGGTATCATGATACAGCACTTTATGGAAAATATTCTAATCGTCAAAAGGAATGCCTTGGGGAAACGACGAAGTGTGACTATCATTGTCACCTTGTGGATTGGGATTGCGGAGAGTTTTTTGATTCTTAGTCCAGTAGATTCTTACGGGACCCGGGAGCGCGATTTGCTCTCTCCAGTCCACGAGATCCATTCTTATGGACTGTAGAACGCGATTTGCTCTTTTTCAGTCCGCGAGATCCGTTCTTATGGACTGTGGAACGCGATTGGCTTTTTTCAGTCCGCGAGATTCATTCTTACGGACCCTGGAACGTGTTTTGCTTTCCTCAGTCCGCGAGATCGGTTTCTTATGTACGAGGCAGCGTATTTTTGTTTCTGAGATTACAACTCCCAAATTTCGGTTATATAAAGAATAAGTAATCCAAAAAAGGAGGGCACCCATATGCCTTGGAATACACAAGACTATCCTGATTCATTTAAAAACCTAGAGACCGAGGTAAGGAAAAAAGCAATCGATATTGCCAATGCCATGATCGAAGACGGCTACAAAGAAGGACAAGCGATCCCGATTGCAACAGAACAAGCAAAAAAATGGTACGATAACGCCTCCGAGCACGAGCGCAACCAAGTTTTACAAATGAGTGATCAAGAGCTAGAAGAGACAGACGAGGATCGGCCAAGCAGTCGACCGGAACTATTAGAAAAAGGCGAGCATGTCCTTCCCCATTCCGATGGCTGGGCAGTCAAGGCACAAGACGCCAAGCAAGCCTCAGATGTATTATCAACAAAAGATGAGGCAATCCAGCGTGCTGAAGAAATTGCAAACAATAAACAAACGGCAGTGATCATTCATCGTAAAGACGGAACGATTGAGCGACGAATCGATAAGCAAAACTAACTACCAACGAAACAACTGTAATATCCTATGTGGCACTTGATTGGCTTGAGCTAATATATAGCCTGAGCCACTTGTGCTAAGACGATTTAGCATAGACCTAAGCCGTGACCGCTCTGTTGAAAGCTTTCCTAACACGTTGCCTAGTGTATTAATAGGCTTAACAGGATAGATGTAATGAAATGAAACAAAATGATATCGTTAATCGTATAAATATTAAAATGATTATACTCTACAAATAAAGTACGCCTACCTAATCGATCAGGTGTAACCATCATTTTATCACAGTGTAACTAGCTGTAAGACTCTCAATGCGAAATTTGAATAAACTTGAAATTTTCGAAAATGAAATAACCATTAACTATTTTATTCGTTTAACTAACATGCAGTGAAATTAAAAGAAATTTCCACTGCTTAAACCTTTACTTTATTGTATACCATTCACCAAGAAAGGAATGATCATTTGTCCACAAGCAAACGTTTAGGCATGGATGATACTAGCGGGTTTGATTTTGCCCAAGAGATGCTGAATGGCGATGTAACCGCCGCAATTAACTTTGATAGGATTCAGCAAAAACGAGATGGAACGTATATCATTTTCGAATATTTACTCTGTGAAGAATCGCAAACGGTAAACCCGCATACCAGCCATCCCAATCGCTATATGCACAAAAACAAGAAAAAGTTCACCAGCCTTTGGAGCGTGACACAGGATTTGAACGCCATCTTGTATCTTGTCAATTATGCCAAAAAAGGAACCAGGCATGAGGATAAGGTGTTGCTAATGAAGGTAACAAATATTACGGAGAATCGTGTGGAGACAGAGGATTATCCGCTTACTCGGGCAAGATTTCAAGCGTGGTTTCGCAAGCAAAATGCAGTTTGTTTGTGACTGTAATGGAGTACTTTTATAGTGGAAAGACTACAGGTGAAAGGTGTTTTGCGTTATGAACCTGTAGTCTATGTTCTACTCAATTCACACCTTTACGACGATGAATCAGGCCATCATTGAAAAGTGCGTATCCCATTAAGGTATTTTCCAACACATTTGTCTGGAGTAACTTATGAATGCCTTGTATGATGTCATCTTCAGAAAATCGATTTGCCTTATCTTTCGACCATTGCTTAAACTCATAAATTATTTCTTCCCGTGATAATTCTTCCTTTTCCAATAATAGATAGGTAATCGTTGATAGACACTCTAACTCATGGTTTTGTTTGATTGTATTTACAAATTGAGCTGCCTTTTCAACAAACGGATCTAGCTCCGTCAATTTTGTATTCACTTTGTCACTAACGATTTTACTACAGAGAATACGATATGCTTCCTCCGTACTATTTACATCATGGTATGTCTGAAATGCCTTGATTTCTCTGCTGATAATAGCGATCGAATTATCATATGGCCCGTATTTGTGTCTAGTAAAGTGGAAATAGTTCTTCCCAGAGAAAACATCTGTAAAGAAGGCAGTTTTTTGGAGTCTTAGTGTATCAAACGTATCGAGATGATGTTTCATACTCATTAGTACAAGGGATGACAAACTTAGCTTGGGTTCTGCTTTTGGTTGAGAGACATAATGTTGAGAAGGTTCGTAAATATAGATTTGGCGATTGTCGTCGACATTATTTAGCTTTGCATGAATAACTTGCTTTACTTCACTCCAGACTAGCCCGCCATTACCTGCTCCTAATGGAGGTATGGCAATCGTTTGAATATCTAATTCTTCCATCAATAGCAGAAGTTGATCTAAGCCTTTCTCGATATATTCCATTTTCGATTTTGCTCTCCATTTATTTTTAGTCGGAAAATTTATGATCAACTTACCATCTTCCTCGAAATAATGGAGTTTCCCTATCTGTAAATCACCGGACTTACATGCCTTCACATAATCTTTATAGTTTTCTGGGAAACTTAATTTAAATTGATAAGCAATACCCTTTCCCATGTATCCTTCACAATTCACAGTATTAACCAAAACCTCGGCTTCTGATTTGAGTAAATCACCTGTTGTGTAGACTATCATTTATTCACCTCCAAAGATGTATATGCTTCTATTAATACCACAGACTCCTATTTATTTGGATCTGATCCCATTTGTTTGTAGTATATTTTAAATAATGGAGTGACTAGTTTGACAGCATTTTATACATTATCGATTATCATCATCATATCAAAACATACATATAGTTACAAATACCCAATTTGATTATTCCGGGTGGTTTTGAGCCATGAATATGAAGTGATTGAGCCATCGATTTGGACAAATTGAGCCACTCGGTGATCGGTGAAACGATATGGTTGGCCAGAGTAATTGGCCAACCTGAAGAAGATGTTATCTGGAACGCATGGATTTATCCCCTTGAATAGGAATGATCTTCGATTTGGCTAATGCTCGGTCAAGTATGGCATCTGCCAAAGCACCACTACCTAGACGCTGATGCCAGCCATCAATGCTGAATTGGGAACAGAATATGGTCGCATGTTGACGATAGCGACGTTCTAAAATCTCTAATAGATCCTGTTGGGACTGACTAGTCGCAGGAATTAATAACCATTCATCCAAAATCAATAGTTCACAGTTCTCTAGTTGCTTTAAAATCTTTTTATAAGTGCCTTGTGCACGTGCCAACTCTAGCTCTGTGAAGAGATCGGGCAAACGATAATATCTAACTTTAAGAGCTGATTGACACGCATTATTTCCTAATGCACAAGCGATGTAGCTTTTTCCAGAGCCTGTAGCTCCGACCAATACAATATTCTTCGGCTCGAAAATATACTTGTTGTCCGCAAGGTTTAAGAATACTTCTCGATTTAGTCCGCGGTCACTATAATATTTAATCCCTTCCACATGCGCTTGAGTATCTGATAGATTGGCGTTCTTTGTTAAACGTGTGATTTTATCCGACAGCCGTTGATCTGACTCGGCATCGATGAGTAAGGTTAAACGCTCCTCAAAACCCCATTCACTAATATCTGCTTGATGGCATTGATCTTTGTATGTTTCCGCCATGCCAAATAATCGCATGGACATCATTTTTTCATACGTATGCTGATTCATCGTTTATCCCCTCCATTATAATAAGTACTGCCTCTAAGATAAGCATGTGTTTGGTCGTTGGGACTGCTTTCTGATTGTTTTAATTCTATTTGTTTTATTTGATTTGATTCCAGGATTAATTTAATATTTCTATAGCGGGGTGCGTGAATAATAGATAGTGCTTTGGTACACGCTGCTTCTAATTGATCGGGAGAATAGGTATCCGATAATTTTAGAATGGATAAGCAGCCATTATATGCTTGTTGTTCTACCTTATAAGCTGCGAGTAAACGTTCAATGACGGTTCGCGTATCCTCGCCTACTTGTTTCGCCCAACGAATAAAGCGATCTCCATTCCATTCACTCGCTTGCCGATGGTTGTTCGGCATATGGTCTTCCATTGTTGCGTACTGTCCAGGATGTCCATGTTTCCGACGATGGGAACAGATGCGGGTGTGTTGATAATATATCTCGATCAAACGGTGTGTGACACGTACATCCACTTTGAACTTAATATATTGGTAAGGGACAGAATAATACATTTTATCCACAGCGATATGATAATTATATTGGACCGTTGCTTTTTTCCATATACCATACTCATAGCGATCTCTCGGTAAGGATTGAAGGAATGGTTTTTCTTCTGTTAAGAACACCTCCATTCGAGACCCCTTTCTTTTTTGAAATCCTTTCTCATTAAAACGATCTAACAAGGGGCGGACAGCTTCATTAGCTTCAAATACACTATGGAAAACTTCATGACGCAACGTAGCGATAATTTGTGTGCTGATTTTCCCCACCGTACTCTCGACACTTGCTTTTCCTTTTGGTGTTCGTGGTTTCGCTGGAACAATTGCCGTATCATAGTAGTCCGCAAGTTCACGATAATTCGCATTTAATATGACATCTCCATGTTTCGGATGTTTAATCACACCCGTTTTTAAATTATCGCAAATGGTCAACGGAGTGCACCCACCGAAGAAGTGGAACATATTCACATGGGCAGTAATCCAATTCTCTTGTTTCATATTTTCTGTCACTTCAACATAGCTGTATTGGCTATAAGGTAAAGTGCCTACGAATAAATAGCCTTTACGGACATCTCTTGTATGTGGATCTACAATTGAAATTGTCTGCCCCGCCCAGTCCACCTCTATTTTTTCACCAGGCTGATGTTGGAAATACATCGTTGCTTTGGACTGTTCCAGATGGCGGTTAAAGCGCACGCAAAACTGCGAATACTGAAGTGGAATCTGTTCCGCCGCGAGGGTGTTTCGAACATACTCCTCCCATAGTAGTTTCTTTGTCACACCGGGTTTTCTCAACTCTTGACTCAGCGTTTCATAGTCCGGCTTGAGTTGAAAATCTGTTTTCTCTGGTTGTGGGAACAATAAGTCTCTAATCTCTGATTCAGATTTTGACTTCACCTGTCCCCAATCGACATGGCGAACTTTTGCTTCTCGAATAACTTTTGAAACCGTATTTCGTGAGACGCCCATGACACTGGCTGTTTGCCGTTGAGACAAACCGGCTTTTTGATAACGTAAAATCTCTTTGTACTTCTCCATCAAACAAACTCCTTCCGTAAAATAATTTGTAGAAAATGCTACATTATTATTATACAAAAGGAGCTGGCTCACTTGGACCATATTGGTGGCTCCATGTTAACAAATCGCTGGCTCACTAAAAATACAAAAAGATGGCTTCGCCACATAAGAATAATCACAATTCAGGTATTCATTTCGATTGAACATAAATAGCTATGATTATTATGCGAATAATCACGTTATTTCATCAAATCATCTTTTCTAAATTTCCATTCCTTTAGTTCTTGTAAACTACATTATTTCCTATATAATAATATTATTAGTTCTTTAAGATCATAAATAGAGGAGATATTACAAATGGGGATTCTTAGTAGTGTTGCGAAAGGTATAACAAAGATATCCAGGAAAGTCACTAGCTTTGAAGTAGTAAAAAATATAGCTCCAAACGAAGTTGGCGTGTATATCATGAGTTTAAATGGCAAAGTCATGTATGTCGGTCGCGCAATTGAAAATAGACAAAATCAAACACCAAAGGGCTTAAGGAAAAGACTACAGGAACATTGGCGAGGGGCAGCGAATGGCAAACCTGAATTATTTAGTTATAGAGATCAGCTGACTGTATCTCTGAAAGTATGTAAAACCGTTGAAGACGCTAAACAACTTGAATCACGATTAATTAGACAACATGACACAGTTGAAAATGGTTGGAATCTTCGTTATGAAAGTTAAGGAGTTTTGCATACATTAATGTAGAAAATCCAGTTGAGCAGGACTACAGCATAACATTCACTAGATTAAAGTTGTAGTCCTTCTATAAAAAAAATACTATATTTCCTCATAACTAATCACTAAAATGACTTCTCCTGCCTTACTCAACAAAACAAAAATGGCTCCATCTTTTCTGACCCTGAGACCATATCCTTCACTTTATATTGATTGTTGTTGACTTCGCTTTCACCAATAATAATAACCTGGCGGACCTTTTCTCTATTTGCCTTGTCCAACGCCTTACCTACCTTCTTATTGCCCATTTCAACCTCTACTGCATAGCCTTTGTTCCTTAGATAGCTCGCTACCAATAAAGATTCTTTTTGGCAACCTAACGGAATGATGTAAAAATCCAAACTAGTTTCTGTTATAGTTTCATTTGTAGCAGCCATTGCCGTATAAATAACATCCAGTCCAAAAGAAATTCCTACTGTGGAGAAGGCTTGATCGGTTCCAATCAGCCCGCCAATTGCATTATCATATCTGCCGCCACTCCCAATACTCGATTGAAGCAACGGATCAGTTAGAAACATTTCATACACCGTACCTGTATATATCTCTAATCCTCTTGCTAGAAACGGCTGGAAGACACATTGATCACCAACACCTACATATTTGAGATAAGATTCTAACTCTTTTAATTCTCGTAATCCTTCTGCGACTTGCTTATTTTGGCTAGCAAATGGCTCAAAATAACGAAAGTCAGTATTGTTTTCAGCCAGCAAAAACGTTCTAATAGAACGAACTGTCTCAGATGATAATCCCTCTTGCCTCAGTTCATCCAACACTGTTTCTACTCCGA
This sequence comes from Gracilibacillus phocaeensis, assembly GCF_900626275.1. Lineage (NCBI taxonomy): Bacteria > Bacillati > Bacillota > Bacilli > Caryophanales > Bacillaceae > Gracilibacillus > Gracilibacillus phocaeensis. The sequence continues at coordinate 480,979 of NZ_LR131144.1, read as the reverse complement.
CTTTTTCAAGCTTATCCAATATTAATACCGTTCGATTGATATTCTCTTCTGCGACGCCAAATAGTGCCAACATACCGGTTAATAATTTTCTATTGTTATATTGAACCATTACCGATAAGTTCAGCTTCTGAAACGCATCTAAGGCCATTACCATCAATTCAGCTTCGGCCACTTGAGAATCGACGCCAACCATATCCACATCACATTGGGTGAATTCTCGAAATCTTCCAGTCTTGATTGGTCCATCCCGAAATACCTTGCCTATTTCATAACGTTTAAATGGCATTTTCAAGGTTGGATTCATGGCAGCCACTTTGGCAAAGGGAATCGTGAGATCGTACCGCAAAGCCAAATCTCGCTCTCCCCTGTCTGTTAGCCGGTACATCTCTTCCAATATCTCCGCTCCACCACCATACTTCGAAGCCATTAATTCCGTATAATTCAATATAGGGGTTTCCAACGGCTGACATCCATATTGGATAAAAACATCTTCCAGTGTCCTTCGAATATTCCTGCGCACCCTTTCTGCATCTGGTAAATAATCTTGTGTTCCCTTTACATTTTGATAGTTCATTTTTTTCATGTGAGTCTGCCTCCTATTGTTAATGTTCAACTGTCATCCGGCCCAAATCAGATAACTACTTGCTTCATTATCAATAACAAATCAGCCGTTCTTGGTAAGCGGGAAATAATATGACGCCATGACAAATAGCCCTGAAAGGAGTAAACTTTTTGTAAAGAAGCTCCATTAGGGCTATTATGCTCGTTTTATATGTTTTGAAAGTGGCTTCACCTTGGCTTGGATATAAGGACTCCATGGAAAATAGTTTTCCCATTGTTCCGAGTCTTGAAAAATATTAAGCTGGGGAAGTTCCGTAAATAAAACGGTTAAGTATTCAAACGGATCAATTCCATTTTCTTTAGCTGTTTGGATAACACTGTATCCAATGGTATTCGCATGAGCTCCAGCTACGCTGGTTGAAAAATACCAGTTTTTACGTCCGACGGTGACAGGCCGAATGGAACGTTCTGCGAGATTATTACTAATGAAAAGGCGTCCGTCTGTTAAAAAGCGTTGAAGGGAATCCCTTAACTTTTGTGTATAATCCACAGCTTTTTGTAAAGGACCTTTCATTGTAACGAGAGCGTCCAGCCATCCCCAAAACTCCTTCAGTAACGGCTTGCTTTCCAGCTGGCGTTGCTGCAGGCGTTCCTCTGGAGATAAATCTTTCCATTGCCTTTCCAGCTTGAAAAGCTGGTCACAGTAATGGACGCCGACGGCGCCTTGTCCATTTGAATCATTGGTCTCTAAAAACTTTCTCCGAACATGCGCCCAGCACGTTTGAAGTTGCACATCTTCTAATTTTTGATAGACGGAATATCCATCACAATGAAGAAGTCCTTGAAATCCTTTGAGAAAGGTTTCTGCTACTTCAAACCGGCGTGTCTCGGAAGAATGGTAGAGAATAATGGGATGTTTGGCAGCTTCCGCTGTTCGAAATAACCATATCCTCGCATCGGCTGTAGCTGACTTTTCGTCTGCCCGGCGTAAAATTTGATAGGTCGTTTCATCAGCGGAGAGCACAGGTTCTAGAAGTAATTTTTCTCTCATTTGTTGGTACAATGGCTCCAGCCATTCTTCGGAACTTCGAATCGCCCAGTTTGCCAACGTTCGCCGGGAAACCTTCAACCCATATCTTGCCCATTCTTTTTCCTGACGATGATAAGGAATACTCATCTCCAGCTTTTGATAGAGATTACAGGCTAACACGCTCGGTCCAGCTAAACTTTTAGCTATGGCTGGTTCCGGTGCTTTTTGTCGGAGAATGTGATTCTGACCGGTTTTCTTACAGGCTAAGCATTCATAAGCATGTTCATAATGTACATGTTTTACTAAATGAGCTGGGATAAACTCTAACTCCGTTCGAGCTTCTCGCTTCCCAAGATGTTTTAATGGGCTGGCGCAGCACGAACAGACCTGGCTATCGGACGGAAGAGTGTGCTCTTCCACCACGATAGGCAAGTCTCTTGTGATATCGGCCCGCTGCCCTTGATATTTTTTTCGCTGATAAGAGATGGTCTCTATTTCAACGGCTTTGTCTGCAGGTTGCTCTGCCTCGCTAAAAGGGGGATTATTGTCTTCTTCGAAGAAGGAGAGTTGACCTTGAGAATTCTTTTCGGATGATGTTCCAAATAGTCGACGATTCATATTGGTCAGCTGGTTAATCAGCTGTTCAATTTGTTTTGCTTGTTTTTCATTTTGAATTGTCAAATGTTCGATTTGTTTCATCAGCTTCTTTTCCAATTCTGTCAACGTATTCACCCCCTGTGTCCAAATAATTTCTTTTATCGTACCACACTTTATCAAAAAGGGAAGAAAAAATTTAAAAAACAATTTCTCTCCCCCATGATTAAGTGAGGACACCTAATTTGGCAGGTTGAATTTTTTGTTTTTGATAGATGGAAAAACCGTCAAACAGCCACTCGATTTGTTTTGGTGTCAGTTTTTCAACGTCGGTTTGCGAACGCGGCCAAGTTAACTTTCCCTGATCGTATCGCTTATAAAGCAAATAAAAACCTTCTCCATCAAACCAGAGAGCTTTAAATCGATCCGTTCTTCTCCCGCAGAATAAGAAAACAGATTCATCTAAAATATCTAATTGAAATTGACTGGTGATTACGGAAGCCAGACCATCAATGCCTTTGCGAAGATCTGTATAGCCACAGACTAAATAACAATTTTTCATCTGGGAGAAGTCAACGAGCATGACGGCACACCTCCTTTATCAAGGCTACTGCCAAAGATTCCTGACAACCTTCAAAGATTGTTAGCTGTAGAGAATGACAAGAAACTTCCGCTACTGGATTTACAGGCGTAGAGGAAGATGGTGCTGGAATCGTTACGGGAACAATCGGGTTTTCCTTCATGAAAAAACTACCTCCTGTTACTTGTTAAATCCAAGTATAGAGGTAGTTCCGTTATAATAGAATGCGGTCTATTATTTCCCGCTTACCGTTCTTGGGACGAATTTTTCTTACAAACAAAAAAATCGCACTTGAATTAAGTGTTAACATTAATTCAAATACGATTTCACGAAAACTAGCCTTCCTATTTCGATTTTTTTTTTTCATAATCGATTAGCAAGGCTAGCAGATAGGATGATGTAATTGTGAGAAAAAGTTGGCTAAACGCATATTACTCACCTCTGATTACGAATAACTATAGCATATTAGATGATGGTTTTCAATTGGTTATTGTGGAGATGATTCTTAGATAATCAAACAAAAACAAACTGCTTAACATTTTGCATAACCAGCTGAATATACTCCCCAGAAACCTGCTCATGCTTTGGACTTGGATTTAAGTATCTGCATTCTCCATTTGAAAAAGTCTTGCTTACTTTCCGCCTTCAGCACGTTTTAATCAAGCAAACGTTATTTCTCTGCTGTTATATCTTTCTTTATGTGAACAGTTTAATCCTTTATCTATTCCTTTTTAGCAATAGCGATAAAGTTAAGCAGCACTGTATAGTAAAAGATTTCGCAATTGTATAGAAAGCTTACGGAGTCAAATTAGTTCCCATCTTAACGGTGTTCCTTTTTGCACTGATTGGTTCACTTGCTTCCCTAACACAATATCAAAATATTTAGGCGCTAATCCAAATCCAGGTCTTACTATTTTTATATTATTTTCAGTTATTATATCTCCAGCATACATATCTTTCGAGATATAAATTGATCGTCTGCGAGATCTTGATTGTTCTTCTTTATCCGATGTACCATATGACACTTTACCTATTGAATCCGCAGTTCTGTTTGCCTCTTCTACTAATTGTTTCATTTCATATGGTTCCAAAGAGAACTCAGCATCAACACCACCATTCGCTCTAGATAATGTGAAATGTTTTTCTATCACCTGTCCGCCAAGTGCTACGCTAGCAATCGAAACACCAATTCCTAATGTGTGATCAGAAATTCCGACTGTACAATTAAATAGTTGTTTTAAATGCGGGATTGTACTAATATTAGATTCAGAAGGTGACGCTGGATATGTACTTGTACACTTTAATAGAACTAATTCTTCACAGCCATTTTCTCTTGCGACTCTCACTGCTTCATCTATTTCTGAAATAGTTGCCATACCAGTGGAAATAATCATAGGTTTTCCGGTTGAGGCAACTTTTTTTATTAGTGGTAAATGTATATTTTCAAAAGACGCAATTTTATAAAATGGCACATCTAACTTCTCAAGAAAATCTACTGCGTTCTCATCAAATGGTGAACTAAATGCTATTAATCCTAATTCATGGCATCTTTGAAAAATTGGCTTATGCCATTCCCAAGGTGTATATGCCTCTTTATAAAGATCATAGAGATGTTTTCCATTCCATAAATTCTCCTCGTCTTGTATCATAAACTCAGGCCTATCCACATCAAGTGTCATACTATCTGCAGTATAAGTTTGTAACTTCAATGCATCTACTCCTGCCTTTGCTGCTGCTTCAACTATGTCTAAAGCTCGTGCGAGAGAATGATTATGATTTCCTGACATTTCTGCTATTATAAATGGCTTCTCAGAAAATAAACTATTTTGCAAATTTAACACCTTCCTATTATGATTCTAAAATATTATTAATTATTTTTGATACTTTTGTAGCACCTTGAGAATTTAAATGATGTACATCAAAAAAATCATCATTAGTAAATTCATTGGAAGAGAACAAATCCACCACGCTTATATTATAATTGAATTTAAATTTATTTATAATCTCCTTAAACTCTCCTATCATTTTAGGATTAAAATGTTCTCGGTATTCACACGCTTGTGGATGAATAATAAAAATTGGTTTTATACCTTTTTCTAATAATAATCTAATATAAGAATCGAGATACTTTTTATTTTCTTCTAGAGTCTTCAAATATTTTTTTCCAGAATGAACCCTAGCTAGATCCCTGCGCTCAATCTCAAAATTCCTGTAATTTTTATCATTTTGTTCTAAAAAATCAAATTTATCTAAAAATGTCTTCTCAAACACTCCATTTAAAAAGTTGAAATTTCGAGGATGTTGCATTTTCTCTTCATTCGGTTTCACAAATTCATCATATTTTTGTTGATTTACTTGCTTTTGAATATCCTTGATAACAGCATATCTTGTTACCAAGTGTCTCTCTTTTGATTGAGATAAATCAAAATGAAAACTAAAATAGGCTAATCCGATTAATGCATATTTTATATTTAATTTATAACTTTCTAAAATATACTTCGCTAAACAGTAATCATAAAAAATATCTTGACTGTTAAATGCTAGATTTATAGATTTTAAATTTAACAACTTACTATCAATCCCATATCTAGCATAAGACATTCCTGTAATAAGCATATCAGTATCGTTCTTTATTTCAGAAAACTTTAATTTCAACTCATTATAACGAATCTCTTGATATATATTAATAATCTTATTTGTTTGAATCCCCATCTCCAAAAGTTGAGATAGTATCTCAGTGAAATATATACTACATATGATGATATAATCAAATTCTTTATCACACAAAACAGAAGGATGCCAAATTGGCCTTCCAAATATAACTCCTCCCTGTTTTTCTACATTATTATCTACATATCCTATTATGTTATTATCCTTCTCGTTAATGAGTGACTGAATTTTCTCACTACTACTGCCAGTACCAAATAAGATCAATTTATGCTTCAAAATCATTGAACCTCACTTATATGTATTTTACACTTAATATCTCTTATGAAATCATTGCAATTTTTTTCTGCTTCTTCTACTGTTTCCCCTTTACACATAACAAAACCGTAAACATTAACCCCAGAAATTAATGTTTCTATCTGCATACCTTTTTTTATTTTGACTTCGTAATCTACAATATTATACCTAGATAATAATGACTTAAAGTCTTTTATTGTTTCAACTTCTCCATTTCGTTCGAAATATAACATTTCAACTGCAACTGGCACGTCCACTTTGTTTTCTACTTTAACTCGTATTCCTGTACTCAATTTGATTGCGCTCTCGATAATGTCAATACCCGAGTGAAACTTTACTAACTCTGGTAATTTCGTTGCACCAATTCTTGCACCAATTTCTATGATATATGGTCTATCATTTTTATCTATTATAATATCAATATTACTTGGTCCATTGACTACCCCTAATGCTTTCAAAGCTTTCGCACATTCTTCTTCAATTTTATTTAATACTAGCGTTTTTTCGTAAGATGGAAAAGAGTGGCCAACTGGTACCATATTGGAAGATACTGTATCGTTATGTATAAAGCAATACACCATTTCTCCATCTATAGAGAAACATTGTGCTCCAACTTCAATTCCAGAAATATATTCTTCCACCACAACTTTCCTATTTCTAGAGTATTGCATTGCATTTTGAATTGCTGTTCTTAATTCTAATTCGTCATTTATTCGAGTCACCCCTCTGCTTCCCGAACTATCAGACGGTTTGACAATAACAATGTTAGTGTCTATGAATTGTTTAATTTTCAATAAAAAAAGTGATAAATCTTGATTTTCTTCATAAATAAAAAAGTTTGGAGATGTTATTCCATTAGTTTTGAATTCATCCCGCATTAGCGCCTTATCTGTTACTTTTTCTGCTATTCCAATACCTTGGTTAGACAATTCTAGAGTTTCATTGATATAACAAGAAGTAGGCACAGCTATATCACTTGAAATAGTCATTGAACCACACACATTATATTTTTTTGCTACTTTTAAAGCATTTTCCAAGTCAGTTGTATCCACACACTCTGCATAATCTGCAAATTCAAAACCTACTGCATTTGGATTTTGATCAATAACTAGAGTTTTCAAACCTAGTCGTTTTGCTGTTTTGATTGCTGGTACTTGCCCATAACTTCCACCTAAAATCATATACGTTCGTTCCATTATTCTCACCTCACTTTATCTTAATTATTTCTTGTAGTAACCTTTCGTTACCTTTACCATCAATCAAACGCTGACCATTCACACTCATTTTGCTTCTTAGCTCCTTACTTTTAAGCTTCTCGATATTACTTATAATTAATTGTTCTCCTACATTTAGAGCATTACCAAGGTATAAACAAGTATTATATTTATCAGCAAAAACTTTGGATGACTTTTGATTTGAGGCAGTTGACATTACTATACTTGGTAGTCCCATATACGCCATCTCGAATAATGTTGTTCCCCCAGCAGTAACCGCTATATCTGCACTATGCATAAAGTCCGCCATATTACTCACATCTCGATGAATCTTAAAATCATATTTAACTGAATGCATGATTTTATTCAATTCAATATCATGTTTATAAGTAGCTCCAATAATGAAATGAACTTTCACGTCTTTGTTGAAGACTCTATTTAAAACCTCTATCATTTTTAGTGTTATATTTTGAGGATCTGCTCCACCGAATGTTATCAATACTTCTTTAATATCGTCTCTAATTATCGGAATATGATCTCCATATTTAACAAATTCTTCACGAATTGCATTATATTTTGAGCCTAGCAATAATTTAGTATAGGGTTCTTTATTTGAGTAAGATATCTGCTTAGAGATCAAACTTCTGTTTAACACTATATCTGCATAATAGTGATCAAGATGACCAAAGTCATCCATAAATAATAATTTTAAATGATGTTCTTTAATTATTTTTTGATAGGCACTTTTGAAATAATAACCATCTATGATTAAGAAATTAGCATGTTTCTTTTGTGCCATTTGTACTGTTTGAAGTGCATCTATAGCACTTCCTGGTAAACAGCTTTTTAAATATATCACATCAAAATTTTCATTTTTTAACCTGCGTTCTAAATTATTTGGTAATTGATTTGAAATGAAAAAAACCTCGCCACCCTCTTTTTTCCATGATTGAGCCAGTGGTATGTTTCGCATGATATGGCCTATGCCAATAACGTCAGAAGCATCAGCTCGTACAAATAAGATATGATTATTTAAATTCATTATTTATTCATTCTTTCTTAAGTTTTTTTCTGTTCAACATGATCATTGATTTTTATCCAATCTGGATGCGAATTTAATACATGTAAAATGTCCTCCATTTGAAAAGCTGGTTTGTTTGGGTACAATGTTTCTATAATTTTTTTCACTAAATTGAAATCTTCTTTTGTGTCCACTGTCCAACGATGACAACTCTCATTTTTATCATTAAAAATGTTTAGAAGCTTATACTCATTTGGTCTATTATACAAATATCTTGTTACATGCTCTCTATCCAATTCAGCTTTTGCTTTATGGTGTATTTCTTCCAAACTTGAGTATGTTACTAAAGAAACATCTAAACCACGCGGATAAGTTCTCTCTATAGTATTTGACACATAGTCATAATTTGGATTATCAAGATATCCATTAACTACCCTATCTACTACATAAGGTTCAATAAGTGGACAATCGGATGTTAACCTTACAATAACATCCGCCTGATAATAAGAGGCTGCTTCATAATATCTTGACAACACGTCTCCTTCTGCCCCCCTGTAATATGCGATGTCTAATACTTTACAAAATTCAATTATTATATCATCCATAGCTTTTGTTGTTGTAGCTATAACAATTTGATCTATGGTTTGACATCTTTTTAATCGTTCCACTTGAAACTCCAGTAATGGCTTATCTAAAATTCTTTTTAATACTTTTCCAGGTAATCTAGTTGAACCCATTCTTGCTTGAATTATTGCCACGATCCTCATTTGACTACACCTACTTCGAAAAATCGCTTATTATTTTCTTTATCTTACTTATTATATAATTAATATCCGCTCTACTCATAGCAGGAAATAATGGCATAGATATCATTTCTTGATACAATTTCTCTGTATTAAGAAAACCAGTTTTTGCATATCCTAGTTTTTTATAATAGGGAAATTGATAAATAGGTATGTAATGTACATTAACACCAATATTTTCTACCAATAAAGCTTCATAGATTTGTTTTTTTACACCATTTAATAGTTCTGTATTTAAACGAATTACATATAAGTGCCAACTTGACTCAACTTGATCCTTTTGATATGGGATAGTGAGCTGTGGTAAATCTTTGAAAGCCTCATTATATAGTTCAGCATATTTTCTTCTTTGCTTTATGAAATATTCGATTTTTTCCAACTGACTAATCCCTAAAGCTGCCTGAATATCCGTCATTCTATAATTATAACCTAAAAACTGCATTTCATAATACCACGGTCCATGATCTTCCTTCATTTTAGAACGGTCACGAGTGATTCCATGTGAGCGGAATGCTATGAGTTTCTCATAATATGCTTTATTATTGGTCGTAATAACCCCGCCTTCTCCAGTTGTAATATGTTTAACTGGATGAAAACTAAACATGGTCATATCACTAATTGATCCTATCTTCTGCCCGCGATAAGTGGCACCAAGTGCATGAGCAGCATCCTCAATGACAATAAGGTTATGACGGCGAGCTATTTCAATAATCTCCTCTAATTCACATGGCTGTCCGGTAAAATCCACTGGTATAATCGCCTTTGTTTTATCAGTAATCTTCTTTTCAATTTCTAAGGGATTGATATTATACGTAACAGGGTCAATATCAGCAAAAATCGGTGTCCCCCCCTGATATAGAACACAGTTACTACTAGCTACAAATGTCATAGGGGTGGTAATCACTTCATCCCCTTCTGTAATACCAGCGGCAAAACAGGCACCATGTAATGCAGCTGTACCACTAGAAAAAGCGACAGCATACTTAGAATCAACATATGCAGCGATGGCTTCCTCAAATTGATTAATTGCTGGTCCCGTAGTTAGATAATCACTTCTTAACACATCAACCACTGCCTGGATGTCTTCTTCGTCTAATGATTGTTTTCCATACGGAATAAATGAATGATCACTCATGATGAACATTACTCCTTATCGTATACAAGTTCTCGTAAATCCTCTACCGTTAACCAATCTTGATTTGTTTCACTGCTATACCTAAAACTATTTTGTAACTTCTGACCATTATTGCCATTTTCCTTCCCCCACCATGGAAATTCAGGTTGAATCACATAATAATTATCATATTCAAGTGTTCGTCTTGCATCGTCCTCAGTAATCATCACTTCATGAAGTTTTTCACCTGGTCGAATCCCTACAAAATTCAAATTACATTCAGGCGCAATTGCTTTTGCTAGATCCATGATAGACATACTAGGAATCTTCGGAACAAAAATCTCTCCGCCTTGCATTCTATGAAAGCTTTCTATGACAAACTGCACTCCTTGATCTAGCGTGATCCAGAATCGTGTCATCCTTTCATCTGTAATAGGAAGATTCCCAGCACTTTTCACTTTTTTAAAAAAAGGAACTACACTACCTCTGCTTCCCACCACATTCCCATATCTTACAACGGAAAAACGTGTCTTCTTATCCCCTGCATAGGAATTACCAGCGACGAACAATTTATCAGAAGCAAGTTTTGTCGCTCCGTACAAATTAACAGGAGCAGCCGCTTTATCTGTACTTAATGCAACAACTTTTTCTACCTTTTTATCTATTGCTGCCTCAATAATATTTTGAGCACCATTGATATTGGTTTTAACTGCCTCAAAGGGATTATATTCACATGCCTCCACATGTTTCATCGCAGCCGCATGTACGACACAATCTACTCCATCAAAGGCACGATATAGTCGATCTGTATCACGGACATCACCGATAAAAAAACGCAACCGATCATCATCAAATTCTTGCTTCATTTCATATTGTTTTAATTCATCACGGCTAAATACTATAACCTTTTTCACATTTGTTTCTAATATTCGTTTGGTGAACTTTTTTCCGAATGATCCTGTTCCACCGGTAATAAGTATCGTTTTATTTTCAAATTGCATTATTTGCTCACTTCTTTCTCTACGAACAATTCGTTGTTTCTTAATTCTTCAAAGTATTCGTTTACTTCATGCATTAAATGATTTAATTGAGATAAAAATGAACCAAATCGATTGTAAAACAGATCAATTTTTTTCATGTTATCTGTTTCTTGTTTGATTTCTTGAGATGAGGCTACCAAATTTTCCAGCTGTACTCTAAGCATAGGTGACAAAAAAGTTTGATTAAATCTATTTTTCTTAATTTTTTTAAATTTTTTATCAAATTTGGCAAGCTGTTTTTCCAATTTTCCATTATTACCTCGATAGTGGTGTTTTGATTGATAGATATGACGCATCATTTTCATTGTATCTGTTAGGTCTTGCATAAATATATTTTTATAATATGCTAGATTATTCATATGATCTAATATATGATTACGTTCATAATGCGGTTCTGCATGGTACCATTGATCAGATACTTCAAATTGGTTAGTAAAATGCGTATTGATTACTTTAGAGAGCGGTATAAATGAAGCACCTTCAATTGCTGCCCCATCTTTCGTTGTGTTGTATACATTTACGCTAGTAGTCTGCTTAATATATAATTCCAGTGTCTGTCGCATCCTATTATACCCATCTTCCGTCCATACGGTTTTACCACTCACACTCTTTACAGGTATTAATTTATCCTCACTAACCTGATCAGTTTGGTATTCTACCCCTGCTGCATATCGATACCTATCTTTAAAAGATAAGTTTTGTCCTACTAAATAAATGGTTTTCACCTTTAATTTAGATAACAATTGATAAGTAACTAACGCTATCGAAGGGGCGTCATTAACCATATCTATTTCCTTTTCATCTTGTAACAAATAAGGTGCAATGGTGTCTTGAGTAGTAATCATATGCAACAAGGGGCCTTGATAATCAAATAGGGTTTCATACCCTACGGTACTTCCAAAAATCAATGGGATAGTAGCTATGTTCCGATCTTTCACTTTCTGAATAACTTTATAATTGTGAGCCTGTGGATCATAGGTACATATGGCGTCTGGTAAAATATCATTTTCAATCAACGCATTAATCGCCGATCCTACCGAAAAGATATAAGCTAAACCATGCTTTTTTATATACTTTAAATTCTCAAACTCTTCATTCAGACTTGGACCTGCCGATACAATAATTGCTGGTTTTCCTTTAAAAACTGATTCATCTATATCCCTTAATATATTTGGTGTTTTTAATACTGTTGGAAAGTTTTTAATTGCGTTAATTGTCCAACGTTTTTGGAATGATAAATTAGTTACTAATCTACTTTTTGTATTTTTTAATTGATCTACTAAAAGCGCATATAATTTATCTAGTTCCACTTGATAATTCTTTTGGTAATACGGAAGTGCAAAGACTTCTATTTTATTTTGATGTGACTGTAAAAAATGTTGAATACTAGATTCCATTGTTTCCTTTACCACTATGGTGACATTATCTTTACCAAATAATTCTTCTAATGAAATATGCGATAATAACTTTTTCAACACTAACAAATCCGGTTCATAGATAGAAAAAGTGGCATGCGGAAATTTCTTTTTAAGTGCCGTATAATGATAACCCATTCCCAAACCAAATAATAAAATATGTGATTTACCTTCTATCAAGTCAAATTGGTTAACTAATTTATCTATCTCTATTAGTGGGTTATATTTACTATGTACATATTTGTAGGAGTCATTCTGTTTTATTTTTAAGGTTAACTGCTCAGACTTGGCCATCTCTATTTCTACAAATTCTTCATCAGTGGTAGTTTCATTCAGCAACTGTAATAACGGACGATTTTTGACACTTAAATAGTTTTTATTATCAATGAGCATGAGGTCGACATCCTTCAGTATCTATTGTATTTGAGATTAATTTTTTTAAATTCTGATAAATTGGAATCATTTCATATTGAATAATATCAGCTATTAAAGTTTCATCGTCAGCTTCTACAGCCTCTGCTAACTCTTTAATTCCGTCCTCCAATTTATGATATTGGTCAACATAACATTTCCAATTATTAGGACGCTCTTTTAAAGAATCGATAGTTACTAGTATATTTGAAAACCATGTAATTCCTTCTGTGAAATATTGAAACTGATTCCAATCTTCTGCTCCTGGCTTTTGATAAAAATTATTAGAAAGTTCTTGTACTAAATCCACTGCATTATCTAAATAATTCTCTGCTGTCAATAATGTATCATTGATAAACTGCTTCTTTGACTGTGTTATTACTTTTATATACTCAATGCTTTGCCAATGCTGTTCCAAATAAGCTTCAAAATCGTCATATACATCTTGAGCATTAATTGTTACCTGATTAATTATATCGTCATCTGCTAATGTTTGAATTTTTTCAACCATTTGAGTTGCTGTTGTTATTTCCTTTGTATCAATGTTCTTTTCATTTACAATTAGTTTCATCTTAAGTCCCCCAATTATAACTCTTACTATTATTTATCGGACTTTTTATTAAATATTAAAGTCTAATTTACAATAAATTTAACCAAAATAAAGAGACCCCAGCAAAGCTAGAGTCTCCGTCTCATCATTATTTATTATCCAAGTAACTGTAACACAGCTTGTGGCTGCTGGTTAGCTTGAGCTAACATAGACTGAGAGGCTTGAGAAAGAATATTCGATTTAGTCATCTCCATAATCTCTTTTGCCATATCTACGTCACGAATACGAGATTCTGCAGCAGATAAGTTTTCAGAAGAATTGTCTAGGTTAGCTATTGTATGCTCTAAACGATTTTGCATTGCACCTAAATAAGAACGACCAGCTGATACTTGTTCAATTTGCGCATTTACTGCCTCAATTGCACCACTTGCTCCTCCGCGATCAGAAATATCCAAAGCGGCTACATCAGATTGCACATTAGTAAGATTCACACCTGAGGTTGTAAAATCAATCGCGATAACATCTCCCTCATTGGCTCCAACTTGTAATGTTACTCCACTTCCTGCAGAACCATCCAATATGTTCTGTGTGTTGAACTGTGATTTATCTTTTATACGACCGATTTCTTCAGCCAATTGTTCAAATTCTTTGTTTAATTCATCGCGATCAACCTCAACATTGGTATCACTAGCTGATTGCACTGCTAATTCACGCATACGTTGCAAGATAGAGTGTGTTTCATCCAGTCCTCCTTCAGCCGTCTGAATCATAGAAATACCATCCTGCGCATTTCGACTCGCCTGATCCAACCCACGCACTTGCGCACGCATTTTCTCAGAAATCGCAAGCCCTGCCGCATCATCACCAGCACGGTTGATACGCAAACCTGAAGACAATTTCTCCATTGAAGACTGCATGTTGCCTTGGTTGATCCCTAGCTGACGGTGTGTGTTTAACGCAGGGATATTATTGTTGATAATCATAATAAATTTCCTCCTTGAGTAAGTTCAATTTCCACATCCTTGTGGTATGTACTAGTTGTAGTGAAAGCGGCCGCCGATCACTAAAACTAGCTCCTACTATTACTATCGGCTCACGCTTCTAGAATGTTTAGTCATTTTGTTGATTTTTTTTTAGGATATCGAAAATATTTTCGGAGAGATTAGCGGCGGTATTATTTTCCGCTTGAATCGCCTGATAGATTTCTTGGCGGTGCACCTCGACATCCTTTGGTGCGGAAATGCCTAGCTTGATTTGATCGCCATCGATGCCAATCACCTTGATCTCAATATCCTCGCCAATTTGGATCGCTTGATTCTTTTTTCTTGTTAACACTAGCATCTTAATCCACCTCTTTCTGAGAAGGTGTTTGAAAGATTGGTTCACGTGGTGTATATTGCTCGCTTTTGGTGATATATTGTTTGGCTAACTGATTGGAATGATTGATGATAATCGGTGCTTGTAAATTAGCCGTGCTCGTCGTTAATGGATCTTTGACCGTGACGATGGCCAAAGTGTGGACATCCTCTTCTTTTATAATGGCCAGCTGTTCTAGAATCGTGTCATCTAGTGTTAATTGATAATCTTCCACGAATAAAAAGGGATCGACGACAACGAAGGCCAACGTCTCTGTATTGGTAGATTGCAGTACTTGAAATAAACCAGCCTCTTCAAAGCGAAGCAGGACAAATTGCTTTTCTTGGGGAAATCCAGGAATCCCTTGAGGGAATGCGAGGATTTCCTCTTGCTTAATCGTTGTTTCACCAAAATATTTTGTCTGTATTTGCATGCTGTTCACCCTCTTATATTTCTAGTTCAAACTGATAGCCTTGGAATGTTAAATCAGCGATATCGATCTCTAGCCAATTTTGCTGTTCGAGATAGGTTTCGACACCACCTCGTTGATAATGAAACTGGGTAGGTGTTGCTGCTGCTTGAATGACAGGTGGACGGACCTCTGCCTCGATATGCACTTCAGCTGGTTCATAGTTAATCTCTACCCCATCGGCGGAAGGAATCCAATCGATAGCGAGTTGCTTTTGTTGCGAAAATCCGATCTGTTTAGCAAAATCTACTAGCGGGCTGCCGCCATGCTCAATCTTCATCAGCCGATCACCTTCCTGCTGTTTTTGTCTGCTTCCGGAGATCGCTGCTTGCATGGCATTATTGGCCCAATTTTGAATCGATTGTTTGACAGGCATGATACCGACATCAGCCAATGCCTTCGACTGATCAATCGTCAATCGTCCGGGTCTGGTGGTAATATGTACTTCCGGCTGCTGCTGTTCGATCGTCTGCTGAGCAGGTGCTTGCTCGATCGTGAGCTGTGCTGACTGAATGTTCAGACCTATTTGCGCAGCTTGTTGTTGGATACGAATTTGTGGGAGTTGCATCGCTATCCTCCTTTTTTTGAAAAAAGCCTTACCCGTAATTTAGGTAAGGCGGATATTGATTAGCGTAAGAAATCTAATAAAGTAGGCTGGATAATCCGGGATCCTCCACTTAAAGCTGCTCGGTGTACCGATTCTTGCGAGATCAAGTTCATAATCACTTCTTCGAAATCGGCGTCTTCATTTCGTGACTTCATGTCCTCTACTGTCACTAATTGCTGATTGATACGATTTTCAACTAAATCAATGCGGTTCTGCCGAGCACCAAGATCGGCGCGAGCATTCACGTTATTATTGATATGTGTATCGATGCGATCGATAAATTCGCTGATTTCCTCATCTTCGGTATCTGAGTCCCTTAACGTATTGGCAAATTCGGTGAGATCGGTGAATAACTGCTCGGTAAAGACGCTGTCTGGTTTGACATTGACGCGGAGCTTAGAACCGCTGGATACCTCAATGTTGACATCATCGGTATTAATCGGTGCAATCAGTTCTCCATCCTCATTCAATTGATACGGTGCTTCGCCATTATTACCTGTCGTGGCCTTACCGTTAAAAATATATTTATTATTCACTTTGGTATTGGCTAATTCGACAAGATGTTCTTTAATCTGTTC
Organism: Gracilibacillus phocaeensis; assembly: GCF_900626275.1. Classification (NCBI taxonomy): domain Bacteria; kingdom Bacillati; phylum Bacillota; class Bacilli; order Caryophanales; family Bacillaceae; genus Gracilibacillus; species Gracilibacillus phocaeensis. Next base: position 464,672 of record NZ_LR131144.1, on the reverse strand, counting down.
TACTTCCTCAGCCATATTACCACGCTGCCCCTCTTCATAAGTGCCATTGGAACCTTGTACGGCTAAGTCACGAAGACGTTCCAATCCCTTTTCCACCTTATCTAAAGCAGAATCCGAGTTATCCATCCAATTGTGTACTTCACCAATATTACGCTCAAATTGTTCCATTTGGGCTAATTGGGTGCGATAGTCCATTCCCTTCATTGCAACAACAGGATCATCGGAAGGACGGTTAATTTTCTTACCAGTTGACAGCTGATCCATATACTTGCCCATATTGCTGTAACTGTTACTGATATTACGAAGCATGTTACTCGTTAGCATATTTTGTGTGACACGCATTTACTTACCTCCCTACTAATCCCATATTATTAATAATTCGGTCGAGCATTTCATCCACTACTGTCATATTTCGAGCGGCCGCATTATAGGCATGCTGAAATTGAATTAAGTTGGTCATTTCTTCATCTAATGATACCGAGCTGATCGAATGTCTTGTTTCTTCAATTTGCTGACGAAGCACCTGGGAGTTATTTTGCATACGCTGCGATTCCTCTCCCATCACACCCATTTCTCCGATAACCCCTTCAAAGAAACTCTTCACCGAAGCTTTGTCATCTAACTGATTGGGATTGTCTGGGTCATAAGATAAATAATTTTCCGCCCGTTTGCTATAAACATCCGCTAAGGTGGTGGCATGTTCCCCATCACCGGCAGCACCTGACTCACTTGCCGCGATTAAATCAGGATCATTGTCGATTGCTTCGGATAGGGCAATCGTATCGGCCGTTGTTCCGGTAAAAAAGTCACTGCCTTGGATCGGATCACCATTGTCATCCGTAGCTAAGGTGTATCCTTGACGATGGACGGCATTAAATTCTGTGACAAAATTCTCTACCAGTCGGTCCAAGTTAGTCAGCATATCATTATAGCTTCCTTTTGCAGTTCCAGGATCTCCATCAAAGGCAAAATCACTGACATATCCAGCGCCGTCCATCAATGCCCGCAACTTCCCTTGCACATCAAAATGGTCGGCATAAATGTGCACCTCATCACCATGGTTTTCCACTAAATCAGCAAGCTGCTCTTCTTTACTTCTATTGTCATCCGGTGAGGCAAAAAAGATGGCTTGTACGTTATTATCCTCATTGAAGGAGGTAAACACATGATTAACAGCCTCATTACTACCTGGTATTACTCCTTCACTGCCATCGACCAGGGTAATTGGTTCCCCTTCACCATTTTCAATATTGTCTTGATCGGTTACCAGCGTAATCGTTGCAATCCCTTGTGCCATCGGACTAGGATCTCCAGAGCTCTTGCGATAATCTACCTTGATATCTACATACGATGATAATTCATCAACCAATCGATCCCGTTCATCGTATAAGTCATTCGGCAAATAGCCGTGTGGTTCAACATTATTAATCTGTGCGTTGAGTTGATTAATTTGATCCACTAAGGAATTCACCTTGGTATTATCAACGCCAATCTCGTTTTGAAAATTCGTACGGACTTGCTCCAGCGATGTGTGTACATACTGAAAAGACTCTGCAACCGCATTGGCACGTTCCTTGACCACTACACGGGCCCCCGCATCTTCTGGGTTGACAGATAAATCCTGCAGTGATTGCCAAAATTGCCCGATAATAGCCGATAATCCTTCATCGGTTGGTTCATTAAGAATAGCCTCCATTTTCGACATCATATCGGCCCTTGTATCATAAAAACCAACCTTGGCATTCTCTTGCCGATATTGTTTATCAATAAAACTATCCCGCACTCGTTCAATCGAACCTGCCTCTACACCACTACCCACCTGTCCAGGTATTTCTGCCCGATTTCTTCCCATGGATGGATAGGGGGCAGTTGGTTGCATGTTTACCCTTTGTCTCGTATAACCTTCTGTATTGGTATTGGCAATATTGTGCCCCGTCGTATACAGGGCAGACTGTTGAGTATGTAAAGCCCGTTTAGCTACTTGAAGCCCATTAAATGTTGATCCCATTATGTCAACTCCTTCTTACGCTTTCGAATCAAACACCGATCGTTTCGGACCCGATTGTGTCGTATTCCCGTAATTCATATTGGTGATAGACGGCTGCATCATATCCAATGATAACTGGATAAATTGAAGTGACTGCTGAATTAACTGCTTGTTTAAGTCTTCCTGACGTCGCAGTTCCATAAGCTGACTCGCCAAGGCCACCGTCACCTCTTCTAATTGAATCTTTTCTACTCCTTGCGCATGTTCTTCAATAATATCTGCTACCGTAACGGTCTTCGGATCCATATTTTCCGCTGCTGCCCAGGCTTGCACAGATGCTATCCGTCGTTCTTCTATTTGATTAATCGCCTGTACATGCTTCTGTTCCCTAATCAACAAATTTTGCAAGGATTGGGTATCTCCTGCCTTAACGATTTCCGTTTTTTGTTTCGAGATGCCAATAAGACTGTCGTGAAGCTCTATCAGTTTGTTTAGTTGTTTAATGATGGTTTGTACCGGCATTTAGTTTTGCCCCTTTGCTAACGATTTGCCTTTGACCATTGTCCCAGTGCCAGCCTTCGTTATACTTTCCAAAAATTCAAAATCTTCTTCGCTGTCTCTTGAGAATTAGTAACATACTGGCCGTTGTCAATTTGTTGTTTGATTTCATTGACATAAGCCTTTCGTGTAGAGGATTGCTGCAATTTCAATGCCTGATCTGAAATTTCCAGTTGATCCGGTTTCTGTTTTTTTATCTGCTCTGTTATTTTCTGGTTTGCTTGTGCTTGTTTATGATAAGGATTTACATTTGTCTGATTTGTTCCGTTAATTTTCAAAACCGTTCACCTCTTTCCTGTAATGACACGAATTTTCATCCTGATACACTGATCACCTTGATACTTCTCGTTGTCATATGACAGTAATGCTTTATTTATTATATCGGCGGCTAATCAGAAATGTTTAATCTGATTTTGATCAACTTTCTTCAATCTCTTGTAAAATAGGTTTTTTTCCTTTCCGCCTTTTCTAGTTCTTCTTTTAATCGCTTTCTATCGTCATGCTTTTGAATGTCTTCCTTTAATTCAGTCTGACAGCTAGTACAGATGGTGCCTGTCACGATCGGCTGCCCACAGCGTTCACACGGATAGTTTAGGTTAGGAAAATGGACAGGATTTAATCTTTTTTCTTGGACGAACTGAAGAATCACTTTTTCTTCAACACCTGTCCCCTCCGCTATCTCTGGTATGGTTGCTTGTCGGTTCGTTCGTTTTTTTAAAAATTGGTAGACTAATTGAAATTGTTTTTCTTCTTTCTGTATACAATCCGGACAAATGGTTTTGTTTGTTTTAATAAATATTTTATCACATTTGATACAATTGGCTAATTCCCCCATTGTATGTCCTCCCCGCTTTTTTGTTATGTCTATCCTATCTGGTTATCGAATCAAGGTAAAACTATATACTTGTTTGACGCCTGCTTTTTTTAATTCCGCTGCCGCGTGATGTAATGTCATACCGGTTGTATATATATCATCGACCAATAAGACGTCTGTTTCAACCATTTTTTTAAAGAAAAATGGATTTGCTGTTGCCATTCGTTCTGTTTTTGTCCGTTTTGATTGTTTCTCCGATCGTTGTTCATACCTAGATAAAGCGGGCACAATTGGTTTTTTGTTCTTGTTGGCGATCATCCTAGCAATTTCTTGCGATTGATTGAAGGCGCGTTCCTCGAATCTTGCTTGGGTCAACGGAACCGGGACAATCGTATAATCCGTTATTGGGAAAAGTGTAGGAAAACGTTTGTTGATATAAGGGGTGAATAATTGTTTCAGGATATAATCACCACGGTATTTCCATTTGGTCATCACCTCCTGCATAAATGAATTGTAAGTAAATAACGAGCGATTCATTTGTAATAATCCGGCATATGGTTCCGTCGTTTGCCAGTTTTCACAATCCGGACATCGCGTTTGCTGTTCGGTTTTTCTTCCGCACTGCCTGCAAATCGATTCTCCAATGATCTCCAGGCGTGCTTGACAAGCAGCACAAAGCGGTATTGATGAATCGGCTACAAAGAGAGTGCGCCATGATATGTCGGTGTGGATGAGTTGATGACAGAATAAACAATGGTCCATTATTTTCTTGCTTTCTTATTCATACTTTTTATTTGTCGGATCGCTTCTTTAATTGCTTCTGTTTTGCCTTGATGAATAAACCAGACATTGCCGGTTGGATCATCTGGACTTCTGCCGGCACGTCCGGCGATTTGGACTAGGGCTGCCTCGTCAAAGACGGAATGACCAGCATCTAACACAATCACATCAACAGATGGAAAGGTAACACCTCGTTCTAGAATGGTAGTAGTGACTAATCGCTGTAGTTTTTTTTGACGAAACTGATCAATTTTTTCTTTGCGGTTAGTGTCCTCTGCGTGTACAAAAGTAGCCTTATGATCGGAAGCGATAGCAATTGCCCATTCGATTGTTGGTACAAAAATCAATAGTTGGCGGGTTTGGTTATGTGCATGCAGCAATTGTTCTAGTGCGGCAGATGGCTTATGTTGTTTGTATTTCTTACGTAGGTTAAATTCTTGTTTTAATTGAGGAACCGGTAAAGGATGACCATGAAAACGCAATGGGACAAAGGTGACGGGCAGTTTCTTCTGACGGATAAGCCGGCGCTGCTTTGGACGAGGAGTTGCGGTCAAATAGATGTTGGTGGCATATTCCTTGCAGGCACGAGCTGCTAATTTGGGTAGTGTTGGGTCATGGTGGAAGGGAAAGGCATCGATTTCATCAATGATCATAACATCGAAGGCTTGCTGATAGCGAATCAGTTGATGGGTGGTACTAATCACCAATTGGCCGACGCCTGTTCGATCCTCTGTTCCTGCATAAAGTGCCTCCATTGCGGTCTCAGGAAAAGCCTGACAAAAACGGGGGAAAAGCTCTCTTACTACGTCTGCACGCGGAGTTGCCAAGCATATTCGCTTCTGGCTTGTGATCGCCTTTGTGATAGCAGGGAAGAGCATCTCCGTTTTGCCTGCGCCACAAACGGCCCAAACCAGTTGTTCTTTTTGCTGCGTTGCCACAGCCTGCGTAATCACGTCAGCCGCTTGCTGCTGCGCTGGGGTTAAGCTGCCTTGCCAATGACATGGTTCGTTTTGCCAAAGCCAGCTTGCCTGATTTCCTTGCCAAAGCCAGAGCGGTTCACAGGCTAACACTCGGCCTGATTCCACACATTGTCGGCAATACAAATGGGTGTGACCACATCTGCCGCAATCTATCTGGGCAAAAAGGTTCCGCTTTTGGTTACCGCATCGTTTGCATTGCATACCTGTTAAATTGTGTTCGATAGAGCGAATGGGAAGTAATTGTTCAGTGCGTTGAAGATACGCTATCGTAGGCTTTGACAGGGGGATTTCTGAGGATAATAATACTTTTCCATCTAATATACTAGCAACATTCATGGGCACTCCTCCTAGCTCAATGATACTCGCAAGCCGTGAACTTGCGAGTATATCAGGATTTATTTTTGATACCACGTCAGGCCAATGGCACCTTCACCTAGATGCGTGCCAATAACTGGACCGACATAGCTAATCGTAATAGTGGCATGTGGATATTGTTCCATTAATTGCTGTCGTAGGGCTTCCGCTTCATCTTTTCTATTGGCATGAATCACCGATGCCTCTATCACAGCACCTGTTCTCGCGTCTTCATCGAATAAGTCCAACATCCGTTTTACTGCCTTTTTCTTAGTGCGGATTTTTTCAAAGGGGACAATCTTGGTATTTTCAAAATGAAGGATGGGTTTGACCTGTAGCATACTACCGAGTATTGCCTGGGCACCATTCAGTCGTCCGCCGCGATGAAGATTATTTAAGTCATCCACCATAAAATAGGCACGCAAGGATTTTTTCATCTGCTCCAATCTTGCCACCATCGCCTGGATATCTTGTCCCTGTTTCGCAAGCCTGGCTGCCTCCAGCACATAAAAACCTTGTGCCAAGCAACTGATTTCCGAGTCAAACGTCACGACTTCTATATCTTCCATCGCCGCTCCGGCGCTAACTGCTGATTGATAGGTTCCACTTATACCACTCGAAAGGGTAATAAATATTGCTTGATCATATTCCGCAGCCAATTGTGTGAGCTTATCCGTCATTTCACCAATGGCAGGTTGGGATGTCTTGGGCAGTTGTTCACTTTCCCTTACTTTTTGATAAAAATCTTCTGTCGATATGTCGATTTCTTCACGAAACGATTCCGAATCAAATACCACACTTAATGGAATCATATGGATGTCTAATTCCTGTCTTGTTGATTCGGGTATGTACGATGTACTGTCCGTAATAACAGCCACTCTCATAAGCTACCTACCTCTCCTTTATGAACTTGTCAGACTCTCTCTCTTTATTTTACCTAATATTCTCTCCGTTGCCTAGTCTTTCGTGCATGGTTTATTTCCATGTTGCGTGAATGGCATAGAATTTTTGGGGAATGTGGGCGATGATGTAAACATTTGAGAGATGGTGTTTACTGAGGAGGCGGCGTTTTTTCGAGATTCGCTCTTATTTTGGCCGTCATTCCCGAGATGACAACTACACACCACGAAAAAAATAGCCCTCCATAAAGCGAAGAGCTATTTTCTACATATATTCTAGAAATATTCAGGAAGCTGATTATATCTATCACAACGACGAGCGTAATCTGGTCAGGTACTGGTGGTCCGAGTCTTTTCTTATATTATCGGGACCACGTGGTGCACTGATCTGCTTTTGGTACATTCATCTTATAGAATTTCTACCCAGCCTTGTTTAATCGCGATGACAACGGCCTGGGTCCGGTCTTTCACCTTCATTTTCTGTAAAATACTACTCACATGGTTCTTTACCGTCTTCTCACTGATGTATAAAGATTCAGAGATTCCTTTATTACTCTTTCCTTCTGCCAATAACTGCAAGACTTGGCATTCACGTCTAGTCAGTAAGTGTAATGGCTTACGGTGCTCGATTTCTTTAAGTTTGTTTACTGAATCATCATTTTCGTATAATGAATCTTCTTCTGAAACAAGTCTGCGGTATTCCTTTACCAAATTATGAGTGACTTTCGGATGTAAGTATGATCCACCTTCTGAAACAACGGTGATGGCGTCAATAAGTGCATCAGAATCCATTTCTTTTAACAAATATCCCTGAGCCCCTGACTTTAATGCATGCGTCACATAATTCTCATCATCGTGAATAGACAGAATGATTACCTTTACGCCAGGATAACGCTCCAACAATTCTGCCGTTGCCTCTACACCATTAACGCCTGGCATATTAATATCCATTAAGACAATATCCGGCTTATATTTTTTTACTAACTCCACAGCCATATGGCCATCATCACCCTCAGCCAAGATCGTAAAGTCATTTTCGAGTTCTAAAATACGTTTTACGCCTTCTCTAAATAATTTGTGGTCATCAATCAAAACAATATTTGTTGTCATGTGTACAGCCTCCTCTTTTCATATTTAATTTTCGCGTTTATTCTCTGTATTTCACTGTGATTTGTTCTTATATTATACACGAAATATTAAATATCTGTATCAATATTTTGTTTAATCGGGATTTTTATCATGATTTTTGTCCCTTTTGCGATTTGACTCTTGATTCTAATCTCGCCTTCAAGCATTTCTACCCGTTCTTGCATACCTATTAAACCAAAAGATTTTTCTTTTTTTTGATTTTGATCAAAACCTTCCCCATCGTCCTCTACTAATACAATCACCTTTTCTGCAGAAACCTCTAAAAGCACCTTGATTTGATCCGCTTCTGCATGTTTGATAGCATTTTGAATCGATTCTTGTATTAAGCGAAATAGAGCTACCTCATATTGACTATCCAATCTGTCCGAAGAGCCATTATATGAAAAATGGATGTTTGCGTGCTGATCATGCAAGGTAGATATATATTTCTTGATCGTTGGGATTAAGCCAAGGTCATCTAATGCCATTGGCCTAAGATCATAAATAATCCTCCTTACTTCGTGTAAAGAATCCTTGATTAAGGAACGGACATTACGCATTTCAGAAACGGCACTTTCCACGTCTCCTTTTTTATATGTACGACCAACGATTTCCGATCGCAGCATAATATTAGCAAGCATTTGGGCCGGCCCATCATGAATTTCTCGAGAAATCCTTCTTCTCTCTTCTTCTTGTGCTTCAATAATTTTCAAACCAAATTGTTGTTTGGCATGGGCGTCTTGAATGATATCGGACACATGCTTAAAGTCATCATTCAAATAATTCAACACGATGGAGATTTTTCCTGCTAGACCATCGGCACGTTCCACCATGTGCTCCATAGATTTGAGGCGTAATTCAATTTCATCTCTTCTCTTTCGCAAGATTTGTTCCTTATCACGATTGACTTGTAAGGCGGTTTGGTATTTGTGGGCCCTATCATATGCTTCTTTAATCGTATCCTCTGAATAGTCACGAAAATTCTTGCTCACTTCTGCCAGATGTTGTCTGGATAAGGCAGACTGTTTATCCAGTTGTTCATTCTCTCGGATTTTTTCGAGCACGGAATGTTTCAAACTTGCCAGCTCTTCCGTTAATAATTCATATTCTTTTCTAGACTCTTCCGCAATACCAAAAACTTCATCCTTACTGTTTTCTACTGTATTCACCATCTCATCTATTATATAGTCTAGTTTACGGTCATTATTTACCATAAGAAAACCTCTCTATCTAATGTCATTCATACAATACGAAATGTTTAGTTCCTTTTTAGGGGTGCGTTACAATATTCTTTACTTCCTATTAGGTACATTGTACACTGACTGTCTATAAATTAAAAATTCATTCAATAATAGTTTACACATATTTCTCAAAAATAAAAGGAGGAAGTGCCGATGCTAGCAAATTATTTTACGGTGAAGACACAAGGTTCAGAGGAACAAGTTATCCAAAAATCCAGATTCATTGGATATGTCAAGCGAGTGACATCTGAAGAGGAAGCACAACAGTTTATCCAAGAGATTAAAAAGAAGCATGCCGATGCCACTCATAATTGTTCGGCATATATGATTGGGGAACATGATCAGATTCAAAAGGCAAATGATGATGGAGAACCAAGCGGAACAGCAGGAGTACCCATCTTGGAAGTCCTTAAAAAGCGCCAGTTAAAGGATACAGTCGTGGTGGTAACCAGGTATTTTGGCGGTATTAAACTTGGTGCCGGAGGTTTAATACGCGCATATGCCAGTACAACTACGTTAGCGATCAACCAAACTGGAATCGTTGAAAGAAAACAAATGTCCGGCTTTGCAGTAACTGTAGATTACACATTGCTTGGCAAAATCGAAAATGAATTACGTCAAGCCCATTATTTGTTAGGTGATATTGACTATACCGATCAAGTAACCTTTCATGTCCGTGTGCAAGCTGGAGAGGAAGATAGCTTCCAAGACTGGATCATGAACCAGACAAGTGGAAAACAGGAGATACAAGAAGAAGGAGCTACATATGTCGAAATAGACGTTCCGACCTCCTGATTTTATTCCCCGGGAAATAACGTGAAGCCTCATTTCGGAAGAGGAAAATTAATCAAATGTAAACCCACAGCCCACGCTTTGTTCAAAATAAACATGCTATACAGAATGGAAAAACGTCTCGTTCTTTCATCTGGATAGCATGTTTAATGAATTAATGCTTTTCAGTTGTAAACGTACTCGTCGCTTTAATCTCTTGCGTTAATTGATGAAGAAAATCTTTGGGGTTATCGATTAATTGCTCTTCGGTTTGATCTAACATCCTTTGCAAAATGGAACGGTACACCTCTTGTTCTGTCAAATTCCTCATCTCCTTAGCTGTTCTATGAATATATTATGTCCGTCGCGTCCTTTTCGTAACTACTCTAGTTATACCACTTCATTTTCTATTAAAACATGATAATTTTTTCACATTTACGCACAAAGAAAACTATACACTATTTTAATAGAGGATGCAAAAAGATATGTTCATACGCTTATAGCAAGCGAATTTCCTGGCTCCTTTGGTGCTGCACAACCATTCCAGGCAGCCTCTACACCAGTATAAGCTTCTATTTTTTAGCGACAAAATAGTAATACGATAGAAAGCAGTTGGATTTTGTCCGTCATTTCTGTTCCTTATTTTGAAATTAGTTCCCGATTGAACAAATTGTCTTCCATTTCTCAAGGGAATTCGAAAGTAAAATATTGTACTTTTTCCCTAGTCGAGATTGAAAAAAACGCTAGTCATTGATAAAATAAGGATAAGTTTGTGCATGATTAGACTAAATGAGGTGTACATATGAAAAAGTTGGCATTTTTGTTGATGTTAGTTGGCGTTGTTTTGTTAAGCGTTGGTGGCTATCAGTATTTCAAGATACAAGCAGCCGAAAAGCAAGCGATGACAGAAGCTCAGTCTCTGATCGAACGCTCCTCCAAACAGGATGAAGCCGAACGAACCACACCAGAGGAATTTGAACCTGATATGAATGAAACAGTAGGTATATTGGAAATCCCAACATTAGAGGCAGAACTACCTATTGTTGAGGGCACCGACCCAGATGATTTAGACAAAGGAGTGGGGCACTATCTCGGCTCTGCATATCCTGAACAAAATGATCAAATCGTCTTATCTGGACATCGGGATACCGTTTTTCGCAGTTTGGGGGACGTAGAGGTTGGCGATACCTTTATCGTTCATTTAGAATACGGATCCTTTGAATATGAGATGGTCGACTCCAAAATCGTTGACGCGGAGGATACTTCCATCATTAAATCTACTGCCCCAGATGAAGAACTTGTAATCACTACCTGCTATCCTTTTTCCTTTGTTGGGAATGCACCGGACCGATACATTATTTATGCAAAACCAATTTAGTGGTAAAAAGCGTATTGATCAAATGAAGCAATACGCTTTTTCTTTTGAATAGACAGATGAGGGGGAAAACATATGAAAAAAATAGCATGGCTTATCATCCTCGGTTTGGTAGCGTTAGTTGGTTGTTCCAATGACGATATCGCCAAGCCGGAAGACAAGTTGCAAGAATATGTAGATCTTTGGAATCAACAAGATTTTACGGAAATGTATACGATGGTTCCAGAAGATGTCGAGGGAGAAGCATTCAATCGTTATGAAAAGATTTATCAGGATGTGGAGGTAGAAAATCTAGACGTTTCCTTTGAGGCAGAAGTCGATGAGGAAGAACGCGATTTAGAGGAAATCGAATCGCAGGTTTTCCCTATACAAGTCAGCATGGATACATTTGCCGGTCCGATTTCTTTTGAAACAGATGTGGAGATGGTCAAAACGACCGAAACGATTGACGGTGAGGAACAAATCGATTGGGTCGTCAACTGGAACCCGGGTTTGATTTTTCCAGAGCTGGCAGATGGTGGTGAGATCGGCATCGATAACATAGAGGCTACTCGGGGTGAAATTTTCGACCGAAATCAAGAAGGGCTAGCTATCAATGATGAGGTCTATGAATTAGGGGTACAGCCTGGCCTTTTCAGTGATGAAGCAGCAGAAAAAGAGACCATCGCTGAGGCGCTGGATATTTCAGTGGACGAGATCGATCAGGCCTTGAGTGCTGATTGGGTTACTTCCGATACGTTCGTTCCATTGAAGGTATTCCCGTCGCTTGGGGAGAATTTGGAGGAAGCTATACAATCTGTCGAGGCCCTCACCTACCAATCAACAACTGGCCGGGTTTATCCTTTAGGTGAAGCAGCCGCCCACTTAACCGGGTATATCGCACCGGTAACAGCTGAAAAATTGGAGGAACTTGATTCTAGTATATATTCGCAAAATGATTTAGTCGGCTATCGAGGTTTAGAAGAATTATTTGAAGAAGAACTGCACGGACAAAATGGCGTGCAAATCGTAGTGAACAAAGAGGGCGAAGATCCGATTGTGCTGGCGGAGCAAGAAGTGCAAGACGGTGAGGATGTTCAACTTACCATCGACGCTAGCCGCCAACAGCAAATCTTTGAGTCGTTAGGCGATGATGCTGGAACTGCAGCGGCAATTGATCCTACTACCGGAGAAACACTCGCATTAGTTAGCAGTCCCGCCTTTGATCCGCATGCTTTTCTATATGGATTAAGCAATGAACAATGGGAAGAATGGCAAAATGATGAGCAAAACCCTTTATTGAACCGTTTTGCTGCTACATTCGCCCCAGGGTCTGCCTTTAAACCTGTTACTAGTGCGATCGGTTTACAGAATGGCAGTCTGGACCCAAATGAAGGAATCACCATCAATGGACTTACTTGGCAAAAAGAAAACTGGGGTGATTACTCCGTACGTCGTGTTTCTGAATCAAACGGTCCTGTTGATTTAAGGGACGCACTGGTCCGTTCAGACAATATCTATTTTGCTATCCAGGCGATTGACATGGGGGCAGAAACCTTTGTAGAAGGATTGCAACAGTTTGGTATTGGAGAAGATCTGCCTTACACCTATCCGATCACCTCTAGCACCATCTCTGCAGATGGAAGCTTGGATAATGAAGTATTGCTCGCAGATACAAGCTATGGTCAAGGTCAAATTGAAATGAGTGCCTTGCACTTGGCCACTAGTTATTCGATCTTTAAAAATAACGGGAACATGATTCAACCGACCTTGTTATCCGATGAGGAGCAAGGGGTAAATTGGAAAGAGAATCTTCTATCAGAAGACAATGTCGCACTTATGAATGATGCCCTGCGTGGTGTTGTCACTGAAGGAACAGGGAGTCCAGCAAATATAGAAGAAAAAACAATATTAGGCAAAACGGGAACGGCTGAATTGAAGCAATCATTGGATGAAGAAGGCGCAGCAGAGAATGGCTGGTTTGTCGGTTATCCTGAAGATGAAAACCTGATCGTTGCAATGATGGTAGAACATATCGAAAATCAAAATGGCGGCAGTGGTTACGTCGCCGAAAAGGTCGGTCGGGTATTAAGTGAATAAAGAAAAGTAGAAAGCTGCTTTATGGCAGGCATGATCGCCGCCATGAAGTAGCTTTTTTTGGTAACAATCCGGATCGTTTACGTCATGCAAACTATCGGCAGTTTCATAACAAGCGTGATTTTGCAATAAAGGTTGGTTTGATGCCTTCTTCTTGCATAAATAGACAGCTGTTTTTTTATCTATTGATATGATACAATTTTCCTATGTGTATTTTATTAAAGAAAGGATATACCAATGTTATTCCAAAAAAAATGGGTGACCGATTCCACCATGGAATTTGGGCATACCAAGAACAAGTACGATTACTTTGTGGATGAATGGCAGGACAAGTATAAAATCGTTCATACTTATCAAACGAACATCACTGATGAAAATGGTTTTAATTGCGTTTATTTTGATCACTATGCATTCCAATTTTCGGTTCTTGCCGTAAGATCCTTACATAACCAAAAGAATCATATCACCCTTGTAGGAGAAACGATCAATCTCACAGCGACAAACATTCATTTCAACGGAGACGTAAAAATCATAACAAAGCGACAAGAACAGACAGAAACAGACTTAGCCTATGCGATTGGAGAATCGGCACCTGATGAAGTAGTCGAGGCATTTATTCTCATTCCAATGAATAAAAAAGTACCAAAGAAATTCACATTGGAAATTGCAGAGCCTTGGGAGGTTTATCTTGATGAAGAAAAAAGTGATAAGATCGGCGAAAAAATAAGGTTATGTTTTACAAAGAAATAGAGGGATAAAAAATGCGGCAAGGTATGTATGGCGGAGAAGGTGGGATTCGAACCCACGCGACGCTTGCACGCCCTAACGCATTTCGAGTGCGCCCCCTTCAGCCGAGCTTGGGTACTTCTCCAATTATTGATGGTCATTGCTTATCACCGCACTTCGGTAATATAAGCTTGGTTATCCAAATGCTGATGAGAGGACTCGAACCTCCGACCCCTTCTTTACGAGAGAAGTGCACTGCCAACTGTGCTACACCAGCATGTTTTAACCACAAGAAATATCATAATACGAATGACACGATTTTTCAACCATTGTGAATTAAAAAACACACAAAAACCATCCGCCATACATACGGATGGTTTTCCTTATCCTTACAAAGCTTTCATGGAACCACCGTCTACAACTAATGTCTGTCCCGTGATATAAGTATTGGCACCTGATCCAAGAAATACAACCGCCTTTGCAAATTCATCTGGCTGACCTATTCTGCCGATGGGAATGTTTTCGCCAAGCTGTTGGATTTGTGCTGGCTGATAAAGATCACGGATGCGATCAGTCTCCATCGTACCTGGGCCAACTGAGTTAATCAAAATGCCGTCGCCCGCTAATTCCTGAGATAGACTTTTGGATAAACCCACAATCGCAGGACGAAACGTATTCGATAAAAGCAGTCCATCTAACGACTGTTTCATCGAGCTTGAGGTGATTGTCACGATCCGACCAAACTGCCTGTCCTTCATGGAAGGTGCAGCTGCGCGTACAGTTCGGATCACACTCATCAGTAAGCGCTCAAACGCTTGCTGCCAATCTTGATCAGCAAATTCATCAAATGCACCCGCTGGTGGCCCACCAATATTATTAATCAAAATATCGATAGAACCAGTCTCAGCGAATAATTGCTTGATCTCTTCTTCTTTCGTTAAATCACACATGACAGCCTCAACCTGTGCATTGCCTGTCTGATGAATGATTGTTTGTTTCGCTTGTTCCAGCTGTTGTTTATTGCGGCTTGCTATCCAAACCTGTGCCCCTTCTTCCGCATATAATTGGGCACAAGCCATACCTAATCCTTTACTTGCTGCTGTTACAAGAACTTTCTTGCCTTTTAGCTGCAAATCCATTCCATCACCTATCATCATCAAAGTATATCCCGCGCCACAAAAGTGTAACACGGGACTATCATGTATTATATTACATTTCTGTTAGTTTATTTGTATATAAATAAAAATGGGCTTCATTTTGCTCATCTAATGCTTGATCCACTAAGCGTAATAAATTGGTGCGTTCTAATTCCATGATGACTTGATCAATATTATCCTTTTTCTCCTCTGGTTTAGGGAGCATCATATAGGGGCTTAGAATCGTTGATAAATGCTGCTGGAAGTCCTTCACTTTCATTAGATCAGCTAAATGAATTCGATGAAACTGCTTTCCTTTTTGAAAAACAAAGACAGCCTCTTTATTCTCAATCTGTTGTGTATCACGTTTGATTCGGATTTCTCGTGCTTCAAGCGGGACGAAATGATAAACTTCCTCATCCATCAGCAGGGAAAAATATTGATATGCTAATACCACTCTTATATATTCTTGCTCTTCCTTAATGTAATATGGCTTTAACATTTTCACTGAAAACATATGGAGCACCTCCTCAAGAATTCACAACGCACTTTACTATACTTCTTATTTTACATGATATACCGAAAATAAGAAAGCGTTTGCAGACAATTTTATATAATTTCTCATCAGATTGCAATCATTACGTTTTAGAAAATGAAATGGATCATATTCTAACAGACCGTATGACTACAACGGCCACCTCCCCTTTTTCTCCTATCTTATGAAGCAGAGCTTATTTTGATGAAACAGATCGCACTCCTTTTGCTAACAAAAAAAGGATTGGAAAGTGTATGATATCTGCGGTATACTAAGCCTTAGATCATTTGAAGGAGTCTTTAACATGAAAGCGAAGATATGGCGTAATCGAAAATTATTTGGGCGGCGTGTCATCAAAACGGCTTTAGCGGTTTTTTTAACATCATTAATCTGTCAATGGATAGGGTGGCCCCCTGTCTTTGCAGTGATTACGGCTATTGTTACGATTGAACCAACTGCGGCAGCTTCTATAAAAAAAGGGATCGTGCGCTTCCCTGCCTCTGCCATTGGATCTGCCTTTGCAGTATTATTTATCTTTTTATTTGAGAATTCACCACTTACCTATGCCTTAGCAGCCTTCTTTACGATCATCACTTGTTATCGATTAAAGCTGCATGCAGGTCTGTTGGTGGCAACCTTGACTTCCGTTGCGATGATTGAGGTAATCGATACGAATTTATTTATATCATTTTTTACCAGATTGGGAACAACCACCATTGGTTTACTCGTTTCAACGCTTGTCAATATGTTTGTCTTTCCACCGAATTATTCTAAACAGATTATGACAAATATCCATGACCTTTTGCAGAAAATTGGTGAAGAATTGGATATTATTATTAAACAGAAGCTGCATACAAATAATGAATCTAAACAGAAAGAAGAAATGGTTCGGCGATTTCACACATTGAAAAAAAGTTTAGATCAAACAGAGAGACTGCTTCAGTTTCAGGAGGAAGAAGCGAAATATCATCGTCATTCGAAAGAGATGCAGAAAATGTTTGCTTTTGAAAAAAAGAATCTCTCCCGATTAAGGCTGATTCATTATCACATAGGTAATTTGGTTAACACGTCTATTAATAATGTATGTTGGTCCGATAAGCAATGTGAAGATATTTCAAATATGGTCGAAACATTAACTGATTTTATGAAACACCCAGACCATTATAAGGCAAGTGATTATAAGCTTCAGTTAAAAGCACTTATGGAGCAGTTCTGGGAAAGCAAGCAGCCTGAACAATCACATACCTCGATGTTTACACCAGAGGTCATCATTTTATATGAATTAGTGTCTATTTATAACATTGTTGAAGCGATATTGATTAGCGAGCAAAGATATCATTATTACGAAGACGAGGATAAAGCTTAATAAAAACAGCACCAAATCCTTAAATAGGCATGGCGCTGTTTGTCTGTTAATGACACACTACAGTCGGAATTTGCCTACTAAACCATTAAGCTGTTCTGCCAGGCTGGTCAGTTCTTTGGAGTTTGATGTTATTTCTTCCATTGCTCCACTGGCTTCTTCCGCTGAAGCTGACGTTTGTTGCACACCTGCCGCTGATTCCTCGGTAATAGAAGCAATTTCTTCCACGGAGGTATTGATTTCCTCACTGGAACGGGCAATAGACGTTAGATTACTGGTTGAATGTTTAATGTGCATAGTCATTTCATTGACCGCCTCATTAATCGATTCAAAGGTCGATCCTGTCTTCTCAATCTGAACAGATCCGTCATCAACGGATTGGTATCCTTCTTCCAATGACTGAGACACATTTGATGATTCCGTTTGAATATTCGTGACAATCCCCGTAATGTCGCTGACCGATGCAGTTACCTGTTCAGCAAGTTTTCTAACCTCATCTGCTACCACAGCAAACCCCTTACCATGCTCCCCCGCTCGAGCCGATTCAATCGCTGCATTTAGTGCCAGCAGGTTCGTTTGTTCCGCAATATCACGAATAACAGCAACCAACTTCGATATTTCTTGAGACTGAGCATCCAGAACTTTTACTTTATCAACGGCCTCGTGAACTACATGATGAATTTGTTCCATATGTTCAACCGATGAACGCATCATTTTCTGGCCGTCCTTCGTCATATCTAATACATGAGCTGACGTTTTGCCAAGACTCTCCCCATCTTCACTGGCAGCTTTTAATTTCTGAGAAAAATCTCCCATCTTGCTTGCGACGTCACCAGCGTGGTTTGCTTGTGTTTCCGTACCAGAAGCTATCTCTTCCATGGTAACACTAATCTGTTGTGCATTAGCATTCACCTCATTAGCAGACTGGTTTAATTGATTACTTTGACTGGTAACGGTATTCGAAACCGATGTTACCTGTTGGAGTATATTTCTCAGGTTATTACTCATTACATTAACGGCGGTGGATAATTGGCCAATTTCATCTTTTGACGAATAATCAATTGGCTCTACTTGTAAGTTTCCATCTGCAATCTCTTCACTGACGTAAAGCAGCTGAGATAAAGGACGGGAAATGCGGCGGGTAACCACATAAATCAAGAGAACACTCAATACAACAGAAACACTAATCGTAATGACCAATGTCACCATGGCCTCTCTTTGACTATCTTTGGCATGCTCGGAAGCAGCCATAAATTCCATGTTAACCATGTCTTCCAGCTCTTCTAATTGATTGATCACCTCCAATTGATAGGCAGTAGCATTTTGAACTTCCCCCTCTGCCATTTCCAGATCGTCTTGATTCATATAAGACACAATATTGGTAAAACTCTCATTCAAGGCATAATTTAATGAAATTACCCTTTGAAGCAGATTCTTTTGTTCTGCATCCGTGATGTTCTGCTCTAGTGTCTCTTTTATTTTTTCGAATCTGTCATTTCTCTCAGAAAAATCCGCCTCCGTTTCTAACGATGGGTTATCCTTATACTGGGAAATCCAGATCATCTTTGCCCGGATCAAAGAACCTAACTCGGTGACTTGAACAGACTTTTCCCCACGATTCTCCATAACGTCAATTTCCTGATACATATTATTTAGAAATATACCAACCATAATAGACGAGGCGAAAAATAATAGTAATACAACGCTAAGTATGACTCCGTATTTTCTGCCAAGCTTTAAATTATTAAATATTTTCATTTGTTTCCCCCTTGATGTACTTGTTTTTCTATATTTTTAGGTAAAAACTCATAATCATTGTAACATCAACAGATACTTTTGTCCTATTTTTGGTGTGAATATTTTGTAACATTTAGAAAGTGATTTTTATAATTCAACTCAATGAATCTGGTAAATGATTGTGCTAAATAAGGCTTTTTCGTTACAATATAGATAGTATACTCATAAAGGCAGGAAATCTTATGAAACTATTCGATATTTCAGAATATGCCGTAATGGCTGTCTTCTCAGAACAAGAAACGGATGTAAACCAGCTGCTCAATTGCCGACAACAGCTTCGTCAACACCCAGCCGTAACTGAAGTCATATTAGGATATCAAAGCATCACCGTCTATTTCAGGATTGATCAGTCCGATCATGCGAGCTTAAAGCAAGAGCTGACAGTCCTTTTTTCTCAAAAAAAGGAGAAGCCGGTTCAAGGCGTGCTCCATCGCATACCTGTTTGTTATGAACAAGCTTATGGTATTGATATAGAACATCTTAGTGAGTACCATCAATTAACGTTTGAACAAATCATCAGGCTGCATACTACGCCGACATACGATGTTTGCTTTCTCGGCTTTTCTCCTGGATTTCCTTTTTTGTCTGGGTTAAATCCTGAATTGGCTACCCCAAGGAAAGAAACGCCTAGAACCCATGTCCCAACAGGTGCAGTAGGAATTGCCGGTCATCAAACGGGTATTTATCCAGCTTCTTCTCCTGGTGGCTGGCAAATTATCGGACAAACACCGATCGATTTACTTACTCTCGAGGATACAGAACATCCCACCCTGCTGCAGCCAGGTGATCAACTACAATTCTATGCTATCAGCAGCGAGGACTACCATAACATCCAAAAAAAGGAGCGAGATAGCCGTGACCATTGAAGTGATTGAGGCAGGTTTACATAGTACCATTCAAGATGCGGGGAGAAGTGGTTACCAGTCCTATGGCTTTTCGCTCAGCGGTCCGATGGATGAATATGCTGCTCAATTAGCTAATATACTAGTAGGTAACCCAATGAAACAGGAACTGTTGGAATTAAGTTTTATTGGACCAACATTACAATTTCATCATCCAGCGATTATCGCTATTACTGGTGCTGATATGTCAGCTAATCTCAATCAACAGCCGATTCAATTAGGGCGCCCCATTCAAATAATGGCAGGTGATACCTTACAACTTCGCACCGCAAAAGTGGGGACATACAGTTATATCGCTGTTAAAAATGGCTTCGAAATACCGACCGTTTTAGGAAGCAAAAGCATGGTAGTGCGTACAAATATTACAGGTTTATTGGGCAGCCCCCTGGCTGTCGGTGATATGATTCCTTGTCTTCCACAGGACAAAGGGAAATGCCCTTTTCATTGGGGAATTGATTCCTCGTTTTTTTCTTATATAACTAACCAACCCCAGGTTATCCGTTACCTTGAGGGTGCACAAACAGATTGGTTCCCTCCTTCTGCTTTGGAAAATAAGCCATGGAAGATCTCCACGACTTCTAACCGGATGGGATATCGTTTACAAGGAGAAGCCATTGCAGCAAATGAACAAAAACAACTAGCAACAGAGGCAACCAGCTTTGGGGCAATTCAAATCCCTGCCAATGGACAACCGATTATTCTAATGGCGGATGGGCAGCCGACGGGCGGTTACCCAAAAATTGGACAAGTGATTCGGACGGATTTGGCCACTCTAAGCCAGATTCAACCCGGATGTCCTTTTTATTTCAAGAAGGTTTCCTTAGCAGAGGCCATTAGAAAATGGAAACAACGACAATATAGTTTGGGAGTCAGACAAAAGCTGATTCGCGAAAAATGGAAGGAAGAGCACTTATGAGGAGAATTAGCTTAAATTGTGACCTTGGGGAAAGCTTTGGGGTTTACCAAACAGGAAATGATCAGGCTATTATTCCCTTAGTTGATGAAATCAATGTGGCATGTGGTTTTCATGCCGGTGACGCACATACAATGAACCAAACGATAAGGCTTGCTAAACAACATCATGTGGAAGTCGGAGCGCATCCCGGCTTGCCAGACATACAAGGCTTTGGCCGGAGACGGATGCAAGTAACGGCGCAAGAGGTCTACGATTGGACCGTTTATCAGATTGGGGCGCTCAAGGCATTTACCGAGATCCAGCATGTGAAACTACACCACATCAAACCGCATGGAGCTTTATATAATATGGCTTGCCAAGATCAGCAGTTAGCCCTGGCAATTGCTCAAGCTGTTTTTGATCTAGACCCATCCCTTCGATTAGTTGGACTATCGGGAAGTGAGCTGATCCATGCGGGTTCAACAGTGGGATTAGCCGTTGTCAATGAAGTATTTGCTGATCGACGTTATCATAACAATGGCAGACTCGTCGCCCGTGGAACTCCCGGATCGCTGCTCCATGATACCGAAAGCGTTATACAACAAGTAAGGCAGATGCTTGACAATGGAACCGTGATGACACAAGAAGGCAACGAAATCCCTATTATAGCCGATACTATCTGTGTACATGGCGACAATACTGCCGCCTTGGAATTAGTTAAGCAGATCCGAACCATTCTGACGTCACGTTAACTTCATTACACAGATATGAAAGGCGGATTGCTGGGATTGTTATGGGCGCAGGGGCGGATTTTGCTTTCTCCAGTCCGCGAGATTCTTACGGACAACATTTTGCGATTTGGTGGTTTTTTGTCCGTTAGATTCGTTTCTTACGGACAGTATTTTGGGATTCGGTGTTTTTTTGTCCGTTAGATTCATTCTTACGGACAAAACTTTGCGAGTCGGCCGTTTTTTGTCCGTTAGATTCATTCTTACGGACAAAACTTTGCGAGTCGGCCGTTTTTTGTCCGTTAGATTCGTTCTTACGGACAAAACTTTGTGATTCGCTGGTTTTTTGTCCGTTAGATTCATTCGTTCTTACGGACTGTAGCACGCAATTTGCTCTCCTCAGTCCGCGAGATTCTACAGACAGTATTACACGATTCGGCGTTTTTTTGTCTGTTAGATCGGCCCACGTTCTTGTGAAAAAATAAGCCGCCTCCCTACTAAGACTCACCCCCTACCCTATCCGTCAAAAAACTCCCTTTATAAAAAACCCTTATCCAAATGCAGATAAGGGTTTTAACGATAATGATATTTGAGCAGGCAGCGATCTAAAAAATCTTGAGGTAATTTATTTACTGCCTTTTTCCACAGGCTGACATGAATAAACACAAAGGGACACAACACCACCATTAAAGCACCTGGTAGATAAAAGATAACCAGTGAAAGCACGAGTGCAAATGAGGCAATCAATAATAAATCAGGTAAAGCCGCTAGGGAGATGACCCACGCGTTCTTCCATAACAGCCTCCCTTTTAAATGGGTGCTGACTAATAATGGGAGCATAGCCAATAATACCATGGAAAAGACGATACCTATAAATATCTCACTTGCTTGAAAAAGAATGGATTCGTTGTTTAGAAATGGAGGAAGCACTATCAGCTTCAAACCAAAGACAGTCAAAATTGAAAGGATGAATAAGGTTACATAAATCGTCCTTTTAAAATAACTAACGAAAGCATAGTAGAAGGACTTCCAAATTCTTAAGTTTATGCCATGCTTGGACCAATCCAAAGCTACCGTATACAAGGCAAGGGTTGCAGGAATAACCGTTACCACACCTAAGGAAAAGAACAGCCACAACAGTTGTAACGCTAAGAAAGCTGCGATAATCTGCAGCACACGAAACAGAGGGGATTCTGGTTGATCCAAATTTATCACTATCTCACTCCTTCCCATTGTCCATCATTCGTTATTTATAGTATATCCGTTTGTAGCTAGATTAAACGCAGCGAAGCATATCAAAAAAAGCCTCCTTATTTGGTTGGCTGTTTTCCATCTTACACAAATCACTCTCACAAATAAGCCGCTGGAATCTAAACATTCCAGCGGCTTGCTTGTTTATTCTATAAAGCCCTACTTCATTTCAGGTAATACCCTAACTTCTTTTTCCATGTTGGATTGGCAAATCGGGCACTTTGGTTTCTCATCGAATGAGTAGTTTTCCCGCATCCAGCCTTGGCAATCATTGCTTTCGCAAACCCATACATTGGTTTCTACATTTTTGACAGGCTCTTTTTGATTATTAAAATAAGCCATTTGGCACTCCCTTTCAATGGGTGATACCTTTATTATACGCCTATTGGGCATTAAATTCAAAGTTATTCCGAAACACCTCTTAAATAGAAGCGATATTGGTAGCTTCGATTTGAATGCAAGCGATACTCGGTGTGTGGCAGCTGGCCCCAACTATCATCTCCGCCAACACCAGTTTGCCAACCGTTAATTCGGATCGATACCTTATCTGTTTTTGGTAAGCGATAATGATGACTGGCGGCTTCTAATTCAAACGGGCTATATGGTACGGCACTCACGTCCACCACAGGGTCTCCCGTAATTTGTAGTCCTTTACCAGTTGTATCGATGATGCGGAACCAGCGAACACCGCGATGATTACCACTCTCTTGTGGCTTCAAATAAGGCTGTAGCTGACTTGCCACATCGGCATGATGAATCGCTACTTTACCACTAGTCTCCCGATCCCAGTAGGTCTCATGCGGGCCTTGACCAAACCATGTTAACGTCTGAAAATCATCGGGCATCTCCATGCGCAGACCTACTTCAGGAATAAATGATGTTCCTTCTCCAGGGATAAGCTGGTGTTCGATCTCCACTTCTCCTTGACTATCCACCAAATAGGTCAAACGCGCTGTTGAAATGGGCTCTGTCGGCATTCGAAAATGGGCGGTAATCTTTACTTCTGTACCTGTTTGACTGGCCTGCATGTTTACCAATTCTCTTGACAGACTAGCCTGGTACCATTCTTGACTCGTTTGATCAATCTTAGCGCCACGGTCGTTATCCGTAGTAGCTCGCCAGTAATTAGGCAAAAGCGGTGTAGAAACAAGAGGCTGCCCCTTT
Organism: Gracilibacillus phocaeensis; assembly: GCF_900626275.1. Lineage (NCBI taxonomy): Bacteria > Bacillati > Bacillota > Bacilli > Caryophanales > Bacillaceae > Gracilibacillus > Gracilibacillus phocaeensis. The sequence goes on along the minus strand of NZ_LR131144.1, from coordinate 441,212 downwards.
TGGCTGTAGTTCGTTAAACAACCCATTTCCTTATCAAAATGGATGCAAGCATCTCCCGCCTGCACCAAGTAGGCTTGATCTGTTTCGTTTAATTGGATGGTGCCTGTTGCCAGTGGTCGCTGTTTAGCTGCCGGAATAAAAAACTGTGCAAAGGCAATTTCGTGATCCGTCTCTGCCCACACTGGAGATTCCTGATATACCAGGCGCAGGGTAATCACTTGTTCTTTTTCCACGGCAAATGTTGAAGTGTCATAGTCCAATGAAATGCTCTCTTCTTGCCCTGGTGCTGTATGTAATACCATGGTACCAGATTGGAGCTCTTCCCCATTTTCTTCCACCAGCCAGATCAACCGGTAATCTGTCAATGATTGAAAAAGGTGCTTGTTATGAATAACAAATCTGCCTTTTTCTTTATCTTCACAGTGAAAATCGACGTTTTGATAACAGGCCTTCGTCTCCATTAATTTTGGTGAAATCTGACCGTCTGCAAAAATAAGGCCATCACCAGCAAAATTCCCATCATGAGGTGATTCGCCAAAATCGCCACCATAAGCCAAAAACGACTCGCCTGACTCCATTTGACGTCTTAACGCCTGATCCTTCCAATCCCAAATAAAACCGCCTTGTAGTACCTCGTATTGATCAAACAGACGGGTATACTTATGGAGATTTCCGTTTGAATTCCCCATCGCATGACTGTATTCACAAATAATATACGGTTTTTTCTCACCAGGTTGTTTGGCATACGCTTCTACCCGGTGTGGCGGAATATACATGGTTGATTCAATATCGCTTGCCGCATCCGAAGGCCGGTAATGGAAGGTTCCCTCGTAATGTACCAGGCGTGTAGGGTCTTGCTCACGAAAATAGTCTGCCATCCGCAAGAAATTATCTCCGCCGAACGATTCGTTGCCTAAAGACCAAATCAGGATAGACGGATGATTTTTATCGCGTTCAAACATCGATTGGCAACGATCCAGTAGATTGGCCGTCCACTCCGCTTTGCTGCCTGGCACTGTATCCTCCAACTCCTGCTGTCCATATCGCCACGTCCCATGTGTCTCCAAATTCACCTCATCAATCACGTACAGCCCATATTGATCGCATAGTTCATACCAATAAGGATGATTAGGATAATGTGATGTCCGTACAGCATTAATATTATATTGTTTCATCAGAGTAATATCTGCCAGCATATCTGTTTCGGTCACCGCCCGTCCATGATCTGCAGTAAATTCATGACGATTCACCCCTTTAAAGATGATTCTTTGTCCGTTAATGTGCATGATGTTGTCGATTAATTCAAATTGACGGAAACCTATTCTTGTCGAATATGTTTCGATTATTTGGAGGTTTTCATCTAAAATAGTAAACTGCAAGGTATAAAGATAAGGAGTTTCTGCGCTCCATTTCTTTGGGTTCTCCACGGTTGCGGTTGTTTTTATTTCCATCTTTTCTTGATCAGAAATATCCAAATCAATGGATTGCTTGATGACCGTTTCTTGCTCTTCTGATAACAATTCAATTTCCAAACGACAAGCCGCAATGGACTTTTTATGATAGTTTACTAGTTCTGCTTGCACCTCTAACGCTGCATGCTGATAATCTTTATCCAAATTTGTTCTAATACGATGATCATACAAGTGGACATCGGGCAAGGCATAGAGAAACACATCGCGGAAAATGCCACTCATTCTCCAAAAATCCTGATCCTCTAACCAGCTGGCATCTGCCCAACGATACACCTCTACCGCCAGCTTATTCTCCCCTTTTACAAGGTATGGGGTAATGTTAAAGGCAGCAGGGGTAAAACTATCTTCGCTATAACCTACTAGTTCTCCATTCAACCAAACATAAAAGGCCGCTTCCACACCAGCGAAATGCAGGATGACAGGCAGTTCCTCCCATCCCTCTGTGATGCTAAAATGAGTAACATATTGACCGACTGGGTTATAATTAGTCGGCGCAAATGGTGGCTTGATATCATCATGTTCTACCCATGGATAGGTCACATTGGTGTATTGCGGATAATCATAACCTTCTAACTGCCAGTGGGCAGGCACCTTGATTGTATTCCAGTCCGTATGATCATATGTGGTTTGATAGAAATCAGGGATTCGCTGATCCGGTCTCTCTGAAAAATGGAAAAACCACTGTCCATTTAAGGAATGGTAAAATGGCGAATCCGCTTTCTTTCTTTCAAAAGCTTGTTGCTTATGAAGATATGGAATTGCTAGGGCATGCTGTGGTAAGCGATTCAATGAAAAAATCTCTGGATTGTTATTCCATTCCGGGTATCCATTGACGGGACGCTTGTAATTTAACTTCTCTTTGTTTAACATTATATTGACCACCCTTCCTGCATGATTTATCTGATACTAGCGCCTGTGTCTGTGAATCTCCAAAAATACCAAACGCTTACATCGAGATAAAAGATTGATTTTTCTTTGATAGCATCATAAAATAACGAGTAAAAATAGTCAAGTTAAATTTTACTTTAAGGTAGTGTGATAAATGGCGACAATTAAAGATATAGCAGAAAAGGCAAATGTTTCTATCGCTACAGTGTCCCGTGTTTTAAACTATGACCCCAGCTTATCTGTCAGTGAAGCAACGAAAAAAAGAATATTTGAAATCGCGGAATCACTCTCCTATCAAAAAAATGCCGCACGTAAAAAAATAACGAGAAGAATTGCTTTCGTTCACTGGGTAACCGAGGAAGAGGAATTAACGGATTTATATTATATGGGCATTCGACATGGGGTAGAACAACAAGCCAAAGAGGAACATTTACATTTAGTAAAATATACGGTAAAAGAAATCAATAAAATACCTAAACAAATCGATGGTGTTATTGCTGTGGGTAGATTTAGTGCAGAGCAAGTGGACCGTTTGCAGAAAATTACAAAACATGTTATTTTGATTGACTCAGATGTACAGCATCCAGGCTGTGATGCCGTTTTGGTTGATTTTCAAACCGTGATGAAGCAAGCGATTGATTATTTACTTAGTCATGAGACCAAAACGATCGGTTTCATTGGAGGTAACCTGCAAGACGAGATCGATATCCGGGAGCAGTTTTTTCGTGACTACTTACAAGCCCATCATCTGTTAAAAGAAGAATTGATCATAAAGACACCGTTTAGTGTGGATGATGGCTATCAAGCTATGCAGCAGTTCTTAACAAAAACTCCCCCTGCTAAACTTGGCTTTATTGCGGCCAATGACCCGTTAGCGATCGGCGCCCTCAAGGCCATGCATCAAGCCGATATCGACATCCCTCATCAAATAAAGCTGATTGGGATCAATGATATTAGCGTATCGAAATATGTCTATCCTGCCTTAACAAGTGTAAGGATCGAAAAGGAATGGATGGGAAAAACCGCCGTGCAGTTGATGATGGAAAGGATAAAGGATAACCGGGAAGTAGCTAAAAAGGTCTATCTTGATACGGAGCTGATCATAAGAGAAACCACCTGAGTGCAATCAGGTGGTTTCTGTTTCCTATTCGGATGGAGGCTCGGACATTAATATGTCCATAACTTCCTCGGTTCTTTCATGATTTTCTGAATTAACGGGGAACATAATAATCAGGTCATGAAAGGCAGGGTAAGCCTCAAACATGGGGATATCTTCGGTCGCTATGCCATATACATCTTCGGTGCCGAAACGGTATAATGTCGCTTCCTGCTCTTCTAGCGAAGGAAGATCAACATATTGATCGACAGGCATTAATCCTTGTTCTCCTTGAAATTGATCGGCCAAAGACTCACTAGCAATAATCACATCGATCATATTTGCCCCCATATTTGCCCAAAATTTCTGTACCTGAGCGTAGTCCACATCCTCCAGGGAACCACTTTCTGTGATCATACTATCTGTTATGACGCGAAAATCATTCAGATAATGATCATTTAAATCGGTTGAAAAGGCCTCGGCAGTATCATAAGGAACCTGTCCCAGTACAGTGATCTGAAAGGTTTCTTCTTTCTCGCCAAATACCGTTCCTAAGATCGACCATAAAAACGCCACTCCCAATATGGTACCAATAATATGTAGTTTATAATATTCCCATATGTAATCAACCGCTTCCTTAAAAGACATCGTTTTCAATGTTTCCCATAATTTCTTCATACGCCTGTCTCATCCCCTTGTTTCTGTCTCTGATAATCAAGTATAACATAGTTTGATAGAATCAAGCGAGACTTATTAGGGACGTTACATTCATTTCTCTTCCTGTCTAGGAATGAGAGTTTCCACCATGATAAAATAAGATTGGGTCTGCTTTATTTATTCCAATCAAATCCTATACTATTTAAAAAAGCCTTCGCCAGTACGGTGTGACCCGTCGCCCCAGGGTGGATACGATCCCAAGCTAGAAAAGTAGGATGTGTATGCTCTAATACGGCATTAAACGCCGCTTGGCTGTCCACATAGGTTAATTGATGCGCAAGCGCTAACCGTACAACCGCTTTCCCATAACGATCCATTGCAGCACGCATGGCATCGTTTGAATTGGTTTCGATAAAGAACGGGGTCATCAAAACGATTTTTGTTCCTTTCGACTTCGTTTCTTCGATAAGCCTATTTAATGTCCGCTCATATTCGTCAAGATACACATGCTTCTCCGTTATAAACGGCGAGTCAAATTGACGCCACACATCATTAATACCAATCATGATCACCAACCAGTCCGGTTGTTGTTCCATGACATCTATTTCCCAACGCTCGCTCAGGTCCCTTACCGTATTACCTGACAATCCTTTGTTCACAACGCGAATACCTAATTCTGGATAGCTCGCTTGCAAAAAGGCATCAACGATAGAAACATAGCCATTTCCCAACGCACCAAATAACCCCTCACCTACTGGCTTTTCCCGGTCGCAGTCTGTAATCGAATCGCCAATAAACAACAATTTTTTCCTTGCTGGAATATCCATTGTTTTCATCCTTTTTATCGTTTTTTTCTTATAGTGCGTGTTCACAATCCTGATGAAAGGTCTCGCCGGCTAATACTGTAACGTCTTGTACGTCGAAAATTCAAAGAGATTCCTCTTTTAAATACCGGCTTTAAACAACTTCTTACAGGTTTACTTTCTTACCTGTTTCTATACTTTCCATCGCCGCAAATACCATCTTCATACTTTCTATATTATCGAAACAACTCGTTTCGGCTGAACGTTCTTGATCCAAGGCAGCAAACATCTCATCCAAACAGCCAAAATGACTTTCGCGACCTTGCCAGCTGTTAGGCAACGAATATCTTTCCATTTCCCGCAAAAATTGCATGTCTTTCTTTTCTTGAACTACTTCTGCCTCTACCTTATCAAAACCATCCCACGTAGCCGTTCCTTTTGTGCCAATAATGCGCCAATCTCCATTCCATGACGTGCGCAAGCCTTCTGCCGCCCAAGAACCTCGATAAGTGTAAACAGAACCATTCTCCATTTCAAATATACAAGTCATCGAGGCATAACCATCATACCAAGATCCAGCCGGATCAAAGGCATGACAATAGACAGAGGTAGCATTACATCCTGAAATAAACCTCGCCTGATCAAACGTATGAATCGCCATATCCACCAGCAGCGGATGCTCCATCTTTTCTCGAAATCCACCGAAATGGGGACCCAAATAAAAATCGCTGTTGATCGTATGAACCTCGCCCAACAGCCCTTGTTCCACAGCAGCACGCAATGTCCTGATTTCCTGCAGATAACGACGGTTTTGCATGACATTATAGGCTCTGTCTGTTTTCACTACCAATTCAAGCATTTGGTTTGCATCTGTTAAACTCTCGGCCATCGGTTTTTCTCCGAAGACGTGACAGCCCGCCTGTAACGCAGTAGAAACAATGTGTGGATGAGCAGCGGGGATCGTTGCATCAAAAACAATCGTTGCCCCTGTTGTCTCGATAGCTACCTGTAAATCTGTAAAAATAGGGACTTGTAATTCCCTTTCTTCTGCCTTTTGCTGAGCAGCCTCTTTCTTTACATCAACCAGACCTGCTAATTCTATAGTTTCTTGCTGGTCTGCATAATCCAGCCAAATATTAGCCATGACACCACAGCCAACCATGATCACTTTATGTATATTCATATTTCTTCACCCCTTTATTTATGATAGCGGATTAATTGGTCAATTTCCAATGTTTTTCTGATAAACTGGAAAAAGAAATAGGGGAATCAGAAAAGGATGGTAAACATCTGATAGATAGTAATTGCACATTCCTTTCCTACGCACAAAACTCGAAACCTCTGACTGCATCAACGGTTCCGAGTTTGTCCGTTCACATTCATTTTCACTGACGAAATGCCATCAACTGTTGGCTTAATTGCTTGGTTTGGTTATATACACCCTGGTATAAAGGAAACAATTGCTGATAGGCTTCGACATTCTCTGGGATCGGATAATAGGTATCAGCTTCTTCTAAAAAGACATCTGCACACGCCTGTAATGAATCAAACCAGCCTGAGCCATATGCGGCTAGCATCGCCGCTCCCATACCAGGTCCTTGCTCACTTTTTAATCGGATAATATCTGCATTAAATATATCTGCTTGCATTTGCAACCAAGTTGTATTCTTCGCACCACCGCCAATTGAATAAATGGCGTCAATGCGTTTTCCCTTTTCGCGCAGAATGGCCAGGGAATCGTTTAAAGAAAAGGTGATTCCTTCTAGCACCGCACGGGTGAAATGATTAAGGGTATGGGAGCTATCCATCCCGATAAAGCTGCCGCGAATACTCGAATCCCCATGCGGTGATCTTTCTCCAACAATATATGGAGAAAATAGTAATCCATTGGCACCAACTGATATGTCACCTACATCTGCTAGCAATTCATCAAATCCTTTTTCTGGGGCGAAGGTCTTCTTAAACCAGTCAAGACTATATCCCGCCGCCAATGTAACGCCCATGGAATAATAACGATTGGACTCCCCATGGTTAAAGTAATGCACTTTTCCTTGGTAATCCTTATCACCTGTCGCTTCATAAGATAATATCACACCAGATGTACCAATACTGACAAAGGTTTTCCCTTCTGATAAAATACCGGACCCAATAGCGCCACAGGCATTATCAGCACCACCGGCAAATACCTGGGTAGCTGGATCAAGCCCCATCTCATCAGCGATAGCTGGCATTATTGATCCCACATTCGCATGAGAATCTACTAATGGAGGACAAAGCGAAACGTCTAAATCAAGCAAATCACAAATTTCTTGACTCCAATCTTGTTTTGCAATATCCAACAGACTAGTTCCCGCAGCGTCCGAATAATCCATGTGTATCTTGCCCGTTAACCGGTACCGCAAATAATCTTTCGGCAATACAAATGTCGTCGCCTGATCAAATAATGCCGGTTGGTGCTCTCTCACCCACAACAGCTTGGGCAGAGTAAAACCCTCCAAGGCCAAATTTTTGGTCAACTCAATAAAATGGTCCTTGCCTACCTTTTGATAAATTTCCTGACATTGTTTGGTTGTTCTTGTATCATTCCATAAAATGGCTCGACGTAAAGGCTGATTATCTTTGTCTAATAATACTAGCCCGTGCATTTGACCGGAAAAGCTAATCCCTTCAATGTCTTTGACTTCTCCATCAAATGATTGAACCAGCTCTTTAACACCAGCAATCGTTTGACGCACCCAATCCTCTGGTTCCTGTTCGGAATACCCCGTTTTATCCTGATATAGCGGATAATCTTTGGCTATTTCCTTTACTACTTCTCCTGATTTATTCACCAACAACAATTTTACTGCGCTAGTGCCTAAATCTACGCCTATTACGTAACTCACTATTCAACTCATCCTTCCGTTTCATTGAAATGCAGTGTTAAGCTACAAGAAAGGCCTAGTCGAGCTTAATCAACTAAGCCATTCCTTCTGCCGTTTTTAGGCATTCATATTTAAGAGATATCGATTAATCGTTGCTTTAATAACTTCTAAACGACCAGATTTATTTTTTATTTCTCGCAGGTTCAAGGCATGCTCTTCTAATGACTTGAAATCTGCTTTTCCTTCTACGATATCCTTGCCAATTCCTTCTTTAAAGCTTGCATAGCGTTCATCGATCAGTTTTTCAAATACTTGATCCTCGACTAATTTACTAGCGACACGATATCCAATCGCAAAGTGATCCATCCCGGCAATATGTGCATGGAATAAATCGTCTTGTTCAAAGGAACCGCGCCTTACCTTGGCATCGAAATTTAAACCACCTGCGCCAAGTCCACCATTTTTGATTATTTCATACATAGCCAATGTCGTAGAATAAATATCAGCAGGGAATTCATCGGTATCCCAGCCTAGCAATGGGTCCCCTTGATTGGCGTCAACGGATCCTAAGATACCATTGACACGTGCATAACGCAATTCATGTTCAAAGGTATGTCCTGCCAATGTAGCGTGATTGGCTTCAATATTTAGTTTGAAATCATTTTGCAAACCATATTTCAACAAAAAGGCATGCGATGATTGCGCATCAAAGTCATACTGATGTGTGGTTGGCTCTTTCGGTTTTGGCTCCAGTAAGAATTGAGCACCAAAATCAATTTCCTTGGCATAATCAACCGCCATGTTGAAAAAGCGTGCCAAATTATCTTGTTCCAAGCCTAGATCGGTATTTAGTAACGTTTCATATCCTTCACGACCTCCCCAAAACACATAGCTTTCTCCATTTAATTCTTTACCTATTTCCAGTTGTTTTTTTACTTTGGCTGCTGCATAAGCAAATACGTCCGCATTATTGGAAGAGGCAGCACCATGCACAAAACGCGGATGCGTAAAGTTGTTGGCCGTATTCCAAAGCAATTTCACATCGCTCGTGTTCATATATTCTTTGATCATAGCAACGATCGTATCGAGATTATCGTTACTTTCCTTTAATGTATCGCCTTCTGGTGCTATATCGACATCATGAAAACAGAAATATTTCACTCCAAGCTTCTCAAATAATTCAAATGCCGCTTCCACTCTTGCCTTGGCTCGATCCATGCCGCCATATGTATCCCAATTACGAATGGCTGTCCCTGTACCAAATGGATCGCTCAAATCTTCGGTAAACGTATGCCAATAAGCCACTCCAAAGCGCAAAAATTCCTCCATCGTTTGACCATTGATCTTTTCTTCCGGATTATAAAATTTGAATGCAAGCGGATTGGATGAAGTCGCTCCTTCATATTTAATCTTGTTAACGTTTTCAAACCATACCATTTTATTCCCTCCATCTTTAAATCATTCATTTGAAATACGGTGTCCAACATCATGCTTTGTTTCAACACCTTGCCTTTAGTATAGCAATCTCTCCTTAGTTTGTCTAGCGGATAAACTAAGAAAATAGAAATTCATTCCACGGTATGCTACAATAGAAGGAAGATCCTAGAAGCTGGATAAACATTTATCAAAAAATGGAGAAGTGACGTTTTCTTGAGTATCAACTTTTTACAACATGATAATGAATCATCATTGGAATTGACACGTTGATGTGCCTAGGATGACATATTGGACTGGAATATTATACGGGAGACAAAGTTACCATTCTTATTACAATGTTCTATATTCAATGTCTTTACAAGATATATTACCTAACAAAAACGTAAGTTCATAAATGCTAGCGCCCCCCTACTTATTCGATTTCACCTACACATTCCGACATGCAGGTGGTGCAATAAATGAGGTTCAGAGGTGCGCAAGACATTGCGACGTTAGCCTGCCCGGTCGCATCTAACTATGATAGAAGGAAGTGAAATGATTGAATCAAACATGGAATCAATACGTCGTAAAAAAAGAGAATAAAGCACTTGTTTTACAAACCGTGCTAGAGAAGGCACCCATCTCACGGGCCTCGATTGCTCAGGTCACCGGTTTAAATAAAGGAACTGTCTCTTCCCTGATTAGTGAGTTAATCACAGAACATTTTATTTATGAATCTGGCACGGGAGAGTCCAGCGGTGGCAGAAGACCCGTCATGCTGTTACTAAATGAAAAAGCCGGTTATACGATTTCCGTTGATTTAGGGGTACACAGTATATTAGCGGTACTCACTGATTTACGTGGTCAACTCATTGCCGAACAAAGAGTCGAGTTCGAAAACAGTGAGGTGGAAGTTGTACATAAACTTTTGTTTGAATGCATTGATCAATTAAAGAGTCAGGCTCCTGCCTCTTCTTATGGCATTGTGGGGATTGGTATTGGAGTTCCTGGGGTGGTTACCAATGAGGGGAAAATTCTTTTGGCGCCAAATTTAGGATGGAAACAAGTACCGTTAAAGCAACAACTGCTCGAACGTTATCAAGTACCGGTTATTGTAGAAAATGAAGCCAATGCAGGTGCTTATGGAGAAAGGGTTTATGGTGCAGGCAGGCTATCCAATGAGATCGTTTATATCAGTGCCAGCATCGGAATTGGAGTAGGGCTTATTCTAGCCGGTAAGCTTTATAAAGGATTACGAGGTTTTTCTGGTGAATTAGGGCATATGACCATTGAAAAGGATGGACTGATCTGCCGTTGTGGTAATCAAGGCTGTTGGGAATTATATGCCTCACAGCAGGCTTTGCTTAATAAAGCTGAAGCCCTTGGATATGTCCATCCAACCATCGAACAACTCATTGCAGACGCCGATCGAGGTGATGCCAATGTATTGTCATTGTTTGAGGAGATTGGCGACTATTTGGGCGTTGGTATCACTAATATTATTCATATTTTCAATCCAGAACAAGTGATTATCGGAAACATTTTACAAAAAGCGGAGAAATATATTTTTCCAGCCATTCAGAAAAGAATTGAACAAAATGCAATCGGCTTTAATAAAGATGATGTGCATATCAATAGTGCCCAGTTGACCAAGCATTCTACCGTACTAGGAATGGCAGCCTTTACGATTGAAAAGTTTTTTGAAACAACTGGTGACCAGGTTGTCACTAGTTAGAAAGAACAGGTGGATTAGTCACTTATAACGAGCCATAATGGCCTAACTGCTAGCCTTACAATGGATGATAGGAGGCTAAGGGAATATGCTACATCAAAACTGTACAACCGTACGACAACATTTTAGAATGAACAGTTCTAGATACAGGAACTACCCTTCATGGAGAAATAGGATGATGAAATGAATCAGATTCATTCTCTCGGTCTGGAGAACGCCATTTCAATTCTTCAGTCCATAAGATTGGTTGCGAACGGAGGAGCGAATTCCGTTCCTCCGTTCATTAAAAAACATCAGTCATTGGTTATTGATTATATTCCCATGTAACGCACCATTCCCCTTCTTCCTGCACCAAAAAAACGGGCTGGCTTATTTCTAGATACCCATATTTACTCTCATATATGTAGGTAGCTGTCAGGCGATAGGCCGTTTGTAAAGAGGTGTTCTCATTGACTTGATAATCCTTTACCTTTTCCGTTTCACTCAATTGATAATCAAAAGCGGTCACCCCAAAATGCTCTAAAAACACATGGGCACGATCTTGCACATACTCACTTTTACTAAACCGCTCCTTCATAGATGAATGGAACAATCCCCAAGAATCACCAAAATCGCCCTGCTGTTCATGTTGATAAAAGGTGTCAGCTACCTTGACCGCCTGCCGTTCATCAGAAAAAAGATATAACAGCAAAAAAACGAACAACAAGATCAATATAACCAGCACAATAGATAGCAGGATGAGCCTTTTTGATTGTTTGTTTAGCCTTCTTCTACGCATGTCATCACCTAATAAATTTCAAAGTAAAAAAAGCGGGTTTTCTACACTATATTCCAATTCATGTTCATTTATTAATCTTCATGTTATTCATTTTTTATACAAATAGTTCTAATTACCTATTGTAATCGCTTTCTTTATTTTATATAATAAATTCAGTTGCAATATTAGTTGTTTTGTACATACTTTGTTTCATCTGATGAACAAAGTGTACAGTGTTTTGATTCAAAATAGATTGTCCCCCTTTGCATCCTATTTAATAATAGGGTGTCTTTTTTTATGCAAAAAGCACCTCTTCCTAATGGAAAGAGGTGCTTTACTTTATTTATATTTAATGTGCTTCTACTGTGTTAGGAACGACGTTTTTGGGATCTTTATGAAATAGTTTTGCTTTCAAAAATGGTAAGGCATAGCGATCTAGTCCATATCTGCCAGCGTTATAGCCTGCCACTAATAAGAAGACGGTCAATAATACCATTTGAGCATTGGTGCTGACGGTACCGCTGAATAAGAAAGCAAAATTCATCATGATTCCCATCAGTGCTGCAAAATTAGTGAATAAACCTAAGATTAATGCTATACCAACAAGAAATTCACCCCACATTACCAAAATACTAAAGATATCAGCGCCAGGTAAGGCTACTTTTTCTAAGAAAACACCCCACCACGCTTGCACGGTTGGATTCTCGCCGCCAGCATTGGCTACTGCCCCTTGTAGATAGCCGCTTGCGTCAAACCCTCCGGTTATTTTGTGCCAGCCCCCTGTGAGCCATTGATACCCCAAATATACTCGAATAAAAGTTAACACGATAGCTACATAACGGTTCTCCCTCAAGAATTGTACAAACATTTCTCCCACTCCCTTTTATTTTTGTTCAATACTTCACATAAAATGGTGAACGATTCCGTCTATTAATGAGTAATAACTGGTTTTTGGAACGGTTCTTTTGGATCTTTGTGAAATAGTTTTGCTTTCAAAAATGGTAAAGCATAGCGATCTAGTCCATATCTGCCAGCGTTATAGCCTGCCACTAATAAGAAGACGGTCAATAATACCATTTGAGCATTGGTGCTGACGGTACCGCTGAATAAGAAAGCGAAATTCATCATGATTCCCATTAGTGCTGCAAAATTAGTGAATAAACCTAAGATTAATGCTATACCAACAAGAAATTCACCCCACATTACCAAAATACTAAAGATATCAGCGCCAGGTAAGGCTACTTTTTCTAAGAAAACACCCCACCACGCTTGCACGGTTGGATTCTCGCCGCCAGCATTGGCTACTGCCCCTTGTAGATAGCCGCTTGCGTCAAACCCTCCGGTTATTTTGTGCCAGCCCCCCGTGAGCCATTGATACCCCAAATACACTCGAATCACCGCCAAGACTGCTGCTACATAACGATTACCCCTTAAAAACTGTACAAACATTTCTCCCCACTCCCTTTTGTTCAATTATTCACATAATAGTTTTTAATGTGTTATTAACTATTACATGTATATCATATCATCCCCTTTTTAATACGTCAATAAGTTTGTGTATATTTTCACATATAATTGTGTCTGAATTGTGAATGGATAGGTTTTATACAGTTCTTATCACTTCTGGTGATTCTCCAGCCATGATATTCTAGTATAGAAAGGTGGAATGATCAATGATTTTTGAAAGCACACGATTATACACAAGAGAAATGGCAGCAAGTGATTTGCGTGCTTTATCCAGGATTCTGCAAGATCCACAAACGATGTACGCCTATGAACATTCGTTTAGTGATGAAGAAACAATCGAGTGGTTGGATGGTCAAATCGATCGCTACCGAAAAGATGGCCATGGGCTATGGGCATTGATACACAAGGATACGGATGAAATGATTGGTCAATGCGGCTTAACTTATCAAGATTTCGCTGGAGAGTCTGTATTGGAAATTGGTTACCTGCTAAGACGGGATTGTTGGCATCAGGGATTTGCAGTTGAAGCGGCGAAAGCTACCAAAAAATATGCCTTTGAATCACTGGATGTGGATGAAGTTTATTCTATTATTCGTGACAACAATATTGCTTCCATGAATGTCGCCATCCGTAATGGCATGACAATAAAAGGAAGATTCACTCGTCATTACTATGGAATGGATATGCCCCATTACGGTTTCTCCATTGGTAGAGCGGAATATTTAGCTGAATAACCTGAGGCGCAAGATAAAATGGGTAACTAGTTTGAAGATTGTAGCGAAAACAATGATAGCTTATTTTTCTGGAACACAGTTTGATTGCTTTGCGCTGATCCAATAGTTCCCTCTCATAACTATTACATACGGGTAGTCATCCAATCTAGCGGGTAAAATGAAGTGGTTTTAGCTGATCTTTTTTACTGTTTAGGGTCATTCTTACGGACAGTATTTCGTGATTTGGCGTTTTTTTGTCCGTGAGATTCGTTCTTACAGACTGTAGAATACGATTTGCTCTTCTTCAGTCCGCGAGATTCATTCTTATGGACCCAAGAACGAGACTGGCTCTCCTCAGTCCGCGAGATTCATTCTTATGGACCCAAGAATGAGACTTTCTCTCCTCAGTCCGCGACATTCATTCTTATGGACAATATTTCACGATTCGACTGATTCTTTCCATTAAAACATAACAAAACTCCCAGATCACTGAGAGTTTTACGTTTTACACGTGTTCTAAAAAACGCTGCTTTACTTCGGCTAATACCTCATCACCTGGTCGATCCCAAAGTGACTGATTAATAATTTCTACTTCAATCGGGCCGTGGTAACCGGCTTGCTCAACAGCTTGACGCATGCGATTAATTTCGATGACACCGTCTCCCATCATTGCTCGCCCCTTGAACATATCTGGCATTGGCACTTTCCAATCGGAAACGTGGAAACCTAGAATTCTCCCCTTGGCGCGATCCATTTCTTGATATAACTGGGGATCCCACCAGACATGGTACACATCGACAATCACCCCTACCTCAGAAGGTTGATATCTTTCAGCAATATTCGATGCTTGATTCAACGTATTAATCACCGATCGATCGGCAGCAAACATAGGATGTAATGGCTCGATCGCAAGCTTTACCCCATAATCCTTTGCATAAGGTACTAAATGATCGATTCCTTCGGCCACCTGGAGGCGAGCAGTTGCGATATCGCGGCCTGCACTTGGGCCACATACTAAAACCAGGGTGTCTGTTCCCAATTCAGCGGCTTCTTCAATGGCACGTTTGTTATCATCCAATCGCTCTCCTCTTTCCTTAGCGGTGGCAGCGGGGAACATCCCGCCACGACAGATGCTGGAGACTGACAAACCGGCATCCTGAATCAGTTTTTTTGCCTGCTTTAAACCTATCTCTTCTATTTTATGTCGCCATACCGATATCCACGGTATCTCATGTCTTAAGCAACCATCAACGGCTTGCTCCAGATTCCATTGATCGGTCGTAATTTGATTCAAGCTTAGACGATCGGATAAGGATCTATCTACCGTCATCTCATCCCCTCCTGTTTGATACCTGATAAAGCAAGCACTTGTTGCATACGTGTTGTCGCCAGCTCAGGATTTCTTAACAAACCTGCTTGATCAGCCATCACAAATAAATCAGATAAATGGGTAATCGAACGGGCACTTTCTTTTGCACCGATCATCCGAAAATGGTCTTGATGACCGTTTAGATAGGCCATAAAGACGACGCCTGTTTTGTAAGAAAAAGTAGGTACTTGGAAAATATGGCGTGATAATGGCACGGTCTTCTCTAATAATTGATCATATGTTGCCTCATCCCCTTGATCTAAGGCATGCAAGGCGGCAGAGGCAGCTGGCGCAATCGCATCAAAGATTCCTAGTAAGGCATGACTGTATCCTTGTTCATCGCCTTTGATTAAATCCGGATAATTAAAGTCATCTCCAGTATACATACGCACACTGTCAGGCAGCATACGGCGCATGTCGATTTCTTTTTGATCGTCCAGCAATGAAATCTTTATACCATCAATCTTATCTTCATTATCACGAATAATCTGCAGACATACTTCCATGGCTTGATCCAGATCCGTGAAGCCCCAGTAACCTTTTAAAGCAGGGTCAAACATATCCCCAAGCCAGTGGAGAATAACAGGCTGGGAAACACTACTTAAAATCTTATTATACACACGTTGATAATCTTCAGGTCCTTGAGCACAAGCAGCCAATGCACGGCTTGCCATCAGAATGATCCGGCCGCCTTCCCCTTCAACAAATGCCGCTTGCTCTTCATACGCCTGCTCGACATCTGCTAAGGTTACATCAGCAGAAGGTGCTAAATGATCCGTACCTACTCCACTAGCAACTTGACCGCCAACTGTTTTCGCTTCTTGAATCGAGCGCGAGATAAGCTGTTTAGCCCCTTCCCAATTCAATCCCATTCCACGTTGCGCCGTATCCATTGCCTCGGCAACCGATAGACCTAGCGACCATAAATAGTGACGATACTCCATTGTTTTGTCCCAATCAATGGCGACCTCTAATGTTGGATCCACATTGGCAAGTGGATCAGCTACCACATGTGCAGCCGAATAAGCGATACGGCTGGAAAAAGGTCGATTTTCAGGTATATGGAATGAGGTTGCCGCACTTGGCTGATAGCTATACAATTTCCCTTCTTGACTTGGTAAAAGTAATTTAGTCAAACCGCATACCTCCTACAATTTTATCTCCGGTACATCAATCCAGCGACGCTCTTCCCATGATTGCAAACCAAGGTCAGATAGTTGTGTTCCTTTCGCCCCTTCTAATAAATCCCACGGGAATGGCTCATCGGCATGGACATGTTTTAGGAATAATTCCCACTGTACTTTAAATCCGTTATCGAACACATCGTTAGCTGGTACTTCCTGCCATTGTGCTTGGAAGTCAAAAGGATTGTCAATATCAGGATTCCAAGTTGGCTTCGGCGTATGAACACGGTGCTGTGCCTTACAATCTCTTAAACCGGCAACGGCACTTCCCTCCGTACCATCGACTTGAATCGTCAATAAATCATCGCGATTGACCCTTACAGCCCAGGATGAGTTAGCTTGTACAATCACACCGTTATCTAATTCAAAAGTGCCGTAAGCCGCATCATCCGCTGTTGCTTGATAAGGCTCGCCATGTTCATCGATACGCTCGGGAATATGGGTGGCACCAATACAAGAAACAGCCTTCACATTACCGAATAAATTGTCAATCACATAACGCCAATGGGCAAACATGTCGACAATAATTCCACCGCCATCTTCTTTACGATAATTCCATGAAGGTCGTTGCGCCTCTTGCCAATCACCTTCAAATACCCAATAGCCAAATTCCATGCGGACAGCTAACATCTCCCCGAAAAAGCCTGAGTCAATCAATCGCTTCAACTTAAGTAATCCTGGTAAAAACAACTTATCCTGGACAACTCCGTTTTTCACTCCTGCCTCTCTTGCCAATCTTGCCAATTCAATGGAACCTTCTAAATTAGTTGCAGTAGGCTTCTCACAATAGATATGCTTGCCAGCAGCAATTGCCTGTTTGATTGCCTCTGCCCTGCGTACGGTGGTCTGTGAATCAAAATAAATTTCGTTATATTCATCTGCTAAGGCAGCCTCTAGGTCTGTTGTATAGCGCTCTACTCCATGCTCCTCTGCTAACGCTTTCAATTTCTTCTCGTTTCTCCCTACCAGAATGGGATCTGGCATTAAGGTATCTTCGTTTTGTAACAAGACCCCTCCCTGCTCTCTAATCGCTTTAAGGGAACGAATGAGATGTTGATTGGTCCCCATTCGGCCGGTTACCCCATTCATAATGATTCCTATTTTATGCTGTGCCATCTGCTTTCTCCTCTCTTTTCTTTAGATATTTCTATTCTAAGGCATTGAAAAAAAATTGTCTTATTAATCTAAGAATAAAATTCTCAATTTCGGAATTTGAATACTGTTTCTTTTTATCAAGATACTCCCGTTTGATTGATTCGATATTTATGAGGTGACAGCGACGTATGATGTTTGAATGTGCGATAAAAAGTGGATAACGATTCAAACCCGACTTCAAAACAAATAACGGCGATTTCTTTATCTGTTTCCATGAGCATTTTTTTTGATAGCTGAATACGTATCTCGGTTAAGTATTGCATAGGCGTCATATGAAACGTCTCTTTGAATATGGTGTTCATATGCCGTGTACTAATCGCTAATTTGGCAGCCAGATTCTCCGCGTGTAAGGCTTTATAATAGTGTGTATCGATATATTCCCTTAATCTTTCCGCACGCAGAGAATTCGCATCAAAGTTTTCTTGATGTTGTTCGCTTCGGGAAATCAATAGCAGTAACTGCGACAAATAAATATGTAACGCCGATTCTTGATAGAGAGTTGCATGGGCTTGCTCATATAACATGGTACGTAACAATGGGCGCACCTCACTGCTAATAAATGGGTTTAACCCGATCAACTTCGACTCAGACAACGAGTGTTCAAATAGCTTTTCGGTACTAACGTTGATGGCTCGGTGATCCAAGGCCAATACCAAAACCGTCAATTTGTGATCGGCTATAATCGCATGATGTGTGAATGGGGTAATAAAGGTTAGATGATCCTGTTTTAATTGGTAGACCTCGCCATCCAACATGATCTTACCGCTTCCTTCCAGTGTATAGATCAGTTGATAGATATCATGATGGTGTTCATCAATTCGATTTCCTGCATGGTGTTTGCTTTCGTACAGCTGTACACCAAAGGGATCTAAGTTAATAGGTTTAAGCATCGGTGAACCATCCCTCTCTTTTTTTCATATCGTTAAGCGGCTGCGCTTTTTACAGTAATAGGAAAATGCATACTAGTATTCTTATAAACCAGATAAATAGATTTATTTTGCTATAGTCATATTATATGATATAGTTTTTCTAAAAAGCAAAAGGGAGGACAAATGAATGACTAATCAACAAATATCGATCGTGCTTGTAGGCATGGGTGGCTATGGACAAATTTACTTGGAGCGAATTTTTTCCGGACATTATGAAAACGTATACGTTACAGGTCTTGTAGATATAGCCCCTGAGCGATCTCGTTTTTATCAAGAGGTTATGAATCAAGAAATACCTATTTATCACACACTAGAAGATTTTTACCAAGAACAAACGGCTGATTTGGCCATTATTGCGT
The DNA here is from genome assembly GCF_900626275.1 of Gracilibacillus phocaeensis. Lineage (NCBI taxonomy): Bacteria > Bacillati > Bacillota > Bacilli > Caryophanales > Bacillaceae > Gracilibacillus > Gracilibacillus phocaeensis. The sequence continues at coordinate 422,351 of NZ_LR131144.1, read as the reverse complement.
CACCGATTCATTTACATAAAAGTCAAGCATGTTTAGCGATGGAACAAGGAAGCCATGTCCTGTGTGAAAAACCAGCAACAGGCAACCCTCAACAATTGCAAGAGATGATCCAGACAAGAGATCGTACAGGAAAAAAACTGGCGATTGGCTTTAATTGGTCATTTACCAACACGATACAGCAATTAAAACACGACATTCTAAAAGGGACGTTCGGGCGTGCGATCAGCATGAAAAGCCTAGTATTATGGCCTCGCAACGCGGACTATTTTAATCGTTCCAGCTGGGCAGGTAAACAATATAGCTCTGATGGGGACTGGATTTTTGATAGTGTAGCGAACAATGCCACGGCACACTTCCTGCACCACTTATTCTATTTAGCTGGTGACACGATGGAAACAAGTGCCTCCATCAAAGAACTGACATGCGAGCTTTATCGTGCCAATCCAATTGAGACCTTTGACACGTGCGCTGTAGAAATACAAACAACCAATCACGTAAATATCCTTTATCTTGCTTCCCATGCCGTAGCCAACGAGCATCGACCGAGATACAAGCTTGTATTTGAAAAGGCAGTGATACACTATGAACCTGTTGAAGAAGATGATCAAATCGTTGTTCAGTGGAAAGATGGCACGGAAACAACCTATGAGGATCCAGAAAAAGACCATTTGGCCAAGCTGGACGTGATGTTAAGTGCAATGAAAAATGATGATGATTCGATATTATGTGGACCTGAAGCTGCAAGCACTCACGTGGAGGCCATTTATGCCATGCACCAGTCCGTACCGAATGTACCAAGCTTTCCGGATCATTTGATTCATTATCACCCCTCCAATAAGTTAACAACCGTTGATGGTCTGGAAGGGTTGTGGAAGAACTGTTATTTACAATTCTGCTTACCGCATGAACTCGATGTGCCTTGGAGTTCAGCGGGGGAAACAGTCACCTTTTAAATGAAAAAACACAAAGGAATCAGGCCTCCCTGATTCCTTCACATTTCAGCTATTTCTAATTTACGCAGACTTTGGCGGACCTCCGCCAGTGATTTCCCCATATTCGCCTCCACCGCGGCAATATATGCTCCTTCTACAAGCGCGACGTGTTCAGCGATCTGGACATTTTCTACTTCCGTAAACTCGATCGCCATTTCGGCATTCATCTTCGCACTGCCTAAATCATAAAGCAATAACACGCCTTGCCCTTGATCCACCTGCTCGATGGCCTGTTGAATTTTTTCCATACTTGTGCCTATCTCTTCTTCATCTGTACCTGCCGCTACTGCAATGGGTACCTCTGTGATTACTTGCTGAACAAGATCAAATACACCTTGCCCAATCTGCGCACTATGGGAAATCAAGACTATCCCTACTTTGTCTGCCACCTTTATCCCTCCAAATCTAGTACGGCAACTAACGCCTCAAAAATATAAAAAGAAGACATGGAGCCCGGATCAATATGACCTTTAGAGCGTTCCTTCAAATAAGAAGCTCTACCGCGTTTGGCGACCATTTCACGGGTATCTTCAATCATAGCCTGACATACTTCCAGCATATCTCTCCATGTCTCATAAGGCTCCGAATGGAGAAAAGAGGCAACCTGAAACCAGACGTCATACATCGTCTTGTCTCCAAATTCTGCTTTCCCTCTCGATTGAATACCTTCTGTAGCAGCGTCCATGGCCTCGATAAATGCCTTGTCTGTCACATCCTTGCCCTGCAATGACATAGCCATTTGAAGAAAAGCCGTACCATATAGCGGTCCTGATGCTCCTCCTACCTTCGCCGTTAATGTCATGGCAGCTGATTTCAAAACATCTGCTACATTCTCATAATCGGTGTCTTCCGTTTTATGCACTACCTCTTGGAAACCTCTCACCATATTCGTCCCGTGATCCCCGTCTCCGATGGCCTGATCCAAGGACGTTAGTTGCTCCTTATGCTCATCCATTCTTTGATGGATTTCTACCATCCATTGCTTGGTTTGGTCTACGTTTAATATGATCATCAAAGCTCTCCTTTATGATTTAATCAAATGCTTTTGCCGCTGTGGGAGCAGCCAATGCGTTCTTTAACTCCTCATCTACCTGCAATAATGTAATGGAGAAGCCTGCCATTTCTAAGGATGTCATGTATTCCCCTACCCAAGCAGCATGGATTCTAATACCCTTATCTTCTAATATCTTTTCCACCTGACGATAGACAATAAACAATTCCATTTCAGGAGTTGCTCCCATTCCATTAACCATTATAGCTACTTCTTGACCAATATAATCTTTATCTGCCAATATTTTTTCCAATAATGTCTCTGCAATCTTGTCGGCCGGCTGCAATTCGACACGCTCAATGCCTGGTTCTCCATGAATGCCAATGCCTATTTCCATCTCATCATCTGCTAAAGTGAAACTAGGATTACCAGAAGCTGGTACGGTACAGGGTGTTAACGCCACTCCCATCGAACGAACATGGTCAACGACCTTCTCGGCTGCTGCCTTTACGTCTGCTAGACTAGCACCAGAATCGGCAATTGCCCCAGCTACTTTATGGACAAAAACAGTACCAGCAACTCCACGACGTCCAGTTGTTGACGTGCTATCTTCTACAGCTACGTCATCATTCACAATCACCTTTTCTACTTGTATTCCTTCTGCCTCGGCAAGCTCTGCTGCCATTTCAAAATTCATCACATCACCGGTATAATTCTTGATGATTAATAATACACCAGCTCCGCTATCTACCGCTTTTATCCCCTCTAACACTTGATCGGGAGTTGGTGATGTAAATACCTCTCCAACCACAGCTGCGTCAAGCATCCCTTTTCCAACATAGCCTGCATGGGCCGGTTCATGCCCGCTACCGCCTCCACTGACTAATCCTACCTTGTCTGTAATTGGAGCGTCTTGATTCACGATCACTGTCGTACCAGAAATTCTTCTTAGATTCTGGTGTTGCGCTTTCACCAAACCATCCACCATTTCTTCCACGACTTGTTCTGGATTGTTAACCACCTTTTTCATGCTTATCACCTCTTCTTTACTATTTTAGCATATCTAGCCATTTATCATAGTAAATCATCTTCTATATAAGTTGAACTTATAAATGTAACCAAAACGTGTGACAAGCAAGTCTTGGATCGCCATATTTAATGATGAGAAATGATTTCATTCAACTTATATAGTTTGTTTGTAGATTGCTCTTGTTATTGGTGATCTTACGGACTGAGGAGCGTAAATCGCGTTCCTGGGTCCATAAGATCGAATCTTACGGACTGGAGAAAACAAATCCCGTTCCTGGATCCATAAGAATCAATCTCGCGGTCTGGAGAAGACAAATCCCACTCCTCAGTCCATAAAAACCTAAGAAATATCGTCATATTCATCATCTCGTATTTACACCCTTAGAAAGCCGTGGGATGGTTCTCACGACTTTGTAGGATGAATAGCTTCATATAAAAGTTGTTCTAATTCTTGGCGGTGCGCTTCCGTTTGCGCCTGTGTCCAATTTAACACCTGTTTCATTTCTTCTATAACAGCCTCTTTATGCTGCTGAACCCAATTGATATGAAAGAACAGCGCACCGGTACGACGCACGAAAAAATCAGTCGGTGTACAAACGGCTTCATGCTCGATACCATAATGCAGCATAGCTTTGACGATGGGATCTTTCGCCTGATTCTCCAATGCCTTACTGTAATAATCATAAACGAGAGGAACATTGGAGCCATAACGTTGCACTATTTCTCCAGCTTCTTCCGTTAACAAGCCTAGCTCTAAACCGTTTTGAATCTGCTCCGTCTTATAGGCAATAAATCCTTTTGAACCATCCACATCACCACCAGAAATTGGTACATACTTTGTATCAGTTGGATAGAACACCTTGCGTTCTGCCTGAATCATTTTATCCCGAACTACATTAATCGTATCTTCGGCCATTTTTCGATAGCCTGTTAATTTTCCACCAGCGATGGAAATAAGTCCAGACTCCGATTCAAAAATCTCATCTTTTCGTGATATCTCTGATGGATCCTTGCCTTCTTCATGAATTAAAGGCCGCAGTCCTGCCCAGCTGGATTCTACATCTTCAGCATTTATCTCCAGGCTAGGGAACATATAATCAATTGCCTTCAATACATAATCTCGATCCGCTTCGGTCATTGTCGGATGGGCAATATCTCCTTCATACGTAGTATCCGTTGTTCCGACATAAGCCTTCCCTTCCCTAGGAATGGCAAATATCATACGTCCATCCGGCGCATCAAAATAGATCGCTTGTTGCAACGGGAAGCGTGTTTGATCAAAAACAAGGTGAATACCTTTCGTTAAATGCAGCGTTTTCCCTTGTTTGGATTGATCCTTTTCTCTAATTGTATCTACCCAAGGTCCTGCTGCATTAACGATATATTTTGCTGAGAGTTCGTGTATCTCTTTTGTCAATTGATCTTCTACTTCTACCCCTGTTACCTGACCTTCCTGATAGTTCAGCTGGGTAACCTTCGCGTAGTTAAGAGCCAATGCCCCTTTTTCCACAGCCTTCTTCATTACCTCCAAGGTCAATCTGGCGTCATCGGTACGATACTCGACATAATATCCTGCCCCTTTTAATGCCTCTTTTTTTAATAATGGCTCACGGATTAATGCTTCCTCTCTCGAAAGCATTTGACGACGCTCATCCTTCTTCACACCTGCCAAAAAGTCATAAACCCTCAACCCAACATTAGTTGATAGCGGTCCAAACGTTCCACCTTGATAAAATGGCAGCATCATCCATTCTGGTATCGTCACATGTGGGCCATTCTCATAAACAATCGCTCTTTCCTTCCCTACTTCTGCTACCATCTTTACCTCAAACTGTTTGAGGTAACGTAAGCCACCGTGTACCAGCTTGGTAGACCTGCTGGAGGTACCTGCGGCGAAGTCTTGCATTTCTACAACCGCCACTTTCAAACCTCGAAGCACGGCGTCCAAAGCGATGCCTGCTCCGGTAATTCCACCGCCGATTACGATCAGATCTAATGGCTGTTGTTTCATTTCCTGGTATAAATATTCCCGATTTTTGCTAGAAAAATTCATCATGATTCGCCCCTTTATTTTCTTCTGATTCATCACAGCTCTAAACACTCTGATAAGTCTCGCTTTATTTAAATACTCTGGTAGCTTCCACCGCTTTCTGCCAGCCATCATTTAAGGCCTGACGTTGTTCTTCGTTCATTTCATTGGTAAACTCTTTATCAATCTGCCATTGCTCACTTATTTTATCTCTACTATCCCAATAACCTACCGCTAAACCAGCTAGATAGGCTGCCCCTAAGGCCGTTGTTTCAATTACTTCTGGACGCTGTACCGGAACAGCTAACAGATCGCTTTGAAACTGCATGAGAAAGTCATTGGCAACCGCACCGCCATCTACTCGTAGCGATTTTACCTCCATGCCCGAATCCTCAATCATAGCTCCTAATACATCATTGGTCTGAAAGGCGATGGATTCTAATGTCGCACGGATAAAATGTTCTTTGGTTGTACCACGAGTAAGGCCAAATACCGCTCCTCTGGCATCGCTATCCCAGTGTGGGGTTCCCAAACCAACAAATGCTGGTACTAAGTATACGCCTTCCGCGGATTCTACTCTAGCAGCATATTTTTCAGAGTCTTTGGCATCTTTAAACATACGTAGTCCGTCGCGCAGCCATTGAATCGCAGAACCAGCCACAAAAATACTGCCTTCCAGGGCATATTCCACTTTACCATCCACGCCACAAGCAAGCGTCGTCAACAGGCCATGATCAGACCGTACTGGCTCCTCTCCCGTATGCATCAGCATAAAACAACCTGTGCCGTAAGTATTTTTTACCATTCCTTTCTCAAAACATGCCTGACCGAACAAGGCAGCTTGCTGGTCACCTGCTGCACCCGCAATTGGCACATTATAACCAAAGAAATGATAACCCTTCGTTTCTCCATATACTTCGGAAGAGGCCTTCACTTCTGGCAGCATGCTCTTCGGCACACCAAGAATATCCAGTAATTCGTCATCCCATTTTAATTCATAAATATTATACATCAGCGTTCTAGAGGCATTAGAATAGTCGGTTACGTGTGCCTCTCCATTGGTAAACTTATAAATCAGCCATGTATCAATCGTACCAAACAATAATTTACCCTGATCTGCCTTCTCTCTTGCCCCTTCTACATTGTCCAAGATCCATTTAACCTTCGTACCAGAAAAATAGGCATCAACCAATAAGCCCGTTTTGCTGCGGAAAGTATCTTGATAGCCAGCTTCTCGTAATTCACGACAAATATCTTCTGTCTGACGTGATTGCCAAACAATCGCTTTATATATCGGCTTACCTGTCTCTTTATCCCAAACCACGGCCGTTTCACGCTGATTAGTAATACCGATCGCCTCGATTTGGTTTGCCTCTATATCTGCCTTCCGCAGTACATCAGTAATACAAGCCAGTACCGATGTCCAGATTTCATTGGCATCGTGTTCTACCCAGCCCGACTTTTGAAAAAATTGTTCGAACTCGCGCTGACTTGTTTCGACAATTTCACCTTTTTTGTTAAAAATGATTGCCCTTGAACTTGTTGTCCCTTGATCAATTGATAAAATATACGTCTCCATGTTGAAGCCTCCCTATCCCTGTTTATTTTAAAACCACCTATTGATTGGTGGATGATGAAACCTAGTTCGAATGATTCTCTTTCTTTAATTCCATAAATAAAGCTACCCCTAGTATTATGGCTACCACAATAGACATTATCCAAAACCATAGTGTCCTATTTCCAGTAAACATCGCATGATAAAACATCGCGCCATAAATGCCCCCAATGCTTGGACCAATTACGGGAATCGCAGCGTAACTCCAATTGGAATCGCCTTTTCCACTGATCGGTAATAGAGCATGGGCAATCCTTGGTCCTAAATCTCTAGCTGGATTAATCGCATAACCAGTTGTTCCCCCTAGCGACATCCCAATCGCCACAATTAATAAACCAGCAATCGCAGGGTTTAAACCTTCTGTAAATTCATTGGCCCCTATAAATAATAATCCCATAACCAATACAAAGGTTCCAATTATTTCACTGACTAGATTGGATGGCAGGCTTTTAATCGCCGGATCTGTGGCAAATACCGACAATTTGGCTGCTTTATCTTCGGTTTCCTTCCAATGAGGTAAATATTGAAAAAAGACAATCACCGCTCCGATAATCGCACCGATCAGCTGAGCAGCAATATACATAGGCACTTTTGACCATGGGAATTCACCAATAGAAGCAAATCCTAGCGTCACCGCTGGATTAATATGTGCCCCTGATACATTGCCAACTGCATAAATTCCCATTGTTACAGCCAATCCCCAGCCTAAGGTAATCAATACCCAGCCAGCTCCTTCTGCTTTCGATTTTTTTAAGACGACTCCTCCTATCACACCCCCACCAAAAATAATCAGAATCATCGTTCCAATTAATTCAGCTAAAAATTCAGACATATTGTCCACCCCTTATACCAATATACAAATTTAACAAGAGACGGATGCACCCCTTGCGCCTGAACAAAAAAGCCCACACAAACTACATCGCACTAATTCCTAGGAAAGCACGATATAGTTTGTGTGGACTCCTTGTCTCCGACACATCAATTAACTTGTTATTGTACAAGATACTATATGATAAAAACGCTGTCAACCAACAATCACCATAAAGCTGCTTTGGAGGTCGTAATAGCAACCGCTCCATGACTCAGTGCCGCTTGAACTTCTTCGTTGGTTTTAATTAATCCTCCTGCAATAACAGGGACATCTATTTGGTTGGCGATATCACTAACGATAGAGGGAATAATCCCCGGCAACACCTCAATATAATCAGGTTTAGCCTTGTGAATTAATTCCAGATTTTTTTCGATGGCGGAACTATCAATAGCAAATAACCGCTGAATGGCATATATTTGGTATTGCTTCGCCAAGGCAATCACACTGGCTCTCGTTGAAATAATACCATCGATGTTTATATGATGAATCAGGTACTCCATACCATATTGATCCACTTTTAACCCATTAATCATATCAGCATGGACGAAAACCAACTTATCATGTTGTTTGGCAAGCTGTACAATCTTTGACAGCTGATCAATCCGTGTTTCTAACACGATTAACAACGGATGTTCGCTTTTTATCACCTTCTCAAAGTCCTTCATCTTCCTTACGGCTGGTAGTACACCTCTTAATTCCATCTCTCCACGTCCCTTTCTCTAGTAACCCCCCTCCTATATTTACCATGCGCTACTGATTATTGCAAAATATAACTTTCATAAGAAGACAGCTATCTTAGAGACAAGACTGTATACAGACATAGTTGAGGTTAAGAAATCATAAATGAGTGGGACTTGTTCCATTGATTGAGACACCCTCTCTAAATAAACAAAAGAGTGCGTAATCCCTGCCATGAGAAGGATTTTCGGAATAGTAGATTAGTATGAAAATTGAAAAAATTATTCATTTGTGCAATTTCATGTTATGATAGAACGTGTGCTTATTTCATGTCGTATTTTGTATGAGTGCCAAAAAGGCAAAAAGTAACATTCATTCAAGGTCATCCTCTATCAATTCCAGCCACATATTTGGACAGGTGTGATAGGTAATGAACTCACCCTCCAACATAGCTTATCGAAAAACAAATCCGAAAATTTCGAAGGGAAGTGAAGCAATATGACAACGACAGAACAGAAATCCACCATCACCTTATGGCAAGATGTAGATTTCTTAACACAAATTTTAGATAAAGTCTTGCACAGTGTGGGTGGTGATACTTTATTAAATACTGTAAAAGAAATTCGTCTGCTTTCACGGGAATCAAGAGAAGAAGAAGGGGCAGACAATCAGGAGCTCATTAAACAGAAAATCAGTGAACTAGAGCCTGGTTTACGACAAAGTGTTATCCACGCCTTCTCCATTCATCTGCACCTAATGAATATAGCAGAGCAAAATTTTCGTACAAGAAGACGTCGTGAATACCAAGCACAAGACGAAACAGTAGTTCAACCTGGATCATTAGAGGCAGGAGTTAATACATTAATCGATAACGATGTTTCACCAGATCAAATTACTGAATTACTGGGCAAATTATCGTTAGAATTGATTATGACCGCCCACCCTACCGAGGCAACGAGAAGAACCATTCTGCAACTTCATAAACGGATTGCTCGACTATTAACACAATGGGACTATTCTTATACAAGATACGATAAAAAAATGATAAAAGAACGAATCGCCAATGAAATAACCATTTTGTGGCAAACTCAAGAAATTAGACAGAATAAACCTTCTGTAATGAAAGAAGTTTCTAATGGTTTATACTTCTTTGATCGTGTATTATTTGATGTTTTACCAAAGATACATGACGACTTGGAAGATTTACTATATGAAAAATATCAGCAACGTTGGAAAATTCCTTCATTTTTGCGTTTTGGTTCTTGGATTGGCGGCGACCGTGATGGCAACCCAAATGTCAAAGCAACGACCACCTTTGATACATTAAAAAAACATCGTGAGTTGGTTTTAAGCAAATATGAAAAGGCCATTGATACGTTAAAAAACAGACTTAGTCATTCCAGTTCTGAAATTACGGTAAGTGAAGCATTATTAAATTCGATTGAAAAAGATCGTCGCGAACTAGGCTTCAACGGCTGGTATAAAGAAGATGAAGTCTATCGAGTGAAATTATCACTTATGCAGAAAAAACTTCAATATACGGAACAAGATGATCGTAAGGGTTACGCCAATTCAGAAGAGCTATTAGCCGATTTACAATTAATCCAGGAAAGCATGAAACTCCATCATCCCGTTGATAATCCTATCAAACTATTACGTAAGGTGATTCGACAGGTGGATTTATTCGGCTTCCATTTGGCTTCACTTGATGTTCGTAATCATAGCGGTGAGCATGAATCAGCGCTCTCTGAAATTTTCAAGAAAGTAAATATTACATCCGACTATCCGTCATTGAGTGAAGAAGAAAAAGTGGACACGTTAGTCTCTGTTTTAGAGAACCCTCGTCCAATGATTTCGATTTATGATGAGTTTACTGCGGACACCTCGGAGGTAATCGATACATTCCGCATGATTAAAAGGGCGCAAGATACCTTTGGTCTGCGAGCAATTGAGGTATACTTAATCAGTATGACTGACAATGTCAGTGATTTACTAGAGGTGCTAGTATTAGCGAAAGAAGCCGGTCTATATCGCGTGTATCCAAATGGCCATGTTACCAGCCGAATCCATGTCGCTCCTTTGTTAGAAACAATTGACGACTTGAAAAACGGACCTGAAATGATCAAAAAATTGTTTGATATTCCACTATATCGTAAACATCTAGAAGCTCGTGGTGATCTACAGGAAATCATGCTTGGCTATTCTGACAGCAGTAAAGACGGTGGAAACATTACTGCTAACTGGGAGCTATTCCAAGCACAGCAAGAAATCCATGATATCGCAGCAAGCTACCATGTGAAATTGAAGTACTTCCATGGCCGAGGCGGTTCACTAGGACGTGGTGGTGGTCCATTATATTCTAGTTTATTATCACAGCCTGCTGTCACTCTAGGGGACGGTGTGAAAATTACCGAACAAGGGGAAGTCTTATCATCACGTTATCTATTAGAAGACATTGCCTATCGAAGCTTAGAACAGGCAACAGCTACTTTACTCACTGGTATTATGGGGCTGAATGAAGATCATTCGACCATGCAGCCATCTTCTGAAGAAGTAACGGCGATGAATCTTATTTCTGACTATGCCTTAAAGAAATATCAAGCATTGGTATTTGAAGATCCAGGGTTTATCCAGTACTTCAACCAAGCAACACCGCTACATGAGTTAGGAGACCTAAACATCGGTTCAAGACCTATGAAACGTAAAGGCAGTGATCGTTTCGAAGACCTTCGTGCCATTCCATGGGTATTTGCATGGACACAGAGTCGCCAGTTACTTCCTGCTTGGTATGCGACTGGAACAGGACTGAAGCAATACCTTGACGAAACCAACAACTTAGAGTTACTACAGGAAATGTATAAGCACTGGCCTTTTTTCCATGCAACGATCAACAATCTGCAAATGGCTCTAACCAAAGCAGATATTCAAACAGCGCAAGAGTATGCCAATATGATGAAAGATAAAGAGATTAGTTCGCGTATTTTTGGAGCTATCAAAGAAGAGTACCAAGTGACAAAAGATATTGTCCTTAAAATAACAAATCAAGAAGAACTATTGGATAACCGCCAGAATATTAAAGATTCGGTGCGTGCTCGTAATCCATTAATTGATCCGTTAAACTTCATGCAAGTACAGCTCGTGTCTAAATTGCGAGATATCGATGAAGACAGCGAGAAATATCAAGAATTATTATCGGAGGCATTATTGACCATCAATGGTGTTGCCGCTGGACTTCGTAACACAGGTTGATATTTCATCCTTTTCCCCTCCTTAACTGGGGAAAAGGTTTTTTTTATAAGAAAAACGCGTGACAAGCAAGTCTTTGCTCGCATATCGGTAGTCAACATTTTCTTTTGATTATATAAGTGCGTGTTCAAAAATGCCGATAAAAAGGACCTCGTTGGCTAAAACCTCAGGCGTCCTGGGACTGCGATTACTCGCCCCACCGAACCCATTTGTTGCAACGCCGACACTAGTACGTCCTGTACGTCGAAAGTTCAAGGCGGTGCAGCCTCCCGGTACCGGAACGTATGCTTTTCATACGTGAGGAACGGACTCACGCAGGATGTGTTGATTTCTACGTTGCCCACAGGACGTGGGCGACCTTAGTAGAAGATCCTATATTGCCAACGCAGAAATTCGCTGCGTCATTTTTGTTGGTCTTTTTGAACATCCTCTATAAGTTGAATGAAATAATTTCTGATAGATGCTCTTGATCCATTTACGCAGTATGATGAGATAACCAGGGAATAAAGGCGGGATTTTTTGATTTTCCCAATATAGTAGTTGGTTCTTGTATTTCATCGAATATTATGAACATTTTTTATCTAATTTGTGTCCAAAATTCGAATTAATTGTTACAAAAAAATGAACGAGTGTGTTATAATACAACTGTAAACACTTACAAAGACTACTTAATGAGGTGATAATCAATGGATATTCTTTTGATTTTCTTGTTTATATTTAGCTTTACACCTTTTTTATTATGGGCTGATAAATGGAAAAAGACGGCAATAGGGCAAATACCGTTTGTAATTGGAGCTTGGTTTACGTTTATTAAATATATTACGGTTGGAATCGGATCAGGTGAAATGTATCTATGGGGGCTGTTTTTCGCGAACCTTATCTATGGTCATATCGCCTTCACCATCATTCTATTGGAACTTCGAAAATCCAAAAACATCCGTCGAACCCTTATTGGCGAAAATTAATGCTTCCTGCTAAAAAACGCACTTATTTAAGTGCGTTTTTTTATGGACCAGGCGCGCATCCATCGATCACTAAAGATCTGTTAAGTCTTAGACTAATCGAATCATGTAGAAACATACTTCACTTGTTCGAAAACGATAACTTTACTATAATCAAGTTATCAATTACATACTGGAGGAAATAAAAGATGAAAGTCGTTGTTGCACCCGATTCATTTAAGGGCAGTCTATCTGCCGCAGGAGTGGCCGAAAATATACAAATGGCCATAGAGGAAATTTCCGACTCTCACGTTATCACCAAACCAATGGCGGACGGCGGTGAGGGTACAATTGAGGCTATTTTATCTGCTAAACAGGCAAGACGTATGAAATTAATGACAGCTGGTCCATTAGGAGAAGTAATCGAGACGAGTTATGCAATTATCGATAAGCAGACCGCTGTGATTGAAACGGCTATGCATGCTGGACTTTATCAGGTCCCTGAACACAAAAGAAATCCTGACTGGACAACTTCATTTGGCATTGGGCAGGCGATTTCCGCAGCCCTTGATCAAGGTTGTACACAGTTTATCGTTGGACTAGGGGGCAGTGCCACTAATGATGGAGGTTTAGGCATGCTGCAGGCGTTAGGTTTAAAAGCATTTGATACTGCCGGCAATGTTTTAGATAAGTATGGGCAGGACCTGCTGGAAATGGACCGTCTTGATACATCTGGCATTGATAAACGTGTCTTTCAAGCCGATTTTCAGATTGCATGTGATGTAGACAATCCATTATGCGGTCAGCACGGAGCTAGTTTGATTTACGGACCGCAAAAAGGCGCTACCCCTGAACAAATCAAACAGTATGATCAGGCCCTAAATCGCTTTGCATCGTTGTTAGAAGAACAGCTTCATGGTCATTGGAGAGATACTGCCGGTGCTGGCGCAGCTGGGGGATTAGGTTTTGCCTTTCTTACCTTAAATGGTCACTTGTCCTCTGGTGCTAAATTAATTGCAGAAGCAATCGATTTGGAGCAGCATATCAAGGAAGCAGACTTTATTATTACAGGTGAAGGGCAAAGTGATGAACAAACCTTATATGGTAAAGCTCCTGGATATGTGGCAGAACTAGCCAATCAATATCAAAAACCGGTAATTCTATTATCTGGTGCCATTGTTCCATCTGAAAAATTGCGACAGCACTTTTATGGTTGTTTTTCCATTGTCAACCGACCTCTTTCATTAGAAGAATGCATGTCACAAACAAGAGAATTATTGAGGGAACAGACCAAGCAAATTTTCACTTTCATTCAACACTTTTTTAAGCAAAGATAACTTGAGTCTTTCACCACTTTTTGCGATAATAAGAATAAAGTAAATTACTTGAAACATTTTCAATAACATATAGGAGGTCTTTTGCTTGCGTGATAGATATCAAAACACTAAATTAAAAGTACTTGCATTAAATTCAAACATACCCTTAGCCGAGGAAATCGTACAACATATTGGTATTGATTTGGGGAAAACTTCGGTGAAAAGATTTAGTGATGGAGAAATGCAAATCAATATTGAAGAAAGCATCCGAGGTTGTGATGTATTTGTTATCCAATCCACCTATCAACCAGTAGAAGATCATGTGATGGAGCTGTTGATTATGGTGGATGCTTTAAAAAGGGCTTCCGCTCGCTCTATCAACGTGGTTATCCCTTATTTTGGATACGCAAGGCAAGACCGCAAATCTCGTGCACGGGAACCTATTACGGCTAAGCTACTTGCCGATTTAATCGAGCAAGCTGGGGCAACGAAAATTATATCCGTTGATTTACACGCCCCTCAAGCACAAGGCTTTTTTGATATTCCTGTTGATCCGATTACAGCTATCCCGCTGATCGGCAGTTACTTAGAAACCAAACAATTGGAGGATGTTGTCGTCGTTGCTCCTGACCATAGCAGTGTATCACGCGCTCGCCAATTGGCAGACCGTCTTAAGGCCCCCATAGCGATTATTGACCGTCGTGGCCCTCGTGATCATGCCGCTAATATCGATGTAGTGGGAGAAGTAGAAGATAAGACGGCGATTATCATTGATGACATTATTGACACAGCCTATCGCATTACCACAAGTGCACAGGCATTAAAGAATAACGGGACAAAAGCAATTTATGCCTGTACGACGCATCCCGTACTTTCTGATGATGCAATTGGCAGAATAACGGATTCTGTATTAAAGGAATTAATTGTAACGAATACGATCCCTCTTTCTGAAGATAAGAAGATCGACCGCATTACCCAATTGACGGTTGCACCTGTTTTGGCTGAAGCTATTGTTCGCCTCTACGAACAGCAATCGATCAGTTCCTTGTATCGTACCATCTAGTGTAAAAAGACCGGGTCAATGCTCGGTCTTTTATTTATAAGCAAAGTATAATCCTTGGTATAATAGGACTTGAAATGTTTTTGATCTGGAACGAATCGCGATACCGATAAGATGGATGATGTTAAGTAACAAGTCCATCTATTCCGTGTAGTAAAGTTGAGTGTTTGTCTCTGCTAGATGGCGCTCCGAAAATAGGTTCCGCGTTCCGTGGGCTTGCGCTCAGCCTCGTCAGCCAAAACCGCTTCCTGCGGGGGCTTCACACTGCGCTTTCCCACAGGAGTCTCCACTTATTTTCTCCGCTGAGTAGTAGTACTACTACAATCGAATGGACTGCTTAGATGAAGGAATCGAGGCACTATCATCCTGCAAAATAAGCTAGCCACAACACCTTTTTAGAGAATGATTTGCTCGTTATTATTCTTATAGATAGAAGGATTATTTCGTAGCATGGATCTATCGCGATGCCGAAAAATCGGTGGACGGTTTGTTTCTTTTTGTTAACGTACTATCTATATACTTAGAAGCCTTCCTTTTTGCAGTAACAACCATTGTTGTACGTCTATCTAGCGGAGGGAATATGCGGAGACTGGAAAATGGTTTACAGGCTAAAATCGCAACGTCCTGGGACTGCGATTACTCGCCCCACCGAAGCCCATTTGTTGCAACGCCTGCACTTGCACGTCCTGTGCATCGCAGGACGTGCTGAAGATCCACTAAAAAGCGGGTTTCTTTTTAGTTAGCTGACGCCGGCCCCACGGTATAGGAAACACGGCGAGAGTGGTCTTTGCTCGAGTCGCTTGTTGACTTATGCCCCGCGGGTAAAAGCGCAGCATATTCCCGGAGCGTTCGCCTAGCACAAAAAAACGGTCAAAGTCAACTGCCCACAAAAGTGGTCTACTTAACATAAACCATCTTATCGGCAGTTCATATCTAGCTTTGGGTAGCAGTAAAGAACCGGGCGAATTTTGCCCGGTTTTTCTTACTAAATGATCCTTCTATGAATGATTAGAATTACTCTGTAATCGCTCATATAAATGATTGATCACCGCCATTTGCAGAAATGCTATGGGAATCATACCAAACAATAGCAACAACGCCGGAAAAAGATAAACAATCCATAGAAAAATACCAGCAAATAATAATTGCAAGAGAAACGCGCTCAATGATTGAACACCGAATTGAAATATCAGCACAAAATAGCTTCGACCCATCCCCTCCCAATGAATAATCACCGGAATAAAATAGATCCACTCAATCAATAAAATAATGGAGAATAAGGTCAACAATGCATACATTATCAACCGAAACACTTCACTATAAAGGGGAACATATAAGAAATTAAGCATCATCATAACGGTCAAAAAAAGTAATGTGTAACCGATTTTATTGGCTAACCAATAATTGTCTTGAACATAGGTTTTAAAAAGGTGACTGAGTTTCTCTGTTGGTCTATGTAACATCCAGTGTCTTACAATCGCATATAGTGCCGCTGTAGCAGGAAACACCCCCAAAACTACTGCTCCTTTTAGGATATGCCATAACCATAACAGATGTAATTGTAATAGCTCCCATAGCCAATCTGAAAATACAAACGTTCTATTCATGATCATATACCGTCCTAATCAATTAGATTATTTGATAGCCCCTTCTGTTAATCCAGAAATAAATTGCCTGCTAAAGATAAGAAATACTAATAAAATAGGCAAGGTAGCTAAAAATGTCCCGGTCAAGATAAGAGAGTAATCGGTATTATATACATCATTCAAAGTTCTTAATGCGATTTGTAAGGTTTGTACACTACTATCTTTTAACACGACCAAAGGCCAAAGAAAATCGTTCCAAGTAGCCATAAATGTAAAGATACCTAGTGTTGCCAATCCTGGTCGTACAGCAGGTAAGACGATATTGAGAAAAATCCGAAAATTGCTGCACCCATCTATCCTGCCTGCTTCGATTAATTCATAAGGTACGGCTGATGATATATATTGCCTCATCCAAAATACCCCAAACGCATTCACGGCAGCTGGAACAATAACGGCTTTTAAGTCATCTACCCATCCCAAATTGGTCATGATCATAAAATTCGGGATTAAACTTAACTGTGGTGGGATCATCATCGTAGCAATCACGAAAATAAAAAAACCATCTCTGCCTTTGAAGTTCAGTTTTGAGAAGGCAAAACCAGCTAAGGAACAGAAAAACAACACAGAAACCGTGACCACTACCGAAATAAACACCGAATTCCAAAGCACCTGTAAAAAAGGAATCTTATCAAATACTGCTAGCGTATTATCAAAAAAATTTGATCCTGGGATAATAGCTGGCGGAAAATGATTGATGGCAGAAGTAGTATTGGAACCGACGACAAACATCCAATAAAAAGGAAAAATTGACAATATCGAACAAACAAACATAAATGTGTACATTACTATTTGTGATAGTTTCTTTTCGCCCACTTGACTCACTTGGTTTCCCCTCCTTCTTACGTTGTACTAATTTTTCTTGTTAGATAAAGATTGACTAAAGAAAAGATAATGATGATAAAAAATAACATCCAAGCAATAGCAGCAGCATAACCAAATGAAAAACGGTTAAATGCTTCTTGATATAAATAGAGAGTCATCGTTAGCCCCTGAGATTGCGAACCTTCTCCAAACAATAACGGTTCTGCAAATAACTGCATACCACCGATGGTCGACTGTACGACCGTAAAGATGATAATTGGGCGTAAAAGCGGTACCGTTATATGTAGTAATTGTTGTAGTTTACTCGCCCCATCAATAGTGGCAGCTTCATATAAATCCTTAGGAATTCCTTGAAGCCCCGCTAAATAAATAATGGCATTATAACCTATCCAGCGCCACATCACCATCACTGCAATCGCAATATGTGTACCAAAATATGATCCACTCCAATTAATCGCATCAAGCCCTAAAACGGATAATAAATAATTGACTAAACCATATTGCGATCCAAAAATCACGGAGAAAACCAAGGCTACTGCTACGACAGAAGTGACGTTAGGCATAAAGATCGCTAACCGAAAAAAGGACTTATACTTCAAAAATGTTTGATTTAAGAAAAAAGCAATGAACAGTGCCATGATTAATTGAGGAATGGTGGATAATGCCCAAATACTAAAGGTATTACCTACCGATTTCCAAAATAACGGGTCGTTTACAATTAAACCAATATAGTTTGTTAGACCAATAAACTCCGTTGTCCCTAAAATATCCCACTTATGAAAAGATATATATAACGTAAACACAAGTGGAAAAACACCAAAGATACCAAACAAAACAAAAAATGGCGATATAAACAAATATCCAGATTTTAATTCACTCATTTTTTGATGATACTTTTTGATCGGTTTCGATAAGCTTTGTTCTGTTTGCATTACCATTGCCTCCTTCCATTTAGGGATAGAGAAGCTAGTAACTCCCCTATCCTAAGTAAAAAATTATTGACGACCTAGCTGGCGTTCTGCTTCCTCGAGCGCCTGGTTCCAAGCTTCTTCTTCGGAAACACTTCCATCTTCAATGGATATCAGTGCATCTTGAAATAACTCACTAATTGGGTCATGCATTACACCCTTGTACCCTGCTACTATTTCTTCAGCCGCTTCCGCATATAACACACCTAATTGATCACTGTTTACAAAATCATCTTCCAGGTTTTGAATAGCTGGCTCATCATATACCCCTGGTGTAGAAGGGAACGGACCACCATTCTCAAATATTCTTAATTGTTGCTCCGGTGCCATGATCCATTTAGCAAAATCATAAGCATCTTGTGGGTGCTCACTTTGCTTTGGAACGGTTAAGAATGAACCACCGAAGTTGCCTGATCCCTCTGGCATAAAGGTAATATTCCATTGTCCAGCAGTATCCGGTGCCGCATTTTTTACATTTTGCAGCATCCATGGTGGCAGCAATACAGTGGCAATTTCCCCATTACCTAGCGCTGTTCCCCACTCAGGAGTACTTCTTTCTATATTCATCGAAATATCAGTAGCATCTGAAGCAATCTCCCAGGCTTTCAAGCTCTGCTCGCTTTCATCCCCAATAAACTCCTCATCTGTTGTAA
The DNA here is from genome assembly GCF_900626275.1 of Gracilibacillus phocaeensis. NCBI lineage: Bacteria > Bacillati > Bacillota > Bacilli > Caryophanales > Bacillaceae > Gracilibacillus > Gracilibacillus phocaeensis. Next base: position 403,494 of record NZ_LR131144.1, on the reverse strand, counting down.
AATACTGCGTCTCTGCTTGATCTAAAATAGCTAAATATAAATCCGTTGTTCGGTTAATCATATAAGCGTCGGTATTTTCTCGTACTTGTCTGCCTGCCTCTACATATGCATCCCAAGAATCAATCGCCGCTGCCACCTCATCTGGATCAGTTGGTAAACCCGCTTCTTCAAATATATCTTCTCGATAAGCCATTACCATCGGACCAACATCTGTTGGCACGCCTAACAGAAAATCCTCTTCTACGTTAGTTGCTTGTGCCCACTTTGCATCTAAATAAACACCTTCTAATTCTTCTCCTCCAAAATCAAATAAATTATTAAATTGATCCTGATTTTGCTTCATTTGGTCAAGGTATCCCTGATCCACGGCTGAAATATCAGGGGCACCAGAGCCAGAAGCAAGGGCTGTTATTAAATTTTGATGAACATCTCCATATTCTGCTTCTTGAATCGTAATCGTTATACCTGTTTCTTCTTCATATTCCGCCGCCAGTTCTTCTAAACCAAAGCCTGGCCATGCCCACATCGTTAATTCTGAAGCGCTTTCATTACTTTCAGAAGAACTTTCGTTACTATTACATGCTACTAACACAGCCAATAGCAGCACAAATACAGCTAATAGCAAAAAGACTTTGTTTCTCAATGCTAACACCCTTTCTTGTTATTTTTGTTATTTTATTTGTTATTACAAGAAAGATGTTATCACAAAAATCATGAAGTGTAAACGTTTTATTTTTTCGGTTTTGCTGTCGATTTTCTGATAAGAAGCTCACAAGCGATCTGAACACGTTCATTTGGAAAAAAACGATTTTCTAAACGCCACATTAATTCACTAACTGCTCGTTGACCGATTGCTTCTTTCAGCACTTGAACAGTGGTAAGCGGTGGTATATTTTTCATCTTATAGTCAATGTTATCGAATCCTGTTACTGAGATATCACTAGGAATACTTAGACCCTTATCTATTACAACCTTCGATATTTTAGTAGCCATTTCATCATTTGCGCACATGAGGGCTGTCGGTATATTTCTTTCTTCTTCCCAACGGTTGATGTGATGTAAGAACTCTTGCTCAATTCCATTACTATTGTAATCCAACTCTAAAAGATTCCGTTGATTAGAATGGAAGATCCCTTGCTCCTCCAACGCTTCTTTAAAACCTAACCATCTGTCATAGAAGCTCGGCGCGAAACCATTATCCCCTATAAAACAGATTTGCTTATGGCCCAACATCTGCACATGTTTAGTCAATTTATACATCCCTTGAAAATTATCAACAAAAATGCGATCCGCCTGAATGATGTCATCCTCATGATCCACCATCACAAACGGCACTGGATACAGATTACTTAAACTCAACAGCATATCAGTAGGTATGTATCCAACCGTTATTATTCCAAATAATGAATCCCCCTTTATCTTATCCACCAAATGGTCTTTACTAGAAATAACAACAGATCCATAATTCAATTGTTCCAATGTACTGAGAATACCATCAAATACCTTGCCCCAGTAATTAGACTTTGCATTTTGATAGCGCTGATCTGGCATAACCACTAATACAAACCCATCGTTTCTAGCTGTGACTGCCCTCTTCTCTTGATTATTATTAAAATATCCTAGTTGTTCCGCAACAAATAGTATCTTATTTCTAGTACTTTCTTTGACGCCCGGTTGCTTATTTAAAGTTTTAGAAACCACATACTTAGAATAACCGGCTGCATCTGCAATCATTTGCACAGTGATTTTTGAAGCCATATCCTTCATCCTTTTTTGTTAGTTTTGTTATTCTTTATAGTCAAACATTATTATAGATGTTATAATCATTAATTGGAATGGTTATTTTTTTCTTATTACAGGAAGATAATTACTTATTGGTTAATTGGTGGTTTCATGACTAAGTAAGGTGTCATAAACAACACGTTCCATGATATCCATTATTCTCAAAATGAAGGGGAATAAATTTGCAGCATAAAACAAAAGCGGGAAGCCTCCCGCCCTTATATTATTTTTCCAAATCTACATCGGAAATAGAGGTATCAATCAATGATCGAGTAGAATTCCCCTCCTGGAACGTTGCCTTCACTTGTTCTTTGTCGGAGCCAAGCCCATGTTCCTGCATATACAGTAGCATTTGCAAGGCGCGTCTGCCAATCTCACTTTCATTTTGTTTCAAATGGGTAAAACGCCACTGACTACTCGTTACGGTTGGACTATCAAATGATAAAATCGAAATATTCTCTGGCACCTTTTTCCCTAACTGTTCTACGGCAATTTTGGCTAATACTGCGATCTTATATTCCAAAGCCATCAGCGCCGTCAAATCTGGGTTTTCCTCTAGATACTGCTTCATTAATGCAATATCTCTTTTCTCTGTAGCTGAGATTCGCTTAATTGTATCACACCAATAAGCCCGATTCACACTTACTTTATTCTCTGCAAAGGCACTAACAATCCCATTTAACCGTTCCTTGATCGTAGTTATTTCATAATCTTCAGGAATCAATATCCCAATCTGTTCATGCCCTAAATCAAATAAATAGTTAATTCCTTTCTTCGCTGCATGAAAATTATCGGTTGTGACAGATGGTGCCGCAATTCCATGGAAGCTGCGATCGATTAAAACGAATGGGAATTTATTCACAATCATTTTCAAAATTTCAGAGCTGTAATACTGAGATTTAGCTGGAAAAACGATAAGCCCATCTACCCCGTATTCCAACAGCTCTTTGATCGCATCCTCTTCTCGTTCTGGTATTCCTAGTGAGCGTTTGAGCATAATCAAACATTCACCATGAGCAGCTTCTTCAATACCTTCTATGATCCCTATTCCAAAGCTAGTGTCAAAATTAGGTACGATTAAACCAAACACTGGCTTGGAGTTATTCTCTTTTTCACTCCTTACAGCAGACTCGTTTGTCTTCAGCACAAAGGTGCCCTTCCCCCGCTGCCGCTTAACAAATCCTTCCTGAACCAGCTTTTCCAGTGCTCTTTTACTCGTTATTCGACTGACGGAAAAGGCGTCTGCTATCTCTTGCTCCGATGGTATCTTTTCGCCAATGTTGTACTTTAAAGAAAGGATATCTTGCTTTAGTGATTCATATACTTGTTCATACAATGCTCCCATTAATATCACCTCAAGATCCACGATGTACTTTTACTGCATTAATATACTATTATATCAAAAAAATCGAAGCCTAATGAAAAATTTCGACATTTTCCACTAGAAAAAACAAACAGCAGGTGAAAGAAGCGGTCCAAATTTCGGTCTACGTACGTCTGACTATGCACACGAATGGATCAAACAAGGTATTATCAGGAAATAATATGAGCAAGCAAAGACTTGCTTGTCACACGTTTTTGTTACATTTATAAGTTCAACTTATATAGGTTGCTTAAAGAAACTGTCAGTAGAAATGTTGCTTCCAATATAAAAAAAGCAGTTGCTACAATTTCTTCATCATAGCAACTGCTCTTTTCAGTATTTCTTTATTATAGTCCTCTTTCGTATGGTGAATATACGGACAAAATAATTATTTCCTTCTGTTCTTCATCCACACTATAAACCATTAGACGTCTGTAATAGTAAGATACACTGATGTCTCTTCATTTACTGACCAGAACAGCGTCATCACCATTTTTTGCACTTGTGATTTCAATTGGTGTATGATCATCATTAACTTGTTTAATCAAATTGGTAAAGGTTTTATCTTGCATTAGTTGGATTAATACAGGAACATTTAAGTGCCACTCGAAAAAAGGTTAACCAGCAATACACCAGTTAACCTTTTGCAGATAGGGAGCGTTGATCTATTATTTTGGTAAAGAAACGATGAAAGCCGAAAAAGGAGATATACGCAATCAGTGAACCTAAGAAAAAAGGAATCAAGAAAGTGCTGACATGAAAGCTGCTGTACACAATAACCAGACTAGCTAGACCAAGAATAAGGGTTAGCAATGGATTAACCAAGCTTATAATCAAGGCGTTTTTCATCCCTTGAAAGAGCTGGGTATGCACATGGACGGTCACAGAAAAGAAATGCAAGGTCATCACCAACATAAAAAAACCAATGACAATAAAAAGATAGAGAAAGTTTTCATGCACTCGGTTTACAAAAAAGTAACCATCAATGACTAAAATAAGCCATACAAACGTCAAAACAGCTCCACCAAGCAGACTTTGAATGTAATGCTGCTTCCAATGTTTCCAAAATAATTTGAAAATTCCGATGTCCTCATCTGGAAACAGTATTTTATAACGCAAGACAGCAAACATAGCAGTCGTAGCTGGAAAAAACATAATCGGCGTTAATACCCCAATATATACCACCAAGGCAATGATCTCTTGCATATTATCAACGATTAGCAGCATAAAACCTAGATAAGCGATTGGCAGATTAAACAGGAACCACAATAAATTGGTGACTACGATTGCCATTAACCACTCGGTTACCTTATGCACCTTTCCTGTTAGACCATCCAGTTCCATACAAGCACTCCTTTAGTTAATGATTAGATTTCCGGTATGGATATCTCTACTTCCCTTCCTAACTCGGCTGAACGCAATATCCCATCAATGATCGCCTGATTGATCAAAATTTCTTCGGCAGGTATAGGAGCAGGTTTCCCTTCTTTTACGGCTGTTACAAAATCTCGCACCTTCTCGGTAAAAATATCCAGCGTATGCTGTTGAACCGGTATACTGGTCTCGACATGGTGATGATCTAAATCATGGAACAGTGCGATCGAACCGATTCCACCATCCCAAACACCACTCCACGGTCCGGTACCAGCTGGCGTTAATTTCAAGCCTGCCTCTGTACCTAAAAATAAGGTAGGACCTAGCGAATCCATGTGCATCGCCCAAGATATCTTGAAGTTTAGTACTTTACCACCCTCTAAACGAACCATGGCCACACCAAAATCTTCTACCTCAAACTTATCTGCCTCTGGATGATGAGTAGGGTTGGTACCGAACAGATTGGAAGTAAATGCCGAAACCGTCAGCGGCTTCGGATAATTTAGTGCATTTAAGACAAGATCTAAGGAGTAACACCCAATATCCGCCATCGCCCCTGCACCGGCCAACTCCTTATTAATAAATGTTCCTCCAGGCATTCCGCGGCGCCGTCCGCCACCAGCTTGCATATAATAGACATCCCCTAACTTACCAGAGTTAATCAAGTCTTTTATCGCTTTCATATTTGGATCATATCTAGGTTGGAAGCCTACACTTAGGATTCTATCGTTTGCTTTGGCTGTCCTAACCATTTCCACACCCTGGTCCAAGGTCACTGCAAGTGGTTTTTCCACTAAAACATGTTTCCCAGCCTCTAAAGCTGCCACAGATGTCGCATGATGAGCAACATTCGGCGTACAAACACTAACTGCTTCTAAGTCTAGGGCAAGCAATTCTTCGACACTATCACAACTAGTTGCCCCTTTTATGCCTAATTGTTCAATGAAACCTTCTGCTTTACCAGGAATGATATCGGCAACCGCTACGATTTCCACATCTGAAAAGCTAAGATAAGCCTTTGCATGAGCGGCAGCAATGCCACCGCTCCCGATAATTCCAATTTTTGCTTTATCACTCATGTCATAACCCCTTTAATTCTAATCTAATGTTAAAAATTCACTAATCATATCCAGTAGACGCTTAGGAGCAACTATAATTATGATAAATAAACCGCTTTACCGGTTTTTGCCGATTCATAGATTGCTTCCAAAATTTGCGTGACAACAATGGCTTCTTCTGGTTTTACGACCGGTTCAGTATCCTCTATGATATTATCAATCCATAGTCTTGCCTCTAAATCGGCATCTGTCTCCGCCTTTCCATCGTAAAAAGCAACACCGCCAGAATTGAGTTCCACCTTGGTTTCATATAATTTCCCAAAGTTCTCGCCATTTAATCGCAAACCGTCCTTCATATCGGCCCCGCCTTCTGTACCACTTAAGGAACATTTTGCCTCATCTACTTCTAAAGAGTTTAAGGCCCAGCTAGATTCCAATACGATCGTCGCGCCATTTTCCATCGTGATAAAACCAAAAGCAGAATCTTCCACAGTAAATTCTTCTGGATCCCAGGGACCCCAAGCATTCGCTGCATCCTTTTTCTTACCTAGCTTATGATAAGAAGAACCCATCACCACTTTCGGTTTATAATTATCCATCATCCAAAGGGTAAGGTCTAAGGCATGTGTTCCAATATCAATTAATGGGCCGCCACCTTGTTTTTCTTCATCTAAAAACACACCCCAAGTCGGTACTGCTCTTCTTCTAATTGCATGAGCTTTTGCAAAATAAACTTCACCAAGATCCCCTTGTTCACATACTTTATGTAAGTATTGACTATCTTGACGAAAACGGTTGTTATAGCCAATCGTCAGTTTCTTACCTGTCCTTTTGGCTGCATCGACCATTTCTTGAGCCTCTTCGGTTGTCTTGGCCATTGGCTTTTCACACATCACATGCTTATCCGCTTCCAATGCAGCCACGGTAATCTCCGCATGAACGTGATTTGGTGTACAAACATGAATCACTTCTATACTCGTATCTTGCAGCATATCCTGATAGTTTTGGTATACCTTCGCTCCGTCCACTCCATATTCCTGAGCCGCTTTCTCTGCACGGTCTGCTTCGATATCGCAGAATGCAGCCATCTCCACATGTTTCAATTTGCTCAAACTAGGCATATGCTTGCCATTAGCAATACCTCCACAACCTACAATCCCCACTTTAACTGTTCTTTTCATGCATGTAAGCCTCCTCATTTTCATATACAAAGGATCATTTAAAATAGTTTACTAAATGTTCCCTTGCTTTTATCATACCTTGTTTTTCTAATTCTAGCGAGCCCCAATACCTATGATCTTCTAATTCAATACTAATCGGTCCTTTATAGCCTATTTTCTCAAGGCCGGAAGCTACTTTACTCCAGTTCACTTCTCCATGACCTGGAATGGTGTAGCGCCATGACCCTTCAGAAAAATCGAATGCGGGCCCAAATACAGCAGGCAATCCACCATATTCATACCATTCCTCTCTCAGTAACTCGGTATCCTTGCCGTGGCAATAGGTAATATGATCTCCGAACTCCGTCAAGACCCGCATATAATCAATTCCTAATCGAACAAGGTGAGAAGGGTCAAAATTTAATCCAAAATGTTTGGAAGGTATTGCTTGAAACATCGCTCTTAGCATTTCAGGCGTGCAACCAATTGTTGGATAGTACGGTGCGGGTCCAGGATACCCTTCTAATGCAATATAGACATCTTCTTTTTCTGCATGATGGATAATATCTGGAAAGGTTTCTTTCCATAAGGCAAAGCTCTGTTTTTTCGGTGTTTGATTATCTTCAGGTATTAAGCACATAAAGAGCACCTTACCACCTAATGCACCCACCTCTGACATCTGTTCCATTATATCGGAAACGGCTTGTTTTCTTTTTTCCGCATCCAGACTTAATAGCTTGGTATTACCAACTGCTCCTCGACCATCAATCGATCCTACCTGGAGTCCATACTTATCAAATATTGTTTTGGTGGTTTGATTCCACTCCGGAACATCGATCACGTCCATACCTTGATTCGCCGCCCAATCAGCGACATATTCCAGTCCTTTTGCTGCAAGCTTCGGCGATAGGCGCATACCAATTGGAAAATCCATTGTCTATCATCTCCTTAATTATTTAATCCCACTAAACGTAATCCCTTGGATAAAGGTACGTTGCATAAAGAAAAATAACACAATAATAGGTAAAGTCATCATCGTCGAGACGGCCATCATTAAGCCCCATTCGGTACCCTTCTGACTTTGGAATTGCTGCAGCCCCAGCGACAGTGTATACTGCGATTCATCGGTCAGGTATAGTAAGGGACCAATAAAATCCGTCCAAACATTCATAAATTGAAATAACCCTACCGCTAATACAGCCGGCTTGGCAAGTGGCAACATAATCTGCCAATAAATTCGAAACTCACTTGCTCCGTCAATCTTCGCCGCATCACGCAAGGTATTCGGTAACCCCATAAAAAATTGCCGCATGAGGAATATCGAGAATGGCACCCCAAAAAATGCTGGCACAATTAGTGGTAATGGTGTGCCTACCCAGCCGATTTTATTAAATAAGAGAAAGAGCGGAATCATCGTCACTTGCATAGGAATCATCATGACGGCAATCGTGATGATAAACATCGTATTGCGTCCTTTCCATTCTAATTTCGCAAAGCTATAAGCGACTAACGGACAAGAAATGATCACCCCAATTGTACTGAACACGGTAATCACCGCAGTATTTGACAAATAACTAAAGAATGGGATATACTCGGTCGCTTCGAGATAATTACTCCATTGAAAAGGATTCGGGATAAACTCCGGTGGATACGTGAATATTTGTGTTACCGGCTTCAAAGAAGTAGATACCATCCACAAAAACGGTACCAAGAAAAATACAGAAGCAACGACTAGACCTACATGAGCAGATGTTCTTAACACGTTTTGCCTGACTTTTGGTTGCATGTTCTACTACCTCCCTTTTTATTTACCTTGGTAATGCACCCATCGCTTGGATGAGATAAATATAGCTGCCGTTAAGAGCATAATGACAATAAACAGAATCCAAGCCATCGCAGACGCATACCCCATCTTAAAATATTTAAAGGCATTGTCGTACAGATACATGACATAGAAGGTCAGGGAGTTATCTGGTGTCCCTTGTCCTTGTGTCATCGTATAAGGTAAAGTGAATTGCTGGAAGGCACCAATCGCTCCCATCACCAAGTTAAAGAAGATAACCGGGGTAAGTAACGGCAAGGTTACCTTGAACGTCTTCTGCAGCCAGCTTGCTCCATCGACATCGGCTGCCTCATATAATTCTTGCGGAATATCGCCAAGACCTGCGAGGTAAATAATCACCGGCTGACCAATTGCCCATAACGACATTAAAATAAGCGATGGTTTGGACCAGGTCACACTGCCTAACCAGTTCGGTCCCGTAATGCCAATCGCGTCCAACACCCCATTCACGAGTCCAAAACCTGGATTTAACAGCCACATCCACAAGACCGCTAACGCTACATGAGGAACCAATGTAGGTAGAAAGAAAATGGTACGATACACTGCCATTCCTTTCACCCGCATGTTTAACAGCATTGCCAGCGCTACCCCGATAATAATACTCAGAGGTACAAATAAAACCGCAAAATAGACGGTATTATAAATCGATCGCCAGAATAATCCGTCACTAAATAATTGTTTGTAATTACCTAAGCCAACGAACTCACCCGGACTCAATATGCTGTATGTAGTGAAGCTAAAATAAATAGAAGAGAATAACGGGAATGCATAAAACAGGATTAAACCAATCACCCAAGGCGAAGCAAATAACCAACCATTTAATGATGAGCCTTGCCATTTTGATTTTTTCTTTATCGATCCAAGCGATGCCTCCATCTGCGCTTTATTCTTCATGGGTATTACCTCCTTCATGTAAAGGGTAAAGGAGAAGGATGAACTTCTCCTTTACGATTTTATTCTCCCAAAGCGTCCGTTACTTGCTGGGTTACTTTTTCTAAATTCTCTTGCGGTGTACCATTGCCTCTAGTTGCTGCTTCAACCGCATCAGCAAGCGAATTCCAATATAGCGAACCTTCCGTCATAACAGGACGAGAATTAGATTCTGGAAGTATATTGATAAATTCAGCAAAAATTGGGTCATCGGTATATTCTAAGGAGTCATTCACGGATTCTATAACAGAAAAATCTCTACTTGTTTCACTAAAAATTCTTTGTCCTTCTTCACTACCAAAAAACTTTAAGAATTCCCAAGCCGCTTCCTGATTTTCCGCTCCCTTTGGCATCACTACAGACCAACCGCCAGACCATGTGGTGAAGTTATCACCTGTAGGTGTCGGAATTGGAGCTACCCCATAATTCAAATCAGGAGCGAATTTTTCCAGTGAAGCTACACCAAAATTCCCATCTATTTTCATGCTAAGCTGACCTGATACAAATGGATCCATCGCTCCGCTCCCCTGAGAATCGGTAAAGCCTGCAATATCTTCCACACCGTACTCTTGACCAAATTCCGTCATCCATTCTAATGCTTCGACGTTCTTCGGATCATCTGCCGTTACCTCACCAGTTTCTGGATCGTAGAAGTCTCCGCCAAATGACCAGCCCCAGCCGTAGAACCAACCTTGACCGTACCAAGGAATAAAACCGATTCTTTCAAAACGATTCCCTTCCTTGATCGTTAATTTTTCAGCCGCCTCTTCTAACTCCTCGATTGTGCTTGGCGGGCTGTCTGGATCTAATCCAACTTCCTCAAAATGATCTTTATTATAGAAAAGCAATCGTGAATCGGTCGTGGTTGGAATCGCATACAAATCGTCCTCATAATTGGCTTCTTCCCATGCAAAATCGTAATAGTTGTCTTGACTTATACCATCTTGTTCGGCTAACTCTGTCAATGGCTCCAAAGAACCCTGCGCCGCCCATGCCGCTACTTCAAATCGATCAAAATAGGCTACGTCAGGAGGGTTACCGCCCGCAATAGCTGTGAGCAGCTTTTCATTCTGCCCCTCTCCCTGGTTCGCTACATAGGTTGCGTCGATTTTAATATCAGAATTTTGCTTTTCAAACTCTTCAATAACCTTCTCTACCGCCTCTCCAGACGTATCAGTCATCGGGTGCCAGAACTCTACGGTATTAGCGTCTCCCCCACTTCCACCACTTTCCTCATCTGAAGAACAAGCAACTAAGATAATGACAATGAAACAGCTTAAAACAACCAACATTTTTCCATGTATAGAGTGTCGCAATGTTATACCCCCTTGGTTTCATCAAATTCCTGGACCTACCAAACGATAACCTGCCTCCCCCCTTCTTTAAGTGCCAAATAAACAGCCACTTAAATGATATAACTATATACTATATATCATATGTAACCGTTGTCATCAATTATACATATTTTAATTTCTATGTCAATAACTTATTTATATGTTATTATATCAAATAGACATACCTTCATTACACCTTTATATCAATGTTTTATTCTATTTTACTTTCATTTCCCGATTTTTGAACATAAAAATATATCAAATATATCTTTATTGAATAAAAGTAAACATACCCATTGTTTGATCTTGTAAGAACAACCAGGAAAACCCCGCTCGTTCCTTTATTACGATATAAGTTGAACTTATAAATGTAACAAAATCGTGAATGTTATATTGTCTGATCTTACAAAAAAAAGCAAGGATGAGATATGATACTCTCTTCCTTGCTTTTCATCTATTCTTTCTCTTTATTTTTTTCTTGTATTTCATATAGGCGTTCAAACAATAGTACAATCACCGAAACACCCACCGCCAAAATAAGTGACATGTGATCTGGCAAACCAACCATCCCGCTAACTATGTAGAATAATCCAATCCGTATCACACCCATCATCAAATGAACCAACAATGGCTTCCGAAAGATATACTTAATAAATATTTCTATAATACTATCCAACGTAAATAAATAGACCAATATACCGATCGCTAACATAATCAATTGACTAGTCGGAATCTCTAAAGAAAACAACTGGTTGATCAAACTAGTAGACCCAAAGATCACAAAACCTATCAAGGCAATAACAGCCGTTGGTATCAGGGCAAGTAATGTCGTGGCAACGATAACAACTGACATTCCTTCTTCCTTGTCTTGCTTTGTTATTTGGTATATCAATACAAATGACAGAGCGTAAATCAATAACAGTACAATCGTCACTAACATAAAATAGCCTCGTTACTGTTCCAAGTTTATAACTGCTTTGCTAACATGGAAACTTGCATAATCATGCAACAACTCTGGCACTTCGTCTAATTTCAATCGATGACTAATAAGCCCCTCTACCTGTACCTGCTTATTTGCGATCAATTGAATGGCGTCTTCATGTGTATAAGGATTTACAAAAGAACCAAATATCCTTAATTCCTTAGAAAAAATCTCAAATGGTGCAATTTCTGCCTTTAGTTCGGGAGAAGCGACACCGAACAACAAAACCTGTCCACCTTTTTTTGCTTGTTGAATCGCTGTTTCTACACTATCCTTTCTCCCAACACACTCGATAACAATATCCGCTGGCGCAGCATCAGATACGGCATCTGGACTAATGGTGTCGGTTGCTCCCAATTGCTTTAACTTATCATGCTTATCCGTCATTGGTTCGCTGACGGTAATTTTAGCTGTTCCCTGTTGTTTTACTAGTTGAAGAAATAGTTGACCAATAAAACCTCCACCAATAATCAAGATATGGTCAGTTGGACGGATGGTTAATTTTTTGTAACCATGAAGTACACAGCCAAGTGGTTCCACTAATGCTGCTTCTTCAAATGTCATCTGATCAGGAATAGGATAGCAGTTCGCAGCTGGTACGGCACAATATTCCGCCATACCACCATCCCTGGTCACCCCGATTGCTTGCAGATTTTCACAAAGATTTGGTAAACCTTTTCTACAGAACTCACACGTATGACAATAGATATTAGGATCAACGGAAATGCGGTCACCTACCTGTAAGTCTTTTACCGCTTCTCCAACCTCAACAATCTCACCTGCCAACTCGTGCCCTAAAACCCTTGGCGGAACTACTTCTGCACTTCCAGGATAACCATGATATATATGTAAATCGGTTCCACAAACACCACAGTTTTTCACTCGAATGATCACCTCATCAAGTGCCACCTCAGGCGTTGTCTGAGACGATACCTCAAGCTGTTTTAAGCCCGTCAACACGGCCGAATTACTCATTTGTCTCATCCCCTTTGTTATTTTTACACTTTTGACATGAGATCAGCGCAAACGTCCATCTACGGACGTCTGCACTTCTATTTATTGTTTATCTAATTGAAAGAGTGGGGTTTGACCTGCTTGAACTTGTTGTTCAGACACATAATCGGTGAGTTCAAATTCTTTACTGTTCAAGACAATCAGCGGTGTAATGGTTTTATAACCATCTGTCGTCACACTTTCCAAATCAAAGCTGGCCAAATCGTCACCTTTTTTTACCTTTTGTCCATTCGTTACATGGATTTCAAAACCCTTGCCATCCAATTCAACCGTTTCTAAACCCATGTGAATTAATATTTCTGCCCCATTATTAGCATGCAAACTAATGGCATGTTTCGTTCTGAAAACATCGACAACTTCTCCATCAATAGGGGCTACAACCTCTCCATTAACTGGGGCAATAGCGATTCCTTCTCCCATCATTTTCTGTGAAAAAACTTGATCAGGAACGTCTTCTAGAGTAACGACGTCCCCTGTCATTGGTGATACGACTTCCATATTTGTTTCTTTCTTTTTGAATAAATTCCCTAACATACAAATCCCTCCAATTCCTCACCTCTTATTTGTTTTCATACCCTATTTTTTGTGGATAAAACCATAAGAAGCCTTCTCTCTTAGCATAACAGAAAGGGATGGGATTATACCATTAACGAGCCCTGTGAACGGATTTTACCAGCTTTTCTATCCTATCTAGTTTAATAAGCTGACAAATAGTTTCAGGAAACGCAATGGGATAATGTGACTCGATGTTACCCATATAATCAATCTAACGGGAAATGTTTATCTATGCTTTGTACATTAGAAGTTCTTTTATTGAAAAGAGAAGGTCGGGATATTCATTCCATAAGATATCCCCCTTTTACTACCTAAAAGGGGGGACCAAAAACATCAATTACTTCCGATTAATTCCTTTAGTTTCACAACATTTTCTTGCGCACTATCTAATGGGTCTCCATCAAATTTCTCCTGTTCAATAACATACCATTCAACACCAACAGCTTCTCCGGTCTCCCAAAGCGTTTTAATATCTAAAGAGCCTCTGCCAATCTCGATACTGCGCTTTTCGCCATTTTCGACAGTCATATCCTTAATATGTAGGGAAACCGCGATATCGTCATATGCCTTAATCGTTTGTAATGGATCTACCCCTGCATGCGTTGCCCAGTAGCAATCCAGCTCCATTTTGACATATTCATGATCGGTTTCTTCAAAAATAATGTCGAAGCCGCGTTTGCCATTCCCTAAATCAAAGAATTCCATATCATGATTATGATAGGCAAATGTAAAACCAGCTTCCTTACACTTGCGACCGATTTCATTTAATTCTTCCGCAGCACGATAATAAGCGCCCTCATCTTTTCTGTATTCTTCAGGTAACATCGGACAAATAATTAAATCATTGCCAATTGTGCGATTGTATGCTAAAGAATCTTCTAATTGATCACCAGTCAAACTATCAAATGGCATATGACTTCCCGCTGCCACCAATTCAGCTTCATCCATTACTTGCTTTAGTTTTTCTGCTGGGGTATCAAAAAAGCCAGCAAATTGGACGGCTTCATAGCCCATTTTTCCTAGTTTGGATAAGGTGCCTAAAAAATCATTTGCCGTGTGTTCACGTACCGAATATAATTGAATCGCAATTTTACCCATTCATTTCGTCTCCTTTTTGTTACCTGTTGACAGCAACAAGCATGCTTATTCTTCTTGAATAAGCCCCTGCTGCCTGTCAATCAGATCATTTTGTTTACATCTTATCCTCAAAGCTGTACTTATAAATATACAGCCTTTCCAGTTTCAGCGGATTGGTATAATCCGTCGATTATCTTTTGGATATTGGTACCTTGTTTGGCGTAATGGTCGGTCACATTTCCGCTAAGACATTGTGCCACAAAGGAATGTATCTCCACTTGATGCGCATGAACCTCTGGTAAATAAGCAGGCGTAACATCTACTAATGTATCATGTTTCTCCTGATACATTTTTAACGGGAAGATGTCCGCTCCACCTTTATTCCCCATTAAGGAAACTTGCATAGTATCCTGCTTCTCAACATTCGCCGCAAAAGCAGATTCCAGCACCAAGGAAGCTCCATTGTTAAAGGTGATCATTCCAATTGCCATATCTTCTACTGAATAGTTTTGGTAGTCCCAGTCACCCATTAGTCCTACACCTTTTTTGGTACCTATTTGCTGGTGTGTCTTTCCTAAGACAACAGCCGGCTCAGGGTATCCCATTAAGTATAGGGCTGTATCAAGCATGTGAACACCGATGTCAATAAGTGGTCCGCCACCTTGAAGTTCTTTATTGGTAAAGACTCCCCAGCCTGGAATGCCTCGACGTCGGATCGCTTGCACACGTCCAGAGTAAATGTCACCTAACTCCCCTGCATCAATAAAACGTTTGGCCGCTTGCGTTTCCGATTGAAAGCGGTAATGAAAACCATACATCAATAGTTTGCCCGCACGTCTTGCGGTATCTTCCATTTCTTTAGCTTCCTCTTGGTTCATGGCTGGCGGCTTTTCGCATAATACATGACAACCAGCTGTTAAGGCATTAATCACGGCTGCCTTATGAAATTTATTTGGAACACAGACACTCACAGCGTCTATCTCTGTTTCTGTTAACATGGTTTCATAATTATCGAATACTGCAGGAATTTGATGTCGCTCTGCGATCAGTTTTGCTCGATCATAGGCAACATCCGCGATGGCGACTATCTCCACCTTATCTGCAATAGCTTCGTAGGCAGGGATGTGAACTGATGTTGCAATCCCCCCTGCGCCAATTAAACCAATTCTTAATTTGGACATCAATAAACGCTTCCTTTCCTTACGCCCACCACATCTCTGTTGGCGACTCCGAGATTATAACAGATTTTAAATTCGTTACGGCTCTTGCAAATCCTTCATTAATTGACATGATTGGGTCTTCATGCTCAATACTGACCACATAATCATAACCAGCAATTCGTAGCGCACTCATCATATCTGACCATTCTTCTAAACTGTGCCCACAACCTACCGATCGAAAATTCCATGCCCTTGTTTGAATATTACTATATGGCTGCATGTCGGTAAGGCCATACATATTCACATTATCTTGATCTATATAAGTATCTTTTGCATGGAAATGGTGAATTGCGTCTTCTGCACCTAAAATTTTGATCGCCGCTACCGGATCAATCCCCTGGAACCAGAGATGACTTGGATCCAAATTAGCACCAATTGCCGGACTCGTTTTCTCACGCAGTTTTAACATGGTATAAGGAGTGTGTACTAAGAAACCTGCATGCAGTTCAATCCCAATCTTCACATTATTCTTTTCTGCTAATTCAGCAATTTCTTTCCAATACGGCACTAGTTTTTCTTCCCATTGCCATTCCAAGACATCCGCATAATCTGTTGGCCACGGGGCAGTCGGCCAATTTGGAGCCTTGGCGTTTTCCTGATCACCTGGCGTACCAGAGAAACAATTGACAACAGGTACACCGGTTAAACCAGCTAGTTCGATGGTTTTGCGTAATCCTTCGTCTGATTCTTTGGCAAAGGATTTCTCTGGTGTTAAAGGGTTCCCGTGACAGCTAAAGGCGCTAACGGTCAAACCACGATCCGATACAGCCTTCATATAAGCATGTCGTTTAGCTTCATCGTTTAATAATGCATCAAGATCACAATGAGCGCCCCCAGGGTACCCGCTGGTTCCAATTTCAACAGCTTCTAAGCCGCTTTCTTTTACATGGTCTAACATATCTTCAAAATTCTTATCTGCAAATAATACAGTAAATACACCTAATTTCATAAATAACGGCCTCCTTTAGGAAATGGTCACATTTTGTTTTGTTTCATTTGCTTCCAGTGCTGCTAAGATAATTTTCAATGACTTGTATCCTTCTTCTCCATCGATTAATGGCTTGGTATCATTTAAGACGCTATCGACAAAATGATCGATGACACCTGTGGACGTTTGACCCCCACCGTCATTGGTTTGAATCTGACCCAGTTCATAGTTCACACGCGTACCGTCTGTATAGGTCGCAATTAAACTGTAAGTGGGATCATCTTCTAAACGTAAATTGCCTTTTTCGCCATAAATTACAGTAGCGTTATTTTCTCCCCCTTTATAAGCCCAGCTTGCTGTAAGGGTGCCAATAATACCATTCTCACTGCGTAGTACACTCACAGCTTGATCATCTACATCGCTATTCTCTTTTGCAGATGATTCCACCATAGCTGCTACTTCCTTCATCTCTTCTCCTAAGATATAGCGAATCACATCTGCTTTGTGTACACCTAAATCTCCCAGCGCACCAATAAATGCCTCTTTTTTACGGAAGAACCAACTTTCTGCACCATCTACACTCCAGCCTTCTGGGCCGCCATGACCAAATGTGGTACGGAAACTGTAAATCTTGCCAAGATCTCCATTCGCAATCAATTCACGAGCCTTCTCATGACTTGCTACGAATCGCTGATTATGACCAATCATCAATTTTTTACCAGACTTATTACTTGCTTCAATCATCTGTTGGGCTTCTTCATCGGATGTAGCCATTGGTTTTTCACAAAGTACGTGTTTCCCTTGCTCCAAGGCAAAAATGGAAACCGGTGCGTGTAAATAGTTTGGCAGACAAACACTTACTAGATCAGCACCAGAGTCTGTAATTGCTTCTTTATAATCTGTATAGGCCTTTGCGCCATACTCTGCCGCCACTTCTTGTGCTCGCTTTTCTAAAATATCACAGACTGCTACAATATCTACCCCCTGACGTGACTGATATTCTGGTAAATGCCGGTGTACTGCAATACTCCCTGCGCCAATTACGGCTACTTTTAAGTTACTCATGCTTGTTCCTCTCCTCTTCATCTATTAAAGTTTTTCTATTGGTTGTGCATTTCCATAGCTAGAGAATGTTCTAGTTGTTGGTTTCGCCCAACGAACAGCATTTTGAATCACACGCTGAACATCTTCATGATAATAGGTTGGATAAGATTCATGTCCTGGACGGAAGTAGAAGATCTTCCCATGTCCTCTGCGATATGTACACCCTGAACGGAATACTTCTCCACCAGTAAACCAGCTGAGAAATACAAGCTCATCTGGCGCTGGGATATCGAAATGTTCACCATACATTTCCTCATTTTCGATTTCGATATATTCACCAATTCCCTCAGCAATCGGATGAGAGGGGTTGATAACCCACAAACGCTCTGTATCATTCGCTTCACGCCATTTCAAGTCACAGCCAGTTCCCATCAATTTTTTGAATATTTTTGAAAAGTGCCCAGAGTGAAGAACAATTAAACCCATTCCCTCTAATACACGCTGATGTACTTTTTCTACAATTTCATCTGCTACCTCGTGATGTGCCATATGGCCCCACCAAACTAAGACATCTGTCTCTGCCAATCGCTCTTCGGTTATTCCATGATTAGGCTCATCTAAGGTAGCCGTTTCAACTTCGATATCATCCGTTTCCAAGAAAGCTTTAATAGCACCATGAATTCCTTCTGGATAAATGTTGGCTACTTCTTCGTTGTTCTGTTCATGTCGATATTCATTCCATACTAATACTTTCATTGTTTTTCCTCCTTAGTTATCTTATTTGCGTAACGTCTTGAATAAGCATTTTAACAGAATTAAACCCATTTTAAAAATGTTATCCCTTTCATTAGCAAAATAATCTATTTTTTATCATATAGGATATTCGCATATTTGAACATAAGTGATATAATCAAAACATGAACAATTTTGCTATAAAATAAGATTAACGGTAGACACATTTTCTTATTGAGAGATTTTGAACATCCTCTGCAAGTTAGCTATAAATTGCTTATTTGATAGGAAGCTTTTATTAAGAGAATATCAGAAGGTCTGCCTGTGGTTGCTTACGGACAGAATTTTGTGATTCAGCGGTTTTTTGTCCGTGAGATCCATTCTTACGGACAGTATTTCACGATTCGGCGATTTTTTGTCCGTGAGATTCATTCTTACGGACAGTATTTCACGATTCTCCGGTTTTTTGTCCGTTAGATTCGTTCTTACGGACAGTATTTTGCGATTCTCCGGTTTTTTGTCCGTGAGATTCATTCTTACGGACAGTATTTCACGATTCTCCGTTTTTTTGTCCGTTAGATTCTTATCGATTCAAGAACAAGGGGATTTTTAATATCATCAATGATAGGTTTTTGCTAGTGAACGTTGTATGCCAGGCGATAAGTTTATGGCGAACCTAATCACGGCTATAGGAAAGGAATGTTTATCATGCGCATTGACTTTTGTGGTTATTCCTACCACGATCAATTATTTCATACTAATCACCAATCACGCTATGCCTCTTATCTTTTTCGTTTACAAATAGAAGGACAGGCACAGATCACCGTGGATAAGGAAGAGCAGATGATTGAAAAAGGGGACTTATTAATAATCAAGCCGGGTGAAGCTTACGAATTACACGTTTTAGCTGGACAGCAAAGCGGCGACTTTCATTTATATTGTGAAGGGGACGAAGTGGCTGAGCGATTTCGAAATAGTCCAACTATCAGCAAAATCGCTACAGATGATTCAAGTCTGGACCTGTGGCAGCATCTTATCATTGAAGAAAGAAGACCCGAAAAAGAGAGAAATAGTGAGCTTACTTACCATTTACTCAATGCATTGCTTGTCTCGTTAGAAAGATCACTGGATAAGAAGACAGACGATATCTCTCGACCCTATATTGTGACGAAGATGATGCGTTATATCGAAGAAAATGCAACCAAACAGGGATTCAAGATTGCACAAATTGCTGACTATTGTAACTTGAGCAGTTCTAGGTGTGTGCATCTTTTTAAAGAATATGTCAATCAAACGATCATTGAATATGCCCAATCCATTCGTATCGCAACCGCCATCAATCAAATGAAGTACACCACAATGACCTTAGAAAATATTGCACAAAATTGTGGCTTTGGCTCCTATTCTTATTTCCATCGTGTCTTTAAACAGGCTTACCATGTCTCACCAAAGACATATCGCCAGCGGATATTTGAGCTTTAATCCGTGAGAAGCTCAATTAATTCTACCCTGCTTTTTATGCCGAGCTTCTGATAAATCTGGGATAGACTCTTTTTCACTGTTCCCTCACTTACCTTGAGTTTTTCGGCAATTTTTTTATTGATCCAGCCCTTTTGTATCAGCTGGATGATGTTTTTCTCGCGTTGTGTCATATCTGACTGTATAGGAAGCCTATCCTCGATATAGGCAAAGGATTGTTCCCGTTCCATTTGCCGAAGTACACTTAACCGGCTGGAGAAATAACGAATGAAGGTTTGTGGTGCAATAAAATCTCCGGCAATTACAAAGCGAAGGGCTTCCTTAAATCGATCTAAGCTTGTATCTTTTAAAATATACCCATCTGCTCCTACCATCAATGCCGCTTCAAAAGTTGAGTCATCATCATGTGTAGACAATATAACTGCCTTTGCGTCAGGATACACCTGCTTGATCCTTTTGACACATTCCCACCCTTGCAAATTCGGTAATTGTGAGCTCAATAATACCAAAGATGGTTCGGATTGTTCCTGTTCGATAAAATCTAATACCTGCTGCCCATCCCCGAATTTAGCAATCACTTCAAATTCTTCCATCTCTTCGACAAAGCTTGTGATCATTTCCCTGAATAACGTTTGCGCTTCTCCAACAATAACTGTATATGCCATTTTATACACTTCCTTTATCAAAAGGTATAAGTAAATTATATATCTTTTGAACTACATAAACAATAAAAACTTGTAAAAAAAGCCTAATTATTGATTTGTACAATTTTTTGAATAATCTTTCATTTCGAAAGCCACATACATGATGTGATCGCTAAGCGTTGATCTTAAAGAGTTCCGTTCGAAAAATCCATTACAAAGGACACATTGAAATTTTGTGTTGCCTTGCACTTTTTTGGTCCATTTTAACAACCTTTGAATATAAACATAAAAAGTGAGAAATTGACTGGTGACAAACTCACTCAAATGATATGAATCGCTTTGATAAAATGTTGGACTATTCACCAATAAATAATAGCTATGACAGGTGTTTACATCAAGCACGCACAAGTTGTCATTTAAAAAAAACCGGAAGAGGAGGCGGTAATTCGTTAGCTCTTCTTCCGGTTTTTCTATGATGAACGCATGATAACACCACTAACTATGCTCTATGATGATAGCGTTCGTTCATTAACCTGTCATTCTATTTTTTCGATCATTCTCTTCCGTTAAAAATTGCAGAAATGTCTGCAAGCTTAATCGAGGTTGAGATTTTATTATGGAAATATAATCCTTCTTCTGATAGTCATTGATGACATCACTTGTTTGAATCCGATCTACCATATGTTCCTGTTCAATCGTTCTAATTTGTTTCTTAATGTGACGAGACTCCTTGTATAAGGCAACACCTATCGCCGCAATCAAGGCGTAAACAATCAAGAAACCATATGCTAAACCATCCATCATCAACCACAGAATAAGGTTAATGACTGAAAAAAATAAAAGTGGCAAAGCAAACATTTTATATTTAGCATTCTTTTTAAGCAATGGCGTTAACTTTTCAAACAAACCTTCTAGTTCTTTCTTCATAAAAACAGGTAAGTCTTTCGCAAAATAGGAGAACATGCTACCCCTCCAATGATAAAATTGATTACCTTACTATTATATGTCTCCACTGTTTCCCGCGTCAAAACCTTTGCCTTCCGCCGTTTTAATATTTTATGATAGAGATAGGAGGGATAACATGAGAATAGCATTTTTATCAGATATTCATGGGAATGCAGTGGCGTTAGAAACAGTACTTCAAGATATAGAGCAAAAACAAGTGGACCGAATCGTTGTATTAGGGGACCTTGCCTTTCGTGGTCCGGATCCTGCCAAATCGATTCAACTGATTCGTTCCCTTCAAACGGATGTCATTAAAGGAAATGCGGACGAGTGGGTAGTTCGAGGGGTTCGTGAAGGGGAAGTTCCGCAAAAAGCGCTTCCGATCATGCAGGAAGAACAGCAGTGGACCCGTAAACAATTGAGCGAAGATGACATTAACTATCTAAGTAATCTGCCAACAGAGCTAATTCTTACAACGGAAGGTACAAAAATACACGCCTTTCATGCCACACCGAATAGCTTATTTGATGTGGTGCTTCCGCATTTTTCTGACCATGAATTAATCGACAGCCTGACCACTAATGAAGATGCAGATTTATATGTATATGGTCATATCCACAAGGCTTATCAGCGGGTTATTGAGGGGAAAACCATTATGAACCTTGGTAGTGTTGGATTGCCTTTTGATGGTATAACCAAGGCGTCTTATGTAGTAGCAGATATAACGGATAACCAGCTACAAACCAGCCATATTCGGGTAGCTTATGACATCGAAAAGGTATGCCAACAATATGAAGCAGGTGATTATCCCAATATAGAAGCCATGCAGACAATTTTACGGACAGGACACAATACATGATACGCTTTGTAAAAAAGCATCCCTCACTGGCGAGGGATGCTTCTCGTATTTAATGCAGACCAGGAAATCCTTGCTGTTTTAATACATCATAAATAACAATGGCAGCTGTATTAGACAGGTTTAAGGAGCGAACCTTATCCGTCATCTGAATACGCAAACAATGATCTTCCTTACCTTCCAGCAATTCTTTTGGTATCCCCGTTGTCTCTCGTCCAAATACAAAGAACCATTGCCCTTCTGCGTTACTAAAATCAAAATCCGAATAATAATGCGAGCCAAAGTTTTCAATATAATAAAAACTACCAGCTGGATAAGTCTGATATAATTCCTCTAATGAATCATAATAATTTATTTTCACATCATGCCAATAATCCAGCCCAGCCCGACGCAACATTTTATCGTCCGTTGAAAACCCGAGTGGTCGAATTAAATGCAGGTGGACGTTGGTTGCCAGGCACGTTCTGGCGATATTCCCCGTATTAGCTGGTATCTCTGGTTGATATAATACGATATGTACTGCCAATCTGCTTCACCTCAACTATCGCTTGTTAACCTATCATATTATATCATACTCGCTGGCTTTTGCACGTATGGTCAATCGCTAATTCGAAAAAAACGATACTCACATGCTGGTGTCCAAGCTGCTGAATCTTCATAGGTCCAATATCGATTTCTGCTGTTATTGGTGTGCGCATTCACTAACGGTTGATTGTTGCTATCCTTTGCCACTACGATTGTATTATGGTCCCACCTGCCATCCCCTTGAAAGTCATAACAAATGACATCCCCTGGCCAGAGGTCGCTCGCTTGACTGACCTCACCTCCATTCCACCCAGCAACTGCCCCGCTTAGATACCAACGAAAAGAATGGGCAACAGACCAGCTGTAACTCCATTGATAATCTTGGTACCACCATCCTTTCGAACGATTGGGCATGCCCGTCATCGGGATACCGCCAGCTCTCAGACATTGTGATATATAATTGGTACAATCATCCTCTTCAAAAAAAGGATAGGCTGGATTCGCCCCATTCCACCACCGTTCTGCATATTGAACGGCCGCTCTGCGATCATAATAAAAACGAGTAAAATCGCTTGTCACCTCTATCTCCCGCTGCCCTGTTCCTTTATTAATTGGATTGGGCTGTTCAGCTATTACATGACCATTCTCTAAGTAGGCGGTGCGGTCTTGTACGATTTCTTCATGATAATAAGTTCCTTTATCTTCGATCAGCAGCTTCGTATGTAATTGATAGCCGATTTGCTGCTGCCCATTCTTTCTGCTTTCTTGTCGTTGTTTTGCAAATAAATCAACTTGTTTCAACCGTTTTTGTCGTTGTTGCTGAAGTGAATAAATGGTGTGCAAATGGTGTGCCCACATGGATTGCCAATACTGATATACCAAGTTCCATTCCGACACTATCTCATCTCCTTCAAAAATTTTTTATCCCTACCCATAATTTATTCCATACTATCGTATAAATATGACTAGATAAGATGAGTTATGAACCAGTAAAAGTGGATGGGGTTTTAGCTCGCTTATCGTGATTAAAACATGTATGATTAGAGTATGGAATAGGAGAGTATAATTTAGGAGGTTAATCCTATGAAAAGATGGTTAGCGATGTTAAGTATATCTACCATAGCCATTGGCAGTTTAACGGGTTGTATGGATGTTCGAAACCAAGATGACGGAACACCACCGCCCCTAGAAGAAGCCCCTGATCAAGACGATAATCCTGCTGAAGGTGAAAATTAATTACCCAAAAAAGTAGTGGGGTTATGAAAGGTTAGCGCTGCGATAAAGCAAGACTTATCAGGATATATAGTGGCCGTTGGTTTCCATAACCATTTCAATTTTGCGCTTTTACAGCGAGAAAATTTACGGACACTTAGCGTAGTGATAAATAAAAACAGGTAGGCCACATACGGTCTACCTGTTTTCTGTATCGGCTTGTTCCAAGGCCAATAAATATTCTTTTTTATCCAGTCCACCGCCGTAACCTACCAGCTTACCATTTTTACCAATGACGCGATGGCATGGAACAATGATCGATATCGGATTCTTGTTGTTCGCCCCACCTACTGCCCTTACAGCTTTCGGTGCAGCAATATAATCAGCGATATCCTGATAAGAACAAGTCGCACCATAAGCAACCCTTGACGCTAATGCCTGCCATACCTTTTTTTGAAAAGTCGTGCCATAGAAACGATAATCGATCGAAAAAGTCGTACGTTTTTGCTGGAAATATTCATCCAACTGTGTAATAACCGGCTCCAGTTCTGCCGTTGATTCTTGGAAAGTCGTGGGTAATTGATGCTTCTCAGACCATTTTGTCAAACGTTCTTTTACCGTTTCCATCGTTCCATATTTTACATAAATCAGCTTCCCTTGATAACGCAGCAATACTAATGGTCCAATTGTTGACGAATAGGTGGCATAATAGATCTGACTCATAATTGTCCCCGCCTTCATTTTTTTTAGTTTCTGAAACATTATTAAAGTGAAGCTAGAGTTTTCTTCATCCCTTACTGATGGCTGGCGAAACATATCAGGATGTTTAACCACCTACTTGATCTGTGTAGGGCGGTTAGCGCTGTGATAAACCTTTCTTCATTTCTGCTAATACTTCAGTGTCTTCTTCTATTGTCATCGCTGTTTTCACTGCTTCTACACCGGACACTTCCCCTATTTTACCAAGCGCCCAGGCCGCTGTGCCTCTAATCACTGGTCTGGGATCGTCTTTCATCAAGCGAATCAATTCGGGCACCGCCTCTGTTTCCTTATAATGGGCGAGAGCAAGGATAGCATTGCGTTGTAGCGGTTTTTTACCTCGCCACGAACCTGCCATTCTACCAAATTTATCCTTGAATTGACGATTAGAGATAGATAATAACTCAAGTAAACGTGGTTTGACCAAATCGGGATCTGGTTCGAACGCTTCGTGATGATGGAAGTCCACTCCTTTGTTATAAGGGCAGACAACTTGGCAGGTTTCATAACCATAAATAAAATTCCCCAGCTTATCCCTGTGTTCATCAGGCAGATAACCTTTCGTTTGTGTCAAGAAAGCCAAACACTGCTGAGCATTGAGACGCCCCGGCTCTACCAAGGCGCCGGTTGGACAAGCGTCTAGACATTTGGTACAGCTACCACAGCCTTCGACCATTTGCTCGTCAGGTGAAAAAGGGATATTGGTGATCATTTCACCCAAATAAATATACGAGCCAAATTCCGGTGAAATAATAAAAGTGTTCTTGGCGCTAAAGCCTATGCCTGCCCTTTCAGCTACAGCACGATCAGATAATTCGCCAGTATCCACCATCGATCGCTGCACAAAACCAGAAACTCTTTCCTGCAAAAAAGCGGACAGCTTAGCGAGCTTTTCTTCCAACACGATATGGTAATCCGTTCCCCATGAGGCACGACAAAACATCCCGCGCCGATCCCCTTTTACACTTTTTACATTATGTTTTAGTTTGGTTGGATAAGCCAATGCAATCGCAATAATTGATTCTGCTTCGGGCAGTAATCTGTCTGGTTCGGTTCGCTCTCTGATGGTACCTTTTTCAAATCCTGACAAGTAGCCTGCCTCTTCTTGTGCTTGTAACCTGGACTTTAATTCGGAAAAGGCGCTTGCGCTGGCAAAGCCAATCTGATCGATGCCTATTTCTTTGCTGTATTGGATCAGCTCTTCTTTCAATTGTTGATATGCCACGGCACTCTCTCCTTTCTGTCCTAGCACAAACTTTCCTGATAGCTTGCTCGACTTATTGCACCTTCGCTGTGCGCAACCTATTCAGACAGGCGGCAATCTCAAATCGTCTCGGTCGTGCCAAATCACCTGGGTGTTGCTGTGGAAAAGGACTAAACGCAGCCAGTCCTTCCTTGTTCATCGTTTCTTCAATTTCATTTAATAAAGCAGGTAATGACCGTTTTTGTCTTAAGATTTGTTTTGCCTCTAAATACCGTAATATTTCTGCTATCGCCCTTGTTTGTGAACTGTCAACGATTTGTTCTACATTTTGTAGCTGCACGGTGGTTGTACCAAGCAAAATAGTCGATTGATCCTTTGCTTGTACTTTCTTTTTTCTCCCTTTATACAAATGGAAACTATCTGCTAAAAAGACGCGCTCTCCTATTTCGGTTAGCGGAGAGTCACTGATAGGCTGACGCGAAATCGGATAATTGGCGACAATCTCTTGTGCTTTATTGGTTACATTCACCATGCGGTATTGGTCCATCATCCAGACCTCGTCTGCCACATCGAAATAGTCACCCGATCCGCCCATTACCAAGACTGTTGATACCTGTAATTGATCACGCAACTGCTTAATACGGTCAATAAATGGCGTGATCGGCTCTTTCTCTTGATGTACTAGCTCCTGCATGCGCGCGTCACGGATCATGAAATTGGTTGCACTTGTATCCTCATCGATAAGTAAGGCATGGGCACCTGCTTCTACTGCCTCGATGACATTGGTTGCCTGCGAGGTACTGCCACTTGCGTTTTCTGTCGTAAATCGCACCGTATCTTGGCCATGGGGCAGATCATTAATAAATGGAGATATATTTACCGAAGTAACCTGACGTCCATCCTCTGCCCGGATTTTAACAGCGGCCGGATCAGTTAGGACATACTCACGTCCATCTCCATGAATATGATGATACACACCTCTTTCCAGTGCCTGCAGTAACGTACTTTTCCCATGATAGCCTCCCCCGACAATCACATTTATCCCTTTTTTCATGACCATTCCTGTTAGAGGCTGCTCACGATGGGGGAGGTCAATCGTTACTTGGTTTTCTGTCGGGCTTTGAAAGGGAACGGCTTGCTTCATCGGCCGATTACTAATACCGCTTTCCCTTGGCAAGATGGCTCCGTCCGCAATAAAAGCAAGCCAATCATTCGCTTCCATTTTCTCGCGGATTGCCACATGCTGATCGGCAAGTTCTGCACTTCGTTCTAATTCCTGATCGGTTATCGTAAATATCGACTGTTTCAAAAGTGCTGGAATAATCGTAAAGATCAGTTTTTCTGCTTCTTTACCGTTAATGCGCCGTCCATTTGCAGGCAGTCCGATCGATAAACAAATAACTAGCTCCTCTTGGCGTATCTGAACCGCTGTTCGTTCCAAAATTTCCTGACCTGGTTGATCAATCTGAACGAGGCCACTCTTACCAGATCCTCTTGCTTGGCTAGACTGCTGCTGGATAGCCTTGGCAACCGATCGTGCTATGCGATCTGCTACGTAAATATTTTGTTGTTTGTTATTGCGCCATGTTTTCTTGATCGGACGTTGCGCTTCCCCAATACGAATTCTGATTTTAGAGGGAGCAGCAAATGGGTCTCCCTGAATATAGTCCATAAACAGCTCGTACCGTTCAAATGAATAGCTGCCTTGTAATTGTTTATATGCCTTATAGCTTTTTCCGTCCATATTGCGTAAGAGTTGTTGTAGTTTTCTCATAATAATATAAAACTCCTCTTTTCAGTATCGTCATTTCATAGGATACAAGCTAATAGAGGTTGACGCAAGCGTTATAGTCGAGGAAGCAGTGGAGATATTGTACTTTTTTAAGCTGAGGGAATATATTAAAAAACACAGAAAAAAACGTAATGCTTTATTAAAAACAAAACACTACGTTCACACCTATGTATGGAGCGGGTGAAGGGAATCGAACCCTCGACATCAGCTTGGAAGGCTGGGGTTTTACCACTAAACTACACCCGCATATGTAATATGTAAGAGGTTCCTTATCAAACCCACGTCCATTATTATAACAAGCAGCCCCCTTCCTTGCAATAGATATTGTCAAAAAAGTTTAAAATTTTAGATATTGGGTATTTTAATGCTAACAAAGGAAAGAGGTGAATGCATTGATTTGGACAATTATTGGAATTTTGATATTAATTTGGCTACTCGGCTTTGTCTTTAAAATTGCAGGTGGGTTCATTCACATCTTATTAATTATTGCCTTAATTGTATTCATTGTCAAAATGATTCGCCGTTGAGTCAGTTAAAGCACATGTTTAGATAAACAATAATAGACTAAGAGCCATTACGCCCATCCCCAGCATCAAACCATAGATAGAGGTATGTGTTTGATCATATTTTTTGGCGGCAGGTAATAATTCATCCAATGATATAAACACCATAATGCCTGCCACAGCCGCAAAAATAATACCGAAGATCATGTCATTAAGAAAAGGCATTAAAAAGAGAAAGGCAACAATAGCACCAACAGGCTCCGATAACCCAGATAAAAAGGACAAACGAAAGGCCTTCTTTTTATCACCGGTTGAAAAATAAATGGGAACCGATACAGCAATGCCTTCTGGAATATTATGGATCGCTATAGCCGTTGCAATGGGAATTCCTAATACTGGATCCTGTAAGGCAGCGGTAAAGGTAGCGATCCCCTCCGGAAAATTATGAATGGCGATCGCCAAAGCAGTAAACGTACCCATTTTCAATAATTCTCCATCTCCGTTAGGGTTTTTTTGCATCTCTTCTACTTTCTTCAATTCGTGTGGATTACCTTGTTTGGGAATGAATTTATCAATAAGAGCAATAACGACCATGCCGGCAAAAAAACTTACTACTGTCACCCATTGACCTGTAGTAGATCCTAGTTCGCCAACAAGCGAATCCTGGGCCTTCACAAATATTTCAATCATCGATACATAAATCATAACCCCTGCTGAAAAGCCAAGCGCCCAAGATAAAAATTTGGTATTGGTATTAGAGGTGAAAAAGGCTAGTAAACTGCCAACCCCTGTTGCAAGGCCTGCCATTAATGTTAAACTAAATGCAAATAATAGACTTCCGTCGAGTACCACTTGTTTGCTCACCTCATCTAGTCACTGTTACATTCTGTTCTCTATAGTATGTTGCTTAGCGCCAAAAGTTTACCCTAGGCAAAATTTTACCCTTTAGAGCATGAAACGTCAATATATTGATGAATAAATAAAGGCAGCTACTTTTCGAATAATTCAACTTTGTACAGGCAAATACGAGGAGAATATTTCAGAGCGCTTCCAAATACATACTACATAGAGGAGATAGTACGGCTCCTTCTCCTCATCCATCTTATCAGTATTCCGATTAATTCGAGCTCAAAATGGATCCAAATCCTATTGTACCTGGGAATCTGTGCTTTCTTAACTTATAAGAAAAACCGGGCACTCAAAGTAATTAATGAACTGCCGATAAGATAGATGATGTAAAGTAGCCCACTTTCCTTAGTGATGAGTTTGATCGTTTTATCTGTGAGAAGCAAGCGCTCCGGGAATATGCTGCGCTTTCCGCGGGGCCGGCTTCAGCTAACTTGCAAAAGAAGAGCACTTTTACAAGTGGATCTTCAGCTCGTCCTGGTCCCACAGGAGTCTCCGCATATTCCCTCCGCTAGGTAGAGGTACAACAATGGTTATCTATCACTGCAAGGATGAAGAATTCTTGATACATAGACAGTATGGTTACAAAAGGAAAAAAACGTCAACTAATTCTTCGGCTGCGTAATGGATCACGGTACAAATATAAAAGTCAAAACGTAGGATCAAACCGTTCTCAGAAAAAGGTTATGCGGTTTTCTTATTGGCGGAAATATAGTGTCTGGAACGCTTCATCCTCGCAGCCATTCGATTGTAGTCCTGCTACCCAGCGGAGAAAATAGGTGGAGACTCCTGCGAGAAAAGCGCAGTGTGAAGACCCCGCAGGAAGCGAACTTTGCTGACGAGGAGGCTGAGCCAAGCTCGCGGAAAGCGGAACCTATTTCCGGAGCGCTGGCTAGCACAGACAAACAATCAACTTTACTACATGGAATAATGGAACTAGATACTTTACATAATCTATCTTATCGGTACCACCATTCATTCAAGGTCAGAATCATCCCAAGTCCTATTATACCAAAGATTATATGCTCTCTTACCAAAAAGGTCTGGAGTCAAAAGTGACTTCAGACCTTATTCTTTGCGGTACGAGTACCAATCTGCTATTGCGTTACTATTTTCGACATTCATTTCCTTTACAACCACATGCCTGCCTGATATTTTGTTCAAGACCGCCATATCAATAGTAGCCAAGGCTTGTTTACGGTGCAGAATATGCTGTTTTCGTTGAAATGCTTGAATTCTTCTTTGCTGAATAAGAACCGTGTCCTTACCTATAGTTCGGTTTTGCACCATTATCTGCCTATTATCTATGTGATATCCACAAGTACGATGTATAGCGACACCCAATAAGCAAGCTAAAACGAAAAATATCGCCGGAATCCAAATGAATTTCAAAAAGAAAATACCTACCACTACCGTTGCAATTAATGGGATAATCGCCGATCTAAACAAATAATAAGGTAATGCTTTTTTCGGAAGTCGCGTCATTTTTTCATCCGAATAGTGATATTCTGGCAGTAAAGCGGCTAAGAACTCCGTAATCTGACTTTTTCTAATTAAAGGAAAAATAACGGTATACATCTCTTGATTTTGCGTTGCTTCCCCACTTGCAATCTCTACATAGACCGTCACAAACCCTAGTGGCTGATGAATGATAGACTCCTTGAAGCCAACTGCCTGGATTCTGTTCAACGGAATAGTTGACTGTTTCTTCTCCAATAACCCTCTTGTAATAAATAATTCTTTGTCATAACGAGTAATTGTAAAGTTCCAATATTTAAGCACGGTCTGTAGAATACTTAACAACCAGAGCACAAAAATCGTTATCACCGCGAAAATAATCATTAACTGCATCCCTAAGGAGATCACCCAGTTAGCGGCATCATTGTAGACATGATCAGGAATCAGGCTTTCTACTTGAGAAAAGGCAAGACCAAAAATACCAAGAACAATCCCAAACCCAGCAGAAGTTGAGCCTGCAACTAACAATGTTTTTAAGGTTATCTTCTGCTGTGGATAGTCTTTGACGGGTTGTTCTTTCTCCACTTCTTCTTGGCTAGCCTGGTCCGCCTCGTCCTCTGACCCTTCTGCTTCTTGTTTTTTATATTTTAGTTGATCATGGACTCTTTTACCATCCTCCATCGAAACAGCAGATAAGGCTGCATCTGTGGATGGATCATTCCCAGCAGTCTCTATTTGCACCTTGGTCAGGCCAAAGATGCGATGAATGATATTTTGTGTTAAATCAATCGACTGGATACGATGCTTCGATATCGTCCGATTCTTACGGATCAATATCCCTTTTTCAATCAGCAGCTGGTCATCTTCGACCCGATACGTGAACCGCATCCAAGATAAGACACTGAATAAGATACCTAGGGCTAGCAATACGACGGCGCCAATAACTAGATATATTAGGGCACCATTACTAATAATCACAATAGCCAATGGTAATAAACCAAGGACGGACTGCTTAATCGCTTGGATAATATTAAATATGACGGCTGCTGGATGTAATCGTTTTGGCTCAGACATCATCTTGTTCCACCCTTGCTAATTCGGAGATTTGATCTCGTAAATCAGAGGCCTCCGATTCTAGTAAAGCAGGTATTTGATGCGTGGTTGCCGCCGTCGATATTTCTAGTGTAGCTAATTTGTATTTCTTTAAAATCGGTCCCTGCTGTGTGTCCACATGCTGTACGCGGATCATTGGCACGATCGTCCTCGTCACGATTAATATACCATGTTGTATGTAGATTTCTTGATCATAAATCTGATAGCGCCATCTCCGCCATCTTAGTCTAGGAATGACCTGCGCCGTCAAGACCCATTCCAATAAAGATACCCCTGCAACGGCAAAACCAATCCATAGCGGCAGATCATCTATAAAATATACTAAGACAAAGTACGCAATCGTAATTAATAGTGCGATCACTGCAAATAAATGCGCTGTAAGCTGCCAGGCCTTGATGGCATCTCTGGCGATTCTCACGTTCGGTTGTTCTCTCATCTCTTTTCACTCCTTCTCCATTTTTATACGTTGTTGTTTACCAAAAGGTTTCACTATCATGTCCATTTACATTATGGCAGATACAAGCCATAATTAACAACAAGAAAATGGCGAGGAATAGAATTCTTATACATGGACCGATTTTAATCATTTGGCTATGTTTGACACTATGCTTATTCCTGAAAAGTGATTTATTTAAAATATAAAAGTTTGTCTATTGGCTTAAAAGAGCAATGCCTGTTCCAAGGCCCACAAGAATTTGTTCTTAAGGACTGGAAGGCGCATTTTCTATACCGGTCCATCAGAGTGAGCTCGCGGACTGGAGAGCGCGATTCTCGTTTCTCAATCCATAAGAATCCATACGCTATAGTATTTTTTGTTAGACTGTCGCAACATTTTTTTACAAAAATAGTGTCTATTCCTCATGAATAAGACACTATTGATTCGCTATTCTGTGTATCATGACGGCATTATAGGCACCGCCAAAACCATTATCAATATTGACAACACTGATGCCGGCTGCACACGAATTGAGCATCGTTAATAAAGCAGACAACCCTTGAAAATTGGCCCCATAACCAACGCTGGTCGGCACAGCGATAACTGGATGTGCTACCAAGCCGCCTACCACGCTGGGTAAGGCACCTTCCATACCTGCAACGACTATGGAGACCGTAGCTTGCTGGATCTCTTCTATATGGGCAAATAAACGATGTATTCCCGCTACTCCCACATCATAAAAGCGCCTTACCTCAGCTCCAAATGCCTCTGCAGTCCTGGCCGCCTCTTCCGCGACTGGCAAATCGGATGTTCCAGCACAAACGATCGCTATATATCCTTGCGTGACTGGCAAGCTATTGTCATTTCGCATGATTAGGGTCCTGCTCACTTGGTCATAATCAAACAAAGGTAATGATTCATTTACTTGTTGTGCCTTTTTTTCTTCCACTCTGGTAATCAAGATATTTTCCTGTTTAGCCACCATTGCCCGGGAAATATTAATTAATTGACTAGCCGTTTTCCCTTCACCAAAGATAACTTCCGGAAATCCTTGACGTTTTTTTCGGTGATGATCAAGCTTGGCAAACCCAAGATCCTCAAAGTTCTCTAGTCGTTGTTCTGCCTCTTCTGGCGTTATCGTTCCATTTGCTACTTGTTGTAAAATGTCTCCGAGCATCGTCTCACCCTCGTCCTTATATTAAAAAAATGGCTCAATTGCCTTGGCTAGTGCGCGGTACTTATAGGCAATCGCTTGATAGGCCCGATGATTGTCCAGGTTAGGCTCAATCGTTTGTTTGGCCGGTATATTTTCTTTAATTTGTTCAAAAGATTCCACCTTGCCAACTCCAACAAGCGCCGTCCAGCTAGCTCCCCATGCGGCACCGTGATGCGTATCCGCCACTTGTACAGGCTGACCAAAAACATCAGCAAAGATTTGCACCCACAATGGTGATTTGGATAGGCCGCCATTAATCGATATGGCTGTTGGACGCCCCACAACCTCTTCCACTGATTGCGAGATCTGGTATAGATTGAATACAATTCCTTCCAAAACCGCTCGGACAAGTTGAGGGCGTTTATGTATCATATTCAAACCATAGAAATTCCCGCGTGCCTGTTGATTCCATACCGGTGCACGTTCGCCATTAATATAAGGCAGGAATAAAAGCCCATCAGCGCCAGGTTCCACCGTTTCTGCACCAGCTAAAAATTCCTCATGACTACCCTTAAACTCCAATATATCTTTTAGCCATTGTAAAGCAATTCCACCATTATTTGTTGCCCCGCCGATAATGGAGCTATCTTTAGTGAAAGCATAGCTGAACGTTTCACCGTTTTCGTTGACGTGTTGTCCATTAATCAATTGTCGTATCGCACCACTGGTTCCAACGGTTACGGCTGCTTCACCTGGCTGAATAGCTCCATCCCCCAAGTTGGCTAACTGCCCATCGGCCGCACCTATCACAAGCGGGATACCTTCCGGCCATTCAATATCTGCCGTTACTTCTTGCTTGAGCGGTTCTATCACCGTTGTCGGCTCTACAATAGCAGCCAATTGTGTTTTCTCCACACCAGCTAATGTAAGGACTTGTTCATCCCACTCTAACGTTTTTATATTCATCAGACCTGTTGCTGAGGCCATCGAGTAGTCAATTACACGTTGGTTCGTCCATTGAAATAAAAGGTATTCCTTCATCGACATAAAATAAGCAGCCTGATGATAGGCTGGGTAACTCTGTTCCTTCATCCACATCAGCTTTAACAAAGGAGACATCGGATGGATCGGGGTACCTGTTTTCCGATACAACTCTTTTTTTAAGTTAGCGTCCATTGATTGCACCAGATCACTGCTTCGGCCATCTGACCAAATCAGCATATCAGAGAGGGGATTTCCCGATGGATCCACACAGATTAAGGAATGCATGGCGCATGATATCCCCACGGATACCACGTTGAATGATGTGGTATCCCGAAAAACTTGTCGTAAGACATCCCTCGTAGACGCCTCAATCTGCTGAGGGTTCTGCTCAACAAAATGAGACGCCGGGTAGTAGGTATCAATTAATTGCTCTGCCTCCGCCTTTACTTTTCCTTGTAAATCAAAGGCAACGGCCTTCACACTTGTTGTACCAATATCTAAACCAATAACTAGCTCTTCCATACAATCCTCCTTCTTCCCCATCACACAACAACTGGAATCCCCTTAAAAGAGGATGTTCCAGTTGTTTCGCCATTAGTTATACACCGTGAGAATGGCCTCTTGTTTTTTATGGGACAATTCCTTATTCATACTGCCGCTTTTATATCCTGCTAAATCCATTGTAACAAATTGATAACCATATTCCTGCAGTTTTTCTGTTATTCTAGTATAATTCTTCACGATCTTATCCATGTCTTGAGGCTCTACTTCAATTCTCGCAATATTTTCATGTGTACGCACCCTGACTTGTCTAACCCCAACAGTCTTTAAAAAGGCTTCCGATTTTTCCACCTTCGTTAATTTTTCCTTGGTAATGGTTTCACCGTAAGCAATTCTAGAGGATAGACAAGCAAACGATGGTTTATCCCATGTCGGTAAATCCATTTGCTTCGATAGTTCGCGAATCTCTTCTTTATATAAATCTGCCTCTTGGAGCGGACCTCGAACTCCTTGTTCTTTGGCCGCCCGCATACCTGGGCGATATTCGCTCATATCATCGGCAATGACACCATACACAATATTGGCAAATCCTCGTTCCTTCATAATGGGGACCAAATGATCGAATAAACTGTTCTTGCAAAAATAACAACGGTTTTTATCATTTTCGGTATAACCCGGGATGGCTAATTCACTTGTCTCAATCACTTGATGATTAGCACCTATTCTTTCCGCTAATGATTGAGCTTCTATCCGTTCGCTAGTAGGATATGTCTCAGAATCAGCAGTCACTGCTAAGACCTGTTCCTTGCCAAGTGTATCGACCGCCACTTTTAGTAAAAAGGTGCTGTCTACCCCGCCTGAGAAGGCTACGACCACTTTTTTCATGTCTTGGAGAATAGCAACCAAGGATTGATACTTTTGCTCTAGCATATGATCTCTCCTTTATCCTCTAAATTGTCATGCTGCCAAATCCGCCATCTACTCGTAATAATTCGCCCGTCACATAACCACTTGCCTTATCGGAGGCAAGGTATACCGCAGCCCCTTGTAATTCTTCTGGATTGCCGAAGCGATTCAACGGGGTATGACCCATAATCGACTGAATACGTTCTTCACTTAAGATTTTGCGATTTTGTTCCGCTGGGAAAAAGCCTGGGATAATCGCGTTTACTCTAATGTTATGCGGAGCAAATTCCCTCGCCAGATATTGTGTCACATTGTTTATCGCGGCCTTGGAGGCCGAATAAGTAAAAACTTTTGATAAAGGGGTGGTCGACGAAACCGATGAAATATTAATAATACTTCCCTGACGCCCTTGGTCGATCATTTTTTTAGCAAAGGCTTGAGTGGCAAAAACAACCCCTTTTAGATTCACACCCATAATCTGATCCCATTCTTCGGTTTCTAGTTCGAGATACGGTGTCGTGCTGTTTGTTCCAGGTGCATTTAATAAAATGTCCCAACCACCTGACCATGTCTCAATCTCATCGATGACTTGGTCAATCGTTGTTAAATCGCTGACATCGGCTTGAAAGGCCTTCGCGTCTCCCCCACTTTGTGCGATTTCTGTCGCCACTTCTTCGGCTGTCTTGATATTGCGGCCGACGATGGCCACTTTGGCACCATGATCTGCTAGACCTTTCGCCATGGAGCTGCCCAAGGTACTGTTTCCTCCTAATATTACTGCTACTTTCCCTGATAAATCAAATAATGAATGCATATGATCACCCTCCAAAAATGTATTTCGTCTGATTAATTTATGAAATTTCCTTTTTCATCAAATTCCCATGTGTAGAAATCCGTTTGCTTCTCTATGCCTTGGTGCTGTTCTACATCATCTAACATGGTCTCTGATACTTCAATTTCCCCGATTTCCAAGGTGTTCTTAATACGAACGACTCTTGCTTTTTCAAAATGTAAGATATTACATGTCTTAATAGCTGCCTGTACTGCCGTTTTATCGTTTGGCATGGCAGTTGAAATATGTGTAGGACCTACTACAGTAGAAGTTAAACCATTGGCATAAGTCGCTTCACGATCCATCTTATCTACCAAACGTTGCGTCGTAAAATCGGCAGTTCCTACCCCATTGGCATTGCCTTCGGTTTCTTCGGTTAAATCAAGCACCACCATCTTCGTTACATCAGGTCCGCCATAAGCATATGGAGTGGGATATCTTCCAGTAATATTTGGGTCCATCCCATCACCACTAATGTTTTTACCGATTTCATCAATAATCAATACATCGATTTTGTCAAACATGATTTGTGGCAATGATTGTTTCGCTTGTTCTTGCAGCACAGGTTCTTTGTCTTCAATCTCCTCTGGCAAGAGAACATCCAGAACCGCTACCTTATCAAAAGCGTTCTCCACCGTAGCAACAGCAAACAGGATGGGCATTTTATCCAGAATGATCTTTCCCATTGCTGGGACATGCTCCGCCATATGCTTAAAACCTAATTGATGACAAGCTTCTGCTCCTTTTTGCTTTCCTAACCCGATACTAATCATTTTCATAATGCCGCTTTCAAATGGACCCCGGAAAGCCGTATGTGGTTTCACACGATTAATTACAACGATACCATCTGCCTCAGATGCTAATTTATCCACATAGATCGGTAAGCCATTTTCCAATTCATCAATCTTTACTACTTCCATAGAAGAACGGATCTCCGCACCAACTACCTCTTCTCTGATACCGAGATGTTCCAAAACCGCCTTTTGTCCTGGACCGGTTGCTCCTCCGTGACTTCCCATACACGGTACGATGAATGGCTTCGCACCTTGATCTTTAAGGAAATCAATCGTAAGCTTTGTCATTTCCACCAGTTTATCCAACCCTCTGCTGCCTACCGCTACCGCAATTTCCATTCCTGGTTGCACTTGATTTTCTATCTTTTTTACATATAAACGATTGGATAATGCGGTTGTAAAATCATCTATTTGCTGATTATCAAAATACTGTTTTACCTTTGCCACTTGTGGAATAGGGATATCCCCAACTAACTCCTGTAAAATACCCATGAACTGTCACCTCTCTTAAAATATGATTTGTGCAATATATACCGTTGCCGTCACTGTTATCATACTAACAATCGTAGAATAAAGCACTGTTTGTGCCGCCAAATCGGGATGACTGTTGTACTCCTCTGCAATCACGGCACTGTTTACAGATGTTGGCATAGCAGAGGCAATCAATAGGGCTTGTGCTAATATTCCATCTAGCCGAAAGACATAAGCAATAATCACGAAGGCAAGTAACGGTCCCCCGATAAGACGCAAACCAATACTGACGTAAACACTGGTCAAGACCTTCTTAAACTTTAATCGAGCCACTTGTGCTCCTAATGTGATCAAGGCAAGCGCTACCATTGCGTCAGCAATATAACTTGCTGACGTCCAGATGGAAGCTGGAATCGGGATATTACCAATATTAAGTAATACGCCGGCAAGCATTGCGTATAAAACTGGCATACGAAAATAACCTAAAATCGCCTTCCATTTGCCATCCTGAGCTGCCCTTAACGAGAAAATACCATAGGAAAATAGAAAAATATTCTGTAAGGTTAAAACAATCACTTGAATAGACATGGCATAAGGATCTCCGCGAAAAACCAGGTCATTAACTGGCACACCATAGTTACCTGAATTAAAAAAAATCGCACTGTTGGTAAAAGTTGTTTTTCTGCCTCCGCTAATATGTAAAAGCTTTGCTAATAACAAGGCAGCTAGATAAAGCAATAGCACCAATAATACAAAAAAAGCAAACACATAAAAGAATAGCTTGCCATCAAACGATGTTTCATACAATCGGACAAAGATAAAACCTGGCACCAAAAAATAAATATTTAGTTTGGCCAAGGTAGCTAAATCTAATTGAAATTTCATGTGTAAAACAAAGCCAATAGCTAATAATATAAAAACAGGCAAGATAACATCTTTAAAAATAAAGAAAAACTCTGTCAAGTAGTTAGCCACCTCCGTTTAACAACGTTGTTATTATAGTTTATCACATTTTGCCAGCAAATGAAATAAGGTTCAACTGGAATAAAAAGAAATTGCTGATTTTTTTATGGAGATTGTATTTAATCTTTATAAATTCTACCGATATAATACTTACTAGTACATGAACAAATTAATCTTTTTTTCCCAGATACAGGTGTGCTGACTTGCACACATCCACAGGACATTAGCGGAAACTCGATACATCATTTGAACATCCTTTACTAGTACCTAAAATAAAGAGGTGACACAACATGCCGAAAGACACTTTTTTTAATTTACCTGATGAAAAAAAACGCAAGCTAGTTCAGGCATTGCATAAAGAATTTTCACAACATCCGCTCATTAATGCGTCCATTGCTCGAATAATAGCGACTGCCGAAATACCTCGTGGAAGTTTTTATCAATATTTTTCTGATTTATCCGATGCCTATTTTTAT
Source organism: Gracilibacillus phocaeensis (assembly GCF_900626275.1). Lineage (NCBI taxonomy): Bacteria > Bacillati > Bacillota > Bacilli > Caryophanales > Bacillaceae > Gracilibacillus > Gracilibacillus phocaeensis. The sequence goes on along the minus strand of NZ_LR131144.1, from coordinate 364,183 downwards.
ATGTTCGACCAGCAAATCACCGAAGTAGCTGATCAATTAATGAAAATATTAAGAGAAGAACGAGGCGATATCTTTCAATCAAGCCAGTATTTGTTTTCCTGGCTGCTGAAAGAGCGAGAACATTTCTCCCTTTTAACACAAGCTCTGTTAAATCTAAACGGTCACATACATCAGGCGATCACGTCGGTGTTTACTATTGATACGGAAGTCATTTTTCATTTGCAGCTAGAAGTGGCACCAGCACCTTTTGAAAATAAAACCTACTTCTCGCACTTACTTCGGGTGATTTCTGCGACGATGATTCATAATTTTATTGAGGCCCATACGCAAATTCTTCCATTAGAGGCTGCTGTTTATAATTTTTCACAAGATTTACAATTGCTCAATAATGGTCATCATACCGTAGCTTTATAATAAAGTGCAACTTCATTCCGGTTAGTTAAACCAAGCGGCCCGTTACTGGCTGTTGATCTCCCATGCATCCTTTTTTGAAGTGGGAATCTGACAACCAGAGTTGTTTATCTCATGAAACCTGCCATTCCTTCATATATTTAATTATGAATAAAGAAGTGGAGGTTATTGGTTATGGAGATTACCGTACGTCATCATGATACGTTTTCGTATTACAGTCAATTATTTGACTTGCCCTTACCACTAATCGCTGCCTCTAATCCTACTCTATCCGATGATTCACTAGCTACCGGACAAGTACTGCACATCCCTGGTTACACAACAGTCCCTTATACCATTCAAGCTGGCGATACTTGCTGGACCCTTTCCCAACAGCGCCAACTCCCGCTTGATCAAATATTACTGCTTAACCAAACGACGATATCCCAGCCCTTACAACAAGGAGAATTGATTTTACTGCCCGTTAGAGTAAGACACATGCTCATTACGGATACAGATCAATACTCCTTTGTAAAATTTCGACGGGATATAGACCGTTTATTGACCGTTTATCCTTTTTTGCAAAAAAAAATTATTGGTCATAGTGTGTTAGACAAGGAAATGATCGAACTGCAGATTGGTTGGGGATCTCAGAAAAAACATATCAATGGTTCTTTTCATGCCAATGAATGGATTACTACTTCTATTATCATGCAGTTCATCAACCAATACCTGCTTGCATTAACCAACCGACTACCACTTAAAGGTCTCGACTTATTACCTTATTTTGTACAAAATACGCTTTCACTTGTTCCTATGGTCAATCCGGACGGCGTAGACCTAGTATTATTTGGAGCACAGGCGGCTGAGGACAAACAGAACGATGTATTGTCCATCAACCAAGGAAACCATGATTTCACCAATTGGAAAGCTAATATCCATGGCGTTGACCTTAACAATCAATTCGCTGCATTATGGGAAGTGGATGCCTCCAGAAAACCAACAGCACCGAGCTTTAGGGATTTCCCAGGCTACCAGCCATTAACTGAACCAGAAGCAATCGCTATGTCTGCTTTGGCACAACATCATTCTTTTGATATTATGAACGCTCTACATACACAAGGTCAGGAATTTTATTGGGGGTATCAAGGCTTAGAACCAGCCGCCGCACACCGCATTGCCAGTGAATATCAACGCGTAAGCGGCTATAAGTCTGTTCAATATGTCGACAGCTTTGCTGGTTATAAGGATTGGTTTATTCAAGAATTTCAAAAACCCGGTTTCACGATTGAATTAGGATTAGGAATGAATCCCCTGCCGATTCGCCAATCTGAACAAATCTATCAAGATATGCTGGGAATTTTTCTAGCGACGTTGTATCTGTAAGAAGACTTGCTTGATCGAGAAAACTATGCGTCATCATGGCAAGAAGTTTACTCCTTTGTCCATACAAATGACGGACATTATCTTGAGATTTGCACTCCTTTTGGTCGTCATTTTCCAAATGACAACCATTTTTTCGCGATGTTTACTCATTTTAGTCGTCATCAGATCTGCTATTTCAAAATCACAGCCTTGCCAACACCGATTGTAATGAAGTCCAACGAACACACAAAAGTGGCACGGCCAATCTGTGTTGGTGTGCCACTTTCTTTTTTATTCTATTTCACCCGTCACTTCACCATCAATCGTTGCAGAAGCTTCGACATCTTCATTAGCAAACTGCAGGTTACCATCAATTGTCGCTGACTCATCAAGCGTAAAACCATTGGCTTCTACAATCACATCACCAGCTAGTGTTCCGCCTTGGAAATTTAAGTTTTCGCTCTGAACGGTCAAACTCGGTACGGTGATCGTATAAGAATCGGTAATGTTGTGATCCTCATCTTGGGTATAAGGCGCAATTTTTCGATAAATATCATTTGCCTCATCACCTTTGTCATGGAATTCACCAGCGACTACGACATCTTCGTCCACTGTAATATCTTCCAAAGTGGCAATGATCCATGTGCCATCTTCACCTACTGCATCTACAAAAGCCTCTGATTCGTTGACAATAGATGCCGTTGTAACTGCATCCTCTTCCCCATTTCCATTTGCTGCAGTATCCTCGGTTTGATCTTCCCCATTTGAGCCACATGCAGCTAATAAACCTACTAATAAAATAGATGTTGCGAATAACTTGATTCTCATTCGAATTACCTCCCAATAAATTTCATTATGTGATTTCTTTCACAATAATTATATCATGTGATCAAACGTTGTGAACGGTAGTTTTGTGAATAGTTTGTGAAATATTGAATAAGAGGAAACCCATCGAATGATGTCGCTCGTTTTTTGTGCTCTTATGCGTGCGGCATTTCTAGCAGAAAGCTCCCTCTTAAAGAAGAATAAACGTCATAAACTGACACTTCCAGCTAGACTACCGCACGTTAAATCACGTTAAGCTGAAGATGGTGCACGACAATGCCCCGGCCAACCACTGCAGAACGCTTGGTTATCACACTCACCCTCCCGTTCGCAGCAGAATCAGAATGAACGTTAATAATACCATGACAAGAAGCGTGATTGTGTCGATTCCATGCCAGCTCAAACGACGGAAAGAAGATCTAGGCTTGTTGGATTGATAACCCCTAACCTCCATAGCATTCGCCATATCCTCTGCTCGTTGTAACGAACTTTCAAATAACGGCACAAAAATCGGTACAATTTTCTTCATTTGCTGTGGAAGGGAACCTTCACCAAACTCTGTACCTCGGGCACGCTGGGCATCCATTACCTTCTGCGTCTCATCTAACACAATGGGGATAAAGCGTAAGGATATCGAGAGCATAAGCGATATCTCGTTAACTGGCAACTTCAACCTGCCTAAAGGCTGGAGTAAATAGTTAATCGCATCCGTTAAATCAATGGGCTTCGTCGTTAATGTAATCACTGTGGATATAAAAATGATCATGGTAAACCGACTGAAAATATAAACACTATTTATTAAACCAAAGGATGAAATGGTGATAGGTCCCCAATCCAAATAAATTTCACCACCTGCCGTAAATAACAATTGTAACATGACGGTAAAAAGAATCAGCCAGATTAAAGGTCGGACTCCACGCAGATAGACGCGAAAAGAAACACCGGATAAACGCATCATCGAAAATGTAAACAGCCAAAGTATCGTATATGTCTGCCAATTATTCGCTATAAATAAAATAGCAATAAAAGAGATACCCGCGATCAGCTTGGCACGTGGATCGTTCCGGTGCAACAGTGAGTTTCCAGGAAAATAGCGTCCTAAGATTAACTTATTCATGCTAATCCCGCCTCTATCAATGCATCGGTTAGCTCATCTAAGGTAAGACAAGTTCGCGATAATTTTATATCCGACGCTTGTTCTATCTTCAACTGCAGACGACGTGCCTTGGGTAGTTCCAACTCCCATTCTCTTAACTGCACTGCATCCGTAAATAACTCAGCTGGGGTCCCATGATAGACAACCCCTCCCGCTTCCATCACTATGACTTGATCCGCATATAAAGCAACATCATCCATATCATGGGTTACAAATAAGGTGGTTAAGCCTCGCTCCGTATGCCAGTTATGAATAAGCTTCATCATTTCTCTTTTTCCCTTTGGATCCAGCCCTGCACCTGGTTCATCCAGCACCAGTATAACAGGGTCCATCGCTAATATCCCGGCAATGGCTACATAACGTTTCTGGCCACCCGATAAGGAAAAAGGAGACTTTTGTAGAACGGAAGCATCTAATTGTAATCGTTGAATAATTTCTTGGGCATTACGACGGGCCTCTGCTTCCGTTGAACCGAAATTCATCGGGGCAAACATGATATCCTTCTCTACTGTTTCAGCAAACAGTTGTGATTCGGGAAATTGAAAAACCATCCCCACCTTACGTCGCACGGCTTTGAGTAATTTTTTATTATTTTCAGGGGTCAATTCCAAATCACCTATGCCTACTCGACCATGAATCGGCAACAATAAACCATTGGTCGATTTAAGCAGACTAGACTTTCCTGATCCAGTCTGACCTACCACCGCTGTAAAGGCCCCCTCTTTTACCGTTGCCGTGACAGACTTTAAAATCTCTGGACTGCGAATCGGACCGACTTGATAATCTGCGGTTACCTGCTCCCATGTTACTTGCATAACCATCGCACCATTTCATCTTCTGTCATATAGCTAACCGGTATTGTGCTACCTCGTTCTTTTAACTTTCTTCTCAGTTGTTCAATAAAAGGGACTTCTAGCTGTGCCCCTGATTGAAACACTTGGGCAGGTTCACCCGTCTCAACCACTTTCCCTTGTTGGAGTACTAGCATGCGATCTGCAGCTTCAGCTTCATCCATATCATGGGTAATCGAAATAATTGCAAGCTGATGGTGTTCCTTTAATTCATGTAGGATAGCCATGACCTCTTGTTTACTGGCTGGATCTAGCATGACCATCGCCTCATCTAAGACAAGGACCGACGGGTGTAAGGCAAGTAATCCAGCGATGGCAACCCGCTGTTTTTGCCCGCCTGATAAATGGGAAGGATCATAATTGGCGTAAGGTGTCATCCCAACCCTTTCTAGTGCGTGATCGACCCTTTGCTTCATCTCCTCATAAGGCATATTGAGATTCTCTAAAGCAAAGGCCACATCGTCTTTGACGGTCGTACCGATAAATTGGTTTTCCGGATTTTGAAACACCAAACCAATTTGATGACGAAGTTCCCATTTTGTCACTTCTGTTAATTCGGTTCCGTTAATATAAATATGACCTTGAGCCGGCGTTAACAAACCGACTAGCAGTCTGGCAATCGTTGACTTTCCTGAACCATTATGGCCTACAATAGCTAGCCATTCTCCTGGATCCATCGTAAATGAGACATCTTCAATTGTTTGTTTCTCTTGACGCAAATCATAGCGAAAGGTCAAATTCTCCACCTTTACACAAGACATGACCATCACACTCCCCTCCCCTTCTCTATCAAACTATCATGATAAGAATACCGCTGCAAGCAAGGTAATCGTCATCATCCCATTCACCAGCATCATATTCTTTAAGGACAATGGGAATGTTTCCAATTTGCTTTGTCTTTGCTTAAATAACTTGATACTTTTCATAATAGGCCACAAAACAAGAAATACCAGCAGGACATAAGCAGGTAAAACCTGTATCAATACCGCACCTAAAATAGCGAGAAATGCCAAAAAATAAAGCAAATGGAATAATCTTAAGGCGTTTTTTCTGCCAATATAATAAGGTAGTGTAAAACGCTGGTTGGCAACATCCTCTTCTAAGTCACAAATATTGTTGGCCAGCATAATGTTAGCAATCGTCAACACGGCTGGTAATGATATGAGAAAAATCTCCAACATCAATAAGACATCTAGTTCAAACGTAATCATACGGCCGCTCCAGCCTAAATGGGCAATCCCTTGATCGAATGCATTGACGTAAATAATGAGAAAGGTAATACCAAACCCCATGGTAACACCTGAAAACACTTCGCCAAGCGGCATACGAGACAGCGGAATCGGCCCAAACGTATAAAAAATACCAATCGCAAAACATAACATGCCGATGATTAATACAAACAAGTCGGTACGAAATACCAGCCAAACTCCTAGTAAAGAAGCAATAGCCAGCATCGTGATAATCGTTGCTACTACTACTTTTTCCGGGATTTTCTCTTGTCCAATCACATTAGATTGTTCTCGGTAGTCATCGCTTACTGCTTTTTTATAATCCATGTAATTATTAATCGCCGTTGTCGTCAAATCAAACAACAACATCGCACAAAAGAAAATGATGGTATTGACTGGTTGAATAACCTCATAACGATATATCACAAATAACAGACCAATCAAAAATGGAAATAAACTCGCTAATTTCGTACGAATCTCTACTAATTTCAAAAATGTAGTACCCCTCATCCTAATCTCCCCCCTATTATTCCAGGCTAAACGCCTCATTCGTTAACTCAAATTGATCAACTAGCCCTTCTGTTGTGTATACTTCCTTATCCTTCGTAATGAATATTGCCTCTACACCCTCAAACTCCTCGATAAATTCCATTCCTGCTTGGAGACCTTTTGAGAACAAAATCGTAGACAAGGCATCACCGTCGATCGAATCATCACTAATAATTGAAACACTGGCTAATTCACCATCAAATGGATAACCTGTTTTAGGATCTAATAAGTGGTGATACCTTTGCCCATCCACTTCCAAATAGCGTTCATAAATCCCTGAAGTAACAATAGATTGATTGACCGTCATCAGCTTACCAACCGTTTCTCCCCTATCCATAAAAGGATTTTGAATACCTACTGTCCACTGTCCACCTGATGGCTGATCACCCAACACGTATATATTTCCTCCCAAATCAATAATAGCCGTTGTCACACCCTGCTCTTCCAGAAGCTGTACAATCTCATCAGCAATATAACCTTTAGCAATCGCCCCTAAGTCTAACAGCATATTCGCTTCTTGAAGCAGAACCGATTGATCGGCTTGATCTAATGCCACTTGTTCGTAATGAACGAGTGGCAATACCTGATCAATCTCTTCTTCTGTTGGTTTTCTTGCATTATCCATACCAATATTCCAAAGACCGGTAATTGGACCGATCGTAATATCAAAGGAACCGTCAGCTAACTCACTATAATTCTTCCCTGCCTCAATCACACTATATACATCGTCTGATACTGGAACAGGCTGCTTCCCAGCTTGCTGATTTATTTCATTGACCTCACTGCCATCTTCATTCATCGTGATTTTATCTTCCAATTCTCTTACTCGATCAAAGGTTTTGTCTAGTACCGCTTCTTTCTCTTCGTCATAAATTTTGACCGTTACCACAGTACCCAATAAAAACTCGGTTTCTTCATAAGGTTTGTCGGTTAAGCTGCGCTGATCGTCTGCTTGACTAGTACCATTAGAACATCCTGCCATAATCAACATACTAATGATGCCTAAAATCCACGTTTGTCTCCACATGTTTATCCACCCCTTCTTATTCGTTTGACTAATCCATTGCATTCCCCATCAAACTAGTTATTCTTTTCACAATGTTTTAGTTATATTTATTGTTAATTATTTCACAAACTTTATATTTTAATTGTACAACGTTTTTGTCTGTATGTCTATAAAAATATTGCATATATTGTTATATACCAATGTTTTTTCTGTGATCCTGTTTTCTATAACATGATTCTATTTTTGTTTAATTTGTGAAATCTTTATCATTTTTATAGACAAATGAGCAAAGTGTGTTACAATGTAATTGATCACAATTTCACAAAGTAAAGTGATCAAGGATATTTATTAAGTAAAGGAGTGGAGAGATAATGACCAAGAAGAATATTGTTATCATTGGGGCAGGTTATGCTGGTGTTCATGCCGCTAAGAAATTAGCGAAAAAGTACAAAAAAAATGATGAAGTCACCATCACGCTAATTGATCGTCATTCCTATCATACGATGATGACAGAATTACACGAGGTAGCTGCACATCGTGTGGAGCCTTCTGCTATTCAATTTGACTTACGGCGGTTATTTAATCGTACAAAAGTGAATCTTGTCACAGACAATGTCACAAAGGTGGATCATGATAGTAAAACCATCCATACTGAACATGGGGAATATGCATTTGACTATCTTATTTTAGGAATGGGTGGAGAGGCCAATGATTTCGGCACACCTGGTGTAAAAGAGCATGGTTTCACCCTTTGGTCTTGGGAGGATGCTGTTCGCGTTCGTCATCACTTAGAAGATGTGGTGAAACGAGCTGCGTTAGAGCGTGACCCTGAGAAGCGACAAGCCATGTTAACTTTTACCGTTTGCGGATCTGGTTTTACTGGCATTGAAATGATTGGGGAATTAATCGAATGGAAATACCGACTGGCCAAAGAAAATAAACTAGACGAAGAGGATATTCAATTGTATGTAGTAGAAGCAATGTCTACTATTCTGAATATGTTGGACCGCAAAAGTGCCGACAAAGCGGAAGCCTATTTAAATAAAAAAGGCGTCAAACTGTTGAAAAATTCACCAATTGTCGAAGTAAAAGAGGACAGTGTGGTATTTGAATCTGGAGAGACCCTGCCTACCCACACCTTAATATGGACAGCAGGTGTCAAAGCAAACTCGGATACAGAGGAATATGGTATTCCAAGCGCTAGAGCAGGTCGCTTAAAAGTAAATGAGTATATGGAAGCGGAAGATTTGGAAGATGTCTATGTCATAGGGGACTTGGCTTACTTTGAAGAAGAAGAGGGAAAACCAACCCCGCAAATTGTCGAAGCAGCAGAGCAAACAGGTGTAACTGCAGCTAAATCAATTATTGCCGAGATCGATAACGGCCAAAAAGAGGCTTATGACGGTAAATATCACGGCACAATGGTTTCCATAGGGGCAAGATACGGTGTCGCTAATTTAATGGGACTACGTCTCAGTGGCTGGTTTGCCAACTTTATGAAACACATGGTTAACCTATACTATTTCTTTGGTATTCGAAGCGGCTATTATATGTTCCATTATATTATGCATGAGTTTTTTCACACAAAAGATAAGCGAAATATCTTCCGCGGGCTATCCACTCGATACGGTAATGTCTTATGGAGTTTACCGTTACGCTTGTTCGTTGGTGGCTTTTGGTTAGTGGAAGCTGGTTCGAAAATCTGGGGAGCGGCGACTTGGGAAGAAGCGACATCCAGTTTCAAAAATATACCTCAATTATTCCAAGGTTTAGGTGAAGGTTCTTGGTTGACTGGTAATACCGTGAGGATGCCGTTTGAATGGCTACAAACACCAAACAGCGGTGCCTCTGAGGCTGCTAGTGGCGCAAGTGAAGCGGCTGAAGGAGCTGTAGAATGGGCTACTCCTATCCTAAGCGAAATGCCTGGTATCTTTGAATGGTTTATGAAACTTGTCTTACCAACACCTGAGATGGCCGTATTTATGCAAAAAGTTGTTGTATTCATTGAATTATTTATGGGACTTGCGATTGTTTTCGGTCTCTTTACTTGGTTAGCGAACGTAGCGAGTGTTGGATTCCTGACCATGTTTACCCTGTCTGCTATGCTAGGTTGGGATAAAGTTTGGGCACTTCCTGCCTCCATTGCCTTGCTTAATGGTTCCGGACGTTCCATTGGTTTAGATTATTGGGTTGTACCTTGGTTACAGAAAAAAGCTGGTGACATCTGGTACGGTAAGGAACGAGCGATTTATAAAGATGATCAATAGACTGACATCAGTGGGGGTTCTCCCCCATTGATCATAACTGATCATTTTGTGTCCATTATCTTCCGTTATTTATACAAAATGGATGTTGACACCTAGAAAGTATGTATTCCAATAGAAGGGGAGGATCGATCATGACAAATAACCAGCGCCTTGTGTATATTGCATTACTAGCTGCTCAAGCGGTGATTATCGGCTTGCTGGAACGCGCGATTCCTTCCCCCTTTGTGATTGCTCCTGGTGCAAAGCTTGGTTTAGCCAACATTATTACCTGTATGGCGTTATACACCCTGCACACCAAAGATGTTGCCAAAGTCGTAACGATACGCATTACCCTGGCTGCTTTACTGGGAGGAACGATTTCTTCCTTTATGTACAGCGCATTAGGAGCCTTGTTCAGTTTTATAGGTATGTGGGGAGTGAAAAAGCTTGGTCCATCACGTGTTAGTCTTATTGGCGTCAGTGTAACAGGCGCTATCTTGCACAACATCGGGCAATTAACTATCGCCAGCTGGATTGCCCAAACATGGACCGTACTGCTCTACTTACCTGTTTTATCATTTATCGGTATTCTGACAGGGGTTGCGGTAGGTATCGTAGCCAATTATCTATTAAATCATGTGGAGAAGCTCCACTATTATCGTAGTTTGCAAGAATGGGAGTATAAAAAACGTTATTCTTTTTAACATTTAACAGGGGTGATAATGATGACTATCCAAGTTCATCCAATGTGGGAATCATATCCGCAATTAAAAACGGATTTGCGCGCTGTCCAACAGATTATCGCAGCCCACATGCACATTCATGATAAACAAATTGAGGCGATTATCCGTGGATTACTTTCTTCTGGAGGGAAATTGCTGCGTCCGGCTTATACCCTCTTATGTGCTCAGATAGGGGGGACCACATCGGAGGAAAAAGAAAGAGCGGTTGCTGTAGCGGCAGCACTGGAGACATTGCACATGGCAACGCTCGTTCATGATGATGTGATTGATGAAGCAGACGCCCGCCACGGATCACCAACGATTCACACGCACCAAGGAAATCAATTTGCTGTTTATTCCGGTGATTATTTATTTTGTGTATGCTTTACGATTTTGTCTAAATATGCCAAATCACTATCTCATCTAGAATTCAATGCTCGTAGTATGGAGAAAATTTTGACTGGTGAATTAGATCAACTCCATTCCCGTTATCAACAGGTGACAAGTGTCAAAGATTATCTGAATCGTATATCTGGTAAAACGGCACAGTTGTTTGCAGTCAGCTGTTATTCTGGGGCCATTACCGGCCAGACTTCACGCAGACAAGCGATGATTGCCTGGAATATGGGGCATTATATTGGAATGGCCTTTCAAATCATCGACGATATACTAGATTTCACTGGGGATCGCAAGACCATGGGAAAACCCCAGTTAGCGGACATTCGCCAAGGTGTCTATACCCTTCCGCTTCTTTATGCCATGCGGGAAAAACCTGAATTATTAACTCCTTATTTAGACAAAAAAGAGGAGCTAACCGATGAAGAATTAATGGAAATAATGGCCATCGTAGAAGAAACAAAAGGGATTGAGTATGCACAGCAATTAGCAAAGAAATATACCATCAAGGCTTTAAAGGCGTTAAAAAAACTACCCGACGGCGAGTATAAACAAACCTTATTTGAATTAACCAGCAAGCTGTTGTATCGCAGTCTTTAAGAACATATGGAAACTTCATCGTAGTCTTTAACAGATTTGAAAAAAGGTACTTGTATGCAAATCAGATCATTTTCTTTCTGAATGATCTGATTGCTGGACCTGCTATTGATATGTTTATGGTACATGATTACCGTAGCCTCTCTTCTATTTCCACTCCCACAAGAAATAGCATTTGTCAGCGAAAATCATAGCTATCTTTTAATACATCCAACTCCACTTTCTGTGGATCACCACTCAGATTTTTTAACAAAATAGACTGATCACTTAACCATACTACCTCAAAATCATTGCCACTCGGTCCAATCCAAAAAATATTTTTCATAAAGTCATTCTCCTTATACAATGCTCCAATGTACGTATACTCGAAATAAGCTGTAGGGCCTGGGTAATAATATACCTTAATCGCATATTCCCCATTTTCTGACTCAGATACCACCTGATGATTGGATACATCCATATTTTCGAACCCAAAAGGTCCCCAAACCATTGGTCTAATCCAAAGAACGAAAATACTTAAAATTAGAAAAAATAAGAAGAGGACGAGATATTTATGCTTTTTGATTAATGTCATACAATACCTCATTTACATGTTAATCATACGTTTTTATCGATCATTTTAACATGTTTGGTACCTCCATAACACTAAAATTCATGAAACGAACGAATACGTGTCATTTTAAAGATAGCTATTTCTATACGAAGAAGCTTCCTTTCATTGCAAAAGGAAGCTTCTTAACTAAGTGAGTCTTCGTGCTTCAATAATGCTTTCAACTAGGCATTTTTTTCGTATGCCTATCACTTTTGAATAACTGTTTTATGGTAACTTATTGCCCGCTACGCGATAGAGCTCATACCATTCTTCACGGCTTAAAGTGACCTCGGTTGCCTTGGCAATATTCGTTAATCGTTCTTGGTTCATCGTGCCTACGATTGGCTGCATATTGGCAGGATGGCGTAAGATCCAAGCAATGGCGATCGCCGATTTGGTCACTTGGTGCCTATCTGCAAACTCCTGTAACTTTTCATTTAATTGCGGGAACTTTTCGTGATCGATAAATACTCCCTCGAAGAAGCCATGCTGGAATGGTGACCATGGCTGAATAGTCATATCATGCAAACGACTGTAATCTAAAATACCGCCGTCACGCACAATGGCCGGATCATGCTCCATATTGACATTTAAGCCAGCATCGATCATCGGAGTAAACATCATGCTTAATTGTAACTGATTCGCAATCAAATCCTGTTTGACATTCTTTTTTAATAATTCGATCTGTGACGGGTTATGATTACTCACTCCAAAATGACGTACTTTACCACTTTGCTTTAATTCATCAAAGGCCGCTGCCACTTCTTCGGGCTCAACTAAGGTATCCGGTCTATGTAATAACAGAATATCGATATAATCGGTTTTTAGACGTTTTAGACTTCCCTCTACAGAAGATAGAATATGTTCTTTGGAGAAATCAAAAAAACCGTCTCGAATACCGCATTTTGTTTGAATAACCATTTGCTCACGAACCGACGGAGACATCTGAATCGCCTCTGCGAAGATTTCCTCGGACCGACCTTTACCATAGATATCGGCATGGTCAAACATATCAATATTCAAATCCAAGGCATTTTGAATCACACGATTAGCCTCTTGAACGGATAATTGATCCATGCGCATGCAGCCTAATGAAATCTCACTAACTTGTAAACCACTCTTTCCAAGTTCTAATTTTTTCATGCTTTCACTCCTCTATTCTTTATAAAGCTAGTTTAGCATATAAAAAGGGTGTAAGCGATTATATTGCACGTTCGACCATTATTCCTTCACAAAACCCTGCCATATTTTCATGACAGGGTTTTGTAGAATTTTTACCGATCCATCGCCAAATACAAGGCACCTTTGACACCGGCTTCGTCTGTTAAGCCTGGAGCGACTATATAACGATCGATTTCTTTTTCTGTTAAATAAGGAGAGCTGACATAGCCATTCAGCATTTCCAAGACATTTTTACGAATTAACGGGAATAATTGTGCTTGTTTCATCACACCGCCACCCATAATAATTCGCTCAGGAGAAAGAATGTAAATGTAGTTGGTTAACGCTTGGGCAAGGTAGTATGCCTCCATCTCCCATACTTTCTCATCATCTGCTAATTCCTGCCCTTTTTTACCCCATCTTTGCTCTAAGGCTGGTCCGGCAGCAAGCCCTTCCAGACAGTCTTTATGATACGGACAAGCGCCTTCAAAATTATCATCGGGATGGCGGATTACCCTTATATGTCCCATTTCTGGATGTGACAGCCCTTTAAGCGTTTGACCGTTGAAGTAAGCTCCTGCACCAATCCCTGTCCCCACGGTTATGTATAAACACGTATCAACATCGGTTGCATTCCCCCACTTCGCCTCTGACATCGCTGCCACGTTTACGTCAGAATCAATCTCGATTGGAACCTGGAGCGCTTCCTTTAACGTTGCCCCTAGTGGATAATCTACCCAATCTAGTTTGGGTGTTTTTTGGAGTTGTCCATATGTATCGCTTTGCTTATTAATATCAATTGGTCCGAATCCTCCTACCCCTAAACGATCAATTCCTTTTCCTTCAAAAAAGGCAATGATCTTCGGGACCGTAATATCGGGATGTTCGGTTGGAATAATTTCCTTTTCCAGAATATCACCTTGATCGGTTCCTACACCTAATACAAATTTTGTTCCACCAGCTTCAATTGCACCTAATTTCACTATGATTGCCTCCTCTTCAACTTCCCTGATAATAGCTCAAATGCTTTTTATTATCCTCTTTTATTCTAGCATAATCACCACGGATAATGTATATTTTTCAGCTAATTTGTCAAAGAAAACAGGGCAAAATCTGTCTGGTTCTTTATTGCTAATCAAAAGAGATGTGACTGCCGATAAGGAGGTATTCATGAAAACTTTTCGTTACAGCTGTATATCCCTATCTGCTATCACATTTCAGAAAATTTTCGTACCATTTTCCACTGGTTGATCGGGCGTTAACAAAATAACATCCCCATCGCTCGGCACACCGCCCAAAACCAACACCTCGGACCGGAAACCGGCAATGCGTATCACTGGAAAATTAACTACTGCCGTTATTTGTTTCCCTATTAATTGTGTAGGTGAATATCGGTTGGTAATTTGAGCAGAGGATTGTTTTACACCAAGTTCTCCAAAATCTATTCTTAATTTGATAGCAGGCTTTTTAGCTCCCTCTAAATAATCGGCATCTATAATAGTACCCAATCTTAGGTCCAGCTTCAAAAAGTCTTCTATTGTTGCCATCTAACCACCTCTTCTTTTTCCATAATATACTTTGACATTTCACTTCAATTTATCTTATAATAACAATTCAGTGTCTATTTTTCACCTCTATTGCTGTCGGAAAAAGTCGGTAAGCTATTACTTAAGTCTCAATCTTTTTCGACCAACCCTCACCCTATCAACCTTTATAAAAAACAATGACAAATCCAAATACTTTTTTATTGTCAAAATGCCCTGCATCATTTAAAATACAATATATAGACAACAAAGAGTTCAAAACATCAATATATTGTATTTGCTGGTTAGCAATATTACATAACACTATTAAATATAAATCGCTCTTTCGGGCGCTTTTATTATGTATATGGAGGGCTTTAATTATGACAACAACGGAAGCAAACAGTATCAGGCATTCAGTCATCAATGCATTACAACAAGCTGGGGAAACATTCGACTTAGATACCAAAGAAATTCAGCAACGCATTGAACAAACAACAAAATCAGACCAGGAAACAACACAAGAAGCCTTATTCTACTCGTTAAACCAAATTGCGATGGATCAACCGGATTGGACGTTTGTAGCTGCTCATTTTCACTTGGATAACCTATATCGGGAAGCTGCTTCTAACCGCGGCTACGATGGCGAGCAAAAATACGGCAGCCTGTATGAATTGGTTCATACTCTGACAGATATCGGCATCTACTCAACGGATTTATTAGCATCTTACAGCAAAGAAGAACTAGATTCTTTACAAACCGCTATTGAACCAGAGCGAGATAAGCTCTTCAACTATATTGGATTATTCTTACTTGCCGATCGCTATCTGGCACGTGATCATGAACGTAACCTTTACGAACTGCCTCAGGAACGTTTTATGATCATTGCCATGACACTTATGCAAAAAGAGGCACCAGAAAAACGACTAGATCTGGTAAAGGAAGCATACTGGGCCTTAAGCAACCTGTATATGACCGTAGCAACCCCTACCTTATCCAATGCCGGTAAAAGCTATGGACAACTATCGTCTTGTTTCATTGATACGGTAGACGACTCGCTTGATGGCATTTATCTAAACAATTGGGATATTGCCCGCCTTAGTAAAGATGGTGGTGGTATTGGTATCTATTACGGCAAAGTCCGTGCGTTAGGCTCCGACATTAAGAAGTTTAAAGGCAATTCTTCTGGAGTAGTACCATGGATCCGCCTTGTTAATGATACCGCCGTTAGTGTCGATCAATTAGGACAACGCCAAGGAGCCGTTGCCATCTATCTCGACGTATTCCACAAGGATATTATGAACGGCTTCTTAGATTTAAAAACGAATAATGGAGACGAACGACGTAAAGCACACGATATCTTCTCTGGAGTGTCCATCCCAGATTTATTCATGCAGCAGCTGCAAGAACGGGATGAGCAAGGCAAGAGTGTAGGTGAATGGCATACATTCTGCCCACATCAAGTGAAGCAAACGATGGGCTGGAAAGATGAAGATGGTAATCCACTCGGACTAGAGGATTTCTATGACGAAGAAAACGAGAAATATTTCTCTGAAAAATATTGGGAAGCAGTAAACCACCCATTATTACCAAGAAAAACGTATCGCGCCATGGATATTATGGCTCGTATCATGGTCGCACAGTTAGAGACAGGTACCCCGTATATGTTCTATCGTGATGAAGTCAATCGACAAAATCCGAATAAACATAAACGCGGCATCGGTAAAACATCGATCTATTGTAGTAATTTATGTACAGAGATTGCACAAAACATGTCAGCTACATCCATCACCAAGGAATATCAAGATGAAGACGGCAATATCGTAATTATCCGTAAACCAGGTGATTTTGTCGTATGTAATCTATCTTCTGTTAACTTGGCAAATGCGGTTCGCGCAGAAGTCTTGGAGCGTCTTGTCGCTATTCAGGTTCGCATGCTGGATAACGTGATTGATCTTAATACGATTTCTGTTGGTCAGGCACAAGCAACCAACAAGAAATACCGGGCAGTTGGCTTAGGTACATTCGGCTGGCACCACCTATTGGCGCTAGAGAACATCCACTGGGAATCAGAGGAAGCTGTTAATTATGCGGATAAAGTCTATGAGGACATTGCTTATTATACGATTAAGGCGTCGATGGAATTGGCTCAGGAAAAAGGTTCGTACAACGAATTTGAAGGATCCGAATGGCAAACTGGCGTCTACTTTGACCGTCGTGATTATACGACAGACCGTTGGCAAGAGTTACGCCAACAAGTTGCCGAAAAAGGAATGCGTAATGGCTGGTTAATGGCC
This sequence comes from Gracilibacillus phocaeensis, assembly GCF_900626275.1. NCBI lineage: Bacteria > Bacillati > Bacillota > Bacilli > Caryophanales > Bacillaceae > Gracilibacillus > Gracilibacillus phocaeensis. Next base: position 347,278 of record NZ_LR131144.1, on the reverse strand, counting down.
GTTGCCCCTAACTCTTCTACCGCTAAGATCGGCGGTTCAACAGATGGGATTGATCCAATCTATAACGTAGAATATGCCGAAGAGAAGAAAAACTTTAAATTTAAAGTAACGGCACCTGACTTGGATCACGTCACTTATAACTATTATCGCCGTGCACGTCATGAGTTAGACCAGTTATGGAGTATCAGACAAAACGCGAAGAGACAGCGTCATATTGATCAGGCGATCAGCTTTAACCTCTATGTCCGTCACGACATCAAAGCCGTTGATCTATTAAACTTACACGTAGCTGCATGGGAAAATCGATTAAAAACAACCTACTATGTCCGAAGCACATCACAAACAGAGATTGAAGAATGTGAGGCATGTCATAGTTAATCGATCGAGACACAATTGAAAACACAAGCGGTGAGACCAAGCAAAACGGATCGGAATATTTACACAGTCGTTTACACTGGGCTCACTGCTTGCATGTAATAAAGGAGGATATGGGTAGCATGACACAAGTGGATCAAACCCTAAACAGAATAAAACTATTAAATCCAACTCATCCCAATAAATCAACTGGTATTATCAATGGCGAATCTTCTGGTGTACTTAATTGGAATGATATCGCCTATCCACAAATGTATGACTTATATCAAACATTACTGGCGAACTTTTGGAAGGCACAAGAAATCAATATGCAAGATGATATCAAGCAATGGGATAACCTAACTGATATCGAAAAAAATGTTTTCTTACGTATTAATACACAACTTGCTTCTTTAGATAGCTTGCAAACACCAACCATGTCACATGTCATGGACTATGTAACTGATTCCAGCTTTAAGGCAATTTTTGCGGTTATCTCACAACAAGAAGCGGTACACAACGAATCGTATTCTTATATTTTGAGTTCTTTAGTCCCTATCAGCGAGCAAAACAAACGGTTTAATCAAGCAAAAGAGGATCCAATTGTCCAGAAAAGAAACCAATTAATCTTAGATAGTTATGAGGCATTCCGGGAGCAACCTACGCCACAGCGTTTATTTGAATTAGCGATTAATTCGATTAATCTGGAGGGTATTTATTTTTACGCTGGTTTTGCCTTCTTCTATCATCTTGCACGGCAGCAAAAAATGTTAAAAACAAGCACCATGATTAGCTATATTCAGCGTGATGAGATGCAGCATGCCTATTTTGTCGCACAGTTTGTTCGTATTTTATTGACCGAAAATCCAGAACTAAATACACCCGAAAATATCCAGTATGCCTATGATACAATCAATCGAGCGGTAGAGCTAGAGAAGGAATGGGCAGATTACATTCTAAAGGATATCGAAGGGATTGACCTGGACGAATTCCATGGTTATGTCGAATATTTAGCCAACAAACGATGTCGTCAAATTGGTTTAGATAACTATTATCCAGATCAAGAAAATCCTATGCAGTGGATTCATGTGTTTAGTGATGAAATGATGAATGAAACAAAATCAGATTTCTTTGAACAAAAATCAAGAACGTATACAAAAGTTTCTTCTTCCAATGGATTTGATGAATTATAATAAAGGAGGTGTTGCTGTATGAAGGCTGCAGTTATTTATACATCAGTTACTGGCAATACAGCGACATTAGCAGAAATGATTCATGAACATATGGAAAAACGCGGCGTGGTAACCGACCTAATCCCCGTAGATGATTTTAATCCCGCTCAACTAACGGATTATGACATCATTGCGGTCGGTACGTATTCTTGGGATAACGGGGAGCTGCCAATGGAGATGGAAGAGCTATTTGAGGCATTTGAAGATGAAGATGTCCAACAGATAACAACTGGTGTATTTGGCACTGGTGACAGTTTCTTTGCCAGCTTCTGCGGTGCTGTCGATCTTTTCCGTGATATGCTCTATGCCCAAAGCAACCTAGCGGTCACGCTGAAGGTGGAACTCACTCCCCAAAAAGGGGATATCAGCAAATGTGATACATTTTGCGATCGTTTGACTAGCCGAGTAGCTGTTACTTCCTAGTCAGTTGGCATTCGTTGCATATAGTGAGTAAGTGTTGAATAATTGATTTTGTGCTATAATAGATATTGTCTGAATGCCCGAGCTATTGCCATACCGTGGTGATAGCCTTCTTTTTTTATCTATTGGAACATAAGGAGGATTTTCTATATGATCGAGTACTTGCTTGTATTATTAGGTGCAGCGATTCCCTGGCTGGAGATCGCTTTGGTTATACCGGTAGCGATTGTGACCGGGTTAAACCCTGTGCTAGTGGTTTTAGTGGCCTTTATTGGCAATATGATCACTATCTTCCCTTTAATTATTGGCTTTGATAAATTGAAGCAATGGCTGATGAAAAAACAAAATAACAATTCGAAACGTTCCGCACGAGCTCGTAAACTTTGGGATAAATATGGATTGCCAGGTATGTTATTACTGGGGCCCATCTTAATTGGTTCTCACATAGCCGCTTTTATCGGGATGACCTTAGGTGCTAGCAAACAGGCAACCATGACTTGGTCCATCATCAGTATAGCAGGCTGGTCCCTCGTCTTCGGACTCGTAACAGCATTAGGGTTCGACCTGTTTGTCCAGACATAACATCAGAAATATTTGTTAATTACTTTACTAATGGAGGGCCTAATGATGACGTTCTACAACATCCTGATATTGATTCATATTTTATCGGCTATCATCGGGATTGGGCCAGGTTTTGTGCTGACAACCATCGTGAAGCATGCCCATACCATGACAGATATTCGTTTTGCCTTCACGGTCAAGCGTCGTCTGCATCATTTCATCCAAGTCGGAGGAGCTCTATTATTGTTGTCTGGATTACTGTTAGGTGTTATAACCCCTTCTCTTTTTCAACAAGGCTGGTATCTAACGAGCCTTGTCCTGTATCTCCTCGTGCTTATCTTAGGCGCTACTCTTTTGCGAAAGATCTCTGCCCCCATCAGACAGATGCTGGCGGATCAAACCTTAACGGAGACGCCAGCTTATTATCATGAGTTGAGGAACAGACTATTACGAGTCGAGTACGCTGTCAACGCGCTCTTGCTTGTCATTATACTGTTGATGGTACTCAAGCCATTCTGATACAACATGTTTCCCATACTCTGCATCACAAAATAATAAGATAATAAGAAATCAAAAGCCTATTCAAAGCGGCAATCCCCTATCAACACGATCAGTTTGGAGTTTTTCATTTTATTATAGTTATGGGATGATTTCTCCATAGTAGCAGCTCCTATTCATTAGATATGATTCGCTATAAGTTGGCTTTCCAACGCATTAAAAACGAAAGAAATTGTCAAAGAATCGCTTTTCATGTTGGCACCTGCATGATTTTGTCCATGAATAGTTATTGTTTACCGTTGTTTCGTCTATTATAATAAGGGTATATCATGCTTTATGACCACGCTTAAACTCCTATTATTTAGCCTGGAGGTTATTATGGAAGGAAATGCTTTGGATAACTTGCTGGAACTTGTGAACAATGCACTGCCTGATAATCAGCTATATATCGGGCGTATCGACGGAGATACTTTTACCTTATTACGCATTCTCGATCAGGGTGATACCAACTTAAAAGCTTATGAAAATAAACCGATTGCCTTATCAGAAACATACTGTCATCAAGTATTTATCACGAAAGCACCTGTTATGATCAAAAATACCGCAGCAAATCGCAAAACCAAGAGCTTGCCATTCACCAAACAGTTGGCATTCCGCTCTTATGCAGGCGTGCCAATTTATTATCAAGATGGAAGCCTATTTGGATCATTATGTGCCATCAACCTCAAGCCCGGGCAATTTGATCATCACACGATGGAAGTGTTAGAAAAGTTTTCGCGGCTCTTTGCCCATCTAATGGAACTAGAAAAACAAGCCAAACAAGATATGTTGACCAAAACCTACAACCGTCGTTATTTGCACGAGTATTTTGAAAAGGCCTCCATCAAAGGTACCTTGCTATCGATTGATTTAGATGGTTTTAAAGAGGTAAATGATTGTTATGGACATGCTGCTGGGAACGAAATCTTAATCGAGGTAACCCGCCGCTTAGAGCAGAACCTGCGTGAGCAAGATAGGCTATTCCGTTTGGGCGGGGATGAGTTTATTATCATACTGCCTGGGTCACCGAATGAGTCTTTTTCTCGTACCTGTGCCCAAGCCATCATTGCTTCCTTGTCTGAATGGAGTGATTTCTCACCTGCTATCGATATATCAGTCAGTATTGGCATTGTCCATTATCAAAATAAACAGTCATTAAAAAAATTATTGCAAATAGCAGATGAGGGGCTTTATCAAGCAAAACAACAAGGCAAGGGAAAATTCACGATGATGCCGAGTGGATAACAGGTAGATCGGCTTGTTTGCCATTATCCATTAATAAGCAGACAACAATAGCGATAAAGCCAACAGTCCAAATACAATGATAACAAGCCACGATTTTTTATCCCATACTTTTGTTTTTTGATAGTAATAGATATTATCTATTATCAACGTCACGACAAGAAGCAGATTAGCTAACCCTACGTAAATCGGATCAAATTCTTGTATTATACCATAGATTAAAAAACCGACCATGGCCATGGCAGTGATTAATTGAACCGCCAGCAAAGCTTTTGGCTTCGGATATTTGATGCGTTTATCATTCTCAAAGAAAATCCCCATCGTATACTCCCTTTCTATTTAAAACACGGATAATGCCCCAACTCTTTGACAGGCTTCTTGTAATCGGTGGGGTTCATCCAATAAACCTATCCGCACAAACCCTTCACCTGTTTCACCAAAACCATTACCAGGTGCGACAACCACATGTGCTTCTTCCAGCAGTAAGTCAGCAAATGCTTCGGAGCCATAGCCTTTAGGCACGGGCATCCATACGAAAAAGGAGCCCTGAGCTGTTCCACCTTTCCAGCCTATCGCTTCAGCTGCCTGTAAAAAGGTATCCCTGCGTTCCCGATAGGTTCGATTCAACTGTTCCATGGCTGTTTGACCATGGTCTAATGCCTCTTTAGCGGCCATCTGAATGGCACCAAAAAGGCTGACATAATAATGATCCTGTATCAATTCCAATGCCTTGATTACTGATGGGTTACCGATTGCAAAGGCAACACGCCATCCCGCCATATTAAACGACTTCGAAAGGGTATACATCTCCACCCCAACCTCTTTTGCACCTTCTGATTGCAGGAAACTTTGCGGTTTGCTGTCTTCAAACCCAATCGAGCCGTAAGCAAAGTCATGGACAACACAAATGTGATGCCGCTTAGCTACCTCGATCGTTTCATCAAAAAACGCTTTTGTCGCAATAGCTGCCGTAGGATTATTGGGGTAATTCAAAAACATTAGCTTGGCCTGCTCTAAATCAGTGGCGGCCATTTGCTGATAATTCGGAAGAAATTGTCTCTCCGCTTTTAGAGGCATATAAACCGCTTCAGCACCCGCTAAGCTAATACCAGACATATAATCAGGATAACCAGGATCAGGAACTAACACTTTATCACCAGCGTTTAACAGGCATTGGCTTATTTCCACCAAACCTGTCTTGGAACCAAATAAAATGGCCACCTCTGTCTTCGGATCCACCTCTACCCCATATTCTCGCTGATAAAAATCGGCAATCGCTTCTTTTAAAAAGGGAAATCCTTGAAAAGGGGCATATTTATGAAATTTGCGATGAGTGGCAGCCCGCTGTAAAGCCTCCACAATAAAATCGGGTGTAGGCAAATCGGGATTGCCTTGTCCCAGATTAATGACATCGTGCCCTTGTTGGATTAAGTTTTGCGTTTTTTTAACTAATTGAGCAAAAAATTGTTCCGGCAATCGTTTTAATGCCGCTGCATATTCAAACTCGATCATTTACTTCACTCTCCATACAGTTCAGGTACCCTGCTGTCAAACACAGGAATATTTTTTCTCATAGTTGCCACTTCTTCCAGATCGATGGCTGCTTTGATCGTAGCTTCTGTTTCACTGGCACCTTTCTCTACTAATACACCGGCTGGATTAATCACCAAGGAATCACCAGCAAACTGGGTGTCATTACAACTGCCGCTGCTATTGGCTGCCATCATAAAACATTGATTCTCGATTGCTCGTGCATGCAGAAGATAACGCCAGTGATCTTTTCGCGCAGCCGGCCATTGTGCCACGACATGAATCACTTCCGCCTTTTGTAAGGCCAAGTCCCTTAACAATTCTGGAAAACGCAGGTCATAACAAATAGCCAGCCCCATCTTGACACCATCTAATGCAAAGACCCGTCCCTTGCGTTCACCACCTTGCAAATAGATCGGTTCATCCAACATGGGTACAAGGTGCATCTTGTCATATTCATAGATAAGCTCACCAGCTCGATTGAAGACATAAGCTGTATTATAGATACCTTTCGCCTTTTGATTGGCAATCGATCCACCTATAATATTCACCTGAAAATCGCGAGCCATGGAGCTTAAAAATGGAATCGTAATTTCTCCGTTTTGGTCAGCGATTTCTTCCAATTGATCCAAGGCATAACCTGTATTCCACATTTCTGGAAGCACCAGTACATCCGGATTGTCTTGCACCATTTGTGCCTCAATCCACTTTGTTATTTTTGCTCGATTGGCTGAAGGATCTGCCACCATCACATCCATTTGATAAATGGCATATTTCATTTGCCTGCACCCCACTTTTGTCTCTTTTCTTTATTGTAAAGCATCGGCGGCCATTACGCGAATAAAGCGTGATTACCACTATAAAGACCGAAGCTTTTCCTCAATCAACGCTGCCGATTGCGCCGGACTGGACACAGAAGTATCGATCTCTACATCATACGAATGTCCGTCGTGAACTGCATGCTGCCAGCGCTGTACAGGTAATGGGATCGTCCCATCTTCTTGATAACCAGCACCCCATGTAGCTAACCTGCGCTTCATAATGATATCAATCGGGCAATGAATCCCTACCAACAACACAGGAAGCCCTTGCAAAATTGCCCGACAACATGAAAAGATGTCACGCTTTTGCGAATAAAAATCATGATGACCAACGTCTACCACCACATTCAAACCGAGACGGCTATGGGCAGCAATCGATTGATATAACCCTTGATACATTTGCACAATAGTCTCTTCCAAATCCGGTCGTTCGCCTCCAGGACGCAAGCCGATGCCTGGTTGAAATTGCTGAGGGATCATTTTCATATAATGATCCACACCAATATTAAGCCATACCCCTGGAAAAGTGGCTTGTATTTCTTCTACAATCGATGACTTCCCCGAACGTGGCGGTCCATTCAAAATCACGATATGACCATACGCATCACTCGACAAATTGACCCCTCCTACTTGCCGTCATTCCGGCATTTTCATTAGACTTTTCGTTCTTTTTTTCATATACTTGATAAAATAAGGAAAAAGGAGTGCCTCATCATGCCTACCTGTCCCTCGTGCCAAAGCAAATGGAATTGGAAGCAGACTATGAAGGCTTGGGTGACCTTTGACCACGGCTTATGTTGTCCAATTTGTCATCAAAAACAATTCCCCACCAGAAAGACAAGAACATACAGCTTCTTCTTATCGATCATTCCATCGATGGCTCTGGTGCTGCTTTTGTTTGATGTGCCTGCTAGATGGGCAATCAGTTATCTGATCATTAGTGCTCTCATTGTTCTCATGATCTATCCTTTTACCCTGACACTTACTGAGGATGAGAAAATCTATTAATGGGCATGAATCACAAGCTCTTCCCACTGTTTATCCGCATCGGCGATCGTCTGGTTGATTTCTCGATTCAATTCATCCAGTTGGGTTAAGGTACGTTCTACTTGTCCATACATTTCATCTACCTGTTCCGCTGATTGATTAATTTTATCCTGGACAAACCAGTCGACAATTAATCCATCGAGAAAATAATCGGCAAAAGTGAGCCCACCTGAGATATTCATATCTGCTTGAAAGCTTTGCCCGATATCATTTAATTCATAAGAAAATTTCCGCAGCAAACGCTGTGCATCATGCGAAGCTTGCTTGGCATCATCGATATGACCATGCTTTATCGCTGTGGTAAAGGCGCCGCCTCCAATCATATCGGCCGCTCCCCAATTCTTTGCCTTAGATAAGGCCTCCTGCGTCTCTGCAAGCTTTTCCCTTACCTTCATACCTGCGTCCACGGCTTCCGCTATTTCCGTTTGCTCATCCTTCATATCTCCCAGTTTCTCCAAAATAGTTAAGGCCTGTTGACCTGTCTCATGGCCCATATCCAGTAAATGCTGATATCTTTCATCTAACAATTGCTGATAGCGCAAATCCGGCTCGCCTAGCTCCGAAATCTTGCTTTGCACATGATGCCTATCCTCTTTCAAATCGGCAACTGACTCCCGCACCTCTTGATACTGTAGTTGAACCTTGGTAACATCTTGCTTCTCTTGATCCAATTTATCTTCCTTTTGACCAATCAATGTATAAAATAGATTGGTCAAGCTCACGGATTCTAGTTTCTCCACATCTACTTTCTCTTCTTGGAGTTTGGCATGATAATCTGCTTGTTGCTGTTCCAAAGAATCTAACTCAATCGTGAGATTTTTTTGTTCTTGCTGGAGCCGCTGCAGCTTTCGTTTGTCTTGCTGTGCCTTCGTTATTTTTTGATAAAGTGTATCCATATTCATCACCTCTCTCTTTGTTACGAATCATTATTCTGTTTTGTTTCACGTTGATCCATTTCTTCTCGTACGCTTTCCATCCGATCCGCTAAGGAAGGGTGGCTCGATCGAAAGAACGCAATCCATTCAGCAGGCTGAATATCCGCCTTTGACTGTTCGGCCATCTGCTGGTAACTGGCCAAGGCAGGCTCCAGATTATCGGTATGCTCAATCGCATAAGCGTCTGCCTGTTTTTCCATTAATCGTGAAACCGATAACTCGATCGGTCCGGCAAGCATCAAGATCACAACTGTTATCGTCAAAAGCCGGGCCAGGGCAGGTATTGTATAAGTCTTTCGCCACCTTTTAGTCCATTGCTGCAAAGCGAGTAAGATAAGCAGACTGCCTAGCAAATATAAACCTACTCCCCAATAGACATGATGGAATAAATAATGGGCAATCTCATGCGCCATAATATAAAGCACCTCATCTGTTTCCATACCGGCTACTGTCGTATCCCATAGGACAATCCGCATATGGTCAAAAATGCCATTCACGTAGGCATTATAGGTAGAAACTTTCTCGCTTTTGTTGACGACTAACAGGGTCGCATCCGCGATGTCCGCTTCCGTCAATAATTCCTCTATTTCCATGCGTAGTTCTCCCTGTTCCAATGGAGAAAAATCATCAAATAACGGGTCAATCCAAATCGGCTGGATAAACGTAATAAAAAGCACCACTGGTATCGCCAATACCCATACGATCATTCCCCACCACGCCGGCCATTTCTTGATGATCCACTGCACCACGCATACAATCAGCGAGAGAGCAAACCAAAAAAGCAGGCTATTTAATATACTGTCGGTTAACCAAGACCAAATCGTTTGCGTTCGTACCCCTTCATGAATCCCAATCCAATACCACACCAGGCGAAAAGGAAAATGGAGCAGGTAATCCAAAACCATTAACAATGTCGTAAAGAGGATTGCTTTTCTGAACAAAGAGGGCATGTCGTCCAGCCTTTGCAGTATCTTTGTTTTCGTTTGCAACACATATAACAACAAGAGCTGCAGCGGCCACATGGCAAAGAAAAAAGCATGGGCCAATGCACCATAACGAGTGTCCCCAAAGGAATCTAACGGATAAAAGAAATAAAAATAACCAAAAATAAGGAGGACATAAACCGTGTAAGCAAGTATGATTTTTTTCATCAAACGTCTCCTGCACCTTTATTTTGAGCAAATTAACAATAGCCCCTTATCGAACAAAGATAAGAGGCCATTCCTTCTAATAAATCAAACTTAAAAACTCTTCTTCACTTATTTTACCTAAATAATGAGAAATATCAATATCTTTAACGGCCTCGGAAATCGCCTGACGCTCATAACGAACTCCTTGTAATAACGATTCTAACTCCTTCACATCGCCAACACCAAAGAAATCACCATAAATCGTACATTGCTCAATCATGCCTTTCTGAACATCTAAGCGAAGATCGACCAGACCACCATCGAATTTATGGGAGCGCTGCAGGTTAAAGGCAGGTGATTTACCATAATTCCATTCCCACTTTTGATAACGCTCTTCCGACAATTGATAGATATTAGCCCAATCTTCTTCTGTCAATACATATTGAGGGACCTCTTCAAGGCTTTCCACTTCAAAGATATATCGTAAAATATGCTCTTTTAGCTCTTTCACCGATATTTTTTCATCGACAAATTCCGAGATATTGGCGACCCGACTGCGAATCGATTTAATCCCTTTTGATTTTATTTTTTCTGTTTTGACATTAAGGGAACGTACCACATTTTCTATTTCTGAATCATACATCAAGGTGCCATGACTGAACATACGTCCTTTCGTGGTAAATTGAGCATTTCCGGAAATTTTACGACCGTCTGCGACCAAGTCATTACGACCTTTTAATTCCGCTGGGACACCAAGCTGACGCAGAGCATCCACCACTGGTTCAGTAAACTTGGCGAAATTTTGGAAGCTGTCTCCGTCGTCTTTTGTAATAAAACTAAAATTTAAGTTACCTTCATCATGATAAACTGCGCCACCGCCAGACAAACGCCGCACTACTTTGATTCCTTCTGCTTCTACATAATCGGTGTTAATTTCTTCAATCGTGTTTTGATTTTTCCCAATAATGATGGATGGACCGTTTATGTAAAATAATAAATACGTATCCTCTTCACCGAAATGCTTCAACACATATTCTTCTATAGCCAAATTAACTTGTGGATCGGTAATTCCTTTATTATCAATAAATTTCATTTAAGTATCTCCTTTCGATTCCTTCTTTATTTAGTATAAAAGATGTAGAATCATAACTCAATTTATTTGAAATTGTACTAATACAAACGTTTGATTTTTTCATTTTGTTATAATACAATAAAAAACACAGTTTGATAGATTGCATGTCAAATGGTGTCATTGTGCGGATGATAATCATAGCGATGTTGCTACTATGATTTGCCGCTAACTTGTGTTGTCTTTTGCCTTATACCTTGATGTCTTCATCCCATTTTATCCTGCCCATCACTAGGATGATGTACATTCCCATCCAATCCATAAGAGGTATAGGTGAAAGACACGCATCTGCAGCTATTTATTAGCTGCTTTTTTGTGTTGCCATGAGAGGCAATTCTCTTTTCATGATCACGTCCCAGGCTTCAACCATTGATCCCTTTTATCTTATAATAAAAGTAGATGGTCTCACACGTTTCCATATCCCTAAGAACATTATCACTGGAAAGCTATATTCACCTAAGAAAATCCGAGCAACCCCCGCCCGGCGCTTTACCGACCACTCAAAGTAGCCACTGAACTGCCGATAAGATAGATTATGTAAAGTATCTAGTTCCATTATTCCATGTGGTAAAGTTGATTGTTTGTCAGTGCTAGATGGCGCTCCGAAAATAGGTTCCTCTGGGTAGTAGCACTACAATCGAATGACTGCTAGGATGTAGGATTCTAGGCACCATCATCATGCTAGATAAACTTGTTCAGAGAATGATTCGATCATACATTATGGTTTTTATAAATGAAAGAATTATTTTGTAGCGTGATCCATGACATATCCGAAAAATAAGTTGACGATTTTCTCCTTTTGCTACAATACTGTCTAGGCACCTAGAACCCTTCATTCTAGCAGTAACAACCATTGTTGTACTTTTACTTAGCGGAGGGAATATGCGGAGACTCCTATGGGACCAGGACGAGCTGAAGATCCACTAAAAAGTGCTCTTCTTTTTAGTTAGCTGAAGCCGGCCCCATGGAAAGCGTAGCATATTCCCGCAGCGCTTGCTTTGCACAGATAAAACGATCAAACTCACCACTAGAGAAAGCAAACTACTTTACATAATCTATCTTATCGGTACCACCATTCGTTCAAGGTCAGAATCATTCCAAGACCTATCATTCCAAGGATTTTATGCTTTCCTTGCTTATAAAAAAAGAGCGGATACTTCCCCGCCCTTTTCTGTATTTTATCGATATAAATTTGCTAGATAATTCCTTTTGTCTCCGTTGCCATAAAATCTAAGATATCCTGTACAGCAGCTTCTCCTTGGTCTATACAATCAGGAAGCCCAATCCCTTTATAAGGACTTCCAGCTACAAACACGCCAGGAAGATCCGCTGCCAAATGGTCTTCTAGTTCTTCGACCATTTGTTTATGGTTAATACCATATTGCGGCATCGCGTCATTCCAGCGTGATACGATGGAAAACAACGGCTGCCCTTCGATATTCATAATCTTATTCAAATCATGTAAAACGATCTCTTCCAATGCCTCATCCGATAAATCAACAATATCTTCATCACCAGGTCGTCCAACATAACAGCGCAGCAAAGCCTTACCTTCTGGAGCGACGTTTACCGGCCATTTTTTATGCGTCCATGTACAAGCCGTGATACGGTAATTACTATTTCGAGATACGACAAATCCCGTACCATCAATATCTTCTTTAATGGCAGAATGATCAAAAGCCAAGGCTACATTAGCGACAGAGGTTGCTTTTATATTGGTTAATTCATCCGCAAAATCAAACGACTTTAATACTTTTTTCATCACCGGATAAGGAGTAGCGATCAGGACAATATCAGATGTCTTGTCAGGACCTTTTTTCATATGCAATTGATAGGCTTCCCCTTGTCTCTCAATGCTTTCCACGGTGCTTCCCGTTTGAACAGTACCCTCGGAAAGTTGTGCCTCTATCGCCTGCACAAACGTCTCTAATCCACCTTGAATACTGTAGAATTTGCTTTCTTTTTTCCCAGGAGTCGAGGATGGTGCTGGTAACGTCTTACGCAACCCTTTCATTAAACTACCATATTCTTGTTCCAACTGATAGAAATTTGGAAAAGTAGCCATTAAGCTTAAATCGTCAATATCCCCAGCATAAATCCCTGATAACAATGGCTCAATCAAATTCTCCACTGCTTCATCACCAAGACGACGGCGAAAGAATTTTCCTAACGATTGATCTGCTGCTGCTTCTCCTTTTGGTAAGACGAAATCCATACAAGCCCGTAATTTCCCTGTCATGCTAAACAGACTCGATTGGAGGAAAGGCCTAACCTGTGTTGGTATGCCCATATGCGACCCTTGAGGCATACTATGTAGCTTATCCCCCACTAATATATAGGATTTTCCTGTTCCATTCTTCACAAGTTTATCTCCTATTCCTACATCACGTGCCAGTCTTTCCGCCGATTGTTTTCGAATTAAAAAGGAATCCGGTCCTCGTTCAATTGTAAAACCTTCCCGATGTTCGGTTTGAATCTTACCGCCCAATTTTTGGCTCGCTTCCAATAGCTCCACTCGATAGTCTAGTCGTGCCTCTTTGATTTGTTTCTCCAGATAGTAAGCAGCCGTTAAACCAGTTATTCCGCCGCCTATAATCGTAATTTTTTTCATGAGGTAGCAACACTTTTGGATTTAGACACGACTATTTCAGCGAGCGTATCAATAAATGCTGGTGCGGTATTGGGCATCGGTGGACGATAGTAAGCAGCTCCGATATCATCACAGACCTTCTTACACTCATAGTCATTATCATAAAGAACTTCTAAGTGGTCGGCAACAAAACCAACTGGAGCATAAATAAAAGAGCGATATCCTTTCTGCTCATATAAATCTCTTGTTAAATCCTGAACATCAGGTCCCAACCATGGATCTGGGGTATTTCCTTCACTTTGCCAGCCGATTTCTACATGTTCAATACCTGTCTCTTGTTGAATGCGTGCAGCTGTCGCTTCCAATTGTTTTGGATAAGGATCACCATCTTGCAAAATTTTCTCTGGTAAGCTATGTGCGGATACAATCAGTACAGCCCGATCCTTGTCCTCAATCTTTTGATATTCTTGTTTAATCACATCTGCCCAGTAGCCAATGAATCCATCTGCCAGATACCAGCTCTCAATCGATTCGATCGTAATATGGTGTTTCTTAGCTTCTTCCTGAGCTCGGCCATTATAAGATTTGACACTAAAAGTAGAATAATGTGGTGCTAATACAAGCGAAACCGCCTCCGTGATACCATCCTTAGCCATTTGCTCAACGGCGTCTTCCACAAACGGTTCAATATGTTTTAAGCCCAAATAATGAACGAACTCTACTTCATCTTGCATCTGATTGGCGTATTGTTCAATGGCCTTCGCTTGTTCTCGCGTAATTCGAGCAAGCGGAGAAATTCCGCCAATCGCTCGATATCGCTCCGTTAAATCATCGAGCATCTCCTGCGTCGGCTTACGACCATGGCGAATATCGGTATAATATCGTTCAATATCCGCTTCTTGATAAGGTGTGCCATAAGCCATCACCAATAATCCTACTTTTTTCTTTGCCATAAAGAAACATTCCTTTCTTACTAAATTCATTAAGATGCTTTTTATCATGTATTGTCATTGTTGTCGCTATTTTATTGTTTATTCCATCAACGCTTAAGGTGAACTAGCATAGTCTTGCTATATCTATTTCCCTTTATCTTTGTGAATATTCATGAATAAAAGCCGTCAATTGCTTCAAACGTTCTGGATCCACTTCAGGAACAACACCGTGGCCCAGGTTAAAGATATGAGCTGGTTGTGCTTTTCCTTCATCAATAATCTGCTTCGCCTTTTCTTTTGCCATTTCCCAATCAGATAACAAAAAGGCTGGATCCAAATTTCCTTGTAGCGGCTTGGTAATACCTAGATGGCGAGCCTCACTAATCGACAAGCGCCAATCTAAACCAATCACATCAACGGGTAATTCATTCCACTCGTGGATTAAATGACTCGCCCCTACACCAAAGATAATTAATGGAACTTTGAGCTCACGTAATTCACTAAAAATACGCTGCATCACCGGCTTGATATACTTGCGATAATCGGCTGCATGTAATGCCCCGACCCATGAATCAAAAATTTGAATGGCCTGAGCACCAGCATGAACTTGTGCCTTTACATAGCTGATCGTCATATCAGCCAAGACATCCATTAACGCAAACCATGCCTTTTCGTCACTATACATCATGCCTTTCGTTTTGTGGTAATTCTTCGACGGACCGCCTTCAATCATGTAACTAGCCAGTGTAAAAGGGGCGCCGCTGAAACCTATTAAAGGCACATTCAACTGTTCTTTGGTTAACAGACGAATTGTGTCTAAAACGTAAGGCACGTCACTTTCTGCATCAATCGTTCCTAATTTCTCAATATCACGCAATGATTGGATCGGCTGGTCAATCACAGGTCCAATCCCTGATTTGATTTCCACATCGACACCTATTGCCGGTAGTGGGGACATAATATCCTTATAAAGTACAGCAGCGTCCACATCATACATCTCTACGGGCAACCTGGTCACATAAGCACAGAGTTCTGGCTGATGCGTAATTTCAAACAAGGAATACTTTTCCTTTAATTTTCGATATTCTTTTTGTGATCTCCCTGCCTGCCGCATATACCAAACAGGAGTGTAGTCGGTCGCTTCTCCACGAAACGCCTTTAAAATCGTATCATTAAATGTCGTCATTCGTTTCACCCTTTTTTTCTTTCCATTTCACTATAGAAGGTTTGAGCGTTTCTGTATAGTGTTTTTTAAAATGTTCATTAATTTGTACGAATCAGTGTTGTCTATTAAAACTAAAAACCTGCAATGTTCGACGGTTCACCAGTCTGCTTCGTTAATGGGTTATAAGGTACAATATAATATTCTTTTGTCTGAATAAGAGAGAGTAATTGAATCGTGTAATCGCCTTGTCCTTCTATCTCACCAAGCAGCTGATCACCCTCACCATCCCGTTGATAAATGCGATAGACAATGCGGTCATCGTCACCTGTTGTCCAGCTTAAATTCCCCTGTATGATCGAAAAGCCACCAAATTTCAGATTCACCTGCAGGTCATCAATCACTGGCAGGTTTTCAATCGGTTCAGGAAGGTCTTCTACATCTGCTGGCACTTCGAAACTTTCCGCCAACGAAGTGCGTTTATCGATTTCTGTCAGGATGGCTTTCGTTAAGCGAACAGCTGCTTCGGAACCAGTTGTTAAATAGTTATCCTCGGTCGCCTTGTCATAACCGATCCAAGCAGCAGATACATAATCAGGTGTTACCCCGGCAAACCAAGCATCCTTCACTTCTCCAGGTACTTCCGGATGTTGGGTAGAGCCCGTTTTACCCGCGAGTGCTTTATTATATTCACCGGCAGTTCCTGTACCTTCGGTGATAACCGCCTCCATCATTCGAAGTATATTCCAGGCATTCTGTGGTTGAAATACTTGCGCTCGCTTTTGTTCACTGCTCTTTAGTTCCTCGCCCTGTTGTTTATAAATCTTTTGAATACTTTTTGATTGTTGCCATTCTCCCTGGTGAATAAACGTGCGATAAGCCTCGGTAATCTGAATCGGTGTTAAGCCTTTTTTTAAGCCACCTAAAGCCATCGCTAATCCATTGTCCTCTAATGATATATCCATTTTTTCTAAGCTGGATTTACTGTAGTCGATACCAATTTGATCCAATAACCATACAGCTGGTGCATTTCTTGACTGAAGCAAAGCTTGATACATGGTAACTTCTCCTTGGTATTGTCCATCGGCATTATTAACATGATAACCATCATAGTCAATGTCTCGATCAGGCAGAAGGTCATACGGCTGGTAACTTCCTTGTTCCAAGGCTGGGCCATATACAGCTAAAGGCTTGATTACCGATCCTGGCTGTTTAGGTGTGAGTAAATGATTGGTATCCCCTAACTGAAAGGAGCGATTTGCGAGCAACACCTTTAATGCCCCTGTCTCTTGATCCATTAATACAAAACTGCTCGACATGTTTTGATTTGATCCAGAGAAAAATTGATCATCCTGCATTTGCTGATAAGCCACTTGCTGCATCTCTAGGTCTATATTTACTTCGATCGTGTAACCTCCGCGCTTTAATGCCTCTCTACTTAAATCATATGCTTGTTCTGCTTCTTCTAACACATAGGCAAAATAATCATCCAGCCATGGTTCCCGTTCCTCCGGCTGGTCTGCCACTTTTATTTCCTTGGCCTGTAATTCCAAAAGCTCTTCCGTTGAAATTTCCCCTTCATTAGCCAGCTGCTGCAATACCAAATCTCTGCGCTGTTTGGCCTCCTCGATATCATGATGCGGCGAATAGCTATTGGGCGCCTTCACCATCGCTGCAAGTAACGCCCCTTCATCGATAGTCAAATCAGCAATTGGCTTGTTAAAAAAGTAATCAGCCGCTGTTCCTATTCCGTAAATGCCATGTGCTAAATAAATCTCGTTTAAATATAATTCTAAAATATCAGATTTCGTATAATTCCGTTCTAAATAAACAGAAGCCATCACTTCTTTGGTTTTTCTCATCCATGACTTGTCATTTTGCAGGAATAAGTTCTTGGCTAATTGCTGTGTAATCGTGCTGCCACCTTCTGCTTTACTCATGGTGATCACATCGCGATAAACCGCCCGTGCTACGGCAGGCAGTGAAATTCCTGCATGTTGATAAAAATCTTGATCTTCTACCGCCAGAAAGGCCTTTTCCACATGATCAGGTATTTGTTCCAATGTGGCGTAATCTCTATTCTCCGTATATAGTTTACCTAATAGTGTCCCATCTTCTGCGACAACGCGAGAGGTTGTTGGTAAAATAACAGCCTTTTCGTCGAATACAAATCGTCCGCCGAATACAATAAACAAATAACCTAACAAGGCAATCAGGAACATGGAAGAAGCAATCAAGACAATCCATTTATATGGTTTGATTTTCTTTATAAAGGCCAGCCAATATTCTTTGATGTTATTATTTTTCAAGCTTGTTCACCACCTTCTTTCCTTAGGATATGTTGTTACCTGCAAAACCATTTATCGAAATCGTATTTTAAGACAAATGTTTGACATCCATCGTGTTGTATATAGCATTTATCTTGACTGATTTCAAAAAAACAAGCGATGGACTTCGTTCTTCGCTGCTAAGCTAAGATTCCAAATACAGCAACTTTTCATGGAATCATGGTGATAGAGACATATGATGATTCCTATTTTTCGTCCTTATTACCAGTAATCAAGCTGCCGATAAGATCGACTATGTAAAATAGTCCATGCAATCATTTGGAGAGATGGAGGAAATAGTTCTTCGTGCAACCAAATCCAAATTTGGAATGTGTTCTTGGGACTTATCTTAGGAAATAGTAATACGGTGGTGCAGACTAATAGAATACTTCATATTTATGATGTAATCTCCCTAATTAATCACAGTTCATATACGTAGAACCTCTAAGCCCTGCAGTGATAAAAATTGTAGCACTGTTACCTAGCGGAGGGAATATGCGGAGACTCCTATGGGAACAGGACGAGCTGAAGATCCACTAAAAAGTGTTTTTCTTTTTAGTTAGCTGAAGCCGTCCCCATGGAAAGCGAAGCATATTCCCGGAGCGCTTGCCTTGCTCAGAAAAAACTGACAAACTCACTGCATGGGAAAATGACTACTTTACATAATCGATCTTATGTCGTTTTGCTATTTTGACGTTATCTCATAACTTCTGTCCAATTTCAAATGCAACACAGCCCTAAATACTATAACAGGCTACCTATCATTCACCTTGCCTAAAAAAAGACAACAACATTATTTTATCATAGAACGCTTGGAATGGACGAATAATATAGATCAAGTTATGATAGGTAACATAATGATAAGAGGAGTGAAAAGACATGAATGGTTATATGACGAACGGAACCTTGGAATACTTGGAGAAAATAAAAGAAAAACAGGCGATCACCCCTTTTCTCATCATGCATAATGAGGTCAAAACGGTAGCTTACTATGAGGATGACCAGCCATCAGCCTTTAGCACAAGCCGTGATTATCACGTTATCGCAACCAACGGCAACCTAACTGAATCCGGATATGCAGTTCTTATCTTTATTCCAACAACAGAAGAAGGCCGTCCCATTTTTGAAATGGAGTATAAAAAAATCGTCCAGCAAGCAAACCGTACGATCGCCGCTCGCTTGTTACGCCCGCAGCACGGCAATACCTATATCTTATTGCTGGAATGGCAAGAGGCTGTCGATCATCAATTGTGGAAATCTGGTACCACATTACCTCATGAAACAAACAGTGATTACATCAAAGGGGCTGCCTACAGTGAAACCTTCCATGTAGGTGAAAAAGAAGAAGACTAGTTATGCCATTTGCATAATTAGTCTTCTCCTCTTTACTCACCAAGTACTTCTTGTTCAAAAAATGACTCAAATGTTTCCTCTGACTGCTCTCCTACAAGGCGTGCCGATTCTTCCCCGCCGCTGTAATGGATCATGGTAGGTGTTGATTGAATTTGGAATTGATCCCAAGCGTTGTCAAATTCTAATAAATTTATTTTCACTAAATCGACTCCCATATCTTCTGCCATTGGTGCTACAGTTGGGGTAACACGCTGACAATGGACACAAGTAGGACTGTAAAAATAGACGGTAACATCTTCTCCACTTTCTAAGCGGTTAGCCAAGTCTTCTGGCAGGATTTGATTTTGATAATGTTCATTATCTAACTGTTCAATCGTCTCCTGATGTAAATCTGTTTTATTATAGGGGTTGTCCACCCCATCAAGCTGTTGCGATTGCTGATAGTTAACCACAAATATTAAAGCGGCAAAGATAACCACCAGTATTAATACAAACACAATCATTTTCTTCACTTTAAGCTCTCCTTTGCTGAACAATGACAATGATGTGAATCACCGTAATAACGAGGAAGGCGATCATTGCCTGGAATGGAATCGTTGCAAATCCAAAAAAGTTGACATAAGTCGTATTGCATGGGATCACACCACATGCCCCCCCTGCTTCTTGCATACTGGGTACTTTTTGAATAAGGTAATGATACGTAGACACAAACACGCCAATTGTACTTAAGATTAACCCTGGAAAGGCATAGCGGATGTCCTTTTTATATAAGGCATAACCATAAATAATAACGAGTGGATACATAAGAATTCGTTGATACCAGCATAGTTCACATGGTACAAACTTCATGATCTCCGAATAAAATAGACTTCCTAATGTCGCCACGACACTTTGTGCCCATATGACAAAAAGGAATGTCTCCTGTCGCTTGTTCATCTTCTGCATATCCCCTTTCCTCATCATTATACATTCCTTGGTAGGAAACACAATCAGAACGCACTTTTTTCAATTCTAATCATATGGGAATTCCTTTATCATGTAAAGTAAAGATAGTTAGTAGATTCATTCTTTCATAAACGGGTTAAACAGTGATTGTTCGCCCTCCATAATT
Organism: Gracilibacillus phocaeensis; assembly: GCF_900626275.1. Classification (NCBI taxonomy): domain Bacteria; kingdom Bacillati; phylum Bacillota; class Bacilli; order Caryophanales; family Bacillaceae; genus Gracilibacillus; species Gracilibacillus phocaeensis. Next base: position 326,865 of record NZ_LR131144.1, on the reverse strand, counting down.
GTTGTTAACAGTTACTCTACTTCTAGCCAACTATTTTTTATCTCTATACAGACATCCCCCCTAACAGCAAATATGTTATACTAGAAGAAGATTTCCAGCTAACAGACAGGTTACGAAATGATAAACGAAACTACCCACTATGAGGTGATGAAATGAGAGATATACTTTTTGCCGAACTAGATGCTTTATTTGATGAGATGGTCAAAACAAGGCGCTTTTTACATCAATATCCCGAATTATCTTTTCACGAAACAAAGACATCCGCTTTTATCCAGGAACAGTACCAGCTATTAGATATTCCTTATCGAGCCAATGTGGGCGGCAATGGGGTAATTGCTACATTAGCAGGAAAGAAACCCGGCAAAACCGTGGCATTACGTGCGGATTTCGATGCTTTGCCGATTCAAGATGAGAAAGAGGTTGCCTATAAATCCAAGCATGCCAATGTGATGCACGCCTGTGGACATGATGGACATACTGCCACTTTGTTAGCGATAGCCAAGGTTCTTAAACAGCATCAGCATGAACTGCCAGGTAATGTTGTTTTTATTCACCAGCATGCGGAAGAACTTGCTCCAGGTGGTGCTAAACCGATGATCGAATCAGGACTGTTGGATAATGTCGATGTCGTCTACGGCACCCATTTATGGACGAGTACCCCTTATGGCGTGGTGGAAAGTGCTCGAGGTAATTTTATGGCGGCAGCCGATCGATTTATTATTGATATCAAGGGAACAGGCGGCCATGGGGCCATTCCGCACCAAACGAAAGATCCGATTGTAGCTGCTTCTGATTTGGTCACCCAGCTGCAACAGATCGTCAGCCGACGGATTGATCCACTGGAAACGGCCGTACTTTCAATTGGGAAATTCCATGCAGGCAATGCCTACAACGTGATTCCTAGCACCGCAACAATAGAAGGTACCGTGCGCACCTTTAATCCAGATATACAGCAATTTATCCGCGAAGAAATTGGCAAAATCACACAAGGGGTGTGTACGGCGCATGAAATAGCGTATGATTATGACTATCTGTATGGTTATCCCCCCGTTGTGAATCACGCAGCAAATGCGGAGAAGGTCATCGCAGCCGCTCAACATGTCAAAAGTGTGGAAAAGGTAGAAATGGTTAGCCCAAGCATGACCGGCGAAGATTTCTCCTATTATTTACAACACAAACCTGGCGCCTTCTTCTTTACTGGGGCGCAAATCAACAATGGTTTTGTACCGCATCATCATCCGATGTTTGATTTTGATGAGCGGGCAATGCTGATTGCCGCCAAGACGCTTGTGGCGGTTACTTTGGAGGAGCAATAGTTGAAAAAGCTGTCCTAACCGAAAGGACAGCTTTTCGTCATGTTTCTATTTTCTTCTGAAGGTACACCGGTACCAGCTGCCAGACAAAAAGCAGGGATAGCACTAGCATGAGTAGCGCAGCAAGCCATTGGCCCATCACCAATAACAAGAGTATAAAAACCACTGCCGCTGACGCTGTCATTTGCTGCATCCAAGATAGAAATGCCTGCCTTCTTTCTTGAAACGGAATCGGATAAAGATCCAACCAGACAATGGTGACATGGTGTTTCCACAATGGAACAATCTGTAAAAAGATCATATAAACAAATAACAAGGCAAAAATAAGTTTGAGCCATTGATTAGGTACAAAATAAATCAGCAAACCACCAATAACCAGTAAACGTAGATAAATGCCCAGATACTCCCCGCTTCTTACGGTTGTAATCCGATACAAATAAGGGTAAGCGGCCGATTGTTTGAATGGAAAACGACTCGTTAATAAACGGACCAGCCAGTGTCGTTTCTTAATCTCTGTTTCCATATGTGGTACATCTGTGAACATATTGGCTAACCGATAAAATCGGCGCATTCTACGGTAATCATTCTCAATCAACAGATCCCAATTTAAGCCTGGATTTCTCCTGCCAACCATAAAATTGGCACCATACAAAAGAGCTAGCAACGCCGTAACTATACATAAGAAAAGGGGCTCCTGTACCACATAAAAATAGACTAGCGTAATAATCAAGGCGGCGCGAACCAGTTTATCTATCCTTCGCAGCTGACGATCTCGCACCCGCAGCATCCACCAATTGGCCATCAGACTCCATGCCTTCACAATCAAGAGCACGATAAACAACCACAAAAATGAACTATCTGGGAAGACCTCAATATATAAAGGGGCCACAGCAATAATCGCTGCTACAAACCAATAAAGCTGAGAAAAAAAACTATATACCAACGCCCGGCGAAAATAACCATGCAGACGGTGTTCGGCCGGAATCAAAAACACGATATCTGCCCTTTTTAATAATAATTGAATCGGGCTGTACATCACAGACAGTCCTAGTACAACTGCAATCACCCATCCAGAAGGAAAATAGTCAGGTATATCCTCTAAAAATTGCTGATAATATACCGACATTGCCCCCACAATAAATACCATAGCAATCACGATATGCCCGGTAACGATATAGCGTAAATATCTACTTAATTCCTTAGAATGAGCAGAGAGCCGCTCCGCAAACATCTGACGGGTATTAAGCATAGGAATCCGCCTCTTTCGTCAGTTGGATATAGAGATCATCCAAGGTTGCCTGCGGGCGGTCAAACGTTTCTCGCAACTCATCTAACGAACCATAAGCACGGATCAATCCATCATGGATAATCACAAACCGATCACAATAACGCTCAGCCGTTGCCAGGATGTGGGTCGACATTAACACCCCTGCCCCCTGCTCTTTCATTTGATTCATTAATTGCAGATACGACTGAATCCCGATCGGATCTAATCCAACAAATGGCTCGTCCACAATATACAAGGCTGGTTCTACTAAAAAGGCACACATAATCATCACCTTTTGTCGCATCCCCTTCGAAAAATGAATCGGAAACCATTTCATTTTCTTCTCCAAACGAAATTCTTTTAATAAAGGGGTTACACGCTCTTGATACACCTCTTCCGACAAGTTATAGGCCATCGCCGTCAGCCTTAGATGTTCTTCTAAGGTCAACTCATCATATAGCACGGGCATTTCCGGAATATAGGAAAAGTGCTGACGGTAACTATCCGGTGTTTCCTGATAGGTTTTCCCTTTTATCGATACCGTCCCCTCTTTCGCTTGCATCAGACCAATAATATGCTTAATCGTGGTACTTTTCCCTGCCCCATTTAGTCCAATCATGCCGACCACCTCATTTGGGTGTACATCAAAGGAAATACCATGTAACACATCTCGATGGGTATAACCACCCTTCAAGTCTTTAATATGTAATAAAGGTTCCATCGCTTACATCCCTTTCATTTGTGCTCTTTTTATTCTATATGGTTCATTTTCACTCATTATACCAAATAATAGTGTGGATAGACATGATTCACTATAGGAATGGAAAAGTTTTAGTGGTTTACTTTTTATTCAGCGTTCAAATCATGTATAATAGAATGGAATAGGAAAACAAACAAAAAGGAGCTGTTTCTTAACGGTTGCTAGCCAATCCTTCCCAATCCACAATATACGAACAAAAGGAGCGATCATAATGACAGCACATGCTGACTGTATTTTTTGCAAAATCATAGCTGGAGAAATCCCGTCCGCCAAAGTGTATGAGGATGATGATGTCTATGCCTTTCTTGATATTAGTCAAGTGACCAAAGGACATACACTTGTTATACCTAAGACACATATCGAAAACATTTATCAAACAGATGAAGCCACTGCAGCAGCGTTATTTTCACGAGTGCCGAAGATTGCCAATGCGTTAAAGCAAGCATTCCAACCAGCCGGGATTAATATCCTTAATAATAATGGGGAATATGCCGGACAATCGGTCTTTCACCTGCATATTCATTTGATCCCGCGATACGATGCCAATGATGGTTATCAACCCAAATGGGTAACACACGAAGAGCAATTTGATTTAGAAGAATTAGCTTCTGCCATTACAACAAATCTGTAAAATTCAAAAATAATGGTTTGATATCGTCAAAAAAAGAGAATGTTATACTTAGAAAGGAGAGTTCGTAATGATGAATGCGAAATCGTTAGTCGTCGGTATTTTAGCTGGAAGTGTAGTAGGTGCAGCAGCTACGCTATTAAGCACACCAAAAGCAGGTAAAGAATTAAGAACGGATGTAAAGGTAAAAGGTGAAGAAGCCAAGCGCTATATCAATCATTTAAAAACAGAAGGAGTAGACTTAAGAGAGCAGATCTCCAAGACCTCCAAAGAAGGGGCTGCCCTCATTAAGGATCTAGCGGCCGACATCAAAGAATCGATTGAAACATGGAAAAAAACTGTGGAGCCCCATCAAAAAAACATCCAAAAATATCTGACACAAATTGAAAAAAGTCTCAAAGAATTAGAAGATAAGACAAAAGAATCTTAAATAGAGCCAGCGACTGCTGGCTCTATTTTTAATAACACGGAATGACGGACATTTGGGCGCACTTACCTCGGATTTTGGTCGTCATTTTCGGAATGACGGACGTTTGGGCGCGTTTCCCTCGGATTTTGGCCGTCATTTTCGGAATGACGGACATTTGGGCGCGCTTACCTCGGATTTTGGTCGTCATTTTCGGAATGACGGACGTTTGGGCGCGTTTCCCTCCGTTTTTGGCCGTCATTTTCATTTTATAAACAAAGGCAGTTCAAATTGGAAGCGATTACTTATATTTTTTTTGAAAAACTATTGATTTTCGTGTGGAAAGGTACTATAGTCATATTGGCAGAAACAAACAACGATATATTTTCTTGGTGAGGAGGGGTCTTGATGAATTGTTGGGATTCCATTAGTGTTGGGAAACAATTAGGGCTTTATCGCAGTATTTTATTATCTATTCTTTTGGGTCTTTTTTCTTTTATTATTTTATATTTAGGTTTCCATGCCATTCATCAAGAAGTAGCTATCCAAGATACCGGGTGGTTGCCTTTAATCATTGTGTTGGCCTTGTTACCTTTATTACACAAAGTATTACGGATACTTCCAATAAAATTGGCACATCGACAAGTGAAGTTTCAATGGAAAAGGAGTTATTGGTTTTTTCCAAATTTCCAGATGTGTTATCATACGAAGATTAGAAAAAGTCTTTTGCTGTTTGCTTTAATTACACCGACTATCGTAATTGTCATACCTTGTCTAGTGGCAAGCTATTTGCTGCCAAGCTACTATCTATACTTTTTAATAATTAGTGCCATTACCATCAGTCTTTCTTGGCCAGATTATATTTATATTCATTACTTGCGAAAGGCTCCAAAAAAATGTATGGTATCTAATGATAATAAGGGGTATAATATTTTAGTTCATCAGTAGAAAAGACCGTGATGATTTGGACAGCGCTCCAGAATAGTTGACTGGAGCGCTTTTATAACCAGTCAGATTTAGCAACTGCATTTCCTCTATACTATTCCGCAGTGCAAGCCTTATCGTTTTAATGATATGTCACAAGTTGAGAAAGCGCCTTCTTTAAAGCGATTAATTCAACTCCATATGGTGAATTTTCTGTCGGTGTTGGGAAAATGAGTAGGTATCTACTGTTCAAATCATGATTTTTTTGTTAAAGTAAGGAAAGGAGCTTAAGGGGGTATATCGGAATGTTCTTCATTTTTGTGTTTTTTGCTTTTTTTATACTATTTATTTTTAATTCGCTCACCATGAGATTTTGCCTACAAACTGAAATGGGACAAGAGAAGCAATCCAATGTGTTTCGTACTATTAATATTTTAATCACCATTTTACTTGTTTCTTCTTACGTAGATGTTATTTATGTGTAATAAGCTGTTTAAAAAAGGGCAGCAAATGGCTTCGATGGAATGTGCACGACACCTGAAAAGTATAGACAGCCTAACCTTTTTATTACATGCTTTTCCCATACTACATCAACGAATAAATAAGGAAAATTAATGTAATATTACAATTTAATATTTATTTCAACGCTATTTGTGTTATATTATTGCATGAATCAAATCAAAAATTAGATATAGTAAATGAATTAGGGGTGTATGTACAAATGAAAAAAGTATTAGTTTCCGCAGCATTTGCCGCAAGTGTTATTACCTTATCTGCCTGTTCTTCTGATGATTCAGAAACAGTAGTAGAGACCGATTCAGGAGATGTCACCAAAGAACAGTTCTATCAAGAGCTTGTAGATAATGGCGGCGAACAAGTACTACAACAGCTAGTGCTTACCACAATATTGGAAAGTAATTATGAAGTGAGCGATGAAGAAGTAGACCAAGAATTAGAAAACTTCAAAGAGCAAGCCGGTGACCAATGGGACATGTTCTTAACCCAAAACGGCTACGAAAATGAAGATGATCTTAAAGAAGACTTACGTGCCAGCCTCGTACAAGAAAAGGCGGCGACAGAAGATGTCGAAGTTACGGATGAGGAAATTGAAGACCGTTATGAAAAGATGCAGACTAACTTAAATGCACGTCATATTCTGGTAGCAGATCAAGAAACGGCTCAAGAAGTGAAAGACCGATTAGATGATGGTGACGACTTTGCTGAACTTGCCGAAGAATATTCTACTGATCCTGGAAGTGCAAGCAATGGTGGCGACCTTGGAGAATTTGGTTTAGGACAGATGGTGCCAGAATTTGAAGAAGCCGCTTATAATCTAGAAATCGATGAGATTAGTGACCCAGTCCAAACAACGAATGGTTTCCATATCATTCAAGTGACAGACCACGTTGAAAATGAAGATGTGGAGCCACTGGAGGATGTCAGAGATCAAATAAGACGTGAAATTGCTTCTACTAAGATAGATCAAGCTGCTTTCCAGCAAAAGCTTCAAGATCTGATGCGAGAATCTAATATTGATGTGAAAATTGATCAGTTCGAGGATTTATTTGAGTTCCCAGATCCAGAAGAACAAGCGCCTGTTGAAGAAGCACCTGCTGAAGGCGGCGAAGAATCCGATCAAGAAGCACCTGCTGATGAATCGAATGAAGAGGAACCAGCTGATGATCAGACCAACGAGGAAGAAAACACCGACGAATCTGCTGAATAATTACTTTTATTTCAACCCTTATCTTCTTAATCGTTCAGAAGATAAGGGTTTTGTTGTTACATTTTGAGCCTCCTGCAATCTTCTGGTAGTTAGCCGGGCTTATGCTACAATGAATATATTTAGTTGAAAGGAAATGTTCTTATGTCTTCTACTTATTTTTATGATATGTTTGCTATTAATTACTCATTGACCGATCAACAGCGCCAATGGATTGCTGACAGCTTCCCAGCACCAACTCTGCCTGACACCCTACAAGGACTGCATCTTCAAGAACTCGGCAAAGGGGATCGTGTCTCCGGCCGCGTATTATTGAACGACTTCGAGGTGAAGAAAACCAAAACAAATAAATCGTTTTTGCGATTATCACTGGGCGACCAATCTGGCATGATATCAGCAAAAATGTGGGATAACAATGGCGAAGTAAACCAAATGGTTCCTATCTTAGAACAAGAAGGAGTCTTTGATATACGTGGACAAGTAGATGTTTTTAATGGCTTCAAAAGCGTCACTATCTATGAGATGACACCTGTTAAGAAAGCAGTAGATCCATTCCTTTTGCTTCCCTTTACTAAACAAGACATCCATGCCTTAACCGAAGAATTATTTGCCTATCTGCTGGAATTAAAGGACCCTTATCAAGAAATTGCTCTGAAAGCGATGGAACAGCTTTGGGAGTCATTCCGTATCAGCCCTGCTGCCAAAGGTTTTCATCACAATTACCTTGGAGGTTTGTTGAAACATACAGTTGGCTTAATGCGCTTTTGCCGCTATATTACGATGCAATCTGACAATCCTTTCCGGGCGGTTATGAAATTAATTCAAAAAGTAGAGACACAGTACAAGCTAGAAGTTTGGGAGACGTTAAAAGCAGACGACGACTATCCTTCCTATGTTTGGCGTGACACGATTGATCATCTCTATCACATGCTGCAAGGAATGGGAGACTATAAATTCGATAAGATTAATTATGATGCTCTGCTCACCAGCATCTTATTTCATGACATTGGAAAACTAGCAGAGTACGATTATGCTGGTAAATCGTTTGATATTTTTCATTTCCTTTTCCCGACAGCAACGTTTCATACAGAAAACCATAAACAAGCAGGAATTAGTATGGATCCATTAGGGACAACGATTGGCCATATTCCTTACGGGGTCTTGGTCTTATCTAAAGTAATCGAACAGTACCAAATTACAATAGAAATGGAAAATATCCATTTGATGGCACATTGTATTTTATGCCACCATGGTTTACCAGAATGGGGCAGTGCCGTGCGAAAACCACAAAACATTGAAGGATACCTGATCCATATTGTCGATTATTTAGACAGCCGCTATGAAAATACGGAAGCAGATGAAGAAAAATAGCTCATATCGCCCATCTAACGGATGTTAACCCTATTCCGCTAGATGGGCTTTTAACGATTAGATAAGTAGAACTTATAAATGGAACAAAAACGTGTTTCAAGCAAGTCTTTGCTCGTATGATTTCCTGATAATACCTCGTTTGATCCATTCCTATCCGATTCATGAGACATGATTTCATCCAACTTATCATAGATAGATTTATCTTTTTTTATTTCTTATTCTAATCGAATAACAGCAGCCGCTGTAGGGTTGGCGGTGAAGTATATGATTTGATGATCCTTACTTAATTCCTCCATCAACTGAATAATCTCCGCCCTTCGATTTGGATCAAAATGAACAAAACCGTCATCAATCAGAAATGGGACAGCCAGACGTTCTGTCATCACATGACTAAGTGCAAAACGAATAGCGATATACAATTGATCTTGTGTTGCCCGTGATAACGCTGAGATTTCAAACCAATAGCCCTGACTGTCCTCCACTATGATTTTCTGATCATTTTCCAATAAGATACGTCGATAACGCTGTAAGGTAAAACGAGAAAAATATCGACTACCTGCTTCTAGTACCTTAGGCAAGTATTTTTCGGTATAACTTGCCTTAGCTTGAGTTAATTTATGCAAGGCCACTTGATAGATTGCCCATTGTTGAACTGTTTGATCCAGTTCATCCTGTTCTTCGGCCATACGGTGTTTTAATAAAGAGGTATCTTCGCTGGCTTCCAGCATGGTCAGGTTTGCCTTTTCATCACTCAGCGCTGCTTGTTGTGCTTGCAGCTGTTCCTCTATGTCAGCCATCGTTTGACGCAAGGCTGTTTGTTCTGTTTGCAAGATATGCTTCTCGGCAAACTCTCCTGCTTGAACTTGCTGAAGCTCCTCTTCTGTAAATACCATGCGCAAGCTGTCAGATAGTTGTTGTTGCTCCTCCTGAAGCGTGTGATAACGTTGGTATCGCTCCCCTTGTTCGATGAATGACTGCTCTGATTCCGCTCCCGCTTCTATTAATAATTGCTGGATTTCATGATAGTATGGCTTCTGTTTCATTTGATTGTTGGTCCATTTACTCTCCAAGGAATCCCTTCTAGTCTGAAGCTGCTGCTGTAATTCCTGCTTCCGCCGCTCTTCTTGTTTCTTGGCTACTGGGTCCCCTTCCCATTCAACGTTATCCAATTGTTCTCGTAATGCCTCTCGCTCTAATCTAAGTGCCACTGTTTTATCTGCCCTATCCTTCAATGAACGTAATTGCTGATACAGTTTAGGCCAATAAACAAAAGATACCGACTGTAAAAAAGGATATTGCTTTTGATAGCCGGCCATGCGTTGTTCTAATTGTTCCATCCGTTCCTCTATAAAACGAATCCGTTCACTCGATTTAAGCTGTTCCATCTTTTGCTGTTGTATATCCTTGTCCAATTGCTGGATCTTGGTTTGCAACTGTTCCTGTTCAACAAGCTTCTCTTTCCTAGCTTCTATTTCTGAGTTCGACAAGGAGGCAGTCATTGTTTGTTCTGGTGCTAACCATTGTGCCATTGTTTTTCCGTATAAATGAAATGCTGCATACTGACATACGGATAGAACAGCTAGTACGACTGACCAAACCCAATCCGTAAAAAATAGAAGCGCGATGGCTAGGATAATGCCTCCTCCCATGATCAGCAAAGAAAGCCGTTTTTGTTGATCAAACGCCTGATTCCACTCGTCTAATTTTTGCCGTTGACGACTAGATGCTGCTGCCTCTTGCCAGGCTTGTATATCGGCTTGATAGGCTTGGAGCTCTTCCTTTGACAGCTGTTCTAACTGCAGCTGTTTTTTGGTTTCCTCATGATCTTTTAACACTCGTACAGCTGATTGGTTATCATTACGAAGATATTGCCGTTCCATTTCCAGTTTGTCATATTGTGTAGCAAGATCTGTCCATTCTTCTTCCAGGTAGAAAGGTAACTCCAGTTGTTCCACCTCAGCGCTGGAAATGGGTAACTGTAACTGTTGTAATGTTGTTGTCCATTCCCGGCGCTGTTCGGTTATTTGCTGATCCAATTGGCGAAGTGTTTCCTGCTGCTCATACTGCTGCTGCTGGAGGATAACCTCTTGCTCCAACTCCTCTAGTTCTTCGTTCGTCAACAGATCGATCTCCTCTATGTTGTTTTCGATTTCTTCCATTTCATTGCGAATAACCTGCTCTTCACTTTGCAGTGGTAACAGCTGCTCCTTCCATTCCTGCAAACGATCCAGCCCTAAACTGGGAAAATGAAGGTTTTCCGGATAACGGTCAAGCTGCTTTGTCGTCAAATAGTAATCACGAATAAGTTTGTCGTGAATCAGCCACTGTTCTACTTGTTTCCAGCGTGCTTCTGCTTGCTGTTTGTCTTGCTGTAGCTCCTTATGCCGTTCCTCCATTGTTTCTACTGCTTCTAATTTGGCGCGATAGCCTTGTTCTTTTTCCCTTGCATTAGTCCATTGTTGATGTGTGGCAGCCAAATGTTGTAATTGTTGATTGATTACCGGCTTTTTACCATGGGGACGGAATAGCTCGTCTGCCTGCTTACTTAAGTTTTTCTCTGCTTGATAAATACGATCCGATCCAATCATACCAATCGTTAATAGCACCTCTTGTAGCGCCTGATTGTCGATCTGTTGAATCTGTTGTAATTCATAAGCGGTGAACGTATAGATGGATTCAAATTGATCACGTGTCATCCCCTTCAGCCGTTGATTCAGCCAGTTTTCGTCAAATATTTCTCCATCTGTTGTATATACCTTCACTCCCTGTTTACCGCGAACCCGTTCCACGGTAACTGGCACCTGATAGATGTCAGTTAGTGTGATTCGCCCGCCCAGTGCAGATCCTTGTTTCGGCATATAAGCTGCTAGCGGCTTCGGTTTTAATCCAAATAAAATATAGAGAATAAACTGTCTTAGCGTGGTTTTGCCAGACTCATTATCGCCTGAAATCTCTATATAATTTCCTTGATCAAACGAAAAGCTGGCATCGACCCATTTTCCGAATCCATAAATATCTACTTGCATAATTCTCATCTACTTCACCTCCTATTCCCGTAATAACCGCGCAAGTAAGGCTTCTGCCTCTCTGGTAATTTCAGCTGGATCTAACCCTTTTCCCGTGTGCACCCACTTCTTTCCTTCTGTATGAGAAGTGATCGGTTGAATCGCTTCTGTGATATCTTCTGCAGCAAAAGCCTTAGATAGCTCTTCCATAAAAGCACCGCCATCCTGCCAATTAAATGACGCCGCTTCTCTCCATTTGTACCCAATCAAAAAGGATTTCTGTGCTTGTTCGTTTACATAATCGATCATGTCATCCATATGACGGTCGAGAAACCAATTCCGCTGTTCGCCTTGTACCTGATCAAACGCTAATTGTATAAAGACCGTCCGATCACTTGCCTGAGTTGCCAGCTCAAACAGGTTATCTGCTAATAGGTCCAGCTTGTCCCATTCTGTTAATGACAACTGTTTTTTCTCAAATAAAATCGGAGCAAGTGGTAAGAAGTGATAGGTCGTTTCCTGTTCGGTTAACGTAACTAGATAACATCCTTTCTCCCCTGTTTCCTTACTAGACCTTCCTTGCATATTACCAGGGTAAACAATCGCTGGCTTGGTGGAAAGTACCTCTCGTTTATGTATGTGGCCCAGCGCCCAGTAGTCAAATCCCTTTTGCTTCAGCGATTGTAAGGAAAAAGGAGCGTAAGGTACATGGTCGCTGTCCCCTTTACTTCCGTGCAGCATCCCAATATGGAAGCAATCGTCTGCCGTTTTCCGATATTCACTGGTCTTATCAATAGAAACTGCCCTGTTTTCATAGCTAAAGCCATAAATTTGTGCCAACAATTGCCCCTCCTTTTTAAAAGGAAACGTCTGAACCTCTTCTCTGTCAAACCAATGGACATTGCTGGGGTAATGATGTGGAAAGGTATGACTCTTAAGATAATCATGATTGGCAAAAGACAAGTAGACGGAAATCTCATGTTCCTTTAAACGCTGCAAGGCATGGCGAAATGCCATATGTGCCCGCATACTCTGTTCCTCTTGATCAAATATATCGCCAACCATTAATACAAAATCGACTTGGTGGTGAATGGCCTCTTCTACCAACCGGTCTAATGCTTGAAATGTACTTTGACGCACTTGTCTTAAGACATTCTCTGGTAAATGTGATAATCCTTTAAAGGGACTATCCAGATGCAAGTCTGCACAATGGATAAACGTCACTGTTTGCATGTCTCTCACTTCCTTTCTTTCATTGTAACAGAACCAAAAACAGAATGCACGTTCGATGTGTAAAAAGAAAGGATAGTTTTCTTAGCGGTAAGTTTGCCTGTTTTTTTGTTAGACGAGCGCTCCTGCTTCAACGCATAGGACATGCGTGTGCTATACATTGAAGCGGAACCTATTTCCGGAGCGTTTCCTAGCACTGACAAACCATCAACTTTACTACATGGAATAAATGATCTGGCTATTTTACATCATCCATCTTATCGGTACTCTCGTTGATTCAAGGTCAAAATCATTCCAAGTCCTATTATACTAAGGATTATATGCTTTCCTATCCTATCAAAAAAGACGGACACACTACTGAAAAACAGCGTAGTGTTGTCCGTCATCATCTTTTAAAAAAAGTGGCTTGTCTTCTCTTTATTTTTTAGACAATTGCAAGGCCTTTTTGAAGTCTTTTAGCGAAGTGGATGTACCATACATCAATACACCCCCGCGATAGATTCTTGCTCCTAATGCTGCCAACAGAAGGATAGCAGCAACTAGAAGGGCAATACTGATCGCAATCTCCCAGAATGGAATATCGAGCACACCAACCCGCAAAAACATCGTCATCGGCGAGAAGAATGGGATATAAGACGAAATAACAACTAATGGTGATTCTGGCATGGCCAGACCGAACATTGCAATGAAAAAGGCAAGGACAATTAACAAAGTAACTGGCATCATTAATTGCTGCACATCTTCGGTACGGCTTACCAATGATCCAAGCATAGCTGCCAGGGTAGCGTATAAGAAATATCCTAAGATAAAAAAGATTACGGCATAAACAAACGTGCTGGGACTCACATCATTCAATCCTAAGTCACTTAGAAAGCCATCTTCTTGCTGCTGGATCAGCATATAATAGCCTACCCCACAGAAAAGAAGCATTTGTACCAATCCCGCCAGACCGATAGCCAGAATCTTGGCGAACATCTGACTGACAGGAGAAGAACTGGATATTAGAATTTCCATAACCCTTGACGTTTTTTCGTTAGCAATATCCATGGCAATCATGTTCCCGTAAGAAATCACGGAGAAATACAATAGGAATAAAATCACATAAACAAGCGCTCTTGCTCCCATCATTTCATCCATTGACTTCTCGCCCTCACCTGCCTCGCTATCTGTTGATATTACTTCTTGCTGGAAGGAAACGGGCTCATTGATCGAAGCTACCACATCGGATTCAACCCCTGCCTCTTCGGTGGCTACTGCTACCTTTAATTGCTGGAGTTGACTTTGAAGTATTCCCGGGATCGTCAGCTCCATATCACCTGTGCTATAATAGATGGCTTCAGGAAGACCATTCGATTCCGTTACTTCCAGTACTCCTGAGTATTCTTCCTCGCTTGTTGCTGTTTGTGCTTCTTCCGAGGTTCCCTCAAATCGCTCCAGTTCTACTTCCCCTTGGGCACCAGCTTGCAGCATCTCTGCCCACGCATCCTCTTCTGTCACTAAGGCAATTTGATCTGATCCAGACTCTTCCGATTCATCCGAATCAAAGACATTGATAATAGAATCAAAATTAGACATTAAGAAAATAAAGGCGATAAACAAAGCCGTAGTAATAATAAATGATTTCGACTTTATTTTGGATGAAAACGTATGAGAAAAAACGGTCCAGAACTTATTCATAAGATTCACCTGCTTTCTCAATAAAGATATCATTTAGACTAGGCTCTTCTAGTTCAAATTTTCGGATGAATCCTTTTCCGTTTATTTCCTGCAATACACCTTGTGAAACCTCTTCATTTTCAATTTGACACATGACACCATCTTGCAGATACTTTACCTTTAACACTCCAGGAATCTGCTCGACAAAGTTCAAATCAAAATCGGCGTTGATGGCCAGATTTTTCTTGCCGAAAGAGCGTTTGATTTCGCGAAGATTTCCATCTAAAATCGGCTTCCCATGCTGCATCATACATAGATGCTGACATAGTTCTTCTACGTGCTCCATTCGATGAGAAGAGAATACGATCGAAGTACCTGAATCTTTCAGGTCCACCACGGATTCCTTTAATAGCTCTACATTAACCGGATCCAGACCGGAAAACGGCTCATCGAGGATTAACAATTTCGGCTTATGTATCACCGCAGAAATAAATTGGATCTTTTGCTGGTTCCCTTTAGACAGCTCTTCGACTTTTTTATCGAAATAATGCGGAACCTTCAGCCGATCTAACCAGTGAACCAATTCGTTTTCGACATCTTTTTTTTGCATACCTCTTAGTTTTCCAAGATACACTAGTTGATCCTTCACCTTCAATTTCGGGTATAATCCTCGTTCTTCTGGTAAATAACCAATATCATCCGTCTTGCTGTAATCAATCACTTTCCCATTCCAGGTAATCGTTCCAGAAGTTTGGTCAATCAGATTCAAAATCATACGGAAGGTTGTTGTCTTACCTGCCCCATTTGCCCCAAGAAAACCAAAGATATTGTGGGCAGGTATTTCCAGCGATAACTGATCAACAGCGGTAAAGCTGCCAAATTGCTTAGTAACATTCTCTAATTTTAACGTCACGTCCTCCACTCCTTTCTTTTTTCTTACGTGGATGGTTAAGGAAAAGTTTCATTTACTTAAGGCTGTTTTCTAAAGCAGGATACACTGAGACTGTTGTTTCCCTGCACCATTTCGGTTCAGCACACTTACAAGTGGAATAACTTACGGACTCTTAACGCGGTGGCAAAAAGATAAAAACAGATAGGACGATGAGGGTAAAAAAACGACGCCATACATAGCTGTCATTAACCGACTATTGAAAGGCTTCGTGGAAGTAGCTGTATGCCCGTCTTCCCTTTCTACATACTGGATGATTTCCTCTAATGTCTTTAAGTGATTATTTTGTTTGATCTGTTTTTTGTAGATTTCTATGCGATAACCTGCGTAAATACCAATCAACCCCAATGGTATGAGCACCGTAAACGCATAGTTATCGAAAAAATGGAAACTTGGCAGAAGCATTAATACTAATAGGCTGAAGGCCAACGTCATCACGATCCCCCATCGATTGATACGAGTTAGGTTTAAGTCTTTTTTCATTTCTGTTAGATCTCCCTTTACTAAGTGATCAATTGTTGTCTCAAACAGCTCACTCATTCGTAATAAGGCTTCCACATCGGGGTATGTCTTTCCTCGCTCCCAATTAGATACCGAATTACGACTGCAATAAATCTTATCGGCCAATTCTTCTTGCGTTAATCCCGCTTGTTTTCTGTAATATTGAATCTGTTTATATATATCCATCACATGGCAACCTCCTGTGTGTATCCTAACAGAATAGCTGCGTGCAGACCACCAAAAATGTTAGGAATAGGAGCTAATTTCTTTGACAAAATCATTGTGCAAAGCTATTATGACGGGATTGATAAGTGCTTGTTCACACTTTATAAAGGGGACTGCGGATGATGCTAAATAACTATGCGCTTACCTCTATTGATTGATGTCAGCTTATTTTCTCTACAAAAAAATCGCATGAAATCCAGCACTTCGTTTGATTTCATGCGACCCACTTTTGCATCCATTCGGTTAGGTAGGCGCTAGCTGCTTACTGAGCTTGCTCACCATATAATTCTTCTAACGGTTTTGTAATGATACGGCTGATATCATTTATCAGGTTGTTTAAACGTTGCTCTTCTTCCATTAGCTTCGAGATATCTTCATGTTGCTGTACAAGTTCAACCACTTGTTTCGCCTTTTCAATCTCTTCTTCGGTAATTTCCTGTCCTTGCATTTGCTTTTGCTGTAACTCTAACTGCGTGTTGCGGAAATTATCGAACATTTGCTTCGCGTTGGGATCACTCATGACTTTATCATAAGCAGCCTTTAGATCCTGAAATTCTTCACTCTCCTGAATTGCTTGTTCCAACGCATGGGCACTGTCTTGAATGTTTGCCATAAAATAAAATCCTCCTAAAGATTGGCTTAGCCTGTTTTATACATATGCTTGTTACATGTACCATACCACTATAACAAAGAATTAAACTACGATAAAGGGAAACCTTCATACTCACGACAGGAGATTTACCGCAAGTAGTTATACGGCGAGCAAAAGAATCGCCTGAATAAAACCGATCATTCCCCCTAAAAAGACGCCCAAATAAGTGATGAGACTGAATTCTTTACGAGTGATAGACAAAACCAGTTCCTCTACACGTTTAATGGGAAAAGAAGCAACTTGATTCTCGACCATCTTCTCTACTTCCAGCTGCTGCATGATTTTTGGAATCTGCTGTGACAGATGGTCAAATAGCCCATCGATCGCTTGCGGGATCACTTGTTCCTTCACCTGTTTCGATAATGGTTGAAGTAAATCCTGTATTGGCGTATCCAGCCATTGCTCGAGCGGAAGCTGTTCTTGGACAAAAGAACGAACGATTTCTTGCGTTTGTTCTTTTTTAAAAAAGGTGCCGATCACGTCTATTCTTTGCTCCAGCAACTGTTGCCACTCTTTCTTTGTGGTATGCTGTATCCACTCTTTCCCTTGCGGTGATTGGATGTAATTGATGACGAGACGCTGAATTTTCTCTGCTAATTCATCCCCACTAAACATCGACAACAACATTCTACCGAAAAACCCTTTCGAGACGGCATAGTCTTGAATGATCTCCTCCATTTTTTGTTGGGTTTCTTCACCTGCTACAATATCCATCAGTTTATTCTGTACAAGATCTGCCATTCGCCGTACATCTTCCTCGTCTACCAGCAGATCGATAAAAGAGCCAAGTTTATCTTGGCGGTGTTTTTCCACAAAGCCATTGATATGATCAACTATTCGTTGTGCAAGATGTTCTTTTAACAGATTCGGTTCTAACGAGACAGGCAGCTGATTGATCCTAGTCGTTTGCTGCAAAAAGTAATCCCACTCCTTTATCACCTGTTCTTCCACGTTTTGTTTCAGTACAGGATCCTGTACTTTAAGCTGAATACTGTCCACTGTTACTAAATGATTAATGACTAAACTGCCCAGCTGTTTCGCCAATTGATCACGTCTTTTCGGAATCACTCCAGGGGTGAAAGGAACACGCCACTTACCAATATACTTCGGCTGATGTGGTTGAAATAACATTTTTATGGCAACATAGTTGGTTAATCCACCAATAAAAGAACCGATAAGCACCATAAATAAGATCATTAACAAGGTATTCAAACGATTTTTCCACCTTTCTATGAGTTGATGACAACCATACGAAATTGCCAAGGGTTACTTGAACTTGCTCCATAAGGTATACACCCATGAGCCGAGCATATAATGTATCAAGCAAGTCTTAATACTTCTTTAAAGAAGGTGTTGATAATCAAACAAATATATACCATCACCGTATACGCCAGTCAGAAATACCGTATGATCCTTCCACAAAAGGAATATACCACATTTCGAACTACCGATTTTCTACAATATAAAACGAAACGCTCATCGTGTGACATATTAGGTCATCAGAAAGAGGCACACATCATTTATCTATCTTCCGCCCTGTCTCATCATTTACAAATAGACGATGCCCAGCAAGTGATTTTATGGAAAGAAGGAGCACACTGTTCCCTTTACCATCCTTTTGCTATCATGCTGCATCAACACCCCAGCCGGTCCAAATGGCTGACCTTATTGCAGGAATTGACAGAAACAGGGAAAACACTCGGTTTTCTGACGGTATGTTTCACATTAAAGCACGTCGATCGAACGAATAAAAGACTAACCGCAGCGGTGTGGGAGGACAAACAATGGCAAACGCTGGAAATAGTTATTCCGCCTCGCATATACAATCGTCTGCCCAACCGCAAGATCGAAGCACATCCTTTTCATCAATCGATCATTGAGGATTTATCGTCCACTGCTATTATATTTAATAAGGGGTTTTTTAACAAATGGAATGTCTATGATCAGCTTAAACAACAGGAGGATTTGGCATATCTCTTACCTGAATGCATCTTTCATCCTTCTATTTCCACCATCGCACAACAATTAGAAGAGAAAGCCATCAAGCTCTATCAGACGAATCAGTATTATTCCCTAATGATTGAAAAAAAACAAGACCATTTTATTGCTTATCCTGTTCTCGGTAAGTCCAAACAATTTACTAACCTTACAGAACTTATCTCGGAGTGTTTCTCTAATAACCTAGATGCTATCGTATTACAAGAAATGCTCTCGTTAGGCTATCCATACATGATACGAGTGCATACCATTCACACCGATAAATGGGAGATTGTTTTACGATACGGCAGGCATCCAGATAATCAGCGTACGCATCGCTTGGAAACAACGAATATTCCACAGGATAAGCTCAACAAAGTGGATAGGTTAGCATTGCAAATCAGTCAAACACTGACGAAAAAAAAGATCGCTGAGCTTGCTTTTGATTTTGCCATAGACAAAGAAGGACGCATCTGGTTACAAGAAGTATATGCCAAGCCTAGCTGGGACATTTTTCTCGAAAGCGAGTTTGCGGCTCACACCACCGAATATTTTGGCAAGCTTCTCCAAAGTCAAATTGCCGATTAGCACCATCAGACAGTCATCCAATTGGTGAAAGTGGGGGTCTGTCTGATTATTTGTTATAATGAATGTATGTATTCACCATCTAGGAACGATGAGAGAAAAATAATAATGAAAGAGGACAAATAATGCTTGAACAACTACAACAGATGTTTCCAAATCTAATTATGGTTTCAGACGAAGCCAAGACAGACGCTTTTACATATAAATGGTATGTGACTGAACAGAATGAGATTGTTGGTATTCCACAAGCTGATTTATCAGAACGCGAGATGGACTTGTTGGAACTTTTCCTTACCCCTTATAAAGCCGTACAATTACCAACCACAGACAAGGAAAAATGGTGGATCGATATTTTATTTCATCGTGAAATCCCAAAACATTGGCTGGAGAACCAATTTACCTCCTACCATTTTGTTTATTTTTCTTTATCCGATGAATTAATCGATCCTGAATCTTTTCGTGAAGCTATCTATGGTCTATTCCCAGATAAAACTCCAATTCTTTGGGAAAACAATCATGAAGGAGTTATTATTCAAGAAACAGAACATTCGATGGAAGATATGGTTTCCTATGCGGAAATTATTGAAGTGCTTACCTCTGACTTCTATATTAATATCAAATTATTTGTCAGCCCATCTTTGTATGATATCCAACAAGCACCTGATTTCTATCAATGGATTAAAAAATGTTTCCATATCACCAAGAGCTATAACCATGATGTGTTGCCTTTTACGGATGCCATTCCTTATCTTTTTTTACACCATATCACTGCCAAAGAACGTCAGCTGATCTTAGATTCTGTTTTGTACCCTGTTAAAGAAGAAGCTGAATTGTTGAAAACCGTCCAAGTCTTTTTAGAATCTAATTCAAATGCTACTTTGGCGGCGAAGAAAATGTATATGCACCGAAACAGCCTGCAATATCGTGTCGATAAATTCATTGAAAAAACCGGCATCGATGTCAAACAATTTAACAGCGCCATCGCTGTATATCTATGTTTTATCTTAAAATGGGAGAATAACTGACAAATAAGCTCCCATTTTTCATTTTTGTAACCGTGCACAAAGAGAATGTTTTTTTTTGTGCACGGTTTCCATTTACATGTAGGCGATTACCTAGTAAACTAATAATCAGATCATGAAACGCTTTCAAATCTAGGAGGGAATACAATGGCAGAATTATCACTTAGAAGTATTGACAAAGTTTATGACAAAGGCGGACAAAAAGCGGTAGACAATTTCAACCTCGAAATTGGAGATAAAGAATTCGTTGTTTTTGTTGGTCCATCTGGTTGCGGTAAATCGACGACTTTACGTATGATTGCCGGTTTAGAGGAAATTACTGATGGGGAATTTTATATTGATGGTAAATTAATGAACGATGTAGCTCCAAAAGACCGCGACATCGCGATGGTATTCCAAAACTATGCCCTTTATCCACATATGAATGTGTATGACAATATGGCATTTGGTCTAAAACTACGTAAATTTAAAAAAGACGAAATCGAGCGTCGTGTATCCGAAGCAGCTCGTATCTTAGGTCTAGAAGCATACTTAGATCGTAAACCGAAAGCACTTTCTGGTGGTCAACGTCAGCGTGTGGCACTAGGGCGTGCAATCGTTCGTGACGCAAAAGTGTTCTTAATGGATGAGCCTTTATCCAACTTGGATGCCAAGTTACGTGTACAAATGCGTGCGGAAATCCAAAAACTACACCACCGTCTGCAAACAACTACTATCTACGTTACACACGACCAAACAGAAGCGATGACAATGGCAACGCGATTGGTCGTATTAAAAGATGGTCTTATCCAGCAAGTTGGGGCACCAAAAGAAGTTTACGATAAACCAAACAATATCTTCGTTGGTGGTTTCATCGGTTCACCAGCTATGAACTTTTTCAATGGTGTTTTAGATGAAGGAACGATTAAGCTTGGGGATACCAATGTAGAAGTACCAGAAGGAAAAATGAAAGTCCTTCGCGACCAAGGTTACGTAGGTAAAGAAGTCGTACTAGGTGTACGTCCAGAGGATATTCATGATGAGCCGGTATTCTTGGATGCCAATCCAGGTAAGAAAATTCAAGCGACAATCGACGTTGCTGAGTTAATGGGTTCTGAATCTTATCTTTATTCCGAAGTAAACGGTCAAGAATTTGTCGCTCGCGTAGATTCTCGTACCGACATCAATGGTGGAGAAAGCATCGACTTAGCATTTGACATGAACAAATGTCACTTCTTCGATCAAGAGTCAGAAGAAAGAATTAAATAATGAAGGTTATGACGAAAGAGGCTTTGTAATACAAAGCCTCTTTTCTTGTAAGATAAGAAAAGAAAACATAATAGATTGTGGAATGACTTAAAACATGAGTAAATCGAAGTACCGATAAGATGGATAATGTACTTTCCTAAGTGATGAGTTTGATCGTTTTATCTGTGCGAAGCAAGCGGAAATATGCTGCGCTTTTACCCACAGGGCATAAGTCAACAGGCGATTCGGGCAAAAGCGGAACCTATTTCCGTAGCACCTATTAGCACTGACAAACAATCAAATTTTGGCTACATGAAATAAATGAACTAAATTCTTAACATAATCCGTCTTATCGGCAGTTTAATAATTACTTTAGGCCAAGAATTGAGCATTAAAAGAAGGAGATGCTAATGAATACTCAAAAGCTCTCCTTCTTTTTTGGTTAGCTATTATTATTGTTGTTGCCCACCAAATTGTTGTTCAGCCATTGTTACTAAACGTTTTGTGATTTCTCCACCAACAGAACCGTTCGCGCGAGAAGTGCTGTCAGCACCTAAGTTCACACCAAATTCTTGTGCAATTTCATACTTCATTTGATCAAGAGCTTGCTCCACGCCAGGAACAACCAATTGATTTGAATTGTTAGTTGCCATCTGTGATCACCTCCTGTACCCATATTGTGAACCAAAAGGTGATCCTTATACTTATCGATACATTAGCAATTTATAGAAATTACCTCATTACTTGGGATAGGTCATTTCCTCCGGTTTAATCCACTCATCAAACTGTTCCGCTGTGACTAAACCAAGCTTAAGCGCCGTTTCTTTCAAAGTGGCATTATCCTCAAAAGCCGTCTTGGCGATTTTTGCAGCATTTTCATAACCAATATGAGGATTTAATGCGGTAACAAGCATTAACGAGTCTTTCAAATTCTTTTCGATTTGCTCATGATTAGGCTCAAGTCCCACTACACAACGATCATTAAAGGAAATCATGCTGTCCGCTAATAATTGTGCCGATTGTAAGAAATTGTAGGCAATTACCGGTTTGTATACATTTAATTCAAAGTTACCTTGACTAGCAGCAAAACCAATTGCCGCATCATTTCCCATCACCTGAGTAGTTACCATGGTAATGGCCTCGCTTTGTGTTGGATTGACTTTGCCCGGCATGATCGAACTTCCTGGCTCATTGGCAGGAATCGTGATTTCACCAATTCCACAGCGAGGCCCACTTGCTAACCAGCGTACGTCATTGGCGATTTTCATCAAATCAGCTGCAAGTCCTTTTAAAGCACCATGCGCATAGACTAACTCATCATGACTAGTTAAGGCATGAAATTTATTTGGAGCTGATACGAAATCATGCTTGGTATATTCGCTGATTTTTTTGGTTACACGTTCCGAAAATTCCGGATGTGCATTCAGGCCTGTCCCCACTGCAGTCCCGCCAATCGCTAACTCCTTTACATAAGGAATACTATCTTGAATCATACCTTCTGTTTTTTCCAACATACGGTGCCAGCCGCTGATTTCTTGACCCAATGTCAGTGGAGTGGCATCTTGCAAGTGTGTCCTACCAATTTTCACCACATCCTCAAACGCTTCCATTTTTTCCTTTAATGTTTGTTTCAGGATTGTTAATGCAGGCTGCACTACCTCCGCTAATTTGCGTACAGCTGCTATATGTAAAGCCGTTGGATAGGTGTCATTCGAACTCTGCGATTTGTTAACATCATCATTGGGATGCAGACGCTCTTCCTTATTTTGTTGTTCCAGCCATTGATTTCCTACATAAGCAATGACTTCATTCACATTCATATTGGATTGTGTACCGCTTCCTGTCTGCCAAACCACTAGCGGGAAATGCTCGTCCAATTCACCAGTCAAGACGCGATCTGCGGCATGTTTAATTGCCTCTGCCTTGATATCTTCCATCAAACCAAGCTCGTTATTCACCAACGCAGCGCTTCGCTTTAGAATAGCAAAGCCTTCAATAATCTCTACGGGCATGGTTTCTTTACCGATAGGAAAGTTTTCTTTACTACGTTGTGTTTGGGCACCCCAATATTTATCGTTTGCCACTTTCATTTCACCAATTGTATCTCGTTCCATACGATAATCCATTACGATTCTCTCCTTTATCTTATCATTCCCTTCTATTGTAACAAAAAAGCAGGGAAAAATAGAGACATAACACTGGCTTTTCAGAATTTTACAAACAGCATAAAGGCAGACCTGCTACAGTCCACCCAAACTGCTTATTTTGTTTCTACATAAGGAATTCCCGTACGATAAATACCTCTTGTTTCCATACCACCCAAACCTTTTTCGCCAGTAAGGGTGTTTTTGAGGATTTCATACACATTTACCTTTTCCATAAACGGTGTATAAGCCACTTTTGCAACAACATAGACAGGGTCTAAGGCATGAATGTTAATACGATCAGGTGAACTGGCAAAATTGGCGCCTGCCCGAATCAGGGATTCAAAATGGGACTGGCAAGCGCCTGCAAAGATCACTAACTGATCAAGATTTGGTGTAGTCACTCGCGCTTTTCGAACAGCTTCTACAAAGTAGCGTGTATTACGATAAGCAGTGATATCCTTTTTATTTCCTTTTGCCTCTGAATAAGCATCATGACCTGTTATGACCAAAATTTCCGGCTGTATTTTTTCAATGAGACCTTCTATCTCAAGCGGCACCTCTGACTCAGGGACATAGACTCCATGTACCTGTAATCCTAAGCGTTGATACAACTCAATGCATTTCCTTAAATACAGACGATCCCCATCAATATGGAGCACCTTGGCAGGTAATTGAAATCGCTTGACACTGCGAGGTTCTTGTTTATGATGATCTACTTCTTTTTTTTCTTTCATTAATTGATAATCTTGACGAAACAGCCGGTAAGAAAATTCTTCTTGCTCCTTCATTTCATCTTGTCGCTTGCGAATATCCTTCTCAGGGAGTATACATAAATCTTCTTTCGGTGCATCAGCTTCCAGCCTTAAATCCTCCCCATGTAAGATGACTTTATCCTCTTGTATTTGTTGTACGCGAAAAACAATGTCATGTTGATGAGAATATCTTGTTACCAGCATTCCGGTTATTAATTTCACTGCTTCACCCCCATCATGCTATATCGTATGAAGGTGAGTGATAAATGGTGATTTACCTAGTGAGTTTCGTATCTGACCAAATATTGACGTGAGCTTAAGTCTCATCTTTCTTTAGTAAGAAAAATCGAGCAAATTCCGCTTGGTCCTTTATCGACCACTCAAAGTAGTTAATGAACTGCCGATAAGATGGATGATGTAAAGTAGCCCACTTTCCTTAGTGGTGAGTTTGACCGTTTTATCTGTGCAAAGCAAGCGCTCCGGGAATAGGTTCCGCTTTCCATGGGGCCGGCTTCAGCTAACTAAAAAGAAGAGCACTTTTTAGTGGATCTTCAGCTCGTCCTGGTCCCATAGGAGTCTTCACCTATTCCCTCCGCTAGATTGGCGTACAACAATGGTTATCTCTGCAAGGAGAAAGCGTTCTAAGTACCTAGACACTGTTGTAGCAAAAGGAAAAAATCGTCAACTGATTCTTTGGCTGCGTAATGGATCACGGTACTAATATAAAAGTCATAACATAGGATCCAGCCGTTCTCAGAAAAAGGTTATGCGGTTTTCTTATTGGCAGAAATATAGTGTCTGGAACGCTTCATCCTAGCAGTCATTCGATTGTAGTCCTGCTACCCAGCGGAGGAAATAGGTGGAGACTCCTGTAAGAAAGGCGGAAAGCGTCGGGTAAAAACGTAACAACTGGACCGAAGCGACTGAGATAAAGGAATCACGGTGAGGGACGAACCGATGATGACTTATCGTAGGGCGCTGTCGGGAAGTTGTCTAGTTTTTGACGCTTGTAGCCAGACAGAGAAAAGCGCAGTGTGAAGACCCCGCAGGAAGCGATCTTTGCTGACGAGGAGGCTGAGCCAAGGCATTGAGGTTCGCAGGCTAAGATCACGACCTCCTGTCGTAACGCCTGCACTTGCACGTCCTGTGCATCGAAGCGGAACCTATTTCCGGAGCGTTTCCTAGCACTGGCAAACAATCAACTTTACTACATGGAATAGATGGACTTGCCACTTTACATAATCCATCTTATCGGCACCACCATTCATTCAAGATCAAAATCGGTCCACATCCTTTCATACTCAGAATTCTATACTTTCTTATATTTTAAGAAAAACCGGGCATTAACCAGCCCGGTTTTTCTCCATGATTTAATCTAATTGAAAAAATTCTTCCATTGTTTGATCTGCTTGATAGATCGAGGTAGCCATTTCTTTGCCAACATACCGTAAGTGCCATGGTTCAAAGTTATATCCCGTTGTCTCTTCCTTGCCCTCTGGATAACGAATAATAAATCCGTACTCATGTGCATGATCTGCCAGCCACTGCCCTTCATCTGTTTCACTAAAGCTAGGCTCTAATACTGCCACTTGAGCCGCAGAAGCGACATCCATTGCCAATCCTGTTTGATGCTCACTCGTGCCAGGCTTAGCTGAGAATTTATTGGCATGTTCCTCGCCATTTTGTTGCACATTTGCTTCATAAATTTGTTTTTGCCGATCATATCCTCGATAGCCTGAGACGGCTACCAAGTCCATCCCATCTTCTTCACCAGCGACAAACAGTTGTTCAAGCGCGCCAGCAACCTCTTCTCTTACTAAACGTTTAGGGTCTCCGGCTGGTGCAAGATATGGTACATCTGCCTCCACTAAATTTTGCGGCTCATATCCATCTGGCAGTTTACGTTGTTTGTTTACCACCACTTCTATACTTTCGGGATCATTAACGATCACCAGACCATCTTCGTCTACTTCCTCCTGATTGTTATGAATGTACTCCAGTAATCCGGTTGCTGGTTCTTTGTGTACTAACTGAATCGTGCTATTAGGCATATATTTAACCGTTAATAGTTCATCGCTGTCTACAATAGAGGCAAACAGTAACATAGCACTCATGATTATGCTCATTATCTATCCTTCTTTCCTGCTCTTTTCAATTTTTT
This sequence comes from Gracilibacillus phocaeensis, assembly GCF_900626275.1. Lineage (NCBI taxonomy): Bacteria > Bacillati > Bacillota > Bacilli > Caryophanales > Bacillaceae > Gracilibacillus > Gracilibacillus phocaeensis. Next base: position 300,384 of record NZ_LR131144.1, on the reverse strand, counting down.
CATTATTATTTGATCCTAATTTAATATAACATAGTTGTAGTTATTCTTCACTTTTTATATGTTCGAAGGAAAGAGGAATTTATGAGTCATAAGAAAAAGTTCTTCATATAAGATATTTACCGAGCTTTTGATCATCTTTTATTTACTTTTTTATTATAACGCCGACAAGTTGCAATCGCTTCTTTACGAAGAGCATCCAGATCAGGATGGGCATCATCATACATTTCTCCTGAGTTCACCATTTGCTTCACTTCTTCTTTGTTCACTTGTATTCTCCTCACAATTACTAGAAATGATCGTGTCCATCTTGCAACACGATCATTTCTTTAGTTTTTGTACATTCTCATTCATCAGAAAATGCAGATCGCTTTTTTCTACATCTTCTCAACATCAAGCTTTACTTAAAATAATGTGTTTCTACCTCTCCAACACCAATACATCAAAAGGGGCCAAGGTATACTTATTCGTTAGATGGTTGCCTGTAATCGCATCGGTAAAGTCTTTCTTAATCCCTACTGTTTGAGGAGCATCGGCATAGTTTAATAAGAAAACGTAATCCCTGCCGTCTTTCTTGCGGATCGATAGTTCCACTTGTTCAGGCAATTCGAATAGATCTTGATACCTGTTCAAACCAAATTCATCGATCAGCTGACTGACTAAAGCTTGGTTAAACACCCCGCCAAAGTAATAACACTCCCCTTGTCCATAAGTGCGTTTCACCAACGCCGGTTTGCCTGCAAAATGGGCATTCGTAAAGGTAGCTAATACATCGACTTCCTGGTGTGGGCGTAATACCTCATTAAAGTCATTGGCCTCTACCTCATAGGTATTCTGCAGCTGAATGCCAGGAGTTGGTTCAAATTCAGCCACCCTTGTAAATTCTTCCACCGTCACTCCTGCCAATTCCGCTAGATAGCCAGGGAATTCTTTCATGTAGACCTGACCCGTTTCATCTTTGTAACCCGAACGGCAGCCAAAAATAATTTTCCCACCTTGTTCGACATAGCCCGTAAACAGTTTGGCATGTTCTTCCGTTAGAATAGCCGGATGAGGGTAAACTAACACCTTATATTTTTTCAAATCTTCCAAGGTGGTGTCATTTGTAAAATCATATATATCCATCGGTACATGATTATATTGCAAAGCCTTAAACCATGCTTCTTTACTCTTGGATTCATAAGGTCCAACCCAATTATCAAATGCTCCATCCCATTCGTTATCATAATTGTTCAAATAGGCAATGTCTGCTTGATAAGTAGAGCCGGCAACCTTTCCTAATTGCTGTAATTCTTTACTCACTCTGTCTACTTCTTTGACACGACGATTCGGAACATTATGGTAATCATTAATACCATGCCAATAGATTTCGGTTCCTTTCGTCGCTGTTCGCCATCTGAAATACAAGATCATATCTGCCCCGTGCGCAATCGATTGGTAGGTCCACAAGCGCAGCTGACCGGGTTTTGGCGAAGGCTGTTCAATTCTTGTCGTCCAGCCGCCAGGTCCAGATTGCTGCTCAAATATGGCAAAGTTAGGAGAGATACTTCGTACCATGCTCAAATTCCAACTCCATTTACGATCTCGCAATGGTTTTTCAGAATCATCTTGACTGATCCTGCCAAAGTTTGGGTACGAATCATAAGCATAGAAATCTAACAAGTCATCGGTCATTTGATGATTATTCAAGTTACCGAACATGCCATTCGTGGTTACCCATTGATTCGGTGCATGTTCACGTAAGATGTCTGCCTGCAATTTGGCAAAAGAGATCGCACTATCTGAGAAAAAGCGCTTTTCATCCAAAGCATGATGCGGGTTTGGTGAATCAGGAACCGTCTTACGTGTTAAATAAACTTGATCCCAGCTAGTGTAGGTCTGATTCCAGAAAACCGTACCCCATACTTCATTCAAATTGTCGAGTGATTGATACTTATGCTTGGCCCATTCTCGGAAAGCATCATGATCCGCCTTCGAATAAAAAACATCGGTTTCACAATTTAGTTCGTTATCAATTTGCCAGCCCACGATAGCCGGATGATCATGAAAATGTTTGGCCATTTCGGTCACGACAATCGCCGACAGTCTCCGGTAATTTTCTGAATTATAATTATAGTGGCGGCGCGCCCCATGTTGATAAGGTATGCCATCTTGTGTCGCATTTAAAGCATCAGGGTATTTCTCTGTCAGCCAAGCTGGTGGTGTAGCCGTTGGTGTCCCCATGATGACCTTTAATCCGAATTCATGCGCCTTGGCAACGGCACGATCAAATAAATCAAACGAAAAGATGCCTTCTTCTGGTTCAAAAATGGTCCAGGCAAACTCGCCCATTCGCACATAGGTAAAACCTAGCTCTTTCATTCGCTTGTAATCATCTTCCCATATTTCTTCTGGCCAATGTTCCGGGTAATAACATACCCCTAATGTTAATTTGTCTTCATTTACTCGTTTCTTCATTCGAAAGTCCCCCTAAGATGTATTATTCTTTCACAGCTCCTCCTAAAATACCAGATACAAAATGTTTTTGCAGGATTAAAAATACTGTCATTACTGGTATAACAGAAATTGCTGTACCAAGCATTAATTGTCCGTAATCAATCGAGTTCAGCCCAGCGAGTGTGGATAATGCGACTGGTAATGTATAGTTATCTTGTGTGGTCATGACAATTAATGGCCACATAAAGTTATTCCATTGGAATGTAAACAGAAAGATTCCCACTGCCGCGAGTGCCGGCTTCATCGTTGGAAGTGCGATGCGGAAAAAAATATACAATTCTCCTGCCCCATCAATTCTAGCTGCTTCGATTAAGGAATCCGGTATACCTTTCATATTCTGCCTAATCAAGAATATCGCAAATGGATAACAAAGCTGTGGTAAAAACACCGCATGATACGTATTGATCCAATTTAAGGAACCAAATACTTGAAACAGCGGAATAATCGTTGCTTGATATGGCACCATCATAGCTAGCAAAATAGCGGCAAAAATGAGATTGCTTCCCTTAAATTTATATTTGGCAAAGGCATAACCTGCTGATGAACAGATAAACAAGCTTAACACCACAAATATGCCAGCAATAACAATGGAATTCATTAAAGCCCTTAAAATATCAATGGATTCACTCAACCCAATAAAATTCTCCACCAAATAATCGCCTGGAATTAATTTAGGCGGGAATGACAGGACATCCCCTGATGGATTCGTAGCTGCCACTACCATCCAGTAAAACGGGGCCAATGATACGACAATACCGACTAATAAAAAGGCGTGTAATCCAATTTTTTGCAGTAATTTTTTGTTTTTCATTAGTCATCATCCCTTGCTACTTTAAATTGTAACCACGACAATATCGCAATAAATAATACAATGATATAGGCGATCGCCGATGCATAACCAAAATCAAAATACTCAAAACCTTGGTTATACAGGTAATAGGTAATCGTTAACGTGGCATTATTTGGTCCACCATTTGTTAAGTTATATGGCTCATCAAACAATTGGAAGGTACCAATCGTTGACAAGATAAACGTAAACAGCAATACAGGCTTAAGCTGCGGTAAAGTAATAGTAAAGAATTTTCGTATATTGCTGGCTCCATCAATACTGGCGGCCTCATATAGACTATGTGGTATCCCTTGTAATCCGGCTAGGATAATGACCATGTTATAACCTGTCCATCTCCACGTGGTGACAATGATTAAGGATATCTTGGCCCACGTTGCATCCGTTAACCAGCCGATCCGCTCCATCCCCATCGAGGTTAAGAGATAATTGATCAGCCCATAATCCGTATTGAGCAACAAGACAAAGATGATCGAGGCGGCTACTAAGGAAGTAACTGCCGGTGTAAAAAAGGCCACGCGATAAAAGCCTCTCATCGACAATAAAGCAGAATTTAAGAATACGGCTAATACCACCGCCAAAAATAACATGATCGGTACTTGAACGAGGAGGATAATAAACGTATTCCCCATCGCTTTATAAAACAATGGATCATTAAATAATCGGATATAATTGTCAAGACCGGAAAAGGTGTAAGCTCCCCCCGTTCTTGTTTGAAAACTTAAAATAAAGGAAGAGATAATCGGATACACCATGAATGCTAAAAATAATAGAACAGCTGGTGCGACAAAAATGTACGGCGCTGTTTTAGGTGTGATCAAGGCTTTTCTATCTTCTTTATTTTTCGCCATTTTTTCCTGTTGACTGGTTTGCAATGTCATCCCTCCTTGGGAAAAGACTGGCTGTGCATTTATGCCAGTCTCTTCGCGTCAGCTTGATTATTCGGACGTTTCTAATCCTGTTTGTTGTTGTGACTGACTTTGGCCATCAATTAACACCTGATCTGCCGCTTTGTCCTCTAATAAGAAAGACTCAAATTCACTTTCCATAATCGACCGAACTTCTAGCTCCCCTGGTGCGTGATTAACTGGTGGAATGTCTTCTACTGTTTCTGCAAATTTCTCAAAAAATGGCTGATTGTTAAAGTATTCCTGATCCTCAGAGAAGATAGGTTCATCATAAGCCGCTGTTAAAGACGGAAATAACCCTCTGTTTGTTAATCCATTGATTTGAGAATCCACATCAGTGGAAGCGAATTCAACAAAGGCATAGGCTGCTGCCTTATTCTCAGATGCTGATGGAATTGCTAGGGCCGAACCACCATCGTTCGCTGCTCGGTTACCACCTTCTTCAAAGGCTGGCAATTCAAATACGTCCCAGTTCCCAGATAATTCAGGCATTTGTTCAATCATTGTTCCACTCCACCATACCGCACCAGGGTGGGTTGCCACTTCCCCATTTTTCATGGCTGCCACTTGTCCATCCCAGTTATTGGTATATACTAAAAGATCTTCATCTCGCATTTCTTGAATCACTTCGATAGCGTTGTTAGCTTCTTCGGAAGTTAAATCTAATTTTCCATCCTCCGTAAAGAAATAAGCCCCTTGCTGTTGCAGCATAATTCGGAATAAACCTTCATTATCCATACCTAAAAATGCTTTACCCGTATGCTCCACCACTTGTTTACCTGCTTCGATATAATCATCCCATGTTTCAATACTTGCTGGATCAACACCTGCTTCCTCAAAAACATCCGTACGATACATGACCCCAACAGGGCCTAAGTCTCTAGGTGCTGCTGCTAGCATACCGTCATCCGTTTTCAACCCTTCTACTTTTGATTCCGCGAACTTATCCTCGTGTTCATCAAAACCTAACTCATTTAAATCTGTTAAACCGTCTGGGAACTCGTTGGTAAAGGAATGAATCCGATTATTTTCTACTTGGAAAATATCTGGTAATCCACTTCCTCCACTGGATAAACCTGCACTCACCTTTTGATACACTTGATCGACACCACTTTGTTCGATGTTGACGTTTACATTTGGATACTCCTCATTAAACGCTGGTACCACATCCTGCTCCAAATAGTTTGCTTCTAATTCCCAAGCCCAAATAGTGATATCCCCTTCCAAGTCTTCTAGATTGTCTGGCATGGTTACGTCTTCTGCATCGGTTGAAGAACCCCCACAAGCTGCTAAAAAGATAGTGAAAATGGCTACAAGTGTCATTAACCAATATTTTTTCATTTGTCATACACCCCTTTTTGTTTTAATCGCTTACAAGATATATTATAAAAACAATTTGATTGCATTTATGGTATAATTTCTACAAAAATAGAATGATATCATTTTTTATATCATTTTAACGAGGAGATTTGAAAATGGATCATCATTTAAAATATAGTTGCTATTTAGTCAGTGAAACGAACAATATCCCTATTTATGTATTAGATAAGCATGGTCATATCGAGTTAGATTTCTCTCTAAATGTGCCTCTCAATCCCTTATTCTCATCCAGACAAGAGCATATAAACAGTTTAACGATACAGAAACCCTCTGAGCTATTGCCCAAACTTTATACAAATGAATTTTTAGAACAATTTGTTCAAATACCAATTATAGTAAATGAGAGATATACTGGCTCCGTTATTTTAGGACCATCCATCTCTCCTAAACCTTCGGAAAATTTTTTAAAAGATATAATCAGCCTATACAAGTTATGGGATATTGAAACAGAGGTAAGAGAGTATTTTTATAATGTACCAGCGTTCAGCAGTTGGAAATTATTGCAAATAAGTATACTTACTTGTTATCTGATTTTCGAAAAAAAGTTTGAGATAGAAGAGCTAGCAAAACAGAACCTACTCCAGCCAGCTGTTTTTCAACGATACCAACAACCCGATAAAGAGGTGTCTGTTTTACTGCAAAATGAGGCTTTTCATCAAGACCCTATTTCCGAAAAAAGACTTTATCAATTTATTAAAGAAGGAGATAAGGATGGTTTGGTCTTATATAATCTAACCTTTCATCACAGATCGGATATTCAATTTGGCAAGTTAGCTAGACAGGGGGAACTTCGAAATCAAAAAAACTTAAAGATTGCTACCATTACACTAGCTACTCGTGCCGCCATAGCCGGTGGATTGCATCCTGAAGTTGCTTATACACTAGGGGATAATTTCATTCAAGAACTCGAAGAAATTCGAACGATTAAAGAAGTCGAAATGTTTATCGAAAATGCTCTTTCCGAATTTGCGGAAAGAGTAAAAAAAAGCCAAAAACAACGTTACTCCAAGCCAATAGGCGACTGCATCAACTATATTTTCACGCATATTTATGATGAACTAACCCTTTCCGTACTTGCAAAAGTGGTTTCATTAAAACCAAAATATGTATCTAACCTTTTCAAACAAGAAGTAGGTGTTCCAATAACCGAATACATTCAAAAAACCAAGATTGAAGAGGCAAAAAAATTAATGACATTCACGGATTACTCCTTAGCAGAGATTTATACATTGCTTAATTTCACCGATCAAAGTTATTTCACTAAGGTGTTTAAAAAGCATACAGGACATACACCTAAACAATATATGAAACAATGGATTGACATGGATAGCAATCTTTTATAATCGTGAAAACTTAGAAGCAATATAAAAAGAACAGACAACCTATTTGCCCGTTCTTTTTTTATGGAGGATATTCTTTTAACTTATGTGTTTGTCTACCATTGCTTATAGCTCCCAAATATATCGATATTCTTTTGTCAAGGTCTGAAAAGCTTCCTCATTACTCTGATCCAATGCTTGATTGATTGCCTCGTCCAGACGCGCTTTATTGCCTTGAAAACAAATATCGTCCAACACCATTTTAGCAGCTAAACGAATCTCGGAAGAAATTTCCCTTCTTGCCTGTATAACCTTTACTGGATTGCGGTCAAAACGTTGCAAATGATAATTCACCATATGTTTTTTCAACAAGCACGCCTCCCTTTCTTGCTTAGTTACTTACATATTCCCCAACCACAGACATTTCAAACATCGTTCTGTCTGTTCATTAGAAGAAGATAGTTGTTTCTGATGAACTTTATTTGGTAAACTGAGCTTATCATTGCTCTACTGGAGGATGTCTATGAATCAATATGATAAATATAAAGAAGGGGAAAAAGGGGCATGGTTAAGCATTATTACCTACCTTGTCCTCGCTTGCGTCAAACTGTTGATTGCCACTATCGGTAATTCTGCCGCCTTACGTGCAGACGGTCTAAACAATACAACTGATGTTATTGCCTCTGTAGCCATTCTTATTGGCTTGAAAATATCAAGGAAACCACCAGACGCTGATCATCATTATGGTCATTTTCGAGCGGAGATGATCGCCTCTCTTATCGCTGCCTTTATTATGATGACAGTCGGTCTCCATGTTTTATCGGATGCCATCCAAACGATGTTTACCGGGGAATTTCAACCACCAAGTATGTTGACCGCATGGACTGCTCTAGGAGCTGCCATCGTCATGTTTGCTGTATATCTATATAACCTTCGGCTTGGAAAGCGAACGAATAGTACTGCCTTGAAAGCGGCGGCTCGAGATAATAAATCCGACGCATTGGTCAGTATTGGGGCCTTTGTTGGTATTGTCGGCGCACAATTTCAATTGTATTGGCTGGACCCATTAGCTGGCGCCCTAGTTGGTCTTATTATATGCAAAACGGCCTGGGATACTTTTAGCGAAGCAACCTATACACTGACAGATGGCTTTTCACCAGATGAGGCAGAAGATATTAAAGCGACAATAGAGAAAGAACCCCATGTGCTGCAAATCAAAGATATCAAAGGCAGACTGCATGGTAACCAATCTTACATAGAGGTAACTATCTATGTTGATCCTGATATGACGGTAAAAGAAAGCCATAAAATAGCCGATCAGATTGAAGATATCTTAAAACAAAAGCATGATATTCCTCATGCCCATATTCATATTGAACCTTTTGTGGAAGAGGACAAAGGACAATCCAACTAAATTCTTACGGACAGAATTTCGTGTCTTGGCAGTTTTTTGTCCGTGAGATCCATTCTTACGGACAAAACTTTGCGGTTCGACAGTTTTTTGTCCGTTAGATTCATTCTTACGGACAAAACTTTGCGGTTCGACGGTTTTTTGTCCGTGAGATCCATTCTTACGGACAAAACTTTGCGGTTCGGCGGTTTTTTGTCCGTGAGATCCATTCTTACGGACAAAACTTTGCGGTTCGGCGTTTTTTTGTCCGTTAGATTCATTCTTACGGACAAAACTTTGCGGGGTGCCCGTTTTTTGTCCGTTAGATCCATTCTTATGAGAAATTGCGTTCTTCATTGTATTCAAATCGGGGTAGCAATTATTCAGTATCTCCTAAACCGCAAAATTCCGACAAAGCAATTGGTCATCGCTCTTCTTCACTATTACCAAAAAGGACCATGGCTTCTACCCGCCGTGGCCCTCCATTTTATAATTTCTCCAATAACGCTGTAATACTAGGAAAACCATAAGCTGTTTCCTGGTAAGTCCCTGTTCCGATAGTTGTTTGTTCTTGTTCGATCTTCTCAGCTCCGAGTCGCAAGTAAAAATGATGGGTGGGATTATTCGTGAGCACCCAGATCAACAAGGAATTATAATTTAGTTCTTGCATCTCTTCTGCAAACGCTTTTAATAATTTCTTGCCGAAACCTTTTCCTTGGTAATCAGGTAATAAATAAATAGCTGAGATTTCTCCATCAAACCCAAAACGTTCAGTGCGCTCTTTTCCTCCAGCGATAAAGCCAACGATATCACCTTCTACCTCTATCACGGATACAGGTTGTTGCTTTCTGGATAACTTCAAAATCGTTTCCCAATAAACTTGATGATACTCTACTGTTGTGTTTGAGACATCTTGTTCATTAATTAAATCTTTGTAAGTTGCCTTCCAACTATGCACGTAAACCTCTGCAATCGTTTTGGCATCATTTATCGTCGCCTTACGAATTTGATACATCGTATTTTACACCCTAACCTTTTATTATGTGTAGAAACTGTTGTTTTTAAAATCATGTCTGCAAGCTGATGGTCATGCTGTATCCGGAAAAATAATGACCCTCCTTGTCCATTTTGTCTACATAGTTAATCAACATAGCACAAATGCTGATCATCACCACCATTGAACTATGCTTTCCAATCACACATGGCAACAATGGAAACCCTTCCAAATTGGTCAATAAATAAAATAGCTACTGTACAGAGCTTGTTGCATTAGTATCCCTGCTTAACAAGCGCTTCTGAAAATAGGCTTCGTTTTTCCTTAAGCTAGCCGGCCTGTTGGGCTAATACCTTGCAAATCACAAAATCAAAATCAGTGGATATTCCACCAACAAGCCGACTTATATTTATGTTATATTCAATTTATCTAATCTGTCAGCCCCTCTTGATCTGTCAAAATCATGGGTCCGTCACTGGTAATTACTAATGTATGTTCATATTGGGCAGATCGCTTTCCGTCCACTGTTCGTGCTGTCCAATTATTGCTATCCATCTTGCTTTGCCATGCTCCTTCATTAATCATCGGCTCAATCGTAATAACCATTCCTTCTTTCAATCGTGGCCCTTTCCCTGCTAAACCAAAGTGAGGTATTTGCGGATCTTCATGAATGGTTGGACCAATCCCGTGACCAGTGAAGTCACGCACAACAGAGAAACCTTCCGCCTCAGCATATTGCTGCACCGCATGGCCAATATCTCCAATGCGATTTCCCGGCAAGGCTTGTTCCATGCCCACATATAAAGACTGTTTCGTAACATCTAATAACTTTTTTGTCTTTTCATCTGGTTCACCGACACAGTAAGTCCAAGCGGAATCAGCCAATCCACCGTTTAAATTGACCACCATATCAATTGTGACAATATCTCCTTCTACCAGCTTTTCATCCCGTGGAAATCCGTGACAAATCTCGTCATTTACTGATGCACATGTTGCATACTCATAGCCGTTGTACCCTTTTTGCTCAGGTGTGGCTCCATTTGCCGCTAAAAAGTCCTCTACAAAATCATCAATTTCCTTTGTAGTAACACCTGGCTGGATGCGTTTGGAAATTTCCTGATGACAACGTGCTAATAACTTCCCTGCTTCTTTCATCATTTCTATTTCACGTTTACTCTTCCTTGTAATCATTAAACAAACTTCCTTTCTTACTCTTCTAACAGACCTTACTCCTTTAAAGTTTATCATACTTCGATCAAAAGTTGTGCTAAAAACTATTACAAAATCCAATCAGGTGCTTCACTGCCTTCTTGTTACGAAACTGAATCCGCTAATTAAACGCCTGTAAAAAGTATCGGATCAGCAAGGATGTATTTTGTGAACGAGATTTTATTTTACAAAAAGTATATACTGTTTTTCCTTATGCGAAAGAACCTGACAACACGTTGGTTTGTCAGGTTCTTCCCATCATATATTAATAGCCGCCATAACCCCAAGAAGCACCGATGATGATTAGAAGAATAAACAACACCACAACCAATGCAAATCCCGAACCGTAACCATATTGTCCGCTCATCAAAATCCCTCCTTTTCATACTTACACTTATAAGGTATGTCAAAAGGGAAAAAAAGTCCTTATTATTTAAAAAAATGGGTGGATACCTAATTATTTTTTGATGTACAGGCAAAAAGCGATCGGCTACAGTAGCTCCTTCACGCTAAGGTATTGCCCATTAACAAGATCCTCTGGCTTCAACAAGCGATCAACCAACACACGCGCGACTTTCTCTGTGCTGCGCAATTGATTATGCTGTTTATAGTCTTTGAATTGCTGTACATCGCTAAACTGACTCTCGTCGGAAGAGCGGATTTCTCCTTGCATATCCGTATCCATAATACTTGGGTCAAACAGCAGTACTTTTTTTCCTGTGCCAAGTTGTTCTTGTTCTAGAGCCACAGTTTGTGTATACCGATCCAATCCGGCCTTGGAACTGCCATAAGCACTCCAACCATAGACCGATCGATTCGCTGCACCAGACGTAACATGGGCAATCACACATGAAATATCAGACTCTCGCCAGCCTTGAAGCCACAGGTTGGTAATTATCATAGGAGACAGCAAATTCACATGGACATGTCTTGTTAATTCACCACTCGTTTGTTTCCCTACCTGCTCTATCGGTGTAACAACCGCTGCATTTTGCACTAAATATACAGCTTGCAGTGGTTTTGTTTTCAGATCGTCCATCACCTCTTGCAACTTCTGCTCGGTTTGCTGAAGATCTGCTAGGTCCACTGTCACATGATGATACTGGCCAGGAAGATCTTCATTGGCTAAATCCTGATTCTCATGCCGTGCCAGTCCGATGACATGGATAGAAGCTTGCATAAATAGTCTCGCAATCGCTGCCCCCAAACCTTTTGATGTGCCAGTAACTACCGCATATTTCATACGAATCCCCTCATTTCTGTGCTTGATCTAAGGCGTTGACAATCATGGTGATAATATCCTGTGCCTCTTCTATCCCTACCGAAATTCGAACGATCCCTTCACTTATCCCCAAAGCCTGTTGAGTGGTGGGTGGCATATTTCGATGAGAGGTTTTGGTTGGATACGACACACTTGTTTCTACCCCAGCTAGGGTGGCAACAATCTTCACCCATCCCAACGATTGAAAAAAAGTTTCTATATTTGCTGCATCACTTAGCTCAATCGTCACAAGCGCACCATTACCTTGTTCTGACAGAAAGGCTGGATAGTATACCTTTTGCACCGCTGGATGCCCTCTTAATGCCTCGGCCAAGGCGGACGCATTCTTGACATGCCGCTCCATTCTTACACTTAATGTCTTGAGGCCACGAACCGTTAGCCATGCCTCAAACGGACTGAGATTGCTTCCTAAGTTAACCATCTTTTCTCGCGCAATTGCGATTAGATCCGCATGACCTACGAGCACCCCTGCCGTAATATCACTGTGTCCACCTATATATTTAGTTGCACTATGTACGACTAAATCCGCGCCTTCTACAAAAGGCTGAATCAAATATGGTGTGGCAAAAGTATTGTCTACCATCCATTTTAAATCATGCTTTTTGGCAAACTCGTTAGCTTTCGGCAAATCCTCGACACGTAACAAGGGATTGGTCAATGATTCTGTATACAATAAAACGGTATTATCCTGCAATGAGGAGGTTAAATCCTCTCCAAAATCTACAAAACTTACTTCAATGCCAAAGCCCGTTAACTCCTTTTCCAATAATTCATAAGTACCCCCGTACAAATCTTCTGCTGCGATAATATGATCACCTGCTTTAGCAACAGCTAGTATACCAACCAAAATAGCAGATAAGCCAGATGAGGTAGCGATACCTGCAGGTGCCCCTTCTAATTGCGCCACAGCAGTACCTAACTCATCTGTATTGGGATTACCAACCCTGGTATATAAATAGTCACGTTCTCCGCTGTAATAAGATTCCATATCCTCCAAGTCTTTAAATGTAAAAGCAGATGTCTGATGGATAGGGGTAACCTTTGTTGGTATCCCTTCTCGTTCCATCGTTACATGTACCGACTTTGTATCAAAACCTTGTTCCATACTCTCACTTCCCATCTATCCTTTAATTTCGCAACCATGCCAAACACAAGGTACCGTGACCAGTGTGAACACCAGCAACGGGCACCAGGGTTTGCACTTGTATTTTTAACCCTTGATAAAGACTGCCTATTTCATCTTTCCACTGGTGCGCTTTTTCCTTCACACCAGCATGTAAGATACAAATTTCTTTTAATTGGTGCTCCTGCATTGCCTCTGCTAATAGCTGGAACATGTGACGTTTTGCCTTCTTTTTACTTCGCACTTTATCCTTTACGACTACTTTCCCCTCGTCAAAACCAAGAATTAAATGAATATTCAACAGGGAGGCAAATAACGTTTGGGCCGCGCTAACCCTTCCGCTTCTACGTAATTGTTCAAAACTTTGTGGCATTAAATACATTTGGGCTCGATTCGGACATCCTTTTAAATATTCGACAATTTCTGCAACATCTGCCCCTTGTTTTGCCATCGATACACCGTGACGAATCATTTGGCCCAAGGCAAAATCACCAATCTGAGAATCAATGACCGTGACTGGCAAAGAACTCATGTTAGCCGCAGCTGCAGAGCTTTGATAGGTTCCCGTTAGTTTACTAGAGGCATGGATAGCAATCACTACGTCATATTCCTTCTCTAATCGCTCATATAAATCAGTAAAATCGCCAAACACCGGCTGACTTGTCTTTGCTCCCTCACCATGTTGAAGCAACAGTTCGTATATTTCCTCTTTGGATAAATCCACCTCTTCTTTATATGCCTTACCATCGATAACGACATTTAAAGGTATAATAAAAATATTATTTTCCTCTGCAAAAGTGGCATCCAGTCCACATGAACTATCTGTGACCCAAGCTACCTTCGTCATATGCAATCCCCTCGTTTCTTTCATATTTGTCTATTATTAAGCGCTTATTTTGCTTATTTCATGCCGTGTATTCCTATTCATATCATACCATACCTGTGGAATAGATTATAGGGAGAGAACAAACAGGGCTTTACAGATAGCAAAAGTTTTTGTAAGATAGAAACTATCACAGGCTAAACGTTTATCGAAAAAAGTTTAGCTGCGGTTCCAACCGTAAAAAATTGCATAAACCGTAGTACACTAGGGGAGCTTTGTGAAATGGCTGAGAAGGTCTGTGACCTGACCCTTATTACCCGAACTAGATAATACTAGCGTGGGGAAGTGTAGTTGGTCGTATGGACGATTTGTTTACCTAGCTTCTTTACATACGTACAAACTGCATTCCCTTCGGAGTGCAGTTTTTTTGTGATCAAAAATAGACTGGAGGTATTTTTTATGACAAGTCATTGTGGAACAAGTCGGATTGCAGGGTGTCAATTTACGTTATTCCCGATGAGTGATCGTTTTGTTGATATTATCTTATCGAGTTTACGGGAAGTAGACAGCTCCAAAGTATGGATGCACACAGATGATGTCTCTACCTGTATTCGTGGGAAACGTGTGCACCTTTTCGATGTGACGAAAGCCCTTTTTTTTCATGCTGCTAAAACAGGTGTACATGTGGCTATGAGTGGAACCTTTTCCATCGGATGTCCTGGTGATTCAACTGGAGATGTATATATGGATGAATCCAGTCAAGTCATGAACCAAGCAGCTGACTCACTAAACCAATCAGCGGGCTGTAGATTTTCATTATATCCGTTAGGTAGAGAAGATTATATGGAGCAAATCTACCAACAAATCGATTGGTCCAAAACGGCAGGGGTTGACGTCAGCCATAGCCATTATGCAACAAGGTTAGATGGCGATGTCCATGATATCTTTCGTGTATTGGAGCATTGCTTTGAGCAAGTGCAACAGAAAGTGTCACATGTCACCATGTCATTTACCATTTCAGCAAATAGTCCATCTAAAGGGGGACAATAAATGAAGCAGTGGAAATTAAAAGACATTGTCTTAATGTCTATGCTCGGGGTTGTTTTTGGATTGATTTATTTAGCCTTTTTTGGAGTAGGCAATGTTTTATTTGGGATATTAACACCGTTTGGCTTAGGTCCCCTTAGTTATGAAATTATTTTCGGGGTTTGGTTTATGGTATCTGTTATTGCTGCCTACATCATCCGCAAACCGGGTGTTGCACTGACATCGGAAATCATTGCGGCATTAACCGAGGTATTAATTGGTTCAACAGCTGGTCCATCATTGATTCTAAGCGGGATTGTTCAAGGAGCAGGGGCGGAGCTCGCCTTTGCAGCGACGGGCTGGAAGGACTATCGCTTAAGAATTCTTATCCTTTCTGGAATGGGTGCAGCCTTGGTCAGCTTTCCATATAACTACTTTGTATCGGGATATGATGCTTATGCTTCATGGCTTCTCATCCTTATGATAATCACTCGATTAGTCAGTGGTGCCATCTTTGCAGGTATAATAGGTAAATTTATAGCCGATCAATTAGCGGCTACTGGTGTATTAACGGGATATCCATTAGGAAAGGAGCATCAACAACAACGTGAAGACGACCGCGCCTCGTAGTCCATTGTTTCAATTACAAGATTTTTCATTTACTTACCAACAGGAGAAGAAACCGACCATTAAGCAGATGTCTCTTTCCTTATACAGCGATGAAATAACTCTATTAATGGGATCAAGTGGTTCGGGTAAAAGCACGCTCGCCCTCTGCCTTAACGGGCTATATCCTGAAGCAGTCGAGGGTTCTATAGCTGGAGACATTTTTTTTCGGGGAAAGGCTATTCAAGATTATCCGAAGGGACAGTTAAATCAACAAGTGGGTATTGTTTTTCAGGACCCTGAAAGTCAATTTTGTATGATTCATGTCGAAGATGAATTGGCCTTTGTGCTGGAGAACTTATCTGTACCTAAAGAGCAAATGCGCTCTCGTATGATCGAAGTACTCGAGTTAGTTGACATGCGTCCGTTTATCCATCATAAAATTCATCATCTATCTGGCGGGCAAAAACAAAAAATTGCCCTCGCCTCTACTCTGCTGCTTGAACCAGCATATTTGATTCTTGATGAACCAGCTGCCAATCTTGATCCAATGTCCAGATTAGAATTAGTCAACACTATAACAACCATTCAGCAAAAACGGCAGCTGGGAATACTTATTATTGAGCATCAGGCAGAAGACTGGATAGGCATTGCCGATCGGATGCTCGTGTTAAACCAGGACAATCAACTAGTAATGGATGATCAGCCACACACGGTTTTTACATCACACAGCAAAGAACTAGCCTCTTATCACATTATCACGCCTGCAGCATTTGAGCAGTCAACTGTTAGGGCTACACGGGCTGCTTCCAACGGGAAAGAAATTGTACGCGTCGATGCATTGTCTTTTCACCAGAAAGGGCGGTTGGTTTTAAATAACATATCGTTTTCCATTTGCAAGGGTGAATTTTTAGCTATTTTAGGCGAAAATGGAGCGGGAAAATCCACCTTGTTGCAGCTGCTATCCCGGCTAAAAACTTCCCGCTATGGTCAGATTTCTTTTCATGGTATAGACATAATGAATTGGCAGGAACAAGCATTAAGACAAAGAACAGGCTTTGTCTTTCAGCAACCAGAACATCAATTTATTTGCTCAACTGTTTATGATGAAATTAGTTTTGGTATGAGGCTTAATGGGCAACCTCCAGATAGGATTGATCAACGTACGGAGAAACTCTTACAAACGTTACATTTGCAAAAGCATCGATGGACAAACCCATTTATGCTAAGCGGTGGCCAAAAAAGACGGCTAAGTGTTGCTGCCATGTTAGATGAAACCCCTGATCTATTGCTGTTCGATGAACCTACATTTGGTCAGGATGCCCAAACGACAAAAGAACTGCTTCACTTAATAGAAGAATTACGCCAGCAGGGGACGGCCATTGTTTTTGTTACACATGATATGGATGTAGTGGCTAGTCATTGTGAACGAGCTTTGGTGTTACATCAAGGGGAAATCGCCTTTGATCATACTCCGGATGAATTATGGAAACATCCTCTGCTTTTACAGGAAGCAAGACTTCGTCCACCTTATTTTAAGAGGCGAGAGAAGCAGAAGGCAGGGTCTTTATGATACAGACGATTAACCCCAGTATCAAGGCATTAGCAATACTTCTTCCTGGGGTGTTGCTAAGCTTTGCCTTTGATATCATTACACCGTTGATTTTCTTTGTCTTTGTTCTGTTGTTAACGTTGTTTTTCGCTAACATATCCGTTAAAAAATGGCTTATATTTTTCTTGCCACTTTCCTTCTTTGCTATAAGTGTTGCCTGGATGTCGATGCTTTATACCGATAAAGCGTACGCAACAGGACCTGTTATCTTCCAATTTCTTTGGTTTGAGGTTACCTCAGGCAGCCTTCAAGTTGGGGTTAGTTTGGCATTGCGTTCTTTATGTTTTATCTCTTTGTCTTTACTGTTCGCCTTAACAACAGACCCAACTAAATTTATGCTGAGCTTAATGCAGCAGGTTAGATTATCGCCAAAGCTTACTTACGGTATCTTGGCAGGTTATCGCTTTCTACCTACCTTCAAGCATGAATTGGATCTATTGCGTCAAGCCCATCGTATTCGTGGCGTGCACCGAGCAAAAGGACTTCGAAATAAATTGCAACAAGGTAGACAATATGCTATCCCTTTACTTGCCAATTCTATCCGCAAGGCAGAGCGTGTAGCTCTTGCTATGGAATCGAAAGGCTTCACCGGCAGCAGGCATCGCACCTATTACCATGAAATGAGGGTTAACATGAAAGATTGGCTATTCTTAGCGGTCATGTTTTTCTTTTTAACCCTTGCTTACTATACTTCTTATTCATTTGGCTATCTTCAAATTTTTAGCGGTTGATAGCTATATACAGGCAGGGAGGAATGGAGGTTGGTCTGGAAGCCTCCCTTCCTTGCTGTTCTCGCTGTTAGGAGGCTCTCCATTCCATCACAAACTCCTTTTCCATTGTATTATCGTCGATGGTCTCCTTTTTTAATTCAAAGCCATTGTTGAGATAAAAGGAAATCGTTGGTTGATTTTTTTGATATACTTTAAGTTCTAAGTGATCTTTTTTTTCTTTAATAAATTGGAGGAGTCGCTTACCATAGCCCTTACCTTGATAGGCGGCATCGATAAACAATGCTGCTAAGTAATCCTCCTTGATCGAAAGAAAACCAATCACTTGATGGTTATCCTCAAGCACATATGTTTCTGCTTCCGATAAGTAATGATCTTGTATCGCTTGTTTTTGCGATTCCCAGTAGCGACTATCGATAAAATGATGGGCAATAACAGATGTTTGATACCATATATCAGATAATTGTTTCGCATCGGTTGCCTGATATTTTCTAATATTCATGTTTCTTCTCCTTCCTATTTCATTCATCTCCCGACAGTACTTGTAAGTGTTGTGGGAGGACAGATACCTCTGTTGGTGTCTCTGTTAATATTTCACCATCACTGTCGATATGCTGTACAGGCCTTGTCTCTATTTGAAGCTGGCTCGTGCGAAAGTATATTAGTTGATCATCCCTGTCTTGCGGATAATCTTGTTGCGTTTGCGCTTCCAGCCATGTCCAGAATTGTTGAAATTTCGTTTCTTTCATAATTAACACATCAAGCTTGCCATCTTCCATATCGGCATGAGGGAAAAATGATTTCATACCGCCAAGAAAGGGACCATTGCCAATGACTAACATCACCGCTTCTCCATTATATGTTTGTTCTTCGCTTTTTACATGCAAATGGAAGGGCTGATTTTGAAAGACTATCTTGGACGTATTTAGATAGTAAGACATTTTACCAAGGAGTTTTTTATTGCTATCTTCCATTTCCTCTGCCACCTTGGCAATCAAGCCAATGCCTAAGAAATTGAGAAAGTAGTATTCTTTAAAATAGCCAATATCAACTATTTTTATATGTTTTTGTATAATCTGTTCCAATGCTAACAGCGGGTCTTGACTCATTCCTATTGCCCTGGAAAAATCGTTACAGGTTCCCCCAGGTAAAATGGCAAATATCGGTCGTTGCCCTAATGGAGCGATGGCGTTTACCAATTCAAAAATAGTTCCATCACCACCTGCGCCAATGATGACATCGGTGTTATTTGCCAGCAACTCTACATATTTTTTGCCATCACCTTCTTGTTCAGTTATATAGAGATGAACCTCTTCAAACACCTCAGCTAATCTGGCTTGGATCGTATCTGTTTCTTTTTTGAGCTTTCCATTTCCTGCATTAGGATTCAAAATAACCGCTGCACTCTTCATGCCTGCACATCCTCTTCTTATATTAATGTAAGTCTCTTTTTTTAACAACCTTATCACCATAGTTCTTTACCCGTTTTCTTTTACTTACACACTTGCACTCTGATTCTAGAAGTAACATTCGGTTTATGCTTTATCGGTTCCTCCCAGTTGGTTGCTGAATTGTCACATACAGCATTTTATGATGGAGTTATTTTTGTCTGTTAGATTCATTATCATACCTGCAAAGCAAAACTAGGCTTAAAACTGACCAATCCTTTACGAATAAGTCACTGAACTGCCAATAAGACGGATTATGTTAAGTAGAGCCCTTTCATTAGCAGTGAGTTTGATTGTTTTATTTGTGTGAAGCAAGCGCTACGGGAATATGCTGCGCTTTCCATGGGGATGGCTTCAGCTAACTAAAAAGAAAAGCACTTTTTAGTGGATCTTCAGCTCGTCCTGCGATGCACAGGACGTGCAAGTGCAGGCGTTGCAACAAATGGGCTTCGGTGGGGCGAGTAATCGCAGTCCCAGGACGTTGCGTTTTTAGCCTGTAAACCATTTTCCAGTCTCCGCATATTCCCTCCGCTAGGTAAAAGTACAACAATGTTTATCACTGCAAGGAGGAAACGTTCTAGGTACCTAGACAGTGTTGCAGCCAAAAAGAACGGTCAACGGCTTTTTCGACATCATGATGAACACACGTTACCAGGTAGTTTCGTTCTTTACATAGAACCATAACGTATGATTGTGAATCATTCTCTAAACAGGAGGCTGAATCAAGCCATGAAGGTTCGCAGGCTAAGATCACGACGACAATCGCCATGCCTGCACTTGCATGTCCTATGCATCGAAGCGGAACTTATTTCCGGAGCGCTTCCTAGCACATTAAAAACGTTCAACATGATCACTTGGAATAGCCTGTTACTTAACATAATCCGTCTTATCGGTACTTCGATAAGTTCATGATCAAAATCGTTTCAAATCCTATTATGTCAAAGATTTTATATTTTCTAAACTTACAAAAAAGAGAGAAAAACCACATCTCATGGTTCTTCCCTCTTTTAAACGCCTCGAAAAGGCAGCTGTATTCTAATGATACTTAATGGCCCCCTGCATGACCGGAAGTCAATACCCAGATGGTACCAAATACGATAATTAAGGCAAGTACGGCACTATTGAACATGTTAATGATATTCAGCAACCCTTCTTGACCCTCAGTGACATGCATAAACATAAACAACTGAATGATCGCTTGGAATACAGCAAATATACCAATAATCCATAAAACAACTGTTGATGAAAAGTCGGTATTAAAAGCAACGAACACAGCAAGGAGTGTGAATAAAACTGACAATACAAAACCGATTAAGTGATTCCACGGAAAACGATAAGACTGTGCACTCATTTACATCACCATTCCTTTCAAATAGACGAAGGTAAAAATAAAGATCCACACAACATCTAAGAAGTGCCAATACAAACTAACGATAAATAGTTTGCTAGATGTTTTTTCCGTAATACCTCGACGTGCTAGCTGAATAAGCAGCATAATAACCCAAAAGATACCAAACGTTACGTGTGCCCCGTGTGTGCCTAGCAACGTAAACAAAGCAGAAGTGAAGCCGCTCGTTTGGATCGTCGCACCCTCATGGACAAAATGAATAAACTCATTAATCTCCATATATAAGAATCCGGCACCTAGGATAAGTGTTACTATCATCCATGCCATTAAGCCTTTTTTATCCTGGTGTCGCATCGAATGGATTGCCAACCCACAAGTAAAACTACTTGTTAACAGCAGGAAGGTCTCGATCATGACATCTTTCAAAACAAAGATGTCTTGACCCGCTGGCCCACCTGCTGTGTTGTGTTCCAAGATAAAATAGGAAGCGAACAAGGTGGAAAACAGCACAATTTCTGCGCCAAGGAAAATCCAAAATCCGGCTATATTCATTTGATTTTGATGTGACCGATATTCTAATGGGGTTGTCTGTGATGTCATTTTAAATCACCTCTCCATTTTCGTTCCTCTTCTTCTACTTCCTCTGCTTCAATATGATAACCCTCATCATAATCAAAGCTATTTGCGATTAAACCAATAACAATACCTATCGAGGAAATAATCGCCAAGGTAAACCATTCAAATACCAAGAAGAAACCTACCACACCGAAAGCAATTGATAAGACGATCGGCGTCCAAGAATTGCTTGGCATATGAATCGATTGGATATCTGATTTCTTCAAATCGGTTCTTCCTTGTTTTTTCTTATACCAAAAATCATCTAGGCTCTCTACTTGTGGCTCCACTGCAAAGTTATACTCGGGAGCTGGAGATGCCGTTGACCATTCAAGGGTACGTCCATTCCATGGGTCTCCTCCAATATCTCTGGACGCATAACGAAAACTCCAATAAATGTTATAACATAAGGCCGCAAAACCTGCTGCCATGATAAATGCGCCGATTGCCGAAAAGCCTAAATATGGTGCCCAACCGGTACTCTCTGAGTATGTGTACATCCGACGTGACATACCGTCTAACCCAACAAAGAACATAGGCATAAACGTCATGTTAAAGCCGATTACAAACAACCAGAAATGCCATTTTCCGATTTTTTCGTTTAATTTGAAACCAAACATTTTTGGCCACCAATAGTATATAGCTGCAAAAACAGCAAACACCACACCTGGAATCAATACATAGTGGAAGTGTGCCACTAAGAACATGGTATTATGATATTGATAGTCGGCAGCAGCCATTGCTAGCATGACACCTGTAACCCCACCAATCGTAAAACAAGGGATAAACGCTAATGCCCACATCATGGCCGAGGAGAATTCAATCCGGCCTTTCCTCAAGGTAAACAACCAGTTGAATATCTTGACCCCAGTCGGTATCGCAATCATCATCGTTGTTAACGAGAAAATAGAGTTAACGGCTGCACTGTTACCCATTGTATAGAAATGGTGTACCCATACAAGCATACTCAAAAAGGCGATACCTGCTACCGCAAACACCATTGACTTGTAACCATAGAGATTTTTGCGGGCAAACGTTGCAATCACCTCAGAGAACATACCAAAGGCTGGAAGTACCACAATATATACTTCTGGGTGCCCCCACAACCAGAACAGATTTAGCCATAACATTGGATCCCCACCGGCCGCAACGGTAAAGAAGTGAGTACCGAATAACCGATCCATTGTCATAAACAGCAAGGCAATTGTTAAAATTGGAAATGCTGCCACGATAATAATCGATGTAATAAAAGTCGACCATGTAAAAATCGGCATCCGCATCCATTTCATACCCGGAGCACGCATTTTGATAATCGTTACGACAAAGTTAATCCCTGTTGTCAGTGTACCAATCCCTGCAATTTGTAAAGCAATCGCATAGTAGTTATTGCCGACATTAGGTGTAAATTCTTTCCCCGCTAATGGGAAATAGGATGTCCATCCTGCATCAGGAGAACCCCCAATTACAAAGGAAAGATTGAATAGCATCGCTGCTACAAAGAACGTCCAGAAACTAAATGCATTTAATTTCGGAAAGGCAACATCCCTTGCCCCAATTTGCAAAGGTACAACAACGTTCATAATCCCGATCAACATCGGCATCGCCATGAACAAAATCATAATGACACCGTGTGTTGTAAAAATCTCATCATAGTGCTGTGCATCTAACAGACCCATTTCCGGCCGTGATGTCTGTGTCCTCATTAATAAACCATCGACACCACCTCTAAAAAACATCAACACACCTGATAAGATGTACATAATCCCAATTTTTTTATGATCAACGGTTGTAAACCATTCGCTCCACAACCATTTCCAGCGCTTTAAGTACGTAATTAGCGCAATCAGCCCAATCATCGTTAAGCCGATTGCTACCTGTGAAGCCAAAATTAATGGATCACCCGTAACAAAAAATTCATCTAATGACATGCCGTCACCACCTCTATTTAATGATGTGAGTGATCTGCTGCGTCAGATTCACTACTCTCTTCTGTATCTTGATTGGTTTCTGCTTCTTCCGCTTCTTCAATTCTCTCTTGAGCAGACTCCATACTATTTTCTGATCCACCTTCATCTTCATATTCACGATATAGTTCTGGATCTATATACTCTTCTGATCCGCCATGAGCATGGTCAATCCAATCTAAATGGGTTCCATTAAATGTCATACGTCCGATGACACTTGGTTTTAACAATTCTGCATACTGTGCTTCCGTCAATTCATTCTCCGCATTTTTGACATCATTGACCCATTCGTTAAAGTCATCTGACTCTAATGCCTCAACATCAAAATTCATGTGCGCATAGCCTTGACCATTGAAATTGGTGTTTCGCCCATAAAAACTCCCTGGATTATCTGCTACCATGTAAAGATTGGTCTGCATATTAGCCATCGTATATTTCTGACCGGCTAATTCCGGAACCCAAAACGATTGCATCGTACCGGCAGAGGTCATTTTAAACTGAACGGGATGATCTGCTGGGATATTAATATAATTCACTGTCTCAATATCCTGATCCGGATAACTAAATATCCATTTCCAATCTGCTGATGTTACATGAATGACCAGCGGCTCTTCCTCTTCATAGCCTTGCGGAACTTCATCAACATCATAAATGGTTTTAGCAGTTGGTATCATTAATGCAATCACAATAAGAACAGGAATGGTAAACCAAGTGATTTCAAGCCAATGATTTCCTTTTTCTTCTTTCGGTTCGAAATCCCCGTCATCTTTCTTCGCACGATATTTCCAGATGAAGTAGCCGAATAAAATGAATATCACTACTACGATGACTAGCATAAAAATAATTGAATATACAATTAAATCTGTTAAACTTCTTGCGATCGGCCCTTTAGGATCAAAAACTAACAGCTTTGACTCACAGCCAGCAAGAAACACAGGCAGTAATAACAATGTAAAAGCATACAGTAACTTCTTCCTCATTGTCATGGCCCTTCCCCTCTCTATAAGTACTTTTTTTTCGACACCCCTAAATAGAATGTTCAAAAACCCAACAAAAAGGACGTATTGAACTTCTGCGTTGGTCATAACGGAACTGAACACGCACGAAAAAACGTCATTTTCTTATGATGCCAAGAAAATATGATGAAATTATGATGAAAACAGAATCGTCATAAAAAGTTCATAATTATACATGCTCTACCCACCCTATGCTGGAACAAAACAAGTACACGAAAGTTCTTTGTTACACCTTTCGTTCTTGCATACGAAGATCCCCAGGTTATGTTATCATGTATCTGGGTGTCTCTATGGGTTTGGACACAAAAATGATTATCATGCATGTGAAAATACAAGGTGTTCTTGGAACATCCTCTATAAGGCAATTATTTTACTATTCTCCCGTTTTTATATACTATTTGAAATAGAGGATAAATTTTGAGATGTGCGAGGGATAATAACATGACAAAGATTTTAATTGTCGATGACGAACAACAGATGCGTCATATGTTGAGACTATATCTAAGAAATGAATTTGAAGTGATTGAAGCAGCTGATGGTAAAGAAGCGATTCAAACTTTGCAAGATACAGAATTGGATCTAGTCTTATTAGATATCATGATGCCAGGGATTGATGGTGTCGAGACCTGTAAACAAATGAAAACCTTGAAGCCTGATGTGCCGATTATGTTATTAACGGCATTGAACGATACATCACAGAAGGTAGAAGGTTTAACGGTAGGTGCAGATGATTATATTGTAAAACCATTTGAACCACCAGAATTAATGGCTAGAATACAAGTTCAATTACGTCATTTTCAAAAAGCAGCCCCCTTCCATACCTTGAAATTTGCTGAATTAGAAATCGACCCTGCTTCCCATCAAGTGAAAGTGACAGACAGGGAGATCAAATACAGCCCAAAAGAGTTTGAACTGCTCTATTTACTAGCTTCTCATCCAAATCGAGTGTATACCAGAGAACAACTGCTGGATATTATCTGGGGGTTGGATGAAGTTGTTGATATTCGCACCGTTGACTCCCATGTACGATATGTCCGTGACAAGTTAAAAAGGGCGGGGATGTCATATCAGCCGATTCAGACCGTTTGGGGAGTAGGCTATAAATTTGAATGGGAGGGGAAAAATGAAACTTAATAGCGTTGTCTTTAAGTTAGGAGCCACGATTTTATTTTTACAATTAATTATCCTTATTCCATTGGGATACGTCATTTTACAATTGATTCTTAACTATTCTGTCAATCAAACGGAAACACAGCTTATCCGATTATCGGAGAACTACGCAACACAGGTTGAAGATTTGGAATCCCCAGAGAATATGCAATTACTCGAACATTTAACCACGATGACGGATACAAGTGCCGCCATTCTGGATCAAAACGGTGACATGGTTCTGCAAACGAATTGGAATGATGATATTACGGAGGAAATCTTGGAAAATCCACAAATCCAACAGTTGGAATCCGGGGAAACGATTGTGGAGGAGTACAATTTTAATGGATCCAATTATTTAAAGGTGGCACAACCAATTACCAATCAAAATGGTACGCAAGGAAGTGTCGTTCTATTTTCTTCGTTTGGATTAATCAGTAATTCGATTCACAATATTATTGTCTTGGTGGTATTAGCCAGCCTAGGCGCCGTCATTTTAGCCATTGGTTTTACCATCTTTATTTCTAAAAAACTAGGCTCTCCTTTAATCGCAATGGAAAAAGTAACCAAACAAATTTCGGAACAAAAGGACTTTTCCTTACGTGTCGATTACAAGGCAAATGACGAGATAGGTTCTTTGGCACAAGCAATTAATCATTTATCGGAAACACTGGAACGTTATCAAACCAATCGTAATGAGTTCTTTTCTAATATTACGCACGAATTAAAAACACCGCTCACTTATGTGAAAGGTTACGCTAATGCCGTCCGTCATGAAATTTATCAATCCAAAGAGGAGCGAGATGAGTTCCTTGAGATTATTGAGGATGAGAGTGACCATATCAGTAATTTAATGGACGATCTTACCGATATGTCCAAAATTGAAGAAGGCAAAATTGATTTAAATAAAGAAAACCTGCATATGAATCAATTAGCGAAAGAGATATTGAAACGATCCCATTTCAAGGCAGCTGATAAAGGATTGAAACTGCATCTTTCCGTTCCAGATCACGATGTCGTATTAAAGGCCGATCGCAGCCGTATCGATCAAATCTTAACAAATTTAGTAGAAAACGCCGTCCGTTATACGGAAACAGGACAAATCACCCTAAAGATTCGTGATCTTTCATCAGATGTGTGGATCGAAGTGATCGACACAGGCATTGGTATCAAGCAAGAGGATGTCCCTTATTTATTTGAACGTTTCTATCGAGTGGATAAATCTCGTTCCAGGGCAAATGGCGGAACGGGTCTTGGCTTAGCCATTGTCAAACACTTAGTAGAAATGCATGAAGGTACGATTAAGATTGACAGTCAGTTTAATGAAGGAACTACCTTTAGCTTAAGATTTCCTAAATAAGAACAGCCGGGCGACAGACAGCCCGGTTTTTTTATTGCAAAAATAGACGATAAGTGGGATGATAATCATATTTTTCTGAAAGGGTTGAATGTTACCCTTTCTCATATTATAATATGAATATATGTTCATATATGTATAGGAGGGTTTCACATGAGTCATGATTATCATCACGGTCACAGTCATGAGCACCACCACACCAATAACAAAAAGGCATTATTGCTTAGCTTCAGCTTGATTACTTTATTTATGATTGTCGAAGTAATCGGGGGATTTTTGACAAATAGTTTAGCCCTACTGTCAGATGCAGGTCATATGTTAAGTGACTCGTTCGCTTTAGGACTGAGCTTATTTGCCTTTAAATTAAGTGAGAAAGAGGCTAATCAGCAAAACACCTTTGGTTACAAACGCTTTGAGATTTTCGCCGCTCTTATTAATGGAGTCGCCTTGATTGCCATCTCTATTTATATTTTCTATGAGGCATTTCAACGTTTTTTTGATCCACCTAATGTTAACGCAACGATGTTATGGATTGCCATCATCGGTTTCCTCATCAATGTCGTGGTCGCCTTTATTCTTATGTCTGGCGGTGACACCAAAGAAAACTTGAATATGCGCAGTGCCTTACTGCATGTGATGGGGGATTTATTAGGTTCTGTCGGCGCCATTATTGCGGGACTGTTGATTATGTTCTTGGATTGGAATATAGCAGACCCCATCGCCAGTATCGTTGTCGCTCTTTTAATTCTTTTTAGTGGTCTTCGCATCACGCGTGATTCCTTTCATATCTTAATGGAAGGAACACCTCATAATCTGTCTTATCAAGATATTGAGAATTCACTTGTACAATTGGATGGTGTCATAGCCATTCATGACTTGCACATTTGGATGATTACTTCTGATTTTCCATCCTTCACCTGCCACGTGGTGGTTGAAGAGAAGGTAGACCGTGATCAGCTGATCAAAGAAGCATCCAAGTTATTAAAGGATCGCTTCTCTATCCAACATACCACGATACAAATTGAAGGAATTCATGCTAATATTAAGGCATCGGAAAATCATTGTAACTAGGAGGGAGACAATGGAACAAAACAGTTATCAATCACTCGATGAAGAGACGCTTTTTCTTGTTTCACAAACGTTCAAGGCCCTGGCAGATCCCACTAGAATTCGTATTTTGCATTTGTTATTTGAGTGTGAATTATCGGTATCTGCCATAGCTGAAACCCTACATCTCAATCAGTCCAATGTATCCCATCAATTACGTTTTTTGAAAAATTTACGCCTCGTCAAATATAGACGAGAGGGAAAGACGATTTACTATTCACAAGATGATGAGCATGTCATGAAGATTTTGCAGCAATCCATCGATCATGCAACACATCATTAAAGGAATGAAAAAACTTGGCATAGCAGCTGCCAAGTTTTTTTCTTACACACAAGTAAAAGACTGAATTCGATTTAAATCAACACCAAAGTAAATCCAGTTGAATCCGGTCCAACGATAACCTGCCACAGACCTTCTGCCCAAGAAAGTAGGATAAAACCAAAAACCTCGGCGAGGGCTCTCCCAGATATAGGTATAACGGAATAAACAACGCCTCATCGACCCGGAATCAACCGCCAACACTTGAGCTCCTCCAGGTCCGCTCATTACTTGAGGGATTTGATTTGGTGGCGGCCCAGGTGGCGGTGGTGCTTGTGGCGGTCCCTGCCCTGGAGAAACAAAGGGAGGCGCTCCTCCTGGTCCACCTTGCCCAAACGGTGGAAATGGCAACCAGGAAACTGGCCTGGTCTCTATATTTGCATCATACATATATGGATCAACGGAATAGTATGTCTCCATCACAACAACCTCCTATCTCTACCACTATATGTCCTATTTATTGATTAGGTAATTTGTCCAGCTATTTTTTCTTTATTGTACTACTCATCTAATTGTTTTTTTATAACCTTCGTACCACTGCATGAGAATAAACAGCCTTGCTTATCGACAACAGTAGCTAGATGTACTGGTCGCCCCCACAGTTGATAAATGTAAGGTAACGTCTTTTCTAAATAACGCAGATCAAGCTCTACTCCTTCATAATGATGGCACAAATATAATTCGCCATTCCGCAGATAGTCTCCATCTGTTACGGTAATATATGGGAATCCACCATTAAAACGACTGGTAATCAATTGTTCACGTACCTGTCGCCAATCCTTATCGACAATTTTATATTGCCGTTCCTGTTTTTGAAATACATACATATCTTCCTTATTGACGAAGTCTTTTGTTAAATAATTTCTTAGAAAGGAAATATCTGATTCAATCTCACGAACTTCAAATATTTTATCCCTGCCTGAACCTGGCTTTACTCCTGCTTTTTTCATCTCCTCCGTGGGATGATTATACCTTTCTTCGATATCTTCAAACATTTTTACCCCTAAATAATAGGGATTGATTTGAGTGGTAGACGGTTGGACAACTCCTGCATTCAAAGAGGCGAATTCAATGGTTTCTGCTGGGGTCAAATTTAATTCACGCAGAATTCGCTGATGCCAGAAAGAAGCCCAGCCCTCATTCATAATTTTTGTTTCCAGCTGTGGCCAAAAATATAACATTTCCTCTCGCATCATCGTTAAAATGTCACGTTGCCATTCTTCCAGCTCTCTACTGTGCTGTTCAATAAATAAGAGGATATCCTTTTCTGGCTCTGATGGAAAAGATCTTTTTTTCTTACTTGTTGCAGCGAAAGGTTTCAAATGTCCCTTTTGATCAAGCTCCCATAAATCGTTGTATTCTGATAAAGGTTTATTTGCTGTCTTTTGTTCTTCGTCATCTTGTGAACGTGCTTTTACCAAGGTTGGATCAATGTGTTCCTGTATCGCAAGAACCGCGTCCAGAAATGTCTCTACTTCATGTATACCATGCTCTTTTTCATATGCAGCAATGCGATCCGCTGTCGCCGCCATACTTTCCACCATGTCTTTTTTGGTATGTTGAAAGCGTAGATTATTTTTGAAAAAGTCACAATGTGCCAACACATGGGCTACAATCAACTTATTTTGAATCAAACTGTTGGAGTGTAGCAAAAAGGCATAGCACGGATCTGAATTGATCACTAATTCATATATCTTGCTTAACCCCAAGTCATATTGCAATTTCATCCGATGAAATTGTTTACCAAAGCTCCAATGAGAGAAACGCGTCGGCATTCCATACGCTCCAAATGTGTAGAGGATTTCAGGCGGACATACCTCATAACGCATCGGATAAAAATCCAAACCAAACCCTTTGGCAATCTCCGTAATATCATGAATCGCCTTTTCTAATGTCAATTGATCCTCTGCTTTCAAACACAACACCTCCACTACACTATATGAACAACGACCAAAAATAATTAGTATAGACTGAAAATGGGACAACTAGGCATTCGGGATTTTCGGAATGACGCCCATTTCAATGCTTTTCCCTCGGATTTTGGCCGTCATTTTCGGGATGACGCCCATTTCAACGCTTGCACCTCCGATTTTGGTCGTCATTTTCGGAATGACGACCATTTCAGCGCTTGCACCTCCGATTTTGGCCGTCATTTTCGGAATGACGCCCATTTCAGCGCTTTTCCCTCGGATTTTGGCCGTCATTTTCGGAATGACGACCATTTCAGCGCTTGCACCTCCGATTTTGGCCGTCATTTCCGTGATGACGCCCATTTCAGTGCTTGCACCTCCGACTTTGGTCGTCATTTTCGGGATGACGCTAACCTCGAAAATTCCTAACGAACGATAAAAAAACAGCTACTGCAATAGCTGTTTTTGGATTGCTAATCATTTGTTCATGACAAGAAGTATCTCCAGACTTATCGTTCCTAACCTTCTTCTATCATTTCTACCAGATCATTGATCGCCTCGGATATTTCACCAAATGATTGGTTTACTTCATCCATCTTGTGAAAGAATTGCTCCATCTCTTTTTCAATCGTATTATTTTGTTCCTTTGCCTCATGCATTTTTTTCATTAACTCTTCAAAAAACTGGGAATGGTAACGCATGTTTTGAGTGCTGCTTGAAATAGATTGTTGCATGTCGTTCACATATTTGGTTACCTTAGCTACCTGGCTGTTCGTTTCTCCGATTAACTCTGTTACATTGCTAACCGAACGCTTGGTTTGTTCTGATAATTTACGCACTTCATCCGCAACAACTGCAAAACCCTTGCCTTCATCTCCTGCCCGAGCCGCTTCAATTGCTGCATTCAACGCCAATAAATTAGTTTGCTCAGCAATATCTGTCACTAGCCGGACAATCGAATCAATTTGTTGCGATATTTTCGAGAGGGCTTTACTTTCTTGCCTAATTCCCTCCATCTTTTCATCAATATCTGCCATTTGTTGTTCTTGCTTTTGTAAATCCTTATGCCGATAAAGAGAATCTGTTTCTACCGACTCACTCGTCGCCAAACCTTGTTGAGCAAACTGCAGGATGTCATCAAGCTGACCAACCAATGTAGTTGTGGAACTTTGTGATCGTTGAAAAATGCTCGCCAACTGCTCGGAAGTTTCCTTGATCTTCTGATGCAAGGCTTCTTTTTCCGCTTCCTGTTCTTTATACTCACGCATGATTTCATCATGAAAGGCTTCAAGCACTAACTGCTGCTCCCATGAGATAATTTTCGTAGTAGCCAATACAGCATCTGCGAAGAAGATCTGATCCTGAATATGCTGCTGTAATGTGTCAATGATGGAGCGCAGCAATCCTTGAAAGGCACCCATATACCACTTGGCCTCTAACCCTATCTTGACATGTATATGGGCTATTTGCATCCGTTTGTCAATAAAACCTTGATCAATATGACCATTAAACATTTCTTGGATATGTATCGTTAACGTTTGTTTTAAGCGTTCTATAGAACTGTTCTCCTCGATAATCTCCATTAAAGCTGGTTCATTCTCTAAATTTAAATAAAATTGATCAACCATAGATTCAATATTCATCGTGATCCAAGGTTGAATATGTCGTAAGATTTTCAGATCTTCTTCCGTTAAATCGATCATCTGCAATTGTTTATCATAAGTACTTTGTTCTGGAATGTTTAAAACGACCTCCGTTTCCTCTATCACTGGCGCTGTCGTTTTTTTCTTAAATATGCCCTTCACTTTAAAAACCCCCATCATTCCATGCCAATCTATATTGCGAAACATGTCTTACACTATTTTACCATACATTCACGTGTAAAGGGATGTATTATACCATTTTTGCAGTAAAAAATACCTAGTTTGATCCATGAGACATTATTTCATTCAACATATATAGTCAAAAGAAAATACTGACTACCGATAAAGAGGAGTTATGTTAAGTATACCATTTTTGTTGGCAGTTGACTTATGCCTTGTGGGTGAAAGCGGAACCTATTTTCGGAGCGCTGTCTAGCACCGACTGTTTACATCCTCCGTCTTTTCAGTACTCCGTTCCGCCAAGGTCAAAATCTATCCCCATACTGTTATGCCAAAGATTTAATACTTTCAAGGTAATTACTTAGAAATACTTCATTTGTTCATAATAGAAAAGACAGATGGTGCGCATACCATCTGTCTTTCTCTTCACGCAATGTTATGAAGTTTTTTCTGGCAACCGCAATTGGTTAAGGTATAACCTTTCACATACAATCCTTTACCCTTCAACAATCGAATGGCCAGATTTTTTTCTAATTGGTTTGCGGCAATAATATGGACAGTAGAAGTAGGGATTTCTTTATAGTATCTGCCTAAATAAGCAAGGGGAATACTCATCGCTTCTTCTACACGATCATTAGCGGCCTCATGGTAATCCCGAATATCTACCATGGTTTGTTGATTCCGCTGCACACGTTCTTTCTCTAAGCACGGAACACCTTTTACAGGCACATATCGAATATAAGCCAAATACGACACACCATATACGACCAACAATAATATACCAAGCCATATGAATATCATTTATTTACATCCTCCTGCCGACAGTATATGTTGTGCCGGTTCCTTGTTTTACTATTGCATGTTTTTAACCTTTTCCCAATAATGAACGAGGGTTTGCATTCCTTTGTGAAAATGTTCAACAGGAAAGCTTTCATTTGGCGAGTGAAGACGGTCTTCTGGTGTACCGAATCCCAGCAAAACAACAGGAATTTGATACAGAGCGTCAAACCATTCTACTACTGGGATAGAGCCACCCATTCTAACAAAGACAGCCTCCTTTGCAAACGTCTCTGTAAGACTCGCTGCTGCATGTTGAATCAATGGATGATCTGGTGATACCTTGTAGGCCTTTGCCGATAATGGCTCACGAGTAATTGACAAAGTAACACCTTCTGGTACATGCTTTTCCAAATGCGCAACAAGCAAATCCTGAATAGCCGATGGGTCTTGACCTGGTACTAAACGACAGGTCAATTTGGCCGTTGCTTCTGCAGGAATTATTGTTTTTGTTCCTTCGCCTTGATACCCGCTATACATACCATTAATCTCTAATGTAGGTCGTGCCATGGTGTGTTCCTTGGCTGTATAACCTTTTTCAGAAATCGTTGATGGTGCCCCTGTTGAAGTAGGATAATCTTCGCCTGGCGCTTCTTTCATCAATACCCTTTCATCCTCGCTTAAAGGTTCAACTTCATCATAAAAACCGGCTACTGTTACAACCTCTTCTGCATTTTTCATCGTTGCTAATAGTTGGGCCAAGGCCATTGCCGGATTCTTTACCGCGCCGCCATATAAGCCTGAATGGAGATCATTTTCTGGC
The DNA here is from genome assembly GCF_900626275.1 of Gracilibacillus phocaeensis. Classification (NCBI taxonomy): domain Bacteria; kingdom Bacillati; phylum Bacillota; class Bacilli; order Caryophanales; family Bacillaceae; genus Gracilibacillus; species Gracilibacillus phocaeensis. The sequence continues at coordinate 266,988 of NZ_LR131144.1, read as the reverse complement.
CCCTTGAGTGTTACTTCCAGACCAGTAAATCCTTTTAAGCCATACAGAATCGTTGGTTGATCCTTGGCAACCATTCCCGAATCTGAAATCATTACAAAGTCGGCTTGAAATTGCTCTTTGCGCTGCTGCAATATGTCATATAAATGAGCACTGCCAATCTCTTCTTCGCCTTCGATACAAACCTTCACATTTAAAGGCAGTTCCCCTGTCGTCTTTAAAAAAGCCTTTAATACAGCTAAATGCATAAATACTTGACCCTTATCATCACTGGCTCCCCGGGCAAACAAACGTCCCTCTCTTACCTCTGGGGCAAAAGGTTCGCTCTGCCATTGGTCTAATGGGTCTGGCGGCTGCACGTCATAATGCCCATAAATTAATACCGTTGGTGCCGATTTTCCAGCTTCCATCCATTCCCCGTAAACTAGCGGATGACCTGGTGTCTCTTGCATTTCTGAACGTGTAAATCCAGCTTCTTTTAAGTAATCGGCAACAAATTGTGCTGCTTTTCTGATATCTTCTTTATGATTAGAGTCTGTGCTTACACTCGGTATATGTAAAAATTGCTTGAGTTCTTCCAGATGTGTCGTTTGTGTTTTTTCTAAATAATCTAGTACTTCTTTCATGTGTCGCTCATTCCTTTCTTCATTCACTTCCATAGTTTAACATGATTACAGGAAATGATACATCAGAAATGCTTCATTTTTTTCAATGGTGGCATATATCCAAGTTAGTCCGTTTTCCTCTTCTAATCAAAAAAGTGATAGTTCCCCTTTTGCACGGGACTATCACTTTTTTTCTAATATTAATCAGCGAACACTACGTCCCACTCTTCTTTATGGGATAACATATTACGAGCAATGGCTTGAGCACCTTCCAAACTATGACTAGCCGCCCAGCCACACTGAACTTCATTACAAGCAGGAACTTCTGTCGCGTTTAAAACATCATTTAAGGTGCGATCCAGAGCATCCACTACTTCATCAAAGCTATCGTTATTTATAATGGACAAGTAAAAGCCTGTTTGGCAGCCCATTGGACTAACATCTAGTATATTATCAATATGGTTACGAACTTTCTCTGCCATTAAGTGTTCGAGAGAATGTAAGCCCGGCATATCCATATGATCTTGGTTAGGTTGACAAAAACGGATATCATATTTATACACCTTATCTCCATGTTCACCTGTTGTGACCCCAACCAAACGCACATATGGTGCCTTTACTTTTGTATGATCTAAGTTAAAGCTTTCTACATTCATTTTATTTACCATCGTAAACACTCCTTGTCAATTTCGTTTAGAGCTTGTCTTACTATATATACTATTGTACCATAGGTTGTTTTTTCATTCACTAGATTGATTTTGCTGTGTATTTAATCGACATATAGGAATTTGTTTTTTGCCAGCAAAAAAAGCCCCCACCATGACATGCATGGTAAGAGCTTCTTTCCAAATGAATGATTAACCTCTATCCGGGAATACACGCTCAATCATATTACCCATCCGTTTAAAAAATCCTTCCACCGGTTGTCCATTTTCCATATCGTCAATGTACTGTCCGCTTAATTGGAAAAAGTCTGGGTTGGTCGAGATATAAACATGGTCCACATCTTTATCGACAGACTGAACGACATCTGTAATTTTTTTCTTGGTTTCATCGGAAAGCTCTTGTTTATCTTGGTTGGCATTATCTGCTTGCTTATTCCAAGAAGCAGCAACATAGGCATTATTGTCCGTTTTCAATACATATACCCTGTCCACTTCTTCTACATCGGCAGATATTTTTTCAGCCGCTTCTTCAGATACATCATATTTGTTTTCCGTCTGTCCATTGTCATCCTGCATGCGTTCTTCTGCCACGTCACGATTTCCTTCTCGCTCCATTTGCGGATTGTCCGTCGCTTGATTATAACCGATTGGACGAGTTCCATTTCCATCATCGGCTGCATTATCCGGATTATTGTCCCCGTTACAAGCAGCTAATGTTAACATAGTAGTTACTGCTAAACCTACAGCCAGTTTTGGCAATTTCATCGATTTTACCTCCTTCTTTAACCTTATTCTTCCGTAGTATTGGTAAAATCGGTACAGACTATGCTTTTCAAAAAATGGTAACAAGTCCAAGAGTTATCCAGTTTTAATTTCGAGCTTTAACACAAACTAAACGCAACCCCGATGATTAATGACTAAAACAAGGCAAGGGGGCTTTTATTTGTACACCGTTGATTATGATAAGGCATTGTATTACACACTTTGGGGCGAATGGGATAATTTACTTGTTTTGATGGTACGAACAAAAGACGACCTCCTCTCTAAGAAAATCGAACATTTTTTACACGCATACCACTATCCTGTTTCCGATATGTATTTAACTGATATGTATAACCAATTGATTCTTTATATTGATTATGCTTTGATTGAACACATGTACCACCTTGAATCATAAAGCGAGACCTACCGGGGTGTTACCGAATGCCTTTGGAATATTTTTTAATAACAAGCGGTTACACCAGGATCATAAAAACACAAAACTGTCCGCGGCTCCACTACCTTTGTTGGGGTGGCGGACTCTTACCCTTCATTAAACTGCCTTCTTGGGGAGGTCCTTCATCTTTATTGTATCCCTTTTTTCTGGAATTCGTACGATCTCACACATAAAATGAGAGTGATGCTTCGATGAATGATTTTGGTCGATGTTAAATGCTTCCTTCTCTTCTTCCGAGGCATGATCATAAAAATTTTTAATAAGTTCTTGTTTCTCTTTACTCAAAAAAAGAGCGGAATCCTCTTGATCAACAGAAACCGGTTGAATCGCATCTGTTTCATTTGTCTTTAACAAATTAGCAACTACCTTATTCATCGAAATATATTCTTTTTCTGCCATTCGTCTTAATTGATCAGAAACCTCATAAATAGCCGTTGAATAACCCAATTTTTGCAAATGTTGATGGAATGCTTCTTGAAAAGCAGGATTATCTTTTTCATCAAAATAACTAATCGCCATTAACAAAGAGTACGGTACCGCATTTTCTTGATGTGCAGGGAGATAGTCGAGCATATCGTCCGTAAAGGCAGTAAGGGATTTGCCTTGTATATCTATCTGCTTTAACATTTCTTCAGCAGATTTGTTCATTGGAACGGCTTCCAGCACCTCATAATTTTGATTGATTTTAATATTCAAGCTCGGGTTAATATCAATGCTTATAACGGCATAGGTCTCATTTTTACCTAATAGTAAATAAAGTGGGCTTATAATCAATAAACACACTAATGCCATAGGTAGCCATCTCCATTTATGATCTTGAAACATCATAAAAAAAGAACGGACCCGGGAAGGCTTGGGTTTATAGATGGTTTCCACACCAATATCCTTCTCTCTTATTGGTTCTGCTTTGTGGAACACCCCTTCTCTGTCCATGATAATTGTATAAAATGGACGGTGTTCCACAATAATTCCTTTTTTCACAGATCTACCCCCTTGAGGTATTCTTTTAGGTAGACATAATCCCCCGTTAAAATAATAAAAATGGTTAAGATATATTTTCGATTTCGTTCTAGTGTCTTTTTGCTGACAGATACCAGTTGCAGCAACCTTTTGATTGGTACTCTCTTTTTATGAAATACATACGCCTTTAAATCATCATGATGAACCAATTGTTGGGCTGCAAAAATGGCAGACTCCCGTGCGTCCTTGTGTTTCGGGGAAATCTCGGTTAACTCAGCAAAAGAAATACGATATCCTTGTAACTGTTTGGACAACTGCTCAATTTCCTGCTTGCGCTGCCAGGTTTCTTCTTTTAACTGAAATACCTTTTTTGCCTCAACAATTTGAATGGGGCTCTCTTCCAGGTCGTCATCATCGGTTGCGTCCAACGAAGGATACATATACTGCCTTTGTTCTTTTCGTATATAATCGATTACCTTACGTTTGATAATTACCTGTGCAAAGGACAGGAAAGAAGCTCCTCTTTCTCTTGCATAAATATCCAAAGCCTCATTAAAAGCTATCATTCCTACACTAAACTCATCATGATTTTTCTGTATGTATCGTTTGCATACATCTGACACACATTTTGCAATAAACGGTTGATATGCCTTGATTACTTGATTTCTTAATTCATCATCTCCGTGCTGAATCAGCTCAATTTGCTCTTCAAGTGTTCTTTCTCTATCCATTAACTGGCTTCCTAACATATTATGCACCACCAGTCCTTTATAAAAATTCGTAGTATATTTATCTCTTTTTGTCTGTTTTTATCTAAAAGTTTCATTATTTCACCAGTTTTTTTGTCATATTTATTATGATAATGTTGCCATTTGTTATAGGATAAAAGAAATTAACGATTGTATCTACCATGATTTATTTACAAATCATTAAAATTCATTTGCAAACGGTGGGTATTTATGCTTACCATAACCCTATATACCTAAATCAGTTATCCTGACTTTGATTATATAGTATCACCTCTAATAAAAAAGCAAGATGATCCGTTATTCTCTAGTTATCAACTCATTCTTACAGACAGTGTTTTGCGATTTAGCGGTTTTTTTTCCGTTAGATCCATTCTTACGGACACAATTTCGTGATTTAGCGTTTTTTTGTCTGTTAGATTCATTGTTACGGACACAATTTTGCGATTTAGAGATTTTTTGTCTGTTAGATCTGTTCTTACGGACACAATTTTGTGATTTAGCGTTTTTTTGTCTGTTAGATCCATTCTTACGGACAACATTTCGTGATTTAGCGATTTTTTGTCTGTTAGATCCGTTCTTACGGACAACATTTCGTGATCCACCGTTTTTTTGTCTGTTAGATTCAGCTTCCTGGCATATTATTCATGGATTTGTGCCTGATTGATCCAAGCTCGTTCACCCAAAGTTCCATACAAAAAGGGTCTATAACCTAATAGTAGATTACAGACCCTTTCATTCGTTCCATAATTCGTGAAAATAATCAATCGGAACGGCTAACCCTATTTTTCCATATTCATCATGGTTCAAGGTGGCAAAAATAACGGCTATTACCTCACCTTGATCATCAATAACCGGGCTGCCGCTATTTCCCCGATAAACCGGCGCGTCCAACATATACACAGGCTTCTCCCAAGAAGATAAGGTAATCGAACCAATAATATCTCCTTGATTAGCTATACCATTAAATTGTAGTGGATTACCAATAAACGTCACTTCTTCCATTGTCTCTGGCTGTGCTTGCTGACTTAATGGTAAATGGGGCAAACCGGAACCTTCCACATCTAACAGAGCCAGATCAATCTGGGGAAAAGACGCCACTACTTCTCCTTGAAACAACCCTTCATCTGCGAAAGCGACCGTTATGTTTGGTTGATCTTCAATTACATGATGATTCGTTATAACATAGCCATCCTCTGAAATAGCAAATCCTGTCCCTTTGTTGTCAGCTCCTTCAATGACAACAACGGCCTCCCGATATTGCTTAACGGCATCATCTTGCATCATAGCGATCGATGTCTGGAGAAATTGAATAGCTGGTATGGAAAAAGTCTGCGGAAAAATCGCAATGACTTGAATAAACATAACAACAGCAATCAGCCAGAAAATCCATCTAGGAAAACGTTTTTTAGGCTGTTCTTCTTCTTGCTGCTCTCGTTCTTGAAGTTTACGACGCTCTTCCTCAATAAGCACATACATTTCTTCAGGTTCAATATCTTCATATAAATCCTTATCAATAATATCGTTCGTTTGGTCGTCGGTGTTCTTCATCATCCACCATCCTCTGACGATTTGACAGCATTATTATACCATTTTATTGATTACAATGATAAACTAAAAGAGGTTGTTCAAAATCCGACAAAAAACATATATATTTTTTTTTGGTTTTTGAATTCGTAACTAAAGTAAAGATAGAGGAGTGATAGGATGTTATTAGATGACATACTGGCATTTAATGAGAAATTTGTAGAGGAAAAAGGATATGAGCGCTACGTAACGGATAAAATCCCAAACAAACGAGCCGTTATTTTTACCTGTATGGATACTCGCCTCATTGAATTATTGCCGCAGGCCTTAAACCTCAAAAATGGAGACGTCAAAATGGTTAAGAATGCTGGTGCCATTTTGAAAGACCCTTATGATAGTGTGATGAAGAGTATTCTAGTTGCCATCCACGCTTTGCAAGCAGATGAAGTGTTTGTAATCGGGCACCATCGTTGTGGTATGACAGGGCTTGAATCTGATGGTTTTGTAGAATTGATGAAGGAAAGAGGGATTGACCAAACAGCGATTGATCGTCTTGATAAGGCGCCAGAGGAATGGCTGAATGGTTTTGAAGATGTCAACGACTCCGTGAAACAATCCGTCCAGACGATCGAAAACCATCCGCTTCTCCCAGCAGACGTTCCTGTGCACGGTCTGGTTATTGATCCGAAAACAGGTAAGCTTGATCTTGTGCAGAAAGGGTACTAAGATAAAACAGACTGTCGCCAGTTGGATGGTTTCTTCAACCACCTAGACGACAGTCTTATTTATATTCTCAGTTCACAGATCACGCCTCATAATCAAACTCATCTGGATGTTTACCTAAGCGATGATTTGCGTCCATCTGTTCTATTTTGTGAATATCTTTTGCAGAAAGTTCAAAATCAAAGATATCTACATTTTCTTGCTGGCGTTCTTTATGAACCGATTTTGGGATGGTGATTATCCCGCTTTGATACTGCCAGCGTACGATAATCTGAGACGGCTTTTTATCGTATTTTTCAGCCAGTTCTGTTAAGACAGGATGATCAAAATAACGGGCTTTTCCTAAAGGCGCCCATGCTTCTGTCAGGATTTGATGGGCCTCGCCAAAGGCACGCACTTCCTTCTGCTGCAGTTGTGGATGTAATTCAACTTGATTTACGGCAGGAACGATTTTCGTTTCCTTTAGCAACTCCTCTAAATGATGCGGTTCAAAATTACTTACCCCAATTGCTTTCGCCTGACCGCTGCGATAAATATCTTCCAATGCCTTATATGTCTCGATAAACTTTCCTGTCACTGGCCAATGGACTAGATATAAATCGACATAATCCATCTGAAGTTGCTCTAAGCTGCGTTGGAAGGCTTCTTTGGTTTCTTTAAACCCTTGTTCATCATTCCAAACTTTGGTGGTTACAAACAATTCTTCACGAGGAATACCACTGTCCTTAATTGCCTGCCCTACTCCTTCTTCATTGGCATAGAGGGAGGCCGTATCGATATGACGATAGCCTAGTTCTAGCGCAGACCGTACCGCATAATAGACCTCATCCCCAGGCTCTGCTTTGTAGACACCTAATCCGATTGCTGGAATCTTCGTACCATTGTTTAGTGTTAATGTGCTCGTTAAACTCATAGATCATTGCCTCCTTTTCCACTATTTTAATATAATAGCCAAGCTTAACCAAAATAAAAGACTTATTTTGCTTGTTGTTTAATGGTATTAATGACTTTTTCTTTTGCCTCGCTAGCATGATAAGCCATCATTTTTTCTTTCATCGTAATTTTATCTGCTTTTAGCTGTTTTAGTGAACGGATCAAGGATTCTGTCGTTAACGCTTCTTCTTGCAATACCTGAGCATATCCTTGCTTTTCAAAAGACTCAGCATTGACAATTTGATCTCCTCGGCTCGCTTGCAGGGATAAAGGAATCAAGAGCATCGGCTTGTTCAAAGCAAGGAATTCAAAGATAGAATTAGACCCAGCCCGGGAACAAACCATATCCGTTATCGCTAATAAATCCTGAAGTTCGTCCTGTATATATTCGTATTGTCGGTAGCCTTCTTCTTGTATCGAGTGATCGATATTACCTTTACCACAGATATGTACGATCTGGAACTCTTTCAGTAGCTGTTCTAGCCCATCCCTTACAGCCTGATTTACCTTTTGTGAACCGTTACTACCACCCATCACCATAAGTACATTCTTTCCAGAAGTAAAACCGGTAAAAGCAAATCCTCTTTCACGACTGCCTGTATATAACGCCTCGCGAACGACTGCTCCAACCCATTCCGCCTTATCTGCAGGAAGATATTTCATCGTCTCTGGAAAAGTGGCAAGCACTTTTTTCGCAAAGGGAATCGCGAGTTTATTCGCCAATCCAGGTGTATAATCGGATTCATGAATAACCGCTGGAACACGACGCAGCCTTGCAGCGACTAGTACAGGTACCGAAACAAATCCTCCTTTAGAAAAAATCACCACCGGCTTTTTCTTTCCAATAATGCGAGCAGCTTGTATCGTCCCTTTCATGACTTTGAAAGGATCCTTGAAATTTTCCTTAGAGAAATAGCGACGTAGCTTTCCCGTTGAAATAGGGTGATAGGTCACCCCTTCTATTGGCTCTATCAAAGATTTCTCGATTCCGTTATGAGACCCGATATAATCCACCTGCCAGCCTTCTTCGAGGAAAACAGGGATAATCGCCAAATTAACCATGACATGGCCGGCTGATCCACCACCAGTGAAAATAATTTGTTTACGTTCCATATGCAAATCCAACCTCTCTATTCACAATATATGTTATAATCCCTCTAGCTTATGTGCAAAAAATACGGCATCACGCTGTGCTTTTTGTATCTTTTTATTTCACTAACAAAAAGGAAGATACATCATGTTTCAAACCAAAACGCTTAAAGAAAAAATAAGACTCTTTTTGATTATACTGATACCTATTCTAATCACGCAAGTAAGTATGTATTTAATGAACTTTTTTGATACGATTATGTCTGGTCAAGCTGGTCCGGCTGATCTTGCTGGGGTGGCTATAGGCTCTAGTCTATTTGTTCCTGTTGAAATGATGGTTGTTGGGATTTTAATGGCCATATCGCCAGTTGTTGCTCAATTTTCCGGGGCTAAACAGCAAGAAAAGATCCCCTTCACCGTACAGCAAGGTCTCTATTTAGCAGTTGCTATAGGTGTTACTGTAACGGTGGTGGCTATTTTTCTGTTAGAACCTATTTTATCATTAATGGATTTGGAAGACAGGGTGGCTTATGTAGCAAAATATTATATTATCTCGATTGGGCTGGGTATCATTCCATTATTTGTCTATAATCTATTGCGATCTTATATGGATGGATTAGGACAAACACGATTATCAATGATTATTATCTTAATATCTCTTCCCATTAATATTTTACTGAACTACTTGTTTATTTTCGGCAATTGGGGATTTCCTGCCCTAGGAGGTATTGGAGCTGGCGTAGCTTCTGGTTTAACCTTCTTTATTAACGCAATCATTGCTATCTGGATTGTCCATTATGTCCGTCCTTTCCGTGAACATCATATTTTTCGCCGTTTACGGAAACCGGATGTAAAAGAATGGTTAGCTCATTTAAAATTAGGCGTGCCCATTGGTTTTTCCATTTTTTTCGAAGTTAGTATTTTCTCTGCCGTCACTTTTATGCTAAGTGTGTATAGTACTAATACGATTGCTGCACATCAAGCGGCCATGAACTTTGAATCATTACTTTATATGATCCCACTTAGTATCGCCATGACGTTAACGATTACCGTCGGCTTTGAGATAGGTGCCAATCGAGCTCGCGATGCCAGGGTTTATTCCTACATCGGGATTGCTTCCGGAATTGTAGTTGCTGTCTTAGCTGGGGCTGTTATTTATCTACTCGATGATCCAATCGCTCGATTATATAGTGATCATCCGGAGGTATTGGCATTAACCAAACAATTTCTTTATTACGCGATTTTCTTTCAATTTGCAGACGCAGTTGGCGCCCCGGTTCAAGGAATACTCAGGGGGTATAAGGATGTTAATATTACCTTTTGGATGTCGCTTGTCTCCTATTGGCTGATCGGATTGCCAAGTGGGTGGCTATTTGCCCATTATACAAGTCTTGACGCCTTTGGTTACTGGCTTGGCTTAATCATCGGACTCTTTGCCGGAGCGATTACCTTGTTTGGCAGAATGTACTACTTACAAAATAAAGCGAAGAGAGTAAAGATAGCTGAATCTTAAACATTTGAAGGTGCAGCGGAATGCTACACCTTCAAATTCATCACGATTAACCTTTCTTCTGTCATTTCATTGATCGAATATTTCGGACCTTCTTTACCGTTACCACTATCTTTCACACCACCATACGGCATCAAATCTACCCGGTATTGAGAGCCATCGTTAATCATAAAGCCGCCAACTTCCACGTGTTTAGCTGCATAGTAAGCCGTATCGATATTTTGAGTGAAAATACCACCTTGTAAACCATAGGGAGACTGGTTGATTTCCCTTATACATGATTCTAGATCGGTATAGCTTATAATACTGGCGACGGGTGCAAAGATTTCCTCACAAACAACTCGCATGTCTTTGGTTACATTTGAAATAATGGTTGGTTCCAATAGCGCTCCATGGCGTTGTCCTCCATGGATGACTTCTGCGCCATCTTTTTGTGCTTCCATTATCCATGTTTCTGCTCTTTCCGCTTCTTTTTCATCAATCATCGGACCGACATCTGTATCAACATCAGCTGGATTTCCCACTTTTAGATGCTGCATTTCTTCAGTTAATTTTTCGATAAATGCTTGTTTTATCGCTTCATCGACATAAATCCGCTGAACCGAGATACAGACTTGCCCGGCAAAGGCAAAGGATTGTGCGGCAAGGGTTTTTGCAGCCAACGCAATATCCGCTTCCTTATCCACAATTACTGGTGAATTATTCCCCAGCTCCAAGATCAACCGGTTTAAACCGGTCTCTTGTTTTAATTTCAAACCGACCTCTGCACTGCCTGTGAACGTGTATAAAGCAATGCGTTTATCCTTCATCATTTGATTGCCGACGGTTGAACCAGAACCCGCGATAACTTGGAGTAATCCCTTAGGCAAACCTGCTTCCTCTAAAATTTCGGCTAACTTAAGCGCGGAAACCGGTGTTTTGCTCGCTGGTTTTAACACAACGGCATTTCCTGCAGCCAAGGCTGGCGCTAGCTTATGAGCAACTAAATTCATTGGAAAATTAAACGGGCTGATCGCACCAACAACCCCAACAGGAACCTTGATGGTAAATGCCATTCTATTTTCCGAACCTGGTGCCGCTTCTACTGGAACACCTTCCCCATGAATCCGCTTTGCCTCCTCTGCAGCCCATAGAAAGGTAAGAGACGTACGATCAATTTCTGTTTGTGCCTGCTTTAAAGGCTTCCCTGCTTCTTTGGTAATAATCATCGCAAGCTCGTCTTTTTGCTCGCTAATGAGTGTTGATGCCTTGTGCAATATTTGATATCGTTCAAATGGCGTTAATTGTTGCTCACTAAATGCTTTGGTAGCACTGGCTATTGCTTTGTCTACCAGCTGTTCATCAGCTTTCACTACCGTTGCATATAATGTTTGCGTATATTTATCTAAAACGTCAATCGTCTCACTGGAGTCCGTCCATTCTCCATCAATAAATAATTGAAAATGTTTCATCGTGCTAGACACCTCTTTTTTGATTGTTTATTAACAGTATTCCACTTTCTTTTTTGCAGTAAACCATTAGATCGTTTCCTGTAAAGATTTAAAGTTTAAATAGATACAGTCTTTATTCCTATTGGATCATAAAAAATAACCCCTCACTGCAGTTTTGTGAGGGATTATTTTCGCTTCATTGCTTGAGTCGGGGTTCACCCTTCATGCTGATACAGGAACTATAGCATTGGCATTCTTGATATAATAGGATGTGGAACGATTTTGACCTTGAACGAACCGAGAGTCCGTATCTAGGGTACGAAAGGAACGAGCAGAGTTTGCTCGTTTTTTCTTAATAATGATACTTATAAAAACAATCCAGCCATGGTAGCAGATAAGGCAGATGCTAAGGTAGCTCCAATTAACAGCTTCATACCAAAGCGCGACACGGCTTTCCCTTTCTCACTATCAATACCTTGAACCGAGCCTGCAATGATGCCGATCGAACTAAAATTCGCAAAGCTAGTCAGAAAGACAGTCACAATACCTATTGTTTTCTCCGATAAATCTCCCATTATCGTCTGCAGTTCACCCATTGCTACAAACTCATTAGTAATAATCTTTGTTCCCATAATACTACCTGATTGCAGTAATTCCCCTGGCGCAATGCCCATCAAATAAGCCAATGGAGCAATCACATAACCAAGTACATCTTGAAGGGTTGTCCCAGCAAAAATTGCTGCAAAGACCCAGTTAACCAACTCTAGAGCTGCGATAAAGGCAATCAGCATAGCCGAAACAATTAATGCAATCTTCCCACCGTCTAAAGCACCAGTTCCCATTGCTTCAAATAAACTTTTTGCTTCTGAAACGTTCTTCACATCTACTTCATCATCATCTTTTTCCACCTTCACTGGTGCAATGATCGATGCCATGATGAGGGCGCTAAACATATTAAGCGGTATTGCAACCAATACATATTGTGCAGGCAGCATTTGCAGATAAGCACCGACAATAGAAGCAGATACCGATCCCATCGCCGAAGCACTCACAATATAAAGTCGATTATCGGATAAATGATGGAATTGCGATTTAACCGCTAATAGCGCCTCTGATTGACCGAAAAACATACTGTTTACCGCATTAAACGATTCGATTTTCGGCAGTCCCGTTATTTTCGAAATAAACCACCCAAAATACTTGATAATAATGGGCAATATTTTCAAATAGGTTAATACCGATAAGATGGTAGAAAAGAAAATAATGATCAATGCCACATTAAAAAAGAAGACACCTTCTCCTTCTATCCCACCTAGAACAAAATCCACACCGCTCGTTCCGAATTCAATGAGTTTATTAAACAGTGCGGATATTTTATTGATAATGGTTTCACCGATGGTTGTCATAAACATAAAAGCCGTCGTAATGGCCTGTGCAACTAGCATAACACCGATTCCTACATAATTAATGCGCTTTCGATTGTTCGACATGAGATAGGCGATACCTAATAGAAGAATAATAGCTACTAATCCTAATAAAATACTCATATACTGCTCCTCCTCCAACATGGTTAGAAATTAATGGGTGTTTCATCTTCATTCTAGCATGAAAAAGAGGAGCAGCATATTATTTTTTTTGAGAAATTTTTTACAATCTGTAAGCCGTTTCACTCTCTAGTTTGAGCGGCATGAAAGAAATGCTTCATCGCATAATATACATCGGCTTTATTACGCAACATATATTTCTTAAAATGAGAATGATCAATTTCTTTAAAGGCTTGCATGAGTGTAGAAAAACGATTATATTGATTCACTTCACCATAACCGAACAAACTAGCCTCTTCTAATAATTGCTGCACTGCTTGAATCGATCGGCGGTTATCAGATGTGAGATTATCCCCATCTGAAAAATGAAATACATAGATATTATAACGACTTGCTGGGTATTTATTTTCTATTAGCTCTAATGCCTTTCTATACGCCGATGAACAAATGGTTCCACCGCTCTCTCCTTTGGTGAAAAAGGATTCCTCATCAACTACCTTCGCTTCCGTATGATGAGCGATAAACTCCACATCGACGGTTTCGTATTTCTTTTTTAGAAAACGGGTCATCCAAAAGTAAAAGCTTCTTGCCACATACTTTTCCCAAATTCCCATCGATCCGCTTGTATCCATTAAAGCGAGTACAACCGCCTTTGATTCCGGCTTTTCTATATGATCCCATGTCTTAAAACGCAGGTCATCCGGATAAATCGGCATAAACGATGGATTCCCTTCCAAGGCATTGCGTTTGTAGGAAGCAAGCATTGTTCTTTTCTTATCGATATTACCAATTAAACCTTTTTTACGAATATCACGAAATTCTACATCGGTGATCGTAATATTCTCCTTCTCTTTCTCTTTTAAGTTAGGCAAGGTAAGTTCTGCAAAAAAAGTTTCTTCTAAGGTTTCAAAATCTACTTCTGCTTCATAATAATCACTTCCTGGCTGATCACCTGCATTGCCGGGTTGTTGTCCCTTTTTTGCCTGCTCAGGGCTTTGTGCAACAACGTCGCCTATTTGACTATCTCCCTTGCCTTGACCCACGTGTTGTTTGGTGGAATGATTATAACGGATCTTATACTCATCTAACGAACGGATTGGTATTCGAATAATCTCTTTACCCTTAGACATGATGATGCTTTCCTCACTAATCATATCTGGTAACTTCTTCTTCATTACTTCCTTTATTTTGTCTTGGTGACGCTTTTGATCATCGAATCCTTTTCGATGGAGGGACCAATCTTCTTCTGCAATGATAAAATTATCTTTAGCCATGCCAACCCTCCTTCGTGTGTATTAATTTATTCTATGCAAAGGCACGAAGAATGATTAAGCTTTTTTTGGAGAATGGGGAATGGTGATGATGACCATTGGTTGGTTTTTTCTTCGGATTTTGGTCGTCATTTTCAGAATGACGACCATTTTGACGGCTTTCTCTCGGATTTTGGCCGTCATTTTCAGAATGACGACCATTTTGGCGGCTTTCCCTTGGATTTTGGCCGTCATTTTCGGAATGACGACCATTTTGGCGGCTTTCCTTCGGATTTTGGCCGTCATTTTCGGAATGACGGCCATTTTGGCGGCTTCCCCTTGGATTTTGGCCGTCATTTTCGGAATGACGACCATTTTGACGGCTTTCCCTTGGATTTTGGCCGTCATTTTCGGAATGACGACCATTTTGGCGGCTTCCCCTTGGATTTTGGCCGTCATTTTCGGAATGACGACCATTTTGGCGGCTTTCCTTCGGATTTTGGCCGTCATTTTATAACTGACCTTTGAGCTCCGTCCGCTCCCGTGCCCTATCATAAAAAAGCGCGAAAAGAGTACTAAATAACTCTTCTCACGCTTTCCGTCATGTGATACGAATGTGTTTATCCCTCTAACAATAAATCATAAGGGTCTTCTAGCAATTGTTTCAGCCGAACAAGGAACTGTACAGCTTCTTTCCCGTCAACAATACGATGATCGTAGGAAAGGGCAGTGTACATCATTGGACGAACTTCAATGGAATCATCTGGCATTACCATGGCACGTTTTTGAATCGAATGCATACCTAGAATACCAACCTGTGGCGCATTAATAATCGGTGTTGACAACAGCGATCCAAAAATACCTCCATTTGTAATCGTGAAAGATCCTCCTTGAAGATCACTAATTTGCAGCTGTTTTTCTTGCGCCTTCTTACCTAGATCAGCAATTTCTGACTCAATCCCGGCAAAATCCAAACGATCGGCATCTCTGACAACTGGTACCACCAAGCCATCATCGGTAGACACGGCAATGCCGATATCATAGAATTGTTTCAATAAAATCTCATTTCCTTGAATTTCCGCATTTAAATATGGGAATTCGCGCAAAGCACTAACGACTGCTTTCGTAAAGAAGGACATAAAACCTAATTTAATACCATGTTTTTCTTGGAACTTATCTTTCCGCTCACTTCTAAGTTTCATAATCGCAGTCATGTCCACTTCATTAAACGTTGTCAGCATGGCAGCTGATTGTTGTGCCTCCACTAAACGATTGGCGATGGTTTGACGACGACGTGTCATTTTCTCACGTTTAACCGGCTTCCCTGCTGGATCTTGTTGTTCTTGTTCTTTTTCTGGCGCTTTCTTTTCTGGCTTGGAAGATGATGAACGATCCACTTTATTGGCGTTATCTACATCTTCCGTACGAATCCGACCTAATGGATCTGACGGTGAAATATCATTCAAATCAATTCCCAACTCACGAGCACGCTTTCTTGCAGCTGGTGAGGCAACTACTTTTTGATCCTCACCCGCAGTTTTAGGTTCTGAAGGTGTTTGTGAAGCAGCTTCTGTTTTGGATTGCTGCTTTTCTGTCTGCTCACTTGCATCTGAGCTTGAATCGGTACTTGCTTCCGGTTCATTTTCCTCTTCAGCCGATGTATCGCCACCTGCTTCGCCATTTTCATCTATCTTGGCAATGACTTCACCTACCTCAACATCATCGCCTTCTTGTTTGATATGTTCGGTTAACACTCCGGCATACTCTGCATTAACCTCCACGTTTACCTTATCCGTTTCCAGCTCACAGACTGGATCACCCTTTTCAACGGAGTCACCTTCTTTAACAAGCCATTCTGCTATCGTACCTTCTGTAATGGATTCTGCTAATTCCGGGACCTTAATTTCCTTCATTGGTTTCTCCTCCTTCAGCCATATCTAATGCATTTGTGATTATTTTTCGTTGTTCTGTTTTATGAATATGCTGATCACCTACGGAAGGCGAAGACCGTTCCCCACGTCCAACATAATGCAACTCTAGCTTCGTATCTTGCAACATCTTAAACAAACGCTCTTTCACAAAATTCCATGCTCCCATATTACGAGGTTCTTCCTGTACCCACACAACCTCATCTAAGTTCTCACAAGCTTCAATAATCTCTGCAAGCTTTTGTTCAGGAAATGGATAGATTTGCTCTAGACGCACCACATGAATTTGTTCATATTTCTGTGGTTGTTCACTCATTGTTTCTTCAATATCTACCATAACTTTCCCTGTTCCAATCAACAATCGTTTTGCTTTGTTAGAGGTTAATTCTAAACCAGGCTGTGGGATGAGCGGCTGAAATCTGCCACTTGTAAATTCATCTATTTCAGAAATAACACGCGAACTCCTTAGTAAACTCTTAGGTGTAAACAAGACAAGCGGACGGGCAGCTTCACTATCCACTAATGCAGCTTGACGTCTCAACAAATGAAAGAACTGGGCACTTTTAGTTACATTGGCAACAATCCAGTTGTTCTCTGCTGCCATCGTTAAAAAACGCTCTACTCTGCCGCTGGAATGCTCAGGTCCCTGCCCTTCATAGCCATGTGGTAGTAGGAGAACCATATTCGAGCGATCATCCCATTTGGCACGTGCAGCAGAAATAAACTGATCAAAGATGACTTGACCTGCATTAGCAAAATCGCCAAACTGTGCCTCCCAAATAACAAGTGTTTTGGGTGCCTTCACACTATAGCCATATTCAAATCCGATTACAGCCGCCTCCGATAGCGGACTATTATGAATATCAAAAGTTGCCTTGGCGTCCTCTAAGCCGTGCATCGGACAATAGGTCTCTGTTGTCTCGACATCATGCAGTTTTAAATGACGATGAGCAAAGGTTCCCCGCTCGGAATCCTGTCCTGTCAGCCTGATCGGTATGCCATCTTGTAGTATAGACGCATAGGCTAATGCTTCACCTACAGCCCAATCGGCTTTTCCTTCTTCTTCAAACGTGTTATGACGCTTGGTTAAAATCTTCTCCAACTTTTTCAGTGAATGAAAACCTTCTGGACGCTTTAATAAATCTTTATTTAACGTCTCTAATATCTCTTTAGGCACTGCCGTTTCAATATCACTTAATCCTTGCCGTAATGCTTGCGGCACTGGCATAGCTTCTGGGTTTTCATTCACACTTTCTGTCATATCATCATAAATACCTTGCAGTTTATCAAAAACCGCTTCCTTCATTTCTTCATAAGCGTTTTCGGATACAATTCCTTCTTGATGCAATTTATCTGCATAAATCGAGGCACATGTCGCGTGCTGATCAATGGCTTGATACAGCTCAGGTTGTGTTGCACGAGGTTCATCCATTTCATTATGCCCGTATCGACGATAACCAACCAAGTCAATCAAGATATCCTTTTGAAACTTATGGCGATAATCATAGGCTAAGTTAGCAGCGGAAATACACGCCTCAGGATCATCAGCATTGACATGAATAATCGGCACCTCAAAACCTTTTGCCAAATCACTAGCATACGTAGTGGAACGCCCTTGCCGCTGTCCCGTTGTAAATCCAAGAAGGTTATTCGAAATAATGTGCAAAGAGCCTCCCGTACGATAACCGTCCAATGCGCTCAAATTAAATGTTTCGGCAACTACACCTTCCCCAATAAAGGCCGCATCCCCATGAACCAAAATACCAAATGCCTTACTCACATCTTGTTCTGGTGCCCCCTTTTGAAAACGAAAATCCTGCACGGCCTTGGTGAAGCCTTCTACCACTGGATTAACGAATTCCAAATGGGAGGGATTATGCGCCAACGTAATTTTAGTTGGTGACGGTTTCTCTTCACCTACGGCACGCTCAGCACCGAAGTGATACTTCACATCTCCTGTCCATCCATACGTAATCGCTTTGGAACCAGGTGACGATGGAACCAGTTCTTTATCTGCGGAAGGATGAAACTCTGAAAATAACTTATCATAAGGCTTGCCCAAGATATGGGTCAGTACACTCAATCTGCCGCGGTGAGCCATCCCCATCATGATTTCTTCTGTATCATCATAAAAGGAATTCTGCACCATACGGTCGATCACTGGCACCATCATTTCTAAACCTTCAATGGAAAATCGTTTTTGCGCCACAAAGGTTTTGGCTAAAAAGTCTTCAAAGCCTTCCACATCTAAAATCTGCCCTAATAATTCTTGTTTTTCACTATCTGAGAATGGGAAGCGATACTTCCCTGACTCAATGTTTTCTTGAAACCAAGAACGTTCATCATCATTGTTCACATGATCGTATTCAAAAGAAATGGTTCCTGCATATTGTTCCATGAGATAGTCGACGACATCTTGTGCGGTCTGCACATTTTCAATATTTTGTTCCCATACCCAATCTGCGGGAATCGCTTCCAAAATGCTTTTATTAAGATTATATTGTGCTGGATCTACTAAAGAAGTATCACTGTGTATACCCGATCCAACTGGATAGATATTTGCCTTCAAGTGCCCATAACGTCTAATAGCCTCAACAAGTTTGATTGCTGAGGTTAACTGTTTGGCACTGATATTGGCAGAAAAATCTTTGTTCCCTGCTCCTGCTGTTTGTACTGCTACTGCTGCTTGGATTTCCTCTGGCGCCCCATACTGATCAAACATTTGTTTCAGGGATGGATCCACAGAGTCTTTATTTCCTAAATACAGCTCATACTGCTCTTCTACATATCCCATGTTGGGACCATAAAAATTTTCCCATATTTTCTCACTAGACTCATGCTGTGTCACGTCTTATACCCCCATTACATTTCACTTACTCCTGCTTTGATTTATTCCCATCCAAAAGATGCAATGTATAAACACTACATCTCTAAATATAACCTATTTTACTATGGGAAACAACAGATATGATGGGAATATTTGAATTCTTTTTTTCAAAACAAATCGTTACCATTACGGCTGTTCATCAAAGAAAAAACAAGCCGTTTCTTATTCATGAATATGATTTATTTTGACTCTATCTATTTCCGTTATATGGAATAACTTTGATACCTGAGACTGGTATTATTATTAAAAGTAGGATCCCCATTTTTGACGATAACTGACCTCCCTCTTGCTTAAGAAGGAAAAAAAGACTTAAATATCATGGCCGCCGCTCCATTTGCAATTGCCTTTTCGGGATCGTTTTCCTGATGAAACAGAATAGGCACTCGCTCTTGTCGATCAATATATTTCACGGCCGTTTCTACTACCTTCTCATAATAAGAGGGATAGGCCTGAATAAGAACACTATTCAAAACTACTCGATCCGGCTGTATAATATTAACAATATTCGCTAGACCAATCCCATATACTTCTGCCGATTCAAGCAAAACGGCTTCTATAATAGGGTCGTGCTGTCGCAGTCCATCTAAAAGCAGTTCCATTAAAAGGCTTTTCGTAAATGTCTCTGGGTAAAAAGGGGATGAGGTTTCTGCTAGATAGCGCCGATTCACTTCTTGTAATAAATAATCATAAGTAATCAGAGAAGATAGTGTCTGCCGAGTCTTAATATCAATAATCATTTCACCGAAAGAACTGACATCCCCTGTTTCATTTTTTAACAGACGTCCATCCGCTAATACGCCACAACGTAAGCCCCGACCACTAATGCAATAAAGAATCGATAGTTCGTTTAATTCTCCCTGACTATAGGTATGAAGTGTTGCTGCATTGGCACCATTCTCCAATATAATCTTCTCCTGTTGAAAACTCGGTAAATGATCAATCAAGCTGAAATTTCGCCACCCTGACGCCATAAATCCTTTTGTATCCAACATCATCCCACGCTTACGATCCAGTGGTCCAACCGTACCAATCCCAATACCCAAGAACTTGTCTCGAGGAATCTGATGTAGCTGAAGTAATTGCTGAATCGCTTGATCAATCTCTGCTAGTGTTTTTTCACCTGTATGTGTCTCTGTCATATTTAATGTATAATGATCTATTTCTTCCATTTCTATGTTGACTAATACAACCGTTGATTTCATACGAGATAGATCGACTCCAACCATATAGCCGGCATTTGGATTAATATGATAAAGGGCAGGTGGACGCCCGCCTGAAGACGCTTGGTATGCCGCAACGTCTATATATTTTTCTTGAAGTAAATAATCTAAATGTCTCGTTAATGTGGTCTGTTTCATACCTGTCTGCTCCAGAAGTGTTGCTTTGGTGCTTGGTCCTTGATCAAATATACATTGATAAACTTGTTTCATTCCGCTGTACTTTGTTGAGGTCTGTTGTAAGAAGTCTTTTAGCATATTGGTTTGCTCCTTTACTAATCCAAGGCACTGCAACAAAAGGGAAGCAGTCTCTTGTTCTCATTATTGATCGTGGTCGCAATGGATATGTATTCCTCTCTTTTCTTCATTATAACAAACGATCACCTATTCTCACCATTCCTTTGTATGTCCGATCTTTGCCTGGCTAACTTTTCATGAAAAAAGTCCTATGGAATTATCTAACCTTTCTGTTATACTAACAAACAATGGAAAAAGTAAAGGGCAGAACGTTCGAAGTTAAATACCCTTTCTGATAATTTGAAAAAGGAGGATTGGATGCGCTTTATATTGCTTATTTTGGTTACTTTTCTGTTTATGCTATCATACGTAGATCAATCATTAGCAGGATTTATTGTTGCAGCAGTTATTATTACATTAGACACCATCGTAAAACCTGACGGCAAACGAACCAATCATTTATTAAAATATCTGATCACCATCGCTGTAGTTTTCCTAGTATTCAGTTTTCGCAATCAAATTATGGCTATTTTTAATGGAGGAATTTTTTAGCTTTCCATGTGAACATGCACGCCTACATAAATAGAGCGGGCAAATGGTTTACCCGCTCTTTCACTTTTTTGTATAGTGATAAGGACAGCTACTCGTCAACTGTCCTTAGCGCCTCTTATTGAATCATGTCTAGTAGTTGGTAGGCGTCCTCTTTCGTTTCAGCATTCTGCAATTGCTCCCGAAACGTATCATCCATCAACTTGCGCGAAAGCATTTGCAAGATTTTCAAATGATCATCACCTGCCCTTTCTTCCGGAATCACAATCATAAAAATCAATTTGGCCTTAGTGCCATCCAGGCTATGCCAGTCGATACCTTCTTGACTGATTCCAAAAACCACTGTTGATTCCCTGACCGCAGCTGATTTGGCATGCGGAATAGCAATGTTCATACCAAGACCGGTTGTACCTTCCTTTTCACGATCGAAAATGGCCTGTTTGATCGTCTCCTGAGATGTAATATATTCTCCATCATCCAGCATTTGAACAAATTCATCGATAACCTCTGCTTGTGTAGATCCAGCCACATGCATGGTCATCAAATCTCGATTTAAGATATCGGTCAATTGATGAATGGTGCGATTCTCTTTCGACATTTGTTTATTGGTACCCGTTTGGATCTCCTTTTCAGCTTGATGATCTGAAGTATCTGATGTATCAGCTTCTGTATCCGCTGTCACTTCCATCCCTTCTGGTGTTCCAGCAGCGGGCTGCACATCTTTTTTCAAAAGATTCACCAATAAAGCGGTGACAATCGTCCCGATCATCGCTGCAATAAAGAACATGAGCACATTATCTACGGCACCGAGAACGGCAACGATCGGTCCGCCATGAGCAACCCTGTCTCCCACATTACCAAGCATGGCAATCACAGCACCGGTCATGGAACCGACGATAATACTGGGTATCACTCGAAGTGGGTCTTGAGCAGCGAAAGGGATCGCCCCCTCGGAAATACCGAACAGTCCCATTGTAAAGGAGGCCTTTCCCGTTTCCTTTTCAGCGGATTGATACTTGCGTTTGTTTAAAAACGTGGCCAGTCCCATCCCAAGCGGGGGTGTACAGATAGCAACAGCGATTGATCCCATGATAGCATAGTTACCTTCCGCAATCATCGCTGAACCAAACAGGAATGCCACTTTATTAAATGGTCCACCCATATCAACAGCGATCATCGCTCCAAGAATCAACGCTAACAGAATCGAACTAGCTCCCTGCATTCCTTCAAGCCATGTGGTTAATGCGGCAAAGATACTCGCCACTGGCGCTCCAATCACGCTAATAAATAACACGCCAACAATCAATGAAGCAATGATCGGGATAAATATGATTGGCATAACCGGCTGTACCGCTTGTGGAACTTTTATCTTTTTTATAGCTAAAACAACAAAGCCTGCTAGAAATCCTGCAATTATGCCCCCGATAAATCCTGCATTAGCCTCACTTCCATAAAAACTTCCCGTGCTGGCAATATAACCACCGATCATACCTGGTGCCAGACCGGGACGATCAGCAATACTCACTGCAATAAAACCTGCAAGTATCGGAACCATAAAACTAAAAGAGGCATTGCCAATGTTTTCAATTTGTTTCCAAAATGAATCATCGGGTACGACAATACCTTCAGGTGTCTGTTCTCCGCCAATGGCTAATGATATAGCCATCAACAAACCACCAACGACGATAAACGGAATCATATAGGAGACCCCATTCATTAAGTGCCGGTAAATCGGATTTTCCTTTTCTTTTCGTTCCTTTTTCACCTGATCCACCGATTGCTTCGCTGCTTGATAAACCTCTGCGTCTCCAGTTTGTATGCGTTGGATCAATTGTTCCGGTTCCCTTATTCCTTTCTGAACACCAACTTCAAGCAACTTTTTGCCAGCAAAACGATCTTTGGAAACATCCGTATCACTAGCAATAATAATCCCATCAGCTTCGGCAATATCCTGCTCGGTGAGTTCATTTTCAACACCAATTGAACCTCGTGTCTCAATTTTCATATCAACATCCATGGTCTCTGCAGCTTTTTGCAAATTCTCAGCAGCCATGTAGGTATGTGCAATACCTGTCGGACATGCGGTAACAGCTAATATTCGCATCGGTGTTTCCTCCTTTTATTATTTTGTTTCTATGATAAAACACCTTCTGCCCAATAAAATAATTCATTTTTACCGGAAGATCGGAAAAAATGAATTATTGTTCAAAGATTTGCAGCATTTCCGCTACACTTTCTGCTTCGTTTAATGCTTCCACCATCGCCGGATTTTGACTGATGGAGAGTACGGTTTGCATTAGAGGTTTTAGCATATCTCGATCCTCTTTGGCAATTGCCAAGAAAAACACAACAGAGACCATCTCTCTTCCCCATTGCACTGGATGACGTAGTATAGCTAGCGATACTACGGACTTCTTCACAAAATTTGGATCTGCATGCGGAATAGCGATACCCCCACCAACAGCCGTTGCCGCTGTTTTTTCCCTTAACATCGCACGATGAATAAATGATTGTTCAGCAAAGCCCTTTTGAACCAATTGACGGGCTAGCATTTCAACAATTTCAAATCGATGTTTGATATTCATTCCAAGATAAATGGTGTCTGGATTGATAAACCTCTTGATGACAGGCAGCACCTCTTTTTCATTGGTTCCTTCTTGATCAACTGATTGTAAAAATGCCTCCAGTCGGTCTTTATCATCTGATTCCAGTAAAGGGGATACCACAATCACCGGAATATCGGGATGATCTATATCCATGGTAGCAATTATCATATCCACATCATGTTCATATAGAAATCCAGGAAGATTCGTTTCCCCAATACTAGCAAGTATTTTAATATCATGATAAGACTGTTCCAGTTTTGCCTGAAGAAGATAAGACATCCCGACTCCCAAATCACAAACGACCACGGCTCGTTTTAGTAGTGTGTGTTCCTGCATGCGTTCAACAGAAGCTTGAAAATGCAGAAGAAGGTAAGCTGCTTCATCTTCGGTGATATGAATATGATAGGCTTCATTGATCTTTTCCACTGCCAAAATCACCATGCTGAACATATAGGCATATTTTTTCTTAATGTCTGAAAGCATGGGATTTCTAATGGTAAAACCATACCTGATACGATGTAAAGCAAAAGCAAGATGGCTTTCAAGACCATCCCTTAGACCCTTGTCATTCTCAAATTTGATCATCGTCATGCGTTGCAGTTGCGACATCAGCTGGCGGACGACATCCGACAATAATTCATTATGTTTAGATGCTTTACCGGTATAAGGCGTTCTACAGCTTACTAGATGCCAAGTGAAGTAAATATACTCATCCTCTGGAAACGACAGGCTCAGAAGCTCTTCCAGTCGCTTCAAAAACCATACCGTCAAATGGTAACTATCCAACCTAACATCTGTATCCTTCGATCTGCCGACTAAAATTGGAGCGTGCTGGCGGGTACGTTTAATCATAATCAAGGCATGAATCTGTAAGCTTTGAAACTCGTCCCCTGTCAAATCAAGCGAATAAGCTATTTGTAAATCACGTAGTAACTTCCTGACTGTATGGATTTCATGCGGAGAAAACAACTGAAACACGCGCTGCTTTTGCTGTGCTTCAAATGAGATTAGTTCCGTTAGATTCGCTAATGCGTTACGTTTGCTTAATTCATCTCCTTGGACGAGATGACCAATACGTTGTTTCGAGACCAATTTCAGATCATAACCTTCCAGCCATCTGGAAATGTCTTGCATCTGATGCCTAACTGTGGTCGTATTAGTATAATATTCTTTAGCGAGAGTTGATAATGTCAATGGTTTATCACTTGCAAGCAATTGGTAAGCCATTTCTAATAAACGATCCTCCGTTGATATCGCTTCCAGCTGATAGATATGATTTAACAGTTTATCCTTCCCTTCCTTGTCAGCTACAATAGAAATTCCCGTTCCCCGTTTTCTTCTTAATGCAGTGGAAGGATATTGCTTGAGCAATGATTCGACCGTATTTAAATCATTTCTAACTGTCTTTTCTGAGCAATCCAGTTTATCCGTCAGTTCCTCTATACGAAAAAACTCACCCAAATCCGTCAACAATATCCGTAACAGTTCTTTTTGTCTGCGATTCATCAGAAACACCGCCTAGCGTTAATATATCCTGCCTCTATCATGGCGATAGGGGCGCTTTACACAATGAGTGAATTTCCTCCCCCTCTATCCATCGAGACAAAAAATCTTACCTCGACCACCTATTCCTGCTAGATACCCTAGAAAACCTGATAGCAAACGAAACAATTACAATTATTAAGGTCTGATTTCCATCACTGTGTTGTTCGTTTCCGAAATTACATGATGGTCATTGCTTTTTTAGTCTGTACTGTGAACATGCACGCCTACATAAATAGAGCGGGCAAATGGTTTACCCGCTCCTTTTCTTTACTAATTTGCTGTCTTCACACAACGAAATCCTATATTTCCTGACGAACTTTCCACCGTATTCGAGCTCCTTGCAGCTACACGATAACGATTACAGTAGGAATGATGACATAAATAAGAACCCCCGCGCATTACCTTAAGAAGATTTCCATCTACCGGTTCTTGATCTGCCTTTCCTTGACGATCGATTTGAAACGTATTGGCACACCATTCCCACACATTCCCTGACATATGATACAGACCATAGTCATTCGGCGAGAAACTTTGCACAGGTGCGGTCCCTACATATCCATCCTCTTCTGTATTATGACGAGGAAATTCACCCTGCCATATATTACAATAATGCTCGCCGTTTGGAGTTAACTCATCTCCCCACGGAAACCTTTTTTGCACAAGACCGCCTCTCGCAGCATATTCCCATTCCGCCTCTGTTGGCAGTCGTTTTCCTGCCCACTGACAATAGGCGATTGCATCATTCCAAGAAACATGAATAACGGGATGATCCATCCTCCCGTCCAAATTAGAGCCTTCACCTTCCGGTTGATACCAATAAGCCCCTTCTGTTGCCAGCCACCAAGGGGTTTGAGGAACTTGCTGCACTTTACCTGGAAAATCTTTCGCAACAAATAGATGGAAGACAAAAGACCAGCTAAATCTCTCTGCTTCGGTCTGATAACCAGTCTCCTTCACAAACGCTTGAAATTGCTGATTCGTTACCGTTGTTTCATCTATGTAAAAAGGGTCCACTTTGACCTTTTCTACAGGGCCCTCTCCATCCGTTTTAAAACCTTCTTCATCGTCTGTCCCCATTAGGAACTCTCCCCCAGACAGATATACCATCCCATCTGTACTTTGCTGCCCACGTTCCACTTGCACCGTATCCTCTTTTTTCTCCGCAAACAAATCAGCTCTGCTTACCTGACAGCAGCTGCGTTTTTCTTCTGTCATCAAGTATCACTCCCTCTCCATTAACTTAACTTTAGTATAACACGAGCCCGCAAATCCCAGCCAAAGCAATTACGGTAACCGGATGCAACCGTAATTTCATCAAGGCAAACAGGGATAAGGCAAAAATCCCAATCAAAGTTATCGTTTGGTAAGATATTTCCCCAATTACTTGATTAGAAATAGCAAAATGGATCGCCGAATATAAGATTAGCCCTGTGATAATCGGACGCAACCCATAAAAAGCCGAACGTACAAGCGGCAACTCATGAAACTTAAAAAAGAAGGCTGCAATGATTAGTATAATAATCAATGAAGGCAAAATCATGCCAAGTGCGGCGATGATCGCCCCCGGCAGCGATGCCGTATGGTAACCAACAAAAATCGCACTATTTGTCGCAATCGGGCCTGGCGACATACCTGCTACTGCAATCACATCAGTAAACTCCTGAGTAGTCATCCAGCCATGTTTGCTCACCTCTTCTTCAATAACAGGAATCATCGCATAACCGCCGCCGAACGAGACCGAACCTATTAATAAAAATGTCCAAAACAAACTCAACAATTCCATGTATTACTCCCTCTTTCTCTTTTTCCACTAACACCAATTTGTCTTATTTATCCTCTCTATCCAACCTTGTGGCGTATCCCAACCAGCGCTGGACCTTTACAGCCGCAATCCCCACAACAATACCTCCTAAGATCACGATAACAGGATGTACTTGTAATAGATATAAAACAAGTGTCGTGACGATCATAATCATTAAGGTCGTTTTATCATAAATAGCCGTTAAACCAATTTTATAAGCGGCATACAAAATCATCGCTACTACCGCCGCACGGATACCTGTAAACGCGGCTTCAACATAAGGATTATCATTCACAAAGATAAACAGTATACTTAAAGCCACAACAATGAGAAAAGTCGGGACCATAATACCAACCATTGCAGTGACCGCACCAAGTACACCTGCCAAACGATAGCCAATAAAGGTAGCCGAATTAATCGCAATAGCTCCTGGTACCGATTGAGCAATCGCAAAAATCTCGGATATTTCTTTCGTCTCCATCCATTTTCTTTTATCTACTACTTCTTTTTCCATTAACGGTATCATTGCATAACCACCGCCAAAAGTAGCGGGCGCTATCTTTAAAAAAGCTAAAAATATCTGTCCTAATGACTTCCAACTCGATTTCAAATTGAAGCCCCCTCTATTATTCTTCCTATTATTCAGTATAACACACTTTCGTCCATTTTGGATAAAAGTATTTATTTTTTTATGTAATATAAACAGGACTAAACGAAAAGGGCTTGATGGATTGCATTGACCCACCTTCTTCATTATAATGTAAACTTACAAAGGAGGCGTGTCCGATGAAGGAAAAACATCCTTTTCAAATAGCCAATCGTGAGGCAATCATTGGTATCATCCTTGCGCTATTTCATTTTATTTGGTGGTTTGGCTTTGCCTATGGACTAGGGACTAAAGATCCCAGCCAATACCAGTATATCCTCGGGTTTCCAGCATGGTTTTTCTATAGCTGTATCGGCAGTGTGCTGGTAATTTCAACACTGGTTTTTATCATTGTTCATTATTTTTTCACCGATATGCCGCTTGATGAGGAGGAATCGTACCACACATGAATGCCATTGCAACGATTACCTTATTTATCTCACTTGCAGGTATTTTCCTTGTTGGGTTGTTAGCAAGCAGAACAACCAATCCGTCCACTTCTTTTATGGAGGATTATTATCTAGGGGGCAGGAAGCTGGGTGGTTTCGTACTGGCCATGACGATGACAGCTACCTATGGAAGTGCCAGCAGTTTTATTGGCGGTCCTGGTGTTGCTTACAATGAAGGGCTGGGATGGGTGCTTCTATCTGTAACACAAGTAGCCACTGGTTATTTCACTTTAATGATTTTGGGTAAGCGCTTTGCGATTATGTCCAAACGATACAAGGCGATCACGATGGTCGACTTTCTAAAGGCGCGTTACCAATCCAAATGGGTCGTCCTCTTAGCAGCAGTCAGTATTATAATTTTTCTATTCTCGGCAATGGCTGCTCAATGGATTGGCGGCGGTAGATTAATTGAATCCGTGACCGGTCTGTCTTATCATACCGCACTCCTTCTTTTTGTCATCACCGTTTTAATCTATGTTACCTTTGGCGGCTTTCGTGCGGTAACCTTAACCGATTCGATTCAGGGCAGTATTATGGTGATTGGTACGATTATTTTACTAGCAGCGATCATCATTTCTGGCGGTGGTGTAGAAGCTATCATGCAGGATCTTCAAACGGAAAATCCCCATTTGATCACGCCATATGGAGCAGATGGTACGCTTACTCCTCATTATGTGTCCAGCTTTTGGATACTCGTCGGGCTCGGCGTTGTTGCTTTGCCACAAATTGTCGTACGGTCCATGTCTTATCAAAGCACCAAGGCCTTTCATCGCGCCTTAATTATTGGCACGATCGTAGTCGGCGTATTAATGTTAAACATGCATATCATTGGTGTGTTTGCTCGCCCCATTCTACCTGGTATTGATGTACCAGACGCCGTGATACCGTTAATTGCCTTGGAGGTTCTTCCCGCTTGGCTGGCAGGAATTGTCCTAGCGGCACCATTAGCCGCCATTATGTCTACCGTGGACTCTCTACTGTTGCTCGTGAGCTCCACAATCGTCAAGGATGTATACGTCAATTACGTTCAACCTCATGCAAGCAGGAAACAAGTAAAGACCATCAGCATGAGTATCACTGCCCTACTAGGTATTATCGTTTATTTGATCACCATTCAACCACCTGACTTGATTATTTGGCTGAATCTCTATGCCATCGGTGGTTTAGAAGCGGCATTTATCTGGCCAATTGTTATGGGTATCTATTGGAAAAAAGGGAATAAATACGGAGCTATCGCCGCCATGGTCACTGGGCTTATATCTTATATTTTATTTCAAGCCTTCTACCCTACGCCCTTCGGCATGCACAGCGTTGTAAGCTCGATTGCTTTGTCGTTGATCGCTTATGTTGGAATGAGTTGGTTCATAAAAGAGACGCCACAGAAGGTTCTAGAACATTGAAAAAAATGAAAAAGCTCTAATGACACCACGCTGCCATCATTAGAGCTTTTCTATTCTTAAATCGGAGAAACATTAATAAACAGGCGTTAATGGTGATTGACCTGCTAACACCTTAAGGATATTTTCTGTCGATAGTATTGCCATATTATCTCGTGTCTCAACGGTTGCATTGCCAATATGCGGGGTAATCACTAATTGTTCAATCTGTTTTAACTCTTCCGTGATAACTGGTTCAAATTCAAACACATCCAGTGCCGCTCCTGCGATTTCTTCCTCTTTTAAGGCATCCGCCAAATCTATTTCCTTTACTACGGGACCTCTGGATACATTCAGAAAATAGGCATCCTTTTTCATGGATTGAAACGTTTTTTTTGTAAAAAGGTGATGGGTTTCTGGCGTATAGGCACAATGAACCGTGATTACATCACAAGTTGCCAGCAACTCTTCTTGACTCAGATAAGTCGCTTGATACGGTTCTTCTATTTCCACTGGTTTACGTGAACGTCCCGTATAATAAATCTCCATACCAAAGGCTTGCGCCCGCTTAGCCACTGCCTGTCCAATCTTGCCAAACCCAACAATCCCTAACTTTTTGCCTGTTAATTCCCTGCCCAAAAAGAACAGCGGAGCCCAACCGTTAAATCCAGTCGTTCGGCATAACTGATCGCCTTCTGGAATACGCCGCATTAAGGCGATCATTAAGCCAAGTGTCAGTTCTGCCGTTGCCTCCGTCGATACTTTCGGCGTATTGGTCACTGCGATCCCTTTTTCCTTAGCTGCCTCGATATCGATATTATCAAAACCAGCTCCAAAATTGGCAATAATCTTTAAGTGAGGCGCCGATTCCAATACTTTTCGGGTTACTTTTGTAGACAAAGGGGTTAATAATGCCTCTGCCTCTTTTGCTCCTTCGATCAGCTGTTCTTCTGTAATCAGCTGCTCTCCTTCATGTACGTGATAGTCATGTTCTTTTAGCATGCCATAACCTGTCTCAGGAATTTCTCCGGATATAAATATGCTTGCCATGATGTATGCACCTCTTTCTGGATTGTTTGTGGTAAGCCATCGTTTCCACTATGTGATGACACTTGTTTTGTCGATGGGTTTATTATATCACAAAGAATCAGGGGTTACGTTTTTCTAAATCATCTAACTCCATTATAGCAGAGGCATCATTGCTCCAGATATCAGATATCAAATATCAAACAGCAGCTAATACCTCATACTAATCCACAGCAACCTCCGATGTATTCTCACTAACATTCAAGCCTCTTGTTTGTCTTCTGCCGACTGGTCCATACGATAAAATATTCGCTACCTTAAACGGTCGTACTTGCTTGCGATAATAACAATAAACAATGATATGAGTGTCTTTTATTTTCACAATTCTTATCATACGCTGCGTGACTTTATGGTTGTCATCCAAATAGTACATCATGATTTTCTGATTGGCTCTCATGAAATACCCCAAAACAGAACCTTTGTTTGAATTGTTATACACAAAAACAAGAACAGGTGTACTTTTTATAATTTAAATGGATATCTAAAATACAATGATCCTCACTAACAAACCGCCAAAAACACTATCAATCTAAGGTTTTTGACGGTTGAAAACAGCTTAAAAAGCGTACTATTTGTTTTTTATTACGTTTTTAAAATCCAACGTATAAGATTCGTTACGATCTCTTATCGATTCAACAAGCTTCCTACATATCGTAATAAATCATTGGCCGACTGCGAGGTATAACCGTATTCCTCGACTAGTGTTGCTACGACCTCATTCATTTTCTTTAATTGCTGTTCGTCAGGAGTTTTGGAGGATGTCGTGATCTTGACCACATCTTTAAGATCCGCAAATAATTTCTTTTGGATCGCTTCCCGCAATCGTTCATGGGATTGATAGTTGAATTTCTTGCCTTTGCGAGCGTAGGCCGAGATTCGAATCAAGATCTCTTCTCTAAAAGCCTTTTTCGCATTCTCTGAAATGCCAATTTGTTCTTCAATGGAGCGCATTAGTTTTTCATCAGGCTGCATTTCTTCGCCTGTCAATGGATCTTCCAGCTTTGTTTTATTGCAAAATGCCTCGACATTATCCAAATAATTGTCCATTAACGTCTTGGCAGATTCTTCATAAGAATAAACAAAGGCTTTCTGCACTTCTTTCTTAGCTAACTCATCATATTCTTTTCTTGCCGTAGAAATAAAATCCAAGTAGTCTTCTTTTTGCTCTTTGGTTATGGAGGCATGATCATCCAACCCATCCTTCAAGGAACGCAACACATCCAAAGCATTGATTGCCTGCATTTCTTTGCGAATAATCGTGGATGAAATACGGTTGATGACATACCGCGGATCAATACCAGACATGCCTTCATCGGAAAACTCTTTCCTCAAGGAAGCAACATCTTGTTCGCTAAACCCTTCTACGTCTTGATCATTATATAGGTAGAGCTTCTTTAACAAACTGAGCTGATTCTGCTTCGATTCCTTCAAACGAGTCAGGATGGTAAACATGGCAGCAATTTTCAAGGTATGCGGAGCAATATGCACATCCTGAATATCACTTTCCTCGATCATTTTCTGGTAAATTCGTTCTTCTTGATCCAGTTTTAGATTATACGGGATCGGCATCACAATCATTCTGGAGTGCAGCGCCTCATTCTTTTTGTTGGAAATAAACGCACGATATTCTGTTTCGTTCGTATGGGCTATCACCATTTCGTCAGCGGAGATCAGGGAAAATCTTCCCGCTTTGAAATTTCCTTCCTGTGTTAGAGAAAGTAGGTGCCAGAGGAATTTCTCGTCACACTTGAGCATTTCTTGAAACTCCATTAATCCTCGATTGGCTTTGTTTAATTCCCCGTCAAATCGGTAGGCACGTGGATCTGACTCGGAACCATAGGTAGCAATCGTTGAAAAATCAATCGAACCTGTTAAGTCAGCGATATCCTGTGATTTAGGATCAGATGGACTGAATGTACCAATCCCCGAACGATTATCCTCCGAGAAGAAAATCCGTTCAACAATAACATCTTCAATCCGCCCATCATAATCTTCCTCTAGGCGTAAACGATTTAGGGGAGAGAGTGTTCCTTCAATTTTGATATCATATTCTTTTTCAAAGTCAGCTCGTAAGTGCGCTGGGATTAGATGTAGTGGATCTTCATGCATAGGACAATCTTTAATTGCATAGACGGCACCACGATCCGTTAAGCTATATTGCTCCAGCCCTCTTTTTAACATGGTGACCAAGGTAGATTTCCCACCGCTTACTGGTCCCATCAGCAGCAAGATCCGTTTCTTCACGTCTAATCGCTTGGCTGAAGGATGGAAATATTCCTCTACTAATTTTTCTAAGGCATCTTCTAGGCCAAACAATTGCTCACTAAAAAAATGGTACCTGCGCCCATCATTCGTTTCTTCTATCCCCTTATCTTTAATCATTTGATATATCCGTGAATGCGCCGATTGCGCCAGATAAGGCTTTTCCTTTAGTAACTCCAGGTACTCAACAAAGGTTCCCTCCCATTTTAAAGCCTGTTGTGTTTGGCGATATTCCTGTACTCTTCTTAAAATATCCATTCAACAACCTCCCAGTGATGTGAAGCTTTTCATGGCTTGTGACTATAACTAAATGTATGATGAAAGAATCAAAATCATGAATGGAAATGAGCCCTTCACAAATGAACTGTATTTCGTTATAATATATGGAGATAATAGAAAAACGTACATAATGGACAGATGAAGATAAATAAAGGAGGCTACTTGTATGGGTGTTGCGTTAATTATTGGTGTGTCTATTTCCTTTTTGGTTGCTATTTTTGCTGCGGGGTATGAAGCGAAGCATTAATGAAATTAACAAAAAGCTTGCTCTCTTGATGAGGGCAAGCTTTTGTTGTGCTATTTAAGGCGTGGAAGTGTAAAGCAGAATGTTGTCCCTGCCGATGAACTGTTTACCAGAAATAGGTCTCCGTTCATTGCTCTGGCAACCATTCGACTAAAAGGAAGCCCCAAGCCCAAACCTCCCACTTGCTGCTTTTTTAACTCACCACGATAAAACCGTTCAAAAATATACGGTTGTTCTTCGCTAGGAATCCCTAACCCACTATCTTTCACATCCATATTTACTTTCTGTTCATCATGATGGACATTAATCTGAATCGTCCCTTTACCTTTCATAGCATGAACGGCATTATTCAATAAATTCGTTACTATTTGGGCAAAACGGATAGGGTCAACATCTACAGTCAAATCTTCATCACTTATTTGTAATTCTACCTGGATTTCGGCTGTCACTGGTATATTTGACCAGCTCTCCATCACGTCTACAAATAAATCACGAAGGAGATACGTATCAACTGCAACCGATATAGCACCTGCTGCAAACTTATTAAAATCCAGAAGATCTTCCACCATCCTGCTCATTTTATCGGTTTCTTTTACAGACATGTTCAAAAATTCGCTGACTTCTTCTTTATCCTCGACCACCCCGTCTTGTATGGCCTTTAACAATCCATTAATCGAGGTAATCGGTGTCTTTAATTCATGTGAAACACCTGCTAACAGCTCCGTACGCAGTGCTTCCAAATTCTCTAGTTTCTGAGACATTTCTTGAAAGGATTGTATGACATCTGCTACTTCTTTTTCCTTCGCTTGATGATGAAAGGTGACCTGGTAATTTCCTTGTTCAATTTGCTTCGCCGCATGGGCTACCTCTTTCATTGGTTTGGTTAGCTTACCTGTTAAAAAATAAATGGCGCACCAACCAATGATTAATAAACTGATAATCATCAGAATTAACTGACCATATTGTTGATTCACGTGTGATAAATTGGCCTTTGTTTCGAGATAAAACACCCAGCCTAACTGCTCTTCCTCTGTTTGAATAGCTTTCTTAATGACATACACCACTCCATTATCAGTAGATATGTTTTGCACTGTCTCATTACTCTCTAATACCGCAGTGTCGATGAGTTGATCTTGTCGATGGGGAGGTAAGTTGCTATCTGTGATACGACCGTTCATATCAGTTACATATATGGTCGGGTTCCCTTCTATATCCATAAATCTCCCGGGATTGTCCAGGATATGACGCTGATCAAAGTTAGGTGGTATATCATCTGCTTCACTTATATTTGCGATCCGATCGGCGGTTTCCTCTGCCATAAACTCCATGATATTCAATCTATTTTCCAGCGTGTTATGACGAATCCAAAGGGCAGAAACAACAGCCACAATCGCTAGGCCAATAACGAGAGAAACGAGATACCAAGTTGTCCAGTATGTTTGCATAGGAATTTTTTGTTTATTTGATGTAAACACTGAATTGATAACCTACCCCTCTAATGGTTTTGATTTCTCCTTCTTCGCTAGACCAGAAATGCAGCATTTTTCTTAGTCTTTTAATTGATAAATCAACTGCTCGATCACTGCCGTCATAGTCCCATCCCCAGACTTGTTCGATTAATTGATCACGACTAAATGTTTTATTCGGATATTCGGATAAAAAAAGCAATAATGCCAAATCTCTAGGAGTCAGCTCAACTTCTTGACCTTTTAAACGCACACGGTAGGCCTCTTGGTCGATTTCCAATCCACCAAATTTCCGAAGTGCTTCACCTTTATGTCCGGCCCGACGCAGAACAGCGGATACCCTTGCAACCACTTCTTCCCCATTAAAGGGTTTTGCAATGTAGTCATCTGCTCCTCCATTGAAACCATCTAAACGATAATTCACATCATCAAGTGCCGTTAACATAATGATAGGACAGTCGCTTTCTTGGCGAATATCTCGCAAAATTTCCCATCCATCTTTATATGGAAGAAGGACATCTAACAAAATTAAATCTGGTCTCCACTCTTTGAATGCTGTCATCGCCATATTTCCATCCACCTCTATTCTGGTCTCAAAACCGGCCTTTTTCAAGTAGGCGTGGAGCACCTTGCTAATGGCTGCTTCATCTTCGACGATTAAAATTTTCTCCATCTTCTTCCACTCCGTCTTTGATCAACTTTGCTATTATCATACCACACACATGTCCATTCTCATTGATTTAGAAAGAACATACCATTTCCCCAAAAAAACATCTGCCATCTTGTTCTATGTGGAAAGACCCAAGCTATCAATAGCTCAGGTCTTCATGGCATTCTGTTCTGAATTGCTTGTCTGTCTTGACCTTCTTGTCCGCCTGGGGGACCAAACATCTCATTGCCACCTTCTGTTTCCCCGTCTTCATTTAAATACATCATCGAATGATTCAAGGTAAACGTCACGACCTCACTACCATTCTCCACACTTCCTGCTCCTGCATAACCATCTGTCGTTTCTGTCTTCCACTGTCCTCCAGTATAAAGTATATACTGTTCATCTTGCTGTAATTCTGGAGAACTAATAAGAATTGATTGGAATGCCTTTTCTGGACTCACGGCCGTCATCAGATTCCCTTCACTGTCCGTCACATATACCATTGTATCAGCATCCTGCTGTTCGGGGAAGGTCATCATCACACTATTTTGCGTCGACGTGTCCGATACTCCTTGGGCCATACCACTGCTACCTGCTGCTAGTAGGGTACCACCTGTAATGGTGAAAGATTGATCATAATCTAATGCACCATTTTGATTCGTGGTCGGGCCATAAACAAGCACGGTTCCTCCCGTCATTTCTACCGATGTGTTCGAATCCAAGCCATCACCATCGGCATTTATATATAGATAACCGTCTTCGATTAACAGCTGTCCTGTTGTTGTTTCATTTGTTTCCTCCTGATTTGTTTCAGAAACAGCGGAGCTTCCATTCCCACTAATATTCACCCCATCATCTGCAGCTACCACGTGAATGTTTCCACCAGATATCACAATGTCCGCTGCCTCTATCCCCTCTAAGCTTTTATCTATCTGAATATCGCCATTACTGATCATTATTGTTTGATCGGCATGGATAGCGTCATCTCCTGTCTGCAAGCTAATATTGCCATCCGTTATAACCATTTCTTTATCACTGTGGAGTGCATCATCCATCGCATCAATTTGAAGGCTTCCTCCAGCAATCATCAGTTTATTAACAGCCTTGATCCCTTTGGTACTAGGTTGATCATCTGTTGTTTCTTCATCGGTTTGATTATCCAACTGATCATCTGGTCGTACAGCCGTATCAGCCGATTCAGCTCGTTCACCTTCCCCTTGATTTGGAGGGGCCATTTCTGAACGATCTGTTGGTACTTCCCCTTCATCAAATGATGGTCTCTCACCTTGCTCGGGGAGTGTAGGCAAAGTGTTACCATTATTTTCATCAGTAGAAAACTCACCTGGTGGCTCTCCCTCCATACCACTGCCAAACTCCTCGGTTACTTCTATTTCTTCCGGACTTCCTCCGCCCGATGTGATCTGGTAATCTCCGTCCAATACCGTGACTGTATTTTCTGATGCAATGCCATCTCCATCAGCATCAATTGTTAATTGACCACTTTGCAACACAATATTCGCCTTATCTGCCTCTTCATCATTAGAAGATTTAACACCATCTCCACCTGCAGTAATCGTAATCGTTGCGTCACTCATGGAAAAAAGATCCCTGCCAACGATTCCATCGTCCACTGCCGTGATATCCACTGTTGCTTCGGTCACCTTCAATTCATCCTTTCCAGTAATCCCATCATTGTAGTTGCCCTCCACCACTAATTTACCAGTTCCATTGATGATCAAATCATCCTTGCTATAAAGGGTTGCTTTTGGTTCATCTGTATCATCCGCTAATTGATAATTAGCTGCATCCACTAGTTTATTGTCTGTTCCATCCTCAAGGGAAATAATTGTTTCTTCAGCCTGTTTCACAAATATAGGCGCCGTTGTCGTTGATTGCAAGGATGTACCATTCAAAATCAGTCTTACCGTCCCGGAATCCTCTGCATCCACAACCACATTCTTATCGCTTGCTTGCCCTTCCAAAACATAGGTACCACTTGTATGGATTTCAATGGTATTACCATTAACAACCACACTACTCTCATCATCTGCTATATCCACTTCTCCATCATCGAAGCTGATCTTTATCACCTCATCTTCAGACCAGTCTGTATAGCTCGCAGCCAAGTCACTATCTACAATCGCCTGTTGCGTTATATTTTCATCACTATTTTCGGATACTGTGTTACAACCTGTAATCATAAATCCCAGCATTGTCATACAAAATAATAAATAGGAATATCTTTTCATGGAATGCCTCTCCTCTTCTTATGCCGTGAAATTACCATCATAACTCAAGATCACTGCGGATTGTACACCTTTTATCGCTGACAAATGAGATGTAAGCTGTGCTTCATTTTCCTTTAAGCGAATTTCATAGGTTGCTTCCGTCTCATTACCCTGCATCATCGATTTTGATTTCAATACATATTTTTTCACTTGATCAGCTAACATTTGCTCTACATGTTGCCCTACTGCTGTTTCATTGAATTTAACTACTAATAAATAAGGATTTTCAACCTTCAGTTTGTTTGAAAAGAGGGCGATAACCATCCCAATTAATCCAGAACCAACAGTAGCCAACAAAATAAAGCCAGCACCTGCAAGTATACCTGCAATTACCGACCAAAAAAGGAATACTAAATCCATCGGGTCTTTGATCGGGGTACGAAAACGAACAATCGATAAGGCTCCTACCATTCCTAATGATAAAAGCACATTTTGACTAATTCCCATAATCACAAGGGCAGTGGCCATGGACATAATCATCAGGGATATGTTGAAAGAATGAGAATAAATCACCCCTTTAAATGTTTTTTTATAAACAAAGTAAATAAATACACCAATCAGGAACGAAACACCTAGTCCCAACAAAGCATCAATAAGGGAAAATGAACCTGTATTCTCCAAAAAACTAGATTTAAATATATCTGTAAAATTAGTAATAGACGCTGAAGTAAAAATCATTGTATTCTCTCCTCTTTTTTAGCCGTACATGCGACTTAGTTGATATTTTGAATAGGCTTCTTGCTGTGTATTTGATAATTGTAATAGATATTTTATGACATCTGGTAAATAGTCATCATACTTCACCTCTAATATGACCGTATTCTCTTCCAGTACGTCAATCATTGGTATATTCGGATGAAAAATATCTGTGTTATAAAAACTAGACTGCACTTTAAAATCGAAGGTAATCCGTACATTACCAAAGGGGTAGATGAATGGTTCTCTTATATAATCCACTATCGTCACTGGCCTCAGTTGGCAATAATACATCTCTGTGTATAATTCTCTAATTAAGAGTCTCTCATCTTCCTCCATCCAGGAAATATCCTTCCGTTGTATCGTTTGATATTCTTGTTTGGTAATCGGACATTTTGTTTTATAAGTTAGATTATCCCGTTTGCTCTTTCTTTCCAGAAGGATATTCTCCTGATCCAGATTATAGAGGCGCACACGATATTTATCTCGCGTTAGATAGCCTTCTTTTTTCTCATGCAAAATCTTATTAGCTAAATTATCAAAGTACACCGAGCGAATACGGTACTGACCTTCCACTCCAGTATGTGGATCACGCTGCATAACATGAGCAATTTTATTACACATAATCTGATATTCGGCCATGTATATGGCATGCTTTCGTTCCTGCCTTCCAGTTGACATCCTAACTGCCTCCTTTCGTCTATATCAGTAATGATAATAGAGAAATAAGTCAGGTTGATGTCAGGTTTTGTTTTTTTAAAAAATAATAAATTGGAG
The DNA here is from genome assembly GCF_900626275.1 of Gracilibacillus phocaeensis. Taxonomy (NCBI): domain Bacteria; kingdom Bacillati; phylum Bacillota; class Bacilli; order Caryophanales; family Bacillaceae; genus Gracilibacillus; species Gracilibacillus phocaeensis. Next base: position 227,802 of record NZ_LR131144.1, on the reverse strand, counting down.
TTTTTTAATGGGAGGGAATTATATAACAACAAATATACTAATGTCTTATTCAAACAAATGATGCAATGTTAAATAAAATGCAAAATAGATCATTATTAGGAGTTTTCTGCAAGTCCTAACTAATAGCATGTAAATAACATAAGACATTTACACTCCAATGAAGTTAGAGACTGCAGGCGTTTATAATTAAGCAGCTTGGTGATGCTTATATTTCGTTTAAAAAGGGAACATATACACTTTTTATAGCAACTCTGTATAAAATTTACAACGATCACCACGTACTATTGACCGACAAAATTCCACCTTGCGCCCAAATTGATCATATGCAATCCGATCTAACATTAAACTGGGTGAACCTTCCTCTACCTCAAGGTGAATACTTTCATCAGCACGTGTAAGTACAGGTTCAAAGCTTTCATTTGCTTTCATCACTATAATTTGATGTTTTTTTTCTAAATAATCATAAAGGGATATATCTTTCAAATTTTCTTTTTTTAGAGCAGGAACAATGGAACCTGGTAAATAAGAAGTTTCCAGAATAATTGGTTCATTGCTTGCCTTTCTTATTCTTTGCAAAGCAATAACTGGATCGAATTCATTGATATCAAGTTGCTTTGCTATTAGTTGACTAGCATTAATCTTGTTTACACTCAACACAATATCCTCTGGGTCTAACCCTTTTGATTGCATTACCTTACTAAAACTATAGAAAGTAGTTAAAGATTGTTCAATTTTAGGGCGCGTAACAAAAGTGCCCAATCCTTTTTTTCTCTCTAATTTTCCATCTTTCACCAAGTCATCTAAAGCAGCTTGCACTGTATTTCTACTGATTCCATACTGGGTCTGTAATGAATACTCTGAAGGTATTTTGTCCCCAGGTTTCCATTCACCCGTCTCAATATTTTCTATAATTATTTCCTTTAATTGATGATATAAGGGAGTAAATGTATCAAAATCTAAAGTTTTTGACATGGTACCGACACGACCTTTCTTTTTATTTTTAGTATGTTAATTTATATTTTCCCTGACATCATTATTATAGCAAATATTGCCATTGTTTTCACAAAAAAGATTGATTTTATACAAAGATTAATTGCCTTGTTTTATTTAAAACATTATCAATTTTCATAAAAGAGGTATTTCCCAACTATTTCTGTAAAACTTTAAGACCTGCTCCTATAATTCCAGAATTACCTTGATATTTACTTACATACAATCGGTCTAATAAATTGTATTGTTCTGGAATAACAAGCCTTTCGATTTCGCACTTTATTTTTTCTATTATAAAAGGTTGATTATTAATGATACTTCCTCCAAAAACCATTTTATCAGGATCTAAAATACAGGCTAGAGAGTATACCCCGTCTGCTAAAGATTTGATCCTGCTATCAATAATATGAATAGCTTTTTTATCCCCTTTATGATATTGTTCAAAAACCTGTTTTGCGTCAAATTCATTATTCATCGCCTTTTTTATAGCTGTCCCTGAAGAAATATTTTCCAACCTTTCATAAGAAGATTCTTCTTGATAATTTTTGACATACATCAACCCAAGCTCTCCTGAAAAACCTGCACCATCTAGAGGGATTCCGTCACAAATAGCTGCACTTGCAATACCTGTACTTACCGTTATGTATACAAAAGTTTCATTTGAAACAGGATGGTGTGCAAACCACTCTGCATAAGCAGCTGTCGAGACATCATTATCTACTAAAACATTCTGTAATAAAAATTTCTCCTTTATTCGCTCTGCTATCGGGAAATCTCTCCACGGAAGGTTATTCTGATAGACAGCTATGCCTTCCTTCCGATTTACTTTACCCGGTAAACCTACCCCTATTCCTTGGATAGGATACTCATTTTGATTCCATATCGTTTCCATACTCTCTTCAACTACACCATACATAGCTTCTGCACTCACTGGATTACTCGAAATCATTATCTCTTTCATTACTCTTCCATCTTCTCTAATTATCCCTATTGCTACCTTAGTTCCCCCAATATCTACTCCAAGTGCGTAATTCAATAAAAACTCCTCCTTTTATGCATGAGATATTCGCGGCATAAATAGTGGTTCTTTTCCCATTTCCGCCCAAATATATTTCATCATTAATTCCTGTTTTAAACCTTGGAATTCCTCTTGGTTCCATAAATTATTGTATTCAAATGGATCATTTTTTAAATCAAATAACTCCCCATAAGTTTGATTGTAATAGAATGTAATCTTATATCGCTTGTCCACGTATGTTTTTTGATGGATGGTGGTAGGTTCATGCCTGAATTCTATAATGACATGGTCCCGAACTGCTCTTTCTTCTCCTAACCAAACTTTCTTCTGACTTTTACCGGACATTTGATAAGGAATCTGCTGATTAGCAAAATCTAAAAATGTTGGAGTTAGATCTACTAAGGATAACATTGCAGAATTTTTTACTCCTGCAGGTATATGTTGAGGGTATCTCGCAATAAAAGGGATTTTTATTAAATCTTCATAATGAAATCCCCCTTTATACTGCAATCCATGTTGACCAAAAAAATGTCCGTGGTCACTTGTAAATATAACTATTGTTTCATCAGCAATTCCTAGTTCATCTAATTTATCTAATATTTTTCCAATATATTTGTCCATAAGACTAACCATACTGTAATAAGTAGCCGTTAACCGCTGGTGTTCTACTTTATCTAGACCCTTATGAGTATGATATCCATGAATCCCATACCCCGTCTCCATGTAAGCAGAAAAATCCGGATTTTCTTCTTGTGTCATTTGAAAATGTGGTGGATTATTGTTATGCTCTCCTTGCTTACCCGTAGGAATAGTTAATTCACTCGGATCATACATTGTATCCCACGGTTCAGGCACAAGGTATGGAGGATGCGGATCAAAGAAACTAGACCATAAAAAGAATGGTTTTTTATCGTTTGTATACTCATCTAATAAAGCATTTGATCGCTCAGCAATCCAGGCATTATAATGAAATTCCTCTGGGATTTTCCATGTATATTTTTCTTTCGGATCCATATTACCAGTAGGAGGAAGAAAATAATCACGCCAATTTTCACACCCTTTTTCTTCTAGCCAAAGTGCATAATGCTGTCCTACTAGATGTTCATTTGTGTGATTTCTAGTTAGTTCTACATGTTCAAAACCATAAAATGATTCATCAAATTTCTGCCAAAAATCTAAATCACTAAGTAATGGATAAGATTCCAGAGAAGAGTATTCCTCTGTTTCTTTAGTGGGTTGAAAATGGGCCTTTCCTATTAAACCTGTATGATAACCAGTCTCTTGCAAATATTCTCCAACAGTAGGCCGATTTTCTAATAGTTTAGTTCCTAATGTCCAAGCACCATGCTGACTTGGATACATTCCTGTAATAATTGATGCTCTAGACGGTGTGCAAGTAGGGTTTGGACAATAACTTCTGGTAAAAGTAGTTCCTTCCTTGACTAATCGATCTAAATTTGGTGTTTTAATTTCTGAATTAAAGGCACCAACTGTATCGAAATGTTGCTGATCACTAGTAATTAATAAGATATTTGGTTTCTTCAACCTAAAACCTCCTCATCGTATACTTGAATACTATTAATTAAATTAGACTATAATGCACTATCATCCCATTCGGAATATACATTAATTCCACCTGCTAGATCATATTGACCTGCCCCTTGCACTCCCTCTTTTGCACCATCTATTTTAGGATCTGAATACAAAATAAACCATTCATCCAACATGTTTTTTAGCTTTATAATAGTCTGTTGATTACTGGATCGTTTAACTACATTTTTCTCCTCGTTCGGATCATTAATTAAATGATAGAGCTCATGAGGTCCATATGGATACCGATGTATATATTTCCACTCTTTTGTACGTACCATTCTCACTGGACCATATTCATCATAAATTACCACTTGTTCTTTTCTCATAGGGTTATTTCTTCCTAAGAGCTCTGGATAGAAACTAACACCAGGTAAATCATCTAAATCTTCTCTATCCATTTGCAGATACTCTAATAATGTTGGCATAAAGTCATAACCACTCACTAGTGTTTCTACTCGCTTATTTTCTACCAAATGGCCTTTATGATTAAAAATCGCTGGTACTTTAACAGAAGTATCATACATATTTTGTGGAAATGTACCGTTTCCTTTTCCCCAAATACCATGATGACCAAAGTTAAATCCATTATCACTCAAGAAAACAATTAAGGTATTTTCACGTATCCTTAACTCCTCCAGCTTTCCAATAATTCTGCCAATATGAAAATCCATTGCAGTAATGGAAGCAAAATATCCTTTTAAATTTTCTCGATGGTGATCACGATAGTTTGTGGTGCTCCATTCATGCTCTTCTTTTTTAGGAAAGGAGGCAAAGGAGCAATCATCATATAGATTAATATATTCCATTGGATGCTGATCAATCCATGGACTGTGGGGTGCTGTATAGTGAACACTCAAATAAAAAGGGTTTTCCCTTTCAGACTGATCTTCGATAAATGATAAAGAATCGTCCGTAATTAACTCTGTAATATATTCCGGTTCTTTCACATTTCTCCCATTTCGAACCATTGGTGTATTATAGTAAGGGCCACCTCCATGTTCCAGCACATACCAGTGATCAAATGATTTAGGCGGTTGAACTGCTTCCCCCAAGTGCCATTTCCCACTTAATCCACATGTATAACCGTTTTCAGAGAGAATATCTACATAAGTAGTTTGATCCTTTAGAAAATCCGAATAATAACCAGCTTTATTAGGACGCAGCCAATCATGTACCCCGTGTTGAGAAGGCATTTTACCTGTTAATAAAGATGCCCTTGCTGGGGAACAAACCGGGGAGGTACAAAAGAAATTGTCCATTTGTACTCCTTCTTTGGCTAATTGATCTAGATTGGGTGTTTGAATCTCATTATTATCTGGGGCTCCCATTGCCCAGTAACCTTGATCATCTGATAGGATGAATACAATATTGGGATTTTGGATGTTCATTGAGCATGTTCTCCTTTCAATCTCCTGAATATTAAACGTTTTCACATTAAATTAATTAATGCTTATATCTTACTATTCGATACAAGAAATTTATTTACCTGAACCCGCAGTCATACCTTCAATTATTCTACCTGATAACCACAAATAAAATAGTAAAATTGGAATTATAATAATTACAACTCCAGCATATAAACTGACCCAGTTCGAATTATATTCCATTGTTTGATAAAATTTATAAAGCCCAACAGATAAAGTATATTTTTCCCCACTGTTTAGAAAAGTATATGCAAATAAAAATTCATTCCATAGCCCTACTCCATTTAATATTACAACAGTAATGATACCTGGACGTATCATAGGTAAAACTATTTTCCAAAATGTTTGATTTGGTGTAGCTCCCTCGATAGCTGCAGCTTCTTCAACTTCAGAAGATATAGTACTAAAAAAACCTGTCAATATAAAAATGGTAAACGGAAGTGAATAAACGATGTAAACAATAATTACCCCAGTCAAAGAATTTATTAACCCCATATTAACCATTAACAAATACAATGGAATTAAAATTGCTTGATGAGGAACTGCTATTCCAATTATAAATGAAATTGTAATAAAACCTCTGCCTTTAAATTTGACTCTGGAAAGTATATAGGCTGCAGGTGAAGATATAATAATCAATCCTATAATGGATACTAAAACAACTATTATAGAATTAAAGAAATATGCAGCTAAATTAGAATTAATCCAGGCAAAAACGTAATTACTCCATTGAAAATTGGATGGTAAAGTCCAGAAATCACTTAATAATTCTTGATCAGTTTTAATTGATGCTAAAAAAACCCAAAAGAAAACAAAAAGAATAAATCCCACCCATATATACACAAATGCCTTGGATAATTTGGTTATTATATTTGAAATCATAAGTCTTCCTCCCCCATTCTATTACAATTCATACACCTCTCGATTAAAGAATCTTCTAAATACAATAATTAAAATACTAACTAGAATAACCATCGATACAGCAATCGCACTAGCATAACCTACCTGATATATTGAGGTGCGAGATCCAAACCCTAAAATAAATTGATATAATGCTAAATTCCAAGTATTTTGTGATGGAGTTGCACCTCCGAATGCATATAAAAAATCAAAAAGTCGAACTGAATTAATAGTCCATAACACAATGTTTATTGATAAAATATCCCAAATTAATGGCAAAGTAATTTTAAAAAATATTTTAAAAGTAGATGCTCCTTCAATTTTTGCAGATTCGAAGATTGTATTTGGTATTTTGTCAACCCCTGACATCATTATTACTGCATATAAACCTACATTTGACCAGATATATCCAATGATAACTGATGTCATTATGTTTTCAGGAGCAGTCCAGTTAACGGGATCTATGTTTAATAATTCTAATATTGAATTGAAAAGACCTACATCATAACGATATAAATAATTCCAAATAATTGCTACAGCAACTGGCGCAATTATATTAGGAAAAAAGATAATTGCCCTTATAGCTTTTTTTCCTTTCATCCCCTCACTCATTACAGCTGTATACACAAACCCGATAAGAAATGTAAAAAAACCACCTACAAATAATATCAGCAATGTATTTTTTAACGACATCCAATAGAATTGATCAGTAAACATTTTTGTATAGTTATCAATACCATTAAACACCATTGGCTTTGAAAAATCAGACCATTCATGAAAACTTATAAAGACCCCGTGAAAGACTGGATATACAAAAAAGAACACATATAATGCAATCGCAGGTAACAAATAAGGAACAATTAATTTTTTTCTACCATATATCATAAAAAAACCTCCCGCACTTTCTCATATTGAGAAAGTGCATTTTTAGTTAATTCCAATATTTAATTGTTTCTTCCTTCATTTCTTCAATAAACTCTACTGCGCTAATTTCACCGAACACTAATTTATCATTAATTGGTAGAAAAACATTATTCCACCATTCTGGATAATCACCCCGTAGGTTGTCGTATAATACATGTACACTGTCAGCTTCCTCAACATATTTTTGCATTGTTTGAAGATTCTCAGGTCCTTCGACATCTTTGCGTGTACTAATATTATTCATTTCAGCAACTATCTGCTCATGATATTTTTTTTGCATTCCAAAAGCTATAAAATCAGAAACTACTTCTACATTTGAACCACTCGGTGCTGCCCATCCAATTAATTCAACTTCAGCACTATTATTATCACCTTCTGCACCCTCAACTTTTGGAAATGGAAACACTTCATATTCAAAATCGTTTGAAGCATAACTACCTGTCTCTTGTGGTATCCAAGTACCATTTAGAATGAGTGCTGCATCACCTTGCGCCCACCTTGTTTGAGCAGCTGGAAATTGACTACCCTCATATCCATCTATAAAAAAATCATTTGAAACTAGCTCTTCTACTTTTGTTGCTGCTTCTAGAAAACCAGGATCATCCCAAACTTCACCTGTTTCATCACTTGCTGCCTCATTTAATGCACCAGCTCCGTTAATTCTTGTACTTAACCAATAATAGTAATATGCGTTATAAAAACCTATACTTCCATCCTGTGCTAAAGGAGCTAAACCCGAATTTTTTATTTGTTTACTTATTTCAATAAACTCATCCCATGTTTCAGGAGCTTTTAAACCTAACTCAGCTTCCAATAATGTTTTGTTATAGAAAAAACCAGATGAAATTAATTGATACGGAATAAAAAAAAGTTTGTCATCGTCTTTAAAAAGATCTAACGTGCCATCTAGAAAAACATCTCCAACTTTAGCCTCTTCATTCGGTATGTCTTTAGATAAGACATTTTCTAATGATTCGGTTTGATCTCCAATAGCTCCTTTGATTTCAGGAGGATTTTTATCAATAATATCTGGACCATCCTCTGATAATACAGCGTTTCTTACTTTAGACATTAAATCTCTTCCCAACCACTCAACTTCAATATCTACATTTGGATTTTCTTTTTCATAATCAGTAATAATCTGATTCATAACTTGTTGTTGTGGCTCTCCTTCATTCCAATTAGACCAGTATTTAATAACTGTTTGATCTTCATTAGATGCCTCCTCTCCATTGGAAGCGCTGTCATTTGGAACACCTGTACATCCACTTGCTATTAATAAAATCATCATAAAAAACAAAAAATACTTCTTTAACATGAAATTCCTCCTTCAAATTTTGATAGAATCATAATACCATCATCAGGACGTTGGGTCAACTCGTTTTTTATTTTATTATTTCATAATTTCCATGTATCTTATGTTATTACTGAAATAATAAATTTTAATCTTTATATTACCCCATCTACTTTTCCCTAACCTAATTTTTTCTAGTTTTATACTGTAAAACCACACTATCATTCCCATTAAATAGGGTTATTTTGTTCAAATTTCTCTAGGTTGATTACTGTGCTTTCCCTTATAATATGCTACATTTTCTGTATATTACAAGGAAGAAAATGTAAAAGGTAGTTACCAGCAATTGGCACAACATCTGAAACGTTTTTATGAAAGAAGCCTAAAAAATACGGAACAATGATCCAAGATTTTGGCGAATCAGCCTCCTTCTTTTGAAAGAGATAGGGTCATTTATCATCCTATTTTATGAGCAAATTAATTCTACTATATTTACTAACAAAAAAAGTATCCTATTACCAAAAATAAGCTAGCCTCTTTTAAAGATGAAAAAGTAACCTAAATACCCAAAAAAAGGAACTGTCAGCAAATGCAACTCATGCATTTTGCGACAGCTCCTTTTGCGTTTTCATCTGATTTTCTTATGGTATTACTAAAAACCCAAAAAAGATTTCCTTCCTTACTTTTTGCATTTATCTCATCATAAAAGTTAAGTAAACAAATGCTCTTGAACCGCCTTCGCTACTCTGCCCTTGATCAATTTCTCCCCGTCTGTATAGCCTTCTTCCCTTCCAATTAACTCTTGTATAAGCTGATTTCTTCTATGACTGACGCGCCCTTTGTAGCTATCTTTTAACGCAAGATTTCGGAGTTCATGAGGATCTTCTTGTAAATCAAAAAACTGCTCTTCTCCTGTTTGGGAAAACCAAATGTATTTTTCCTTTCCGTTTGTTATATAATGGTATGATTTCTCGCCAAATGCGTGTTCACCATGAATGTAATCACGCCAAGGCGTTTCTCCATTACATAACGGCAAAACACTCTTCCCTTCCACCGTTGTAGGTATATCCGCGCCTGCAACATCCAATAAAGTAGGCATAATATCTCGCATTTCTACCACTTGATCAACTATCGTATTCTTTTGCAAGCCCAGTTGATGGCCAGGATCAGCGACAATAAAAGGAACTTTGGCACTTCCTTCATAAGGTAAGGATTTGCGGTATAAATGATGATCCCCCATTAACTCACCATGATCAGACGTAAACAAAATCACTGTATCATCGTATACACCATATTCACGCATCGCCTGCAAGAATCTTCCTATTTGATGATCAATATGTGTAATCAATGCATAATAGGCAGCCTGTGCACGTCGATAACGATCTTTAGGGACCGTTCCGTGAGAAGTGACTGGATCCAAGCCAGACCTTGTCAAATCACTTTGTTCAGCCCACTCTCCAATCGGTGGATCTGGCAATTCTTTATCCTTATACATATCCAAAAAGACTTGTGGTGGATCAAATGGCGGATGTGGACGTACATAGGACATTTTCAAGAAAAAAGGTTTGGACGGATCACGACGACGTAAAAAATCGATCGATTGAGAAGTTACCCAGTTAGTGGGATGATACTTCTCCTCTAAATGCCAAGGTCGAGCCATTGTTGATGAATTGCAGTCAAGGCCAAGATCCAGAAGATCCACATCTGATCCTACTCTTTCTTGAAGCCATTTTAAATAATCGTCTGTTTCTGCTTGAGATTCCGCCACACTAGTCTGTTGCTTAAAACGACCATAATGCATGTAACCGTCATGTAATACCACATTGTGAAACCCACATAAGTTACGAGTTGGATAAACATGCATTTTACCGACACACTGTGTGTGATAAGCCGCTTTCGTTAACTCACTCGCTATGGTATGTTCATATCTCCATGGAACTTTATCGGCATACCCCGTTCGACCTGTGGCAACTTGTGACATTCCCGTTAGCAGGGAAACTCTTGCTGGCACACAAGATGGAGTTGCAGAATATGCATGTTGAAAGAGTACGCCATCTCTGGCCAGCTGGTCCAAATTAGGTGTGTCAACGGCTGGGTGGTTCAAATAACTTAAGCAATCCCATCGCATTTGATCCACTGTTATTAAGAGAATATTAGGCTTCATTTCAGATCACCTTCCGTATATAGTAGATTAGATAGACCACTATGAACTTGTTTCTAGTGCCCGAAGTCCAGCACCAATGATACCTTGCTCATTACCCATATGGCTTACTTCCATTCGCTCCAATATATGGGCCTGTTCAGCAAGAAGCCATTTTTTTAATTTTGCTTTCATCATTGGTAATAAAACCGGATTGCAGGAAATCACACTACCGCCGAACACTATTTTATGGGGATCTAACAAACTATTCATTGTATAAATTCCTTGAGTAAGACCGGCAACCATGTCATCTATCAACCTTTGTGACATTTCCTCCCCATCATAAAATAGTCGAAACACTTCTTTTGCAGTTAAATCATTTCTTCCATATAAATCGTTCGCATATCTTGCAATAGCAGGGCCAGAAGCAATCATTTCTAAACGATGTAATTCTTTCGCAGGAAACTCTGTGTAAACTGGTACTAATCCTGCTTCACCAGCAAATCCGGCCCCTCTGATAAACTCCCCATTTTGAATAATGGCTGTCGAGATTCCGGTGCTTATTGTCATGTAAACGAATAATTCATCTGGTTTTAGCTGAGCTTTTTTCCACTCGGCAAAGGCCGCCATATGCACATCATTATCGATCGTTATATGACTCACATCAAAAACTTCACGTATTCGCTGAACAAAAGGGAAATTCCGCCATGGTAAGTTATTTTGAAAAACTGCAACTCCTTTTTCCCGATCTACTTTCCCAGGAATGCCAGCCCCTAGACTATGAATATCGTATATAGGGATACTTGAATGACCCAATAAATTCTCTATACACTGCACCACTTGGTTAAACATCTTCTCACTATCAGAGGGAGCACTGCTAACGGTTTCCTGTTGAATAACATCTCCATTTTGATTGAGGAGACCACTGGCAATCTTGGTCCCTCCAATATCTAGACCAATAGCATATTTCATCGTTATCTTCCTCCTGCTTCCATCACAACTTCCAACTTCATGAATTATATAAACTTTCGATTATAGTTCCATAACAAGAACAACAAACCAGCAAGACCAATCAATTGATATAATAAATAAATTTTCCCTACTGTTTGCTGACCATAAATAATCAAAAACATACAGAATAGAAAAAAGATTATTTTTAAAACACGGAACCCTTTATCCATTATCCCGCATCTCCTTCCAAATAATATCACTTGGTTGTATCGTTAATGTATCTACATGGCCATCACCATCATAAACCTCTGTTTGCTGAAGACTGTTTGCATTATTCACTATCGCATATTTTCCAATACTAGGATAAGCATGTACCTCACAATGAATATTAGATGCCAACCATTTTGTGAATTCACCTTCTTTACCAGCTGCATAAAACAGGGCACGCATTAACAATCTTGTATTTTCGTGACTATACGGCAGTCCAGCCATATAGACTCCTCTTCCCCTACCAAAGAATGTACTGGATAACTGGACACTGCCATTATGATAGGCAATAATCTCCGTATCATCATTTAAGGCATAGATATTATTGCTCCCTTCTCCGTAGTCATAGCGAGTCAAGTCCTTGGTTAGAAAGTGACTATTGGTTTCTTCGGTGACATATTTATTGGTAGATAAACTAAATCCTAATTCCTTATCCACACCAAGCACATTGGCTAATTGGAAGTAACGACCTTGGTGATGAACTGCCGATGGTTCTCCGACTCCAATCAAACCGCCGCCATGGTATACCCATTCTCTTAGGAGAGACACCAATGTTTGATTCCTCCACTTATCCCCTCCTGAAAAAGCCGTACCTGCATCACCGGCGTTAATTATTACATCAATATCTGTCGGAACACCTTTTTCCAATATATCATCAAAACTAATAAATTCTACATCTACCGAAGCACCGCTTAATGCCTCCACTATTCCATAATAAGAGTAAGTCTGTTGATAATATTTTCCATGCGCTACAATGTGTGTCTGCCAGGTGCGTAACTTGCCCCAAGCATTCAAAATCGCAACTTTTACGCCAGTGTATGGCTTTGCTTCTGCTATCGTATGATAGATATCGCGAAATTCATCGGTTACCTTTTCCACGTAATCAATAAAGTCCGGAAACTGATAAGGTAAGCTTGGGTAACCACCATAACCAATTCGATCTACTGGCTTTCGCATTAAAGCTCTCCTAGCTGTCAGCCAATTCTCATTTGCCTCTACGACAGGGTCATTCCCCTCATAAAAGGTATCTGGAAAGAAATAAGGAAGAAAGCGACCTTCCGTATAGCGTACATGTGGAATGTCTGAAATAAGACGCAACGTGGTTCCATCCCCTACACTGCCTACAACCGCATCGATACCCGTTTCTTTGAAATAGGAACCATACGGCTCTGTCCCAATCCAATTATCCCCCAAAAACATCATTGCTTCTTTGTCGTAATCATGTACAATATCTACTAACTCTTTTACTTCGCGTGCGACAAATTTCTGGATAAAATCAATATAATCCAAATAAGCGTTAGATGGTACTCGAAATGGTGAATTGTAATAGCCTTGATCCACTAGATCCTCTGGACGAAGCTTATATCCTTTTTCTTCTTCAAAAGCTTCTAGTGCTGCAACCGAAACACTCGCTCCATATCCAAACCAATCTACAAATTTTTCCTGTCCTACATGATTAAACACAAGCGTAAAATGATAGAAAAAAGTCGTAAAACGGACAACATCGGTATCTGAATTCTCTCGAAGCCATTCTCTTAAATAGTCTTTGATAAATTGATTCGAATAAGGCTGGCGAGCATCGAACGGAATCTCATGCGGTTTATCTCCCCAATTATTCGTCATATGATTATACATGTGCGTCGGGTCCCATTTCATATAAGCCAGGTAGGAAACCGTATATTCATGCCATGGTTCTGCGTCATGGAGTACTAATTTATTTCTTTCTTTATCGATGGACCAGTGGCTTGTATCAATGATCTCTCCGGTTGTTCGATCCATCACTTCCCACCATTTTTTGGGGTCATGCCGGTAATCTGGTTCGATTTGCTCCTCAAAATAACCAGCCATAAAATCTATTTCCAAGACCGATTCCGTTGCTACATGGAAAGAGGACATAAGATAAATTTGTTGTGTTTCCTCCAAGTGCTGCTCAGCGAATTCATTATTTCCTCGAGCAACAAAATAAGTAGTATATATTTTTGCATGTAGTTGTTTAATAGCTTCTTCCATTTTGGTACCGTCACTATCTCGTAAGGCATCGGCACCCCATCGCTCCATTAATTCCTTCGTTTCTTCTAAAAAGTTTTCTTCAATGGGAAGTGTAATACGCCCGGTTGATTTCTTCATTTCTATCACCTATCCTTTCACTCCGCCAACAGTCATGCCTTCTGTTAAACGCTTCTGTACAATGATGTATAAAATTAATGTCGGTAGCATGACAATAACCATACCAGCATACATCGGACCATAATTGACAGCTGCTCGTTCTGCAGCTAGTAGATTAAGAAGCCCTACTGGCAATGTCTTGTTATCCCCAGGCATGATCGTAAGTGCCAATAGATATTCGTTCCAAAACAGTAGGAAGTTAAAGAGAATAACGATCACAATACTTGGCATAGCCATTGGCAGCATGACGGAAAACATCGTCCGAAAATAACCTGCTCCATCAATATTCGCCGCTTCCTCAAAGTCAGATGGTAAAGTCTCAAAATAACTGGATAACAAAAAGATCGTAAACGGTAATGCTGTGGAAGCATAAATTAATGCCAAAATCGCCCGGTTATCTAGAAAAAAATTTTGCCCGATGATATCTTGTAATACATTGTCCCAGCCAAGTAGTAATAAAAAGATGGGTACTGCAATATAGCTGACATTAATAAATAGACCAGCCTTAATAAAACCATTTAGCAAATTACTTCCAAAGAATTTGAATCGTGACAGTACATAAGCTGCTGGCAAGGCCAACACCAGTAAGAAAAGTAGAGCCAGTACAGTCACAATGATAGAGTTTAAGAGATATTGTCCCATTTGTGCCTCGATAAATGCCTCTGCAAAGTTTTGAAAATGAAAACCATCTGGTAATGTCCACGGATTTCCATAAAATTCTTGGTTTTCTTTGATAGAGGCCATAAACACCCAGCCTACAGGAACAATGATGGAGACAGCCAAACTCACTAATGCCACATAAATAAATACTTTAAATAGTGTCGTTGTGCTTATTCGTTTCGATTTTTTCAATTACTACACCCCCTTAATACTCTAATACCGTTCTTTTGGTAATTCGACTAACAATCGCCGCAAGTATGAATGAGAAGGTAAACACTACCACACCAATCGCCATTCCATAACCATACGTTGAATTGCCGTACGCTTGATCATACATGTAGGAAAGGAAGACTTCTGTTGATCCGCCTGGTCCTCCTCCAGTCATCGCCCTTACCAATAAGAAACTGAGATTTATGGTACTAATAATATAAAAGGCTAATGTCGTACGGATATTATTCCAGATCAATGGGAGCGTAATACTGGTGAACTGCTTTATTTGACTGGCACCTTCTAAAGAAGCCGCTTCATAAAAACTAGGTGGCACACTCGCCATACTCGACATATACATCACCATATAATAACCAATTGCCTGCCAGACTAATGCCCCCGCCACACTATAAATAACAATATCCTGATTTCCCAACCACATTTGCTGCCAGCTTTCTAACTGAAACACCCCTAAGACACTGTTCAAAAGGCCATTATCCGGGTTATACACCGCCGAGAATATACCTGCAATAACAACAATGGACAGAATATTTGGTATATAAAAGATAACCCGAAAGAAATTGCCGCCTTTTAATTGTTCTCTTGTCAATATCGCTGCAAAAAATAAGGCAAAGAACAAGGTAACAAGGGCAACAAGTACAATTAATAAAATCGAGTTTTGGAACGACTGAATAAAATTCATATCATTCCATAAAATTCGAAAATTATCGAAACCAACAAACTCCTGAGAACTAGAAAGACCTCCCCAGCGATAAAGTGACATTCTAAACACTTCAAATGTTGGTACTACCATAAACAATATAAATAACAACACTGCAGGTAAAACACAGACCGCAATGAAAATGTTTCTAGACATTTTTTTACTCAAGTTGCTCACCTCTCTTGAAAGACACTGCTTCCATATAAACCTTTGCTAATCTGGATGAAACGATACAGCGAGTCTATGAATAGAACTCGCCGTATCGTTTTGGAATCATTCCCCACCTAGTTCATTTCAGGTCTCAATTGATCCGATGCCTCTTGAATAGCTTCTTGCCACTCTTGATAAGTCATTTGACCATTGACTACATTATCGACATTTTCATACAGGGCTTCACTTATACTCACACCTGGTACAGGGTTTGTTGAAGCAAAGGTTCCCATGGCAGGAAGCACTCCTTCATCATAAACGCTGTAGTATTCCAGCATATTTCCTTCTAATTTATCGGTAATATCTTCGATTGGCTGTACCGCTCCAGCTTCAAGGAATGTATCTGCCGCTTCATCAGAATACATATAGGCAATAAAGTCTTTTGCTGCCTCTTTGTTTTCTGCTTCTGCAGGAATCCACATTTGCTCGAAGAATGTAAAGGCATAACGATCTCCCTCACCACTTTCAAATGCTGGAACAGAAGTCATGCCCCATTCAAAGTTATCAGCTCTTGGTGCTTCCTCCATCTCACCAACAACCCATGTTCCATTAGGCATAAACAAAGCTTCATTATCTAAAATTAATTGCTGGTTTCTTGTAAAATCATTTGGATTAGCGTTTGCTACGGTATTTGGATGCGTATACTCCGCTAATTGTTCGATGGTTTGTAACACACGCTCCGCTTCCTCTGTTTCCCAAATTCCTTCTTCATATGTCATTACTGAGTTAAAGAAGTCCGGTCCACCTGAGGCATATAGCATGGAACCGATAAAGGTATCAAAATAGCCCGCAACTGGATAAGTGAAGAGTGGTAAATCTTCATTAGCAGCCTCATCACCTAGGGCCCACATATCATCCCATGTTTCAGGAACTTCCCAGCCTTGTTCCTCTAATAAACCAGCATTATAAAACATGCCTGAAGGACTATAGAACATTGGTGCTAAATACATTTCACCATCTCCATAAGGGTTAGTTGCTAATGTATCTGCAAATCCGTCCAGTAATTTGTCAGCAACTGTCACCTCTTCGCCAGGCACTGTTTTATCTAAGACATCTGTAATGTTTTCCAATCCATTATCTTTAATAAGTGTCTCGGTCAGCGCCTCTTCACGATCCGTAGCTAACAAAAAGACATCTGGGTAATTGCCAGCTTGCATTTGCGGACGAACAACCTCTTCCAAGTTCTGTTCAATCGTTAATTCAACAGTAACGTTTTCATTCATTGCCTCATAATCTTCAATAATGTTATCCCACATTTCAGCGCCATAAGCAGATTCCAAAGCTGCTAAATGTAATGTAACATCTTCATCTGATCCGCCAGTATTTTCTTCACCCTCATCATCGCTTCCCCCACTACAAGCAACTAATGTAAAAATAACGATCATCATAAATCCTATAAACAATAAACTTTTTAATTTCATTCCGGTTGCCTCCTTTGGTTGGTTATTACAATTTCATTCTATCGATTTTTAAAACGCTTTCTCAATCGAAATATTGTTGTTTTTTTTAGTAATCTTGTTTTACAGTGGATAAACTGGAGTTAAAAATCCTATTAAATAGCGATTTCAATTACTATCAACATCATCATCAAAAAGGAATGACATTTCTTTGGCTTGAATAGTAACGATCATTTTCTGCGTAACACCATTGATTTAACCGTTCTTTTAAACAACCTGATTTGATTTTTATTTTATCCCTCCGTAAAATAGATTTAATTAAATCTTAGACAAAATGGAGCAGGTGAATAAAATGTCTTATGAAATGTATAAAATGAACAAAATACTTACAAAAGAAATATCGTTTAAGCTCTTGTATGTCACACGTTCAACGTATGATAAGGGATGGCATAGCACTTCACATACGCACCATTTCACTGAGCTGTTTTATATTACCAAAGGAAAAGGAGCGTTTGTACTTCCTGATTATGATGTACCGGTCCAGCAAAATGATTTAGTAATTATTAACCCACATATTGAACATACAGAACGCTCAAACGTACAAGATTCGTTAGAGTATATTGCCTTGGGAATTGAGGGACTTTCCTTCTGGCTAACGGAAGAAAACAATGAACCGATTGGTTTGTATCGATATGAGGGGGAACGTGAAGATATTTTATTTTACTTAAATAAACTATTGGAAGAAGTGCAGCAAAGCAAAGAAGAGTACGAAGTTATTTGTCAAAATATTATTGAAATTCTAGTTATCAAATTATGGCGTGAACCCACAATCACCATCGAACAAAATAATACGAAGGAATTAAGCAAATTAACAAGTTTTGTAAAGCACTATTTAGATAAAAACTTTCGCGAGGATATTACATTGGATAGGCTGGCAAAAGCAGGGCATAGCAACAAATACTATCTTTCACATGCATTCAAGAAAGATATGGGTGTCTCTCCAATAGAGTACTTAAACAATGTTCGTATCAAGGATGCTAAGAATCTATTAGAAACAACCGATTATTCTATCGCAGAAATTGCCGAAATCAACGGTTTTTCTTCTCTTTCCTTTTTCTCACAGACTTTTAAAAGGGAAACGAGTTTTACTCCCTCTGCTTACCGAAAAAAAGCACGTAAACATGAAACAACAAAATAAGATTGCCATATTGTGTGAACTAAGTCGAGCTTGATGACAATAGAGACAAGTGGATTATTTTTATCATTGTAGCTTTACAGAAAGAACAAGATCTATTATACTTTACCCAACTGGTCATAACCAATCTAATATACTACTGACACATTTTCGTTTGGGAAAGGAGGAAGATAATTGGATAAAGCAAGCAAAGTGCCTTTATACCTGCAATTGATGGATGAGCTTATCCTTAAAATGGACAATAAAGAACTTCAAGTCGATCAAAAGTTGCCATCCGAAAGGGAATTATGCGAAATCTACAACTTAAGCCGAATTACAGTGAGAAGCGCCTTGCAGGAGTTAGAACGCGAAGGCTATATCTATAAACTACACGGTAAGGGAACTTTTGTATCTCCCGTTAGTTATCATCAAAAATTGATTAAGCTATATAGTTTTACCGATGAAATGAAAAAATTAGGAAAAACGCCAACAACGCAAGTCCTTTCTTTCCAGGAAATTGCCTTGGATGAACGATTGGCCCATAAAATGAATGTAACGGCTTTGGATGAAGTCTTTCAAATTGTCAGATTGCGGCTCGCTGATCAGGAGCCTCTCATCTACGAAACCTCGTATTTGCCCAAGGAAACATTTCCTGGTCTCACCAAAAATGATTTAAACGAACGGCCTATGTACGAAATTTTTCGGCAAGAATACCAAATCCATGTCACCAAAGCTGTGGAACATTTCTCTGCCAGCAGCTTGCGCAAGGAAGAGGCAGATTATCTTCAATTAACAGCAGGTTCTCCTGCTATGTTAGTAAAAAGACTTGCTTATCATAATGATCAGCTGATTGAGTATACCGTTAGCGTGACACCCGGTGATAAATTCAATTACACGGTAGAATTAACCTAGCCCATTTAACAAGGGCTTCTTATTTACACCAACTGGTTATAACGACATAACCACTTAAAGAATTAATTAATTACAGGAGGATCTAGAATGTTTAACATGACAAACGAAGAATTACAAAACAAACAAGCGCTTCATACAGCAACAGAAATTCAACAGCAGCCAGAAATGTGGGAAGAATTAAGAACCATTCTTTCTGAGCAACGGGATATATGGAATCCATTTTTAACTGCTATTTATGAAAAACATGATTATGTTCGAGTTATATTCACAGGTGCAGGAACCTCTGCCTTTATCGGGGATACCATTACTCCCTTGTTACGCACCAATCATCAAAAACAGATACAATTGGACTCCATAGCAACAACCGATATAGTGGCAAGCCCAGCGGAATATTTACAGGATGTCCCTACTATCATGGTATCCTTTGCTCGTTCTGGTAATAGCCCGGAGAGTGTAGCCGCCGTAAAACTCGGAAAACAGCTTATTACCGATTTTTATCAAGTAATTATTACCTGTAACAAGGACGGAAAGCTAGCCGCAGACACAAAAGAAGATACAAACGCTCTTACTATTTTAATGCCTGAGAAAGCCCATGATAAAGGCTTTGCTATGACTAGTAGTTTTACTTGCATGCTGATCTCAGCCTATACCTTATTTACTTCTAATAACTTAGATACCAATGTAATCCAAGCGGCCAAAAAACTAATTCCTAGCATTCCAACATCTGTGAAAAATATTTGTGACTTTGATTGGGAGCGTATTATCTATCTAGGTTCTGGTATGTTAGGACAGCTATCTCATGAAGCTGCACTAAAAATGTTGGAATTAAGTGCTGGCAAAGTAGTCGCTTTACACGAATCATCCTTAGGTTTCCGCCATGGACCGAAGTCAGTTTTGAATGATCAAACTGCGGTCGTACTTTTCTTCTCACAAGATGCTTATACAAGAAAATACGATATGGATATTCTGCGGGAGATTGCAGACAGTCCTGTTAAACCCAAAATCATAGCCTTAACGACGGAACAAAATGACGCTGTCGAAACGTTAGCCGATTGGACCATTCCAGTATCAGCTGGTTTTAATATCCGTACAGATGATTTCCATGCGGCCCTACTCTATATCCTATTTGCCCAAAGCTTGGCACTACAGAAGTCATTGCGGCTTGGCATTACTCCAGATAACCCAAGCCCGGATGGTAATGTGAATCGAGTAGTGCAAGGGGTTACGATTTACGATTATGACAAATAACCACAAAGAAGGGATTATATGACCTATTTCATTAAGGCAAGCCGTTTTTTACTAGAAGACGGTGAAAAAAAAGATGCTTATTTACAAGTGAATCAGGATCGATTTGGTTTTTTTGTTGACGAGGTACCGAATCAAGCCAACATCATTGATTGGAGTGGTTATACCGTTGCTCCTGGGCTATTTGACACCCATATTCATGGCATCAACGGCTATGATGTGATGGATGGGAATACGGAGGCAATTCACGGTATTTCTGAAGCCATTCTGCCACTCGGTGTTACCCGCTTTCTACCAACAACGTTGACCTCTTCGGAAGCGGATCTTGAGCAGGCCATTAAAGCCATTCGTGATGCCGTTAAACAAGGGTTACAAGGGGCACAATCAGAAGGTATGTTTTTGGAAGGTCCATATTTTACCGAAAAGCATAAGGGTGCGCAAAATCCAGACTACTTTTGTGACCCAGATGAAAAGCAATTTCTATCCTGGCAGCAGCTCGCCGAGGGCTCTATTGTCAAGATTGCACTGGCACCAGAGCGCAATGGAGCCATCGAATTTATTGATTCTATTCATAAAGATGGCGTGTTACTAAGCATCGCTCATAGCGACGCGAGTTACGATTGTTGCCAAAAAGCGATTCATGCGGGGGCAAACAACTTTGTTCACTTATTTAATGGCATGTCTGGCTTACACCATCGCGAACCAGGAGTGGCTGGTGCTGCCTTCATAGAGGAACAAGCTTTTGCCGAACTAATCTGCGATGGACACCACGTCCATCCGGAAGTAGCTTCGTTAGCGGGCAAAATAAAAGGTAACAAGTTGACCTTAATTACTGATTGTATGCGAGCGGGATTAATGCCAGATGGGAACTATATGCTAGGTGAATTCCCGGTGGTCATGGAAGATGGCATCGCACGTACCGAGAGTGGTTCCCTGGCTGGCAGTACATTGCGTTTGATCGATGGGGTGAAAAATCTGCAAACATGGACGGGCAAACCATTATATAACATATGGCACCTTGCCTCCCTATCACCTGCCGCAAGTATTGGTCAAGATGATCTATTCGGTAGTATAGCTACAGGAAAGATAGCTGATTTTGTGGTAATCGATGATCAACTTACGATTCAATCCGTTACAGTAGCAGGTAAGGAAAAATATCACAAGGAAAAGAGTGAGGTGAATGAATAATGATTTTAACAGTTACCTTAAACCCTTCTGTTGATATTAATTATTCCTTAAAGCCTTTCGATCTTGATACGGTAAACCGAGTATCCACTTTTTCCAAAACGGCCGGTGGAAAAGGGCTTAATGTAGCAAGAGTAATCCAACAGCTTGACGAAAAGGTCGCCGCTACGGGTTTTTTAGGAGGCAGTTTAGGTTCTTTCATACGAAAAAGTCTTGTTGAGGAAAATATCATTGATCATTTTACATCGATTACTGGAGAGACGCGGAATTGTATTGCGATTATTCATGAAGGGCAGCAAACGGAAATCTTAGAATCCGGGCCAGAGATTAGCGAAAAAGAAGCAGAAGCGTTTCTCGATAGCTTTGCAAACCTTGTGAAAAAAGCGGACGTTATTACGATCTCCGGTAGTCTGCCCAAAGGATTAGATACGTCCTTTTACCGTTTATTAATCCAGACGGCTAATCAATTCGGTGCGTCCGTGCTGCTTGATACCAAAGGAGATCTACTCTCTTACACAATCCAAGCAGCAGACAAACCGTTTTTAATCAAACCAAATATGGAAGAGTTAGCTGATTTATTAGAGGAACCACCTACAAATGAGGCAGCAATTATCTCTGCTCTTTATACCGAAACATTCGCGGGTATTCCTTGGGTCGTTGTAACCACAGGGAAGACTGGTGCCTATGTCAAACAAAAAGAAGTGATTTATAAGATTACCCCGCCAAAGGTAGAGGCAATTAATCCAGTTGGTTCCGGGGATTCAGTCATAGCTGGTTTTGCAGCGGGCTTGTCGAAAGGATTAGCCAATGAGGCATTGATGAAGTATGCCCTTAGTATGGGTGTTCTCAATGCCTTGCACCCTCATACTGGAGCGATTCAAACGGATCATATCGACAAATATGTGGAGAAAATGAAAGTAAAGAAAATATGCGATAACGGGAGGATAATGGAATGAAACTTACCCCAGGAAAAAAACGAGGACTCGAATTAATTTCTGATCAAGAACAAATCGTCTTTGCCACCGCCATGGATCAACGTGGATCATTAGGAAAAATGATTCAATCGATGAATGACCATATCACGTATAAAGATGGATTATCCCAATTCAAGGAAGGTGTGAGTAAGGTGCTGGGCAACCAATCATCCTCCCTTTTGCTTGATCCAGAGTATGGCTGGGAGGCCGCTGCGCAACTGCATGATGATGTTGGCTTGATTATGGCCTATGAGAAAACGGGTTATGATGCTTCTGAAAAAGGACGACTGCCCAACTTAGTTGACGAATATGCGATACAGGATTTAGTGCAGCGTGAAGCCAGCGCAGTCAAACTATTAATCTATTTTGATCATCAAGAAGAAGCACTGTTCAATAATACAAAAAAAGCATTCATCAAACGTGTGGGAGACGAATGCCGACAAAATGATTTATTGTTTATTCTAGAACCTGTTTCTTACAGCGCTGAAGGTTTAAATACCAAAGGGACGGAATTCGCCAAGAAAAAACCAGCTATCATTGAGTATTTCATGACCGAATTCTCTAAGGAAGCATACGGCATAGATTTGTTGAAAGTAGAAGTGCCAGTATCTATTTACCATATCGAAGGTAATCACCAATATGATAATTATGATCCTGTCTTTAGCCAAGAAGAAGCCAAAGCTCACTATAAAAACTGTTCTGATAAAAGCCGTCTCCCTTTTATCTATTTAAGCGGTGGTGTTACCAACAAACAATTTGTCGATACCCTCTATTTCGCTAAAGAAGCGGGAGCGACATTTAATGGTTGTCTTTGTGGACGCGCCATTTGGAAAGATGCGGTCGAGCCTTTTGCCAAAGAAGGTCCTGAAGCTTTTCATAACTGGTTGGAATCCCTGGGCACGGATAATCTACAGAAGGTAAAACAAGCGATTCGGGAGACTGCAACTCCATGGAGTCGGTTGGTGAAATGAAATCAATCATAAAAAACTTGGACATTATATTTGTCCAAGTTTTTTTATGAGCAAGTGTCCTAACAATCATTTTTATAGTTTTCTCACTAAACGGATCGTAACTTCGAAAAACTACTCTTTCAAAGTGGCGTAATTACTCTTTTTCTACTTTACGTCTCAACTCAAAATACACTATAACAAAACCTAGTAGCACAAATAGCAGACCAGTAATTATCCAATTAAATGTAGAGGTTGCTGTATCTGGTAAAGAACCGTTTTTCGAATCATTATTTGCGTCTATATCTTTGTTGGAATTCGATTCAGTCCCATCGTTTTCATTAGATCCATCATCACCATCTGGATCGTCATTGCCGTTGGTACCATTATCACCGTCTGAATCATCATGACCATCACTGTCACCTTCACCGTTTGAACCATCATCTCCACCGGTGTTATCTTCATTGTCTGAATCATCATCCTGCTCTGCTACTCGAATAACAATAGCTGATAACGGCTCTATTTCAATAGAATGCTCAGAAAGAGTAACACCAGTCGGTTCCTCGATAACATTCATTCCAGCTGTCTCTTGATCAACAATAATCTCACCATTTGTTAAATCTTCGGATAATGTTAAAGATCTTGTTTGATCATCTGCATTTACAAAAATGAAATACTCCTCTTTTCCAGCAGAATCTTCTGAACGATAAGCAATGACAAGGTCTTCATTATCTATTTCAGGAATATCCAATAAAGAAACTTTATCATGGACATCTTCCATGGTTCCATGTCGAAATGCATCAGTGGAACGCCTGAGTTCAATTAAACCTTTTGTATAATCCCTTGTTGTCGTCTCTGTTGGGTATGCTTCCGTATTGGTCGCTTTCTGCCAGTCAAACTGGTTAATCGCATCCGTTGAGTCATACGAATCGTGAATGAAATATGGATATTCAAATGGATTTCCATCTTTATCTGTGAGATAAGTAGACTTATAAGGAGGTTCCGTTACCTCTCCTTTAAAATCTTCATGGCGGAATTGCTTGGTTCTGCCATACTCTTGACCGGCATGAATAAATGGTGTTCCTTGAGCAGTTAATACCATTAAATTACCTAACCGGATGCGTTGATGTATTTCCTCGGCGTGATCTTTTGGATCCTTTTTAATTGATTGGGCAATCACATCATGTAAGGTTAAATTATCATGTGCCGCAATATAAGGCACCACATCCCCTGGATCATCTGCTGTAAAATTACCGGGATTAGCCGTAAGATTTTCAAATATTCTATTAATATCGCGGGCCCCTCCAGTAATAAATCTTGGCTCTCCTTCACTACCAAAACCTGATTTTAATTCATTACGAAAATCATCGGAAAAGGAACCAACACTCGTCGTATCCTCCATCCAACTCTGATCAGCGGGTTGCACATCTGGGTTATTTTCGTCACCTACATAGGTTACCCAACCCTCGCCAATCATCACAACATTTGGATTCAATTCTTTTGCTTCATCATATGCCATTTGAATGGATTCTGCATCATGGTCTCCCATCATATCAAATCGAAAACCATCGACTTTATACTCGTCTACCCAGTAGGTTATAGAATCTACTAAAATACGTCTTGCCATTTGATGGGTTGTTCCTAAACGACCACCACCAAAACTTTCACGCGGCGTCCCATCTGCGTCCATAAAATGATAATAATTGGGTTCTAAATCTTCCAATATATGCAACTGGGCCGTATGGTTATAGACCACATCTAAAACAACTCCCATATCACGTTTATGAATTTCATCCACTAAATTTTTAAATTCTTCGATTCTTTTTTCAGGATCCTCTGGATTTTCGGAATACATTCCAGTTAACGAAAAATAACTTTGTGGATCATACCCCCAGTTATAGTTGGTATCCGTTGATTCCCAGTCTAATAGCCGATCATCTTTGTTCATTTCATTCGCATGAAAATAACTCATTACCGGGAGTAATTGAATATGAGTGACTCCCAAATCTTCTATATAATCTAATTTTTCTACAAAGGAAGCGAACGTACCAAATTGAGCTTCTAATTCATCATCAATCGATGGATCAGACGTAAAATCACGCACGTGCGTTTCATAAATAATCGCATCTTCACGTTTTTCAAAACCATCAATCGAGGCATAATCTAATGTTGGCCCTAATGAACTTGGATCGACAATAGCCGCCTTGCCAATATTAGCTTCAGCGTCATTACTATTCCAAGCTGCCATAGATTTTGCGTAAGGATCTAGTGTTAATGCCGTTTCCCCTTCACGTTCTATAGCAAAATGATAATAATAACCAATCATATCATCCAATCCAGTTGTTTCTTTATTTAACTCTACTTCCCAGACGCCTTGTTCGGAACGTGTCATCTCCAAATCATCTTTAATAACTTGCTTCGCATCATCCTTATCGTACAAGACGACGGATACATTGTCCGCACTTGGTGACCAGACCTTTAAGGTAGCATTACTAGAATCATGGACTTCCAATCCCAGATCCCCTTCATAGCCATACATATTATCTTTTAATCGCCAACCAATTGATGCAATGACTTCACGTCCATTATGCTGAATCGTAAATGGAGCCTGGTCCAGATCAAAACTTCCGTTCAATAATACGGTGTTATCATCTTCTATTATGGTCACTGAATTCATTTCTACTTCTTGTTCTTCGCTTGTTAATACGGTAATATCCTCTAATAATTGTGCCTCTGTAAATCCTTGAACAGAAGTATATTTTAATTCTATCTCTTGGTCTGACAAGACTTCTGCAGATACTAAGCCATCTTGACTTACAAAGTAAGGGTTCGTGTATATCATAGGATCATCTTTCTGTACAAAAATTTGTGTGTGCTGCTCTAATTGATCAAATGACAATTCTTCTGACTGCCATTCTGTTTCTTTATTCATTAGTAAAAAGTCTATTTGTTCTGCTTCATTTGTGAGAGGTAAATCGTAGTAAGACCCTTTCATTCCTTGACGATCATCGGCGAAAGAATGTGCTCCATCAGGCCAATCTTCCGTTGGTTCTGCCACATCACCCCATGTCCACAAACCAAATGGGTCATAACTTTCTGCTGTTTGATAAAAATTAACACGAAGTGAATTTTCCTTCTCTAATGGTTCGTAATAAAACACTTCATAATCTTTATTCAACCAAACTTCATTCATTTCTGGGGAAAGCATCTGAACAAAGATATCTCCTGATAAGTTATCGCCATTGGAATGATTAATCAGCAAGCCTACCTCATTAGGATTTTCTGCTAGCTCAACATCAATATACCTTCCATATTCGGTTTGGTTCTGTTCTTCAAAAGATAATGCGGCGTCCGGCCAGCTACCTGCACTTTCTGAAGGAGTTGCAACGTCTTCCCACAACCATAATCCTAATCCATCAAAGTCAGCACCATCTCCAGGAAAATGAACGCGCAAATGGTTGTCAGGAATATCACGACCTTCTGGCTGTTCTTCCCCTTCTTCTCCATCTACAATATTTCCATTGTTTGCTGTTAATAAAACGGTACCCCCATCTCCCATAGCAGGAATATCAATGAATACTTCAAATTCACCGGCTTCATTTCTTTCAGCCTCATATGTTTGATCTTGATAATGGTCGACAATTTCTGTTTCCTCATTATCTACAGTTAAAGAAACTTGCTTTGTCGTATCAGCTGTATTGAAAGCAACATAAGCAGACTTCCCTTGAAACGACCGTTCCACAAGGATAAATTGTTCCTCATCAGAACCGGCAACTTGTTGACGTTCCCCTTTAGCCATAATATCAGAATGATCATTTCGGAAGGAAACTAACTCTTGGTAATGCGCTAACATTTCATTTCCTTCTACTTCGTTCCAAGCAAAGTCATAGCGATTATCATATTCTGGCCAATTATTAGCACCCGATTGTCCCAATTCTTCTCCATAATAGATAACCGGCTGTCCCTTAGCAGTAATTTGTAAAGATGCTGCTATCATTGCTTTTCCTTCATCACCACCTAATTGATAAAGAAAACCATCTTCATCATGACTACTTAAAAACTGACCTAATAAAGATGTATTATCCATATTCTGATTTCGCTCTATCAAAGTTTGATTAGCACTCTCTAAATTTCCATTCACAAAATTGTTTGCAGTACCCTTAAATTCAAAATCTAACAAAGAATTCATCGTACCCGTTTGAAGATAGCCATGATCATTCGACTGTCCAGCTCCCCATGATTCACCAATCAATTGGAATTCAGGTTCTTTTTTAGTTAATTCATTACGAAAATGCTGCCAGGTTGTATCATCTACATGCTTCACTGTATCCACTCGATAAGAAGCCAATGAATTACCATTTGGTGTAGTAGACTTTTCAACCCAGTTTGATTGCCATTCTACCATTTGTTCACGAACAGCAGCTTCTTCTGTTAAGAAATCAGGTAATCCGGATAGTTCCGTTGTCAAATCTCCAGAACCAGAACTTTCTCTTAACATATCCTCAAACCGTAGACGGTCTTCACTGGTCGGATAACCACCTGGTGCATTTTCGCCCAGTGCATCTACTGATTTCAATCCATATCCAGGATGATTGAGAACGACATCTGCCATAATATCGATATTACGTGCTGCTGCAGCATCAATAAGTTCATGAAACTCTTCTACTGTTCCTAAATGAGGATTGAGCTCTTCAAAATTCTTCGCCCAATACCCATGGTAAGCAAAATAGGAACCTTGAGATTCATTATAATTAACATCATGACCAATATTTTCAACGATTGGGGTAATCCAAATCGTATTAACCCCAAGTTCAGCTAAATAATCTAATTTCTCTGTTACACCTTTAAAATCTCCACCCTGATAGGTACCACGGGGATTGTCATAATCTTGATACCCCAAATCATAAGGATCATTATTAGCAGAATTACCGTCGTAAAAGCGATCCGTTAGCATAAAATAAATGATTGATTCATCCCAATCCGTCCTACCCTCGCCGATTTCTCTCGCATCAACTGTAGCAGTCACGCTAGTCTTATATGTGCCCCCTGCTTCATCCACGACTGTGACAGGAATATCTTTCTCGCCAGGCTCTATATGATAAGAAGCAGATAGAGTAACCTCATTTAGTTCAGGTGATATTTCCAGTCGTTCTTTGCCGCCTAAAGCAGAAGTATCTGCATAAATTTGACGTATTCCCAGGTCAGATTGATTGTTGATGTTTACTTCTAAGACAGCATGATCATTATAGGTAAATGCTCGATTCACAGAGGCACTTACTTTAATATCCTGCTCCCCTTCTGTCTCTTCCGGTATCTCTTCCTCCACCTGATCTGATACATAATACGGATTAGTGTATACTTCTTCACTGTCAGCTTTCAAAAAGATTTGCCGATGCTTGTCCAGTTCTGCAAAATGAAAATCATTTGTTTGGGCGCCATTTTCGATTCTTTCTACCAATAAAAACCCGATTGATCCCGGATTGTCCTTCAAAGGAATATCTACATAGGCACCATAAGGACCGGTTTGTTCGTCTGAAAAAGGATGCGCATCGGTTGGCCACTCATCAGATGGCTGAAGTACATCATCCCACGTCCAAACACCCCAAGGTTCATAGGATTCTCCCTCTGTTTGATAATGAATTCGAATACTATTATCCTCCAATTCCATTGGTTCATAATAATAAACCTCTCCATCATTGGTTAACCAAACCTCTTGCATTTGATCAGATAATATCTCAATCGTGATCTCTTCAGTCAACTCATCTCCATTACGATTATTAATC
Source organism: Gracilibacillus phocaeensis (assembly GCF_900626275.1). NCBI lineage: Bacteria > Bacillati > Bacillota > Bacilli > Caryophanales > Bacillaceae > Gracilibacillus > Gracilibacillus phocaeensis. Next base: position 198,720 of record NZ_LR131144.1, on the reverse strand, counting down.
AGTAATTGAACCTCTTCTGCCTCTTCCATCACTTCTACATCAATATAAGCACCATAATCATTTGTTTTATCCTCTTCAAACCAGACTCCATCTGGCCACTCTCCAGTTGTTTCTGAAGGTGTGGTTACATCCCCCCATAACCAAGCGCCTATGTCGGTAACGGAATCGTCACCATAGTCATAATGAATTCGCAATACATTTTCTTCCGTTATTTCGTCCGCTTGTACGTCTGATATTGGTTGTATGCCCGCAAATAAACTGAATAACATGACGATAACCATCATTCGCACCATAACATACTGTCTTTTCTGCTTTTTCAAATTACGTTTCCCTCCTATTTTATATAGTGATATAAATTCAAGCAAACGATTGCAGTATATTTAAAAAGATTAAATGTAACAATAGAGTGTGTATTTACTTCATTGTACCTATTTTAAAATAATCACTTCAAAAATAAGTGCAAACGTTTTCCTTAGCAGTATATAATATTTATATTGCAAGCGCAATCATTATTTTGAATGATTACGCTTTTGAAATTTCTACTTCATACTTCCAAAATTCTCTTGTCAAATTAAGTGGATTATTCGGAATTCAATCATAAAAATAGGATAAGCCTTCATTTCTATACTATTTAATAAAATAATGATTACTTTCTAAAGAAAACGGTTGCAAAATATATTTGATTTATATATAATGCATTTAGACAAATGATTGTTCATATCGAATACAAAAGGAGGTAATTAAAGTACTATTGACAGGGTAATAAAAAGAAACTAAACTATCGTAATATAATAACGTTTTTAAAGGAGCTAAAATTAGCTCTTAATTATTATCTCTTTACGCAAACGTTTGCTAAATCGTTCGCTGTTTTTTTGAAAATCACGCAAACGTTTGCTAAATTGAAAAAGGAGTGAAAAATTTTGAAAAAATTAGTGTGGATGTTTGTATTAGGATTGCTTCTGTCATTTATTATTGCCTGTAGCAAACCAGAAAGTGCTGAACAAGAAAAAAGTGAAAATGAACAAGCTGCTTCTGATCAATTAGAACCTGAGGAAAATGCAGAACTTCTTATCTGGGGTAATGGAGATCAAAATGCTGAGTGGATGAATGAAGTAATTGACGAATTTACTGCAGAATATGATATTGATATCACTTTTGAAGAAATTAGTCACACAGATGCTCCGGAGAAGTTACAAACGGACGGACCTGCTGGCATAGGTGCAGACGTGTTTATGGGAGCTCATGATCATGTTGGATCCATGAATCAAGCAGGTTTAATTTACGACAATTATTTTGAAGAACAGTATCAACAAGAAATGATGGAAGGAGCAGTAAATGCAGTTTCTTCTTTAAATGAGGAAGACGAAATGGATATGTATGGTTACCCTATATCTGTTGAAACTTTGACAATGCTTTATAATCAAGACCTATTAGACGAAATGGGATTTGAACCAGCAGAAACCATGGATGAATTGATTGACCAATCTAAACAATTGATGGAAGAACATCCAGATAAATATGGATTTATGTTTGAACCTGCAAATTTATATGGCAATTTTGGCTTTATGTCCGCAAGCGGAGCATATATTTTTGGCGATAATAATACAAATCCTGAAGATATTGGATTAAATAATGAAGGCGGTGTTGCAGCCGCAGAGTTATTTCTAAAGGTAAAAGATGAGATTCTTGGACTTAGTCCTGAAGATTTAACAGGTGATGTAATTGGTTCCTATTTTGATGAAGGAAATCTTATGTACATGATTGACGGACCATGGTCTCTAAATAACCGTTTAGAAACTGGTATTAACTTTGGGTCTATGGTTATTCCTAAAGTCGACAATGGAGATACTCCATCGCCATTCCTTGGCGTAAAAGCTCTATTTGTTAATGCCTATAGCGACTACCCTCAAGCAGCTACGCTATTTGCTCAGTTTGCAACCAGCTACGAAATGCTAGAGAAACGTTATGAATACACTGGTGAGATTCCACCTATCGAAAGTTTGCAAGAAAGTGAAACTATTGTAAACAATGAATTATTATATCCTTTTGTTGAACAAGCCCAAGAAGCAATTGCAATGCCTAATATTACCGAAATGCAATATGTTTGGGAGCCGATTGATACGGCATATAGCACAATATGGAAAGGTAATGCAGATCCTCAGGAAGCCTTGGATCGAGCTGTGGAACAAATCGAAGAAACAATAGACTCAGAGCTTGAATAAATATGGTCAGAATGGCTTTTCATAATAGGAAAAGCCATTCTGATTAAATGGAGGTTTTACATATGGGAAATAAATCATCTTCTAATAAAATATTTACAAGACCTCGGATTGCTGCTATCCTTTCTCTTATTTTCATGGGAGTAGGGCAACTCTACAACCGTCAAATCTTTAAAGGAATTTGCTTTATTATATTGGAAGTTTATTTGTTAATTTTTTGGACTGTACCATTTCAGTGGGCCATGTGGGGATTAACAACACTGGGTGAGACACCTCAGCAAAGGACTGGTTTTGATATTTCGCAAGGAGATCATTCTATTTTCTTAATGATTGAAGGTATCATATTTTTGATTTGTTTTTTGTTATTATTATGGTTTTACTACCTCAATATAAGAGATGCATATAAAGTAGCAAAAAAAGTGGAAAAAGGAATCCAACCAAACAGTGCTAAGAAAATGTTTAAAAATATTTGGGAGAACGGCTTCCCGTACTTATTAATTACTCCCTCGGTATTGTTCACTTCCTTTTTAACAGTGCTCCCTCTTATCTTTGGGATACTAATTGCGTTCACGAACTATTCTGCCCCCAACCATATTCCTCCTCGACATTTGGTTGATTGGGTAGGATTTGATACGTTTATTGCTTTATTTCAAATGAAATCTTGGAGTACCACGTTCTATGGTGTTTTTTCTTGGACAATAATATGGGCGATTTTAGCAACAATTACTACTTTTTTTCTAGGTTTAATTTACGCAGTCTTATTAAATCAAACAAAAATTAGATTTCGTAATTTTTGGAGGGGTATTTTTATCCTACCTTGGGCAATACCACAATTTGTATCTATTTTAATCATGAGAAATATATTTAACGGGCAATTTGGTCCAATTAATAAATATTTAATGGATATAGGAATCATTGATCAAGCAATACCTTGGCTATCGGATCCTATTTTAGCTAAGCTCACTTTAGTACTTGTAAATATGTGGTTCGGTTTTCCTTTTTGGATGGTATTAATGAGTGGGGTTATGACTGGAATCGATAAAGAATTATATGAAGCTGCTGAAGTAGATGGTGCTACCAAGTTTCAACAATTCAAAAAGATTACTATTCCCTTGATCATGTTTTCTACTGCACCACTTGCTATTATGCAATTTGCTGGTAACTTCAATAATTTCAATCTTATTTATTTAATGACAGAAGGAGGACCTGTTAATAGTAGCTATAACTATGCAGGCTCTACGGATATTCTAATTAGTTGGATATATAAATTAACATTAGATAATAGTCAATTTGCTGTCGCTTCTGTAGTTTCCATACTGATTTTCATTGTTATTGCGATCTTCTCTATCTGGAATTTCAGAAGAACAAGGGCATTTAAAGAGGAGGATATGATGTCATGATGATAAAGAAAAGAAAATCAAAATTCACATTATTGCTCATTTATATTATCCTCATTGTCACAGCAGTATTTATCTTATTTCCTGTATTTTGGATTATTACAGGTTCCATGAATCCTGGGAGTACTTTGTATTCCTCTCAATTAATCCCAGATAGTTTGACGCTTACTCACTATAAACATTTGTTCGAAGATACAAATTATCTTCTATGGTATCGTAATACATTTAAAATTGCTTTTTGGTGTATGATTATTTCCACTTTATTAATCGTAACAGCTGCCTATGCCTTTTCTAGATTCCGCTTTACTGGAAGGAAACAAGGACTTATGGCAATGTTAGTTTTGCAGATGTTCCCTGGATTCATGGGAATGATTGCGATTTATATTTTATTATTGCAAATTGATCTATTAGATAATCATTGGGGACTGATATTGGTCTATTCTGGTGGATCTATACCTTTTGGTGTTTGGTTAGTGAAGGGATATTTTGATGGGTTACCTAGGAGTTTAGAAGAAGCAGCCAAATTAGATGGTGCGAGTCATGTTAAGATATTCATGAAGATCATGATGCCTTTATCCAAACCTATACTAGTCTTTATTGCCGTAAATAACTTTATAGGTCCTTGGATGGATTTTATTTTCGCCAGACTAGTATTACGTTCAGGTGATAAGAAGACGCTAGCCGTTGGATTGTTTGAAATGATTCAGGAGAACGGTAATTCCGAGTTCACAGTATTTGCTGCAGGCGCTGTTTTGGTAGCAATCCCTATCACTATACTATTCTTTATCTTTCAAAATCAGATGGTTGAAGGCTTGAAGGCTGGAGCTAATAAAGGATAATTTTAAACTGTCTGTATGTGGTGTTCAAAAAGTGCCAAGTTAGAAGCTGGAAGATCTAAATGACGATTTTTACGAACGGAGCACTGACGCCTTTCGAAGGTTATGAATACTTAATAGAAGCTTCACTGTTGTCAACACAGAAATTCACTTCTTAACATTTGGTTGCTTTTTGAACAACATTTACAAACACAAGACAAATCTTTATTGTTAGCTTATACTATAAATTAAAACATTGTTTTAATTTAGAAAGAGGATTGATGGGAATGTCTGTTACCATAAAAGATGTGGCAAAAAAAGCGAATGTATCATATTCAACAGTCTCTCGTATTCTTAATAATTTACCAGGATATTCAGAAGAAACAAAACTAAAGGTTGAAAAAGTAATTGAAGAGTTAGGTTATCAGCCTAATGCAATTGCAAGAGGATTGATCAAACAAAAAACGAAAACATTAGGAGTTTTAGTTCCCGGGGTAAGTGATTTATTTGTTAGTGAGATATTGGATGGAATTGAAGAACAAGCAAGAATTATGGGATATAACGTGATGATCTGTAAAACGAAAAATCGTACAAAAGACTATTTACAAACCTTGTATGAGAATAGAGTTGATGGGATTATAATGGTTAGTGTAATGCTCAATGAAGAAACCTATAAGGAGATTGTTAGTAAAGAAATACCAGTAGTTAATGTCGCTGCTAAATCAAATTATTCTGAGATTCCTTTTATCAATATAGATGAATTTAAAGCCTCTTATGAAGCCGTTACCTACTTAATTGATAAAGGCCACCAGAATATTGGAATGGTTTCTGGCACTAAAGGAGATAATCGCGAAAAGGGATATAAATTAGCAATGAAGAATGCTAATCTTGAGATATTTGAAAATATGATTGTTTACGGTGATTATCACTTTGAAAGCGGGATCTCTTCAATGAAAAAATTATTGATGTATTTCCCTGAAATGACTGCAGTATTTTGTGTAAGTGATGAGATGGCAGCGGGAGTCTTATCTTATCTTTATCAACAAAAAATAAGGGTACCTGAGAACATTTCTATAATAGGTTTTGATAATACCTCTACTGCAAAAAAAGCTATTCCTCCATTAACCACAGTAGCTCAACCTCTTTACGCAATGGGACAATCGGCGGTACAGCTATTAGTTACGCCAGAGTTAATAAATAATAAAACATTTCCACACCTTATAGTCGAAAGAGAGACGGTTCGAAAGTTATAAAAATGTAACGTTAAAAATAAGATTTCATTTCACTTAATAGAAAAAGTAATCTCAACGATTAACTCAGATTCTGCACACACAAGGAGGCTTATCATGGATATTCATATAGTTCGACACGGAGAATCAATGGGCAACACTAATCCTGATAAAGATATGCCTGACTCTGAACTAACAGCTAAGGGCATTTATCAAGCCAAAGAAGTTTGTAACTATTTAAAATACAAGAATATAACAAAGATTTATTCCAGCCCATTAATCCGAGCCTTACAAACTGCACAACCACTTGCAATGGCATTAGGCCTTCCTATAATTGCTTTGAGGGAACTTAGTGAGCATAGAGAAACAGCGTCCTATATTGGATTAACAAAGGAAAAGTTAACAAACAGATTTCCAGAAGGAATTTATAATTTCACATTTCAACAAGATGGATGGTTCTATGAAGGGAACAACACTGTTCAAAGTACTCAAAATAGAGCTGATACATTTAACGATCATGTTATTAGCCTAGATGATTCTGAAAAAATCTGTATATTTGCACATGGTCATTATAATCAATATTTAATTAAAAGTTTGTTAAATATTAAACAGCCTAACCTTCATATTCATCAGGACAATGCTTGCATCCATTCTTTTCAACGGAATAAAAATATCGTCACTATCCATTCTCTTTGCAGCACTAGACACCTTTCATAGAGAAGTAGATATTTTAGATATATAATCACTGTTACTCTTTAAACACTTATACTTTTTCTGTTTAGCTTAAGAAATTGAAGTCAAATCTGAATCATTTTAGCTCCCTCCCACCAACATTGTTAAACTGTATAAAAAAACTTGGACAATCTTCATGTCCAAGTTTTTCAATGTCGGTAATTATCTCACTCGAAAACAACGAAAACCATAACCAGCTAATTCAATTCGCGCCTTTTTGTCAAATGATATTGTTTTGTCACTAAATATTTCGGTTACGTTCTGATCAGCCAGGGCGTCTACCTCAATAACCTGATAATCTTCACTATTATTTAATACAAACACAAGTTGTTCGTCCTTTGTTTGTTTCTGATAAACAATCGCACCACCTTGATACTCTAAAAAGCGAAATTCCGCTTCATTACCGAAAGCAGGCAGTTGCTTTCTTAATTCAATCAAATGTTTGACAAATGCTAGCATTTCTTGATCCTGTTCCTCTTCTTCCCAAACCATACACTTACGGCAATCAGGGTCACCAGCACCATCTATACCCACTTCATCTCCGTAATAAATACATGGCGATCCAATAAAAGACAACTGGAATAAATATAATAATTGAATTCTTGCTTTTTCCCCATCTGCTTCTGTCAAAATTCGAGGTGTATCATGACTATCTAGCAAATTAAAGGAAACTTCATTAACGTTTTGTGGGTACATATGCAATACATTCGTGATCGTATCCATAAATGTCTGACTGTCCATGTTCTGTTTTGCAAAGAACTCCACGGCACCATTCGTAAATGGATAATTCATAACAGCATCAAATTGATCTCCTTGCAACCATTTAAGTGAATCGTGCCAAATTTCTCCAAGAATATAGGCATCTGGTTTTGCTGTCTTCACCACTTGTCGGAAGTCACGCCAGAAAACATGATCTACCTCATTCGCGACATCCAAACGCCAGCCATCGATATCAAATTCCTCAATCCAATATTTCGCAACTTCCAGTAAATACTGTTTAACTTCAAGGTTGGCAGTATTTAGCTTCGGCATGCTCGCTACAAAACCAAATGCATCATAATTCGGCAGTCCTTTTGCCTTCACCGGAAAATCCCAAATAAAGAACCAATCCTTGTATTTCGATTGCTCCTGATTTTTTAAGACATCTTGAAAAGGTTCAAAGTAAAAACCGCTGTGATTAAATACCGCATCGAGCATCACCTTCATTCCTCGTTTATGGCACTCTTTTACTAATTTACGAAAGGTTTCCTTATCGCCAAACTGTGGATCGATTTCAAAATAATCAATCGTGTCATATTTATGATTCGAGTATGCTTTAAAAATTGGGGTGAAATACAAGCCATTAATTCCTAGGCCCTCTAAATAATCCAAATGATCGATTACCCCTTGAAAATCACCGCCGAAAATATTAGTTGGAGATGGCTCTTCACTTCCCCATGGTAATGTCCCTTCTGGATTTAACGAAGCATCACCATTGGCAAAGCGTTCTGGGAAGATTTGATACCAAACCGTATCCTTGACCCATTCCGGCGCCTGAAAGACATCAACTTCATGTAAATAAGGAAAGCAGAAAAAGTTGCCAATATCTGCAGGAATGGTGTCATAGAAACCTCTCTCTGTTACAATCGTGTCTTTATTTTGTTGATCTGTACACTGGAAACCATAACGTAACCTTCTATAGTCTGGAGTTACAGATATTTTCCAATAATCTGTGGAACTTGTCGTCCCGGATTTCTCCATTGACATCTTTTTATATTGCCACTTCGATCCTTTAAAGTCATATGGATCGGCAAAAATCAATTTCACGCTTTTAACGTCGTCTTTTTTTGTTTCGATTAATATATCCAAGGTTGCTTTGTCTTTAGCATATACATATGGCTGAACGGCTCTATGCTTGATTGCTTCCTTAAACACATTAACACATCCTCTCTTTATTATTTTTTTAAAAAAATCATTTCGAAGGTAATAATCGTTCCATCAATCATACCTCAACTTAACACTTGTAAGCCCTTTAAAATATGGAAAACAACACAAATAAAATGACCTTTTTGCGCAATCGTTTCCGCAATATTCAATCATTATTTTTACACTATAAAATGTTATTTCACCAAAAAACAACCCCGACTTTTCCTATAAAAAGCCGGGGTTGTTTGTATAGACTCTACAAAATCATTGCCCTCAATTTGTTCTATTTAAAGTGAATCTGCAATCTATTATACAACATATAAAGATTCTGTCAATCATTTATCGAATATTTATTTTTTTGTAGAAAACGCTTGCGCTATTTGTTAACTCTGTGTATAATAAACTCAAAATAAGCGCAATCGATTGCGCTAAAATTAAAGGAGAGAAGTTTAGATGAGATACAACAAAACGTTTCTTGCATTACTTATGGTGTTATTTGCATTAATAGCTTTAGCCGCATGTGCTCCAGATAGAGAAGAAGGAGGAAATGCTGACAACACAGGAGGAGAAGAAGATGAGGCAGAAAAGCCAGAATCTTTAACCGTCTGGGCTAATGATGAAGAGAATCAACTAGCAGCAATTGAGAACGCTGCTGCTGCTTATGAAGAAGAAACAGATATCGAGGTGGAAATAGTAGCCAAATCTATGCTAGATCAATTAGACGAACTGGCATTAGCTGGGCCTGAAGGAAAAGGTCCTGACCTCTTCTTCCAGCCACACGATATGACAGGTGATATTGTCGCTCAAGGATTAGCACAACCATTATCCTTAACCGATGAAGATATTGAACCTTATAGTGATGCCTCTATCGAATCTGTTCAGTATGAATTCGAAGGAGAAACAAGTATTTATGGTATACCAGCAGTGATCGAAACCTATGGTATTTTCTATAATAAAGATATTATCGATGAACCAACAACCGTTGATGATCTTATTACAGCATTAGAAGAACATACCAACCCTTCTGAAGATGAATATGGTTTTCTTATGAAACCAAATGATTTATATTTCTCCTATCCATTCTTTAAGACAAAAGGTGCTTATATCTTTGGTGGGGAACCAGGCGCTTATGACGTTAATGATATTGGATTAGCAAATGACGCAGCTATTGAAGCTGGTGAGTTATATCAATCCTTCTTCGATGAAGGCATGATTCCTGCCTCTACTACAGTAGATGTTATTGATGGACTATTTACCGAAGGCACAATTGGCGCGGTCATCAATGGACCTTGGAGTATCAGCAGCTATACAGAAGCATTAGGAGATAGCCTTGGTTTCACTTCATTCCCAAGTATCGATGGAGAAGAAGCTCAAACCTTAGTAGGTGTTAAGGCGTGGATGGTTTCCTATTATTCAGAAAAAGCTGATTGGGCAACTGATTTAGCCTTATTTCTAACAAATGAGGAAAATGGTCAAAATTATTTTGAAGAGGCAGGAGAACTTCCTACAAATAATGTAGCTCTTGAAAATCTAGATGATCCTATTTTCGAGGAATTTAGTGCACAAATTGAAAATGGCGTACCAATGCCTAGTACACCGCAAATGTCTCAAGTATGGGAACCAATGAATAACGCATTGCAATTTATGGCAGAAGGTGAAGATCCTGCTTCTGTGCTGCCAGAAGCAGTTGAACAAATAGAAGCTAATATCGAGGCCAGTGGTGGCGCAGAATAAGACTATTTCCAGGGAAGAATTGCTTGTTCTTCCCTGGTTTCCATTTGTTTTTTATTTATATTTCATGACAGGAGGTAGGCATAGTGGACCAGACAACAAGCAAGCACAAGTTTTCCAACCATAATCCTACTATTGCAACGATACTTTCTATTGTATTTGCTGGACTTGGACAACTTTATAACCGTAGATATTTCAAAGGGTTTCTCTTTATTATCTTTGAAATCGCCTTTTTAATCACTTTGTTGGACAGCATTAACTTTGGCCTATGGGGACTTCGTACGTTAGGGACGATTCCAGGTACGGACCATTCGATTCGATTATTAGTATTTGGTGTCCTTGCTTTAATTGGAGCTATTATTGTGGTCACTTTGTATGTATTTAATGTGATAGATGCACGAAAACAAGCAAAGAAATTAAAGGATGGATGGCAACCAAAAGGGTTTAAAGGTACGATTATTCAGTTCTATGATACGGCTTTTCCCTACTTAATGACTGTACCAGGATTATTATTAATGATCTTTGTGGTTATTTTTCCATTAATGTTTTCCGTTTTATTAGCTTTCACCAATTATAACTTATATAATTCACCACCAAGAAATCTCGTCGATTGGGTTGGGTTTGAGAACTTTACAGAGTTAGTCACTGTCCCGATCTGGCAAGATACGTTTGTAAGTGTATTAGCATGGACCATCGTCTGGACGATTGTTGCAACAACATTGCAGATTGCCGTTGGTTTGTTTCTTGCTTTAATTGTTAATGATCCTAGAATCAAATTTAAAAAATTGATTCGAACGATTTTAATTTTACCTTGGGCAGTACCTGCCTTTGTAACCATCTTGATTTTTTCGGCGATGTTTAATGATGACTTCGGGGCGATTAACCGAGATATTATTATCCCACTATTCGGAGGTGATGGTTTACCTTGGCTTAGTGATCCTTTCTATTCCCGTACAGCGATTATACTGATCCAAACTTGGCTCGGTTTTCCATTTATCTTTGCCTTATTTACGGGAATTTTACAAAGTATTTCGAAAGACTGGTATGAAGCGGCCGATGTAGATGGTGGATCTCGTCTTCAGAAATTTAGATTTATCACATTTCCGCACGTGATGTTTGCAACAGCACCGTTATTAATTATGCAATACGCTCAAAACTTTAATAATTTCAATATTATCTACCTTTTCAATGAAGGGGGACCACCCGTTAGGGGGCAAAATGCTGGAGGTTCAGACATTTTAATTTCCTGGGTATATAAATTAACGTTTGATACGAATAATTATGCAATGGCTGCGGTTATCTCCTTAATCATGGGACTAATCATTTCTGGTTTTGCCTTTTATCAATTTAGACAAACCAAATCATTTAAAGAGGAAGGAGAGTTATAATGAATCAGAAGCTAAAATCTAAGTTGGAAGTAACACTTATCTATCTCATTCTCGCGATTGTTTCTATCATTATTTTTTATCCGCTGGTCTGGACAGTAGGTATGTCCTTTAATCAAGGTACAAGCCTATATTCGTCCTCTCTCATTCCGGAAAATTTTTCGCTAGACCATTATAAATGGTTGTTCAGTGAGCAAAGTGACTATTTGATTTGGTATAAGAATTCGTTAATCGTTTCTATTTCTGTAGCTTTTGGTAGTGTAGTTCTTACCTCATTAGTGGCTTATGCATTTTCACGTTATCAATTCGTTGGTAAGAAAAATGCTTTATATATCTTTCTATTGTTACAGATGTTTCCGGTTATGATGGCCATGGTTGCCTTGTATATCTTCTTAAACATGATCGGTATGTTAGATACTTTAACAGGGTTAATCTTTGTTTATCTCGGCGGGCAGATACCATTTAATGCTTGGCTGGTGAAAGGGTACTTTGATACTATCCCTAGAGAGTTAGATGAAGCAGCCAAGATTGATGGAGCGGGACACCTAAAAGTATTCTGGAGTATTATGCTCCCGTTAGCGAAACCAATTTTAGCAGTAGTAGCATTGTTTAATTTTATGATGCCGTTATTCGACTTCCTATTACCATCTATCGTTCTATCGAGTCAGGATAACTATACGCTAGCAGTTGGATTATTTAACTTTATCAATGATCAATTCGCCAATAATTTCACTAGATTTGCGGCAGGCTCTATTCTTATAGCGTTGCCGGTAGCGACCGTTTATTTATTTTTACAACGTTATTTGATCTCTGGTTTAACAGCCGGAGGAACAAAAGGGTAACCCCCCTCCCATACTCTTGAGTGGTACTTTCCACTCAAGAGTATCTATTTTAATTTAAGTCTGAATAGCATATAATAGATATGCAATACTATTATACGCTATTCAGCACTATAACAACCAAAGGATGAGAAATAATGGCCGCAACGATTAAAGATGTCGCAAAAAAGGCTGGGGTTGCCCCGTCTACTGTTTCAAGAGTAATTGCAGATAGTTCCAGAATTAGTTTGAATACAAAAAAACGTGTACGTAAAGCCATGAAGGAACTTGGCTATCATCCCAATATCAATGCGCGAAACCTGGCAGTACGATCTTCCCAGGCGATCGGTGTGATTATGCCCTCTTCTGCCGATAAAGCATTGCAGAACCCTTTTTTTCCCGAAGTATTACGCGGGATCGGGGCATTTGCCCATGAATTGGAATATTCTTTATATGTTTCTACTGGCGAAAATGATGAGACTACCTTCGAAGAAGTGCAGCGAATGGTGAATGGACATCGGGTGGATGGACTTATTTTACTTTATTCACGCAATAACGACCCTGTCCAGCAATTTCTTATGGAGGAGAACTTCCCTTTTGTCATTGTCGGCAAGCCCTCTAAAGATGAAAGCGAAATCACTTATGTCGATAATAACAACTTCAAAGCAAGTCAGGAATTAGCTAAGCATTTGATTGACATGGGACATCAACACCTTGGTTTTATTGGAGGATCTCTGGAACTAACCGTTACCCAAGAACGACTGAATGGCTTTCGCTCTGCCATTCGGGAAAATAATCTACCTTTATCCGATGATTATATCGTTCATACCGAATTTCTTAAATCTGGAGGGACCGAAGCTGTTGAGAAGCTCTTTGCCTTAGACCACCCTCCTACCGGATTGGTCGTATCAGATGATCTTATGACACTTGGGGTTATCCACGCCATCAAGGAAATTGGACTGCAATGCCCGGAGGATGTCTCCTTAACTTCCTTTAATAACCTTTATTTATCGGAGATTACTCATCCCCCGCTCACCACAGTAGATATTAATATTTATCAACTCGGGTTTCAATCGGCACGCTGCTTAATTGAGCAAACCAAAAACAAGGAAGAACCTGCTAAACGGATTATCGTACCTTATGAAATTAAATATCGTTCTTCGACAAAGCCTCTGTATTCATAATTACAGGGCTTTTTCTTTTATTAACAGGATATGCTATATTAGAGAAAAGGAGGCTGTCCGATGACGCATATACTAATCGTAGAAGATGAAGAAAAACTAGCACGCGTACTTGAATTGGAGTTAGGTTATGAGGATTATCAAACCTCTATTGCTTTAGATGGACAGCAGGCATTCCAGCTGTTGCAATCGGAAAATTTTGATTTGATTCTTTTAGACATTATGCTTCCAGGTATGAGCGGAATGGAATTGCTGCGACGTTATCGTAAGCAAAATCAAGCCACCCCCATTATTCTATTAACGGCACGAGATGAGGTACACGATAAGGTATCTGGGTTAGATTTAGGGGCTAATGATTATCTGACCAAACCATTTCAGACAGAAGAATTACTTGCTAGGATTCGAGCGCAATTGCGACAAACCGTTCCCGCAAATAATTCCGTTGAACAGCTTAGTCATCAGGGGTTATCTGTCAACTTATCGTCTCGGGATATTTATCGAGAGGACACTGCAATTGAGCTGACACCAAGAGAATATGATTTGCTTGTTTTCCTGTTAAAAAACAAAAACCAGGTGTTTAACCGTGATCAACTGCTTGATCAGGTATGGGGATTCGAGTACGCTGGAGATACCAATGTGGTAGACGTCTACATTCGCTATCTGCGTAATAAAATTGATAAACCTTTTAGCACGGAAACGATTCAGACCGTACGTGGCGTTGGCTACACGATTAAGGACGGCATTTCATGAAACTGCGGACGAAATTTCAGCTTATATTAACCGGTTTTATCCTGGTAGTTGTTTTACTTATCAATAGCGCGATTTACCTCATGTACGAAAATCAAGCACATAATAATGAAATGAATCGGCTACAGCAAGAAACTGCTAATATTATGAGTGTATTTGCTGAAAATACCACAGACAACGTTGATATCAATGAATTGCTCAAGGCCTTTTTACCAGCCAATGGGATGATTCGGATTATCTCTGAAGAGGCCTCTGACCCTATTTATGATGTCTCCACAGATAGTTCATTTACGGAGTGGCCTTATGAATACACGACGACGGAAACACAAAACCTGCATCAAAGGGAAGATGGACTACTTTATATGCAGGTGTCTAAACCGTTAATTTGGGAAGATGGATCGATTGTAACCTTGCAAGTAAGTGAGGCATTATATGAAACGGCAGACACCTTACAAACACTACAAATCGTCCTTTTGGCAACGACTGGGGTTCTATTGATACCAACACTTTTGGTAGCCTATTTACTTGCTGGTTTTATGACCAAGCCGATTCGATTACTAACCAATGAAATGAAGGACAATCCGAAGAACGGCAAATGGGAAAAGCTAAGGCTTAAAGGAAAAACTCAAGATGAAATCACCGAGATGCAGAAAGCCTACAATGCCATGATTGATCGAGTAGAAGAAAATATTGGCAAGCAAGAACGTTTTGTGTCGGACGCTTCCCATGAATTGCGTACTCCTCTATCCGTTATTACGAGTTATGCTGAATTATTACAACGACGGGCAAAAGATCGTCCAGAATTATTAGAGGAAGCAACGGAAACCATTTTATCTGAATCGGAACGTATGAAACACCTGACAGAACAGATGTTGACTCTTGCCAAAAATCAAAATCAAGCAGACTTATTATTTGAAGAAATAGATCTAAGTCAGCTGATACGTGAGTCGATCCGCTCCCTTTCCACCACCTATCAGAGGGAGATTCATTATCGAAACAAGACAGAGGCTGATCTCCGCTATTCCGGTGATAAACATAAAATTCATCAAGCGATCTATATTTTAATCGATAATGCCTGTAAGTATAGTGATGACAAAGTGCTTGTAGAAACGGACAGTACGGAGACAACGCTAACTATTTCTATTACCGATTGTGGAGAAGGATTATCTGAACAAGATAAGGAACACATTTTTGAACGTTTTTACCGTGTGGATAAAGCTAGAAGTCGTAAAGCCGGCGGAACTGGTTTGGGGCTAGCGATATGTTATCAAATCGTACACGGACATGGCGGAACGATAACGATTGATTCAGCGATCAATGAAGGTTCTACCTTTACGATTCATTTGCCAAGATAGTTTCAGATCTATGATGGGTTCAATGCATTTGAACCACCAATGACGGACCTAGTCTTGAGAAAATGCTCAGTAGACTCTCATCATTTTCTCATTTTTCTCTCAGCGCTCCTTCATTTTGCTGGGGTATAGTAGAATTAACAAAAGATATGGAGGAGATAACATGAAACAAAAATTATTACAACACAAGAAGTTCTTAATCATTGTAGGGAGTCTCATTATCATTGGTGCTGCCTTTGCGATTTGGCAATTTAACAGCAGTCCAGCCAGTGCGATGATGACAGAGGAAGAAGCAACCGAAATAGCTACCAACCAATACTCAGGAGAAATTGTTGAATTAAAACAGGACAGAGAAGATAACAAACAAGTTTATGAAATCAAGATTCAGGGTGATGATCGTCTATATGATCTAACCATCGATGCAGAAACAGGTGATATCTTAGAGTTAGATGAAGATATGGTACAGCAGGCGGACAACAGCAACAATCAAGAAACAGAAGAAAATAATGATGGAAATAACACTCAACAAGAGAACAGCAACAACGAACGCCTTTCTACAGAGGAAGTCACTGCCATTGCTCAAGAGGAATATGATGGTGAGGTTATTGACTTAGATTTTGATGGTGATGATGGTCGTCAATATTACGACATAGAAATGCTCACGGATGAAGCAGAAATCGAATTAGAGATTGACGCATACAGCGGAGAAATTATCACAAAATCAGAAGATCGCCATGATCAGACGCAACAAGGTAATGAAGCTCTACTTTCAGCCGATGAAGCATCTAATATTGCATTAGAAGAGTATGATGGCGAGATTACTGACTTAGATTTTGACGAAGATGATGGCCGTCAATATTATGAAATAGAAGTGACCACAAGTGAAGCAGAGATTGATTTAGATATCGACGCCTACACGGGCGAAATTGTTTCTATCTCACGAGATTATCATAATGATTAATCATTATCAAAACGGGACCGGCCTGATAGAGCTGATCCCGTTTTGTTTAGTTCTGAGGCACCCAGACTAGAAATAGCACAAACACTGTCATCAAATATGCCAAAGAACTGGCAAACAACAGATTAGCCCACTTAAGCAGCGAATCTGCCTTCCAACCATAGAAAGCAATACTTAGCCAAACCAGGTTTAACACGGTAATCCCTATATAAAAAAAGGGTGAAAAGCCGGGTACGAAGAATGGCACCGCCAGCAACAAGGCAATATAGACAAAATTACGCCGGATGGTCACTTCATATCCCTTTACTACGGGAAGCATCTGCAAGCCAGCACGGGCATAATCATCAAACTTACGAATGGCAATCGCGTACGTATGTGGCATTTGCCAAAGAAACATTATTATAAATAAAGCAAGTGGAATAGGGTGCCATGCCGTATCAATTACGGCCCAACCCATCAGTGGAGTAACCGCTCCTGACACACTGCCAATTTGCGTATTCCACGTGACTCTTCTTTTGGTCCAAATCGTATAGACCACAATATACGTATACCAGCCAATAAAACCATAGAAGGCTACTTCCAAATTAATCAAAAACAACAGGATCTGACCAGCTACACTCAGTAAGATACCAATCGCTAAAATCGTTCGTAAAGATAGTGTGCCTGTAACAGTAGGACGATTTTTTGTCCGCTCCATTAATTTATCTACGTCTGCTTCCAGCCAATTGTTTAACGTCAGTGCACCAGCAATCAACAAGAAGCTTCCAACCGTTAATAATACAAATTCCAACCAATAATCTGAAAAAGCAATCCCGTAATATCTGCTAGCTATCATGAAACCAAAGAAGACAGGTAACACATTGGCGATGAGTACGAATCGCTTAAACAGACTATTAAATTCTTTCCACCAACTACTCATGCAATAACTCCTTAACTTAATCTATCCGCTTGATATAAATATGCCAGTTGGATCCTGTTCCAATATTATGGGCCCTGGCAAAAGAGCCTTGATTAATGGCTACTGCCATGTTATCTAATGAATTGACATACAGCACGGGCTCCCCGAGCTGAATTGCTGCAAAAGAACGGCCGAACGTCATACTGTTCCGGTACATCCTCCTGATATCATTGACAATTTCGATTTCAATCGCATCTCCATAATGAATACCTAATGACAGAAAGAGCTCCCTGCTGATATTGGTCCACAGGTTACCAAAGCGCACATCGAGAATATCAATGGTTCCTCTAATCATGTTGTCCGTTTTTTCCGGTTCATAAAAAGTTAATTGCTCTATATCAGCCAAATCTAATTCTCTGCCTACTTCTTGAAAGCTGATGACACCAGCAGCCAAGCGAGCCCCTGTATAGGCATATATATCGCGACCATGAAAGGTATGAGACGCACCGGACTTGGGCAGCCTATTTAGGTTTTCATCAATTTCCCGCATCTGTTTAATACCTACTTTTTGATGGACATGGGTTAAGGTGCCATTATCTGGCGTTACGATATATTGATTATTATTGGTTTGAGCGACAACGCTTTTTCTTTCTGATCCAACCCCAGGATCAACGACAGATACAAAAACGGTGCTCTCTGGCCAATAACCTATCGTCTGTAATAAGCGGTAAGACCCAGCCCAAATATCAAATGGCGGGATATCATGGGTGTTGTCATATATAGAAATCAGTTTGCTAACGTTGTGTGCAACACCTTTCATTGCACTTACTGCGCCATCTTCCAGGCCAAAATCGGATTGTAAAACCAGTGCGTTCATCATGATGACTACCCCTTTCTCTACTTATCCCCCATTATACTATTTTCTCTGTCAGAAATGAAAGAAAATCCTATTTTTTCAGCGGCTGCTATTCCTATAGCAATCCATTTGAGCGTAAAACCTCGTCTTCCGGACGGTTTGTTCTCTTTACTGACATCTTTTTTAGCTTCTTTCCTGACAGTTTCGTTCGTTTTCCGGACGGTTTCAACCTTTTTCCGGACAATCTCAGATTATGTCAACTACATGCATTACATCTTAGGATTTGCTTTTTACTCGAATCAGCTTGAACACTTCCATTAAAACCATACTGCCAAGCGCTAGTCCAAAGGCAAGCAAGCCTTCTGCCCAACCGAATGTATCTGGAATCTGAAATACTCCCCGGGCAAATGGCATCATCGTCAGTGCATATAATAAGAATCCTACGATAACGGCACCTAAGACATATTTATTTTGGAAAAAGCCAGCCCCAATAGCCGTCTGTACGTTGGATCTTGCTGGGAAAGTCTGCAGCGTTCGCGATAAGATTAGCACACTAAAGGCCATCGCCACGCCCATTTCATCTGAATGCTGAAGTCCAATATAATGAGCCGTAATAACAGCTGCAGCAATTAGCACCCCACGCAGGATAACCGATTGCAGTGTTCCACCGGCAAAGATGCCTTCATCGATTTTACGTGGCTTTCGTTTCATAACATTTGGTTCTGATTTTTCCATTCCCAATGCTATCGCAGGCAGGGAATCATTGACCAGATTAATAAACAAGAGCTGCAGAGCGGTAAAAGGATTGGCCCAGTTCATCAGAACGGCAAACACAATCGCTATAATTGCCCCGAGATTCCCAGCAAATAGATACGCAATCGATTTTTTGATATTATCAAATACCGTACGCCCTACACTAACCGCCTTGACAATAGAAACAAAATTATCATCCGTTAAGACCATGGCAGCAGCGTCTTTCGCTACATCCGTACCACTTCCCATTCCAATACCAATATCGGCTTGTTTAAGGGCAGGTGCATCGTTGACACCGTCTCCGGTCATCGCCGTGATTTGATTCTTGCGTTGCCATGCCTTCACAATACGAATTTTATTTTCTGGTGAAACCCTGGCATAAACCGAGATATATTCTAGCTTTTGATCCAATTCCTGTTCGGACAACTGATCAAGCTCTTTACCGGTTAGTGCCATATCGCCCTCTCTCATCAATCCGATATCACGACCAATCGCCTCTGCGGTTGTCTTATGGTCCCCGGTAATCATCACAGGCTTAACACCCGCCTTCTTAGCTTCCTCAATTGCCCCATAAACAGCATCGCGAGGTGGATCAATCATCGCTGTAAAACCTAGAAACGTTAATCCTTGTTCGTCTGCCAAAGAAATTTCTTTTCCTTTTGGTATTTCCTTATAAGCAAAAGCGAGTACACGAAGTGCTTGGTTCGAATACGCTTCGTTTTGTTGAATCAATTGCTGCTGTCGTTCTGCCGTCATCGCCGTCACTGTCCCATTTTCGAGAACAGAATCAGTACGCTCCAGCATCACATCCGGTCCGCCCTTAACCAGCATAAGACGTTTTCCCTCTATCGTATGTACAGTCGACATCATTTTACGATCAGAATCAAACGGTAACTCTGCTTCACGTGGATAACGTTCACGTAATGTTTGATACGATTGATTATATTTTTCCCCTAAACGAATCAAAGCAATCTCTGTAGGATCACCAATTTCATTAGACTCTTCATTGATATACGAATCATTACACAATGCAGCCGAAAAAAGCAGCAACTGTTCTGCTTGACTCCACTGCTTGTCTTGCCATGGACTCTCTATTAATGGAAGATAGGCTTGCGTTACTGTCATTTCATTCTTGGTTAATGTTCCAGTCTTATCGGTACAGATCACACTTGTGGAACCTAATGTCTCCACGGCTGGAAGTCGTCTGATAATCGCATGCTGTTTGGCCATTTTGTTCGTACCAACGGATAAGACAATGGTCACAATCGATTGTAATGCCTCAGGAATCGCGGCTACCGCAATAGCTACTGAAAACATCAAAGCCTCTAACACCGCTGTAGTCATGTCCACGTCAGCATCGCTAAACCAGATACGCCCCACTTGTATAGCAAAAATAAGAATACAAATCGCAAGAATGGCGAATCCTAGTTTTTTACTGAAATTATCCAATTTTCGTTGTAAAGGTGTCTGTTTGGCTTCTGCCGTTTCAATCATTTCCGCAATCTTGCCTATTTCTGCTTTCTCACCAGTCCCGGTAACGACAAAGCTCGCTCGCCCATTCACTACTAGCGAACTGGAGAAAACCATATTGACTTGATCTCCAATAGACATTTCTTCTTCTAGCGGTTCGGTGATTTTCTCTACGGCATTTGATTCTCCCGTTAACATTCCTTCATTTACTTTCAAAGATTCTGCTTCCAATAACCGCCCATCAGCCGGTATGTAATCTCCCGCCTCTAAGGTAACAATATCGCCTGGCACCAATTCCCGAGCCATCACAACCGCACTTGTTCCATCTCGAATCACCTTTGCCTCTGGCGCAGACATATCCCGCAATGCCTCTAGTGAGCTTTCTGCTTTTTTCGTCTGAACAACGCTGATTACCGAATTTAACAAAATAACGATAAAGATAATGATCGATTCAATCATTTCTCCTAGCAAGATTTGAACAATTGCAGCCACTAAGAGAACGATAACCATCGCATCTTTGAATGTCTCTAAAAATAACTTCCATGTCGGAACACTCTCACGATCGGCAATTTCATTATAACCTTCTTGCTCTAATCGTTTCTTCGCTTCGGCCTCTGTTAATCCATTTTTCTCATCTGCCTTCCATTCGTTAAGTACTTCTTGTTTGGTGTATTGATAGGTTTTCACAGACTTTCCTCCCTGGTTGAACAATTCTAACTACCATTGGTATACCCTTGTTGGACCTGACTCAGTCGAATTTATTTAATAAAAAAATTCCACAAATGCTGAATCCTAGCGCAAACTTCGGTATAATAAACATTAAACGAGTTTTTTAAGTGCGTATTCAAAAAGGCCGATAATAGGTACACAGGTAACATTCGCAACGCCTGCGCTTGCACAGGAAGTGTTGACTTCTATGTTACCCACCAGGATGCGGGCGGACTTAGCAGAAATTCGATGCGTCATTTTTGTTGGACTTTTTGAACAACCTTTTTAAACTTGAGAAATCATATAAAGAAAGTAGCTGATACGTTTTATGCAATTGAAAATAGATCAAGACTCATTACCAGTTTATGCCGCTTTGGCAAGCCAAGTAAGACTGGATATCATCCAATTACTCTCTACCAACAAAATGAATATTAAAGAATTATCCGCGGCTTTAGGGCTAAGCAGTCCAATCGTTAAAAAACACGTAGAAAAATTAGAAGAGGCAGGGATTATTCGAACCGAAAAGATCCCCGGTAAATCAGGTTTACAACGTATTTCTATATTAAAAGTAGATCATATTGAAGTTAACTTCCCAAAGAAAATTTATCATTCGTTTGCTACATATGAAACCTCTATCCCGGTCGGTCATTATACGGATTACTTGGTAAAACCAACATGCGGTCTGGCCACCAGTAAGGATTTTATTGGCGAAGTAGATCAAACCAAGTATTTTATGGACCCTAAACGAATGGAGGCAGGAATCCTCTGGTTTACGGAAGGTTTTATCGAGTATAAAACACCAAACTATTTACAGGAAAATGATCAATTACAACAGTTGGAAATCAGTTTTGAAATAGGATCAGAATTCCCTTTTTCTCATGATGTGTGGCCGTCTGATATTACGTTTAGTTTGAATGACCAAGAGCTGGGCACTTGGCAAAGCCCTGGAGATTTTGCCGATACACGCGGCTTATACACCCCCGACTGGTGGCCGGAAAATGTGAATCAATATGGATTATTAAAGACGATAAGGATCACATCTCATGGCACCTATATAGATGGCGATCCTCTATCTGATGTAACCATTGACGATTTAGATACAACCATTGACTTATGGAAGATTCGCATGGAAGTAAAGCAAGAGGCCGAGCATGTAGGTGGCCTCACCCTCTTTGGGCGGGAATTCGGTAATCATAATCAAGATATTAACGTAAAACTATACTACATTTAGTACAAGTCTTGCTCACCTGTTTCAAACAGAAAAGCGCCCCCACCATGTTCCATTAACTATCCATAGAATGATAGTTAAACATGATGGGGCTATAATGGTGATTAAAAAATGGCGATAATAGCTGTATTTCAGGTGTTAACGCAATTCATAGAAGCTTTCTTGTCCTAAATGTTGTACATATTGCTCTACTAAGGCTGCTAAATCATCTGATTCATCTAGCGTTAACCATTCATTCTCTTTACCACCTGTATATTTTCTTTGCTCCACCTTAAAAGCTCTGTTTTCCTTATCTATCAATGTGAAGCAAAGCTCAGTGAAGTAGGTTTTATACTTGGGATCCGACAATGCCTCCACAATCAAAGGATTTTCATTGAATGGGACGGGATTTTCATAGGTATATACAAAAATCGTATTCTTTTTGACATCTAATTTAAAATCCCTAATCGGACTATGTTGTTCCATACACTCTTGTACTAAATTGATCTCTTCATTAGTAATTTGTTTCTTGGTTTTTTTGGTTAAAAACACACGGCCATTGGGGTGCTCATAAATTTCATATCCTTCTGGGATACTGGGTACATCGGTATTATCGTCTTCTTTCTTAAAGTAATAGCTTGGATTTCCCTTTTTGGTTTGTCGTACATGCAGATAGTATACATCCCCACGAAAATTCGTATATTTAACTGCCACTATTACACCACCTTCAGTTATTATTATTTACCTACGCACAATATCATGTTGTTAAGCGTCCATTTTATTCTGCGTCATAGTCGCAAAACATCCTGATAAGACTCATTTTACTATAATACAGTGTAACAAAAAATACCCTAAAGTAAAACTTATTCATCAGCGATTCAAGTAATCCTTCCTATTTACGAAGGTATATCGACAATTTCCCAGGAAATAATGCTATCTATTCACATACTAATCCCGTATAATAGGTGTAACACCTTCCTTATATGGGAATAGATTTAAGAGGATGTTCAAAAAGTGGCTGAAAAAGAATGCAGCTGGATTTCTACTAAAAATCGCCCATAATCGATAAAAATCCGATCCTTTTATCAAGCTTTTTTTGAACTATTTTTTATACTAGAAGGGAGTTGCTATGATTGGAAATAAAGATTTCGGATAAGGCACTAGAATGGTTTAAAGACGAAGTGGAAGTAAGTGAAGGTAACACGGTGAAATTTCAAGCGAAGTATGGAGGAAACAGCCCTATACATGAAGGGTTTTCGTTAGCCTTTTCCCTTAATGAACCGCTAAAAGGAATCATTACACAAAAAGAAAAGGGCGGAATCACCTTTTTTATTGATGAGACAGACGAATGGTATTTCAAAGGCTATAACTTGATTGTTAATTATGATGAAAAAGACGATGAAGTTGCCTATGAGTATGAAGAAGAATAACTTCCGTATGTTGAGCAGGCAGAATAACACATGCCTGCTTTTACAATTATTACGGCTAATAATGAAGTGGCTTGTGAAATTCCTTCGTAAAAAACCTTCTATAAACGAGGCTGCCATATGTGTTTTTTCTCGGACGGTTAACACTGTAATAAGTGTTTTTTTTCAAAGAAAAAGAAAACCATGCTTAGCTCCCCAAAGCAATGCCTCTGACTAGACTACATTTGATTCGTAATAAAGGACAAGACAGGATTTTGCCCAGCTTTTTATTCCTGAATATCATTTCCTTATTTCTGAGCCAATCAGATTATTATTATAATGGATTATGTTATGATGATAAGATACAGAGAATATATAAAGGAGGCATTCAGCTGATGAGTTCACAAGAATTTCGCCAGGCTATGGGCAAGTTTTCCACTGGGGTTACGGTGGTTACCGGTCAAATTAATGGGCACATACATGGAATGACGGTTAATGCATTTATGTCCGTATCCCTGGATCCACAATTAATTACCATTTCACTCGATCAAAAAACAAAAATGTATAAACATGCAGATGAGCTGCAGCGTTTTGGAGTAAGTATTTTACGAGAAGAACAAGAAGATGTTTCGATGATCTTTGCCAAACAGGTAGATGAACCGTTTGAGGATTTTACAACACTAGACGGAGTCTCTGTGATAAACAATGCGCTAACAACCCTGGCTTGCACAGTTATTAACAGTGTAGAAGCTGGCGATCACATGTTATTAATCGCAGAAGTAGATGAAATTGACTTGAGAGATGGTAAGCCGTTGATTTATTATGATAGGGCCTATCGAAAAATAATCGATTAAGCGATTTTCGGAGGTTCCTATGAAACTATTTAATATCCTAGGGAAAAGTGCGGCACTGCCAAAGAAAAAGGCGCTTTTTGCTTTGAACCGCGTTAGTATGAGAGACACCCTTGTCTATCTATTCTTATTGTTTTTTATTGCTTTTTTACCAAACGTTATTTCGCTCATCCTTCGATTTGAAGCAGGCGTTTCACAAGCATCTTATAGTCAATATTTACTGCAAATTATTGTATTTTATCCCTTTTCTATCATGTTTCTTGTGATTGTAAGTGTTTCTATATTAGCACTAGGCGGCTGGTTGTGCAGGCTTTTCTTACATCGTCGCCTTGCTTATCAACAATTATGGAAGATGACGGGTTTTGCCTTGCTATGGCCATTGGTCTTCTATAAAGGACTGGCAGTATGGTTGCCAAATCTAGCGTTTATAGGTGGTTTGCTTTTGTTATACATCTTACTCATTCAAATGATTCGTGTATATCCGGCTAAAAGGTAGACTTGTTACGATACCTAGTCTAAGCAAGCTCAACTTTCCTTTTTCTTCACATCCTTTTAAAATAAAAAGCTAGAGCCGTTTATCGGCCCTAGCTGTTGATCATCTCTCGTACTTTAGTGACTTCCTCTTCTGGAACAATATAATAATAGATACCATCAATGGTTGTACCAGAACCTTGCATTAAATAGCTGGTCGGATTATTTCTAGTACCGCGATATCCACTCAATAAGGCTTTCATATCATCGTATGTCAGGCTGGTAGCCATGTTATTGCCCATGATATCAATTAATTCATTGACCTTTGTGACATTGGCAACGTTAGCACCCTCGTCGATAATACCTTGAATAACCTTACGCTGCCGTTCTGTTCGACCAAAATCACCTTCCGGATCCTGTTTCCTCATCCGTACGAAAGCCAAGGTCTTGGCACCGTCCATTTCCGTTGGTCCTTCGGTAAATTGATAAGTACCATCATCCCATGCGATTTCATTATCAACCGTAATGGTACCTAGCTCATCTACTAACTCTTTTAAACCACCCATATTCACGCGCACAAAATAGTCAAGCTCAATACCGATGAAGTCTTCCACCGTTTGAACGGCCATATCGGCACCACCAAAAGCGTAAGCATGGTTAATTTTATCTTCCCCCCTACCAGGAAGGACAGTCCTTGTATCACGTGGAATACTAATTAATTCCATAGAATCACTTTCTGGTTTTAAAGAGAGCACCATCATCGCATCAGATCTACCAATATCATTATCTTCCTGATCTACTCCTAATAATAAAATGTTAAGAGGTTCTCCGCTTTCTGCTTTTTCCATTGACCTTTCCATATCAATGGTTTCCAACGGATCGTGCATCTTTGAATCAAACGTATCTTGTACATTACTAAGAATCGACCAGGCATATATGCCTACCGCTAAAATCAATGCAAAAATAATAATAAGTGGCGTTAGTATCCACCATTTTTTTGATTTTTTTCCCTTTCTTTGTCTCGATCTCGTTTCCACTATTCATCAACATCCTATCTTTTTATACTCTATTCGACTTTTTCATTATAACATAATGCTCCCAACATTAGTAAGCTACTTTTGGAAAAATTCCGAATATTTTTAGTAGACAGGGTTTGCTTCATTAGTAATTCACGTAATTATTTTGACCTATGAATCATTACAAAACAGGGCATCCTGTTTCGGAGCGCGCCCGACAAAATTCATCAAGCTTATCGAAATAATCGACTTACTTGTACCTATAATGAGATCCAACGTTTTTCTGTTGCGGAACGCTCAATTGCGTCTAGTACCTTTTGGTTTTGCAATCCATCGATAAAGTCTGGATATGCTTGTTGATCTGCTGCCAATCCTCTAAAGAAGGCATCCATCAGATTGATAAAAGTATGCTCATACCCAATGATATGACCCGCTGGCCAATAAGCCCCGGCATATGGATGGACTTCTTCGGTACAATTGATCACACGGAAGCCTTGTAAACCCGCTTCGTCATCTGCCAAATAAACCTCCAGCTTATTCATATTTTCCATGTCCCAACGAACCGAGCCCTTTTCCCCATTTATTTCTAATTTATTTTTATTACGATTTCCCCCAGCAAACCGCGTCGCTTCAAAAACACCAAATATTCCATTTTCCATACGAGCAAGAAAAGCAACAGCGTCGTCCACAGTCACCTCACCCATTTCTTGTGCTTCTGTACTAGCTGCCGCGCTTAAGCCTCCTGCTGTATCCCCGCCTATCGGGCGTTCTTTAATGAACGTTTCCATCATTGCCGATACTTCTTGAAATTCTCCTACTAGGAATCGTGCCAAATCAATACTATGAGCACCGATATCCCCTAAGGCACCAGAACCAGATATTTCTTTTTTCAATCGCCAAGCGAGCGGAAAATTAGGATCCATGATAAAATCTTGCAGGTAGTTGGCTCGGTAATGATAGATATGGCCAAGCCTGCCTTCTGTAATGAGTTGTTTGATATATTGGACGGCCGGAACAAAACGATAATTATGACATACCATATGCTTCACCTTGTTACGCTCGACGGCATCCACCATGCGCTCTGCTTCTTCGACGGTTAAGGCAAGTGGTTTCTCTGTAATAATATGCTTGCCGGCTTCTGCGGCTGCAATGGCGATCTCGGCATGCGTATGGTTAGGCGTCACAATATCGATGACATCAATATCGTCCCGGGCAATAAGTTTGCGCCAATCCGTTTCATACGATTCCCATCCCATGTTCTCCATTGCTTCCTTCACGGCTGTCTCATTTCTTCCTGAAATCGCTTTTAATTCAGGTTGTAATGGATTATCAAAATAAAAAGGAAGATCACGGTACGCATGACTATGCGCCTTTCCCATAAACTGATAACCTACCATCCCTATTCTAATCTTTTTCTTATTACTCATATGAATAGCACCAACCCTTCTTTTAGTTTAGAAACTTTCGTTCACAAATGCCTCTGGCTGCTTACAACTGCTGGAAAGAATGACGTGCTTTTGCTCTGTTGAGGCGTGATGTACACCGTGCATGATCTCTAACACATGATATCCCACTTCCCCTGTCACCCTAGACACTTTCTGTTTCTTAATCGCCGCAACCATCTCTGCCACACCTAAACCGCGACTGTTATCAGCATATCCAGCAACTAAAGGAACTTCTTTCCACTCTTGTTGATCGTGTGTCTTCATTCGTACAGGACCGGCAAAGGTATTAGGATCTGGAACAGAAATCGTCCCCTTTGTTCCGTATATTTCCATGTGTGGCAACTGATGTGCTTGAACGTCAAAGCTCATAATCAAGGAAACAACGGTCCCTCTTTCAAAATCAATGACACTATTAACTTGGGTAGGAACCTCAACTTCTATTTTTTCCCCGCGTTTAGGCTGGCTGGTAATCGTTCTCTCTGTGCTGGAAATTTGGGCAGAGCCTGTCACTCTAGCGGCAGGTCCTAACAGATGGATAAGAGTAGTTAAGTAATAGGGACCCATATCAAACATTGGTCCGCCTCCCTGTTTATAATAAAAAGCAGGATCTGGATGCCAGCTTTCATGTCCCGGCCCCATCATAAAAGCGCTTGCAGATAAGGGCTCGCCAATTTCCCCTTCATCGATCAACTTCCGAACCGTTTGAATACCTGCTCCTAAGGATGTATCTGGGGCATTACCAAGATATAATCCCTTTTCTTGTGCCAATTTAAGCATTTCTTCTCCATCTTCCAGTGCAACGGCCAAAGGTTTTTCGCCATATACATGTTTTCCTTGCTTTAGGGCACGTTTAGCAATATCCGCGTGAACAGCAGGAATCGTCAAGTTAATGACTAATTCTATTTCTGGGTCATTTAATAACGCATCCGTACTGTATGCTTTAAGTATACCATATTCTTTTGCTCTTTCCTCGGCCCTTTCCACCACTAGATCGGCTACTGCCTCGATCGTATAATTAGCAAATCTTGGTGCATTCTCTAAATAAATGCGGCTAATATTACCACAACCTATAATACCAACTTTCATTTGTTCCCGCTGTCAACATCTATTTTGGCATGGTCCTGTTGGTTGAAAAGAAGATTGACACTTGCCCATCTAGCCTCCTCAAGAACCAGCGAACCAGCTTTTTTTAATCTGTTGCAAGATTTGACAGAACGGTTCCCCTCCTTCTTTTCAAGAAACGACTACCGCAAACAAGGAAGTCGTTCTTCGGTTTTTAGTATAACGCGAGATGTAGCAGAGCTGTCATTTCCCTTCTTAATTGGACTAAAAATTATCGGCACGCCCACTTCATACCATTACGCATAAGTTGCCGTACCTCTGGCATTTGAACCACTTCGGCTACATGGCCAAGTCCACAATAATAAACCTTGCCATCTCCCCATTTTTTCGTCCAGACAACTGGCATCTCCACTTCTCCGTTGGTTTGATGAGGACCTGCGATGACAGGAAATTTTGTCGTAGCGTGGACATCAACCACAGGATCTACATGCATATAATATTGCTCGGAGACAACCGTGAAATCGTCCATTCCTTTGGTTAAAAGATGACCAGGGTCTTTGATACAAACTTGGTATTCAACCCCGTCATTGCCCGGGTGTGCCACCCATTGGCCGCCGACCATGAATTGATAATCTACTTCCATTCGAAAAGAATCACCCATGCCACCATGTAAACCGGCAAGCCCCGTTCCATTTTCCACTGCTTTTAGTAACGGTTGTAGCTGCTCTTGAGCAATGGTCCCTTGAGTCCAATTGGGTATAATCAGATCATAAAGGGATAAGTCGTCTTCTGCCAATGTTTGTAACGTGTCGGTAATCTTTACTTGAAATCCTTCTTCGTTTAATATCCCGCCCAGGATATGTGCGACTTTTTCCGGCTCATGTCCATCCCAGCCGCCTTGAAATATTAATGCCTGTTTCATTATGTACCTCCCCCAAAATGATATCGCTTTCTATCTATTCATCTCATATTATAACTTAGTACATCTTTAAAACAAAGTGATATATTCGCTTTATTTCGTTATATGAAAAGAAAGCATAACATTTTTGATATGATAGGAGGCGGAACCATTTTGACCTTGAACGAACCGAGTTGCTGATAAGATGGATAATGTTAAGTAGCTAGTCTATCTATTCCATGTAGTAAAGTTGAGAACATCTTTCTTAGTAATCCTTTATTACTTTTTAATCCATGTCTTGTCGGTTTCATCAAACTTCGAATATTTGCAATCCGCCGCTTAAAGCGCGATAATGTAAATATAAGTTTTTAAAATAGTGACAGTTATTCTGTTTCGGGAAGGAATTAACCAAGATGGGCTCTACGCATGAATTTTCTTTAAAGGAAGAAGTCGCTAATTCGATCACGCATGGGATAGGCGTGATACTAAGTATAGCTGGGCTAATCGTTTTGATTGTATATGCCTCATTGTATGGTACCGTATGGCATATCGTTAGTTTTACCCTTTTTGGTGCCACTATGGTATTGTTGTATACATCCTCCACGTTATTGCACAGTTTACCAAAAGGAAGGGCTAAGAATGTATTTGAGATACTCGATCATTCTTCCATATATTTCTTCATTGCAGGTACCTATACCCCTTTTCTATTTATTGTGATTAAAGGATGGGAAGGATGGACACTCTTTGGTGTTATTTGGGGGCTGGCCATTGGAGGAACGATATTTAAAGCCTTTTTTGTCAAACGGTTCCTCTTTTTCTCCACTATTTTGTATATTTTGATGGGATGGCTTATCGTCTTAAGCTGGAACACGTTAACCGCAAACTTGGCGTCCAATGGGATTATTCTTCTAGTGGCAGGAGGCTTATTTTATACCATTGGTGCCGTTTTCTATGTATGGCGAGGCTTTCGTTATCATCATGCACTATGGCATGTGTTTGTATTAGCAGGATCGGCAGCACATTTCTTTGCTGTGCTATGGTATGTTTTGCCGTTAACATAAAGGTTACAGTTAATATAACCCCTCCTTATCGGTAGTCAGCATTTTCTTTTGATGATATAAGATGAATGAAATCATTTCTCATTGATCTGGTATGTGCTCTTGATCCATTTACGCAGTGTGAATAGGTCAAGAGCACGAAATGGATCAAACGAGATATGATCAGGAAATCATGCGAGCAAAAACTTGCTTGTCACTTGTTTTTGTTACATTTGTAAGTTCAACTTATATAGCAATAAAGGATCAGGCGGGGTTTGCCCGGTTTTTCTTATTTTATCGATTGTCTTCACCATGGTCTCTGGTAACGAATTGTTCAGCCAAGAAGTCAAATTGATTTTTTCCGTTACCTTTGGCTTGATACATCGCCTGCTCTGCCTGTTCAATAATTCCTTCAAAACGTTGGGCGGAGTTTATATCTGTAAAACTGATTCCCACGCTGCCTGATACTATCACATTTTTCTCTTCTGTCACTATTGGCTCGTTTAATAGCTCCACCACCTGCTTAGCCAAATCCCGCACGGTTGCAGCACTACAGCCTTCCGTTAGCAAGAGAAATTCATCTCCGCCCACTCGAAAAAAATAATGCTGCTCATTAGTTAATTCTTTTAAACGGTTACCAACCTCCTGTAAGATCATATCACCAATATGATGACCATAACTGTCATTAATCCCTTTAAAATTATCTAGGTCGATGTAAATCAAGCCACGGGTTATACCATTTTTCATATTCTTTTTATATTGTTGCAAGGCATATCTATTAAACAGACCAGTGGTAAAATCTTGATAGGCCTTTTTACGTAATTTGCGCCATTCCATCGCAAGAATAACAACAAACCACGTCACTGCAATACCATATATAATTAAGAAATCCATCATTCTTTGACAACTCCTAAAGGGATTAAGCTATGATGAGCAGTGCATCACACATTTTTCACAAGATAAACTTGTCGACATTTATATTTTAACACAAATATAGATTTCCAACATCCAAAAACCTCCATATCAAAAGCGCATATAGTACTATATACCCGTTAAACATTGCCTCTTAACGGGAATTTTTCACAATTTTTTGTTGTGTGAATGGTCCTGTGTATTTTGGGATACCATCACTAATCGATGGTGAATGATCGATCCTTTGTTGCTTGTTCCGCAATAGAAGGCAAGCGCTCTGGTCAACAACTCCCCGGAACACTTGCCTATATAAGATGAATGAAATCATTTCTCATTGATTTGGTATGTGCTCTTGATCCATTTACGCAGTGTGAATAGGTCAAGAGCACGAAATGGATCAAACGAGGTATGATCAGGAAATCATGCGAGCAAAGACTTGCTTGTCACTTGTTTTTGTTACATTTGTAAGTTCAACTTATATACTACTACCCGTTGACATGATCAAGCGATATTTTTTGACGTTACAAAATAACCACTGTGAGCGGGCAGTACAACTGGCTCCAACAGAACACTGCGAAAAGGAAAATCTCCAGTCGCTGTCTTCACTTCCTGTATTCGTAATTCTATTTGTTCTGGATGAGGATTTATCACATATAAGACATACCGATCGTCTAGATAGCGTAATATCCCGAACAATGACTTAGTGTAACAAGTGAGAAACTCTCCATGTGTTAAACAGCGATTCTGCTTACGTTGATCGATCCAAGCCTGACATGCTTGAAATATAGTTTCATTTATATTCTCCCACGGGAAAAACTTTCTATTATCCGGATCACTGCCTCCGGTTAGACCGGCTTCATCTCCGTAATAAATACAAGGGGTACCTGGAGACATAAACAGAAAACCAAATGCTAGTTTCAGCTTCGCCATATCCCCTCCAAGTAAGGTAAGAATACGTTCTGTATCATGGGTTCCAATATTATTGAAACCATTATAAAACACATCCTCAGGATAATTTTCCTGCAGCTGCATCAACGTTTCACAGACCTCTTGTGGAGTCGTTTGTAAATTCAATAATCGTAATAGTTGATCACGGAATGGGTAATTCATCACGCCGTGCAAATGATCTCCTAATATGTACTGCCTTCTTTGATCATAAGCTATCTTGTTCGAGGCATCTTCCCAAACTTCACCAATCAATAGTTTATCATCCCATTGATTCAGATTGTTTCTAACCCCTTGTAAAAAGGTATCTGGAAGTTCATCCGCTACATCGATACGCCAACCGTCAATGCCTAAACGATTCCATTTCGTTAACACACTGTTTTCTTTTCCGTGAATAAACGATTGGAAAGAAGCGTTTGTCTTGTCCATTTCCGGTAAATCCTTTATCCCCCACCATGACTTGTATTCATCAGGGTAATGATCGAAATTAAACCAAGAATAATAGGGACTTGCTTGATTTTGATAAGCCCCTTGGTTTTTACCATAGGAGCCATCATAATTGAAATAGCGGCTATTTCTGCCGACATGGCTGAATACACCATCCAAAATCACCCTTATTCCAGCTTGATGTAATTGATCGACCAATTGCGTGAATATTTCTTCATCCCCAAGCATAGAATCTATCTTATCATAGTCTCCTGTGTCGTAACGGTGATTACTGGCGGCTTCAAAAATTGGGTTTAAGTAAAGCGCATTTACTCCCAATTCTTTGAGATAGGGAATCTTTTGAATGATACCTTGCAAATTACCGCCATAGAAGTCCCAACGGATAATATCCCCTGCCTCGTCCTTGATATACATTGGATCATCATTTGTCGTGGCATAAAGAAAGGTATTAGGCTTTACTGCATTCAGCTGACCGTTGGGATTGCCATTATAAAAACGATCCGGAAATATTTGATAAAAGATAGACTCTCTATACCAAGCAGGGGGGCTTTCTGCCTTTTCAAAACATGTTAGCTGATAAGCAGGCATCCCTGCATTGTCTTGATACACTTGTCCCTGCCCGCCCTGCTTAAGCGGGGCATAATACTTAATGACAACTGTACCGTTTGGCTGCCTTTCTTCAAAAGTAAAATAATAGAAATACAAGCCTTTCCCTTGATCGAAGGTATAGGTAAAAGAAAGATAGTCACCATCTGTTTTTTCCAACAAATAAGCTTCTTCCCCGTTGGGACCATCTTCCTTTCGAATCATCATCTTCACATGGGAGATAGCCGGCGATGTAACCCATAAACGAAACGTGCATGATTGATCCTGTTGAATGGCACCAAACGGATATTTATGTTTAGTTAACCATGAATGAAAATAAATATCTGACATATAACGATTTACTCCTTTTTCTTTGCGTGTGATGCGATGGTTTCAATATTCCAAATATCCTCGGCATAACGGCGCACGGTATCATCGGCAGAGAAACGACCAGCATTGGAAATATTAATCAGACTGATTTTTTGCCATTTTTTTTGATCAGCATAGGCCTGATCAATTTGTTCTTGGGCTTTTGTATAGGACTCAAAGTCTCTTAACACGAAGTATTCATCATTATATTTAATCAAGGAATCAAATATTTCTCGCCCTTCATAAATGATATTAGGAATGGTTCCATCAATAAAGGTATTTAACACCCTTTGAATCACCGCATTTTCCTCATAGAGACGGATCGAAGAGTACTGTTTGTTTTCATAATATTGGTATACTTCTTTCTCTGTAAGTCCAAAGATATAAATATTCTCGTCTCCAACAGCATTTCGGATTTCGACATTTGCCCCATCCAACGTAGCAACGGTGACTGCCCCATTTAACATCAGCTTCATATTACTGGTTCCTGACGCCTCTTTGGACGCTAGCGAGATTTGTTCACTGACATCAGAAGCTGGAATAATCTTCTCGGCCAGGGACACATTATAGTTTTCTAAGAAAATGATTTTCAAGCGATCCTTGATATCCGGGTCATTATTAATTAAATTGGCTGTTTCATTGATACATTTAATGATCGTCTTGGCATAGGCATAACTTGGTGCCGCCTTAGCTCCAAAAATAAACACACGAGGCTGCATCGGATGGCTTGGATTATCCTTCAAATCCAGATACAGTTTGATAATATGCATCAGGTTCATTAATTGACGCTTATAAGCATGGAGACGCTTGATCTGCACATCAAAAATAGCATTCGCTGACACTTCAACACCCGTCTTGTCATGAATATAATCAGCTAGTACCTGTTTATTCGTTTGTTTTGCTTGAGCTAGTTTCTCTAATACCGCCTCATTGTTCTGATAATTCATCAGCAACTTTAAGTCGGATGGATTTTTTCGCCATGTTTTACCAATGGTTTCATCTAAGACATTCGACAAAGGTTCATTGGCTAGCTGCGACCAGCGACGATGGGTAATACCATTCGTTTTATTATTGAAACGGTCTGGATATATTACATAAAAATCATGGAGCACAACGGATTTTAATAAATCGGAATGCAATTTCGCTACCCCGTTAGTGCTGTAGCTTCCGATAATCGCCATATGCGCCATATGAACCTGTCCGTCTTTGATGATACGGGTCCTGTCGACTAAGTCTGACTCATGAATATCCGACATTTTTTGCACATAACGGCGATCAATTTCTTCAATAATCTGATACATTCTTGGCACCGTTCGCTGCATTAAGTCGATGGACCATTTTTCCAATGCCTCTGCCATAATCGTATGGTTCGTATAACTCATCACCTTAACGGTCGTATCCCATGCCTGTTCCCAAGTGAGCCTCTTTTCATCCATTAGAACACGCATCATTTCCGGGATACATAGCGCTGGATGGGTATCATTAATATGAATCGCAATATATTCACTTAAACGAGTCATGGGGACATTTAATTGTTTGTAATAACGAATAATACTTTGAATACCTGCAGATACAAAGAAATATTCTTGGGTTAAGCGCGTGATCCTGCCGCTCTCATTGGAATCATCCGGATAGAGGACTGCGGTTAAATCCTCCAACTCCCGTCTCCTTTGAATGCTTTGATATTTATCTTCTTCTGATGCGGGAATCTCCACAGACCAGAGACGCATCGTATTGACAACACCATTGTCATAACCGACCATCCCCGTATCATATGGCACTGCTCGTAAGACACGGGCATGTTCATAAACCGGTTCGAGCCTGCCTTTTTTTACTTCTTTCATGTACACATTGCCGCCAACACGCACATTCACAGCCTTACTATCCCTTCTCAATTCCCATATGTTACCGCTACGAAGCCATTCATCTGGCAATTCTACCTGATAACCATCCACGAAACGCTGTTTAAATAAACCATAATCATAACGGATGCCATTCCCATTACCAGGAAAGCCACCTGAGGCAATCGAATCCATAAAACAAGATGCTAAACGACCTAATCCACCATTCCCCAAGGCCATATCTCGTTCCACATCGGCTAGCTCCTCTAGATTAATATCCATTTCTGCTAGTGCATCTCGTACCATATTTAGCATGCCCATATTCAATAGATTACTTTTTAACATTTTTCCTGGCAAAAACTCAATAGAAAAATAATAGACCTGTTTTTGCTTTTTCACAAGATAATTCTTCCAGGTGTCCCGCCAATCATTGGAATATTTAGCTTTTAGAACGGCGCCCAATGTATTAAAAAGTTCTGGCGCCTTTGCTTCTCCCACCTCCATCGCATAGTTCTCCCTAAGACGCTGTTGAAATTCCTGCTTAAATTCTTTTTTTGTCATTCCCATATGATCTGTTAGCTCCTTTTTTGAATGTAAGGCCTTGCATTCTTTGTTGCTAAGCCGAAGTAGATCGCCATTTTCCGAATAAGGTAAGACGTAACGAGGATATTACGGACGTTAGCACCAGACAATAGTGGGGGCTAAATATGGCAGAAGGGAGGACAACTATCTCCCTCCTGTTATAACTATTTCGTTACGCCAGAACACTCGATCATGCAGATGATACTATACTATTTCATGATACAGAGAAAGGTACCGATCACTGGAACTTTCCCAACTAAAATCTTCTGCCATGGCTTGACTCATCAGGTTTCGCCAAGTTTCAGAGTCATTCTGGTACAGCTGGATCGCCATCTTAAGAGTCTCCATCAAGTAAAAAGATTTGAAGGAGGAAAAACCAAAGCCTGTCCCACTTTTTTCAATCGGATTATAAGGCTTTACCGTATCTTTTAATCCCCCCACTTCATGAACAACTGGCAAGGTGCCATAGCGCATCGAAATCATTTGGGACAACCCACAAGGTTCGAAAGCAGATGGCATCAAAAACATATCCGCACCTGCATATAACTGTTGCGCAAAGCTGACATCAAAGTCGATATGGACCGAGCATTTTTCAGGAAACCGTTCACCAAAGCTTTTAAATGCGGCTTCCATACCAGGATCGCCCGTCCCTAGCAAGACAAATTGCACATCGAATTGCAATAGGTTTTCTAATTCCTGTAGCACTAATCGGAAGCCTTTCTGATGAGTTAAGCGGCTGACAACAGTGATCACTGGCACATCTTCCCGAACCGGTAAACCCAGCGCACGCTGTAATTCCAGTTTGTTCTTTTGTTTACCGTCTGTGTCCTTGCGTGAATAGTTGGTATATAAGGCCTCATCGTTTTCCGGATCATTAATCTCATAATCAATTCCATTAACAATACCGCTTAGCTTATGCTGCTCCATCCGTAAAATCCCTTCCAATCCGTGACCAAACTCGGCGGTTTGGATTTCTTCCGCATAAGAGGGACTAACGGTATTCACTCGGTCCGCATACTGTATACCTGCCTTCAAGAAATTCACATCATCGTCAAAACGTACGGCACCGTCATAATATCGCTCCATACCCATACCGAACAAATCAGAGAGAATACTAGGACTAAATCTTCCTTGAAATTCCATATTATGAATTGTCAGAACAGTACGAATCGATTGATAGGCATTAATCCAGCGATACTTTTCTTTTAGCAGAAACGGTATCATCGCCGTATGATAATCATTTACATGCAAAATATCTGGTATAAATTCGATATGTTCCATCAGCTCAATAGCGGCCATCTGGAAAAAGGCGAAGCGTTCCCCGTCATCGTAATAACCATACAAACCGTCGCGAGCAAAATAGTAGAGACTATCCACAAAATAATAATCGACATCTTTGATTTTTAGGTGCTTCACACCAGCGTATTGTTTTCGCCAGCCAACATTTACTGTAAAAGAAAATAAATCCTTGCATGCCTCTTGATAGGCTGATGGCATTTGCGAAAAATACGGAAGCACCACAGCTACTTCCGTATTTTTTTTCGCTAATTCTTTCGGTAGAGCTCCAATTACATCACCAAGTCCACCCGTCTTAAAAAACGGAGCACATTCAGTACTTGCAAACAGTACTTTCATTGCGTTTGTCCCTCCAAGATATGGTTAGTCACATGTGTACCCTTTGGTATGACCACGGGTTCTTCTTTTGTCCCGGCAATCTTAACACCTGCGTCTACTACGACGTTCTTATCTAATATCGCAAATTGAATGGAGGCACCCGAACGAATTTCGGCACTTGGCATGATGATGGAGTGGAGTACTTCTGTATCCTTCTCAATAATAGCACCTCTGGATACGACCGAGTCTTCCACCTTTCCTTCGACAATGCTTCCTGTCGCAAATTGGCTGTTATTCACCTCTGATGTTTCCGAATAATAAGTTGGAACTTCATTCTTTAATTTGGTATAAATCTTTTGGCTTGAATACATAAGGGAGTTAAATCGTTTGGAATTCAACATATCCATGGAAGCCTTGTAATACGACGGAATATCAAATATATTACTCAAATAACCGGTGTATTCATAAGTAGAGCTTTTGACGGTATGGATCTTCTTACGTAAAAAGTCCTGTAAGTCCACGGTAGCTCCCTCTCGTTGACCGGCTTTCAGCTCATTGATTAACCAATCTGTTTGCACAATATAAATATCCATACATAGATTCATTTGATCCTCAGTGTCCCCTTTTTCCTTGGCAGAGAATACTTCGGATATCTTTCCGTTCTCTTCAATCGTCAGCACGGCATCGGTGGCACAGACGTTATCAGGCTGCACTTTCTTATAGACTACCGTCATTTCATTCTGATTAGCTTGATGGATGTTAAGGACGGCGCGCAGGTCAATACTACACAGCATCTTACTGCTCATATACACCGTATACTCGGATTTTGATTTCTCTAAATAACCAATTAATTCATTATAATATTCTAAGTTTTGTGCCTTTAATTTCAAGAAATCCTGATAGAGATGGATAAAGAAACGATTATGGATACCATCTAAATTCCATTCCTTTCCCCCACCAATATGATCAAAAACGGATTGCGTCTCTCCTTCATTAAAGATCATAAATACCGTATTCACATTGGCGTTCACAATACTGGATAAAGGAAAATCAAGCATTCTATATTTACAAGCTACTGGTAGAGTAGCAAGCGGTCGTTCATTCGTTAATGGTAATAAGGCGTTGTAACGTTGAATATTCCCTAACACAGCACACATTTTGTTAGTCCTCATCGATCGTCACTCCAATCACTTCAGAATCGCCAACTACACCAATTTCTTCACTGCCATCAATCACTGTATTATCCCCTACTACGGCATATTCACCAATAATTGCCCGATTGATCGTCACATTCTTGCCAATAGACGCCCCTGGCATAATGAAGCTTTCCCTAATCGTGGAACCTTCTTTTACTTGAACATCGTTGGATAAGATACTCCGTTCAATTCGCCCTGCCACATAACAGCCATCAACAATCAATGAT
Organism: Gracilibacillus phocaeensis; assembly: GCF_900626275.1. Lineage (NCBI taxonomy): Bacteria > Bacillati > Bacillota > Bacilli > Caryophanales > Bacillaceae > Gracilibacillus > Gracilibacillus phocaeensis. The sequence goes on along the minus strand of NZ_LR131144.1, from coordinate 159,455 downwards.
TCCTTCACAGATGCTGTATCCGTTAAAAAATGAGGCGGTGATATCGTATTTTTAGAATATACGCGCCAGTTTTTATCTCGAATATCCAAATTCATCGCAGGATCAATAAATTCCATATTCGCTTCCCACAACGAATCAATCGTTCCAACATCCTTCCAATATCCATCAAAGCGATAGACAAACACATTCTCACCACTCTCTAAGTAGGCAGGAATCACATGTTTACCAAAATCAAGCATTTGATCGTCCTTCGAATAACTGTTCAGCAATACACTACGTAGTTGTTGCCAGTCAAAGATATAGATCCCCATGGAGGCGAGATTATTCTTGGGTTCTTGCGGTTTTTCCTGAAACTCTATAATGCGGTCATTTTCATCTGTATTCATAATCCCGAAGCGCGAAGCTTCCTTAATGGGAACCTCAAGCACGGCTACCGTTAATGAGGCATGATTCTTTTTATGCGTTTCTAACATCTCTTCATAGTCCATCTTATAAATATGATCACCTGACAACACTAAGATATATTCCGGATCCATTTCATCGATATAGGACATATTTTGGTAAATGGCATGAGCTGTACCATCAAACCATTTCCCTCCCTCTGAACTGGAAAACGGCTGTAAAATGGTGACACTGGAATTAATACCATCCAAACCCCAACTGGCCCCATTCCCAATATGTTTGTTTAACCCTAATGGCTGATATTGTGTAACGACCCCAACATTTTTAATACCGGCATTGGCACAATTACTTAACGTAAAATCAATAATACGGTAACGTCCTCCAAAAGGAACTGCTGGTTTCGCATTTTTCTGTGTCAGTTTGCCTAGGCGGGTACCTTTACCCCCAGCAAGAATCATTGCAAGCATCCCGTTTTTCATAATATACGGTGAAAGAATTCTTCCACCTGCCTCCCTTCTGTGGCTTAATATCTATGGATTCTTTCATCTTGCCAACTTTAAAGTGTATGCTGGGTGGGAACAATTATTTACCGGGTTTTTGCTTTTTTTTCATTTGGATTTTTTTCGGTCGTAACAGGAGTGCTCCTAGTGCCGGAACGATGGTTCGAATCTGCTGGTCAAATGCTTTGAATGGTTCTTGTACACTTTGACAATCTTCATTGTTTCTCACCCATGTACCGCCAAATTCTTCTTTTTCTGTATTGAGAATTTCTTCGTATACTCCCGGATAAGGCACACCGATCGGGAAGTCTTTACGTTCTATCGGGGTCATATTGAAGATAACAATCAGGAAATCCTTCTTCTTTTTCCCTTGGCGGATAAAACTCAATACCGTTTCATTTCGATTATCGGCATCAATGATGGTTAATGTATCTTGGGTCTCTTCTAATTCCCATAATGCTGATTCTGCTTTATATAAATGATTGATATGACGAGTGAAGTGCTGCATTTTATGATTCAAATCGTCTTGCAAATCACGCCATTCTAACCCTTCATCATACTTCCATTCCAAAAATTGCCCCCATTCACTGCCCATAAACAATAGTTTCTTTCCGGGATGTGTCAGTAAATAGGTGTATAGATTACGAAGCTGAGCAAATTGTTTATAACGATCTCCCCACATTTTGTGCATTAAGCTCTTTTTTCCATGTACCACTTCATCATGTGATAAAGGCAGAATATAATTCTCATCCATCATGTACATAAAAGAAAAGGTCATTAAGGAAATGTGATCCTTGCGAAAAAGAGGGTCCATTTGATAGAAACGCAATACGTCATTCATCCAGCCCATATTCCATTTGTAATCAAAACCTAGTGCTCCCGTTTCGATCAATCCAGTAATCTTCGTATCTGATGAGCTCTCTTCAGCGATCATCATGGCTTCTGGATGTGCCAATTTAATGACGGCGTTCAACTTTTGCAAAAAGTAGTATCCTTCCAAGTTACGATTGCCACCTTCATGATTTGGTTGCCATGATCCCTCATCATAATCCAGATACAGCATATTAGATACAGCGTCCACCCTAATTCCATCAAGGTGGTAAAATTCCAACCAGAATATGGCACTGGATATCAGAAAGCTTTGTACTTGTGGTTTACCTAAATCAAAATTTACCGAACCCCAGCGAATATTCTGGGCTCGTTGTAGATCTTGATACTCAAACTGCGGAGTTCCATCATAACGAGGTAACGTTTCCTCGTTTACGCAGAAATGGCCTGGAACCCAATCGACTAATACGCCAATATTCTGGATATGACAAGATTCAACGAATGCTTGAAACTCTTCAGGGGTACCATAATAGGAACTTAAGGCAAAATAACCAACTAGTTGATATCCCCATGAGGCGCCAAGCGGGTGCTCCATGAGCGGCATAAATTCGATATGGGTATAGCCCATTTCTTTTACATAAGGAATTAGTTCTTCCGTCAATTGTTGAAAGGTATACGGCGTACCATCCTCATGATGTCTCCATGAGCTAGCATGAACTTCATAAATATTGATCGGACGTTTGAAAAAATTGGAGCGTTTTTTCCGGGTGAACCATAGACCATCCTTCCATTTTCGTTCGGGAATGGCACGAATAACACTTGCACTGCCTGGTCTCTCCTCAAAAGCTATGGCAAAGGGATCGATCTTGAGAATTTCTCTGCCATCTGCTTGACGGATTTTGTATTTATATAAATCTTGTTCTTTCGCTATGGTCGTAAATATTTCCCAACAGCCGTATTCTTCATTTTTCTCCATTGGTAAGGAATCGTTCCAATCATTAAATGTTCCTACCAGCCATACTTGTTGAGCATGAGGTGCCCACACCCTAAATATAAATCCTGTTTGCTCATCCTGCACGTCATGATGATAACCAAATAGATGGTGACTATAGAAGTTCTCACCAGATTGAAATCTTTCTAATGCTTCACGAGTTTGTTCGTTTCTTTGCATATTGCCACCCCATCATAAACGTTTTAGTTTTCACCTGAGATCCATCAGGAGGCTAGTAGCATTTTCTACAACTTCTTTGACATTGCTCCGTTTTGTCAAGAGCAGGAAGACTACTCGATTGATTCTATTAGTTTGGAAATAGTAGATTCATATTTAGTAATCTTTTCTTCAACCTCCTCCGCATCAATCGCTACCGCGGCGATGTAAAATTTGACCTTAGGCTCTGTTCCTGAAGGCCGTATGGCGACCCAGCTATGATCAGATAACGTGTACTTTAATACATTGGAGACAGGTGCATTGATATCTTCTGAGTTTCCATCTAAAAAGGTTTTGATCAAATGCTGATAATCTTCCACTTGTATCACTAGTTCTCCACCAAACTCCCTTGGTGGATCTTTGCGCAATTGCTTCATAAGGGCTGCAATCTTTGCTGAACCTTTAACCCCTGGCATGGTCACCGATATGGTTTTTTCACTATAATATCCGAATGTTTCAAAAATTGACTGCAAAGCGTCATAAAGTGTTTTTCCTTGTTTTTTATGATATGCTGCTACTTCTGCAATCATAACTAGCGCTTGAATCGCGTCCTTATCACGAACAAACGGTTTCACTAAATAGCCGTAACTCTCTTCAAAACCGAACATGAAGGTTTGTGATTGATCTATTTCATATTGTTCCATTTTTTCAGCAATAAATTTAAACCCTGTTAGTACGCTAACGCACCTCGTATCATACTTTTCCGCAATAGCTGTCGCGAGTTCACTAGAAACAATCGATTTCAAAATCGTCGCATTTTTCGGTAACGTCCCTGCCTGTTGGCGTGTCCTTAAGATATATTCTGCCATCAATGCGCCGATTTGATTGCCTGATAACACCTCGTACTCCTGATTGGGCATTCTGACGGCGACACCAAGACGATCGGCGTCAGGATCTGTCGCAACAAGCAGCTCCGCCTGTTGTTCCTTGCCCAATTTAATCGCATATTCAAAAGCAGAATGTTCTTCTGGATTAGGCGACTTCACGGTAGAAAAATTAGGGTCGGCAACCGCTTGCTCAGGCACCAAAGAAAAACCTTCAAAACCAGCTTGCCTTAATGCTTTTTCTCCAAGCATTTTGCCTGTTCCATGCAATGGCGAAAAAACCAGTTTCAAATCTTTCCCAGCCTGTTTAGTAAGTGCTGGGTCAACCGTTACTGTTTTCACATTTTCCAAATAGATACGGTCTATTTCCGCACCAATGATGGTTAATAATCCTTTTTCCTTAGCCTCTTGTTCGGACAGGACAGCAATTTGCAGTGGATTTTCTACAGCGCGCACAAACTCCGTTAACCTATCGGCTTCATCCGGGGGCATTTGACCGCCAACCTCACCATAAACCTTGTAACCATTGTATGCAGCCGGATTGTGTGAAGCGGTTATCATAATGCCCGCAACAGTCCCTAAATGTCTTACCGCGAAGGAAAGTTCCGGTGTTGGTCGTAAATCCTCGAACACATAAGTGACAATGTCATGTGCTGCCAAGGTTTTTGCAGCCTCTAGTGCAAATTCCTGTGACATGTGGCGACAATCGTAAGCGATCACTACTCCTTTTGATTTAGCTGTGTTTGATTGCGCTTCGATAAAACGTGCTAATCCTTCTGTAGCTTGTCTTACAGTATACATATTCATTCGATTAATACCAGGGCCTATAAGCCCTCTCATGCCAGCCGTACCAAATTCTAATGGTACCGCAAAAGCATCCTCTAGTTGTTCCTGATCTTCGGCAAGCATGTCTAGTTGTTGTCTTAATAACAGGTCTAAATCCTTTTCCTCTTTCCATTGTTCATATGTTTCTTGATAGCCCATCGACAGCACTCCCTCCGTTATAAGTTCTCAAGCTTTTACTAAATAGGAAAATCCCATCTCCCCCCACTATGCATTCGCTGATATATAACGCCAGATGGCTTGGGTAATATAATAGTTGCCTCACTAATGTGATCTTGTTTACCAAAATGACAATTTATACACCCCTATTTTAAATAAAACTATACAACTCTTGTTTAGATTGCTAAGAGTAGTATAGTTCTGTCAAAAGGCTATATCAGCAAAACGGAAAGCGCATACATTTAAACTTATGCTAATGTGATTTCAATCTTCCTTTGACTCTACATTTACAGATTTCAATGTACTCACCACTTATAGATCTGGAAATCATTTGAAACAAAAGAAAGAAACGAAATCGATTGTACACGTTGCAGAATTTAAGAGAGTACGACATAATTTTGGAAGGTAAGACTTGGTAGCCTGATATGACTTAACAGTCGCTAAGTTATGGCTAATGTGTTAGAAAAGACAGGTATTCCTATTATAACCTTATTGGTATCAAGGGCAATTGCTTCGTATTGCCACTGATACATACATTGTATAACATTAACCTTACACAAAGTGACACATTCATGTAATAAAAATGAAATACTAATGTAATATTATACTCAAATCTTAAAGGAAAAAGCTGTCTATGTCAAGCAAAAACAGTATTAAATTCCATTTTTGAAAATTATTTTTCCAGAATTGGAATTTTTCCATGATAAAATAAGGAGAATGACTATCCATCATAGGATCGCGAAATACCTATTTTTTATATTCCCCTACTTTATTTGAACGAAACTTCAAAGTCTTATTTTTTGTTAAAAAACCAGGCAATTTTCGCCTGGTCCTTTACTGCTAATGTGGATACTGACTATCGATAAGACGGATTATGTTAAGTAGAGCCCTTTCCTGAGTAGTGAGTTTGATCGCTTTATCTGTGCGAAACAAGCGCTGCGGGAATATGCTCCGCTAGAAAATGACTCAATAATGGTTATCACGAAAAGCATAAAGAGTTCTAGGTACTGCAAGACATGCATCGCCTTTGATATGGGAAGCATAGCAGATATCACAACGGTTAATCCATGCAAAAATCGTTCCACCTGTCATAAGAAAAAGATAACAGAAAATTATTGTTGTAGCTTTTGAATTTTTCTCGTCAAATTAAATATCATTTTGCTATATAAGAGAATAAAGCTTCCTACTACAATTGCAAGAAATAATAATAGAAAGGGTCTTTCAAGCGTTATACCACTTAGAAGCGAAAGTATAATCATACAAGTGAAAATAAATATTCCCAAAAAGCTCCATCTTTTTCTTATTTTACGAAACAGACTGATTTTTGATGTAGAATCTGTATATATTTCTGTAATTCCAGAATGGTTGCTGCTTTTGCGAAAATAAGTCCATTCTACGTCAAATATAGGATAGAAAAAAACTGGTGACCAGCCACTATCTTCAAAAAACTGTATATAATCATCTCTGTCTCCATCACCTGGACTGTGACAGTCGATACGGTAATACACGTCTTGTGGCTCACCTTTTTCAAAGTAGTATCTAAATCCTTGATAACGTTTAAAATGCCAGCCTTTCTGTGCCATCTTCCTTAAATATGCTTCCTCCTTTTCAAAATTATCCACGGTGAAAAATTTGAACACCTTCTTCTCCATCAGTCCTCAATCCTTTCTGTATTTTTGTATAGTTCTATAATTCTTTCTTTTTCGATACGCAACAGCTGATTACCAAGGTCCGTTACTTGATAAATCTTTCGCTTATCTTCTATCCTTACAATCTCAATCAGTCCATCCTTCTGCATTTTCGCTAAACTACCATATAAAGTCCCTGCTCCAAGTTTGATACGACCATTTGTTAATTCCTCAACATGCTGCATAATAAGATAACCATATCGAGAAGACTGCAGGGATAATAAAATATAAAAGGCTGTTTCGGTCATTGGAACATATATCTTTTTAATTTTTGAATTCATCACTATATCGCACCTCGATACATATATTTCTTTTATTATATCGAGGTGCGATATATAAGTCAATCGTTTGTAAAGAAATCTAAATACGTGAACCCTCATCATTATGTTATGATTTAAAGTGGCATGAACAGAAATGCTTAAGTATTTGAAGAATCGGCTCCGTTGTATTTTTAGAAAAGCAGCTGATCTGTTTGGTGATTTTTTTCACATTAAAGTTCATTCCACAGTAGTAAATGAGTGGTAAAATAATCTTGAAATCTTGTGAAATCACTAAATTGAGTGTTACTAGTTAATCGATTTTTTATGTTATAGTATCATCCTTATGCTTGTTACAGATTATTGCAGAAAAGTTATAGACGTGAAAAAGAACTCAATGAAATAAACGAGCACAAAAACAGAATAAATATATCCAGTCTTTTATCTTATAAAAACATACGAACTGCTGACTGAATCGCAGTTTACCGTCCAACTTCTGTATGATCGGGATAATTTTCTAGGTGTGTGGGTGTATTAATGGCTGATCTCACAAAACAACATTTGGAGTACTCCTCCTTTTTGCTCTACATAACCACTGAAAAATTGGGCACCTTATTAATGCAGGTAACAATATAAGGGAGGTAGAATAACATGCCAAAGAAAAAATATAATATTCGAAATATTAGAAATAATACGAAACAAAAATTCAAGGCAGACGCAAGCGATTTCCGCACAGACAGAACTCGTTCCACCAAGGGTTAAAGCACTTGTCAAGCATAGATGAACAAGAGTCGACTCACCATAAAGAGAATACGTATCCAAGCACACCAGCTAACCCAGCATAAACGAACATGGCGATCATAGTCATTCGAATGATTACCCCTTCTTTTCCAACTAGACCAACCACGGATGCAGCGGCTACCACATTCACAACACAAATCATATTTCCTGCATTTGATCCTATGATCTGTAAACTAACAATTTGGGTTGGATCAACTCCTGCTTTATCCGCTACCGAAAATTGGAATAAGGAAAACATCATATTACTAAATGTTGCACTCCCTGAAATAAACGAACCTAACACACCAATAAATGGTGCCATGATTGGCCAACCTGTACCAATTAAAACAGCCGCTTGATGCGCTAATTCAATAGGCATACTTTCTAATCCAGCTTCATTCAATCCAGAATTGATAAAAATTCTTACCATAGGAACAGCTGTAAACAAGGTAATAGCTGTGCCGATTAAAGTTTTTCCGGAAGTAGCAAAGGCCTGACCAAATGCTCGAAATGATACCTGGTGGTAAATGATAGTAATAAGAACAACGATTAAAAAAACAGTACCTGGTAAATACAAGGGTTCAAATACCGCTGAAATCGAAGTGCCAAGGATGTTCTCCCAGCCGACAGTCACATTATTAAGCCAGCCCTTAACCGGCAGTTCTTCTACACGCGTGATAATTAATAATATGCCCAATAATAAGTAGGGTAACCAAGCCTTTAATAAATTCATTTCCTTTACTTTTTCCTGCTTGGCGATTGGTAAATCTCCCAGCCATTCTTTTGACCAATCTTCGCGTGGCGGAAATTGCCATGGCTCATCAGGCATCATCCAGCCTCTTTTAACAGCAAACAATACCAGTAATAATCCCACTAAACCGGCGATGATCGATGGAAATTCCGGTCCTACAAAAACGGCTACCAGGAAGGCTGGAATCGTAAAACTAAACCCAGCATAAAGAGCAAATCTCCATAATTCAAACGCCTTTTTCCAAGATTTATCCTTGCCAAAAAAGCGGCTTAATAGCACGACCAATACTAACGGCATGAGTGTACCAGTGATTAGGTCAAATTGCATCACTTGACTAGCAATCACGCGCGTATATTCTCCAATGCTAATATCTCCTAAGAATAAAGCGGCGACTTGAGCAAGCGAGCCACCTTCTACCAAACCTTGTCCAACACCAACAATAATCGGTGTTCCTACCGCTCCAAACGATACCGGCACACTGTTCGCTATTAATGCTAGTACAACGGCAGCCAAAGGAGGGAAGCCCAAGACTACCAATAATGGTGCCACGATCGCCGCTGGTGTACCAAACCCCGCTGCTCCTTCGATAAAAGCACCAAATAGCCATGCAATTAAAATAACTTGCACCCTCCTATCAGGAGTTACTCCCATAAAGAAGTTACGAATCGTACCAATAGCCCCGCTTTTCTGTAACGTATTTAATAATAAAATCGCACCAAATACAATATACAGAACAGATATACCAATCAACACTCCTTCAATTATGGAAGCACTAATTTGTAATAAGGGGACTTTCCAATAGAAAAATGCCAAAACTCCTGTAATCAGCAGGCTAATTGGCATCGCTTTCATCGCTGGCATACGTAGTAAGACAAGAAATAAGAATACTGCTAAAATCGGTGTCAGCGCTACTATTGTCATCATTTTATCCCCACTTCCTTTCCATTCTGTGATTATTATAGCATATACTAGCAGATGCGCTGCCTCTATTTAACACTAGTTACCTCATCGTATTTAGCGCAATAAAAGCAGGCTGCACTCATAATATGGACCTGACTTTTTTAACGATAGCAAGTTGTTTTTATTCTCTATTTTATGATGTTCGCACCTGCAAAATCAGCTTACCAATATTCTTATTGGCTTCCATATGACGATGGGCATCAGCTACTTCTTCCATTGGATAAACCGTATCAATAACTGGCTGCAACTTGCCCTGTTCCATGTATGGAAGCGCCCGTTCGATAAAATCTCTCGTAAGTCTTGCTTTATAGGCATCACTTCTTGGGGTTAACAAGGTACCTGTCAATTGGATTCGCTTTGCCATGACATCCATTAAAGAAATCTGTTCCACCTTACTTCCACCTAGTACACCAATCAGCACCCAGCGGCCATCCACGGCAATACTCTGCATATTTTTCTGCCAGTAGCTGGCTCCAATGAAATCTAAAATCAAGGAAACACCTTCACCATCTGTAATCTTGGTGATAACGTCAGCAAAATCTACTTCTTTATACGGAATGGTCTCATTCGCGCCTAACTGTTTACAATAAGCTAATTTCTCTGCTGTCCCTGCCGTTGTGAAAATTTCTGCATCAGAAAGGACACGCGCTAACTGGATCGCAGCTGTACCCACTCCACTGGCGCCAGCGTGAATCAATACCTTTTCACTACGTTGCAAATCACCGATCCAATACAATGTTTGAAAAGCAGTCAGGAATACCTCAGGGATTGCAGCAGCCTCTTCAAACGACAAGCGATCTGGAATAGGCATCACTCGGTCGGCAGGCATTACCACTTGTTCTGCATAGGCACCGCCGTTCACCAAACCCATTATTCGATCCCCTTTCTTCCAGTGACTATGACCATTCGGATCAGCAACCTCACCAGCTACCTCAATTCCAATTATCGGATTCTCTGCATACCCAGACTTCCCTTCACGATTCAAGATATCGGTACGGTTCACAGCAGACGCATAAACATCGATTAAGACATCTTTATCTGACATGGTTGGGCCTGGCATTTCTTGATAAACTAATTGTTCAGCTCCTCCTGGTTGTTTTGCTATGACTGCTTTCATGACTCATTCTCCTTTCCAGACGTTTTTTTCTCACGCCATAATTGTTCGATCAAAATAACTAACGTCACACCGACTAACAGCCCATTGCTCATCACATTCTGCACAATAGATGGCAGATTGGAGAACACCTCTGCCGGTAAAAACATCGTGCCCATTCCAATTAAATAGGCAATACCTACAATCGTAACTTTCCGGTTATCTAAAGGCTGCAGCGTCACATTATGAATACCCAAACTAACCAATTGAATGAATGATGCCATCAAGGCTGCATTGGCAATCGGTGCCGGAATGCTGGAGATAAACGAAACAATTGGTGGAAAAAACGCAATAATCAATAAGATCAACGACGCATAGATAAAAGGTTTTTTTCTTTTCTGTCCTGTCAAACCAATAAAGCCAGCTGAAGTTGCTAACGGCACATTGGCAATGCCAGAGAATACACCAGCTACACCATGGTTAACACCTGACAAGATCGTCCCTCGGTTTACCGCTAAGGGGCTATTTGTTTTGGCACCTAATGTTTGTTCAATCGCTACTACAGAAGCAACCACATTAGATATTAATATAATCGAGGTAATCAAAGCAACAGGTACCACACTCAAATCCCATACAGGCATTCCAAAGGCGAATAATTCCGGCACAGCAAAAAAAGACACACTTTCTAACTGCGGAGAAGATCCCCCAATCAGCACAAATAATATCCATCCGGCAATAATACCTATAAACATAGAATAACTGCTTAACCAACCTTTAGCAAAAGTAGACAAACCCAATACAATAAAAAAAGTTAGAAAGGCAAGACCAGCTTCCTTTACTTGGATATTCTCTGCTTCTCCTTGTAACCCCAGCATACCTTCCAAAAAAGTACCGCTCAATTGAACCGTTAATAATAAGAAGAAGGTGCCAGTAACTAATGGAGTGAAAATTGGTAATATTTTTTGCGAGATACGAAAAACACCAATTAATACTAAGAAGATCCCTGTAAAGATCATGGTTGTCTGTAATAAACGCAAGGTATGATCAAGACCTTCCCCACTCTGTAAACCCGTTGCGGCCATGACAGTAAAAATACTGATCCATATTCCCGCCGGTCCTTCCATGATCGGCAAACGATGACCGAATAGACCTTGCAGCAGGGAAGCAAGACCAACAATAAAAAAAGTACGCTGCATTAAACCAGCAATCTGGTGGAAATCCATATGAAAAACGGCCCCGATCACGATCGGCAAAGCCACCGAACTAGCCAAAAAGAAAATAAACCACTGCATTGTTTCCAAGGATGTTTGAACAAATGACTGATTCTTCACAAAAAAACGCTCCTATTCAAAAAATACCATATTATTTTATTATACTAGGAAATGCTACCGACCGCATCTATTACATTTAAAGTAGTCATGACAGATAATCAACAGCGCTATCCTTTCAAGTACATTGAACAATTCCCTAATATTTCATGTTTATTTTTTTTAAAATAGGGTACAATGGGATATAGATTTTTAATAGATATAGAATGGGGAGATGAGATGAAAAAAATAGTTGGTTTTAGCATCTTATGTTTTTTCTTTATACTGCCTGCCACCGTATTTGCGCAGGAAAAAGTATACGAGGTAGACGCCTCAGTTCTTCTTGTTCGTGAAGAACCAGCTAGTAATAGCGATGTCATCGGAAAACTCCAGGCCGGGGATAAGATTAAAGTATTCCAAGAAAAGCATGGTTGGTACCAAACCTACGTAAATGGCCAAAGCGGCTGGGTAGCGTCACAGTATCTATTTGCTTCTGATTCCGAAACTGCCGTCGAAACAACCAGCAGTAAAGAAATCACTGTGCAAGCAGAAGGCACCAGAATACGTTCCGGACCTGATACCAGTAATTCCATCATAAACTTTGCCACAAACGGGGATAAGTTCTCCGTCGTTGAAACGCAAAGTGATTGGATTAAAGTCCAATTAAACGATGGATCTACAGGATGGGTTGCTCGTTGGTTAACGAGTGACAGTGCCAATGACAGCCAGTCCTCTTCCTCTAATGAAACGACACAGTCAGAAAGTGCAGAGGTAGAACAGGTTGCTCGCACGGAAAATAATGGTGATGGGGACTTAAGCGGATATAATATCGTGCTTGACCCTGGTCATGGCGGTCATGATCCCGGTGCCATTGGTTTGTATGGCAACCAAGAAAAAGATCTTGCCATGATAGCCGCCAACCAAATTGCGAGTGATTTGGAAAGTGCAGGCGCAAATGCCATCCTCACTCGATCGAATGATACCTTTATTAGTTTAGAAGAACGGGTAAATATTAGTCACAGCTATCATACCGATGCATTTATAAGTCTTCATTACAATGCCAATCCATTGCGATTAGTCAATGGAATCAGTACTTATTATACGAATGATAGTGATCAATCATTTGCCTATCAGATGCAGCAGTCGCTTGCAGAACATGTTGATTTGACAGATCGCGGCGTGATGCACGAAAGCCTGCATGTATTGCGTAACAATGACAACCCGGCATTATTACTTGAATTAGGCTTTATTACCAACCCGCATGATATCGAGGTTATTCAAACCGAAAGCTATCAATCTAACATTGGACAGGCAGTCACCAATGCCTTAAGCAACTATTTTCATTAAAAAAGCCGAGTATCTTTACTCGGTTTTTTCTTGTATTATAGCATGTATGCTTGGCGTTATTACTGAGATGACACCCATTTCAACGCTTCTCCCTCGGATTTTGGCCGTCATTTTCGATATGACGACCATTTTGACGCTTTTCTCTCCGATTTTGGCCGTCATTTCCATGATGACGACCATTTCAGCGCTTCCCTCTCCGATTTTGGCCGTCATTTCCGTGATGACGACCATTTCAGCGCTTTCCCCTTCCATTTTGGCCGTCATTTCCATGATGACGACCATTTCGACGCTTTTTTCTCGGATTTTGGCCGTCATTTCCGATATGACGACCATTTCAGCGCTTTTCCCTCCGATTTTGGCCGTCATTTCCGTTATGACACCCATTTCAGCGCTTCTCCCTCGGATTTTGGGCGTCATTTCCATGATGACGACCATTTCAGCGCTTCTCCCTCGGATTTTGGGCGTCATTTCCCCGATGACGCCCAAATCATATAATCATAATAGTAAACAAAAAAAGTGCACGAAACATCATGATGACGTTCGCGCACGCTGGTTTAACCATTAGGATACCGCTGGTTTGACAGCACCCTTTTCTTTTTCTATCTCCTCCACGGCTTTATCACTTGTATCGACTCGTTTCATAAATAAGGACAAGATTAAAGCCACAATATTTATTCCCAATGCCACATAAAAGGAATATTGAATCCCTGCCAACAATGCTTGCTGTGACATCGACATCATGGTGGCGTCTGTTACCGTGGCTGGATCCACACCCTGCATTAAGCTTTCTCCTTCAGATGTAGCAACGGAGTTCATAATCGTAATCATAACTGCAGTACCAATCGCACCAGATACTTGTTGTGCTGTATTATTAATCGCCGTACCATGTGGATTTAAGCTGGTTGGCAATTGATTCAAGCCATTTGTCATGATTGGCATCATCACCATTGACATTCCTAACATCCGCAATGCATAAACGACTACAATATAGGTATACGTTGAATCAAGCTGTACATGGGCAAGCATAAATGTCGATACCCCTGTAACAGTAAGCCCCACAAAAGCTAAAACACGTGGACCAAACTTATCAAATAATTTTCCCGTAATTGGTGACATAATCCCCATGATCAATGCACCTGGTAATAACATTAAACCGGAATGCATAGGTGAAATACCACGAACATCCTGCACATAAGCAGGTGTCAAAATCATACCAGAAAACATGGCAACAGCATTAACTACCATAATAATAGAAGCCAAGCTAAACATTGGATATTTATAAGGCCGTAAATCTAACAATGGCTTATCCATTTTTAGCTGTCGGATAACAAATAAAACTAAAGAAATAACACCAACTATCAAGGTAGTTAATACGATGGTATCGCCCCAGCCATCCGCACTCGCATTACTGACTCCATATAAAACACCACCAAAGCCTAAGCTAGATAGCACTAAGGAGAAATAATCCAGACTTGCCTGTTTATCCTGTTCCATCACATTACGGAATTTCCAAATGGCTAAACCTAGACTAATAATGGATAATGGCAAAATCATTTCAAAAAGCAGACGCCAATGGTGATATTCCACAATATAGCCTGATAGCGTTGGGCCAATTGCCGGTGCAGCTATCATTACCATGCCAAACACGCCCATCGCTGTACCACGTTTATCTCGTGGAAAGCTGACTAACATAATATTCATTAATAATGGTCCCATAACGGAAGATCCAACGGCCTGCACCATACGCCCTGCTAATAAAACACCGAAATTAGGTGCAAATGCCGCCAAAGCCGTACCTAACGCAAAGATGGACATTGCCGTAATAAACAAATTCCGATTAGAAAAACGTGTAATCAAAAAAGCTGAAGCCGGAATAAGAATCCCGCTTACCAGCATATAACCGGTAGCCAACCATTGTACCGTTGAGTAGTTATCCAACCCTAAATCAACCATAATCGACGGAAGAGCTACATTTAATAACGAATTATTCAAAAAAGAAACAAACGCCCCAACAAACAAAATAGCAAGCATCGTATAAGATGCTTTATTTACTTGTGAATCCATCAAACATCCCTCTTATCTTTCTTTAAAATAATGAGCACTTTTATATATTATACCTACCGTACATTTTTTTCAAGGTTTTTATACTTTCAGTTCAAAAAATTGTTTTTTATCTATTAGAATTGTATACTAGACGATAGAGAAAGATCAGGTGATGCTAGATGAATCAACGCAAAAGAAAAGTAGCCGACATTGCGTTAAGACTGTTTATTGATAAAGGATTCCAGGAAACATCGATTCAGGAAATTATCGATAAAGCAGAGATATCAAAAGGAACTTTTTATAATTATTTTTCTTCTAAAAATGATTGTCTTGTTGAAATATTAGAGAATATTCGTTATGACGCCAGTCAACAACGAGTAGCCATCCAAATTGGCAAAGATGAGAAGGATCGCAGCGTACTGGTGGAGCAAATCACTGTAATTATGAAGCTAAATGAAGAAAATAATTTACGTGCATTGTTTGAGAACATCTTATCCTCCGATAATTCCGATTTAAAAAAACTGGTTTTACAGCATCGTACGATTGAAATGGAATGGATGGCCAATCGTTTAGTCGATGTGATGGGCGAAGATATCAGGGAATATGCCACCGAGGCAACCGTATTATACTTTGGCATGCTGCAGTATATGCTGTTCACCTTGAATATTACCAACAGCCGCTTCTCTCTAAAAGAATTAATTGAAACCTTACTGTCTTATGTAGAAATTTTACTCGCGCAGATGGAACAGAGAGGAAGTACTTTTTTAAATAATAGCGCCATCGATTTATTGCAATCGAATGTACACAAACAAATCATCACACTCCCTGAGCTTTTAGAAATGGCTGATCAACTGCAAGCACATCTTGATTTTAATGAGGAGCAACAGGACTTATTTGATACCATGTTATCCGAATTAAAACGAGATCGCATTCGAAAAATTGTCGTGCAAAACCTTTTGAAGCCATTCCTATCCTTGTTTGAAGAAAATTCGACCAAAGCCCAGGTACAATTATTCACCAATGCTGTGTGGACTTATTTGCAGGCGAATTAACTATGAGAACGCTAAATGTTCCAGCTATGTTATACTAAAACAGGGTGATAGAGAATATGCAGCAAAAAAGATTATCTGATAGTGTAGCCGACGATATGATGTCGATGATCGCCATAGAGAAAAGATTTGCACCTGGTGATAAGCTTCCCAACGAAAATGAGTTATCAGGGGAATTAAATATCAGCCGAACCACGCTTCGGGAAGCCATTCGTATCTTAGTGGCTAATGGTATCGTAGAAATCAGACGTGGAAAAGGAACATATATCAAAGAAAATGTTGATACTGATAATCTGGAAACCTTTGGCGAGCTTACAGAAGCAAAAATCAATGCACGGGATTTATACGAAATGCGATTGATATTTGAGCCGGACGCCGCCTACTATGCGACAGTTCGAGCCAGTGAAACAGAATTAAAACGGATTTTGGATTACGGCATGCAGATAGAACAGAAAATCAAAGCCAAAGAGGACCGGACAGAAGTGGAACAGCAATTTCACCAAGCCATTGTAAAGGCGACCCATAATGAATTTATGGAAAAGCTGATGCCGGTTATTTATCAGGCAATCAACAAAGGGGTTATTCTATCCACTAAAAGAGAATTAGCCGTCAAAGATACCATCCATGATCACCATATGATTATGGAGTTTATGAAACATCGTAATCCTGAAGGGGCCAAAAGCGCCATGAAAATTCATATTTTACATGCGATGCGAGAATTAGGAATTGAATAAGTTTGAGAATGTCGTAAGATTTAATGACGGACAAAGTGGGAGTTTTTTCCTGACTTTGTCCGTCATTTTTTTAACAATAGCCTCTAGTAAATACATTTTTCATAAAATACATCATACAACACTATTGACAGCAGACAACTATCCTTATAAAATATAGAATATTAACTATTAATTTAAGGATGGATGTACAAATGAGAAGTGATACGATTAAAATTGGGGTAGATCGCGCCCCGCATCGCAGTCTTTTATACGCGACAGGAAAGGTAAAAGCGAAAGATTGGGGCAAACCTTTTATTGGCGTTTGTAATTCCTATATTGATATTATTCCAGGTCATGTCCATTTACGTGAATTTGCTGAGGTCGTGAAGGAAGCGATTATTGAAGCCGGTGGTATTCCATTTGAATTCAATACGATTGGTGTTGATGACGGGATTGCCATGGGACATATCGGCATGCGTTATTCCTTGCCCAGTCGTGAATTAATCGCTGACAGTGCAGAAACGGTAATTAATGCCCATTGGTTTGATGGGGTATTTTATATCCCCAATTGTGACAAGATCACACCTGGCATGCTGATGGCTGCTGCCCGTACCAATGTCCCAGCCGTATTTGTGTCTGGCGGTCCGATGGAAGCAGGAACAAGCTCCAGTGGAAAACAGTTATCGTTAAGCTCTGTTTTCGAAGGGGTTGGTGCCTTTAAATCTGGTAAAATGTCAGAAGAAGAGTTTAAAGATATCGAAAATAATGCATGCCCTACCTGTGGTTCTTGTTCTGGTATGTTTACAGCCAATTCGATGAACTGTTTAATGGAGATGTTAGGTCTTGCTCTCCCCGGCAATGGTTCTGTTGTGGCCACTAGTGAGAAACGTAAAGAACTTATTTATGAGGCAGCCAGACATCTCGTTCGCATGGTTAAAGAAGACGTGAAACCACGGGATATTATTACAAAAGAAGCAATTGATGATGCTTTTGCTTTAGATATGGCCATGGGAGGCTCAACCAATACCGTTTTGCATACCCTTGCGATTGCGAATGAAGCAGAAATCGAGTACAACCTAGAGGATATAAATAAAATTGCCGAACGCGTACCATATCTAGCCAAAATTATGCCTGCCTCCGATCTATCAATGGATGATATTAATAAGGCTGGCGGGGTCAGCGCTATCATTAATGAACTGACAAACATTCCTGGTGCTATCCATCCCGACCGCTTAACTATCACCGGGCAAACGATGGGAGATCTTGTTAGTGATTATCGCATCACCAACGAACAAGTCATTCGAACCAAGGACAATCCCTATAGCCCGGTTGGTGGCTTATCGATTTTATATGGAAACCTTGCCCCAGAAGGCGCTGTGATTAAAGTAGGTGCCGTTGATCCAGCTATTAAGGAATTTAAAGGGGAAGCCATCGTCTTTAATTCACAAGACGAAGCACAGGAAGCAATTGACAATGGGACGGTAAAAGAAGGTCATGTGGTTGTGATTCGTTATGAAGGTCCGAAAGGTGGTCCTGGCATGCCGGAGATGCTCGCTCCAACTTCCGCAATTATGGGACGTGGGTTAGGCAGTACGGTAGCACTTTTAACCGATGGACGTTTTTCTGGTGCCTCTCGAGGTATCTCGATCGGACATATCTCTCCAGAAGCAGCAGAAGGCGGCCCAATTGCCTTGATTGAAAATGGGGATACGATTGTGATTGATTTACCAAACAGAACCTTAAACGCACAAATATCTGACGAGGAATTGGAAGAACGTAAAAAAAACTTACCACCATTTGAGCCTAAAATCAAAAAGGGTTGGTTAGGCCGATATTCCAAACTAGTAACAAATGCATCTAACGGTGGTGTGATGGGAATTTAATAACAAGAGCCTGTTTTGAAAAATTTTCAAAACAGGCTCTTGTTTTTTTTATTATTCTTTATCTTCATCATGATGATGATTGTCTTTTCGCTGCAAGTCCTGCAGGTAATCATCTAAGCTGTCTAATCTTTCCTTCCAGATGTGTCGATAAGACTCCAACCAGATATCCAGCTCTTGGAATGGCTCTAGGCGCAGTTTGTAAATTCGTCGGTTGGCGATTGGATCCGCCTCGACCAACCCGGCGTCCATTAAGGCACGAAGATGTTTCGAGGTCTGTGGTTGGCGGAGCCCAATTCGATCAGCAACTTCCCCTACAGAAAGCGGTCCGTTACGCAGAAGCTCGACAATCTGAAAACGATTTGGTTCAGCTAACGTTTTAAAGGTTTTATTCATGATAGTTGCTTCTTTCTTCTCGATTCATGATGACACCGTTTTTTGGGGTTATTGAACTTCTTTCAAATGTTTGTCGAGATTGTTCATTGTTTCTTTCAATCCTTGCATCATTCCCATTTCCAATGTTGCCTTTAGTTCTTCGACGGAAGGTAATTGAATATGGACTGAAAGCTTCGTTTTACCTTCTTTTTCCTCAAATATTATGGTTGCCCGATGCTCAGGTAGTGGGCTTTCTATTGGATTGGCTTCTTCATCTGACAAGGTACTGGTGTATACAAGCCGCTCCGGTGCGACAATTTCTTGATATACACATCTTGACCAATGCTTTTCACCTTCTGGTGATTCAAAACAATAATGCCAGATACCACCCGGTCGCAGGTCCATCTTACACACCGGCATGGAAAATCCACTTGGTGCCCACCAACGAGAAACATGCTCAGGTTCCGTGAATGCCTTAAATACAAGTTCACGTGGTGCATCAAAGACACGTTCTATAGTAAACGCCCGGTCGCCTATGTTCGTGGTGATGTCCCCTAATTCATTCGATTCAGTCATTATAAATCACTCCTTATAAATATTTAACATGAAACCCACAACCTTTTGCTGTAAGTTGAGTCATCTTATAGATTTAATTATGCCTAAAAAAGAATATTCTTGTCAAGGAATATTTAATTTTCAATATCACTGATTTTTCTTTGAAATGCTTATTCCAAAATACATTGTCGTTTCCATATACTGTTGACCAATTTAATATAAAGAAAAACATCTTTTAGAGGTTTTGAACATCCGATAATCAGGATCTAAACACGTCACAGTACTTTTTTCTTATAATAGGCAACCTTTCACCCTTACCAACTCCAGCCCATACCTCTTTCACTAAATATTCAAAAAATATACAGTGCTAATTCCTTAGTAAACGGAATAAAATGTGATATGATATAGATGTGTAACTTTATGCATATGGGGGTTGGATAATGGGTAAACGAATTTTATTATTTCTTTTGACAAACATTTTGGTGATGACAACCATTGTGATTGTTTGGACCGTCATCACATCTTTTACCAATATAGGTAGTATGTACAATTTGGATGGGACACTTGATTATGGTTCCCTCATGGTCTTCAGTATTATCGTCGGTTTCGCCGGCTCCTTCATCTCCCTAGCGATGTCACGATGGATGGCAAAAATGATGATGAAGGTAAAAGTAATTGACCCGAACAGTGCTTATGGACAAGAACGTGCCGTATATGAAAAAGTAGAACGCTTGTCTCGTGCAGCTGGACTAGCACATACACCAGAAGTTGGTATCTATCAATCACATGAAGTAAACGCCTTTGCTACTGGTCCAACGAAAAAGCGTTCTCTGGTTGCAGTCTCTCAGGGGTTATTAGATACGATGGATGACGATGCTGTCGAAGGGGTTATTGCCCATGAGGTAGCACACGTTGCTAATGGAGATATGGTAACGATGACCTTATTACAAGGAATTGTCAACACCTTTGTTGTCTTCTTATCCCGTATTGTTGCTTCGGTTGTGTCCCGTTTAGTTCGTTCGGAATTGCAATGGATCGTACATTTTGCTTCGATTATTGTATTCCAGATTCTCTTCTCTATTTTAGGGAGTATTGTGGTCAGTTCCTATTCGAGATATCGGGAATTTCATGCCGATCGTGGCGGCGCTGACTTAGCTGGACGTGACAAAATGGCGCATGCCTTGCGCTCATTACAAGCTTATGTCGATCGTGCCACAATGGATGATCATTCCAACGATGATGCGATTCAAACCATGAAAATCAGTGGAAAAAGCAGTGTGATGAGATTATTCTCTTCTCACCCACCATTAGAGGAACGTATTGCCAAGCTGGAACAACGATAAGATATGAAAAATACAACTGTTAGACTAAACAGTTGTATTTTTTTCGGTTTACTTTTAGCATAGTAGATAATACTATCCTAAGGAGTGATAACATGGAACTAACCGTATACCTTGCTGGACAAATTCATGATGATTGGCGGGAACAACTTGCTGAACTAGCCAAAAAACGGAAACTACCTCTAACGTTTTCTGGACCACAAACCAACCATGACCGCTCAGACAATATTGGCGAAGCAATTCTTGGAGAGCAGCCAAATAACTATTTTAAGGACGATGCTGCTTCCGATATCAACAACTTTCGTACACAAGTCTTACTTGAGAAAGCAGATATTGTCATTGGCTTATTTGGAGAAAAATACAAACAGTGGAATACGGCAATGGACCTGAGCACCGCTATTCAGATGGGCAAACCAACGATTATGATTCGTCCAGAGTCACTCATCCATCCGCTTAAAGAATTGTCGAATAAAACGAATGTGACTGTAGAAACGATGGAACAGGCGCTAGACGTGCTGCAATATATTTATGAATGATTAGTGAGGTTTGGCTTTTTGATGGTCCGCTCGTTCTTGCCAATCAAAAGAGCAAGTGAGATCCCTCCCCTCCATCCATTAGATCTTACAGACAAAAATTCGTGGCATCGCTATATTCTGTCCGTTAGAATGAATCTTACAGACAAAAATTCGTGGCATCGCTATATTCTGTCCGTTAGAATGAATCTTACAGACAAAAAAACGCGGCATCGCTATATTCTGTCCGTTAGAATGAATCTTACAGACAAAAATTCGTGACATCGCTATATTCTGTCCGTTAGAATGAATCTTACAGACAAAAAAACGCGGCATCGCTATATTCTGTCCGTTAGAATGAATCTTACAGACAAAAAAACGCGGCATCGCTATATTCTGTCCGTTAGAATGAATCTTACAGACAAAAAAACGCGGCATCGCTATATTCTGTCCGTTAGAATGAATCTTACAGACAAAAATTCGTGGCATCGCTATATTCTGTCCGCTAGATTCTCGCGGACTCAGGAGCACTCAGTCCGTAACGTCAGATCCATTTCAACCATAAACAAACACCTCCCGTCTTTCACATGACGAGAGGTGTTTATTTACACTAACTTATAACCACAATTCCCACAAAATTTCATTCCAGCTGTTTTGCTTCCACAATTCGGGCAAAAGTTAGGAATCGATCCAGGCGACGGATTGTTGTCTGCAGCCTGTTGATTCGATTGCTGGTTAGGCTGCTGTTGGTTAGAGGTCTGTTGCTGATTATTATTATTCGACTGATTTTGGTTCATGCCCTTCATCATTTCCTGGGCCATATTCATCCCCATCATCATTCCTGCCATATCCGTTGCCGAGTTGCCGCCTTCCGACTTACCAGAGGCAATCGCATCGGTCATCGATACTTCCTTATAACGGTTCATATCGCCAATCATACCATGAGAAGCGGATTTTGTGATCATATCCTGAATCTCTTTTGGATAATTGAAACTCATAATGTTAAAACCGCAAATCTCCAGGCCATCCTTGTTTACCTGCATATCCAAGTCTTCACGAATACCATTACCGATCTCAAAGGAATTGGCTTGCAGATTAAACATATCCTTGCCCTCTTTACTAATCCACTTCATTAACAGCTGATCAAGAATCGCCGTAATACGCAAACGTACATCTTCTACCAAATAGCTATCCTTCACCCCGGCAATATTTTCAATCAGCTTGACATAATCGTTGACCTTGAATTGGAAGGTCCCGTTGGCGCGAATCGGCATTCCACCTGGCAGTTGCTGGGTTGGAATATTAATGGCGTTTTTGGTTCCCCATTTTACCGTGAATTCTTTCGTATTCACAAACAGCACTTCCACACGCATCCCGGTGTTGAAACCAAATTTAAACCCTTTTAGAGTAGATAAAAAAGGAATGATTTCCGACTCAATTTCATACTCGCCCGGCTCTTTAAAAACACCCTCTACTTTTCCTTGATCGAAGAAAATCGCATCCTGGCCGGATCGAATAATTAAATTACTTCCCTTTTTTATCTCATTATTATTCCATTTCCAGAAAATCATATCATCGCGGAATTCTTCCCATTCGACGACATTGGCAAACTGGTCTTTGAAAAAATCAAACATCTGCTTTCATCCTTTCCTGTTAAAATATAAACATGTGCTAGAAACCGCCACGACTGCCTGAATGGGAATGACCGCCGCTGGTTACACCGCCGCCACCGCCACCTCGGCCGCCACCTGAGTTCTTTTGGATTTTTGTTTTGGACACGGTCTTGCGCACATAAGTATCTTTTTTCCTTTTTACTTTGGAGTTATTGGCATCGACATAGGTTTGATGATCCACCGTTACCCGGCCGCCCATATTAAATATCATAAATCCAACAATGGCACCGCCGATCACAACCGCTACAACCAATTGAAACCATGTTTTCAACAAAATACTTTCCGGATTAATGATCGGATTAACACCTAAGTACTGATCGGCCTTTTCCAAATATAATTCACCGGCAGCAAAGAAGTTCTCATTAGATAAATACGGAGTAATCTGTTCTCTAATTTGATCGAGGCGACTATCCTCTAAATATTGCTCTCCCTTACCAAATCCTGCTAAATATACTTCTCGATTTTCCGACATATCAATCGTCAAAATGGCGGCGTCACCGAATTCAGTATCATGCTCATCATAAAAATCTTCGGTATACTGAACGACATCACGACCGCCAAGATCTGTTGCCGTAGCAATAAGCAAATTCACATCATGATTAGCACTGTATTCTTCTGCTAGTTGTGTTAGCTCTTCCCTTTCTCCATCGTTCAAAAGATTCCCATCATCGTAAATATATTGCTCTACCGCAAAACTTGCTGGTAACCAGAGCAACGAAACCAATACGATGAAACATAAGGCAGCAAGATATTTTCTCATAGCCAGCCACCACCTAACATCAGCGCGATCGACTTAAAGATAACAAAGGAGCCACCCGCAATACTGGAAAACCAAATCGCTGCTTTTTTATAGCTTAGCGGCGGTTTTCCGACAATCTTGCCAGTTTGACCATTCATCGCAAAGGTGTGCTCCTGTTTATCAAAGTCATAATACACCATCCAAACTGGTAACAAAACATAATAGCTGTTACGCTGTTTGGTATCGATATGTTTATGGTCGTAAGAAACCGATGAATAACCATTGATCGTCGAAGCCACATAGGAATCGATAAACTTGCCGATCTTATCCTTGACCCTGCCAAATAACTCTTTATCGGTATAATTATACTTTTCTGCCAAATAGCCTGCTAGATAAGGAGTTTTAAAGTCTTTTAACTCGCCATAATGATAAGGTTCTAGTTTATCCATCAGCTGATCATCCATTTTCTCCGAGGCATCGACAGGCACCTTTAAATAGCTGACATCAATATCACGATAGACACTGTAATAATGCGTTTCACGATAACGGTAATCACCGCGCCGATATGTCTTCACTCTAGTACCGGTAGCTTTCACTTCCACGTCATTATCTAAGTCATACATCCAAAAAGGAACATACATTCCAGTAATTCCTTTGACGCGATCGGCCGTCATAAACCCTTTTGGTGTCAAACGTCCATTTTTACACCATTTTTTAAAAGCGGCCATCGCTTCTTCCTTACTAATGGTAAAAGGAATAACCTGAGCTGGTGCCAAACTCCCTGATAATCGATCGGCCAGCACCACCCCTGCACCACAAAAGCTACAAGAGGTTGCCGTTGTATCCGCATCCGTTATCACCACTGCACCGCAATTATCACAATGGTATTCTTTGGCTTCACTTTCTTCAAAAGAGTGTGAAATATTGACGTCATCATATGTATCAATATGCTCCTCATGTCCGCAGCTGTCACATGATAAATGACCCGAGCCACTGTCAAATTTCATATCAGCCCCACAGCTAGGGCACTTATAGTGTACTAACATACGTTCCTCACCTCGAATTCCTTAGTTCTAGTAATGCCTCTGCTTCTGCTAATTGTCGTCTTACTTTATCTTCGTACTGCTGTAATTGCTGAATGGTTTCTGCTTCTTGCTGTTTGGAGGCTGCTTCCGCTTCCATTGCCTGAATGTAAGCCAACGTTTCCGCAAAGTCTTGATCGATTTGCTGAAAACGGTGCTGATAAGGAGCCAGTGATTGCTCCAGCTGCCATTTCCTCTGTTCTAATTGTTTGATTTCTTGCTCTGCTTGCTGCTGTTGTAAGGCAAATTGCTGTTTTTGCTCGGGCTGATCTGCTTTCTCCTGATAGCGGGCCAACTTATTTACTTTCGCCTGCTGACTAATGATTTCCTGATCTGCTTGCTGAATCTTCATTTGGTAGGTATCGATTTTGGTCTGCAGTTCTCGCATCGTTTTTTCGGTATCATCTTTCATTCTTTGCCATTTTTTATTATCTTTTATCATATAACTTTTTGCTACGGTCTTCAACCGATGAAAGAAACTCATCTTGACACACTCCTTTCGGTATATCTTATATACGCTCTCTTGTCAAAAAAGTTTCACATGATACAGCGCTGCTTTTTCTAAGCATACCATACATCCTATCATGGGTAGAAGTATTCTTTGGTTGTTCTTCAAAATGATATCCATATTTTTCGTTTGCTGTCACTATTATCAGGCTGTGTTGCTTATTATTTCCTGGTCATTTTCATTAAACCTTCACTATTATCCCCTCCACAAGTCAAACAAATCTGCTATAATAGGGAAAGAATGACCCTATTTTGAACGAAAAGCGCAGGAGCGCCCTCTTAAAAACGTAGAGACCTGCGCGTTGCAACTGAGATAAAGGAAACACGGCGACGTGAGGAGTCGATGTTGACTTTCACCCGCAGGACATAAGTGCGACTTTAGCTCTGTCTGCGCCTGTTGGCTTGCCAGTCGCTAAGTCTTCTTTATCGTAGGGCGTGTCGTGAAATCTCTAAAGTTTGGCGCTTGGAGCTGGACACGGCTGTTCCTGAATAAGAATTTATTCATGCAAAATGATATACTTTCTTATCTAATAAAGAAAACTTGGCATTCGCCAATCCTTTTGTGAATACCTTAGTTGCACTTATACTTTATTCCTTACATTCTTTTTACTTTCTTAAAGTGCAAAAAAATCACCAAATGGAATTAAGATATGACCTTTTCGGGTAACATAATTATAGGGAAAAAGCCATTTCGTTCAGCAAAGGAGGACTACTTATGTTATTTGAAGACCCGGCCTATGCCAGTCAACTGCTCACACTATTAACCTTATCCTTTCATATTATTTACGCCACCATTGGGGTTGGGTTGCCGTTAATGATTATGATTGCCCAATGGATTGGAATTCGTAATAATGACCCCCATTACTTATTACTAGCTCGACGCTGGGCAAAAGGCTTTGTTGTCACCGTAGCTGTTGGGGTTGTCACTGGTACGGCGATTGGCTTACAGCTTTCTTTATTATGGCCAAGCTTTATGGAACTGGCCGGAAATATTATCGCTCTACCATTGTTTATGGAGGTATTTGCCTTTTTCTTCGAAGCCATATTCTTGGGTATTTATTTATACACATGGGATCGCTTTGATAACCAGAAGAAGCATTTACTATTATTAATTCCTGTCGCTGTCGGCGGTGGGATGTCGGCCTACTTTATTACGGTGGTGAATTCGTTTATGAACAGCCCGGCTGGATTCGATATCGTAAACGGCGAATTGGTCAATGCCAATCCGATTGCCGCCATGTTTACGGTCTCCATGCCAACCAAGGTGGCGCACGTGTTATCAACTGGTTATATGACAGTCGCTTTTATGTTGGCTGCAATTGCTGCATTTCGTTTGATCAAAGGCTCTCACAAGCAATATCATAAAAAAGCCTTACACATGACCATAAAAATCGGTTTTGTCTTTGCCTTGTCTTCCGCCCTAATCGGGGACCTTTCTGGTAAGTATTTGGCTGAGCACCAGCCAGAGAAGCTCGCGGCAGCAGAATGGCATTTTGAAACGTCAACCGAAGCTCCGCTTGTCATGTGGGGTACGTTAGATGAAAATAATGAACCACAGTACGCCTTGGAAATCCCATTCGCCTTGAGTATACTGGCACACGGCGTACCTAATGCTGAGGTATTAGGGTTGGAGGAATTTCCAGCCGATGAACAGCCACCGCTTTTAATTCACTTTTTCTTTGATCTAATGGTGACGATCGGTGTCTTTATGCTCGTACTTTCTTTTGTTTATTGGGTTGGTACCTGGCGGAATTGGTCCTTTATTCGTAAAAATTGGTATCGCTGGCTGATTGTACTTGGTGGACCCCTGTCGTTTCTTGCGATTGAAGCCGGCTGGTGGATGGCAGAGGTAGGACGGCAGCCATGGATATTACGTGGTCTCATGCGCGTGGAAGAAGCGGCTACCACCAGTGATTATGTCGGCTGGATGTTTATCCTATTCGTCGCTTTATATTTTATTCTCGGTGTCGGTACCGTGGTCGTATTACGCCATATGTTCCGCAACAATCCGGTTGAACAAGATTTACAAGACTACCATGGGGGTGATCAAACATGACACTTGAAATACTTGGTATCTCCGTTTTATGGTTATTTCTATTCGGCTATATTATTGTTGGTTCGATCGATTATGGTGCCGGATTCTTTAATGCCTACAGTATTGTAACTGGTAAACAACATGTCGTTTCGAAAATTATTCAACGTTACTTATCTCCTGTCTGGGAAGTGACCAATGTCTTTTTCGTTTTCTTCTTTGTCGGGATTATCGGTTTCTTTCCGGAGACGGCTTTCTATTATGGCACGATTCTGTTAATACCTGGAAGTCTAGCCTTAGTCCTGTTAGCGATTCGCGGTTCCTATTACGCCTTTGAATCCTATGGAAAAAAGGGGCATAAAGGCTACGCAATCATGTACGGCTTATCTGGTTTACTGATTCCGGCATCCTTGTCGATTGTGCTTACCATCTCAGAAGGTGGCTTTGTATCAATTACCAATGGAGAGCCAAGCCTTAGTTACCGTGATTTATTCTTCAGTCCGCTGACATGGTCGATTGTGGTGTTAAGCTTGATTGCTGTCTTATATATATCCGCGGTATTCCTGACCTGGTATGCCGATCAAACGGGAGATCAAGGAGCCACTGCTCTGATGCGTAAATACGCCTTGGGCTGGGCGGTTCCACTAATTATCGCCGCCGGAGGGATTATTTTTGAATTACGCGCCCATAATTACGAGCATTATCAAAGTATTCTTGATTTATGGTGGATGTTTGCTATCTCCTTTATTTTATGGGGATTAACGATTTGGCTGATTTGGCAGCGCCGCAACTATGGCACCGCCTTTTGGCTATTAGTTGGGCAATTCGCTTTTGCCTTTTTTGGATATGGGATTTCACATTATCCGTATTTACTCTATCCACATTTCAGCATTTATGAAGGGTTCACCAATCAAGCAATGGCAATTTCCTTAGTGGTTGTCTTTATCCTGGGGATGGCCTTATTGATTCCTTCTTTATATTTATTACTGCGACTTTTCTTATTTGACGAAAATTATAAAAAAGGAAAGAAGTGATGGCGATGTTTAATGATTTTCTAATTTTTATTGCTCCCTTTATTGTGTTATTCGCCGCCATTGGATTAGCATTTGTGGTGGTTAGGAAGGGATAATGGAAACAGCACTCCTTTTTCGAGGAGTGCTGTTTTTTTAATCATTAGCTGAATCGCAATTGCTCTTCCTCTAACCGCTTCATCTTCCTAAAATAACCATCTGTTTGCTTCATCAGTTCTTGATAGGTCCCTTGTTCCACTACCTCACCGTGATCCATCACAACAATTTGATCCATTTGCTCCAATCCAGTTAGTCGATGGCGGATCATAACGATGGTAGCGTCTGCTGCGTGTTGATACACCTGCTGCATAACTTGCTGCTCGGTGATGGCGTCCAATGAAGAAGTTGGCTCATCCAACAGCCATGTGTCAGCAGGATGGAGAAATAACCGCGCTAATGCCAGTCGTTGTTTTTCACCACCAGATAAGTTGGCACCACTTTCTTGGACCAAGTCATCAAGGGCAAGGTGTGATAACGTGGCTTTGTTCAACGCTACTCGTAAATTATCCTCCGTTGCACTAGGATTGGCCAAGGCAAGATTGTCCCCTACACTCCCGTAAAAAAAGTGATTCTGCTGTAGAGAGACATTCATGATACGCCACAGTGATTCCTTTTCCCACGTTTCGATCGGGGTCTGCTGTACCGATAAACAACCGCTTGTCACCGGCAAGAATCCAAGCATTGCCTGCATTAACGTGGACTTACCCGAGCCGCTCGCCCCTACAATCGCCACCTTTGACCCGGCCGGAATATCCAGGGATATCTCTTTCACAAAGGATGTCGGCTGATCAAGGTATTGCAGCGAGACCTGATCAAATTGAAACGCTAAAGCCTCTTGCTGTGCCATCTGTTTTGCAGGTGTTGATGATGCTGCTTCTTCCCCGCTCCATACTTCTATCAAGCGTTGGGAGGCCTGTCTGCTTTGATCCAAATATGCGGGGAATGTCGCCATCATCGGTGCATCCTCAAAGGCCGTCAGTGCAATCATAAACAGCATCGCCAACAACACGCCCGACAAGGACCCTTCTGTCACATAAAAACTCGCTTGTACTAAAACGATCACGGCAAGAAAGAAGGCAAGAAAGATCATCACCGTTTCTTGGAAGGCGTGCCGACGATTTTCGCTTAATTTCTCTGCTTCATATTCTTTCATGGCTGCCAGTAATTGTTGTTCCTTTTCGTCTGCTTGCTGATAAATCGTTAATTCTTGAAAGCCATATAAATATTCGGTGAATTCCGCAGACAAAGCACCTCTGCTCTCCCGAACCTTGCTTGCCCTCTTTTTTTCTTGCAGATAGAAGCAGGCAGGGATGAACAGAACAAGCACGACCATCCCTATGACCATTGTGATCGCTATTTTTATGGAAAAAATGGTCGTAAATAAGATCGTAGTTAGCATTACCGTCACTAATACAATCGGAGGATAGAACACACGTAAAAAGAAATACTGCAGTGACTCCACGTCCCCCACAATTCTCGCTAATATATCCCCACTTCGATAGCGTTGCAGCAATCGATCCGCAATAGGTTCGATGCGATCATACACATAGACACGAATATTCTTTAACATCGTAAAGGTGCCACGATGAGAAACGTACCGCTCGCCATAACGGCTAACCGCAGAAGTGATTCCCAACAGTTTTACCAAGGCAACAATCACAATCAATGTATAAATCGGAGGAGCCAGCGCCGCCTGTGAGATTAAATAACCACTTGCCGAGAATAATCCCACCGCTGTCATTCCCGCGATAAAACCGAACAGAATCGACAATAGCACATCTTTTTTCTCTTTTAACAGCATGCGTAGTACGATAGCTACATCCTTCATCACGGCTTACCTCCTTGCTGTGCTTGGAGCATCTCTTGATAAATCTTACTGGTTTCTAGTAGTTCAGCATGTGTCCCTTGTGCTGTCAAGTAACCTTCCTCTAATAATAAAATCTGATCCGCGCTTCGTATCGTATGGAGGCGGTGGGCCACAGTAATGACGGTTGCCTGATTTCGTAATAACGCCATGGAAGACTGCAACAGTTGTTCTGTTTGAATATCCAAACCTGTTGTTGGCTCATCAAATAGGATAATATGGGGTTTTTTCAAGAAAGCGCGTGCTAATGTTATCCGCTGTTTTTCCCCGCCAGACAGTCCCCTGCCCCCTTCTCCTATCCATGTATCCAAGCCATCAGGTAACTGGGTGATCCAACGCCAAATCCCCGCTTGTTCAGCGATATGCTGAATAGTTTGATCGTCATATGTTTCTTTCGCACCTAATAAAATGTTGTCACGTACCGTTGCGGAAAGTAGATATGGATGTTGGGAGACATAGCTGATTTGTTCAAACCAAGTCGCTTTATCCACTGCTGACTGTTCGAGGTCATTTATAAAATAGGTGCCTGTGCTAGCAGGAATCAAACCTGCTAATAGATGCAATAACGTGGATTTTCCAGCACCCGTTTTCCCAATAATAGCGATGTGACTATTTGACGGAATGGTAAAACGGATCGGCGCCAGCTGGAAGGCCCCCTCTCCATATTGAAACGTAACCTGTTCCATTCTTAATGTCGGAATCTCATCTTGTTGCAGTTGTTGATTTCCCCATTCTACCGGTTCTGCTGTCTGTTCCAATACCTCTTCCAAACGACGGGCAGCTCCCATACTGGTTCGTCCCGTATGAAAAGCCGAACCTAGCTGTTTTAATTGATTAAATAACTCGGGAGCCAACAATAAAATCAAAAAGCCAACCGAGAAGGTTAAATTTTCAAAAATAATCATTCGAATGGCAATTTCTAAGGCAATCAGACCAATGCTAAGCATAGAAATAAACTCTAAGGCCAGCGAATTGGAAAAAGCCACCTTCAGAACGTCCATCGTCGCCGCCCGAAACTGTTGACTGCTTTCCGCTATTTTTTCCCGTTGTGCCTTGGACCTGCCCAATAGCTTTAATGATGGCAAGCCTTGCAGCGTATCCAGAAACGTGCCGGAAAAAGAGGCTAAAGCAGCCAATTGTTCCTGTGATTTATCTTTTGTTTTGAAACCAATAATCATCATAAAAATGGGAATAAACGGTGCCGACACCAGAATGATCAGTGCACTAGACCAATTTTGAATAAGAATAACCAACAAAATAGTTACCGTGATAACGACGGATTGAATCATTTGCGGCATATATTGGCTAAAGTAATTATCCACTTCGTCTACTGTATCCATAAAAAGGCTTGTTTTGTCACCGGATTGTCCCTTATTCGCTTCCAAAATAGGCTGTTTGATAAAATGACTGAGCAACTGTTGTCGAATATCTATTTTTGCTGCTCGCGCCATACGCATACCTAGATATTTCACGCCATACTGCAGCGTCATTCGCAGTAATAAGGCGATACACAGTAACAGGATGGTGGTTAGAATATTGGAGAAAGCCACTGATTCTAAAAATATCCGCTCGATAATCGAGACGATCAAGAAAGCTTGGACAACAATCGCCGCAGCCAGTAAAATCGCAAGCCCTAGCATGACATACAACTTTGAGCGAAGGGTTGTCATAAATGCCTTCAACATGCAGAAAATCCTCCTTTAATAGCAAGTTTTCACCATTACCTCTTATTATACACGCCTTTCGGTGCTCTATCGCTTATAAGGCGTTACATTTTTTTGACGATTTTTGTTGATCATGTACTAGCATTTATCCCTGATCAAAGATATTAAATGGAATTTACACAATCAATATTCCCTAAAAAAGATAAAATAACGACAAAATAACAGCCATATGACAAAAATTTTACATAGTCAATTATGCTCAATCGTTCGATGGTATTCGACATTATTTTTTCCATTTTTCATAAAATTATAAAATGGATTATTTTTTGTATTTCATCCCTTTATTTCCATGATCATGGCATTTGTCATTATTTTCTGAAAATTATGGTAATTAATTATTCCTAGTTACTTCATGATTATTTTTTACTAATTTGTCCATATATAGCTTTTACTTTCGATATTGGGGGTTATTGACATAACAAGATTATTGACCTAGCATATTACCTAATATTCTCTAGAACACTTTTGGATTATTACAAAAAGGTTAATAATTAATTTATTTTTAACCTTTTTTGTTAAATAAAATTAATATAATTTTATTTATTGTCTATATTATATCCACTTTTTAGCTATTATTTAGGCTATAGTGCTCTAGAAATTTTATGATAGTTGGGAGAAAGACTCACATGAATATGTATATAACAAGGGGGACCGTACAACACTGTTGAACATGTGAGAATAAATATATAGATAAGAGATAGATTGAGGAGGTATTCATTTGAGAAATTTTGATTACAAAAAGAAAATGGATCAAAAGCAAAGAGTAAAAACGTCAAGCATGAAAAAGATGGCAGCCGCAGCTTCAGCAACGCTCTTATTATTATCTACTTCACCTGCGCCAGCTGACGGTTTTCTAGGAAAATACTTAACCAATTCTAGTATAGAGGTACAAGCTGCTAGTTTAGCAGAAGTGCAGTTATTAACGAATGTCGATGTTACGGCTGATTTGACAGAACCTGTTGCTGACGATCCATATAGTCTAGATCTCGGTTTAACTGGTACCGGCTTAGCCGATGCAGAACTAATTGGTCCAGAACGAGTCGTCGTATTTAACCTTGAGGATTTAGCAGGCCAACTGTCATCAACTGGTCCAGCAGATGTATCTGTAGATATCACGGCGGTCACCATGGATGACTTACCTGGCTTAGGACCTGCTATTGATGGGTTAACAGGTGATTTAAATAGTGTTGTTGGTGAAGTGTTAGGTGTTGTCGATGACTTGCAAAGCAGTATCATACCTGAAGATCTACTCACGATAAATGGTATTTCTGAATTAGAAGGTGCTCTTGATGCCTTAACAAATATAGATGACGCCTTAGCCGACTTAGCTCAATATAATGACCAAGTGGAGGTAACAGTAAATCCAGATGGTACGGTTGTGGTTAATTTCTCTGATGGTATTGGCCAACATTTAGAAACTGCTGTAAATGATGTTATTGTCAGCACTTTGCAAAATGTTGTAGACGCCATCAATGGGGTGGAAATCGAAATCTTACCTGGTGCAGAAGATATTCCTGGTGTCGGTTTAATTATTGGTGGATTAAATGACTCGATTAACGGCGTATTAAGTAGTCTAACCGATGTAGCAGGCGAAGCTACTGGCATTATCGATGACATTTCTAATGGCACCATTGATTTATCTAGTGATCTAGCAAGTGTCCAATTGCTTGGTCAGACAACCGTTGACTTAAATCTAGCCGTTAATAATCCAGCTGGGGTATCTGGAGAGGTTCCCGTATATGGTGCTGGTGTAAATAGCACAGTGATTGATGCAGAATTACTTTCTAGTCTAAATTCTCAAGATACGATTGTATTTGATGAAGATGATGATTCTGATAGTGACTCTGATTCTGATAGTGATTCTGACTCCGACAGTGACTCTGATTCCGATAGCGACTCTGACTCCGATAGCGATTCTGATTCCGACAGTGATTCTGACTCGGATAGCGATTCTGATTCCGACAGTGATTCTGACTCGGATAGCGATTCTGATTCCGATAGTGACTCTGACTCGGATAGTGACTCTGATTCCGACAGTGATTCTGACTCGGATAGCGATTCTGATTCCGATAGTGACTCTGATTCCGATAGCGATTCTGATTCCGATAGCGATTCTGATTCCGATAGTGACTCTGACTCGGATAGTGACTCTGATTCCGATAGCGATTCTGATTCCGACAGTGATTCTGACTCGGATAGTGACTCTGATTCCGACAGTGATTCTGACTCGGATAGCGATTCTGATTCCGATAGCGACTCTGACTCGGACAGTGATTCTGATTCCGATAGTGATTCTGACTCCGACAGTGACTCGGATTCCGATAGTGATTCTGACTCCGACAGTGACTCGGATTCCGATAGCGATTCTGATTCCGACAGTGATTCTGACTCGGATAACGAAACAGACACTACAGCACCAGAGCTCGATAATGTCAATATTTCAGGATCCAGCGCAGATGGTTATGGAATCTCCTTCACATCCAATGAAGTGTTAGAAGATATTCAGCTAACGGATAGTGAAACAGGAGAAGAAATTGATATCACCGACGTAATCGTTGACGAAGAATCTGGTGAGTATTTGTTACTAATCGCCGGAGATGCCGTGGAAGTGAATGACGAACTTATCATTGCAGCTACCGATGCAGCCGGAAACACAAACGACGAGGAGACAGTCACGGTTCCAGAAGATCCAGATAATGGTGATGGAGATGGTGGTGAAGATGATGATGGGGATGCTGACTTAGATGGAGCACCGATCTTAACCGATATTGAGATTGATGGAAATAGTGACGATGGTTATGATATTTCCTTCGAATCAGATGAACGATTGGCTGACATCGATATTATCGATAGTAACGGCAATGAGGTGACCATTGAAAACACACAATATGATTCTGAGACAGGTGAATACACCGTTCATCTTGCAGGTAGTTCCGTAAACATTGGCGATGTATTAAATATTGTCGCAACCGATGAAGCTGGCGAAGTAAGCGATGATGATTATGTCACGGTTCCAGAAGATCCAAATGGCGGTAACGCTGGTTCTGGTTCTGATTCTGATGATGGTTCAAACGCCGGTTCTGATAACGGATCTAACGGAGATTCAGGAAATAAATTGCCAGACACAGCTACGTCCTTATGGATGTATGGAGTAGGCGGTATTGGTGCATTACTTGCTGGTATTGCAGCTAGATTGTTTGGTCGTAAGAAAAAACATTCATAAGTACATGTATATTTCGTTGTAATCCTTTCGAGAAGCAAATGACAACACATTTGCTTCTCCTCTTTTCCAATAAAATCTGTCCTAGGGGGAAGGATCTCATGAATACCACAACCTTACAAAAGGCAAAGACATTCAAGGAACGAATGGAGCAGTTATATCATTATATTGCTGACAAAGAATCCCTAAACCAATCAAAAGAGACGATTTTGTTCCTCTCATTGGGCACATTAGAGCATCGTGCGATTGTATTTCACGTAAAGGCAAATTCCTTTCAAAAGTCATGGACCAAACTCGTTCACCTTGGAGAATCGTTTATCTCCAAACAATCACATGATTTTCCTTATATAAAAATAGATATAGTCAAAAACACCGAAGCGCTCTCCGTTTTTGAATTTATTAAGCGACTCACACAGACTAAGCGCTACTATTTTCGTTATGGGGTTAGTTTCGACCAAAATTTTAACCATGCTTTTCTTGAACAAGAACTAAACGGAAATGCTGTCTTAAAATATGACAAACAGAATAAACGTGCCTTTATTGACGAAAAAAATCTGCAATTATACATAAAAAAACATCGACCTAACCTGCCTGCTTTGGATTTTAATAAAGTATCTTCTGTGCAACTATTTCAAACAAAAGGATATTTCCTAGCAGATGAGAAGTGTTATGAATTACATATGGATGAACGAAACAATGGCCGAAGAAACACCGCATTAACTAAAGAAGAGATCGTATCCATGGTTCAAGCAAGCCAGCAATATTTGACACATTTAGTACATGAAGACGGTAGATTTACTTATGGATATTTTTCTTGCTTTGATCGGGAAATTGAGCATTATAACACTCTACGGCATTGCAGTACACTATACGCTATGTGCGAATCCTACGAATTCCTCCCAAATGAGGATTTAAAAGTAGCAATTACGAGCGGGATCCAATACTTGGTAGAAACTTATATTACTACTAATGATAATGAGCACGAGGCATTTCTTCTGGAACAGATTCCAGGTGGTTATGAAATAAAATTAGGAGGAAATGCAGCAGCCATACTTGCATTAACCAAATTCACTACCGTTTTTAAAAATGAACAATACTTAGATCTGGCTAACGCATTAGCAAATGGGATCAAACGGATGCAACAACCAGATGGTTCCTTTGTCCATATCTTGGACTTTCCTTCTTTGAAAATGAAACAAGCTTATCGAACCATATATTATGATGGTGAAGCTGCCTTTGCTTTAATGCGCTTGTATCATCTCTCAGAAAATGCGGAACACTTACAGATGGTTCAGCATGCTTTTGACTATTTTATTGCCAACGATTATTGGAAAAACCATGACCACTGGTTAAGCTATTGTACCAATGAGCTTACTATTTACTGCTCTGAAGAGAAATATTTTCAATTTGGATTGCAAAATGTAGCAGGTCGTTTAGATTATATTTATCAACGCATTACCACCTATCCAACCTTTCTGGAATTGACGGTAGCAGCACATCGCATGGTAGAACGGCTTAAGCAGACCAACTCCCGCCATTTATTAGACAACTTTGATGAAGACAAATTGGTAAAAACAATACAGAAAAGGGCGGAATATCAACGAAATGGTTTCTTTTATCCGGAATTAGCGATCTATCATAAACGACCAGCACGGATTATGGGGGCGTTTTTCATCCGACATCATACCTTTAGAACAAGAATTGACGATGTCGAACATAACCTCTCTGGTTACATCGCTTATTATGACGCCTTTTTATCATCCGTCGAGTAAACTAAACAAATGGAGGCTTTTGACACCTTGAAGAATGTTTATTTTTTACATACAGATATTGGGAGCAGCTTAACCGGAATAGAGAAATCAGCCATGATACGAGGTAATCTTTTTATCAAGTATTTGGGCATCACCCCCACCTTCATCACCGTACTTAAGAACAAAAAGGTGCGGCAAAATTGGGAACGCTATGTAGAAAACGGAGTAGTTGATTCAGAGATTCCTATGATCAACCTCTATGACTATCTGCAAAAAACAGAAGAAGGGCGGCAGTTACCAGCTTATCATCTAAAAAAAGAAAAAACATACGGATATCAAGAAGTCAACACGAAAGATGACTCTTATCACCTCCGTGTCTTCGATACAAATAATCAGCAAATCAAGTATTTGGTTTTCACTGATCAACAGCTCTTAAGCCATATTAATTATTTCCATGAAGGGAGAAAAATAGCTCGAGATCACTTTAACGCTTATGGTCAATTGTCCCACACGGAATATTTAACTGAAAATAACTTAGCTTATGTCACCGAGTATTTCGATGTGTATGGCAAGCGTGTTTTAACGAAACATGTAGATGGCCCTATTTTGGTTGCTGGTAATGATTCAGCCTATGAAGCTGTGCTAGAAGATGAGCAAGCATTGATGCTATATTTCTTAAAGAAAATAATCGAAGCAGAGTCGATTGTTATGATCGATCGAAACAAAAAATTCAGCAGCCTTTTTATAAAAAACAAACAAATCAACGCAAAGTTAGTTTCTATCATTCATTCCACTTATTTTTCTGATATAGAGTCCCGAGCTAAGATTAATTCCAACTATCAAAAGGTGTTAAACAGTCCTTACAGCTTTGAGAATATTGTCGTACTGACCAATCGCCAAAAAAAGGAGATGGAACAACAATTTGGGATAACAAACTTAGTCACCATTCCCCATCCTCGACCTGTTCCGTATATCTCAGAAGATGTTAATATTTCTTCTAATAAATTAATTAGTGTTGGCAGGCTTGCCTCGGAGAAGAACTTGAATCATATGCTTGAAGCGCTAGTTCTCGTTAAAAAAGAAATCCCGGATGTTACTTTAGAGCTTTATGGAAAAGGGAAAGAGGAAAAGAAACTAAGACAATTAGCCATCAAACTTGGTTTACAAAAGAATGTTCAGTTCAATGGCTATCAAGATAATCTCACTACTCTTTATACCACTGCCGAATTATTTTTGTTTACCGGGCAAGCAGAAGGATTCACTATGAGTGTATTGGAAAGCCTATCGTATGGTTGCCCTGTCGTCAGTTACAATGTGCGCTATGGCGTGGATGAGATGATTCAAAATGATCATAATGGGTTCCATGTTACATTTGATGATAAAAAACAGTTTGCAAACCAGATTATTTTCTATCTAAATAAAACCACTGCAGAAAAAAACACCTATCGCAAAGCTGCCCAACAGAGTACGATAACCTATGCAGAAGATAAGGTTGCCGATAGATGGAGACAACTACTGCAGGGATTGAGTTAGGCAGTTACTATTTATAGAGAGAACTCTTTCTAATCGGCAGAGTTCTCTATTCCACAAAATAATCCGGAAAAGATTGTTCCAACAGCGGGAATTGCTGATCTATCCTGCTCATATGCTGCTCCAATAATGCGGCAACCCTCTCTGGCTGTTGTTGTTGGAGGAAAGTAAACAACTGTTCATGTTCGGCAATAATTTGCTCCGTGCTATCTACTTCTTTCATCGCAAGATATCTAAATCGATCTAAATGTCCCCTCATTAAATAAACTACCTTTAACAACGTTTGATTCCCTGTTAATTGAAGAATTTGCTTGTGAAAGGCTTCATCTGCCAATAAAAATCGTTCGATGTCCCGCTGTTTGGAAGCCCATTTCTGTTCTGATAGAATCCGTTCTATTTCTTGCTCTGCCGTCTGACAATCACTTTCTGTCCTCCACTGCTTAGCCACTTGTTGAAAAGCACTACGTTCCAAGCTGAGACGCACAAAGGCATTCTCCTTCACCTTCCTTTTAGAGATAGGTGCGATATGCTTGGTTCGCTGAGGCAGCACGTGAATCAATTCCTCCGCAATCAAGGAATGGATCGCATCTCGAATCGGTGTACGGCTGATATTCAAGGAAGCTGCAATATCCTTTTCATAAATTGTCTGACCAGGCTCTAATTGAAAAGTAAGGATGGCATGACGGAGTATATCATAGGCTTGTTCTCCTAAATTTTTTGCTTGTGTTATGTTTGTTGATAAAGTCATTTCAAAAATCATCTCCTTATGCTATAATTATACATGTATACACGTATACAATCAATATGTAATGAGAAGGTGCTATATGTCAGAGACGTATTCTAAAGGGAGTCATTATAAAAAATATATGGTAGCGTTTGGTATATTGGCGCTTCTATCTATTATTCTGGCTGTGGGACTCGGCCCTGTATCCGTTTCCCCATTGACCGTGCTGCAAATTTTAACAAGTAAACTACCTTTTCTTCATGATGTAGTAGAAATGAGCTGGCAGGCAAGGGATGAAAATATCATTCTTAGTCTGCGTCTGCCAAGAGTATTACTAGGCATGATTGTTGGTGCTTCGCTAGCTGTAACTGGTGTCACGTTACAAGCATTAGTGCGGAATAAACTAGCCGATCCCTTCATATTAGGTGTTTCTTCAGGTGCTTCCGCTACTGCTACTTTGGGTATGCTATTTGGCGCTTTCTCGTTTTTAGGCAGCTATTACTTACCTATCAGTGCCTTTATTGGCTCATTTATCGTCATTATACTGGTATACAGCCTTGCTAGAGTGAATGGTCGAATTAATATCACACAATTATTACTATCTGGCGTAGCCATCAACCTAATAATGGAAGCCATTACGCGATTGATTACCCTGAGCGCCCCTAATGCATTGGGAATACATAATGCGACCTTCTGGATGGCCGGTAGTTTAGCCGGAGCTAAGTGGGCTTACCTCACCCTGCCGTTACTCGTCATGTTGATATGTATGACCATTTTACTCATTCAAAACCGCGCCTTGAATACATTGCTGCTCGGCGATGAAACGGCCGAGACCTTAGGCTTTAATGTACGGTTCATGCAAAAATTGCTGATCGTTATCGCCTCTTTGTTAACAGGTGTGACCATTGCCGTAAGTGGTGCCATTGGATTTGTTGGTTTGATGGTACCGCACATGACACGCCTCATCGTTGGATCCGATCATAAAAAAGTACTTCCAGTCAGCGCACTAATCGGAGGGATTCTGGTTGTCTGGACCGATGTGGCGGCGCGTATGGTGATTGCTCCCGAGGAATTACCGATTGGTGTCTTAACAGCCATTGTTGGAGGTCCTTTCTTTATCTGGCTGTTAAAGCGTAGAAAAAACTGATGTTTATGGCTACTTTTCAATGGAAAGGGGGGGGAATGTATGACATTAAAAGTAGACCAACTATCCTATCGGTCCATCCTTAAATCAGTGAACGTAGATGTCTATCATGGCGAATTCATTGGCATTATTGGACCAAACGGAAGTGGAAAAACTACTCTGTTAAAAAATATATACCGCAGCTTGAAACCTGATTCTGGTGTTTGCTATATAGATGGGGTCGATTACCGCACGATCAAAGTCAAAGAACTCGCCAAACGTTTAGGTGTCATTGGACAAGAAAACACACTTCCCTTTGATTTTACAGTAGAAGAAATCGTGGCAATGGGGCGTAGTCCACATAAGAAATTACTTGAGCCAGACACTTCAAACGACGCACAAATTATTAGAAATGCGCTTGACCGAGTAGAATTGCAGGATAAGCGACAACACCCTTTTTTACAACTTTCAGGTGGGGAGAAACAACGTGTCTTACTTGCCCGAGTGTTGGCACAGCAAACCGACTTTCTACTATTAGATGAACCAACCAATCATTTAGATATTTATCACCAGATGAAATTATTTGATCTGATCAAAGGATTAGGAACCACCGTATTCTCTGCCATTCATGATTTGAATATGGCAGCACTCTATTGTGACCGAATTTATGTGTTACATCATGGGATCATCTATCAATCCGGGAAACCAGAAGACATATTAACAGAAAATTTGCTGCAAGAGGTATTTCAGGTGCAAGTAGATATTACGCCGCATCCTATAACTAAAAAACCTCTGATTACCTTTTTACCAGCACATATAACGAATAAAGCGAGGGATTAATTTGAAACGATGGATAAAAAATAGCATGCTTATAACGACGATTTTGCTAGTCATTAGCGCCTGTTCACAACAGGCAGAATCACAAGAACCAGATCAAACCAACACCTTGACAGTGGATAATTATGGACGAGAAGTAACGATACCCGATGTACCTAAACGAGTATTAACATTCGGTCCAAACACCACCGAATTACTGATTGCGCTTGGTCAAGGAGATAAGATAATCGGTAATACCCTAAATAATCACAGCCGCGGTGCCCTGCCTGAGTACAAAGAACAATATGAGCAGATTCCCGAATTAACACATGGATCAGCCACACGTGAAGCCGTTCTATCTAGTGGCGCCGATTTTATTTACGGGATTGATTGGGAATTTGGCGAAGAAGGTATTGACTTAGCGGAATTAGATGATTATGAGATCACCGCTTACCTCAATAGTGCTGGCAGTTTAGAGGATATCTATCAAGAAATTACGGATATAGGCACCATTTTTGATGCAGAAGACGAAGCAGAGGCGTTTATTACCGATCAACAAGAACGAATGGCAGAGGTAGAAGAAAAAAGGAAAGACAGCGAACCTCTTGACGTACTTGTTTACGATAGTGGCGGTGAAGGTGTCTTTACGGCTGGTGGCGATAATTTTGAAACACGCCTGATCGAACTAGCCGGCGGTCGTAATATTTTTGATGATATTACCGATAAACAATGGAGTACAGTCAGTTATGAAGAGGTCCTCGCTCGTGAACCAGATGTTATTCTGATTCATGATTATGACGTGCCTTCAGCCGAGGAAAAGATAGCTGAGATTCAAAACAACGCCGCCTTAGCTGAATTAGAAAGTGTACAGCAAGAACGTTTTGTTACGATCTCGTTAGAAAGCGTTCTTCCCGGTGCAAGAATGGCGTATGCAGTGGAAGAATTAGCAAGAGGGTTTTATCCGGAGTTATTTTAATTTTTTAAAGGTTGGGCATGAATAACATAGGCTTGGCTCGTGGATCATGTCCAGCTGGATCATACTTCATCGTTTAGCAACATAAAACGTTCATCCCCTCTAGGTAAAAATCACATTAAAACCAGCAAAAGGTAAAATTAGCTTCTATCTGTGCTGTTTCCTGAATCTACGGAAAAATCCATCCTCTCTTCATTAGCCGTTACATTATTTCCTCATAGCGATAGTCATCCCCTTCTTACCTCATGTTTAGCCACACATAATTGGAATGATGGTTTACGGCCATTTCTTATTAAAAGGCATTTAAGAGTAAAAAAGCGTGAGGAAATCTCATTTTTTCGATCTCCACACGCTTTTGTTTCCACCTAAATTATCCGTAT
This sequence comes from Gracilibacillus phocaeensis, assembly GCF_900626275.1. NCBI lineage: Bacteria > Bacillati > Bacillota > Bacilli > Caryophanales > Bacillaceae > Gracilibacillus > Gracilibacillus phocaeensis. The sequence continues at coordinate 116,834 of NZ_LR131144.1, read as the reverse complement.
TCTGCACACTCTCTAAAGCACTGGATGATTTCGTTCCACACAGAATCATCACTTATCCTTTTACTCCTCCAGCCGTAATCCCTTCTACCAAATACTTTTGAAAAAACAAGAAAATCAGCAACTGTGGTACAATCGACGCGACGGACATCGCAAACATTGGCCCCCAAGCCGATACGGATGAAGGATCGGAGAACATTTGTAATCCCAGAGAAACGGTATATAACGCTGTATCATTCAAATAAATCAGCGGCGTCATAAAATCATCCCATGTCCAATAAAAAGAAAAAATGGCTACCGTGGCTAAAGCAGGCATGGTTAATGGTAAAACAACCCGCCAGAATATCCCGAATGTACTGCAACCATCCATATAAGCCGCTTCATCTAACTCACGTGGGATCCCCCTAATAAACTGTATCAATAAAAAGATAAAGAAAGGGGTTCCCCCAACAAAGGCGGGTACAATTAAAGGTAAAAAGGTGTTAACCCAGCCTAAATTATGAAACAGAATATACTGAGGAATAAGCGTTACCTGTTGTGGTAACATTAACGTAATAATCATACATACAAATAAAGCAGTCCGGAAACGAAAATTGACTCTGGCAAAACCAAATGCCACAAGAGAAGAAGAAATTAAGGTTCCTAATACAACCATCAGTGTGACAAAGGATGAATTCATAAAAAAGGTTGTAAAACTTAGACCACCAAAGCCCTGCCACCCTTGACTAAAATTCTCCCACTTAATCATAGATGGAATTAAAGAAGCAGAATTCCGAAAAATCTCATCTTCCGGTTTTAAGGCACTGGCAATGGTCCAAAGAATCGGGTAAATCATGAACAAACCGAGCACCCAAATCGCACCATGGTATATGATCGTCTTCCTACTCTTTCGATGCATCATCTTTATTTTCCTCCTTCCGATTCATAGTGGACCCAACTACCAGCTGAGCGAAAAATAAACCCGGTGAAAATAGCACAAATAATCAATAATATCCATGCCAAGGCAGAAGCATACCCCATATCAAAATGGGCAAACGCCTTCTCATATAAATAAACAGCATAGAATAGGGTTTTATCCATCGGACCACCCTCTGTGATCAAGAAACTTTGCGTAAAGGTCATGAATCCTTGAATCGTTTGCATCACCAAGTTGAAAAAGATAACAGACGATAACATGGGAAAGGTTATCTTGAAAAATTGCTGAATAGGATTGGCGCCATCTACCGCAGCAGCCTCATATAATTCCTTTGGTATGGCCTTCAAACCTGCTAGAAAAATTAACATTGGAGACCCGAATTGCCATACTACCAAAATAATCAACGTGGAAAGGGCAAAGTCCGGACTGGTTACCCAGCTTGTTCCTGTTATACCGAAAAAACCTAAAATATCATTAATCGCGCCATCACGTCCAAATAACTGTTTCCACACGATCGCAATCGCAACGCTTCCACCTAGAATAGATGGGACATAAAATAAGGTACGATAGATACCTACTCCTTTGCGATTCGTATTAAACAACATAGCCACAAATAAAGCAAAAGCCAGTTTAAGAGGCACACTAACAAATACAAAAATCAATGTCACCTTTAAAGCTTGTATAAATCGAACGTCACTCGTAAACATCTGTATGTAATTCCCTAATCCAATCCAAGTTGGTGATGTTAAGAGATCGTAGTTAGTAAAAGAAAAATACAGGGAGGCAATCATCGGTCCGATAATAAACCCAGCAAAACCAATTAACCAGGGCGCAATAAATGCAAATCCAACTAAATCAATTTTCCATTGTTTTCGCAGCTTCCCTTGACTTCGAGTAGATACTTGAGCTTGTTCTGCCACTTCGCACACCTCCATGAATAAAAAGAAAAGTCATTGGATAATAGAGTGGGCTCATCACCTAAATTACAGGTGGTAAATCGCTGTATAAGTGTCCGTCATCCCCACCAGTCTGGAAGTGGGGATCTGGCGGACAACTTCCCCCCTAGTAACCAAGATGACTTTCCGATTCTATTGTTATTTATTATTTTCTAAAATAGTGGTCGCCTTTGTTCTAAAATTGCTTGCTGCTTCTTCTGGCGTAATCTCGCCGTAATAGATCGGGTCGGCTACCTCATTTTCAAACAAGGTTTCGATTTCTGTTGACCCTTGTGGATCTGGTGGATCAATTTCACGGCTGTACTCCTCCGCTAACTCCACGTATTCAAACATTTTTGTTCCTGATTCATCTGCCTGTTCTTTCAAATGCTCTCTCACTTCTGTAGCGATCGGTACCCCGCGCTCTGCCTCTAAAATTTCATTCGCTTCGATACTATTGGTGAAGAAATCAAGAAATTTCGCCGCTTCTTCTTGTTGCTTGGAGCTTTTTGCGATAGATAAGAACTGACCTGGCTTAATATAATGCCCTAATTCCCCACCTTCCATGGAAGGCTGTAACATTAAATCAATCGAGCGACCAGCCGCTGCTTCCAAGGCAATAATTTGATTACTATGAATGTCCGAAAGAATAGCTGTCTCGCCATTGACAATTGGAGATTGCTCGAGGCTATCTCCAGCTACTTTAAATACATCCGGAGGAGCCGCTGCTCCAGATTCCAACATATCAACCGTGATTTGTAAAAAGTCTTCCAGTAATTGATCATCGTCATACCCTAAAGCCGTTCCATCTTCGTTATATAACCATTGGCCATGCTGTCTTAAATAATGCTTAAACCCCATAACGCCAGCACTTGGATGAACACCGTATACATTATCATCTGTATTCTCTGAAATGGTTTGTCCAACTTCTTTTAAATCATCCCACGTATAACCCGGTTCTAATGGATCTACACCGGCTTCCTCAAAAATGGCATGATCCACTGCAATGGCATGAGCATTCGCTCCAATATTCAGTGCATATAATTGATCGTCAATCTTACCCCCATCGATATATAAATCTTCTACATCACTAAGATCAAGTGTTCCATCCTCTACATATGGATTCATATCTGCCAGAAGATCTCTGCCTACATATTCGGATAAATATTTATAATCCATTTGAATAATATCTGGCATGTTTCCCCCTGCCGCTTGAGTAGCCACTTTCTCCCAATAACCATCCCATCCGGTAAATTCTGCTGAAATGTTCACACCTGGATTCTCTTCCATGTATAAATCGATAACTTCCAAGGTACGATCATGTCTTTCTTGAGAACCCCACCACATCATTCTTAGATTTACTTCATCTGAATCCCCACTACTTCCGCCAGTAGCATCATTATTTGACCCACATGCTGATAAAATAAGTACAACAAGCACGGACACGATGATCATCCACTTCTTTTTCATTGCAATGCACTCCCTTTGTTATGTTTGTTTAACGGTTTGCTGCTGAGCAACTCTATGTTTTAATTCCGAAACATGCTCCACTGCTGTTTTGCCAAAAATCATCACGATAAAACTGATCAAACTTATTCCAATCGTTATCAGTAATTGCGGGAACATAAGCAGGATATAAACCGTACCAGCCAATGAAATCGCCATCAAAATGGTTTTGATTGGATGGAGCATCCCGATAATAAAGGCCTGTTTTAGCTTACCAAATAACGTTAATGAGTAACTAGTAGATACCGGAATAATATATAACAGCATAATCATATACCACACAGATAGGATATAAAATAGAATGCCGGCATAATAACTCCACGCATGATCCATCATTATGAAAAACTGCAAATCAAAATAAATAATCCCCCCGATTATCGTCAACACGAATCCGAGTTTGTTGGCACTCCAAAAATTCGATCGATACGCTTGCCAAAATGTTTTCCAGATGGACGGGATGTGTTTTTCTTCGATTAATTTTTCCTGTACTCGGTAGACAGCAATCGTAGCTGGAGAAAAACCAAACACAACTAATCCGGCTAGCGTAAATAATCCCCATAGCATATTCAAATAAATAAAACGAAGAAAATATATGCAAAATATTCTCATTATTTCGGTTAACTTCTCGAAAAACATTGGATACCTCCTTGTTATTTTTTGTTTATTCTTTTAAAATAAGAACATGCTGAAACCGTACTTCAAGTATAGCGATTGAACAAAACAAAAAAAGGGCTTCCATTACTTATTTCCACTCATTATTAAAGCGTTTACACAAGAAAGGTATCATTGTTTATGGCATTAAAAAAAATGATACCTTTTCACATGACATTGAAAGGGGTATCTTAATATGTATAAAATGGTAATAGTAGATGATGAGAAAGAAATTCGGTACGGGTTGAAAAACTATTTTCCTTGGGGACAACTAGGATTCGAAGTAGTCCATCACTGTGAAAATGGGAAATTGGCATTAGCTTTTATTGAAGAAAATGAAGTAGATGTTGTATTGACAGATATACGTATGCCTGTTATGGATGGCCTGGAACTGGCTCAGCAATTACACAACAAACATACCAGAATCCACACCATTATTCTAAGTGGCTATAAAGATTTTGAATATGCCAAGGAGGCCATACGTTTCGGGGTAAAAGATTATATTATTAAACCAGGTAAATTTGAAGAGATGCAAGAGGTATTCACTCGTCTAAAGAAGGAGTTGGATACTTCTTTGTTTTCTAATAAAGGGGAACGAAATTATGTAGATAACATCATCCAAACGATCAAAAACTATGCCGAGGAACATTATGCGGACATATCTTTGGATGATTTGGCTGTATTATGCAAAATGTCTCCCAACTATGTCAGTACGTTCTTCAAAGAAAAGACGGGAATTAATTTCTCTACGTATCTTACCGAATTACGAATGATAAAGGCTAAGGAAATGCTCGATGATTTTCATTACAAAACCTATGAAATTAGTGAATTGGTTGGCTATAGCAGCCCTAAAAACTTTACGCGCACGTTTAAAAAATATTATGGCATAACACCAAGAGAATACCGAAAGCAAGAAATTAGTTAACACAAAATGAAAAAAATTCTATTTAAAAACATCATACTTTTTTTGTTTCCTGTGTTTATTCCTGTTTTCATCCTTGGAACCTTTGCCATTTTTGTTACGGACAATCATATGAGAGAATCGATAACATCCAACAATATGAACGTGCTGCAACAGCTGGAGCACCAAACAAGTCTGGTATTAAACGAAATCGAACTGCTTCATTTGGATTATAATTGGAATCCAGAGATTATATTGTCGTTACAAAATATCTTGGATGAGGAACCCTTAACGTTACGTCAACAAGGTAATTTAAACTATGGAGAGGGAACATTAAGACGAAAAGAAATTGCTACACCTTATATTCATTCGATCTATATCTTTTATGAAAACGATAAAGATAACGTGTTAACCTCTAACCAAGGTGTTATCCCTATTGATTCGTTGTATAACGATGATTGGTATGAAGCATTTGACAATGATTCTATTCAAACAGAATCATGGATAGAAACGCGTGATATTGCGGAGTATTCGTTTGTATCCCCTACATCTGTGATAACGATATATAAGAATCTATTCAAAACCAATGGCGCAACGGCACAAGGTTTAATTGTTTTAAATATCGATCAACGTTACTTTGAAAATTTAATTAATGAACTCTATCATTATCAAAATCAACGCATTTTTGTAATCGATGAAAATAATCAATTACTTTACCAAAATGACTCAGAGCAGCAATTAGAACCAGCCGATTTGCCGTTGAGTAAGCAAGAGGAAAATTATTCTTTTCATTTTGAAGGAGATACTTATATCGTCAATCAATTATTCTCAAACGAATATAATCTACGGTATGTATCCGTTACAGAAGATAATGTCATCTACCAAATTCCTAATCAATTGCGGTTATCTACAATCGTTTTGGTAATGCTGTCCCTTATTTTAGGTGCGGCAACGATTTATTATCTATCACAAAAAAACGCCAAACACGTCCAGCAGATTATGTCTATCCTTCATATGAACAATTCAGAACCTGTCCCAAAGCGGTGGTCATTCAAAGACAATGAATACCAAGTCATTGTGCAACGAATTCTGAAAAACTATTTAAAACAAAGTAATTTAGAACAAGAACTGAAGGATAAGCAATACCAACTTCAATCGGCTGAATTATTGGCCTTACAAAATCAAGTAAACCCGCACTTCTTGTCCAATACACTAGCGATTATTTACTGGCGGGCAATGGCAATTACTGGTGAACCTAATAAGGTAACAAAGATGCTAGAAACCTTAAGTGATATTCTCAATTTCTCCTTAAGGATTAAACAATCGACTGTCACCTTAAGAGAAGAAATCCATCATACCAAAAATTACGCAGAAATCATTCAGATTCGATCGGATCAACCGTTTACGATTAAATGGGACTATGAAGAAAATCTATTAGATATACAGGTATTGAAGTTCATGCTCCAGCCTATTATTGAGAATAGCTTGACGCACGGAATCGAACCACAAATTTGCCGGGAGCTTACCATCAAGGTAAAAGTACGCATCGTATCTGACAACGTGCAAGTCACCATCAGCGATAATGGAATAGGTATGTCTCCTAAAAGGCTGAGACTGGTAAGAGAAAGAATGCAAGAAGAAGAACTATCTACTCAACATATTGGATTAGCTAATATTGCAAAACGTTTAGACTTAATCTTTAATCATCAATATGATTTTTCGATCAAAAGTGAACAAGGCTGTGGCACTTCCATTACAATTACCCATCCGTTGAAAAGGTAAAAGGGGCGAAGAAGGGTTGTGATTCATTGATTTTGCTTGTAAAAGGTGATTCTTACGGACAAAACTTCGGGGATTGGTGTTTTTTTGTCCGTGAGATCACGTTCTAACGGACAAAACTTTGGGGATTGGCGCTTTTTTGTCCGTGAGATTCGTTCTTACGGACAAAATTTTGGAGGTTGGCAGTTTTTTGTCCGTGAGATCCATTCTTACGGACAAAATTTTGGAGGTTGGCAGTTTTTTGTCCGTGAGATCCATTCTTACGGACAAAATTTCACGATTCAGTGGTTTTTTGTCCGTGAGATTCTTTCACCGGTCCGTAAAATCTGGTTACTTTCTGTTCTGTGAATTATCTGACGCGTTAAACAACAAAACAAGGACAGCGCCCATCATCTGAGACTGTCCTTGTTTTATTTGTTATGCGTTGATCTCTGACTCATTTGTTGTAGATCGATTCGCTTTTTTTAATACCATATCTTCATGTTCCTGCGTGGCAGTGAGTAATCCAATCACAATCATCACCGCAAAAGAAACTAATGAAGCGAAGAACATGGCTAAATAGATATTTTCGATTACATTAAGTTGTGTAAAGACAACATACAATCCAGCGCCAGAGATAACAGCACCTATTGCCCCATAATTCGTTGCCTTCTTCCAGAAATATCCTAGCGATATCGGTGCCAAAATGCCAGATAGGATCGCGGAAAAACTAAATTGGATCAATATCGATAGAGAATCTGGCCGGTCCAATGAAATATATAAAGACAATAACCCTACTACAATCAAGGAACCCTTAGCTACTTTAACCGATTGTGATTCTAATTTCGCTGCCGTAATCCCCTTCTTAAATACAGGTGCCAAAATACGATAGAAGTCATTTCCAACACTGGTAGTTACACCTAGATACAGGCTATCTGTACTGGAAAGGATCGCCGAAATAATCCCGACAATCATGATGGCTGCAATAATACTTGGGAATGACTCAATCACATAAGCAGGAATAGCCGCATCCGCACTCTCCAGAGCTGGGAAAAGTACACGTGCTGCCAACCCTCCTAAAACCATTAAGGTAGAAATAACAAATAACACCAATCCAGACGAAAGCGTAAATGGAGCCAGCTCTTCTTCCGTTTCAATCGATAAAATTTTATTCAGTAAGTGTGGCATAAGAATAAAACTAAATAGCAAGAACTGCACGGCCATAATGGCTAACACACTATTATAAGGGCCTTCCGCTCCAACAAATGAGGTGAGGTTCGGATCAATCGCACTCAGTTTGCTGCCTAGTTCACCAAATACATTGAAACCGCCGCCGATCGTCCAAAAGAAAGATATAACTATCAAGATGGAGGCAATTGCCATTAATAAACCTTGAATACCATCCGTAATCATCTGGGCGTATGCCCCACCTAAACCTATATATAGAATAGTTATCGTAACACCGACGATAATTCCCCAAAAATATGGGATGCCAAGCACGGTTTCAAAAATAGTTGCCAAACCTACATTCTGACCAACGATATAATAAACATTAAATAAGATTAATAAGGATACAATTACTTGCAATGCCTTGGAATTATAACGTTTACCCAGCCATTCCGGTACCGTTGATACACGGCCGAATTTCTTACCGTAACGCCAAAATGTTTTAGCAAAAATTAATAGACCTACCCAAGAAACCCCGAAACAACCTAGTGTATACCATAACACCGACGTACCATATTCATAAGCCAACCCAGGCACCCCAATAAATAAATTTGCACTGGAATACGACGCCGCAAAGCTCGCACCCACTAGCCAAGGGCTTACCTTACCTCGTGCGGTGGCAAAACCATTCATTGATTTACTATGCTGTCTCCCTTTCTTTCCAATCCAGGTTACCAAAACAAAATATCCAATTAATAAAATAATAACAGTCCAAAGTAATAAACTATTTGCCTCTCCCAACATAACTGACAACCACCTTTAACTTTTTTTATAAAACTTTGTCCAAATGGTTAAACCTACTACCCAAAAAAATACAATGAACAAAAAGTAGGTAAGAATCATACGTGAGCTCCTTTCTTTCGGAAAAACGGTAATACAAAAGCATCCACTTCTTGATAATTTATTTCCACGGGCATTTGATAACGCAGTTCCACTTCATCGATGATTAGATGGGCTAATAACGAAGGGCCTTCTTCTAACTCAACGATGCCTACCACGTAAGGTGTCCGTTCTTGCCATGCTGGATGTCCAGCTCGATAGACAACACTCCATGTTGTTAATTTTCCATTCCCTGAGGCCGGACGCCATTCTAGGCGGGAGCCAAAACAATGGGGACAATGTGCTCGTGGATAAAACACCGCCTGACCACAATCCAGACAATATTGCAGATAGAACTGCTTTTTTTGTATATAATCCCAAAATGGTTGAGTTATAGGAGTGATCGTTGGTTGCGGTAATGAGATATTCATGATGACGTTCCTCCTAACACTAAAGCTGTTGTCTCACTTAAAGTCGCTCCATTACCAGTGACGAGGGCGTGCTTTGCCTCTGGAATCTGGCGCCCAACCGCTTCACCGCGCAATTGTGTTACGGCTTCAATAACATGTGACATACCGCCTGCCAAATCCGCCTGACCAAATCCTAATTGACCTCCATGGGTGTTTAAGGGATAATCCCCATCATGACTGAACGTGTGTGATCGGACAAAAGAGCCAAATTGACCGAGTTCACAAATGCCGAGGCTTTCCAGCTGTACAGCAACTACACTCGTATAACAGTCATAAAGAGAGAGTAAGTCTAGATCCTTCCCGGTTAAACCTGCTTGATTCAAGGCATAAGGTATCGAATAGGAGAAAGGATGTCGATCCACTGCTGGAGCTTGGCTAACCGCTCGGTGTGTGATTTTTTCACCTGCCCCTTTTAGATAAACGGGCTTCTGCTTAGCCTTTTCCGCCTTCTCTTCTGAGGTCACGATCACCGCCGCACCTCCTGCGCATGGCATCACAATCTCTAATAAATGAAGCGGATCGGAAATAATCGGTGACTGTAAGATATCTTCTAATTCCACAGGTTTGTCATGAAAAATTGCTTTAGGATTCTTACGAGCGTTCTTTCTTGCCCAATAAGCAATCCGTGCAAAATCTTCTTGTGTTGATCCGTAGTTTTCCATATGCAACCTTTTTAACAAGGCATAGGATGTATTGGCACCAGAGGCTCCAAATGGAACATCAAACTCACGGATCGGATTACGATTCGGTGAACGTGGCGGATTACCTCGTTCATTTTTATTCGCTAATACACAGACGACTGTTTCACACATGCCTGCCTCAATTGCAGCTGCAGCGCGCCAGATCATACCTGCGCCAGTAGCACCACCTAAGTCTACCGTGTTAGACATCGAGGGCTCCAAGCCTAAATATTCGGCTACAGTTGCTGGTACATGCTGAGGCGTTTCTCCTACTTGAGGTCCAACGAGCAGACCATCTATATCTTCCTTCGATAATCCTGCATCCTGTAAGGCCAATTGCACCGACTCGGCGATAAAGCTTAACGTCGTTTTTTCTTCTGAATAGCGTACAGGCTGTAACTCCCCAATACCAATAATCGCACCTTTTGGACGCTTCACCATTAATAGCACTCCCTTTTCTTGATATGGGTGAAATCTGCTAGACATTCCGGATTGCGTATAGAAGCCTTATTTTTCACTTCTTTCCCAATCGCCTCTGTCTTCGCCGCTCCCTCTACTTTTTTACCATTATTCGTATGAGGTACATCGGCAACTTGATAAATGCGACGGGGGACATGGCGTGGAGAAGCCTTCAAGCGAATCTCCTGTCTGATTTCTTTGGCTAATCCCTTTGTCAATTCATCCACCACTACACAAAGGACAATCTCTTCGTCATTGTCACAAGGTAAGCCGAATACTATCGAATCTTCCACTGCTTTTATCTGTTCCAATACACGATAGATTTCTGCTGTTCCGATTCGCACACCACCCGGGTTTAATACGGTATCGGCACGACCATAGATAACAAAAGTTTGGTCAATCGTTTGTTCCGCAAAGTCACCATGTGTCCATATACCAGGCCGTTCCGAAAAATAACTTTTCTCATATCTCTCGTCTCCGCCTTCACCGTAAAAAGTGATCGGCATACTTGGAAATGGCTGCGTGCAAACGAGATCTCCCTTTTGGTCATAGACTGCCACCCCTCGGTCATCAAACACGTCAACCGACATACCTAGCGCTTTGCAGCTTATTTCTCCTCGTTTAACTGGATGGATGGGAGAGCCCATTACAAAGCATCCCATAATCTCTGTACCGCCAGAAATCGAGGCCAAATAGAGATCCGTTTTTACCGTCTGATAAATCCAGTCATATTGCTCTGCTGCTAATGGAGCACCACAGGACAGAATGCTTTTTAACCGGGTTAAGGGATAACGTTCTTTTAGGACGATATTCTCTTTCATTAAGGTTTCTAAATATTTCGGGCTTGTGCCAAAATGGGTTAGTCCTACTTCCTCAGCAATATTCCATAAATGTGCTGGTTTATCTGGTAACACAGGAGCACCATCATATAATAAAACCGAAGCTCTGCTCGCTAAACCAGATACGAGCCAAGGATACATCATCCAAGCCGTATTGCTATACCAAAATAGCACATCCTCTTCTTTCAGGTTACAATGAAGCTGATGTTCTTTCACATGCTGCAGTAATGTGCCGCCAACCGAATGGACAATGGCTTTTGGCAATCCCGTTGTACCGGAAGTATAGAGGATATACACTGGGTCGCGAAAAGCTATTTGTTCAAAAACCGGCTCCACTGCGTCGTTATCAAGCAGCTCTTCCCAGGTCAAGCCACCTTCTACCTCTCCCAGTGTCGTAACCACTTTAGCAATACTGCCGACTTGTTCCACGGTTTCCAAGACCTTATCGGTGATGTCAAATGGCTTTTGTTTATATTGATACGTAAGATTAGCGATTAATACTTTCGGCTGTACCTGTCCGATCCGGTCAACAATCCCTTTTGCACCAAAATCAGGTGAACAGGACGTCCATACGGCTCCAAGCGAGGTCGTCGCTAATAAGGCAATCAAACCTTCTACATTATTATTGGTAATTCCAGCAACACGATCACCCTTCCCAACACCTAATGAACGAAGGCCGCGCTGTGCTTTCGCCACTTCGATTCGCAATTCGGCATAGGTTATTTGCCCAGTCACGCCTGTTTCATCTGCTTCATAAGCAGCAATCTTATTGGGATTTCCTTGCAAGAGATTTTCGGCAAAATTCAGCCGTGCTTCCGGAAAAAAGGTAGCTTCTTTCATCGTCTTGCCAGGCAAATAAGCAATCGTACCTTTCTCTCCTATCAGCTCGGCGTAATCCCAAACAGCCGACCAAAAGGCACCGATATGGGTTATCGACCAGCGATGCAACCTTTCATAAGGGAATAATGGCTGATTCACTTGTGTGGCGAAGCTTTTTAAGTTTGATTGTTCGATATCCTGCTGAGTAGGCTCCCATAATAAATGATGATTGCGTTCTTTTATTTCCACACTCATGCTTTATCCCCTTTCCCATTTACCTCTATTAATATCGCGATTCCTTGTCCGCCACCACCACATAATGCAGCGATTCCTTTCCCCCCACCTCGTCGTCTTAATTCGTAGGCAAGAGTTAGAACCAGTCGGAAACCGGTACCGCCTAATGGGTGACCAATAGCTATTGCACCACCATTTACATTTAATTTATCCTCGGAAATAGATAATTGATTGGCACTGGCAATAACGACACTGGCAAATGCCTCATTTATTTCAAATAAATCAATATCTTCCACGGTAAGTTTTTGCTGTTTTAATACCATTTCGATGGCATCTGCTGGTTTGGTTTGTAGGCTGGTATCTGGCCCTGCAGTTTCTGCCCAATCCTTGACACAAGCAAGTGGCTCCGTATTCAACTCTTCTGCCTTAGCTGAAGTAGTGACAATTCCAACACTCGCACCATCCGTCATTTGTGAAGCGTTCCCTGCCGTAATCGTTCCATCCTTTGCAAAAACAGGTGACAAACCTGCTAATTTATCCAATGTGGTCTGAGGCCGTATTCCCTCATCTTCTACTAACACCTGATCAAACGGCACGATTTCTTCCGCTAATCGTCCAGCGTCACGCGCTTTTGCTGCCCGTGTTTGTGATAAAAAAGCTATGTTATCTTGCTCTTCTCTAGTAATGTGAAAGGATGGGTTATACTGCTCTGTCAACACGCCCATGGATTGTTCACTCAAGGCGCAGGATAATCCATCTCGAAGCAAGGTATCCGTCATTTGCTGATGACCAAAGTCTTTGGGTTTAGGCTTTGGAATGACGTAAGGAGCGTTGGACATGGAATCCATTCCACCAACAATGTAGGTGTTCCCTTCGCCAAGTTTGATTCTTCTTACAGCGTCGATCACGGTGGCTACCCCGCCAAGACAAACATTATTTACTGTCATCGCCGGAATCCGACTGTCTAACCCCGCCTGAAATGCCACTTGCCTCGCAGGATTCTGTCCTTGGCCAGCTTGAATCACTTGTGCCAGTATCACGCCATCAATCGTTCCCAGAGTCGGATATTTTTCTATTAAATGAGTTAATGGTTTGCTGGCAAGTGATACAGCGTTATACCCCGCCAATGCCCCATTCCATTTACCATAAGGTGTTCGTTTCCCATCCAAAATAACAACTGTCATTATAATCCCCTCGTTCTATGTTATCGATCATCTAATAAAAAAAGCCCTCTTTCGATAAAAAGAGGACTGTTCCACTTCTTATCTGTCAGGATGATACCTGATGGATTTAGCACCTTTTAAGCTGCATGCACTTAAAGGTTGCCGGGTTTCGCAGGGCCATGTCCCTCCACCACTCTGGATAAGATATTTCTATATAATTTTATAAGTTTGGAAAACTCTCTATAGCAACATAGAGAGTTGATTGTATCTGCATCTATTAATATAGTAAAAAAGCGTTCAAATAATACCAAGTAACATGGTATACTTTATCACAAGAAAAAACCCTTGTCAAGAATTATCGAAAAATTTTTAAACAGGAAAGCGATCTCGTTGCGGATGACGGACTTTTTTTACGATTCTCCTCTCATTTTGGCCGTCATTTCCGTATCCACAAATAAAGAGACAGGGCAAACCACCCTGTCTCTTGAATAACCTTCTATGTTTGTTTCGATTTATAGCTAATGGCAGTGGATAAAGTTCCTGGTTGATACAGTTTCTTGGAAATCAGTGTTTGAACAATTAAAAACAAGCCACCCGTCGTCCAATACAGCGGAAGTGCTGCTGGTGCCCCAAAAGAAACCAGACCAATCATGACCGGTGAGATCAGACCAATGATCGCCATTTGTTTTTTCTGAGCGGGATCCATACCCATTTGTGTCACTCTTGATTGCACAAAATAAACCGCCATGGCTATCAATGCCATCCAGATATTTGCCTCTCCCAGACTAAACCACAAAAAGGAATGAGTGGAAATCTCCGGTGTGCTACGAATCGCATAGTAAAAACCAATTAAGATCGGAAATTGAATGATAATAGGGAGACAGCCAAGCGATGCTAAAGGATTGATTTGGTGTTTCTGATAAAGTTGCATCGTCTCCTGTTGCATTTGCACATTGACATCTTTACTGCTATCTTTATACTTTTCCTTGATTGCATCCATCTCCGGTTTTAGCACCTTCATTTTCTCCTGCATCTCGCGACTTGATTTCATTTGTTTTAGCATGAAAGGCATCAATAACAAACGTATCATCACCGTCAGCACGATAATAGACAGTCCATAATTATCCCCTAATAGAGTCGCCAAATGTTTGATAAGATAAGAAAATGGACCAATCAAATACTGATCAAAAAAGCCAGATGAATCTCCATCACCAACACAACCAGTTAAAAATAAAAGAATCGTTCCTACAATAAAACTATACTTGCCAAAGAAAGGGAATACAGATTTTTGTCCCATTGTGAACCTCCTCGTTTTTGTTTGCTTGGATAAAACGAGAAGGAATGATTATCACTATCATCATCAGGCACATCTATGCGCTTGGTTGTATGGGTTATCCAGTCTTGTACATCACGTGAATCCTCACGAGCATCATCGATTGGCAGCCGCTTAAATGCCAATGCATGGTATTCTTTTGTATATCTCTGGTTTGCCATTATCGTACTACTAACATGAATATCTACCATTCGAAACGTGAAAATCATTGACAGAATGATACTCAAATAAAAGTACATTGGAGAAACTTCAGCTAATAAGTCATACAACAATTCAATCGCCATCTGTATTCACCTCCTTTCATTTGTCTATTTACTATTTACGTTGTGACAAGTTTATTTGTTTCATCTAATTCTTCATTATACTAAAAATAATATAAAATAGACAGTGGCAAATACAGTCAGTCCAATTCTATTTTTAATACCACTGGTTTATCTGATTGCACCTGCGTGGTTTTACACTGCAATCCGCTGCTTGTTCGCTTCCATACTGGTTTTTCTTCATAACCTAGTATCGTAACATCCTTAATAATTCCAGAAAAATGCGGCAGTTTCGACGCATCCTGGTCTGCCAGTGATTTGATATGAACCAATCCATCTTCAGGATACTGGAGCACAGTCGCATATAAATACGATCCGTTCACCGTAAAACGAATATCTTCCGAGGTAAACAGCTTCTGCTCCGCATCGGTAAACTGGCCTTCCTCGATAGTAGTAGGACCTTCGCCCGCTTGACGCCATACCTTACTGCCATAGATCGCTTCCCCATTTACCCGCAACCATTCTCCTATCTCTAACAAAATGTGTCTATCTTGGTCAGGTATGGTGCCATCTGCTTTTGGTCCGACATTTAAAAGCATAGTACCATTTTTGCTGACAATATCAACCAGATCACAAATCAGGCTATAACTTGTCTTATAATGGTTATTCTCGGTATATCCCCAAGAATTGGTAGCTACAGAGGTACAAGTTTGCCAGAAATAGGGCTTCTGTTCGGCAAATTGTCCGCGTTCGATATCCAAGACGGCCGTGCCAAACATAAATGCATCATGCTTATAGTTGATCGCTACCTCAGCTCCCCATTCGGCAGCACGGTTATAATAATAGGCGGCAAATTCTCTCAAGTACGGCTTGGCAGCTGGATGCTGGATCCACCAGTCAAAATAAAATACCTTCGGACGATAATTATCCACGATTTCACAACAACGAGCCAGCCAATCTTCCATAAATTCTTCGCTAGGTGCAGGAGCATTCAAGTCATGTGTGCCATATTCCTTTTCAGCTGGCCAGTAAAAATCACCGCGAGTTAATGGTTCTTTGATGTCACTATCAAATTCTTTCCCATGCCCCATAAAGAACCAATGCTCTATTCGATGGGAGGATGCACAAAATGGGATGCTTCGCTCGGATAGAGATGTCTCTAATTCACCCATTAAATCCCGCTTCGGCCCCATATCATAGGCGTTAAAAGCTGATATATCACTGCGATACATCTGAAAACCATCATGATGCTCTGCAACTGGCATCACATATCGTGCACCTGCGTCAGCAAATAACTGCGCCCATTCTTCTGCGTCATAGTTTGTTGCTTGAAATTGAGGAATAAAATCCTTATATCCAAACGTTTTATGCTCCCCATAGGTTTTCCGATGGTGTTCAAATTCTGGAGAGCCTTGGATATACATATTACGAGAATACCATTCATTCCCAAAGGCTGGTATCGAGTACAATCCCCAATGAATGAAAATACCGAACTTCGCCTTCTGATACCAATTTGGTACTTGATATTGTGATAAAGAATCCCAAGTCGCATCAAATGGACCCTCCCGAATAACCCTTCTGACTGCCTGTAAGTACACTTCTACATCTTCTCTGCTAAAATTCATGACATCATACCTCCTATTTATTTTTTTGAATGTTGATTATATTCACAAAACACCGCTGGGCAATTATGATGCGCTTACATTATTTGACTAAACAACCGTTGTAAGGGAATATAAATCTATAATTGTTACCGGTAACTAAATAAACGATAGCCTTTACGCGCATGATAAGACAACACGTATCTGCCTTACCATGCACATCAACATCCTTATAGACTCGGCTTAAGCGTTTGTTTTAATTCATGCAGCGTCTGAGCATCTTCTAAGAATTGCTCTTCTTCATCATATTTAACAAATTCCATCAATACATATCGTTCCTTGCCGTCCTGAAATATCTCTCTTAAATATTGCAGCCACTCTGTTTGTCCCTCAGCTAAGTTTAAACGATCCTCAAAAGAATACCAATAGAAAATATGAACATTGGTTATCCAAGGTTTTACGGCTTCTATGCTAGCTAATCTTTCCTTTATGGATACACTATTGGGCGGCTGCCAATACGTAAAGACATTATCATGGTCAATCTCTTCCATTAATTGTCGTGCACTTTCCTTGGTATCTGTCAGCGTATTTCCATGGAATTCTAAATGAATGCTGATTCCATGCTTACTAGCCAAATCGGCAACTCGACGAGCGTCCTGTACGACCAACCCTCGATAATCATCACTTGCTTTATCGCTGCCTGTTACCCCTGCCCAGACACGAATCGCTGGTGCTCCTAATACCTTGGCCGACTGCAAAACCTCTTGAAATGCTTCCTCGTTATCCCCATAATCCGCCAAGCGGTAGTATGAGCCATAAGAGCTAATTTCCAACCCTTGATTTCTCGTCGCTTCTCCAATTTCTTGAGCCGTTTGCATATCTCCAGCTGGAACATGTGTATCAGCTCCCCATTCAATCGCATCCAATGCTGCCTGTTTTGTTAAATCAATGATTTCCTGAGGGCTTTTATCACGAAATGTTACCGAACATACTCCTAATTTCACAATAGACCTCCTTTTTTAAGCCATACGTACAAATTGCGCTTCACTAACTTCCCATTTTAATGGTTGATCATCTAGATACCTTTTTAATTCTTCCAACATAAAGCTTCCCATCCGTCCACATTCTTCGCCTTCACTTCCTGCTAAATGTGGGGTGATGACCACATTTGGCAGTTGAAACAGTAAGGAATCCTGGCTTGGCGGTTCAGGATGTGTCACATCAAGTATTGCGGTGATATCCTTGCGCGCTTGTAACACTTCGATCATTTCTTGCTCTCGAACAATCGCTCCTCTTGCTGTATTGATAAAACTGGATCCTTGCTTCATCAAGCGGAAATGATCTCCGCGAATCATCCCAATCGTTTCTTCCAGCAGCGGTGTATGTAAGGAGACCACATCTGCTTGTCGGAATAATTCCTCTAAGGAACAAAGTGTGACCCCCAGCTGATCCGCTTCCTCTTGCGTAATAAAAGGATCATACGCCAAAATATCGATGTCAAACGGACGCAACAATTCCAACGTATGTCTTCCTACCGTACTCAGCGAAATTAAACCAACTTTGCTTCGAAATGCCCCTTTTATGGCAAAAGGCTTCGGTGGATACTGTTTCGTTGCTTCAATCTCTCGGACAAACTCCCAACCATTTTTCAAACAAAAGAGAATCTGTGACAAAGTAAACTCTGCCACCGGCCTGCCATTAGCAGATACGGCGGTTGTAAATCGAATGCCATGATCCCATGCCTCCTGCTTTGCAATAGCCTTAATCGATCCTGCACCATATAGAACAAGTTGAAGATTTGGAGCAGCGTCTAGTAGTGTCTGATCAATAGCAGGTGCTCCCCACCCGGTAATGATAATCTCTACATCTTGCAATACCGATAAGTCTTTGCTTAACTCCTGTTGCGACATTGGTTCGGCTACAACGTTCACCAATGTGGCTATCTCATCTCGTATAAAAGAAGGATACACCAAATTAAAGGTATCTTGGTTCATTATGAATATAGCATTTTTCATGACTACCCCCCTTTTCCTTGCAGCAATTGTTGCTGTAACCAATTATACGCTTTTCTACCACTTACTTCATGTGCCCCTGGAAAAATATCATAACTAAATTTCTCTGGAGAAAATGTATAATATTCACTAATTTCCTCAATAGCCTCTTTGGTATATTGACTTGGAAAAATTGGATCGTTCTCGCCCGATTCAATAAACAGACTCCGTGGGGCAATCAAAGCAATCCACTCTGGCAGTTCCGCCACCGCCAAAATACCTGGAATATAATTATCAATACAATGGTGCATTGCCATCGTACTACCCTTAAATGTGTTGGCAAATCCAGTTAATACCGTTGCCTTGACTCGGGTATCTAAAGTGGCTGTAAAAGCGGACACCAATCCACCTCCTGAAAAGCCCATCATTGCTATATTATTTGCATCTACTTGAGCGTCCTCTTCTATATAATCTAGTATACACCGTGCCTCCCAAATCCGCAGACCAGCTAATGTTTTTCCTTCCATTAATAGATTGGTTGCCATCGATTCACAAGAATTTTCATTTCCCGCTTCTATATCTCTCGTCAAACGCCTCTCACCAAACCCAATTACTTCAGGCACAAAAACCTTGAAACCCTGATTCACTAACTGAATAGCAAACTGATGGTGAATCGTGTTTTCTTCTTTTTCCCCATCTTTAGTCAGCCCTACCGCTTCATGGACACCATATCCATGTCCGTGGACAGCCAGAACAGATGGAAAAACCTCTTGATTGGTCTTCGGTGTTAAAATAAACATTTTTATCTCCACAAGCTCTGTAACGGACAATGCTATTAAATCTCTGTGATATCTCTCACAATCCTTTGTTTCTAGCACACGTGTCTGAAAAGGAACTCGGGTATCATTTAAATACGAAAAATCTCCTAGCAATTCAAGAAGTGTATTAGTTAAAATCGATCTTCGCTCTGCCGGTCCTACCGCCTTGACAGACTCCTCTAATGCATTTTGATAAAATTGATCAAACAATTGATCTTCTTGATTCACCTAAGGCCACCTCTTCTCCAAAAGTTGTTTAACGATTGTACTCTGTATTTTATTTGAAGTGCTAGGAATATTGCAAGGATATCGCTTTCATTTAGAGGTGTTATCATAACCCAAAGCCGCATTTTGTACCTGCTAAGATCCTTAACAGCAAAAATCACGACAAAAACTTCACATTTTTCAACAAGAAGCCGGACTGATTTGACCGACTTCTTTTCTATATTATTTCTGTGCCTTGTCACTAAGTTTCGACCAAAAAGTCGCTAGTACCGGCCCAGATATATTATGCCAGATACTGAATATCGTACTTGGCACGGCTGCTATCGGGTTGGCCGCAAAGAAGTTCAGTGCTAGTTGCGAGGCCAATGCTGAATTTTGCATGCCCGCCTCAATCGCAACCGCCTTTTGATCGGCGAAGTTCAGCTTACTTATCCTTGCCAATAGAAAACCTACCAGTAAACCTAGGATATTATGTAACATGACCACAACAAAAATGAGTAAGCCAGACGTTGCAATCGCCTCTGTATTGACAGAAACAACCCCTGCCGCTACTGCAACAATACCGATTACGGAGACAAGCGGTAGCGCAGTAACACTTTTTTCCACCTGCTCTCGGAACAGCATACGCACAACAAAGCCCAAAATAATCGGAATCAATACTACCTTTACAATAGAAAAAAACATATCAACAAAAGACACAGACATCCATTCACTTGCTAACAATAGAGTGAGCGTTGGTGTCAGTATCGGTGATAATAGCGTAGAAACGGTAGTTGTAGCTACAGATAAAGCCGTATTTCCTTTCGCCAAAAAGGTAATCACATTCGACGCTGTCCCGCCAGGACAACAGCCAACCAAAATAACACCTACCGCAATTTCCGGTGTTAACTGAAAAACTTTTACCAATAAATAAGCAAATAAAGGCATAATTGTATATTGTGCAATCACTGCGATCAATACACTTCTTGGTGTTTTGATAATTCCTTTAAAATCCTGTGGTGTCAGTGTCAAACCCATGCCGAACATAATAATTCCCAACAAGATGTTGACATATGAAATAATCCAGCTAAATCCACTAGGAAAGATAAAACTAATAATGGCAATAAGGATAACCCATAGTGCAAAGGTATTGCCCGCAAATGAACTAATTCTTCCTAAAACTTTCATTATAATCTCCTCAGACCTTTCGAATCCGTTTAAATATTCTAACATTTTTCAAAAACATCAACTTATCATATCAAATAAGGGAGATTACTGTCTAGTTCCTTTTTCGAAAACGAACGATAATGTACATGGGTTATCCGTTTACCTTAAAGCATTATCATTAGTGACAAGCTACTTCCTTATCTCACACCTGTTCCTACTAATTATTTAGAATTTCTTTTCAAGTCCTCAATCACCTCTTTTTCCAAACCGGTAATTCTTGAGATTAAATCTAAAGAAAAACCTTCCTTCAACATCACTACAGCATCCTCTTTTTTACCCATTTCCTTCCCTTTTTCCTCATACGAAATAGGCAGTTCCAAAATCTTTTCGGCATCGTCCGATCGTTTGATTTCCTCCATCAATTCTTCCTCCTCTTCTTCATTTAAGATTAAATAGCTTTCAAAAAATCCATAAATTAGTCGTTCTCTGGCTGGATCTAATTTCATTCGTACTAGCATACGCAGGAATTCTTTCTTTACTTCTACCTTTTCTTGCCCATTTTACTCAGAAGGGCTGCCGCTGCAGGGTTATCTGAACGAATATAGTCACGCCAATCTTTTTCACGCAAATGAAGGATCCTATAGTTAAAGGTTAACACATGATGGAAAGGGAAAGCCATCGTATATTGGTCATATTCCCAGTCTTCCTCGTAACTAAAAACAGCAATCGGCACAATCGGTTTTCTATACCTATTATACAACATGTTAAAATAAAGAAACATGCGCTCATGGAAATTCGACTGTTGGTAACTTTGTGGTTCGACATGGATAATCAGCATAGCATCGCTTTCTTTCAATTTGGTTTCCACGACAATATCCAAGCGGCGAGTGTCTCCATCATGCAAGTCGGAAAATTCTTCTTCTGAAAGGGGTTTGATGGTGGCAAAGTCTAAATAAGCGTGGACATCAGGAAAGAAGGCTTCCAGGAATTCTTCGAAAAAGTTGTGGATTAATTCTTTGAATAATTGGTCATGTTTGGTGTAGGTCTGAGGTGCTTCGCGAACGAGTGATAATACGGTCATTATAGCACGTCCTTTGTGAGGTTATGAGGGATGTATCGTGGTGAAGTTCTAAGACTAGTATAGCATCAATCACCAGGTAGAACAAGTGTTTGTTTACAAAATTTCCTTTTCTTTTATATAACATGTTTGTCTCGTTTTCAACCATTTTTCTAAAGCTCTCAGCACATGTGATTTTTTAATATAATGGCTTAATTCTCTTACAGGTACCCACTTTACTTGTACAATCTCACCATCAGGATCGTTCATTTGGGGTGTATCTTTTAAATCAACCTCTATTCTAAATACGGTCACTAGGCTATGTGCCGTATATTTCCGAATAAAACTTTCATGAATATACGCTAATTCCTGATTTTGCACATGCAGTCCAGTTTCTTCGTGTACCTCTCTATAAAGTGCCTTTTCAAGTGTTTCATTTAGCTCCACTACTCCACCTGGAAGACTCCACGTATAATCAGCATCGTTACTGTTATTTTGCACTAAAAGGATATTACTTCCTGATAGTATAATAGCTGAAACTATTCTATATAGGCTAAACTCTTCTGTGACTGTCATTTTTACTCCCCCTTGTATTTTTAAACCTGGCTATTCTATAAAAATATATTACTTTCATTAGAATAAACCATGCACCATCCAGCTTCACAGTCAAAACTCCTAACAATATTATTAGATATTGAAAAGTTAATAAACTAATCATCTCAACCGCTTCTCTTGAAATTCCCGTGGCGAATATCCGACCGATCGTTTAAATTGACGCGAAAAATGGCTAGCACTGCCAAAACCACAGCTTTCCGCTACATCTTGGATCACGGCCGCTTGGTTTACTAGCATTTGTTTAGCTTTATTTATACGTGCATTCAGCAAATCAGCCTTGGGCGAAATATAGAAGAATCGTTCATAATATGTGTAGAATTGGCTTTTCTCTAAATGTACAGCCTGGCACATCTGGGCAATCGTCCAATCCTTTTCACATTGAGTAAGTAAGGTAAAGCGAAGGTTACGAAAAGCAGCGTGTAACATACTAGCTTCTTCTGATTGATAAGATGGGACAAGTTGCCGCGAACTTTCTATCAACAGCTGACGGAGTAACATATCCATCATTTCTTGTTGAAAGATGTCTGGTGAAAGAAATTCCGCCTGGATCTTTTGAAATAGTTGATCGATTACTTCTATATTTTCAGGATAAAAAACTTCATTTAATGGCAACTGGTAATCTAGAGCATTCCTCCCTTGCATATGGAAGTGCACATAACTATTCTGGAACTCTTGTATTGCAGAATAATCTTGCGGATACTCAGGTGTAAACAGAATACAAGCACCTTCCTGTGCGTACACGATGGAATCAGTTAATACTATACGCATTGATTGATAGAAACGTAAAAAAAGATAACAACCTAACCCATTAGGACGATAAATCCTATCACCATCGCGATTATGACAGCTATAATCACAATAATCCAGTCTCAACATAAGCATCCCCCTTACCTTTCCTTGAGTATATCAAGACCGGAAGAAGTGTCAAGAACAACGGAAAAAAGCCTATTCTTTTTGAAAGGGTTTTCTAGTATGCTTATCCTAATAGTTTTAGGGAGGTAATAAGATGTGTGCCTATCTATTCGTTCACTTTAAAGAGAAAAGAACACCTGATGGCGAACAAGTTTATTTTGGCATCAGTCGTAATGGGTTTGATTGGGAATCTGTCAATCAAGAAAAGCCAGTGCTGTGGAGTTACTATGGTGACAAAGGTGTTCGTTACCATACCATTATCCGTACCAAGACTGGAGAATTTGTCATCCTGGCAACAGATTTGAGCTTATCCTATGGTATGTTGAATCAATATCAGGGATCATGGGAAACCATTTCACGCCATGGCAGCAAATCCTTAGCCCTATGGCGCTCCCAAGACCTAATCAACTGGGAACCGCAAGAAATGATACCACTTGGAAATGAGCATTTTGGTTGTCTTTGGGCACCAGATATCATCTATGACCAGCACAATGAGGATTACATCGTACATTGGTCTTCTGCCCATGCGGATAACAATTTTGGTCCAAAAGCGATTTATTATGCACGAACAAAGGATTTTCGTGATTTTAGCGAACCAAATATTCTGTATAAGAAAGAAGATAGTGGTGTGATTGATTCTGCGATGTACGAAGAAAATGGCCTGTACTATCTTTTTGTGAAAAGCGAAGGCCATCCAGCCAACATTATTCTATTACGTTCTGACCACATCACCGGTCCATTTGAAAAGATCGAGGCTTTTGATCATGGTATGGGTGAGCTGGAAACAGGCGTGTATGAAGCACCAACTGCTACAAAATTAGCAGATAATCGCTGGGCGTTATTTTTAGACTTTTATGGAACAAAAGACGCTGCCGGTCACGGTTATATCCCATTCCTGGCTGATTCCTTGGCTAGCGGTGAATTCACCCGTGCCGATACGAACTTTTCTTTTCCTTATGGTTTTAAGCATGGGACTATTCTAGCGATCACTGACGAAGAGTTTGAACGATTGCAACATTATCAAGAACAACCTTCCGAATATTAGAAAGGATGATAGACATGAAAAAAGCAAACTTACATATCAACAAACATTTTCAGATTGGTGAAATCGACAACCGCATTTATGGGTCCTTTATTGAACATCTTGGTCGTGCCGTATATGAAGGAATTTATCAACCGGAAAGCCCTTTTGCTGATGAACAGGGGTTTCGACAGGATGTCATTGATTTGGTCAAACAATTAAATGTTCCCGTCGTTCGCTATCCAGGTGGGAATTTTGTGTCAGGATATCGTTGGGAAAACAGTGTTGGACCAAAAGATAAACGACCAGAAACAGTTGACTTAGCATGGCAGGTCATTGAATCCAATCAATTCGGTTTAAATGAATTTATCGATTGGTCGAAAAAGGCGAAGACAGAAACTATGATGGCGGTTAATTTAGGCACTAGGGGAATCGAAGCTGCCAAAAATATTTTGGAATATAGCAATTTAAAAAGCGGGAGTTACTATAGTAACTTGCGCCGTCAGCATGGGTGGGAAGAGCCGCATGATATTAAGTTATGGTGTTTAGGCAATGAAATGGATGGCCCTTGGCAAGAGGGACATAAAACGGCTTATGAATACGGCCGACTTGCTGCTGAAACGGGACGTACCATGAAAATGATGGATCCAACAATTGAAACCGTGGCTTGTGGCAGCTCCTCATTGCAAATGCCGACATTCGGTGGATGGGAAGATACCGTGTTGATGGAGTGTTATGATCAAGTCGATTATTTATCCTTACATCAATATTATGGAAATCGTGATAACGATTCAGCTGGATTTTTAGCCAATACCGTCGCCATGGATCAGTTTATCAGCCAAGTCATCTCCATCTGTGATGCCGTCAAGGCGAAAAAACGTGGTAAAAAGGATATTCATCTCTCTTTTGATGAATGGAATGTTTGGTATCATTCTAATGAACAAGACAAAGACATTGAACGATGGACGCAGCACCCTCATCAATTGGAGGATGTTTATAATTTTGAAGATGCCCTCTTAGTAGCTGGCATGATGATTACCATGTTGCGACATGCCGATCGCATCAAGATTGCCTGCCTTGCTCAGCTGGTAAATGTGATCGCACCGATTATGACATCAGATACCGGGGCTTGGAAACAAACCATTTACTATCCGTTTGAGTTGATCAGTAATTTAGGTCGAGGCACCGTGCTACAAACAGAAATCGATGTCCCTTTTTATGAGTCTGTTCACGGTGATGCTCCCTACCTAGACTCTGTTGTTGTGATGAATGAAGAACAAGAATCCGTTACTATTTTTGCAGTAAACAAAGACTTGAAGGAACAAATGGAACTCGCCGTTGATCTGCGTCAATTTGAAGGATATCAGGTGGACAAACATGTTGTATTAACCCATCCTGACTTAAAGGCAGAAAACACGGAGGCTCAGCCCAATAATGTCGTTCCAAAGGCGAATGGTAATGCAGCATTAGATGGCGGGCATTTACATGCGATTTTGCCTAATCAGAGTTTTCATGTGATTACGATTAAGAAGAAGTAGATTGATATAATTGTACAATTAACGTGGTAAGCCTAAGCCTACCACGTTAATTCAAATAAAAGCAGATATCGCTCATCATTATCATCTCTACTTGAATATGTCATTATCCCATATAGGCTTTCTATTGTTACAAATTCTTCTTCAAATCAATTTCTCTTTTTAATTTAATTGATTCCAAAGAAGCGCTTACCATTTGGAAACTGTAGATGTTATCAGACACAACATTACTAGGTTCTCGCCCCTCCTCAATAGCTGTTATCATTTCATTTATAGAAAAAGCTCGATCTTGTTTTTCCATCTCAGGAAGAGATAATGACTGTTCTTCTCCATTTGGCTTAATAATCATAGGCCTATCATCAATTAATGCGATGATGCCTTGCCTACCATATAACTTGCACTCACCATTCCAAGAAGTTTCCGGACCGCTAGTTACCCAGCTCGCAAAGTAATTGACATGTATACCTTCCATATCGATCAACACACTCGCTGTTGGATTACCTTGAAACCAACTCCAAGAAGGACGCATACTTTTCGCATATATGGTATTTGCATTTTTCCCAAGAATGTATCTTAATAAATCAAAGTGGTGGATACTCATATCTTCCAAAATGATTTCTTGATAATTATCTCTCCATCCCCCGAATTTAGAAGCCCGTTGAAAGTTCCACTCGACATACTCAATAGGACCAACGACTTCTTGTTCTACTGCTTGTTTAATGGCTTGAATTTCAGGTCGATATCGATAATTTTGACTTACTACCACATGTTGTTGATATTTTTTTGCAAGTTCAAATAAATCATCTGCTGTCTCTTTCGTGTGGGCTAAAGGTTTTTCCATGAAAACATGGAAATCATGCTTTAAGGCATCTAAAGTAATTTGCCCACGTGTTTGTGGTGGAGTAATTACCACTGCGATATCCGCTGTTTCTTTCTCAAATGCTTCTAAATGATTCTCATAATAATTGATCGTTTTTACGTCCATTATTCTGCGAGCTTTCTCCAAATTTTCTTTTGCTACATCTACAACGGCAACAATGTCTACATGGGGATCATCTCTCAGAATTTCCAGCCATGTCAATCCAAAATCACCTGTACCTACTTGAATTATTTTTTTCATTTCCCCACATCCTTTGACTGAATTTTTATGAGTATAGATAGCATCTTCATAAAATTACATGAGCAATTTAACAAACAATACGTAGAATTTACAACACGCCCCCTATTAATAGTTTATTTTATATATTGTATGCGCTTAAAATAAGACGGAAATCACTTCTATCTCAAAGCTCCATTAGGACTATATTGTAATTCTTTACCCTTGTCATACCTTTCTTGCTAAATTTCCCTAGCATTCTTCACTCCACCCATAATTTTTAATTAATTTTAACTATATCACATTTTTCCCCTGTTTATCTAACTGCAGAAATGAACTGATACATTTCTGTAAGATAAATAATATGAGAACCGATTTTTTTGATTGCTTTTTGGTAACTGAATGAAATTACCTGATTGAAGCATAATGGGCATTCATCCTATGAAGCGTGATCACTATTTTCAGTAATTAATAATGCATCTCTCCATGTGAATATTTGTATTTATTCACTACACCGTGTACTTCCACAAAAACAGGGTATTCCATAAATAGGACCACCTTATTCATACATCAAAAAAGGAGTGACAACAAAATGGAATGGAATATACTAGATTGGATCCTGCTTTCCACCATTATACTTATCGTTACCATCATTATTGTGCCATTGATATTATTTGTTTTTCTTTACCTGAAAGATCGCAGTCAGCATCAGCATGCCATCTTGCGAAACTTCCCATTGCTCGGGAAATTGCGATATATCCTGGAAAAGATGGGGCCTGAGCTAAGGCAATACTTATTTGATCAAGATCGATCGGGCAAGCCTTTCTCCCGTGATGATTATCGCGATATCATCATGCCAGCCAAATATCAGAAGAACATGATAGGTTTTGGTTCGCGACGAGATTTTGAAGAAGCGGATTTTTATGTACAAAACGCCATGTTTCCTAAACAGCAAGCAGAATTGGAAGTAGATAATCAACCGCTTATTGATTCCAAGGTGTATCAAATCAAAGAGGACAATTTATTTAATCGAAAAGAAACATTCCAAGATAATCAAATCAAACCTTGGCTGCTTACTGATGAACACGCGATTGTACTTGGGCCGCAATGCCGGCACCCTTTTACCGTTAAAGGATTGGTGGGAATGTCAGCCATGAGTTATGGTGCCTTGGGAGATCATGCAATTGCTGCCTTATCTAAAGGAATTGGTATGGCTGGTGGTTCTTGGATGAATACTGGAGAAGGTGGTTTGTCTGATCATCATTTACAAGGAAATACCGATATCATTGCTCAAATCGGACCAGGTTTATTTGGTGTGCGTACAAAATCTGGGGAATTCAGCTGGGATCTTTTGAAAGAAAAAAGTGAGATACCACAAGTAAAGGCTTTTGAATTAAAGTTAGCCCAAGGAGCGAAGACACGCGGCGGACATGTGGCTGCGGAAAAGGTAACGGAAGAAATTGCTGCTATTCGTAATGTTGAGCCTTATCAAGAGATTGATAGTCCCAACCGCTTCCATGAATTTCATGATGTTCCTTCCTTGTTTGACTTCATTGATAAAATTCGAAATCACACAGGACTGCCTGTAGGCATGAAGGTCGTTATCGGAGGTAATCAGTCTTTTGAAGAAATTGCCCAATATATGAGGGATTCCGGAACAGGTCCTGATTTTATTACCGTAGATGGATCGGAAGGTGGTACGGGGGCTACCTTTCAAGAATTAGCTGATCGCGTCGGCTTACCGATAAAGTCAGCCGTGATGATTGTCGATCAAACATTGAAAAAATATGGTGTGCGAGATCGTGTAAAAGTGATCGCCTCAGGGAAACTGTTTACGGCTGACCGCATTGCTGTTTTGCTTGGGATGGGTGCTGATTTAATCAATATCGCTCGTGCCTTTATGATCACCGTGGGCTGTATTATGGCACAAATCTGTCATACCAACCGTTGTCCAGTTGGTGTAGCTACCACAGACACCAAGCTGCAGCAGGCATTAGTCGTTGATGAAAAATGTTACCGCACACTTAATTTTTTGGTAACTTTACGAGAAAGCCTATTCAGAATATCTGCCGCTGCCGGACTCGTTAGCCCTAGTGAATTTAATGCATCACATATTGCTTATACCGACGCTTATCATCAAGTACGTAGTCTTAGCGAATTACTAGATAGGGTCGAGAATCCTCCTGCTCATTCGATGACATGAGGCAGGGGGTTACGCTGGCGAAATCTTAGGAATTCGCACCATATAAACATATCTAAGGAAAATGGTGAAAGGATGACAGATAGATTCTATATCTCCCATCCTTTCGCTAGCAAAATGGCCTGTGTCCTTGATTTCACCTCTAATTTACTGTATATATTCGTTAAATAGACACGAATGGTTCCTTCTGATAAATACAATTGCTTGGCCATCTCCCGATTAGAAGCTCCGCTTATCAACAAACGCAGGATATCCTTTTCGCGCTCTGTCAGTTGACCTAAACGTTTGTCCAGACGGATCATGCTTGTCTGTTGCAGCGCGATCAAATTTTTTAGATAATTCTGTTGGTCCAGATCCATGTTAGTCGTATTATTTAGATAGGAATGCAGTATGTTACTCGTGCTTAATTCATCAATAACTAACCGTTTATAGCCATAACGTGATCCCAATGCA
Source organism: Gracilibacillus phocaeensis (assembly GCF_900626275.1). Classification (NCBI taxonomy): domain Bacteria; kingdom Bacillati; phylum Bacillota; class Bacilli; order Caryophanales; family Bacillaceae; genus Gracilibacillus; species Gracilibacillus phocaeensis. Next base: position 87,197 of record NZ_LR131144.1, on the reverse strand, counting down.
AGCACCACTTCTAGGGTAGTGCGTGCGACTTTGTCCTGATCCAAATGATAATAACAGAGCGTCTCTAAGAGGGCTGCTTCGATGATAATATCAACCTGCCCAATGCCTTGGCCGTATTCATGTACTTCCATTACAATGTTTAATGCCTCACGGTACGCTTTTTTTGCCATCAACAGCCGGCAATAGACTAACACCCATAACTCTTGACCTAATTCTATTCGCAGAGAATCCGGACGCTTTACACGAAATAATACCGCTTCTGCTTCTTCTAGTTTATTTTCTCTTATATAGGCCAATGCCTTCATCGCTTCGATGGATCGTTGCCAGTACCATTCAGAAACATGATGGATGGAAAAATCCCATACCGCATGGGCCGCGGTTATCTGCCCTTGTGCCATGTATATCTTCCCTTGTAATACCGTTAATGGCACATATAAACCACGGTCTTTAAAGGTATTGGCATAACGAAGTCCCTGCGTAACTTCTCGTAATGCCTCCTCCAGCTGATTCTCTTCATAGAGCTGCTCCGCAAGCATGCTATAGCTGTATCCCATTAAATGCTGATCCTTGAATTCTGTTTGACGAAACCACTCCGTAAAGGCACGATGCAGATTAATATCAGAATATTTCCCTTTCCCACCCAAAGAAGTCCGCGTCACCTTAGCATAAAAAGGGTTATACTGCACCGGAGCAAGATACCATTTATCATGGACCAGCCCTCGCTGTACTTGCTTCGTAATTAATTCCACAAACATCTCTAATTCCCCAGCTGCCAAATGAACAGCAGCCTTCAAAGAAAGCAAAATACTGACGAGTTCGGAATATTCTTCCCTATCCTTCCACCCGTCTTGCTTATCACGCGCATCCAGTTCGCTAATTGCTTGGTTGGCCTTTTCTATCTCTTGAATATTCATGAGCGAGATGGCATAAATCAGCAATGTTTCCACATGTACTGGATAAGCCGCTTTTCGCAAACGATCGACCCATTGTATTAATAAATGCGTTTGTGCGCTATTAAAGATATCAAGCAAATTCGTCGTAATCCATTGATCTGCCAAAGAAAACAACTGATGCTTTAAAGCAAATTCAATCGCCATATGGTGATCTCTTTTGTTATATAGTAAGCATGCAGCTTTTTTTGTCAGTTCCTGCAAAGCTTCTCCACGATATACCTTCTGTCTCTCTTCTTCCAATACCTCCAACAAAAGCGGATGATAGCGAAAGGCTTGTTTTTCTTGAGATAAACGTATGGTCAGGATACCGTAATCTACTAATTCAACAAGCTGTTCGCTGCTGTCTTCTCGATTGGTCAAGGCATTGCAAAGTTCCGGATCCAGCACCTCAAACAATGATGTTTGCAACAGAAAGTGTTGTGTCGATGGAACCAAGGTAGTAAAGATTTCTTCCATAATATATTCAGAGGCAAAAGCGGCAGAACGCTGTAAAGATCCTGCATTCCTCTCTGCTGAAACACTAGCAAGTTGCACGCCAGCTGCCCAGCCTGCCGTACGATCCAAAACATTTTGGCAAAACGATGCCTTATCTACCGTGATGTGATTCTTTTGAAATACTGCTTCTATCTCTTGATACGTGAAGGCTAGTTCGGACATACTTATTTCCTTCACCCAACATTTCATACGCCAGGAGGCAATTGGAAAAGGTAATTTCCTCCTGCTTGCAATATATAAATGAACATGGTCTGGCAAATATTGAACCAAACGAATCATCATTTGATGAATCATATCCAGTTCAATATGGTGATAATCATCTAATATGATATGTAACCGGGTGTCCATTTCGTCTAATTCATGTAATAAAGAATCAATAATGAGTTCGGAAGGCGGCATATATTTTAAATTAAAAAGATGTCCCAATTGTTGATCCATTGGATAACCAGTCGCATACACGATCGATTGCAACACATATTGGAAAAATCTATTCGGATCATTGTCCATTATATCTAGAGACAACCATGCTGTCGGTTCTTTCAACTGCCACTTCCATTGGCTTAGTATCGTCGTTTTCCCATAACCTGCCGCTGCTTCTATCACTGTAATCTTGGAGGCAGACTTTTCCCGCAGCAGTGCATACAAACGCTCTCTGTGAACAATGGCAGTGCTTACCTTTGGTACCGACATTTTAGAATGTAACCAAATCGTTTGCATCGTTGTTCAACTCCTTTGCCCCCCTGCATCTATTATAGGAAGGACGACTTATACATTATTATACATGTTTTTAACCTATTGTGGTTCATTCTTTTGTCAGAATAATTAGTGTTTTTTAGACAGAATGGGTATTTTGCGGTTAAGCAAAGCAGCGCCTAGCATGATTAACCTGTACTAGTGGTGTATAATAAGTAATAAGTTACCGTACTTTATTGTTTTTAGAGAGGGGGCGAATAACAATGCAGCATCAATTCCCGGAAGCCGTCTATTATTATTTTAAAGAATGGCAGGAATTTCATATGAAACCACATCAACATGCGGCGATTGAAATCATGTATGTGATCAAAGGGAAATGTAAAATTGAGATAAACAACAAAATCATTGAATTGCGTAAACAGCAATATATTTTCATTTACGGCAACGTACCGCATCGTTTGATTGTCGAGAAAAAACAGCCATGTCGTATGCTCAATGTAGAATTTGAATGGAGGCAATCGTCCAAGCATTTTACGGATATCGATACGCTTGTTTCCCATGATAATCGACTGCATAAGATGCTTACTGCCGAGGAAGATTATTTCATATTAAAGGATGGGGGACATATATACAGTCAACTTAGCTCCTTAGTCTTAGAGTTGGATTTACAAACTACCGGCAATCTGCTTCAGATCGATGTCTTATTTATCCAGCTTCTATTGAATATCGCCAAAAGCAGGCATGAGCAACGAAATCAACTGGACGAAACCAATGAATTCATTATTCATCAAGTATTGTCTTATATCCATGAAAACTATGATTATGAGATTAGAGTACAAGATTTAGCTCGTATTGTTCATTTACACCCTAATTATTTACATCGTATTTTCAAACAATCGCTTCATGTTACGATTAATGAATACATTACTAACTTACGACTGGACAAAGCAAAGATGCTCCTTTCTAAAACCGATATCCCTGTCACAGAGATTGCCAGTTATGTTGGAATAAATACCAGTCAATACTTTAGTAATATGTTTAAGACGGTTACACAGATGACTCCTTCTCAATACCGACAACGAACGCAAGACTTTAAAGGACAGGTTAAACGCCCAGAGAAATGGCTCTAATATATAGACTATTCTATCTCTTCATACAAACCAGCCTGCTCCCATGTGTGAGTGAGATCAGGCTGGTTGGAAGAATCTCCTTTTTATTCTGTTATAATAGCCCACTCTCGATAACTGGCTATCACATTCCCCTGTTTATCTGTTGCAAACAGTTGAGAACGTTCCTTCTCTAACGTAAAACGATATCTTTTCTCGGAAGCTTGATCCCTTATTTCAATTGGTGTGTCCACCGCATACTCGGAGACAAATATATATAAGTTACCGTGCGTAAAGCTTAGTTTACGTCCATATATACCAGGGTATTGTCCCCCTTGCAGCCACTCTATTTCATTGGTTACACCTGCAGCCTGTACCGCCTTTTGATAAACAGCTATCAAGACATCCGCACGTTGATTTAATTCAATCGGAAGAGGTGACCAAATTAATTTCCCTTTGCCAAGCTTCACTTCCAGCAAATCTGTCCCAGCGACTTCTTCTTTATATAGTTCTCCAATTCGTCTATCACCAAATGAAACAGGGTATTCTATACCATTTATCGTCAGCAATTCCTCTCGGAGAATATTTGCTAATCGATGCTCGCCTAGTTCTTTTTGCAATATGTGTTCATGCTGCCAATACTCGTCCAAGCCGATTGGTCCCGTCCATAACAATACTGCCCCACTTTCCTTGACATAGTCTATCAGCTGATTACGAGCTTGCCTGCTAAAGTTATGCGCACTTGGCACGATAATAAGACGAGGAGCCTGTAGCCTAAGTGCTTCCAGTTGATATTCGCTCATGGCTCTAAAGGGTATATTCATGTCATAAGCAAGCACTCTCGTAAGCTTGGTAGTAGCATCAAAGGCAAATTTTCGATTAGAGAAATCATTCGAATAAGGAAAAATGGCTATTATCTCTTCTAATCCCCTGTCTTCAAATAAATCACTAATTTGGCCGATAAAGCTGCCAAAATCATACGACACATCCGCTTCTGGCTTCTCTGAACCATCCGCTCGTAATGCGCCAATATTTGATTCGTTAATATTATTCATATAGAAATTGGTATTCCATAACCACTGTACGGCACCTGCTCCGCCTGTCGAAAAAGCATAAGCATATTTCCGCTCTAACATATTGCGCAATTCATATTCGGAACGTTTCGCCTTATTATCCGGTGTTTCCACATACATTATCCCGGTTTCTTGAATCAAATTGGGCTTATTAGGTGTCTTGGTGAAAATACCATCCCACACCAATTGGTCAAGCATCCACCAAGAATGAACGGTTGTATAGTCTACTACCTGTTCATAAAAGAATGGAGTGGGCCTCTGACTCGTTAATGCCTCATCCTGTCCCACGGTTACCAATTGTTTCGGATTGACGGATCGCAATGTTTCTGTAAGCTGACACGCCCAGCGGTTGTGCATATCCATCGTAAATAATGTATAATCTAGCCATGGCAACCCCCGTTTCAGACGGCGCATATCCTGAATATCAAAATTCACTTCTTCTTGCTCTGGCATTTCCACCGCCTCAAACGATGGCAGTTCTTCTGGTGTCATATCCCAGCGCTCTTGCAATGCTTGAATCGTTTGATGACGATCCCTTAGCCAAGCAACAAAGGCTTGCTTTTCAAAAGGATCATTTGCCGTTCTTGGTCCTTGAAAAAAACGCTTTGGATCAAACATGGACGGCTCATTGATTAGATCCCAGTTTATATTCGTTGTATAACGATGCCTGGAGGCCAGGGCAGCAATAAAACGTTTTTGGGCCTTTACACTTCTTGGATCCAAATAAGGATTAACTCCTTCATAAGCTATTGGGGTAAAAGCAAAGAAATTAAAGGTGACTTCGATTTGATGTTTTTTGGCAGTAAGAATAAACGCGTCAATCGCACGTAACACCTCTTCTGACGGGTGACCATCCTCAAACATAACATGACGCCAACCCGTCCAAAGTCCCGTTCGAATCAAATTAATACCTGCCTTTTTCATATCTGCCATGTCCTGATCCCAAACAGCTGGATTCGGTATAAAAATAAATTTACGCGCTACATCTGAAGTCATATAGGTTTGGCCGACAATTGGAAATGGCCGATTATTTTTCCAAAAATAATCGCGTTTCACTTCCAAGTATGTACCTTCTTGTAAAAACTCCTGATCGTTCCCCCAAAAACCTTGTGTTAATGTCCGCTCTTCTCCATTGTCAGATGTTAAGGTACATTCGATCCGATACTGTCCTTTTTCAATCATTACATCCACCGGAATCTGGAGACGGTCCCATTGATCGGTTACCTGCAGTTTCCCTTCCGTCGACCAAATGACATGATTGTTATAGATGATCTGGAGCTGGTACCGCCATGTATCCTGCACATCGATCTTATCCAGTGCCTGTGTAATTTTTTCATACTGCAAGGTAATAGACGGACGCTCTCCTTCCTCATAGACGGCATAATTAGGTTGCATCCAGAACTCTGTCACACCACGACGAATGATATCCGTCCATTCCTTTAACGCCGCTACTCCCTCTGCAGTCCAAAATTTCGTGGTAAGAGGTTGATTAATAAACAGCCACCTGCCCCCGGCAAAAGAGGACTTGGTATTCTCTAATAAAACGGCCGGTGCTGCGGTAAATCTTCCTTCTGGAGAGATTCCTTTTAATAAAGGCTTGATTTGCAGATCCATCGGTCCGCTTGATCCATTCTCATCTGGTCTATCCCGTGATTTCGTTGCATGCAAAATAAAATTATTAGTCGATTCTATCGTAAATAAAGCTTCTTTCCCCTGAAAGAATGGCAGTTGATCATTAGCTTCCAGTCTAGTAAACGACGAGGCATCTACAGATAATATTTCATGAATGTTCAGCTGTCTGTGATAAGATGTCTGGTCACGTTCCATTATCCAGGCACCATTTCTTTCCGTTACCGGTGTTCGAAAAGGGAATCCGCCTATATGTAATAAAGCTTTTCCCTTTTTCAAATAAGCTAGTAAACTATTCCATAGCCGCTTAGGGAAGAATCGCCCGTGCAAATATACTAAACAATCGATGTCTCCCTCTGATAAGGCTTGCTCTAACCCATTCACATCTACCACCTTACACTGTTCTTGCAATTGCTTCAGGCTTTCCGGGGAAGGTCGTTCCCCTTCATATAAAAATTGTTCATCATAAAAAATAACAGTCATGATTGTCCCTCCAAATAGTGATTTACATTATCCTTTGACAGCCCCTTGCGTCATTCCATTGACAATTTGTTTTTCCATGACGAGATAGAACAATATTGTTGGTATTAATACAATTGTCAGACCTGCCATCTGCCCAGTATAATTGGTGGCATACTGACCGGCAAAATTCGCAAGACCCAATGGCAATGTGCTTAAGGCATCGTCGTTAATCAGAACCAAGGCAAAGGAAAACTCGTTCCAATTATTAATAAAATTAAGAATCACGGCAGTCGCAATCGCCGGTCGGCTCATAGGCAAAATAATAGACCAGAAGATACGAAACACCCCACAGCCATCCATAATCGCTGATTCTTCGATCTCTTTTGGGAAACTTTGCATAAAACTAGTTAACAAAAAGATCGTGATCGACAGGTTAAAAGCGACATATGGAAAAATTAAGGCTAAATGGGTATTCAAGAAACCTATTTTCTGCATTAAAATAAACATCGGTACTAATGTGGCGTGAATAGGAACTAGCAAACCAATAACGAAAAAACCATACAACAGGTTTCTCCCTTTAAATTGAAACCTGGATAAGAAATAAGAAGCCAAGGCACCGACAAAAATACAGATCACTAAAGCGGTAATCCCAACGAATAAACTGTTAAAGAAATAGGTCCCAATATTAGCGGTAAACCATGCCTCAACATAGTTGGAGAAAATCCATTCTGTTGGGATACCAAACGGATCAAAGGCAAACTCTTGCCCAGATTTGAAAGAGTTCATAATCATCCAGAAAATTGGATAGGCATTGATTATCGTAAAAGCAATTAAAACAATATAAATCGTACTTTTTTTAAAAATCTTACGTTTTCGAGCCGCTTTTGAATCATGTGCTACGTTTACTTTTTCCATTTGCATTTACCTCTCTTTCCTTTGCAGCAATTTAGTCGTGATCAAAATAATCGCGATACTAAAGACGAAGATCAGGACAGAAATAGCACTTCCATACCCGTAACGAAGCCCTTCAAATGTCTTATTGTACATATATGTGGCCATTACCTCGGTAGAGTTAGCTGGACCACCTGATGTCATGACATAAATCAAGTCAAAGGTTTTGAGGCTCCCGCTAATACACAAAATAATTGAAATAAGGATAATATGGCGAATCGATGGCAGAATGATATGACGTGTCTTCTGCCATTCAGAGGCCCCGTCCAAATCAGCGGCTTCCAGTATCTCTCCCGGAACCGTTTGCAAAGCAGATAAGAAAATAATAAAATATAACCCAACAAACTGCCAGATGATCGTTAGACAGACAGCTACCATCGCCCATGACGGATTACCTAGCCAATTCTGTTGTAGAAAGCCGAGACCAATTCCTTCTAGAAAATTGTTGAGCAATCCGTATTCAGAATTATAGATCATTCGCCAGGTAATCGAAATAACCACTGTAGAAATAACCACTGGCATAAAGCCAATCGTCCGGAAAAACTTCGCTCCTTTGATTTTTCGGTTCAACAACAATGCCAGTATCAGCGCAATCGGGATTTGACCAAAAACAGAGGCTAATACTACTAAGATATTGTTTCGTACAGACGTCCAAAACACCTTATCTTGAAAAGCCTCCTGAAAGTTAGCCAATCCAATAAAACGCATTTCTGAAAAACCATCCCAAGACATAAACGAATAATAGAACGATATAAAAATTGGTACAATACTGAAAATCAGATAAATGACCAATGCAGGAATAATACCTACTGCAATAATCCAGGGTTTTTTTAGCAGATGCATGTACTCACTCCTTTTGATAAGAATCTGTACCTTATTATAAAAGGGCTTACATTTATCTGAAATCCTATAAAATTAATATAATATCTATTTTTTTATGGGATGGAGCTTTCGAAACTGAGTTGGCGTGACCCCCTCCTGATTCTTGAACACCTGAACAAAGTATTTATACTCTCGATAACCCACATATTCGGCAATTTCAAAGACTTTATTAGACGTATCTGCTAGTAACTCCTTTGCTTTATTAATGCGGATTTGATTGAGATATTCTGAATAACTGCAACCTGTTTCCTGTCGAAAAAGCATACTGAAATAATTCGGGGTAATATAATGATTTTCTGCTACTTTCGCTGCTTTAATATCCTTCTGATAGTTGCTGTGCATATATTCCTGCACCTGCCGAATAATCCAATGATGCTCATTGGTAGTAGTAAGGCAAGCAATCAATTGTTTTAAATCTTCCATAAATAATAACTCTAACACTTGGTCATTATTATATATTCTTGTATCTACTGGCTGGCTAAAAAATAAATCTGCCTGTTCAAATATACTTGCCTGCCCTTTTTGGATAATAGCCTGCTCCATCTCTTTCAACCCTGATACGATTTCCATTATGGTAGCCCCTTGTTTTCTCCATTCGACCAACTGCTGCTTCACTTCTTTATCTAAACCTTGCCATTTCTGCTGCAAGACCATCTCGACGATCGAATGATTCACTTCTGCATGACAAATGGAAATGCTCTCATGTTCTTGAGAGCCATTTATTCGCGTGGTTTCAGTGCCTCGATAACGATTCAATAGTCCATCTATCACCTGATAGAGTGCATGAATCTGTTGTATATCCTTTGAAATAGGGCTTGCAACGATCAAGATGTTTTGTTCAAAAGATTCGATTAGGTCATCCATTAATAATGCTAGCTCTGTTTGCGAATATAATGGATGTTGACTATAGAGAAACAAGATGAATTGATTTTCATGTGTCTCTAACCAGAAAAAAGATGTTATATGATATCGATTAAGCACTGTTTCTGTCACTTGGAGTTCAAGCGGATGTTTGGTCTGTTTTCCATCACTAGCTATCATCATATAATCTTTCTTTTCTACACCAATCATACAGAATTCAGATAACAAACCTGCTAACTGTTCTTCTATCTGACTGGATGGAACCTGAAATATTTGTTCAGATAAATATTGTCTGATGATCGATTGTGTTTTATTCTCTTGCTCCAGCTGATAATCGGCAATGTCATGCTTTATTTTTTTCACTAATGCTAATAACTCGTCAATATTAACAGGCTTTAATAAATAATCCTGTACTCCCATCCGTATTGCCTCTCGTGCATACTCGAATTCGTCGTAACCACTGATCATGATGATCTGTGTTTCTGGGAAAGTCTGAACCACTTCTTTCGATAAATCTATTCCATCCATTACTGGCATGTATACATCCGTAATTAAGATATCTACTTTCGTATGATGTAACATTTCTAAAGCCTTCTGACCATTCTCGGCTGTCCCTACAATTTCCACGTCTAACTCATCCCAAGGAATCGTGTTAGCAAGTCCATGGGTAATCAATGGCTCATCGTCAGCTATTACGATCCTGCATGTCATCGTCAGAATCTTCTCCTTTCCACAGCTGCTTCCGTACTTGTTCGTTTTCCATCCACGGAAGCACCAAACTTATTTTTGCCCCTTGGTCAGGTTCACCAATCTTCATTCCATACCCTTGACCAAAGGCGTTTGCTATTCGATCATGCACATTTCTTAATGCAAAGCTATTGGCCTCCCCTGCCGACCCTTCACCTTTTAACAATCGACTAACCTGTTCTACATCCATTCCCACTCCATTATCGAATACTTCTAATATCAGTTTGTCCTGCTGCCGATAAGCTCGGATCGTAATGGTTTTATTAGACTGCGCAGCCGAAAAACCATGCTTAAAGCTGTTTTCTATAAGTGGTTCAAGAATCAGTTTCATGACAATACCATCTTCTATTCCTGCTTCCTTAAACAGATAATATTGAAAGCTTCCACCCAAACGCTTCTGCTGTAATTCCATATAACTTTGAACATACTTTAATTCACTACTTAGCGGGATAAAAATCTTCCCTTGACTGAGCGTAATTCGAAATAAATTAGCCAAGTCTTCAATACTTTTGCTCGTTTCTGGAGCCTTTTCGATGCGTGCCGTCCAACGTATCATATCTAGCGTATTATAGAGAAAATGGGGGTTGATTTGACTTTGCAATGCCTTTAGTTCAGAATGCTTGTTTTGTATTTCTAACTTATACTTAGTTTCAATTAGCCGCTGCATTCTACCTACCATCGCATTGAAGCGAAAACCCAACTGGCCTACTTCATCTCTCGAACGAACAGGGACTCTGGCTTGGAAGTCGCCACGCTCTACACGCTTCGTTTCTCTGGTCAATTCTAGTATCGGCCGAACGACAAAGAAAGTAAAGCCAGCAAACGTCAACAGTCCCATCAAGATAGCAATAGCCATCATATAGCCAAAACTAGTGCGTATCCCGCCCATTTCTGACAAGATATACGACTCACTGACAACCGATATAATGTATAGATCAATCGAATCGATATAACGAGAGGCGGCATAATAATTTTCGTCATGCGAGGTGAATTGAAAACTCTCTCCATCATTTTTTATATTATCAATCAATTCCTCATATTCAAATGGTGCATCGTTCATTGAGCCAATGACATTACCCGAATTTTCATGGATGAAAAAAGCTTGATGCTGCTGATTAACAAACCCTTCTGAAACATGTTGAAATAAGGCTTCTTGATCTAAACGAAAGGTAACCAATCCAATAGGTTCCGTTATATCGTAAAGATGATTAATCGTGCGATACAAGCTAATCACTGTTTCCTCTTCACTCTTGCGAATATTGTAAAGAGAATAAGGCTCACTCCACGAAATATTTCCCTTTAATTCAGCAGCGCGATCCCGCCATGTTGTCTCATCTGCTTCTACAAGCTCCCCTGCTGAAAGCACTTGTTCATTCTGTCCCTTAATTTCCACAGAGTGAAAGTAATCCTTTTCCGATTGATGAAAGACAAAAAAGCCATTTAAATTGCTACGCAAGCGATTTAACACGGTATAATCACTGCTAGTAACAGCCGAATGTGTCATGAAATCCCGGAATTCGTTACTGTATATAATATATCGTGATATTTCTTCCACCTCATCGATAACATCCGTCAATTTCGATTCCATATTGTTTAAATTGCGTTGTGTAGTATCCATCACCTGTTGCTTCACAATAGTATTCGACTGGTTAATAACGATGGAACCAATCAAACTGCTTGGAATCGTGACTAGTAATAAGAATATGATGATAGATTTCCATTTCAGACTATTCCGAATGAATGACACAAACCGTCTCATAGACTTCTCCCCATTTAAGATAGTAACAACTTTTCAGATTTTCTATTACTTTAACTGTATATCAATTGGCGTAACAAGTACAATTTACTCTATGAGTATAGAGGATACTATCCAAGCACACTTTCCTTATTTTGAAAAAGCTAGGTGAAAGGATCTCTTACATAAAGCGCATTTACGCTAACAACTGTGCTTGAACAATATCACCCAATAAAATAGAGCATCTTAGAATAAGACACTCTACTTTACCTAATACTCTATCTATTTACTGTTCACTATCTGCCACTCGTTGAATATTAGCGGCCGCTTCTTCTGCGGTAGAGCCACCAACGGTGATAGATTGCAATTCATTCTCCAGCTGATCATTAACCGCTGGTGATAGTGTCGCATCATACACGGGAGCTGGATCAGAATCAGCAATGACTTGCAACATTTCTTCTGTGATTGGATTGATATCCGCATCCTCAGGAAGTTCCAAATTTGCAATAATCGGACGGCCTACTTCCATTAAATTTTGCCATAACTCTTCATTATACACATATTGCAAGAAGGTATGTGCCGCCTCTAATTCTTCCCCTTCTAACTCACTATTAATCGCATGGCCTGTGCCTGCTACTGTTGAAATGGTATTGGAATCATTTAACGGAATAGAAGCTACGCCTATATTTTTATCTTCTGGCATATTTTCTAAAATAGCGGCGATGCCCCAATTGCCATCAACGACCATTGCTGTTCTTCCTTGAAGGAAATAATCAATCATCTGTGTACTATCAATGGTATTTAGATCTTCATTGAAGGCATTCTTAGCCATCAACTCTTCGATTACCCCTAATGATTCAACAAAATCATCATCCGTAAACGCTCTCTCCCCATTTGCAACCCCTTCCAAGAAATCGTTACCGGTAAAGCGGTCTGCAATAGTGGAAATATACACAGATTGTAACACCCAGCCATCGGCATTACCTAGTGCAATTGGCGTGATATCCTCTGCATTCAAATCATCCACTAAATTCAAAAACTCATCATAGGTCTGAGGAAACTCATCATACCCCACATCTGCCAGCATATCCTTATCATAGAAAATCATATGCGTTGGATTCGTATTAGCTGGGACGGCATACACGTGCTCATCAACCGAGAAATCTTGAAAATCCTCTTCATCTAATAAACCCGTTTCCTCCGTCCAGTAGCTTGTGATATCATCTATCGGCTGAACGACTCCACCTTCTACTAACGGCTCCAATTCAGCTCCAGGCCATACTTGAAAAATATCAGGAAGCTGTCCGCCCGCGGCTTGTGTGTTAAGTCTTGTGCGATAATCAGCATGTGGTGTTGTATTTACTTGAAGATCTATCTCTGGATGCTCCTCATTAAATTTATCCACCACATCCATAAACACCTGAAAATCTGCCCGACCAATATCTTCTGCTCGCCAAAATTCCAATGTGACCACATCATCATCTTGATCAGAAGAACCGCTGCTTTCACTACTTTCATCAGAACAAGCAACAAGCACAGTTAACAATACGACCATTCCCAATAAAATTAAATAATTCCATTTTTTCATTTTTCCATCAACACCCCTTCAATTAATGTTATCGCTTTCAATACGGATTATCTCATAAGCATAACATCTAAAAAATACAACAAAGTTAAAATAATATCCAAAAAATTAATTAGATTGAGGGTGGATGGTACATATTTTGTTTAAAAATATTCGTCTTGATATTAATTAATGAGGTGCAACAACAAGGTATTCCTATCCTTTATCAAAACATCCTAATCCGTAATGCAATATACAAGATATTCACTTAGATATTCACTTATATATCCACTCTAATTGAACTTCTCCCTTCATCTACTGTTATCGTCTTATAACCGACCATTTCCACATCATAAGTTCCTGTTAACCCATTTGTTTCAATATAGTACTGACCATTTTCATTTCTCACTGAAATTTGTCCTATTTTTTGTCCCGTTTGATTATATATAACACGAGAGCTTTTTTCTCCCTCGGTTAAGGTATATATCTTAATGGTCAGTTCATGTTCATAGCTATAAACAGGTTGTTCCTTACAAGCTCCGATCGGCAAAATCGCCCCTTCCTTAACATACAGAGGTAGACTCCAATAATCAAAACTTGCTTCGATCCACCTTCCACCAGTCAGCTGTTCTCCACTAAACAAATGGCTCCATACTCCTTCTGGCAAGTAAAAAGAGACATAACCATCTGAACGAAAAATTGGAGCAACTAACAAGCTATCCCCCAACATGTATTGTCGATCCAGATAATTACAGATTGGATCCTCCGGAAATTCCAGAAGCATTGATCGCATGACTGGTACTCCCGTTTGACTGTTGATAACCGCTTGACCATAGAGATAAGGCATTAAACGATTTTTCCATTCAGTAAAATAACGCGCCACATCTACCGCTTCCTCATCAAATTGCCAAGGTACACGATAGGAAGAACTGCCATGAAAACGGCTATGACTAGATAATAAACCAAAAGCCGTCCATCGTTTAAAGACATCTGGCGTCGCAGTATTCTCAAACCCACCAATATCATGACTCCAGTAGCCAAAGCCTGAAGTGGTTAGGGATAAGCCACCCCGAAGACTTTCTGCCATCGCTTCATAGGTTGAATCACAATCGCCACCCCAATGTACAGGAAAAGTTTGACTGCCTGCAGTTGCTGCTCGTGCAAACACAACAGCATCTTGCTCACCTTTCTCTTGCTGCAATAGCTCAAAGACTACTTGATTGTACAAATAGGCATAATAATTATGCATCCTCAGAGGATCTGACCCATCGTGATAAATCACATCTGTTGGGATACGTTCGCCAAAATCTGTCTTAAAGGTGTCCACTCCCATGTCTAATAAGCGTTTTAAATGTTGTTGGTACCAGATACGTGCCGCAGGATTGGTAAAATCGACAATCCCCATACCAGCTTGCCATAAATCCCATTGCCATACGACACCATTCGATCTCGTCAACAAATAACCTTTTTTCCTTCCTTCTTCAAACAGTGGAGATTTCTGAGCTATGTATGGATTAATCCAGACACTGATATGCAAGCCTTTTTGCTTAAGTCTCTGCAACATATCTTTTGGATCCGGAAAATGACGACGGTCCCATAGGAAATTACACCATTCAAATTCTTTCATCCAAAAACAGTCAAAGTGAAACACACTTAGCGGAATGCCACGCTCTGCCATTCCATCAACAAAATGAGTCACTGTCTCCTCATCGTAATTTGTCGTAAAAGATGTGGACAACCACAAACCAAAGCTCCAAGCAGGCGGAAGAGCTGGTTTGCCAGTGATGACTGTGTAATGCTGAATCACTTCTTTTGGCGTTGGACCATTAATCACATAATAATCTAACACTTCTCCAGTGACACTGAATTGGGAACGAGATACCGTTTCTGACCCCAACTCAAAACTAACCTTTTCTGGATGGTTGACAAATACCCCATATCCTTGACTACTTACGTAGAACGGAATATTTTTATAGGATTGTTCTGAGCTAGTTCCCCCATCTTCATTCCAGCATTCGACAGTCTGGCCATTTTTGACAAATGGAGTAAATCGTTCTCCCAAACCATACAAATTTTCACCCACTGTCAAACCTAATTGACCACGCATATAGCTTTCCTGTCTTGGACCATCAATCCATGCTATGCCTTTGCCATCGATTTGAGTAACCACTTCCCCATTACGAGTAAATTGTAAAGCAAACGATTGCTTATCCAACGTCAAAATAAAACTACCCGTTTGTAGTTGAAGTTGATCAGAATAATCCTCCACCACTAAGGGACGTCCTGTGCTCAGAGCTGGAAAATGCGGACCCTTCTCGATACCACCTGCAAAATGCCAAGCCTGAATGCGAAAAACTTCTTCCACTGGAGTAGAAATCCGAATCGTCAATAGCGGTCCAGTCAAAGTTGCACCCCGATGGTTAATCCAGTTACACGGTGCATACAGCAGCACGCTCTGATCTTCGAGTTTCACCTCGTGGATCGTTTTGGGAAAATGAATGGTATACCCTTCTTTTACTAACCAATTACCATTTGTGAATTTCATCTGTTTCCTCCTTTATTTATATCGAAGTAATGGTGGAATCTGATACTGAAGTATGTTCTGCCTCTAACGTCTTAAATTTGTTTAACGTAAAGAACATGATAATCCACCCAAAGCCACTGACACCGAAGAAGGGTATCAGTCCCGGAACAACCGTTATAATATAATAACTAGCAACAAGTGAAGCGATTAAAAAAATAGTATTAATTGGCTTAATAAAAATAACGAGACAAGCATTCTTAATCGTAGTTTTCCAATTATTACGATAGTGTAGTGATAAAGGAATGATATGAATAGACACTATCAAACATAAAATAGATACTAACAAAATCGGATAATAACTGAGTTGGATCCATTCATTCCCGATTACCTGTGCAATCGAAAAATTCACATATAATAACAAACATACAGTTACAAAAAATGCACCTGCAAGATTGCCTTTTACAAAATATCGCTTATATTCACTAAAAAAATTTTTTGTAATAGCGATATCCTGATCATAAAGCATATTCTTTCTTATTACCGCAAAACAGGCGATCAGAGCTGGAAAAAAGCCTAATAGCACAAGCCCTAATAAGGTAAAGACCATCACCAATAAGTTAATATAAACTAGTCGAATAATCGCCATTGCCAAATAATACAGTCGCTCCATTCCCGTCTCCATTTGAAAGCCTCCTTCTATTCTTTAACAGAACCTAACGTGATACCATGAATAAAATATCTTTGTAAGAATGGGTACACCACTAATACTGGCAGCATAGCAATAAATATTTTGGCTGCATCCAAGGTTCGGTTAGATAATTCACTCATTCGTTTGTACTGATCCTCCGTCATTGTGGAGGGGTCAACCGAAACAACTAATTGCTGAATATAAGTTTGTAATGGATAAAATTCTTCCCTTGTCATAAAGATAAGACCATATAAAAATTCATTCCAATGATAGACAATGCTAAATAATGATACCGTTGCCAGAACCGGAATCGACAACGGTATAAATAATTTAAATAAGATATACCACGGCCCTGCACCATCTACCAACGCGGCTTCTTCTAAAGAGCTCGGTAAATTCCTGAAGAAATTAATTGTGAGGATAATATTAAACACAATGGTTTGAGCACCTCCGACTAACACAAGAGCTAGAATACTATTCATTAAATTATAGTTTTGAATCGTTATATAAAGTGGAATTAACCCCCCATTAAACAACATTGTAAAAATAAGAGTCCACATCATCACGTTTCTTCCTTTAAAATCCTTGATCGTCTTAGAAAGAGGATAAGCCATTAACGGTACAATAATAAAATTCAAACCCGCACCCAAAACCACTCGTTGAATGGATATCCAAAATGATTTAAAAAATTGACTATCTTGCAGAAGCTGTTTGTAAGAATCAAAATTAAAATCAACCGGCCATAGCGCCACAGCACCTGCCGCTGCAGCTGTTTTAGAACTAAACGACAAGGAAAGTGTGTACCATAGTGGCAAAATACAAGTAAGAGCTATTAATACTAATATCGTAATCAAAATCACATCTGCCATCTTGGAAGATAACGATTTACTTCTTAACATAGCATTTATCCTCCTTAAAAAATTCGATAGTTGGTAAACTTATAAGCTAAGTAATAAGATAAGCTAATCAAGATAAAACCAGCAACAGATTTCAATAAACCGACTGCCGTAGCTAATTCATACTGCAAATTGAGCAACCCTGCTCGATATACCCAAGTATCAATAATATCGCCAGTTGAATAGACAAGTGGATTGTAAAGGTTAAATATTTGATCAAAGCCAGCATTTAATACATTCCCCAAGCTTAATACTGCCAGCAAAACAGCTGTTGTTCGAATACCTGGTAAAGTGACGTGCCATAACATTCTCCATCTTGAAGCTCCATCAATTCCCGCTGCTTCATATAGAGCTGGATTAATTCCGGTTAAGGCAGCTAAATAAATAATCGTATTAAAGCCAAACTCCTTCCACACATCACTACCAACAACTAAAAACGGAAATAATTCTGGAGTACCAAAGAATAAAACAGGATCGATTCCGAATATACTAAGTAATTGATTGACAGGTCCTTGAAAGGCAAATATGTCTAATAAAACACCACCCAAAATAACCCAAGATAAGAAATGAGGTAAGTAGACAATGGTTTGAATAGAACGCTTAAAACCCGAATATCTCACCTCATTCAACATTAAAGCGAAAATTAATGGAACAATTAAGTTACCAATAATTTTCATTACTGCAATATAAATAGTATTAAAAAATACATTCATTGTATCACTTAATTCAAACATATATTTAAAGGTTTCCAATCCAACCAATTCAGATCCTAGGATACCATTCCCTGGGTTGAAATTTTGAAAGGCTATAATGATCCCAAACATAGGAACAATGCTAAAGAAAAAAAGCCAGACACTTCCTGGAATTAGCATGAGATAGTAATGTTTGGCAAATCCTTTTGAGCGCATAATCAAGCTCTCCTTCTACGTTATAGTTGTCTGAAAAGGCACTGTAATCAGCAGCGCCTTTCCCCATAAAAACATCTTAAAGTAGTCGTATTAACTTGTATAAACACTAATTAGATGTAATTTCTGCTACTTCTTCAGCAATTGTCTCACCACCCTGTTTCTTCCAATCTTCTACAAATTGATCAAACGTATCTAAAGAAGCTGTACCCATAATGATTTTCAAAAATGTCTCATCTTCTAGCTTTTTCAGATTAACCCAGCGATCTTCCATTGTTTTTGTTTGGGAATAAACCAAACTTGTGACACCTTTAATTTCTGTATCGACTAATGGCCCAGTACCTACCAGAGCAGAATAAGTTCTGGTCCATTGCCCTAAATTGGTTTCCAAGTCCCAATACTCGATATCCATGTCATCATAAGGCTCTAATTTCACATCAAAAACCGTATCTACATCTGATTTCAATAATTTATATGCTGGCATATCATAAAAGTCACTTGGCTCTTTCGTTCCAGCTAAAACCTCACGCAAAGCCTCTGTTGTCACTTCCATTTCATCTGCTGGGGCATACACTAGTCTGATTGGATAATAACCAGGGCCACCAATACTTGGATCAAATTCAGATTCATGAGCTAATAGATTATTTAATATTTTCATCGCTGCTTCAGGGTGCTCATAACCCTTACGAACAACCACATATTGTGTAGTGGTTGTGCTAAGATGTGGTGTATACTCACCGTTAGCATCTAAAGGCACTGCATAAGATTGCCAATTAGCTTCTGGATTTGTTTTTACCGCATCCGTAATAGGACCATAAGGCATCCAGAATGGACCAAAGAACATGCCTGTATTACCACTAATAATCGATTCCCCCGAATCTTCCCGAACTCCCATTTCCGTATCAATTAATCCCTCACTGTACATATCTCTTAAAACAGACAGTGCTTCTTTTGTTTCCGGAAGAGTGGAACCGTAGACTGGTTCTCCATCGTCTCCCTCCAACCAATAGCCCGGATAGGCATGTAATGCAGAGAAAATACCATCAAATCCATATAGGTTATTGGTCGATTCTAAGAAATTCGCATATAATTTATTACTAGTATCTGGTCCAGCTAAACCAATCGTGTCATCCTGACCATTGCCATCAGGATCATCCTCAACAAATGCTTTGGCCACTTCTTTTAGATCATCAATTGTTTGAGGGGGCTCCAGCCCTAAATCATCCAGCCAATCTTGTCGAATCCAAAGATTATGAACACCGTCTGCTCCAGCCTGAGAATTTGGAATAGCCATGATTCTTCCATCAAAGGTGACATTATTAATGGCTACTCCTTCTGTACTGTCAATAATTTCTTTAATAGCAGGAGAAGCATAATTCTCATATACATCCGTCAAATCAGCAATTTGATCCGCTTCTACCAGTTGTCTAAGTTCAACTGGTCCAACTACCATAGCATCCGGCAAATCATTACTGGCAATGGCTAGACTGACTTTTTGATCGTAATTAGACGGTGAAGCCGTAAATGCATGCTCAACATCAATATTCAAATTTTCTTTCACGTGTCTAGTATATTGATTATCTAGTGGTGTATCTCCATTTTGCAGGCTTGTGTCGCTAGGATCTACCTCTTGTCCTATTGCAATGGTAATAGCTTCTTCATATTTACCAAAAGGATCTCCTGGTTCAGACAAATCAGGTGCATTATCATCCTCTACCGTACTGGAAGATCCGTCATCAGAACAGGCAACCAACATAAAAATAAGAATAAATCCAACAAAACTAATAAGCTTTCCTTTTTGCTTCATTTTTTTACTCCTCTCTCATTTCAAAATGATATTACGGTTTAATCATACCAAATATGTAATCGCTTTCAATTAGGTGATTGTATTTAAAAATGGTGGTGAAATGTTTTTTTTATAGCCTTATTCTGTGTAATGATACACAAGAAGAACATGTTTCCTATAGTCGAGAAACA
Organism: Gracilibacillus phocaeensis; assembly: GCF_900626275.1. NCBI lineage: Bacteria > Bacillati > Bacillota > Bacilli > Caryophanales > Bacillaceae > Gracilibacillus > Gracilibacillus phocaeensis. The sequence continues at coordinate 67,056 of NZ_LR131144.1, read as the reverse complement.
TTTGCCTCACCTTTATACAATTTTCGATATTCACTTGGCAGATGGCCCGTTTCTTCTCGAAAGAGTTTACTAAAATATTTAATGTCCTGGTAGCCAACTTTTTCTGAGATTTTACCAATTTTTTCTCTAGAATAGACTAAATGGTGCTTAGCTCTTTCCATACGTATTAAACGAACATATTCATTAAAGGTATAACTCGTTACATTTTTAAAACAAACAGAAAAATAGCTCCTGCTCATATTAACCCTCTTTGCGATATCTATAGCAGTAATCTGCTCATCTAGCGATTGATCAATTAATGCAATAGCCTTTACAATCGATGAAATCGTTTCTTCTGAATAAGCCTGATTAAAAAAAGACTGATGAATATTTTCCATGGTTTCTGTCATCCAAATTTCAATGTCCCTCCAATAAGAAAAGGTTTTGGGGATACTAAATTGGACAGCCAAAATATCCTTGTATATACGATTACACTCATTCATTGTGACCATCATTAATTCATTTAAACGCTGCTTTGATAGGTGTAAACCTTTCAATGAAACTAGAAGGTTATGTAATGCATGATTACTACCAATCCATTCCAATGTTAATAATCGCTCTGCCATTGTTTCAATCGTTTCCTCAGTCGCTGAATCCCATTGGCTTAGCTCAGACCATTTTCGTTTAGCAAAAGCTTGATTCTTTGCTAAAGTATAAAATAATAATTGATCCTTATCTTCCATTAATTGTTGTTTCCATGCTTCCAAGTCCTCTACTGTTTGGTCCATTATTAGGAGGCAGGCAGACATATCTATCGAACATATTCTTTTGCTTTCCTTTATCAACTGTTCTATCGTTACCTTATTTGGTCTAATAATCATAATCTCATCTGTCACAAAGGACATATCTTTCTCTTGGATGAGACTATTTCGATGAAATAAAGTGTTCAAGCGTTGATTAGCTAACACTACTAATGCCCCGTCTAAAGAATCTGGAAACAGAGTGTCAGCTGGATAGTTCAATTGTTCTTTTTTAATTCGATCCTGAATTCTACGTAATGTTTGATCCATCGATTGATCATCCAGTTCTACCTTAGCAATATAGTCAATCGCTCCTAAACGCATGGCTTCTTGAATATATTCAAAATCTCGATGCAAGGATAAGACAACAATAAATATCTCTGGATACTGCTCCTTCACTACACGGATTAACTCAATTCCAGACATAATCGGCATAGCCAAATCCGTTATTATCAAATCTACGGCTGTGTTATCCAATTCTTCTAATGCTTTCTCTCCATTTTTAGCATCTGCAACAACTTCCATCCCAAAAAGCTTCCAATTGAGTGTTCGCACCAAATTTTTACGTACTAACTTATCATCTTCTACAATCATTACCTTAATCATGAAGCGCTCTGCCTCCTTTAATATAGGGGATTTTCAAGATAACTTTTGTCCCTTTACCTATTTCACTTTCCACCTCGATAGAAGCCATATGATCATAGGTTCGATCAATAATCCGTTTTACATAGTTCAGTCCAATACCCATACCGATTTTTGATTCTTTATGCATTTTATTATGCAAAATTTCTTTTATCTTCTCTTCCTTGATCCCTCTGCCATTATCCTTTACGCTAATTACAATAAATGCCTCTTGTCTTATAACGTGAACAGTAATCTCACCATCATCAACCAAACCATGATAAATAGCATTCTCTACTAGAGGCTGTAAAATAAATCGTGGTACAGGAGCATATAAGACATCATCAGCGACTGCGATTTGTAAGTTGTAGGTGAAATCGTAGCGAATTTGTTGTAGCTTAATATATTGTTCCATTGCCTCTAATTCTTCCTTTAAAGAAGACAACGTGCCCAACTTGCCCATATTATAGTATAAAATTTTGTTTAAAGAGGAAAGCAAGTATGATAACTCTTTTCGTTCACCAGACACAGCCAGCCATTTAGCAGTATCTAGTGTATTCATTAAAAAATGGGGATTAATTTGATGAATCAGCTTCTCTACTTCTAAATCAGCACGTTTTCTTTCTTTCTGCTCAATTTCTTTAATTAATTGTGTGATCTGTTTTTTCATATCACGAAACTGATTAATAAGCTCAACAAACTCTGGGATTCTTGTTTCGGCCACTTCTGAATGGAAATTACTATTTCCCATTAGCGTGATTTCTTTACTAAACTCACGTAAGGGCTTATGGATATTCTTCCATAACATAAAAGATGCCATTAAGCTAATTAAGACAAAAATAAGCACAATATAGATCATTACTTGAATCCATTGATTTACTTCTGAATTATATTTTGCAATAGGAATTAACGCTATAATGCCCCATCCTGCCTCTGAAGTTTCTTCAAACCAATAATATCCATGCTTGCGATCGCTTTCTACTGTTGTATCAAAAGTTTGACCGACCATAAAATTGGCATTTTCGCTATAAATAATCTCCTGTTCTTTATTAATCAAAATATACTCTGTATCATTCAAAACATTGTCCACTTCTAAGAGATCGGTTGTTAAATCTAAATTGGATTCCAAGTAGATATAAATATCGGATCGATAATTTATATCGAGCTTTCTCAAAGTGGAAAGCACATATTTATCTTGAAATCTTTCTTTACTAAGGTGTGGTCCATAATTGTTCATGTGATATCCTTCGTTCAGCAAAGGACCAATCTCCTTGGAAAAGGGCTCTTTCAACCCATGACTATAGAATAAAATCTCATCACTATTCTCAATATAAAGCAGCGATAAGCCGATGCTAGGATTGGTAAACATAATGGTATTTAGCTCATCTTTGATCTCTTCATATGATGTAGTTCGTTCAAATGAAGGATCATTGGATAGATAATTTTCCAAATTAAAGGCTAAATTATTAGAAAAGGAAATCTGTTGGGAGACATAATTCATATCATTAATCGTATTATCGAGTGATAGCCTTATTTGTTTCAAATTACTATTAAATGTATCATGTAATTTGTTGGTTAATATATTAGTCATCGTAAAATACGAAATCCCAGCTGTAAACGCTAACAAAAATAAGGTGCTTAATGCGAATAGAATAGTAATTCTTTTTCTTAAACTCACTCTTTCCATCCAAAGACGAAAATTTCCCATCGTTTTTCTCAACTAAAATAACACCTCTTTTCATGACGAAATCAAATAATATCTTTAATTGGTGATAACTATTCTATAACCATTTAGCTATCTTTTACGTTCTCACCTGCCTTTACATGTTTTTAATAACATTATATATACTTCTAGTAATTAAACAATGGGAATTTATTATGTTCATGAAGGATGTTGGGTTAGCTGGAGAACTTGTTTTATTTCATTTAAGAGAGACATAACCTAATTTTGAAAAATAAAATGACATAGCTATTACTTTGATTGTATATTTCATATTAAGTATGACAAATTGCATTAATATATAAGTAGAAAAAAGGACTATTTGTTTTTAAAGAAGGAGCTTACCAAATGTTGTTGATTTGTACAAAGAAACAATCGGGGGATGACCCATTATGGATCTTCCCCCAATATATTCTTTCGCACTCGAATCACATTTCATTCTACGTACCCAGACCAAATATAGATTATTTAACCATCGCATCAATCTTAACTTCATGTCCCGTTCTCCATTATCTTACAAGTCAATAACTACTTTTTTATCTTCCGTAACTCCTTCAAATTTAATTTGTCCCTCAATCTCAATTTGATATGGTTTATCTAAACCAGTTACCTCTACTTTTAACGTTTGGTCTTGACGCAGTACTTTTATGGACCCAAATCTTTCACCATCTATATTCACTAACTCTTTTATAACTTCATGGTCATTCTCTATTTTATACAATTTGAAAACTAATTGATCTGAATAATCATAAACAGGATGATTTTCATTCTTTCCAGTTGGTAAAATGGTATTAGGCTTTATAAAGATTGGCAAGTTAAAATAATCATATTTTTCTTTTATCCACTTACCACCCTCTATCACAGAATTCGTTAAATAATGGGTCCATTTCCCTTCAGGTAAATAAAAAGAGCCAATACCTTCATCATTAAAGATTGGTGCTACTAAAATGGCATCACCTAACATATATTGTCGATCCAACGTTTCACACAATGGATCTTCTGGAAATTCCATGTGCATCGATCGCATAACAGGAATCCCTGTTTCATTATTTTTCACTGCTTCATTGTAAATATAAGGCATAAGCGTGTTTTTGAGTTTTGTAAAGTATCTTGCCACATCTACCGCTTCTTCATCAAAATGCCAAGGGACTCGATAGGAAGAACTGCCATGAAAGCGACTATGACTGGATAATAGTCCAAAAGCGGTCCAACGTTTAAAGACATCTGGAGTTGCAGTATTTTCAAATCCTCCAATATCATGACTCCAATAACCGAAACCAGAAGTAGTTAATGATAAACCACCTCGCAAACTTTCTGCCATTGCATCATACGTAGAATCACAATCTCCACCCCAATGAACTGGGAATTGTTGTCCACCTGTTGTAGAAGAACGAGCAAACACGACCGCTTCTTTTTCTCCAAGTTCTTTTTTTAACAAACCAAAAACAAGTTGATTAAATTTATAAGAATAGTAATTATGCATTTTTTGAGGATCAGATCCATCATGATAAACTACATCTGTAGGAATTCTTTCACCAAAATCAGTTTTGAATGAGTCCACTCCCATATCAAGCAATATTTTTAATTGCTTTTTATACCATTCACAAGCCTCTGGGTTCGTGAAATCAACAATTCCCATACCTGCTTGCCATAAATCCCATTGCCATACATCACCATTCGACTTCTGAATAAGATAACCCTTTTCAACGCCTTCATCAAATAATGGAGATTTTTGAGCAATATACGGATTAATCCAAACACATATTTTTAACCCTTTAGCTTTTAAACGATTTAACATCCCTTGCGGATCCGGAAAATTTCGCTCATCCCACATAAAGCTTGTCCATTCAAATTCCTTCATCCAGAAACAATCAAAATGAAAAACAGTTAAAGGAATTCCTCTTTCAGACATACCATCAACAAAATGATTCACCGTTTCTTCATTATAATTTGTTGTAAAGGAAGTGGATAACCACAAACCAAAACTCCATGCAGGTGGTAAAGCAGGTTTACCTGTTAATTCTGTATACCTGCTAATGACTTCTTTTGGTGTGGGACCATTAATAAGATAATAATCCAGATATTCCCCCTCCACACTGAATTGAGAACGAGATACCACTTCTGATCCCAATTCGTAACTTACTTCTTCTGGATGATTAACGAACACACCGTAACCTTTACTACTTAAATAAAAAGGAACATTTTTATAAGATTGTTCGGAGCTAGTACCACCGTCTTTATTCCAAACATCCACTGTTTGTCCATTTTTCACAAAAGGTGTAAAACGTTCACCAAGTCCATAAAGTTGCTCACCTACACCTAATTGAAGTTGACCTCTCATATATGTTTTATCCTCAGGTCCATTTATCCATGCTAGGGCTTTTGCATCTCCAGAAGTTAATTTACCGTTTTTATTTTCAAAAGATAATGAAAAATCTTTTTTTGCTATCTTTAAATAGAGCTGGCCACTGGTAAAACAAAGGTTATCTTCATCCTCAGTCCACGCAATTTTATTCACTTGATCAATCACCTTAAAATTAGGATACTTTGCTTTTCTTCCAGTAAAGTGCCATGTTTGCACTCTGATCACATCATTTAACGGCGCAGAGATCTTAATAGTTAACAATGGACCATCTAATGTATTACCGCGATTGTTAATATACTTACAAGGTGCATAAAGTGTAATAACTCCATCTTTTTCAACGACTTCATGAATAAATCTTGGAAAGTGAATACTATATCCTTCCCTTACCAACCAATTTCCATCTGTGAATTTCATTTGTCTCTCTCCTCCAATTTATTTAACAGCTCCGTCTGAAATACCATCAATAATATATTTTTGTAAAAACATATACAATGCAATGATTGGAATCATAGCTATAACCAAAGCTGCTAGAGCTAGGTGCCACTGAGTGGAATATTCTCCAAAAAAGTAAAATGTTCTAAGTGGTATGGTATACATACCTTCTTTATTAATAACAATGGATGGCAATAAATAATCGTTCCAAAACCATATCGCATTTAGTACAATTACTGTGACTGTTGTCGATTTCAACATTGGTAAAATAATACGCCAATACACTTGAAATCTATTACATCCATCTATTATCGCTGCTTCATCCAACGCTTTAGGTATACTTTTCATGGCCCCAACATAAAGAAAAACGGCTAAACTGGAACCAAGGCCTAAATACATAATAGATAAGCCAGTTCTGTTCAACATGTCTATCGCTCCAAATATAGAAACTAAAGGAATCATAATAGACTGGAATGGAATTAACATACATATTGCAAATAGAAAATAAATTAGAGAACTAGTTTTACTCGGCCTTCGCGATAGAGCATATGCAGCCATTGAAGTAAAAACAACAATAAGAAATATACTTCCTCCCGTGATTACTACAGAATTAAAAAAAGTTAAAGTAAAATCTAGTTCCTCAAATGCTGTTGGATAGTTTTCCATAGTTGGTTCACTTGGTAAAGAAAGCGTGCTCTCAAAAATGCCCGCTTTTGTTTTGATAGAATTAACTAACACTAAATAAAAAGGGTATATCCATAATAAAGAAATAACTGTCCCTATAAACACCATCATGTATTTGTGCATACGTTCTTTATTTCTCATAGCTCTGTCTCCTTTTTGCGCGTTATATAGAGTTGGATAACAGAAATAAGTGTAATAATAATTAGAAATACAATCGCTTTAGATTGCGCATATCCCATATCTTGAACTTTAAAAGCCGTATCATAAATATTCATTGTAGCCATTTTTGTTGAACCAAATGGCCCACCCGCCGTTAATGCCATATTTTGATCATATACTTTAAAAGCGTTAGACAATGTCAAAAATAAACTAACTGTAAAAGCTGGAATAATAAGTGGGAATTTCACCCGCCAAAAGCTTTGCCATTTATTTGCACCATCTATCGTTGCAGCTTCTAATAATTCTTTAGGGACATTATTTAAAAATGAAACATAGATCACCATGATATAACCACTCATTTGCCAAACAAACAAGATCACTAATCCCCAAAAACCAGTTTGAGTATCGGACAACCATCCTCTAAAGAAATCTAATCCTGTAATATCCGCCATTCCAGTGAAAGCCTTAAGAAAGATAAATTGCCAGATAAACCCTAATATAATTCCACCAATAAGATTCGGCATAAAATAAATCGTACGAAATAGAGTACTTACCTTACCTAATTTTTGTGTAACTAATACGGCAAAACCTAAACCAATAACATTTATTCCAATGACTGAAGCAACGGAGAATCCAGCTGTAAATTGTAAACTATAGAGAAACTCAGAATCTGAGATTAAATCAATATAGTTTTGAAATCCTACGAATTCAGATATTTGAAATCCATTATATTCAGTGAAAGAATAGTACACTCCTTGAAAAAAAGGAAGAACTAACACTATTAAAAGAGCTAGCAATGTAGGTAACAAAAATAACCAGTAGGTACGATTTTTAAAAGTCATGTTTTTCACTCCTTTATTCCTAGAATATGATGGAACAAGTTAAATAACTTGTTCCATCAGCCAGGAAAACATTAGCGCATATCTGTAAATGATTGGCTGGTATTTTCTTTGAACTCTTCCCAGCTTTGCTGTCCATCTAAATATTTTTGAAATTCAGGAAACAGCGCTTCTGAGAAAAAGCCATCTGGATACTGATTATTAGCCCATATCCCTACTTGTTCATCTAATACCATCTCGTATATTTCTTTCGATGTAGGATCTGCAATCAAATCCGTATCGTATCCTTCATGAGCCGGTATATATTGAAAATCTTCTACAATCAATTCTTTACCCGTATCAGATGTGTACATCCAATCCAAAAATTTCTTTGCTTCTTCTACTTCTTCATCATCTTTTTCCCCGTTAACTCCCCAATACCAAGATGGTCCTGCTACAATCTTGCCTTCAGTATCTGACTCTACAAACAAAGGCAAAATACCTAACTTCTCTTCTGCAAAACTTTCATCCATACTGTTTAAAGTAGGTACTATCCAGTTACCTTGATGAACTATGGCAACTCGATCATTTGTAAAGAGCTCTTCCACTGAAGTACTGTAATCTAAAGATAATATTGGCTGTACATTATATTGATTAACTAAGTCTGTATATTCTTTCATTCTATCGCCATACTCAAAATTCAATTCGTCAGTTGCATAACCAACCGCTTCATCATGATCGAATTCAGGACTGGTGAAGTGACTGGAGTATTGACTTACTACCCAATCTTCCATTCCGCTAAATCCAAAGACGGCGTCTATTCCTAATTCTTCTTTTTGAGCATCGATAGTTTCTACTGCTTCTACAAACACTTCATAGCTGTTTATGGTTGTAGGGTCCACGCCAGCTCTTTCAAAAACATCTTTATTAATCATCCATCCATATCCCTCAATGTTTAAAGGAATACCGTAAGGCGTGTCATCAATTGATACACCATTTAACGTTCCATCTATTGCTTGTTCTGCGCTTTCCATATCAGAAACATCTAATAAATAGTCTTGATATTTCTCTACATCTGACAATCCACCCAATAAGAAAATAGAAGGTTCTTCATTAGATGAGAATTTAGCTTGTAAGGCAGAAGCAGCATCTTGCCCTCCGCCAACTGTAGTTACATTAATCCTAACATTGTCATTCTCGCTCTCATAAATATCTACTAAATTATCTAATTGTTCCGTTGTTTCCACTTTAATATTGAATACATCTAATACTATTTCATCTCCACTCGCGCCACTGTTATCGCTTCCATTAGAACCACAAGCTGCTAAAAAACTTAATAAAATTAATAATACAAAAGATATTTTAAATTTCATATTAATCCTCCTCGTATAATATTTTTTAATGGTGACGCTATTAAAATCCTAACACTAACACCAAAAAAGAAGTACGTACCTCAAAAACTTTTAAAAAAGAGATGAATAACACATAAGTAAGTGTTTTCATCAATTCGAATATAATAGAAGTATAAAACAACAAATGAGGTACGTCAATCATTTTTTTGTTTATCAGTTGAATTTTCATAGTATGAAACAAATCTGTCAAAGCATTTCTAAATAACTAAGTACAATTAAATGCACACAATAACAAACCGTTTGTCTATTTGAATTTATTACTATACAAGTGAATATACAACTTTAATTCAAGCTATATCATTTGATTAATTAATTTCTTATATAATATTTAGCATTTGCTTTAGTAACTATTTCTGGTTTAACAATATGTGAAGAAATTGGTGGTGAATTTCCTTCTAACAAATATGTATATATTTTCTTTAGAGCAAATGTAGCCTGCGCCACTGGATCTTGACATATAGAAGCGGTTATAATCTCTTTATCAAACCCTTGATATATTTGTTTATTTATATCATGACCAATCAAAATCGGTTTTTTGCCCCATTTTTCTACGATTTGAATCACTTTATCCAACAAGCCCCCGGCAATATAAATGGCATCGGCTTTCATAATAGAATTCGTATATCGATCAAGTAAACTTTCTAATCTTTTTTCTTCGATGTAAGCCGTCGTATCATATTTTATATCTACTACTTGAATATTTTTATCCATTTTATTAATATAATCCTTGAAGCCATTTTCTTTCTTAATCATTTGAAAAGTATTTTCTTCTTCCCTAATTAGAATTACATTTGGTGTTTTTTTAGTGAATAAGTGAATTAGCTCGCCTGCTAAATAACCAAAATCATAATAATCACTTCCTACATAAGCAATACGATTACTATTAGGCACATCTGTATTAATGGTAAAAACTGCTACCCCCTGCTCCATCGCTCTATTAATTACAGACTCTAGTGGTTTAGCATCATGAGCAGCTATCACAATAGCCTCATATTGTGCTTCAAGCAATACATTTTCTATATATTCAACTTGATTATTATTTGGCACAGTATCTACACGACGAACCTCAACTATTAATCCAAAATCTTGATATAATTTAGCTCCCTCTTTTATCTCTTGATCTAAGTCATCCCAAAAATAATCTGGAAACTTGGGAAGAATAAATGCCACCTTGGTGATTTTTTGAGTTGCCAGAAACTTTGCTGCTTTGTTTGATCTATAACCTAATTCATTTGCTTTTGTTTTTACCTTCTCTACTGTTTTGGCACTTACTCCTTGTCTGTTATTCAATACTCGATCGACAGTAGCCATAGATATACCCAATTCTTCTGCAATTTGTTTTGTTGTAACACGCATGTTATCCCACCTTTTCCGAAGATATTCTCTTTTTTTATCTATCATTTATGGTCAAGCAACTTTCATCTTCTAATGTTTATCATAATATATTACTTGGAGCAAAATCTATAAAAAATCACTACATATTTCCGCTTAATTTAAATAAAGAATACATGCTTATCCCTGGAGATTTAACCAACCTGACAACTCGTTTATAATTACAGATTTTTATACAAGTTAGATCATAATTAACTATTCCTTTCTTAATTGATTCTAATAATTGTACCATTTTTCGCACCAAAATCTATGGTAACCTTTTTTTACATAATATTATAACTTCACGTCGGTCATTTCATCTTATGTGTCGTTATCTGTAAATCATAATTTAAGTTAGAATTTTATACAAAAATAACAACACTAGTTATAAATACGTAAGCGCTTTTATATATTAAATGTTATAGTATACCTATCATAAAAAAATAAGGAGGGTTTTCCTATCTCATTTAAAATAACATTTATAGGCGCAGGAAGTATTGGTTTTACAAGGGGGCTACTGAGGGATATCTTATCCGTCCCTGAATTTAAAGAAATTGAGGTTGCTTTCACCGACATTAGTGAGAAAAATTTAGATATGGTGACCCAGCTCTGTCAACGTGATGTCGACGAGAATGGGCTCTCGATTCAGATCAAAGCTACTACTAATCGACGCGAAGCATTGAAAGATGCAAAATATATATTTAATGTCGTGCGGATCGGTGGATTGGAAGCTTTCAAACATGATATTGAGATTCCATTAAAATATGGGGTGGATCAATGTGTTGGTGATACCCTATGTGCTGGCGGGATTATGTATGGGCAGCGTGGCATTGCTGAAATGTTAGAAATTTGTAAGGATATTCGTGAAGTTGCTTATGAGCAGTGCCTGCTGTTGAACTACGCTAATCCAATGGCTATGATGACTTGGGCATGTAACACATATGGCGGTGTACATACAATTGGGCTATGTCATGGTGTGCAGAATGGGCATAAACAAATTGCTGAAGCATTGGGAAGAGAGAAAGAAGAAGTCGATATCATTTGCGCAGGGATTAACCATCAAACATGGTATATCCAGGTTCAAACCGATGGCGAAGATCGCACTGCTGACTTATTAGAGGCATTTGAACAACATCCCGAGTATAGTCAAGAAGAGAAGGTCCGCATTGATATGCTGCGCCGCTTCGGTTATTTCAGTACCGAATCTAACGGACACTTAAGCGAGTACTTGCCTTGGTACCGCAAGCGCCCGGAAGAAATTAACGAGTGGATTGACTTAAGCACATGGATCAATGGGGAAACAGGCGGTTACTTAAGGGTTTGTACCGAGGGACGTCATTGGTTTGAAACAGACTTTCCCAATTGGTTAAAAGAACCTGCATTTGAGTATAAAGAAGATAATAGAGGCCAAGAACATGGCTCCTATATTTTAGAAGGTTTAGAAACCGGGAGAACGTACCGTGGTCACTTCAATTATATCAATCAAGGAGTGATTGCTAATTTACCTGATGATGCTGTCATCGAAGCACCCGGTTATGTCGATCGAAACGGGATTAATATGCCACTTGTTGGCGACTTACCGCTTGGGCCAGCAGCTGTTTGTAATGCCAGTATTTCTGTACAAAGGCTGGCTGTGGAAGCAGCAGTTCACGGTGATGATTATCTTTTACGACAAGCCATGATGATGGATCCATTGGTTGGGGCCGTTTGTAATCCAAAAGAGATTTGGCAAATGGTTGATGAATTCTTAGTTGCGCAGGAGCAGTGGCTGCCGCAATATAAAATAGCTACCGCAGCTGCCAAAGACCGCTTGCAAAACGAGGAGTTAATACCTACTAAAGATTATCAGGGAGCAGCCAGAATGCATGTGAAAACGGTTGATGAGATGGCACAAAATCGCGAAGAAGCCGTTAAAAATGCAGGAGAAGCGGATAAAGGAGATTTTTAAAATGAACAGGCAGAAAAATGATTTTAAACAACTGCTTTCAACATCATTTTGAAACCTAGATTAGTAAAATAGAATATTTCAAAAACAATTGAGCTACACTACTACCAAAGGATAACAACAAGACGTCTATCGGTAATAACAACCGATAGACGTCTTTACCACCAACGAACTATGTATGAAACGATAACTTGTTATGTTCAAAATCAAGGAATACAGACAATGCAGCTCCCGTGACTTGATCATACGTCTTCTTTTGAAACTGGATATTTGTCATCATCAATGGGATTTGTAAAGCCGATAATCGCACCCTCTCCATGCAGGCATTCGTAAATGCTTGGGAAGCGTTGTAAGGAGAGTCGATAATAATTTGATCTGGATTCATCAGGTGAATAATATGGATTAGTGCTTTGCCAAGGTAATTGCCAAATTCATTGGCTATCACTTCCACTTCCTCTGAATGGATATCTTGTAGTGGTAATTCTACCTTCTTTCCCCTCGTTTCTTGTATTCGTTTGGCAAATGCCAGCTCACTAATCAATACTTCTAGACATCCGTTTTGACCGCAAGTGCAAAGCGGACCATTATCCTTTACGGAAATATGTCCAATTTCCCCTGCTGTCCAGCTTCCTCCACTCAATATCTGGTGATGATCAATAAATGCACCACCAACTCCTTCGCTCACCTGAAGAAAAAATATACTTTTTTCTGACGTTGCAACATCTTGTTCTATACTTTGCAAGGCGTTCATTCTCACCCTATTTTGAATTCGAACAGGGATCGCCAAACCATATTCTTTATTGAGGTCAAATAACTCATTCCTCCATCCTAACCTTGCTGATTCATATACAATCGACTGATCGCAATTAACAATACCTGGTATAGCAACCCCTACACCTACAATGTTACTATACCGACCTTGAATGTCCTTAATGACAGAGACAATGGTATCTTTCGTCTGTTCTATATGTTGACACGAACAATCTATTTTTTGATTCTCTAATATATCACCATTGTAATGCATCACGGTTACTTGAATATGATCATCGTTCACTAAAACGCCAATTGATTGGTATGCTGATTCTGCCAATTGAAGCGTAATTTTTGGTCTTCCTTTAGAAGACTGCCCATTTATTCCCACCTCTTCTATCAAACCGGCAATCATTAGCTCTTCTACAATCAGGGAAACCGTATTTTTGCTTACCCCCATTTGAGCAACAAGGTCTTTTCGCGATGTTTGCTTATATCTTCTTACTAAAGACAATAATTTGCGCTTATTTACTTCTCTTAATATTCCAGTACCTTTTGACACAGTCATACACTCCTCAGAGCATCATTGACATTATAAATGCTTCATCTTACCTTGGAATCGACCCAAGAATTGTTGATTCCATTCATCTCCTCCTGTTGCGTTACCACTTTTCCAAATCGGTGGTTCCACTTCTTGAGCATTCAATAACTTCGTTGTCTGCATGGTTATCGAATTCATGATAAAGGCGTTAACAAAGGTAGAAATGGCACCAACTTTTTGTTCCACTCCTTCAATGGAAATCACCGCGTCGCCAACTTGCACTTTAGAATCCACATGTATGTCAACAATGTCATGTAAATTTTTCTTAGATGGATGGCGAGCAGGATGTGTTGCTGGTGTATCTTTCGCATGTTCTACCGATGATATACCAATCACCTTAGCCCCTCGTTGTTTTGCCTCAATAGCCGATTCAATAACGGTTGTATTGATGCCATATGCGTTTACTAAAATCAGCAAATCGCCATCACCTATTTGATAGTTATCCATCACTATTTTACCATATCCAGGTGTTCGCTCAATGGCCATCGAACGAAGTGCTCCGCTACTAAGTAATGTACCTTCATCTAGTATCGCGTTGGCATGCATTAAACCACCGGCTCGAAAAAACACTTCTTGTGATGCTAAATTGGAATGACCTCCCGGACCATAGACAAAAAATGTGCGATCCTTTTCAATATGCTGTGCTACTGCTTCAGCAGCTTCTTGGATATGTTCTTCTTCTGTTTGTATAATTGCTTCTAAATAGGTTTGAATCTCTTTATAATAATCTAACATAATTTGCATCTTTTATCCTTCCTTTCTATTTAATAGTGGTATTCCTTCTTTGTACGTTTCCATCACCTGATTCGTTTCTTTATTATAAATGACCAAATCGGCAGGTGCTCCGATGGATAGTCCCCGCTGTTGAGGTAGGTTTAATAACTTGGCAGGGAGGATGGAAGCTTTATCCCAAGCCTCTGCAAACTCTGTAATACCTGTATGAATAAGATGGTGAATTCCCTGAAGCAAGTTCATAGCCGATCCCGCTAGAAGCTTCGGGTTATCTTTTAGATGCAACCTTCCCTCTTTCGTTAACACTACTTTTCCTCCTACTGGAGATGTATAGCTTCCTGGAGGTAATCCAGCAAGCGCTACACTGTCACTTACTAAAACCATCTGATCACCCTTTACTTGATGAATGACCTTCAATACAGAAGCAGGTAGATGATGTCCATCTGAAATAACAGAAGCAGATAAATCATCCTCTGCCAACTGGTCCCATAGGTAATTAGGATGCCTTGGCAATAACACATGGGCTCCGTTACCAAGATGAGTCGACAAACTGGAACCGGCGTTAACTGCTTTTCGAATATCATCGCTATTGGCAGCTGTATGACCTATGGCCGTGATTACGCCTTCATCTTTCGCCTTTTCAATAAACAGGGGAGCTTCTTCCCATTCGGGTGATAAGGTAACTAGTTTTATTTTTCCATTTGCTTTACGTTGCAGATGAGAGAACTCTTGCCAATTGGGCGCTCGGACAAAAGACTTATCATGAGCCCCACGTGGTCCATCTTCGGTTGAAATATAGGGCCCCTCCAAATGAAAACCACCAATCGTCGAAGCCTCTAATGGATCAAGTATCTTCACCGATTCATGAAACAGATCAGCTAACTTTTCAAAAGAATTAGTGATGATGGTAGGGTAAAAGGTAGTCACACCATGTTTCGCCATATCCAACATAACTGTCTGCCACTCTTGTTGATTAAGGGGAGATTGATTAAAATCAATTCCCCTATAACCGTTGACTTGCATATCTACCAATCCTGGGGCAATGATATTATCAGAACTCTCTGCTCCTTTTACCGGCTGGATATTAGTAATGACACCATTATCCCATTCGATTGATTCTAGATCCTTCGTTTGATAGTTATATCCTATGATGTTATTTACCATCATTCACCACTCCAAAGGCTTCTCTATCCATCACTAAGTGGGCATCTGAGTGGATTCTTAAAATAGAAGCAGGGCATGCCGTACTTATTTCTCCTTTTAACATATGATAAACGGCTTGTGCTTTACGTTCTCCAGGTACCACACAAACCATGGATTTTGACGAAACTAAGGCAGGGATCGTTAACGTCCAAGCCATTTTTGGTACTTCATCAATCGTTGGAAAACAACCATCATTGACTTGTTGCTGCTTACATGTTTGATCAAGCTCTACTTGCTTTACTAGCTTAACATCATTAAAATCGGCAACCGGAGGGTCATTAAAAGCAATGTGACCATTCTCCCCAATTCCCAAACATACCAAATCAATAGGTGCCTCTTGCAGTAATCTTGTATATCGGATCGTTTCTTCTTCTGGATCAGCTAACGTATCAAAATAATGCATGTCTTTCATATTCACTTTATCTGCAATATTCTCTTTAATAAACACTGCAAATCGCTGATCTTTGTAGTTGGTTAAGCCAATGTATTCATCCATATGAAAACCGATTATCCTCGACCAATCGATAGATGAATCACTGGTTAGCTCGTCAATAAATTCTAGTTGTGATGGGGCAGCGGCAAATATGATTCTTACCTCTTCTTTCTTGGACAAAGCCTGCTTTATCCGTTCTGCAGCCAATGCTGCGGCTGTTCTCCCCATTTCATGTCGATTCTCACAAACATAGTAAGATAACTTATCTATTCGTTGCTGTATCATATGTTATTCATCCTTTCATCATTCATTAACGTTCTCATCTTGCTTTTTATTTGTGTTTCAAGGGAAGGATCATAAGGTAACGGCAAACCAAAGTAGAAGATAGAATCATAGGACTCATATCCCCCTTCCTCCATTTGGTTAGCCGTTGGAACATATCCTACCATCCCATTTGCATACCCTAAAGGAAGGACATTCTCATCCAAGGTTTTCAAATATAAACCATATTGATGTACCAGTTCCCCATTACAGGCAAACAGCTTGAGTTCCTCAGATAATTGAATATATTGCAGTGTGAACGGAGGATGTGCATAATTCTTTGATAGTCTATTCCATTCATCAGCTAAATCAGCGGGAGGCTTTGGGTCGGCCCATTGATTAAACGGCAGCAACAAGCGCGTTTCCTTCACTTTAATCTCCCGGTCTAGATTGATAACAATAGGGGGCTTATGCAACATGTCCATAACAGCTTTTGAAAATGCTATTCCCAGATGATACATATCTGCTAATGATCCTCTGGTAAAAGACTCTCCCGTTACCAAATTAGGTCGAATATCTCCACAAAAACCTTGTAGATAGGCCACAATAGCTTTAGGACGTTTTTTCTCGATTTCTTCGCACAATATACCACAAAATTCACTAGATATTTCATTGGCATCGGTAATCGTTGGGTGACAGGTATAGTGGATCCAGATTGCTTTTACTTCTTCCTGTTTTGTCTGAAAAGTCAGTGCGGTAACAAGATTATCTGTTGATCCTTCCTTATTTGGTGCCATCACCACATCGTCCTCCATTATTTTGCGCCGATTCACTCCCATATGATAATTCATCGTTTGTTTAGATAATACTACTTCCTCTTGATTATTCATAGCTATATCTAAGCCTGCCCACACACCAGCTTGTATACTTGCTAAATAGGCAGCATCGCTTCTGCCAAGTGCTCTGCTGAATTTTCCGCTTGTTTGTGGACCAGAATGATTATGTGTGCCCTGCAAACAAATATATTTGCGATCAATTTGATATTTCTTTTCTATTTCGCTTTTCATAGCTTCTACCCATTGATCATCCCACCAAATCAAATCAGCTATCATATAGACAAACTGGCTTGAACTTGCTTGAAAATAGAATACTTTCAGCCATAACCGAGTAGCTACACTATCTGCCTTACCCTCTCTATGCGCAAAACCAGCAAGTTCTATCGGTGTATTTGGTGTAATATCTATTTTACTAACGCCTAGTTGCATTTATTTCTTCCTTTCTTGCAGCTCGATTAACAGAATAAAACTTCGAATAATATGAAAAGGGTCCTTCACCGGAAGTGCTACCACTTTTTCAAGTGGTGTGCCATCCCGACTTCGAATTTGGATCCATTCACGTATAGCAGGATCTGTTTGCGGAAAAGTAGCTAGCGCATAACGCTCGATCTGTTCATAATAATTCGTCCATTCTGTTTTTCCAGTAATGCTCTCCAATAGCTTTGTGGTATACAGTGCTTCTGCATGCGGCCACCATAGCTTTAAGTTCCATGTATCATGTATTAATTGTTCGTAAGGGGTGTCAATTAATATTCCAGTCGGCTCTCCACCCAGATGGTCAATAAACCTGAATAACCCACCATCTTGTTGATCCCATCCAAGTTCTAATGCCTGTTTAGCAACCTCTTCTATCTTTGTTATGGTCTCTTGCTTTTCCTGTTGTAACCCTTGCAACGAATGAAGCATAAACCAAACAGACTCCAAAGTGTGACCTGGGTTGATATGTCTTTCTAGTAACGTATCTCCTGCTGCTTGAGAATGTTTTAGTTCCTTGATCCGGCTACCTGTCACAAACTCATCAAGAATGCGGTTAATGAGAATAAGCTGATCCCTTTCTAAAGCTTGCTCATATTCTTTAGAAAAGGATGTTGCTGTGATATATAATTCTTGGGCAACATTGAGTAAGATCATCGCAATAGAATGAGAAGTGTATCCTTTAGGAATAGGATACGGATCGGATTTAAATGTTTGATGATCTATCCTATTATTTATTTTTTGATAGATGGCATAAGCATGCTCAAATACTTGTTTATCCTGCTGTAAATCGGCATAAGCATTACAGCCTAATACGTAAAAACAGTCCGCAAAGATACTGGTATCCATCTGATCAGCTATATGTCGTCCATCTCTCTCTACTGCAAATACGACATGCCGATTGTCCATTAAGGCATTCTTTCTTAAAAACTCGTAGGTCTGCTTAGCGACACGATTCCATTGAAAATCATCTGTGAGTCTGTTTTCGTTTTGTAATTGCTGTAATTTACAAGCAATCCATAAAAATCGACCCTGCGACCAAATATACTTCCTTTTACTAATCAGTTGTGCACCATCATTGGAAAAACAAGTATATACGCCGCCATATTCTGTGTCGATTGCTTTTTTCCAAAAAGGGAGCAACTGTTGACTTAACTCTGTTTGATATCGTTCTATTGGTTTATTCATCTAATCACCCTTTTAATCTTTACTTAAAGCGTAGACCATTTTTTCCACTTCCGGATTCATTTTCTTATTACGGTTTAACCATCCCATCACAATAAAAATAATAGCTGAAGTAAATACTGGTGCGCCAATCTCTATCGATAATGGAACCGTAACAGCATATTTCGTGATGACAAACATACACAAACCTGCTATCACTGAAGTAATCGCCGCCTTGGAGTCAGAATGTTTGAATATAGGAAAGAGACCAAATAACATAGGCACAGATATAGGCCCAACCAATGCCCCAAACCATGAAATAATTAACCCTAATACACCACCGAAATATTGATTTTGAATACCAATAATTAACGTTAGAAAAGTAAATATAAAGGTTGTTACTCGAGCAATTCTTAATGATTCCTTTTGTTTTAAATTTTTAAATTTAGTTGACAGAACGGGTAGAATATCTCTAGTAATAACAGCTGAAATCGTATTGGCATCAGAAGAAGTCATCGACATGGTTGCTGCAAAGAGACCGGCTAAGACCAGTCCGACTAATCCTGCTGGTAATAATTCTTGGGCCAACATCCCATATGACTGCGTTGGGTCTGAAATATTTGGTAAGATAAGAGGAGCTGCCCACATGGGATAAAACAGAAAGATTGGCCAAATCAAATATAAAACACCCGATAACAAAGCGCTTTTCTTCGCTTCTTTTGCACTAGGTGAGGAAATAAACCGTGTTGCCAAATTCCATGTTCCACCATTATAACTAAGAAAGACAACTAATAAATAGAAGAGAACATACCAGAAAGTATATGGTTCAAGAAATGGTTGGGAGTGTGAAGCTGGCAATTCTGACCAAATACCTATAAAACCATCCCATCCCCCACCAAAACGTTGGAGTACCACAAAAAACATAATTAACCCGGCTACCGCTTGAATAACAAATTGTGCAAAATCGGTCCAGATGTCTGCCCATAGACCGCCAATGGTAATATAAATAAGCGAAACAATACCAGACACGACCACGCCATAAATAATCGGTATTCCCGTAAACACATTTAATAAGATTCCAATAGCCGCCCATTTTGCACCAACATCAAACAACTTGAGAAGCACACCACACCATGCCATTAGCTGTTGGGTCGGCAAGTTATAACGAAGCTTCAAATATTCTGTCGGTGATTCGATATGATAATTGATTCGTAATCTAGACCATCTTGGGGCAAGTGTATACGCTCCAATAATAACTGCCACAAAGATTACCAATGCCCACCATACATAAAGACTGAAACCATGGGTATAAGCAAGACCTGCATAAGCGACAAACACCGCCCCGCTATAGCCTGACACATGGTGAGAGATTCCTGATAGCCACCATGGTAATTTACCTCCAGCCACATAAAAATCTTTGGAATCGCTTACTTTTTTGTAAGAATAAAAACCGATAAGTACCATCACAAGGACAAACAGCAAAATCACGAACCAATCCAACCCACTCATGAAGCATTTCTCCTTTTCCAAAGTATTTAGTCATAGACTATGATTAATTAAAAAGAAGTCTATCACATGTCTTTTTGATTGTAAAGACCTGATTTTAATAATGTATGATGCTTTTACCACTGTTAATACTTATTTTTATAATAAACAAAAAGAGCTGCCACAGCACATAATTCATGCATATCGTGACAACTCCTTCTATATATCTTGCAAATTTCAAGTTAACTATTCTGTCGCTTCTTCTTCTGCTTCCAAATTCCGATCATACGCATCTTGTTTGATTTGTAACCATTCTGGATAGCCTAAACGATCCAATTCAGCAAGATACTCTTCCCATTCTTCATCTGCCATACCATTGGTAATCCACTCGGCTTTTTTACGTTCTACGTAAGGGAATAAGTCTGCTTCAATTTCGGCACGTTGATCCAATTCATCTAGAGACATGAATACTGGTGGATAAATATTATCATTATTCATGTAAGGAACTAAGGTTTCGTGTAATTGATCCAATCTCCAAGCAGCATCATCTGGCATAGTTGTTACATTGCCATAATAACTATCCAAAACAGCTAAAGGACCACTAATGGATGTCTCTTCACGTAATTCAACGGGTGCTGTACCTTCTAACGGTAAGTGTTTTAACATTTCTTCATTTTCATCATATTCAAAAATATTCTGCTTTTCTTCATCCCCATAAGTACCCCAATTATTTTGGACAGATTGCAACGGTTCATATAGCTTATCAATCCATTTTGCTGTTAGTTCTAGATTTTCATTGGCTGATGTGATAACCATCTTGGATCGGTCAAAGCCCATTCCGTTTGAACGCGCCACATGTTTACGACCATCAGGTCCCTCTAATGGGGGTAACAATTCATAATCTTCCATTCCGGAAATGTTTGCTTTATCCCAAGTAAAGTATAAGCCGTAACGACCTTCTTTTCCTTTCGCTACATAGGTATTCCAATCTTGTTCAAAAGCTTCCACGTCGATTAAATCCAATTCATATAGTTCATTTAAATAATTGATGGCATCTTTATATCCCTCTTGTGCAGAGGTAAATAGCACTTCATCATCATTGGTAACAACGGTATGATCCCAATTCTCCCCCTCACCAAATGGAGAGAATAAGAAGGAAACATCTTCCCCGCCGTGGCTAATAATAAATGATAATGGAATCGTTTCGCCGT
Organism: Gracilibacillus phocaeensis; assembly: GCF_900626275.1. Classification (NCBI taxonomy): domain Bacteria; kingdom Bacillati; phylum Bacillota; class Bacilli; order Caryophanales; family Bacillaceae; genus Gracilibacillus; species Gracilibacillus phocaeensis. Next base: position 45,600 of record NZ_LR131144.1, on the reverse strand, counting down.
TTCCAGCCATATCATTTTCTTTAAAGGCTACTAAGGCTTCCTTTAATTCTTCCGTAGTGGATGGCATGTCTAAACCTAATTCCTCTAACCACTTCACATTAATCCATCCCGTTGCATCCAACGAGTGAATACTTTCTTTACCTGAACCTAATTCTTCAATCCAAGGAAAGGCATAAATATGTCCGTCGGGAGCGGTCATCATTGCCCGATACTCTGGTGCTTCTTCTAATACCGCTTGTAGATTTGGCATATACTGATCGATTAAATCTTCTACTGGGACAATCGCTTCATCATTGGCTAAATCTAATAATTCATAATCACTGTAAGCTGTGTTCATAATAGCATCTGGCAGGTCACCACTTGCAACTGCCAAGTTACGTTGTTCTGCAAAAGATTCTCCGGTATAGTTTTTCCAATCAATGTGAACTCCTGTTTCTTCTTCCAATCGTTGCAAGATTAGCTTGTCATTCGGATCTTCTGGAGCCATTGGTGAACTTTCGGTAATAAACTTCAGACTAACGTCTTCTTCCTCTACTGGGAACGTAATATCACTTAACTCATAATTCTCAGAGGAGGCTGAATCATCACTATTAGAACAACCCGCAATAATTAATAAACCAATAAACATGCTAACTGCTAAGTAACGATAAAAACTTCTCATTTTTTTACCCCTCGCTTTTTTTATATTATTTTAATGATCCGACCATAACACCCTTTTCAAAATATTTCTGGAAGAATGGATACATGATCATCAATGGTAAACTAGCTATCACAATCGCAGAATACTTGATCATTTCTGCAAGACGCTGCATTTCAGCCCTTGCCATTTGATCCCCAATCATACCGGGTTCGACTTCATTTTGAATCAATAGATCTCGTAAAATTAATTGCAATGGGTAAAGACTTCGATCCTCTAAATAGATCATCGCGTTAAAATAAGCATTCCATTGGCCGATAAAGGCATATAGGGCCAGTACAAAGATAATTGGTTTTGATAAGGGCAAGATAATACTTAGAAAAATCCTCGCATCTGAAGCCCCATCGATTCTTGCCGCTTCCTTCAAAGCATTTGGCAGCCCTTTAAAATAAGTCCTCGCCAAAATAATATTCCAAACCGTGATGGCTCCTGGCAAAATCATTGCCCATGGTGTGTTTAACATACCTAATTCTCTTACCAATAAATAAGTAGGAACCATACCACCATTAAAGAACATCGTAAAAATGAAATATAACATCAGAGCCCTTTTTCCTACTAAACTATCTACAGACAAGGAATAACCGGCCATAATAGTAAAAACCACGCCCACAAGGGTAAAGCCTGCAGCATATAAGATAGAGTTCAAAAAGCCCCTCATAATCGATCCATCTTGAAATATCTTGACATAACCATTGATGGTCCAATGGCTAGGGTCTAAGGAAATACCTTGTGTGAGTAGTACATCTGGTTGTAAAAAGGATCCCAATAGGACATACAATAGAGGAATTGTCACAATTAAAACGATGATACTCAACACAATCTTATTAAGAAGTAAAATGAACTTATCTGTCTTTGAGTTGTTAATTAATGAATTATTCATGGCACAGCCTCCTCTCTAATAAAGTGTTTCTCCATTAACTCGTTTCACAATCGTGTTAACTGCTATTAACAATACTAAACTGATAATCGAGTTAAATAACCCAATTGCCGCACCAAACGACCAATCTGCTTGTTGCAACCCTCGTTTGTACACATACGTATCAATAATTTCAGAAGCTGGTATATTCATCGATGTTTGAAGAAGATACGCCTTCTCAAAACCAATCGTCATAATACCGCCAACTGCTAAAATAAAGAGTACCGTCATGGTTGGTTTCAATGTCTGCAAATCAATATGGCGAATCCGCTGTAATAGAGAGGCCCCATCAATCGTTGCTGCATCATGTAACTGTGGATCTACATTAGATAATGCCGCTACATAAATAATCGAGGCAAACCCTGCACCCTGCCAGATTCCAGAAGCAATGAAGATCGTTCGAAAGTACCCTGGCTCTGACATAAACGATATGGGTCTATCTAATATAACGCTTAATAGAGCATTCAATGGACCAGCAGGAGATAGAAAGATAAAGATCATACCGGCAATTACCACTACGGAGATAAAGTGGGGTGCATAAATAATCAGTTGAATATTCTTTTTAATTTTTGCTCGTCTCACTTGGTTTAACATCAATGCCAAGATAACTGGAACAGGAAAACCAAATAGTAAATCAAAGGAACTCAACTTGATCGTATTCATAAATATCTGTTGGAAGTTAGGTGACTGTAAAAATGCTTGAAAATGTTCAAAGCCAACCCATTCGCTTCCTGCAATCCCTTTCAATGGACTGAAATCTTTAAAGGCGATAGATACTCCATACATCGGAATATAGTTAAAAATAAGTACCAAAATAAAGGCAGGCAGTAAAAAAAGATATAATACATAATTTTTTCTAATATAGCTTAGCGCACCTTGCTTATTCTTTACTCGAGGTGCCTTATTTGCTAGCGCGCCTGACTTTGATGAATTCATCAAAACCCCTTCTTTCTTTCTAGGCTTTCACCTAATTTGTATTGCTTCTGTATTTTTAATATATCAAAACTTGAAATCGTTTTATTTCAATTTCTTAGGGTGATGTTATTTAAAATCTTTGGGTTGTGTATTTTGGGAGAGAGTAGTCTTAAAGGATGGTTCAAAGTACATTATTTAGAACCATGGTAAGATCATCACCTAAAGAAAAGTGTATCTGACCATCTTTGTAATGGATTTTCGCTAAAAATACCCTTTAACCTTTTATAAAATAGAAAAAACCTCGCCGAAGCAAGGTTCTATCTATCCATGTATAGTTAACGAATGTTTGCAACCGTGTAAACAAGCACGATATCTCTAATCTTCTATAAATAAAGAGATAGTAATAATCGCCAAGATGCCAACACCAGTGCCAGCAACAATACTTGGAAATACTTGCTCGATAACTAATCCAACTGCCCAACCGATTAAAATAAAAGCTACAAATGACCAAAATTTTGCCGTTGCATATTTCATCCCTGTTACTTCCCCACTTCTACATGATGTTCGAACCCATTCACTATGATTTATGCGTCACACAATCGAGAGCAACGGGGATACGCTTCGCCATTTCCATCACTTAAGACTCTTGTATCACATTTGCTTTCGGAAAGGATAAGGTCGCAACCTTCATTACTATAAAACTCATCAAACTCATGCCTAGCACTAACACTAAAGAAGGAACCAACATATATAGAAATATAAGACCAGTTATTAATGCAATCAGCATAATCGTTTGAATGGGGCGAGCAATAGTAATAATACAGGCATATTGGAAATATTGTGACCATTTCAATTGAAAATGGACGAACACCGGAAAAATATATAAGGCAGCGATCAGGTAAAAAACGCCAATCACTAGGGTGAGATTAAACAAAATAACCTGTACATTGGACTGACTGATATTCTGAATAATCCGGAAATCTATTAATAAAAATAAACCAACTAAAAATACAACATAACCTATTTTATTAGCTCCCTTAAATTCTGTTTTATACTGCTTAACAAATTCGGAAAAGATGGCTGTATCCTCATCTTCCAGTATCATTTTTCTCAAGACAGAAAACAGAGCCACCGTTGCCGGGAAGAGTCCAAATACTACTAGCCCTAACAGCGTAAAAATGACCCATAGCATGTTTAATACAATCAGATTAAAGCCTAGATTTCCTACTCGCATATACCATCTTTTTTCAATCATTACGGCTCACCCTCTCCTTATATTCAATGTATCAAAAAAGGCAGCCAAAGGTTTATAATATTTTTGGATTATCGCTTATAATATTTTTGGCATTTGAGTCTATTAGAGGATGTTCAAAAAGACCAACAAAAATGACGCAGCGAATTTCTGCGTTGGCTATATAGGAACTTCTACTAAGACCGCCCACGTCCTATAGGCAACGCAGAAGTCAACACATCCTGCGTGAGTCCGTTCCTCATGTATTAAAAATACGTTCCGGTACCGGGAGACTGCGCCGCCTTGAACTTTCGACGTACAGGACGTACTAGTGTCGGCGTTGCAACAAATGGGTTCGGTGGGGCGAGTAATCGCAGTCCCAGGACGCCTGAGGTTTTAGCCAACGAGGTCCTATTTATCGGCATTTTTGAACACGCACTATCATGGTTCTATTTCTGCTAACCTTTGATTAATCGTCTCTACCGCCTCTGCGACAGATGTTTCTACATCCTGATTCGCCAGACCAATATTTTCAAACAATTCTTTAATAGCTCTACTTATCACAGGATAAGCTGGTGTCACTGGACGATTTTTCGAGTGTAAATATGCCTGTTCTGCAAAAATATTATAAGGATATTTATTATAAACCGGCAATGATTCAGCTACTGAATATCTAGCTGGGATATCGCCGGTAATCGTCACGTATTTTTTCGTTGCTTCATAACTAGTTACATAACGGATAAACTCCCATGCCTCTTCAGGATACTCGGTATTCGATGACATACCAAGCGCCCAACTCCCGTTAGGGGTCACTTGGTATTCTGCTTTGGGTAAAGGGGCAATACCGAAATCTTCTCCTAATACGAAACCATTGTTCTCAAACTCTGTAATAGCCCATGAACCCAAAACGGTCATCACTAGCTGATTTTTTTGGAAGGCTTCTGCTGGTATTTCACGTTCGGCCACCTTATCCTCGTGATACAAATCCTGATAAAATTGCAAGGCCGATATGGCTTCTGGAGAGTCTAAATAGCCACTTGCGGTGGTACCTTCTGGATTTAACACCTCCGCACCAAATTGCCAAAGAAACGGAAGCTTAAAATAAGCAGGTGCTTCCCCGTTGCCAAAGCCTTGGGCAGGATCAATTCCATAAACTCCGTCTTTCGGACTTTGGGCTGTCTTGACCATTTCTATTGTTTCTTCCCATGTCAACGGTTGAGATGGATCCTTTGATGGAAGAGAAATTCCGGCATCTTCTAATAATGGGATATTGTAATATAGAGCAATACTTGACTCAATCAAAGGCATTAAATATTGTTGGTCATTATAAATTAGTCCTTCCATTACCTGTTCGGAAAAGTCATCCTGCACGTCATCACTACTAGACAAATAATGATCTAATGGCGTAAGAACACCTGACTCTGCATATAAAGCTAGATATGGACTATCAATTGCCATTACATCTGGCCCTTTTTCGGTAACAATTTCTGTGCGCAGTTTCACCTCATAATTGTTATACTCCACATTTTGCATATTTACCGTTATATTTGGATGTATCTGATGAAAATCAGAAATGATCTGATTATACGCTTGATTTTCTGCTTCATTTCCATAGTTACGCCAAAAAGTGATCTCTACTTTATCTTCCGTTTGGGGCTCTTGCTCTGTTTCTTCTTCCTTTTCATTGAGCACAAATGGTTGAATCAATATAACGAAATAACCAATTATTCCTCCTATCATGAGCATAAATAAAATAGTATAGAACCTTTTTTTGGACATGATCCACACCCTTTACTCCCATTCTAATGATTTTCGATAGGCTGCCGGTGTCTTACCTACATGTTTTTTGAAAACCGTACTGAAATAGGCGGAACTTGAAAAGCCAACCAGATTGGCCACATCAATAATTTTTAAATGGTGATCTTCAAGAAATTTTTTCGATTCTTTCAGACGCACTTCTGCCAGATATTCGCTGAAATTCTTCCCAGTTTGTGTTTTGAAAATTTCGGATAAGTAAGCAGCATTAATATGGAATAAATCTGATAATGTCGTTAATGAAATATCATTACCATAGTATTGGTCAATATAACTTCGTACCCCGTCAACAATTCGTTGTCCATCCGATGATTTGGTATCATTAATCCACTCCATTACTACAGTTGCCAATTGGATTAAGTACGCCATCACTTTTTTCTGTGCATTCAGTTCCCAGATTGCTTGTTGACATTGCCAGATAAGCTGCTGGGTATGCTTGGTTTCCACACCATACTTCTTAGCGAGAGAACCTAGACAAAATAAAACTCGATTAGCTGCGACCGAAAAGGATAATACCGATTGTGGCGTTGCCTCACCTAACATCATCTCTAGTTCTGATTGAAACCTAGCTATATTCGTTTGTTCAATCGCATTGATGATTCGTTTCTCTAACTCCGGTGAAAAATCTGTCAAATCTTCTGGTCTCACACTCTCATCTATCACCTGTGAACGACTCCCCAGCTTACTTTGGCTCCAAGACAACAAGCTAGAGATATAGCCAGTCTTTAGTTCATCCAAACCGCTTACCTGACTGCCTACTCCTACCACTGTTTCTAATTTCAACAATTTTTTGACATGATGTTGAATAGATTTGGCAAGAGCACTTGTTTGGTTATGAAAAGCCGGTTCTAACAAAATAAGAAATTGCATCATATGGGTATAATGAGGATCATAAAAAGCATATATGCCATGCTGGTGATCAGACATTTCTTTACAGAGCATTTGAAAGGCACCACGCAGTTGATTCACACGATTTGATTGTTGATTGATCTCTCTTACTTCAACTGTTATGAACTGTGCCTCCCACTCGCCGTCGAGTAATACATCCAACTTAAGCTGCTTGAGCCGTTCTTGCAAAAAGCTTTGTTGCACCCATTCTTCCTTTACTAACGATAACAAACATTGTTCCTGAACCTCTTGAAGTTGTGTTCTTGCTTGTCTCTGCACACGATCCAATTCCAATTGTTTATGTTTGTCTTCATCTATAACTGCTTTCATCCGTTCTAATACCTCTTCTAGCTCATCCGGATCTACAGGCTTTAGCAAATAATCCCGTACACCCTTCTTCATAGAGGTTTTTACATACTCAAAGTCTGAATAACCTGATAGAACTACAACTTTCGTCTGTGGATACCTTTCCTGGCAGTGCCTTGCCAGTTCTATTCCGTCCATCACAGGCATTCTTACGTCGGTCATTACTAAATCTAATCTATGTTTTTCTAACACCTCCAATGCTTCTTTCCCATTACCTGCTTCTGCAATCACCTCAAACCCCATATCCTTCCAATCAACTTTCCATTGTAATCCTTTACGAATCTGCATTTCATCATCAACGATCAAAACCTTCCTCATGAATAGTCCCTCTTTCTTGATTAATCATTAATGTAATGGTCGTCCCTTTATTTGCCTCACTATTTATGTGATAAGTGAACTCTTCTCCGTAATATAAGTGTAAACGATCCAATACATTCTTTAATCCAATACTATTTCCACCGCTTTCTAGTGTGTTACCATTATGAGAAACAGATAGCTTCTGAATCACTTCACCTGGTATACCCACCCCATCGTCTATTATTTGTATCATCAATTGATTTTTCTGGTAATTGGTTTCCACTTTTACCTCTGCTTGGTTTTTCGAAAGCAAACTATATTTTACAGCATTTTCAACTAATGGCTGAATAATAAATTTGATGATAGGAAGTTCCTTTGCCTCTGGATCTTCCTCAATGGTGATCGTTAAATCCTCTTCGTATCGAAGCTGCAGTATCTTAGCATAGTTGCGAATATACTGGATTTCTTCAGCCAGTGTGACCACATTCGATTTGGTATTCAAAGAGTAACGCAGCATTTTGCCAAGATAGACACTGACATTCATTACATCTCGATTCTTTCCTTGAGCTGCCAAACCTCCAATTATTTCTAACGTATTATTTAAAAAGTGCGGATTAATCTGCAATAACAGTGCCTTATACTCCGCATTTCGTCTGCGAATATTGGTTTTATATTCACTATCGATCAATTGCTTTAGGCGGTCCACAGTATGCGCAAATACTTGTAACAAATAACCAATTTCATTATTACCAGACCGGATCGTTGGCATTAATTTTTGCGCTTTTTCAAAATCTCCTTTCTCCAAATGATGCATTGCTTTGGTAAGTGATCGCAAAGGGTCTGTAATAGAAGAAGAGAACAGGAAAGAAGCAATCATCGTAATGAAAAATAGCCCTGCACTAAGTAATAGCATACTCTTTTGCAATTGATTCGGGCGAGAGAACAGATCTTGCTCTGTCACTTCACTTACTAGTATCCAATCACCTACCGATAATTGTTGATAGAACAGGAAATATTTCTCTTCGTTATCTTCTATCTCTAATAAACCTTGCTCACGAGGCATATCCTCCACATCGGATAAAAAAGAATTGATAATATGCTTTGGTGTATCTATACTCCCAGATAATACATTGTCCCCATATTGATCGATGATAAAGGTATTGCCCTGGTCCCCTACCTTTATTCTTTGCAAAGATTCCTCCAACAGCTTGGTTGAAAAATTAACCTTGATCACACCACTATCTTTTAGTGTGTTCAAATCCACTAATGGAATTAAGTGACTATTTATTTTCATATCACGCATTAAAGCAGATTGCTGGTTGCTGTCGACATGGGATTTAGTAAACGTTTGATCATACTCAATAAAATCGGTGTACCATTCAGTCTGATCCAATCCTGGATAGTCTCCCCACAAACCTTCACCATCATGAGTGAAAATGGATACAGAAATATTGTTGGAGCTATTGACCATCATTGAGCTTAGTAAACCATTTAACTGATTTCGCACCAAAAATCTATTAGTCGCTAAATTGGCATCGTCATCTACTTCCGCTGTTCGGAGCCATTCCTGTGTAACGGGATTGACCAGAATTTGCTGTCCTGCATCCGCTGCCTGTGTTGTAATGGACTCAGCATAGATAGAGAATTGATCCATCATTCCGATCGTCAACTCCTGTGTCTGTTCCTTAATATAGCTAGTAAACAGGCTCGGTATAACAAGGGATAGCACAAAGAAGGGGATCGTTAATAAACATAAAAAAACAAGAAATAATTTATTTCGTAAGGATAGAAACATATCAGTTCCTCCAGAATATACTTAAATTTCCAGTTTCAGACTTTTTGTGAAATTTGCATTGTGTGAATGGAATGAAAGATATCTATGCAATTCTTGTCGTTCCATCTGTCCATTCGAAACATCAACTGGTATACTGTGCCTTTCTCAATATACTACAAACGGTTGAAACTGTATAATCTGCTTTAGGTATTACTTCATACTCCATACTTTTCCTTGATAGACATGTTATTGCTGTTTCTACCACTTCACAATGAATCATTTGTCATTTCATCTCTACTAAATTGGTTGGTTAATCCAGATACAATTGCTCCCTTATTGCAATTTGTTGATTGTAGAATATACAAATGATAAGTAACTATTTTTCATCATATAGCAACCGCTTTCACATGTCAACCGGTTGACTTGAGAAGCATTTATAAAGAACCATAACATAGGATCGAATCATTGTTGATCTAGCATGATGATGGCGCTTAGAGTCCTTCATACAAGCAGTCCATTCGATTGTCTACTACCCAGCGAGGAAATAGTTGAAAGGTTCAAACCACGCCTGCACTTGCACACCCTATGCATCAAAGCACAGTATAAAGATCCCATCGGTTGGTTGACGAAGAGACTGAACCCCCTTGTCTTACGGTATAGAAAACACGATGAGAGCGTTCTGTGCTCGAATCGCTTATTGACTTATGCCCGGTGGGTGAAAGCGGAAGCTATTTTCGGAGCGCTTCTTAGCACAAACAAACAATCAACTTTACTAGATGGAATAGTTGGACTGGCGACTTAACATCATCCAATTTATCGGTATCGCGGTTCGTTCCAGGTCAAAATCATTCCAAGTCTTATTATACCAAGGATCATATGCTTTATTATCTGACAAAAAAACTCTGCTTTAACCCAAGCAGAGATCGCTAATATACTATACTCTTTCGCCTTTTAAAACAACGACTGCACCTTCCGATAACTTTCTAAGGTACCGATATCGTAACAAGCCTCTGCCAGCGGAAATGCTTGGACAGGACGATGCTTGATAAGCCATGGGATGAAGTTACCTGGGGCGTCTGGATTATTGTCTTCTCTTATATATTGTCTTAGCAACGGCAAAGTTGACTGTTGATAAATGTAAAAAGGTGGGACTGCTAAGTTTGATTTTGGTACCTTTGGTTTTTCTTCAAACGTCTGAACCTCTCCCTGTTCATTTAAGGTCATCACACCAATTTGTTGCAAGGCTTCTTTATCTTCCAACTTATGATAAGTAATACAATCCGTTTGTGCTGACTGATAGAATTGAACAAAATCGGTTAAATCAAAGTCAAACAGATTATCACCGGCTAAGACCATCGTATCATCCTTGATTTGTTGTTGGTTGATAACATATGCGATATCGCCAATAGCTCCTAGGCGATCTTGGTTCGATGTGGTCTCATCGTTGACAATGGTTAATTGCTTTTGCCAGGCACTATCTTTCGCCCATTCTTCAAAGCTTGCGGCAAATTTCTGATTGGTAACCACATAGACACGATCGATGCTATCAATCGGTTCAATCTTCTCCATAATATGATTGATCAGTGGTTTACCTCCTATCTCCAATAATGGTTTCGCCTTATTTTTGGTCAATGGATACAGTCTTGTCGCATAGCCAGCTGCTAGAATGATGCATTTCATCCAATCGCTCCTTTGTGTTGTAATCCGTAGCTATCAGGTTCTTGCGGATGGAAGGTATTTCAATCATCAATATCTATCTCAAATGATATGCTCGTTCCTTTCCTTGGAGAACTCTCAATCGTTAATCCTTGATCCAGAAAACGTCTTAATCTTTTTTCTACGTTGGCAATTCCTACACCAGATTCACCGTTTCTATTGCTCATGGATATCTCCGTTGACTCCATACCTGTTCCATCATCTTCAATTGTAATACGCAGTTTAGACTTTTGCGGGATTTTCTTCACTTTGATGGTGACCGTACCTTCCCCCTGCTTGTCTCTAATACCATGTTTTACCGCATTTTCCACCAAAGGCTGTACGGTTAAAAAAGGTACCTGCACTTGTTGACAACTGTCCAGATCCCACTTGACATGCAAGGCATCCTGGAAGCGGACTTGTTCGATATACAAATAAGAACGAACAATATTTAATTCTTCTTCTAAAGGTATTAAGGATTCCATCTGTTGGAACTGAAATTTACTTCTGAGAAAATGACTAAACTCATTCAATAACTTCTTCATTTCCTCGATATTCCATTCACTAAAGGCCATAATGGCATTTAGCGTATTAAATATAAAGTGTGGTTGAATCTGAGCTTGCAGCCATGCTGTTTCTAGTTGTAGTTGCTGCTCCGCCACATGTTTCAGTGATATCAAGGAGTCCATCCTTGCCTTCAATTCAATCGGATCAACCGGCTTTGTGACAAAATCATTGGCACCAGCCATAAAGGCAGATGGCAGATCCGTGTTTCCACCCGTCAACAATAATACAGGAAGTTCTGTCAATGAATACCGCTGGCGGATCATTTCCGTTAGTTGATACCCAGATATTTCCGGCATCATGATATCGGAAATAACGATATCGCATTTTCTTTTTTTCAATTCTTCCAACGCTTGATGAGCATCCGATACAAGCACCGTTTCATATACTTCAGCAGGAAGGGACGCCTCGATAGCAAGCAAACTAGCTGGATTATCATCCACTATTAAAACAGTCGGCGCAAGTTCCTTACGATTTGGAAAGAGGGGCTCGCTCTCTTCTGCTTGACTAGTAGATCTTATACCATCTTGAGGTAAAGAAACCGCCGTCTCCGAGTCTGCCAGTGCCAATGTAAAAGTAAAGGTCGTTCCTTGCTCTTCATTAGCTGAGACTCGAATTGTACCACCATGCAGTTCGACTAGTTGCTTGGTAATCGATAAACCTAAGCCAAAACCACCTTCAGAAATAGGGGAAGAACTTTGCCCCTGTTCATACGGGAGAAACAATTGCTTTTGCTTGTCTGGGCTGATACCAATTCCCGTGTCTGAAACATGGATTTCCGCAAACGAATCTTTCACCAATGCAGATAATATAATTTGACCATGATTGGTATATTTAACGGCATTATCGACTAAATTATAGATAATCTGCCGCACGCGATTTTCATCGGCATATACTGCTGGAAAATTCTTTGGAATTTGATTAATCGTTTCCAGATTTTTCACACTAGAGGAAGCATTTAAGACATCCAATACCATAGTGGCGATTGGCTCTAATATAATCGCCTGTTTATGCAGATTTGGTTTACTATCTTCCAGTCTTCTTGCTTCTAGTAAATCGGTCAATAATAGATTCATCTGCCTACCCACATTCAGGACCGTATCTAATTCGTGGATGCTTCTATTAGACAGATTTGCTTCTTCTCGCTCCTTCACTGACTGGGATAGTAATAAGATACTATTTAACGGGTTACGGAATTCATGCGACGTGTTCGCAAGAAATTGATCCTTCTCTCGATTGATTTGCTTTAATCTATTGGCCAATTCATTCGTTTCTTTGTACACGTTAAAATATCGTTGGACTAAAACCAAGGAAAAGCAGATTAAGGCAATCACTAGATCAAACGGATAAAACGTCAGACGCATCCCTTGCCCATCCCATAAATAATTCCATATCCCATGATGCGAAATAGCGATAAAACTACATAACACTAGTGTAACGGCTTTATTGTTTCGCAACATTTGCATAACAGAAGCAATCACAATAATAACGGTAATAAAGGCAAATATATTATAAATGGGTCGTATCGTAAACACTAATGACATGGGCAAAAAGTAGCTGACCACAGCGAGGATTATCATCCCCCATTTCCAAAAAGGGAACAGTTTAGGCCAATACGGCAGTTTTTGGTGATCGGTTGACTGCACTAGGGCATAAAAAATGATTAAGTACACTGTATGAATCAGCCAATATTCCAGGTCATAGCTAATATTGACAAACTGCTGAAAGACTTTCCCGCCAGAATAGAATAGAAAACCAGTAAACAGACTAAAGCTCAACAAGGCAAAATAGAGAATTTTTTTCTCGCGATCTCCAATAGCATAAATAATCAAACTAAACAGTAAGAAAATAAAAAGCACAGCCGCAATACAAACTTGTAAATAATTCGAAAGTTGCACGTCATTTGTTATGGCAGACTCTGTCCCAAGCCGGACCGAGAAATTAATACCACCATTTCTGCTGTCTTTAAAATTAGCTGCTTGAATCACAATGTCCAGATTACCTGTTTCATCGGGGGTAAGAACAATCATTCGGGGCATTAAATCTGCTTGATAGGCTGCTTCTGTTTTAGCTGGTCGTCCCACTTCTGCCTCTTTTTGTCCATTCACATAAATCTCTGCTGATGTACGAACTTCCCGTATGTATAATGCATATGGTTCATCTTGCTGCGGATCCACTTTGATTTGTAATCGATAAGAGCCATACCCAAATGGAGAACCTAATGTATCCTTCCAGCCTCCTGGAACCATTTCTGTAACTGGTTCAAATAGTGTCTCATCCATCATAAATTGCGAGGGATAAAACTTCCATTCTCCATTAAGTAATAAAGTTTCCTGCTCTTCCCATCGCCATTCTCGTAAATCAATGACACCATTTTGAATATCCGGTTGGTAATTTTCTTGGAATATCCCCATCCAAATGAAGCGCAGACCCATTAAACAGAGAAGAAATAGAAGGAGAAAACTAAGTAGTCTGATATTTTGTCGTTTCATATACATCCTCCCTCTTCCTGTCCCTGAACTCAACATAATTGGTGTTCTTCTGCTTTATCATCCCAGCAACATGAGAGCGATTTAGTTAGAAGTATCATCTTTCAATTTATCAGTATAAACTTTTTTCGTACACTATTATATCACACAACCCAACCAGATTTTATATTCCTTTTGCACTAGATAATCATTGTTTTTGATACCAAGAATGAGGTATCAATCTCTTTATAAACGCTTTTTTATCCTTTATAATAAAAATATACTATACATTTTATTTGAGATTTGTTTACTACGATTATTTACTCATTTTATACTACCAGAGCAACATCAATCTCTCAAAAAGGTCAGGTGAATTTATCATGCGAGCTTTATTATTCGACGATGAACCCTTAGCCCTTGATTTCCTTGAACACCAGTTGAAAAAGACCAATCGAATAACACAAATGCACAAATTCCAAGATGCCAGTATTGAGCAGCGTGAATCGCTTATTCAACAAGCAGATATTGTGTTTTTGGATATTGAAATGCCTGGCATAAACGGTCTGGAATTAGCAGAACTTATTATCGAAATAAACCCAGCTATTAGTTTAGTTTTCGTCACGGCATATGATCAGTATGCCATAGAAGCATTTAAAATCCACGCCTTAGACTACTTACTTAAGCCAGTTGATGTGAAACGATTGAATGTCACCTTAAAACGAATTGATTATCTCATTGAAAGTCAAAGTAAACAAGTACCGGCTCACAAACATTTACATATTGACATCTTTCAAGATTTAAGGTTCCAATTTGCTGATGAAACGGAAACACGAAAAATAAAATGGCGTACATCGAAAACGAAAGAGTTATTTTTGTACTTATTACATCAGCAAGGACAAAGTGTATTGAAAAGCCAGCTGATTGAATTATTTTGGCCAGATATTGAGCTACAGAAAGCATATGCTCAACTCTATGTCACTATTTATCACATACGTAAAACACTTGGCAGTTTTAACAATCATATTACGATTACCAATATTCATGATGGTTACCTGTTAGAATTACATAGAGTCACGGTTGACCGTCTGGAGTGGGAGAAACAATTAAAAAAAGATACGTCTATTCGAGAAGATACCTTGAGTTATTATGAAGATTTATTAAAGACTTACCCTGGAAGTTATTTACACAATAATGATTATATATGGCTAGAAGCCGAACGATATAAAATAGAAAGAATATGGCTATCCAAGACTGTTAAACTAGCTAACTACTATTTTGACCATCATCAGTTGGATAAAGCGATTGAATGGTACACATACATTACGGAAATAAAACCAGATGATGAGACCATCGCCTGGAAATTAATGCGGTTATACGCTTCCTTGAATTATGGCATGCTTGTACATCATCATTATAAACTATTAAGATCAACCCTGAATGACTTAGATGTCGCGATGCAACCTGCGATTAGGAATTGGTATCAGGAGTGGATGAGAAGTTGAATTTATGTCTCTTTTTCACCTTTTTATTGTAGAGAATATCTAAGGTGTTCCGTGGAATCTCTGCCACTGGGGAAGACTCTCAACATTGGTACTTGTTTTGACCATCATTGCAATAACGATTAAAATACCTAAGAAGTGATGTAATTTTATTTGTCAACCTCCATCATTTAACATTTCCAAGCCTATTATTTCAGTGTAAATAAAAGCCCTCACCGTTGTGGTAAGGGCTTTTCTGTCATCTCTTACTTAGGACTCTTTTCTGCGTTTGGCGATCAAGATGGATGCACCGCCTAAGATTGTTAAAGCTAAACCGATTAGTAACAAGTTGAAGGTATTGGTTGCTGTCGCTGGCAATTCACCATCACCTGTTTCATCGGATCCTGGTTGATCAGTAGTGCTCTCGGTGTCTCCTTCACCTGGATCGGTTGTTTCTGGATCTTCAGGCTTAGTCGGTTCCTCTGGATCTTTAGGATCTGTTGGTTTCGCCGGATCTTCTGGATCAGGAGATTCTGGCTCTCCAGGTTCCTCCTTGACAAAACCAAAGTCTAGCGTTGGATCACGTTCTTCGTCTTCTGTTAAGTGACGAGAAGTTGCAAACCAAGTAGAAGAGTCGATCGTGATATCATCGCCTACTCCTTCTAAGGTTGGTACATATCCCTCCAACGCCTTAGCTGATGCTTCTCGATCAATGCGAACAATATACGTATTATCGATCGGTAAATCGTTGAATGTATACCAGCCATCTTCATCGGTGGTGGTTGGTCCAACTAGATTACCGTACACATCGGTTACCGGATTACCATCTTCATCCTCAATCGTTAGTACCACACCTTCGATTGGGATGTCTGTTTCATCCTGCAAACCATTTTTGTTCTCATCGTACCAAACATAGTCGCCGACACTTACTTTCTTGGGACTGTTCACGATGATTACGTTGCTCGAATCTTTTACTTCGACAGAGCTCACATAGCCTGTAACTTCTTCTTCTTCAACGGTATAGTCAATTTCTTCTCCGTCGGCAAAGAGATCTAAGCCAGTAAAATCAGCTTGCCAGTTGTTCGATTTGTTTAACTCTCTAGAATCTACTTTTTCACCATCGGCTAATAAATTAATGGTAATAGCCTTTGGGCGTACCTCTTTATAATTACCGTCGTTCCAATGTTTCACCACATTGATACTGGTTTGTTCTGGCGTATAACTGTTGGTGATATTCATGCCATCCATCGCAGCTGAATAACCTTCTACATTGTCTTCTTGAACGGTGTAATTAATTTCTTCGCCATTCTCAAGTTTTGGCTGATTGATAAACGCAAATGTCCAATCTGTTTCTGCTGTTACTTCAACAGAATCTACTTCTTTTCCATTTGCTAAAAGATGAACCATGATCGAATCTGGGCGTTTGCCATCTTGATTATCGGCATCATCCCATGTTTTCGTTCCTGATAGATCAGTTACTACTCTTACAAAGCCAAAGTCTAGGGTTGGGTCACGCTCTTCGTCTTCTGTTAAATGACGAGAAGTGGCTTCCCATGTTGAGGAGTCAACTGCATTGTCGTCTCCTTCTTCATCCAACGTTGGTTCGTAATCTTGTAGAACGTCTGCCGATTTTTCACGATCAATGTGAACCGTATACTGATGATCTGCTGGTAAATCATCAAATGTATACCAGCCATTTTCATCCGTTGTGGTTGGTCCGACTGGCTCTCCGTACACATCGGTTACTGGATTACCGTCTTCATCTTCAATCGTTAATACAACACCTTCGACTGGAATGTCTGTGTCATCTTGCAGACCATCTCGGTTCTCATCGTACCAAACATAGTCGCCGACACTTACTCTCTTCGATTTAACGAAACCGAAATCTAAGGTTGGATCTCGTTCTTCGTCCTCTGTTAAGTGACGAGAAGTGGCTTCCCATGTTGAGGAGTCAACTGCATTGTCGTCTCCTTCTTCATGCAATGTTGGTTCGTAACCTCTTAAGGCGTCCTCCGATGCCTCACGATCAATGCGAACAGTGTACGTATGATCGATTGGCAGATTGTCGAATGTATACCAACCTTCATCATCAGTAGTGGTTGGTTCTACTGGATCACCATATACATCGGTTACTAGATTGCCATCTTCATCTTCAAGTATTAATACAACACCTTCGACTGGAATGTCTGTATCATCTTGCAGACCATCTCGGTTTTCATCGAACCAGACGTAGTCGCCGACGCTTACTTTTTCAGGGCGGTTGGTGATGGTGAATCCATCTTCCGCATTCCCAGTAATACTTTCTGCTACGTAACCTTCCGCTTCTTCTTGAACGGTGTAAGTAATTTCTTCACCATTCTCGAATTTTGGTTGGTTTGTAAATTCAAATGTCCAATCTGTTTCTGCTGTTACTTCAACAGACTCTGCTTCCTCTCCATTAGCTAAAAGATTAACGGTGATGGAATCAGGACGCTGGTCAAAATGATTGTCTCCATCATTCCATTCCTTTGTTCCTGCTAAATCAATTAGCTCTGGTTTATGGGTATTAGTAATGACATAGCCATCCGCTGCATTTCCGGTTATTTCTGAGTTTTCATAACCTTCAACTACTGCTTCTTCCACCGTGTATTCAATTAATTCCCCATCTTTGTATTCGTCTAGATCCGTAAAGTCTGCCTGCCAATTATTATCAGCGGTTAATTCAACTTCTTGATCTGTTGATTCACCATCAGCGAGTAACTCTACCGTAATGGAGTCTGGGCGAACGCCGTCTTGGTTATTTGCATCATCCCAAGTTTTCACAACATTGACGCTTGTTTTACCTGGTGTATAGCTATTGGTAATATCCATACCGTCAATTTCCGTAGAATATTCTTCTACATTGTTTTCTTGAATGGTGTAATTAATTTCTTCGCCATTCTCGAATTTTGGCAAGTCTGTAAATGCATAGCTCCATTCTGATTCCTCAGAAACGTCAACAGTTGCGTCTTCTACTTCTTCACCATTTGCGAATAAACGAACCGTAATTGATTCTGGACGCTTGCCGTCTTGATTATTGGCGTCATCCCATGTCTTCGTTCCGTCTAAATCAATCAGCTCCGGCTCATGCGTATTCGTAATGACATAGCCATCTGCTGCATTTCCGGTTGTTTCCGTTTCGTAACCGTCAACGGCTACTTCTGCAATGCTGTATTCAATTTCTTCTCCATTTGCATAAACATCAAGTTCTGTAAAGTCTCCCTGCCAGTTATTTGCTTCATTCAGAATTAATTCCTGACCGGTGTCTTCTTCATCTGCAAATAATTTTACAGTGATAGACTCTGGTTGAATGCCATCTTGATTATTGGCATCTTCCCATACCTTCTCAACATTGATGTTGGTTTGCTCTGGTTTATGATGGTTGGTAATATCCATGCCTTCAATATCAGCATCGTAACCCTCTACATTGTCTTCTTGAATGGTGTAATTAATTTCTTCCCCATTCTCGAATTTCGGCAAGTCTGTAAATGCATAGCTCCATTCCGTTTCCTCAGAAACTTCAGCGACTGCCTCTTCTACTTCTTCACCATTTGCGAATAAACGAACCGTAATTGATTCCGGGCGCTTGCCGTCTTGATTCTCGGCATCATCCCAAGTTTTTGTTCCGTCTAAATCAATCCGCTCCGGCTCATGTGTGTTCGTGATGACAAAACCATCTGCTGCATTGCCGGTTGTTTCTGTTTCATAACCATCAACGGCTGCTTCTTCCACGTTATATGAAATTTCCTCACCATCTGCATAAACATCCAGTTCCGTGAATTCTCCCTGCCAGTTATTTTCTTCATTTAGAACTAATTCCTGACCGGTTTCTTCATCTTCCACAAATAATTTTACAGTGATAGATTCTGGTTGAATGCCATCCTGGTTATTGGCATCTTCCCATACTTTCTCGACATTGATGCTGGTTTGTGCAGGCTCATGATGGTTGGTTAACATGATATTTCCGTGATCCTCATCATTAACAGAGACTTCATAGCCATCCGGTACAGAGACTTCTTGAACCGAATAGTCAATTTCTTCTCCGCCGTTTTGATAAGTGTCCAGTTCAGACCATGTATGCATCCAGTCATCTTCTACAGATAAGGTAACTGTATCCCCAATCGCATCTTCTCCAGCATACAATTGAACTTCTACTTGCTCCGTACGAATGCCGTCTTGATTATTGTTATCATCCCAGCCTTTCGTAACGGTAACAGATGTTTGCTCTGGTGTATAGGAATTGGTGATAGTTACTTCACCTTCATCCGATGTTTCCAATTCTGTAGAATAATCTTCCACTGAATCTTCTGTCACACGATATCCAATTTCTTCTCCGTTACGATTTTTCGGTAAATCTTCAAACGTATGCGTCCAATCATTTTCTTCATTTAATTTAACCGTGCCTACAATTTCTGATTGATCATTGATAACCTGAACGGATACACTATCTGGGCGTACACCATCTTGATTCTCTGCATCATCCCATACTTTAGTAACAGGTATATCTACTGTATCTGGTGTGCGGTTGTTTGTAACCAGCACATTGCCATTTGATTCTGTTACTGTCGGTTCATCATAACCATCTGGGATTTCTGTTTCTTCTACCGTATAATTGATTGGCTCGCCATTTTGATTAACATCCAATTCGTTCCATGTATGGGCCCAATCATTTTCTGCCGATAAACGGACAGGATTGCCGGCAGGTTCATCATCCGCAAATAATTGAACGGTAACATTATCCGGACGTACACCATCCTGGTTATTTCCATCTTCCCAGCCCTTCATAACTGTTACAGATGTTTGTTCCGGCGTACTGCTGTTGGTTACAACAAAACTGCCATCGCCTTGCTTGGTAACTTCTGCAGAATAATTTTCCACATTATCTTCTGTCACACGGTATTCGATTTCATCCCCGTCATGATATTTCGGCAGATTTTCAAAGACATGCGACCAGTCGCCATTTTCATCGGCAGTGACTTCCGCTGTATCAACAATCTCAGAAGCCTCATTGACTACGTTAAGCGTAATACTGTCTGGACGATTACCGTCTTGGTTATTGGCGTCATCCCATGCTTTTTCTACCGGGATATCAATCAATTCCGGCTCATAGCTGTTGGTAATCGTAATAGCTCCATGATTTTCATCATTTATTTCTGAGTCATATCCTTCTGGAACACTTACTTCTTCAACAGAATAATTAATTGCTTCGCCGCCATCACGGTTCGCATCTAAACCGGACCACGTATAAGACCAGCCATCTCCCGCTGTAACGAGTACCGTATTTCCGAGCGATTCTCCATCCGCTAACAATTGAACGCGAATGCTGTCCGGACGCTCGCCGTCTTGATTATTGGCATCGTCCCAGAGTTTATTGACGGTTACTGAAGTCTGTTCCGGCGTATGTTCATTCGTTACGGTAAAGGTTCCATCTTGATTATTGGAAATAGAAGTGGAATAATCTTCTACTGTATCCTCTGCTACGCTGTAAACAATTTCTTCTCCGTCACGATTTACTGGTAAATCGGTAAATGTGTGAGACCAATTACCATCTTCATCTGCTGTTATTTCTTCGGTTGCTACAACTTCTGAACGATGATTATCATACAGATGGATTGTAATGCTGTCCGGGCGCTCGCCATCTTGATTATTGGCATCGTCCCAAGCTTTTTCCACTGTAATATCTGTTACTTCTGGTGTGTAGCTGTTTGTGATGGTATAGCCTTCTTCGGCATTTCCGCTAACTCCACTTTCATATTCAGCAGGAACATTGGATTCTGCAACGGTATATTCCATCTTTTCCCCATCTTGATATTCGTCTAAATCAGTGAAGGTTGCTTCCCAATTGTTTGATTCATTCAAGATGAGATAACGAGGGGTTTCTTCCCCATCTGCCAGCAGGTTAACTCTAATGCTGTCTGGACGATTGCCATCCTGATTTTCGGCGTCATCCCAGACTTTTTCTACCGGAATATCTACTTTACCTGGTGTATAGCTGTTTGTGATGACAAATCCGTTTTCTGCATCTCCTGCAATATCACTCTCATACTGCTCTGGTACATTTACTTCTTCAACGGTGTACGTAATGGCAGACCCGCTGTTATCAAACTCTGGCAGTTCTGTAAAAGAAGCTTGCCATTCATTGTCATTACTCAGCGCAATATTTTCCGTATCGGTTTCTTCACCATTTGCCAAGAGTGCGACTTCAATGGATTCTGGCCGGTTACCATCTTGGTTATTTGCATCATCCCACACTTTTTCTACCGGAATTTCAGTAGTTGAAGATATAAATTCATTGGTAATCGTTAATCCATCTTCTGAAACAGATTTTTCGTAATTATCCGGGACATTCACTTCATCGACAGTATAATCGTATGCATTACCATCCATATCGGTTCTGTCCAAATCAGTCCACGTATAATCTATTTCTCCGTCTTCCAAGGTTACCGGATCGCCAAGTGCTTCTCCATCTCTGTATAATTGCAGATCAATGGATTCCGGGCGTTGATTTTCACCACCTTGCCACTCTTTCGTGCCAGTTACATCAATTTTTTCCTTGGTATTCTCGACATTTACTTCATAGACATTTTCATCATTGCCATATGGCTCTTCTACGTTAATTTCGATTTCTTCTTCGGAGATAACATATCCTTCTGGTGATCCCGCTTCTTGCAGATAATAAGTTCTGAGCGGCAAGTTTCCGATATTCAGAACACCATTTTCTGTAGTGAATTCCTCACCAAACTGGACTCTCTCTTCATTGAGTTCATACCATAACGTGAATGTAGCTTCGTTATTGGCAATGGTCTCATCTGCTTCCGCATCCACCTTCGTAACCTGAATGGCTCCGCGGTTCGGGTTATACTCGCCATCTACCCAAGAGAATTGGCTTGCGTTTAGACTGTCCGATGAGACTGTTTCATCTTCAACACCAGTACCATTAAGTTCAACTGTATTGTTTACCGCACCGTCTTCTTCGGTTACAACGGTTTGATAGTTTAGTGTCAGCGTCTCAGTCAATGTCTCATTTAATTCAATCGTTAATACTGTTTCGCCATCATCGGATTCTGTAACATTAAGCGAATAATCTTCCTCTGTTAATACCGTACCATCTGCTTTCGTAATCTCCATGCTGTCTTCTACATAAACAAGTCCATCACTGATGGTATCGGTAATAACAGCATTTTCAACGATAGAAAGACTTTCATTCACACGTACTTGCCAGTCAATCTCTTCACCGGTAAAGACGTCGTTTCCTTCCAGTCCGACAGGTCCTTTTTCCAGGAAGTTTTCATGTCTGTCATAGTTCACGGTTCCTGAATAAGGATAATTTGTACCGTTGACATTAACGTTTGCTTCGTTTGTATAATTCGGCTGTGAGATATCTGGTACAGTAGTTGTGAATTCTACTACATATCTTTCATCTACCTCAAACCCATCGGCAAACTCTAATGTAAATGTATCGCCTTCTACGTTAACAGAATAGTTATCGGAACTTAGTACATCTTCTTCGTTAATGCTTGTATTACCACTCGCATCTACACCATAAGATTTCACGACAATGCTGTCTGCATCAATCGTTCCGCCATACTGCAATGCATCGGAAATTTCCACACCAGTTCCAAGGTTCTGTTGCTGATAGTTTGTATACAGCTGCCAAGCGACTTTTCTTTCCGAACCGCTCTCCCAGCCCTCAACTAAGTTTCCATCAGCATCTTCCCGGACTAATTGCCCTTCCTTTTTACCGCTGTTCCAAGCATCTTCTCTTACTTCTTCATTGGCATCACGGGTTTGGTCAAATGAATGTCCATTCTCCGTTGTACCTTGATATTGCGCTTGGTTAATATAGTTTCTAACGCCTTCTTTATCTTCGTACCCTGTATGTGGATTTTCAACTTCATCCGGATCATAGGAAGTCGTGTAGTTTACTTCTAATTGACCGCCATCAAGTTCTACACCTTCATTTACAGTAATCGTAAAACCATTGTGATAGCTGCCGTCAATTGGTGCTAAAGTATAATCTTCAAATGCTTCTCCACCTAAGGTTACTTCTAATGAATCTTCTAGTAAATACATCCCTTGATTCGGGAAAGTATCCGTAATTGTCAGCTCAGTAATCGCTTCTCTGATTGGATTAACTGTCAGTTGCCAATCCATTGTCTTTTCATTATAGTTAATACCTTCAAATGACTTTCCAAAGCTATTTGCCGGTATATCAACCGGTGTCTCTACCTCTGTTGATTCTTCACCAATACCGTCACCATTTAGTGAAGCAGTATTTGTAAAACTGTTTGCTGTAAAATCTTCAATTCCAGTCGTATAGGTAATTGTTAGATGCTCTGAACCGATATTACCTAAATGAATTTCTACGTTTCTCGGTCCTTCCGTATTCGTGCTAATATCAATGTTTTCAGCTTCAAACGGATCTCCATTTTCATTCGTAATCACAATATCATCTTCAGAAATTGACAAACCTTCTGGAATCACATCTGTGATTACTGCATTATTGATTGGATGTTTTGCTTTGTTTACGTCAATTGTCCATGAAAGCTCTTTGTTTTCATAATCTACATTGGCATTACCGGATTTTTCAAGAAGCACTTGTCTCTCGAATCCGACCGTTGCTTCATCTTCTCCAATATTGATGTCTCCATCATGTAATTCCGTTTGGTTGGTGAATTCATTCCACGATTGAAAGTCTCCGTCATTTACTTCTAACCAATCAATGTCTGTACTGAATGTAATCTGATAAATGTCATCAGATGTTACTTCACCCAAATGGATCGGAAATTCATTGGAATCAATATCAATATTTTCAATCCAATTCCAGTCACTATCGTGCTTACCAACTTCGATGGAACCTTCTACTAACGATAATGCTTCTGGAAGCGTATCCTCCACGATTGCATCATCAATTTCTCCACCAGATTCATTCACAATAATTTCCCAGTCAATTTGTCCTGTTTCATTATTGTAATTACCGCTTTTTTCAATCGGATTACTTCTATTTCCTGCAAACACCGTTGATTCAGCAGGTAATTCGGTATCCCCATAAGAAAACGTTGCATCATTTGTAAAGTTTTCTACGCTATAATCTTCAATGGTCGTTGTATATTGCACACGGTACCCTTTATACGGATCTAAATTACCAAAATCAATAGAAAATTCATTCCCATTTACATTTGGATTTACATCCACTTCCGCTCCCGCATTTTTTGATCCATCAAGTCTCACAGATAACTCATTTACAACAAAGTCTCTTGGTTCCCCTAAGCCTTCTGGAAGAACATCTTCCAATGTTGCTTCTGCAATCGACTCCTCACCATCATTCATTACGTCAACCGTCCAAGTGATTTCTCTGGCATTTTGATCTCGATCCGGATGACCCTCTTTCTCTATGCCGCTGATATCTCCACTTGGTTTGGCAATAACAGTAAGTGTTTTATCGCTGCTGTCATTGAAGTTAATTTCTTGTTCGATATCTTCTTGGAATTTCTCTAAGTCAAATTGTAAATTAAGACCAAGAACACCATTTTGAACGTCGCCGTCTTCAATGTTGTCATTAAAAGTAAACTGCAGCAAACCATCTTGGATACTATAAGTTCCAACTGTAACACCGCCAGTAACAATCGGCTGGTTACTTATATTTACCTGTTGAAATACATCTGGTAATTGGATAGAAGCTGTATCACCAGCATTTGCATCACCATCTGTTTCCCATGCATACTCTATTTGCACACCAGTACCATCACCTATGTCAATAACAGCACCGTCTTCAACCTCTTCTCCATTAAGCTGGAAACTTTCAAAAGTGAAGATATTCCCTAGTTCAGCCTGAGGTCCAACGCTACGAGCTGTCGCTTCCTCTACAGAACCTTCATCATCTGCTGCACTCTTTTCAGCATCTGCCTCTTCCTCTTCAACAGCATCTTGCTCTGCGGATTCCTCTTCTGTTCCTTCTTCAGCCGCTTCTTCCTCTGCAGCCTCTTCTGTTCCTTCTGCTTCAGCTGCTTCCTCATTTACAGAGTCGCCTTCTTGCTCTTCTACACCTTCATCATCCGCTTCCTCTTCTGTTCCTTCTGCGTCTGATACTGGTGTTTCTTCTTCAAAGCCGCTCTCTTCCTGCCCTGTTACTTCATCTCCTTCCTCTGCAGCGGGATCTTGCTCTTCCACAGCTTCTTCTGCTTCTGCATTGGTTTCTTCTACAGCTTCTGGTTCGTCAACGGTTAATACTAACGTCTCTTCCGCTTTAGGATAATCCAATGCGGCTTCTGAAAAAGTAACAGAAATAGATTGTCCGTCTACGCTATAATCGGCAATCTCTGTTTCTTCGGCTGTTAAATTGCCGTCCTCTACTTCAAGGGCAATTGGTGATTCTAACTCAATCGAATCGTCTGGCTCTATCTCATGATCAGCTAACGACCAATCAATATGTAATTCCCGGCCATCAGACGTTTCCACTGCGGCAGGTTCTTGAAAAATCGAATTCTGCGATTCCTGTGCCTGCACGAGTTGTGCCGGAAGCATACCCGAAGCGGCTGTCTGGATCAACAGCAAGAAAATCAGCCATAAACTCAGATATTTTTTCAAAGCCTAATCTCCTTTCTTCTTAAAAGTAATGTAAGTTAGTACTCTTCTAGTCTATCTTTGTGAACTTTCCAATTTCTAAACAATCAATGAACATTATGTCTGTTTTATAGGTTTATAGGTCATAAGACTCTTTTTTTGTTTATTGAACATCAAAAGTACTCTTTTCTGTTAAAAAAAGAGCAAACTCTAGACAGAAGATATACTATTTTCCACAGCTACTGTCGGCATAATCTCGGCTTATCGAAAAGTAGATAGCTAGTCTTCCAATAATTGCTGTAAATCTTGATAAAGGATTTCTAATCCTTCTTGGCTAACTTGAAGCTGACCATTCAATAGCGGAAAGACAGGTTCATCCGTTTTACCAGTTACCTGGCATCTTGCATGTGTAACTTTCTTCAAGCCAATGCGATTAGCTTGCGTGTAAAATTCCACATGGTCTCCTGGATGCAGGCCATACTCTATCCTTAATTGATAAGGGATTAACAGGCGGCCGAGCCGATCCAATTTTCGTGCATCGGATTGTTCTCCACTAGCTTGTTCAATGATCAGAAAACCCTTTTTATAGCTGCAAGCTAATGGCGTATTGACCTGAAAGTTAAAGTGTTCTCTAACTAATGACGGAATGACTAATCGACCTAAATCATCCATTTGTTTTATGACGCCGATTGGTTTCATCACCGATCACCTGCCAGTCTTCCTGATTTTGTAGTAAGTCCTTGACTTCATCGATTAGCATCGCTGCACCTGGTTTACTAATAGGTATGTTTCCATTACCTACATAGTAGATTTCACCCTTGGTATTGCCTGTTACCACGCATTTCACTGCTTTCCTAATCACAATATAATTCCCTTCTAGCGTGATCGTTAAATAATCATCCTTGGAAATATGTAGATATTTGCGCAATTCCATCGGGATATTAACCCTGCCAAGTTCATCGATTTTCGTTTGCATGCTTGTCGCAAAAAGATTATAGTCTGGCTTACTGAGAATAATCTCACTTTCCTCTAAGCTGATTTGTAATGTATCTCCCTTAGAGACGCCATACATATCACGAATTTGATACGGTATAACCACTCTCCCTTTGATTGATTTCTTGGTTATCTCTGTACTTTTCATATGCCCAACCTGCCTTTATTCACTGTGTCTTTATCATATGAAAAGCATCTATACAATTTCTTATCAAAATTTCTTCGTTCTGACTAAAAACTGAATCAATAGTCATTTTTTATTACTCTTTTTTGCCTAGATCATTTCTGTTTCATATGTTTAAATGGTGATACTTCAGTGTTTTATCTGTAAAACCATTACCTTAGAAAAATGATAATGAATTTTTAATATGTAGAACGCAAACGTTTTTATATGCTATTCGAATCATTTATTTGGATTTTTATGGTTTAACGCTAATGTTAATAGATGTTTTATTTGGTTGAAGGTGGTTGGGTGTGAGATAAGTTATTATAATGTTTTAAGAAAATTCATTATTTTTCGTTTTATCGGCCTCTCGTCCTCTTTTAGAAATTTGCAAAATAATAAAGCCACCTTTTTTTAGGTGACTTTTGAATATAGGTGGTAGCATGCCGGACATGATGTAAGTGCATGCCAATCATTCTCATTTCTTATAAACGATACCTTAAAACAATAATGTAAGATCACATTGATTATGGAACGGAACATGACAAGGATTTTTTTGTATACAGAGAGTGACTATCATAGGAGGTCATTTAATTGCAATACCATTAATACCATTGTCCTATACTTATCCGTGTTTTTCTCACGTGTTATAAAACCTAAATTCTCATACCATCCTACGCTACTATTTAAAGCTTCTACTGTAATAAAAACACAGCCAGAAATATTAGCGATTTCAAAACAAGAATGATAATGAACTACTCGCAAACATCGGAAAATCATTTGACTTAGATTTTGGTAAGCAATACAGAGCATTAGGCGTGGTCAAAAAAACGTAGAAAACCCAATACAACTTTGACAAATAGAATCAGCCTAAAAATCAGTATTCATCATGTGTTCAAGCTGTTTTTTATTCATTCAACAGCATCATTTAAGGTGGAAGTGTTGTGGGCTATCTTTATTTTTTGGTTGTTACATTATCTACGCTTCGTCTTATAAGTCTGCGGATATCGAAGCTTTAGTAAACCTCTATCTACTAATGGTTTAATGTATGGTCTTCTAAAATTAGCTGCTTCACGATCTAAGAGCACGGATCACTCTCTTACCGTTAAAAATTAATGGATCTCTGAATTATCTGCGGTTACCCCCGTGTTAGTTACGCTATCTCTTGTGACTTTTCTGTTTTGAATGTTCCCAATTAATAAAGGCTCAAATATCAGAAAGTTCATAAACAGTGCCTGACCCTAGACCTCTATCTTAAATAGGCCTTCATGGACTAGATCATTTAGTAATTTACGAATATCTTGCGGGGATTTATCTGTAAGCAAATTTAATCAACAAAAAAGTCCGCCTCCCGTTATTTTAATGAAAGAATAACGAGAAATGGACTTTTCAAATCTTATCTTTTTAGAGCAATACTACTTCCCATTACATCATGCCCGGCATTCCGCCGCCCATGCCGCCCATGTCAGGGGCTGCGCCGCCGCCTTCTTCTGGAATGTCAGCTACTACTGCTTCTGTTGTTAAGAACATAGCAGATACACTAGCTGCATTTTGCAAGGCAGAGCGTGTTACTTTGGTAGGGTCAAGGATACCGGCTTCCACCATATTCACCCATTCGCCTGTTGCGGCGTTAAAGCCTACACCTACTTCTTCGCCTTTTAAGCGTTCAACAATAATAGAACCTTCTAGTCCAGCGTTTTCAGCGATTTGACGAACTGGTGATTCTAATGCATGTAATACGATGTTCGCACCAGTTGCTTCATCACCTTCGAGTTCTAGTTCCGCTACTTTCGCGTAAACGTTAAGCAGTGCCGTACCACCACCGGAAACCATACCTTCCTCTACTGCAGCACGTGCAGAGTTTAAAGCGTCCTCAATGCGCAACTTACGTTCTTTCAATTCCGTTTCTGTCGCAGCACCGACTTTCACTACTGCTACACCGCCAGAAAGCTTAGCTAGACGTTCTTGTAATTTCTCTTTATCAAAGTCAGAAGTTGTTTCTTCTACTTGTGCACGTAATTGAGCAACACGAGCAGCGATTTGTTCTGGGTCACCAGATCCTTCTACAACCGTTGTATTATCTTTTGTAACGATAACTTTAGAAGCACGGCCAAGTTGTTCAATCGTTGTGTTTTTCAAGTCTAAAGCAAGGTCTTCTGTGATTACTTCTGCGCCTGTTAATACAGCAATATCTTCAAGCATTGCCTTACGACGGTCACCAAATCCAGGAGCCTTCACAGCAACAGCATTAAATGTACCGCGTAATTTGTTTAATACTAAGGTAGCAAGAGCTTCCCCTTCTACATCTTCTGCAATTAAAAGAAGCGGCTTACCTTGTTGTACCACTTGCTCTAGTACGGGTAATACTTCCTGAATATTATTAATCTTCTTATCCGTGATCAAGATATATGGATCTTCTAGCTCTGCTTCCATCTTATCTTGGTCGGTCACCATATATGGAGAGGCATAACCACGGTCAAACTGCATACCTTCCACTACTTCTAATTCGGTGTTAAAACCTTTGGACTCTTCAATCGTAATGACACCATCGTTACCAACGCGCTCCATGGCTTCAGCGATAAACTGACCTACTTCCTCATCAGAAGAAGAAATCGAAGCTACTTGTGCAATCGACTCTCTTCCTTCCACTGGGTTGGAGATGTTGCGCAATTCTTTCGTTGCTATTTCAACTGCTTGCTCAATTCCGCGACGAACGCCTACTGGGTTAGCACCGGAAGCCACGTTTTTCAATCCTTCTTGGATCATTGCTTGTGCAAGAACTGTTGCAGTGGTTGTACCATCACCAGCTACATCATTTGTTTGAGAAGCAACCTCTGAAACTAGTTGTGCACCCATATTTTCAAAGGAATCTTCTAATTCGATTTCTTTGGCAATGGTAACACCATCATTTGTAATAAGTGGAGATCCGAATTTTTTATCTAATACAACGTTACGTCCTTTTGGTCCTAACGTTACTTTTACTGCATTTGCCAGTGTGTCCACCCCGCGCAGCATCGCACGACGAGCGTCTTCACTAAATTTTAATTCCTTAGCCATAATGAAAAAACCTCCTTAAATTTTTGAACTATGTTATTTTAAATAAGTGTTCTTCGTCCTTTAGCCAATAACAGCTAATACATCATTTTCACGAAGAATTAAGTAATCTTTTCCTTCATACTTCACTTCAGTTCCAGCGAATTTAGAGAAAATAATGGTATTGCCTTCTTCTACCTCTGGTGCAATCTTTTCTCCGTGTTCTGTTACACGTCCTGAACCAACAGCTACCACCTTACCTTCTTGTGGTTTTTCTTGCGCAGAATCTGGAAGAACAATTCCACTTGCCGTTTTTTCTTCTTGCTCTACAAGTTCGATAATGACACGATCACCTAATGGTTTAAGCATCTTTTATGTTACCTCCTTGATTTTCTCATTCATTTTGTTTTATTAGCACTCATTCAAGAGGAGTGCTAACACAATTATTATAATAATGAAAACTTCACTTTTTTGCAAGTATTTTAATTTTATTTTTTTAAATAGGAAAAAAGCAATACCTACTCAGCCACCTGCAACATCACTACATGGATTGCATGAATGATGGGCTGTTTGTTCTCATATACTTTAAAAGTTGAAACCACCTACAGACATACTAGTTCAATTTCACGCAGGTTATGTGTTAAAATATTTAGCATGGGTTAAAAAGAATCTAAAGGAGACGTTTGACTTTGGAGAAAAAATATATTTATGTGATTTTAACGTATATCATCATGCAGTTATCTGCTTATCTGGCATTACCGTTTCTTCCTCAGATTGAAGATCCTGCAGCATTTACAGTTGGCTGGTCGGTGGTGACTTTTGCATTAGCCTTGCTGTTATCCCTTTATTTATTGCGAGATGAAATAAAGGAATTCTTCCAACTGAGACAAAAAAAGATTGGTTCCATTGTGCTATGGTCCGTGTTAGGATTTATTATGGTCATGCTGGCGCAATATGCAGCCGTTGCTATTGAAGCCCTTGTATTCGGAATTCCACCTGGCTCAGAAAATACGATGAACTTAAGCAATATCGCCCGGCAGTCGCCAATCTTTATTATGATTATTGCCATCTTAGGGCCTATTCTGGAGGAATTGGTATTTCGTAAGGCGATTTTTGGTACACTTTATAAACGAATGAATTTCTTCTTTGCAGCATTATTATCTGGTGTTGTTTTCGCGGTCGTTCATATGGATTTTAGCCATATCCTAATTTATACCGCTGTAGCAATGGTGTTATCCTTTATCTATGTAGAAACAAAACGGATCCTTGTACCTATTATTGTTCATATGTCGATGAACACCATCGCCATTATTGCCCAGCTATCAATTGACCCGGAAGAATTAGAAGAACAAATGAAACAATTAAATGACTTAATGCTCATACTCATTGGGGGATAATCATCACATGCGTATTTCACCATTACGCTCTGCTATCTTTTATTTCGCTTTAGGGATATTATTTACTTTTTTGGCGATAAGATTTGTGGAGGATACAGTCTTTAACTTTTTTACAATATTATTAGTGATCTTTGCAACCATCGACTTTGTATTAGCGATTCGCTTGGTTGGCCTACACCGACGCATCAAGCAGGAACAACGCAAAAAAAAATAACACAAAAAATGGAGTAGGACCAAGCATCAGCCTGTCCTACTCCATTTTTTTATTACGTACGTGTCTTTTTTCTACCTTGCTTTGGTTCTTCTTCCAACGGGTAATGCTTCATGAAATAGACTAAAGACTGTAATTCAATCGCTAAATCGATATGATGTACCCGGACATGGTCCGGTACCGTAATCCTTGCTGGCGTAAAGTTCAGAATACCGTTTACCCCTAACTCCACTAAACGATCGGTCATTTGCTGCGCCTCCGACACAGGAACAGTCAGAATGGCTACAGAAATATCTTCTAGCTCTTTCTCCAAGTCATCGATATGATGCACCTGAATATTACCTACCTGTGTCCCTACCTTGTCATGGTCCGCATCAAATGCCATGTCAATTCTTGTATTATTATTCTTAGTAAAGTTATAATTAAGGAAGGCCGTACCCAAATTCCCCACACCGACTAAGGCAACAGGAGTACTTTCATCTTGATCTAACGTTTTACGGAAGAAACCAAGCAAATACTCGACATTATAGCCGTATCCTTTTTTTCCTAATGCACCAAAATAGGAAAAATCTCGTCGAATCGTTGCAGAATCCACCTTTATAGCCTCGCTTAATTCTTTGGAAGATACACGTGATTTTCCTTGGATATGCAAATTATTTAAAAAACGATAATACAGTGGTAAACGTTTCGCTGTAGCTTGTGGTATTTTATTTTGATTTGGCATCACTGATTCTCCTTACTTTCGATTAGTGAATGTGAGGTATCCTCATGAAGACTGATTCACCTATCTCTATTCTAACAGAAAAACACAGAAAAGTCGTGAACTATTTCACTAAGTAATCAATCGGTCACATTGCAGGACGAAGCTCTTTACGATAGAGCGAGACTTATCAGGATGTTACCAACCGTTTTCCACACGGTTCCGCCTTTAATCGTGGGGATTTTACGGACGGTTAGCGCTGTGATAAACTAAGGACAGCAGAGGTGAAAAAGATGATTTATTTACAAGTAAACAATCTCACAAAACAGTTTGGTGCAGAACTGATTTTGTCAAACATAAAGCTGGAAGTCAAGCAGCACGATCGGATTGCGATAGTAGGTCGTAATGGAGCTGGTAAATCCACTTTATTAAATATCATTTCGGGACAACTT
The DNA here is from genome assembly GCF_900626275.1 of Gracilibacillus phocaeensis. Classification (NCBI taxonomy): domain Bacteria; kingdom Bacillati; phylum Bacillota; class Bacilli; order Caryophanales; family Bacillaceae; genus Gracilibacillus; species Gracilibacillus phocaeensis. Next base: position 12,966 of record NZ_LR131144.1, on the reverse strand, counting down.
GGGTATGATGAAGGAGAAATTCACAAACCAAAGGAGGTCTCGCTTGGCTATCTTGCACAGCACACTGGCTTAGACTCCAACGAAACAATCTGGCAGGAAATGCTGCAGATTTTTCAACACTTTCAACAAGAAGAACAAGCCCTACGCGAAATGGAAGCAAAGATGGGTGATCCTGATCTACTTGATGACCAGCAGGCATACCAACAACTGTTGACCAGCTACGATTTCAAACAAGAGCAATTCAAATTAGCTGGCGGTTATCAATATGAAACGGAAATAAAGGCAGTATTAAATGGACTGCATTTTCCAGAAAGCATGTGGTCTGCTTCGATCACATCATTGAGCGGCGGACAAAAGACACGGCTCGCCTTAGGTAAGTTATTATTAACCAAACCAGATGTGCTTATTCTAGATGAACCCACTAACCATTTGGATATTCAGACACTTACTTGGCTTGAAGGTTATATCAACAGCTATCCCGGCGCTGTCATTATCGTATCACATGATCGCTATTTCCTCGATAAAACCGTCGATATTATCTATGAAATCTCGCGTCATCATTCTACGAAATATCTAGGTAACTATAGTGCCTACTTACAACAAAAGGCCGCCAATTATGAACGAGATCTCAAACAATATGAAAAGCAGCAAACAGAAATTAAACGTATGGAAGACTTTATCCAGAAGAATATTGTTCGTGCCTCTACCACCAAACGGGCACAAAGTCGACGGAAACAGCTGGAAAAGATGGAGGTAATGGACAAGCCCGCTGGCGAGGCAAGCTCTGCCAAATTTTCATTTACGGTGAATCGCCGTAGCGGTAACGATGTTTTAAAAATTAATGACCTTTCCTTTCGTTATCAGGATAAAGATAGCAGCTTATTTAGTCAGTTGCAGCTTCACATGGAGCGTGGGGACAGTGTGGCGTTAGTAGGACCAAATGGGGTCGGAAAATCCTCCCTTTTAAAATTGATTATCGGTGCCTTACAGCCCGATACTGGTGAGATTCTATTAGGTGCTAATGTACAGATTGGTTATTATGATCAGGAGCAGACACAGTTACACACAAATAAACTCGTATTAAATGAACTATGGGACGAGTATCCTTTTATAGATGAGAAGGATATCCGAACTATCCTCGGTAATTTCCTTTTCTCGGGTGATGATGTCTTACGTTCTGTCTCTGCCTTAAGCGGCGGGGAAAAAGCCAGATTGGCGCTTGCCAAATTAATGATGGAAAAGGCCAATCTACTCTTACTGGATGAGCCAACCAACCATCTGGATCTGGACAGTAAAGAAGTACTGGAGTCTGCCTTAATCGATTACCCGGGTTCGATTCTATTCGTTTCGCACGACCGTTATTTTATTAATAAACTAGCAACCCATGTGCTCGAAATGCAACCCGAACAAACGACGTTATATTGGGGAGACTATGATTATTATATTGCCAAAAAACAAGAGGAAGAAGAACTAGCAGCACTACAACAGGCTGAGATAAAAACGGAGCAAACGGTAGTAACTAACAAGTCAGATTTTGAAAAGGAAAAAGAACTCAAACGGGAAAAGCGCAGAAAAGAACGAAGGATCATCGAAATTGAAAGTGAAATCGAAGGATATGAGCAGGAAATAGAAGAAATTGAACAACTGCTGTGTGACCCTGAAATATTTCAAGACCATGAGAAAACTACGGAACTTAACCATCAAAACAAGCGCTTGGCCGAACAATTAGAGGAACTTATGGAGGAATGGGAGACACTTCATGACTAATGGTAAAAGACATTTTGCGGGATGCAGAATGTCTTTTTTTGTCGTTAAATTACCCACAAGGTTATCCACTTATCAACTATTAGCATAGCAATTATTAAGAGAGTTATCCCCGTTATCCACAAAAATATCGAGTTTTATCCACATTTTTTGAAGCGAATACAAAACCTTTGCTGGGAAGGTTGCTGTTTTTTTATCCACTTTATTCGGCATGGTTTGTGTATAAGTGAAGTGTTTTTGCATTCGTTCCATTCTTATTGTAAGATGTAACAAAAGGAGCTGCATATATGATCATAAAACCATTAGAAAAATCAAAAGAATTAAGAATTTATCAAGCCTTGCAAGACCGACTTCCTTTTTCTTCTCAAGACAAGACCACCCTGCAAAATTTACAGCAAGGCTACCAAGGTGAAACTCAATTAGAGTCATTGCTTACTGAAAGGCTTTCACCATCTGTTTTACTCCTCAACGATCTCTACCTTCAACTAGGCACGACCACTTTCCAACTGGATTCCCTTATCATCACTGGTGACACCATTTTCCTATTAGAGGTAAAACACTATGCTGGTAACCATAAGTACGAAGAAAAAAACTGGTACAAGCTCCCTCATCAAGAAATTACCAATCCTTTGTTACAAATACAACGAAGTGAATCATTGCTGCGTAGATGGCTGCAAACTCACCATGTCCATATGCAAGTAGAAAGCCGACTTGTGTTTACCCATCCACAGTTTTTCCTTTATCAAGCGCCCTTGTTAAAACAGTTTATTTTTTCTTCGCAACTGTCTGCCTTTATAAAATCCATGAACCGAGCAGCTCCAGCAGGAAAAAAAGAGAGAGAAGTAGCGCAGCAGCTGGTCTCTGCTGACTTAGGTGACTATCCCTATCCTGAGTTACCTGCCTATTCATTTACTGATTTGCAAAAAGGGATTCGCTGTCACTCATGTGGTCGATTGGCGTTATCCTCAACTGGTTGGAATTTAACTTGTTCCCAGTGTGGAGCCGCCGATAACATGGAAGAAGCCCTATTACGACATATCGTAGAATTGCAGTTATTATTCCCAGATGATAAATTAACCTCAAAATTGGTGTACGAGTGGAGTGGCGGTATTATATCCAGAAAAAGGATAAAAAGATTATTAGAGAAACATTTTAAACCAGTTGGGGAACATAGTTGGGTTTACTATATCTGAATCATGCGGTACTCGGATGACGACCATTTGCCATGAGTTCTCTCCGATTTTGGACGTCATTTCCGAGATGACGACCATTTGTCACGAGTTCTCTCCGATTTTGGACGTCATTTCCGAGATGACGACCATTTGTCACATGTTCCCCCGGATTTTGGACGTCATTTCCGAGATGACGACCATTTGCCATGAGTTCTACCAGATTTTGGGCATCATTTCCGAGATGACGACCATTTGTCACATGTTCCCCCGGATTTTGGGCGTCATTTCCGAGATAACGACCATTTGTCACGAGTCCCCACAGATTTTGGGCGTCATTTCGTCGATGACGACCGTTTGTCACATGTTCTCTCCGATTTTGGACGTCATTTCCGAGATGGCGACCGTTTTCCCGACCCGAGTGCTTTTTTGGTCGTCATTCCCAAAAAAATAAGCAGAGACATTACATCTCTGCTTATTCCGATCGGCCGGCATATCGTTCCAGGCTCAAGCTGGGATTGGCATTTAAATCCAAATCGGCTCGATGTCCTTGTCGAAAGGCAACGGATCCGGCGGCAGCAATCATGGCTGCATTATCCGTACATAAAGATAAAGGCGGGAACATTAAATCGATCGTAGGGACTTGTTGGAATTTTTCCGTCATCACTTGTCTTAATCCTTTGTTGGCCGCGACCCCTCCCGCAACAATGACTTGCTTGACCTGATATTTCTCCGCTGCTTGAAATGTCTTTGCGGTTAATACATCAATCACACTGGCCTGGAAACTGGCAGCTACATCTTCTGGCGCTAACGTCTCTCCCTTTTGCTTGGCATTGTGTAGGGAATTGATAACCGCTGATTTTAAACCACTGAAGCTAAAATCTAGCGAACCTTCTTCCAGCCATGCCCTAGGAAAATCAATACTTGCACGTCCTTCTGCTGCTAACTTATCAATCTGCGGCCCACCTGGATACGGCAATTGCAGGGTTCTTGCAACTTTGTCATAAGCTTCACCGGCTGCGTCATCCCGCGTTTCTCCGACAATTTCAAAATCTCCATGTTTTTTCATCATAATCAATTCCGTATGTCCGCCAGACACCACTAAGGCCAATAACGGAAAAGCGAATTCCTTCTCCAGCCGATTGGCATAAATATGACCAGCGATATGGTGAACACCGACAAGGGGCTTTTGCTTGGCAAATGCTAATCCTTTGGCGGCATTCACACCGACTAATAAGGCACCAACAAGCCCTGGCCCTTCTGTCACTGCAATGGCATCGATATCCTCTGCCGTTAACCCAGCCTTCTGAAAGGTCTCCTCTAACACCATAGTAATCTGTTCCACATGATGGCGAGAAGCAATCTCTGGTACCACTCCACCAAAACGGCGGTGACTCTCAATTTGTGAGGCAACCACATTCGATATTATTTTCGTTCCATCTTTCACAATCGCCGCTGCTGTTTCATCACAACTCGTTTCTATTCCCAAAATGTATTCACTCATAAATTCACCCACAATACTAAAGCATCTTCTTGATTATCTGAATAATAATTTTTTCTAATCCCACCTGGTTTTAAACCAAACTTTTTGTATACCGCTTGTGCCCTTGTATTTGAAACGCGCACCTCTAGCGAAAGTCGTATGATACCATGTGCGATGGCATAGTTTATCACATATTGAAACAACACCGTTCCATAACCATTTCCCTGATAATCGGGATCAATCGCTATATTTGTAATCTGTGCCTCATCTAAGACCATCCATACGCCGCAAAATCCGATTACTTCTTGATCATTAGTCATAACAAAATACTTGGCATGTTGATTATTAGTTAATTCTTCTTGATACACATAATCAGGCCAAGGATCGGTGAACGAACGTCGATCAATCTGCTTCACCGCCTCCATATCGGCCTCTGTCATCGATCGAATGTCAATTTGTGTCATGTGGCTTCTGTTCCTTTAACCAATTTGCTTCTGCTTCCACTAAACGAATATAATTGGGCGTCAACTGATGTACAGGTGTCTCTGGATAGTAATTGCCCATTAATGCCAACATGCCCGGTCTCGGTAGATGGTCTATGCGATGTGGCAACCTCGCCAAGTCACCGAGATTCTCTTTAATAACAGCCTCATGTATGTCTATATCCTGACTGAAAAAAAGCACCGGACGCTCCAGCCTTTTTAATTGCTCTAGCCATGTCTCCATCGCAATATTTTGATCGGCTTCGAGTACCTGCATACCTTCATGATCTAACTGATATAAACCTGTATAAACCAAACCACGCCTCGCATCAAAAAAAGGAGAAACAGCAACACCCTTTTCCCTCACATTATACGCCAACAGCTCTAGACTGGATATGGCCACTATAGGTATACCTAATGCCCATGCCATCGTCTTCGCTGTAGCTAGACCTATGCGCACACCTGTGTAAGATCCTGGCCCCTTTGCCACAACTAGTCGATCCAACTGATCCGTCGTGATGTTACTCTTCTCCATCACATATTCAATTGCGGGCATTAAACCAATCGAATGATTTCGTTTCACATTGGCTGTATACTCCGCCTGTAACTCCCCATCTTTACTTATTGCTACACCCAATACTTGATTGGATGTGTCGATTGCCAGTATATTCATGCCTTTAGCTCCTTACATACCTTTTCAAAATGTGCATTCGTTGGCTGGAATTTAATTTGACGTCGATTGTCATCGATACGCGTTATCTCGATATTCAGCCTGTCCGCCGGCAAATAATCAGCAATAAAATGTGCCCATTCAATCACCGTAATCCCATGCTGTTGAAAATATTCTGCAAAACCAATATCTTCATCACTGTCTTCTAAACGATAGGCATCCATATGATAAAAGGGGACATCGCCCATATATTCTTTGACAATAGTAAAAGTAGGACTGTTGATCACACGCTGGACGCCTAATCCTGCGCCCAGCCCTTTGGTAAATGTCGTCTTACCAGCACCGAGATCGCCCTCCAGGGTAAGCACATCTCCTGGTGTTAACCCTTGCGCCAATTGATAAGCCAGCTGTTTGGTTTCTGCTTCCGTATTTGTTTCTATGATATATGCTTGCATTATCTCACCTTCTTAAATGGGTATAGCCCGTGTGATCCAGCTTGTTTACTTGATCCTGCTCATGAAGCCATACTCCCACTTGATGCTTATCTGCTTCCTCTACTCTACCAATCAGCGTAACTGGAATATTAATAGCAGCTGCTACTTTTTCCAAGACAGGGATATCTTTTTCCGGAATCGTGCCAATCAGTTCAAAATCCTCGCCGCCAGATAGGGACCACTCCTTTTGCTGATCCTCGCTAAAATCAGATAACTGCGGGTGTTTTGGTACTTGATCATAATAAATATGCAGTTTTACCTGAGAGGCTTCTGCTATTTCGTTCGCTTCGTTAGCAATACCATCACTGATATCGTTTAGGCTGATCCGTGGTAATGACTGACAGGCTTGTATAAAAACAGGGCGCGGCATGGGCATACGGTGACGATTAACCATATACCGATAATTCTGTTTGGCTTGTTCATCTTCCTGTAAAAGCACATGCAGACCGCAAGCCGCATCACCCAGCGTTCCTGTAACAAATACGACATCACCTGGCTTGGCATCATTTCGATATCGCGCTTTGTTCGCATGCACCGTACCAAATACCGTAATCGAGATACTTAACTGATCCCCAGAGACGGTATCACCGCCAATAACATCCATCTGAAACTGTCGGGCAAGCTGATCCATACCTTGATAGATCATACGAATATCCGACAATTCCCAGTGGTCTGGTATCACCATGGAAACCAGATAAGAGGTAGGTTTGCCTCCCATAGCTGCAATATCACTAATATTGGCTGCTAACACACGATAACCAATATGGAATGGTTCTGTCGTCTGTGACGAAAAATGAACGTTCTCCACCATCGTATCAACGGTCGTAATCAGATCTTCATAGGGATGACGAATAATCGCCGCATCGTCACCGATCCCTTTTATAATCGATGGCTGGCGATAGTATTTAGGGGTGATAGAACGGATAAAGTCGAACTCTTCCATATTTAGCCTCCCAATCAGATTTCCAACGCTTAGGAAACCCCTGTAACATACTAGATAACAATATCATACCAAAAGTTTCATGATACACACAATGAAAAGATTGAGGTGATATTCTAATGATGTATTCTTCTCAAGTAATAATATACCTTTTGCAATTTCTTGACCTGACTGCCATTTTCCCGCTCCATATTTCCAAATTCAAAAAATTTCACATTACGAATTCCAACAAAACGAAAGAGTTCCCTTTTCATAAGCGTCTTATGGGCATTGTGCAGCCATATCAATGGATAATAGGTCGGTCCTTTCATCGTGGATACACAAACTGCCGATTTTCCTTTGAGGAGGCCCTCCGGAAATAATCCTCCTTTATCCCGATAGGCAAAATTAGAAGCAAATAATTGATCAATATAGCCTAGCAACATTGCCGGTGGTCTTCCCCACCAAATCGGGTAAATAAACACCAATTTATCCGCCCAAACGATTTGATCTCTATACGATTGCAGCTCCAGATCTTTATGCATGTGCCTTCTTTTTTTCTGATGATTAAATACCAGAACCGGATCAAAACCTTGCTGATATAAATCCAGCACTTGAAAAGAACGGACATCTGGATTCTCTTCACAAGCTTTGATCACCTTCTGCAAAAAAGCATAATTTAATCCCTCTTGGTTAGGGTAACTAAACACGATTAATACATTCATTCTATCATTCCTTTTTCATTATCATTTGATAACTAAATAATAGCACCTTGCTGATTAGTTATCAAATGATAATTGTTTAATGATAATTTTTTTGGTATCTTTATTATAGAAGAAAGGGTGAGGAAAATGAAAGATATCTCATTATTTCATAAATTCGTATCATTTTCGGCCGCTGTCCATCAAACCACACATGAATGGACAAAAATGGCCAAGCCAGAGACTCTTTCACAAGTACAATACAAGATAGTGGAATATGTAAAGATAAACCAACCCGTCACACCTAGCGAAATTAGCGATTGCCTGCACATGTCCATGCCCAATACAAGTCGAGAATTGAAACAACTCAAAGAGAAAGTTCTCATAAAAAAAAGCACCGATACCAATGATCGGCGCAAACACTATATTCAATTGTCTCAGCAGGGAGAAGTATTAATGAATGAAACCTTCTCAATTATGGAAGTCTCTTTTCAAGAACGCATACAGCAGGTTTCCACCGAAGAGCTCGCCAAAATGGAAGAGGCACTTGATATATTGCAAGAGCGTTTTTTTGATTCCACTTCAACGGCCCGCAAACCTAGTCAATCCAATACCCAAGCGGATAAACTTTAATCAAAAAGGAACTGGAGTATACGCACAATCATAATACCTTGCTCCAGTTCATTCCCGCCATCATTCCACCCGTACGGTAATCCTTGTTTCTACATCCGAACTTACATCTTTTACCATAACCTCTGTGCTTCCAGGTTGTTCTCCGACAACCCTCACGCCGTCTTGTTCCTCGGTTAATGTGAGATATTCCTCGTTTTCCACACTCCATTCATAGTCTACCTGTTCTTCATTTACCCAATCAGGCTTGGCATAAGCAGTTAGTACATGTTCTTCTCCTACTTGAAGTTCTACTTTCTCCTCGTTCACAACAAGATATTCTATGTCACTATTTTCTGGTGTTTGCCGCCAGGTGGATCGTAAATGATAAGCAGTAAACTCCTCTATTTCTGCTGTACCTCCTTTGGTGTAAAGCTGTAATCCATGATTCGTTGGGGTCGTATAAATTAAATTAGTAAATACCGTTTCTCCATCATTGATAAACATTTCTACAGAGGATTCATCGACAAAACCATGGATTTCAATTTCTTTTTGATCAGCCTCGTATGCTTCCTCAAACTTCGCCCCAAACGTGAAGGGTTCCCCGTTTCTATCTGTCAATTGTTCTAAACCAGCTAAGCTGCGGTCGAGAAATACTTTTTCTTCTTCCGGTTGAACACCGACGATGGTTTGTTCATCTTCTTCGCCCATTCTTAATCGAATACCGAGTTCCTCTAAGTCCTCCCAAGTCGCTTTTAAACGAAATTCATAATTGGTGCCATCAAAGTCTACATCATACGTGCCCTCTACTTCAAAAGGATCCAAGGAAAGTTCTGTCTCACGCAGTGTTTCTAGCTCTTCTATCGGCTGTTGCATAAGTTGAATGTGTCCATCGTTACTCTCTTTTAACGACAATTCTCTTGGAATCGACATCGACCCCATCCATGGATCGGTTGGTGATTGATAAGGATAACGCCAATTTGCCATCCATCCCAGCCAAACACGACGGCCGTCCTCTTCTTGCATACCGGAAAAGCTCTGAGCGGCATAAAAATCCTGTCCAGCATCCGTGATCGATACAAGTTCTGGATCCTGTTCATGAATAAATTGTGTACCATCAAATTCGCCAACGAAATATTGCGCAGTGGAACCATTTGTTTCCTCATTATCGCCTACACTAACATGCATCACCCATCTTTGATTATCCTCGTCACCGTCTACGGGTAAACGAAACAAGTCTGGACACTCCCATACAGCAACATGTGTACCATGACCATCGCCAAATTGACTTTGATATTCCCAATCAATTAAATCATCCGAATTATAAAAGGTAACACTTTTATCGGTTGAAACAATCATCACCCATTTTTCCGTTTCTTCATGCCAGAAAACCTTAGGATCCCGAAAATCTTTAATACCAGGATTCTCAATGACAGGATTTCCTTCATACCTTTCCCAGGTCCTTCCATTATCGTTGCTGTAAGCTATACTTTGCGCTTCTCCACCAGTTGTATTGGTATAAATCGCGACAAGACCGGACTCCCCATCAAACAGACCAGAGCTGTCATTCCAATCCACTACAGCACTCCCGGATAATGCTTGACCTAACTCATCATGTTCAAGTGCAATATCCATGTGCTCCCAATGAACGAGGTCTGGACTAATCGCATGCGCCCACATCCCATTTTTTTGATGAAATAGGTGATATTCATCTTCATAGTAGATTAAACCATTAGGATCCGCCAAGTTACCTGAAAGCGTTGAAAAATGAAATTGCGGTCTATGTTTTTCTGTATAGTAATCACTACCTGCTTTATATTCTATTTCCACATCGGAACCCCCCTCTATTATTTGACAGCCAATAAGAAACCCCATACACATAAAGCCCAACATTAAAAATTTAAATTTCAGATGGTACTCCCCCTTTTTTTATTAGAAACACCCCGATGCGTCGATTATCCAAATCTCTCAGAAAAACTAAAAAAGAATTTTCCTCAAAAGCCAATATTTTATGAGCGCTCTCCTTTAATGCTCAAACAAACAAATGTTAGAAATCGTTTTCAAGTAATCTGTTTATGTTTCGGTCATGGAGAAGAGAAGAAAACAAAGCATCGCAAGTTTTAAAAATTAGTGTTATCTGACGATCTTGCAATAAGCTGTTGACCTATGATAACAAATGCAGACAATCGAAAATTGGAAAAGTGTAGAAATGAAACTATACTTATCATGCTTTTTCATCAAAGCCTACCTCTCGTGGAATAAATAGTATTTTATAACAGATATTTGAATCTTTTTAGGTAATGCCAGATAATAAGTGCCTCGGAGTGAAACAACTTATTAAACCATAGTTTACTGTCTTTTAATATGTATGTCAACCGGTTGACTTATAGATAAGAAATACACGTAATTCCTCCGTCACATCAGAACAGCGTTGCTAAGAGCCTAATCCCTGATTTTAGACTAACATTTTATTTGGTCTACAACCTTTTAGCCTATGCTTTCGGTTAGTTTTCAGTAAAAATTCTCATTTCAATTTTAATTCAGCATTACCATACTATAATATCACCCTAACATTTCCACAAAACTTGAGAATCTATCATTTTGCCTGATATACAGAACAAAAGCGCAAAGCGCCCGTTCAGCAACGTACGAACTGGACTGAAGCGTAGGAAATAAAGGTAACACGGCGACGTTAAGAGCCGATGTTACCTTATCGTACGAAGTGAGGGAAGTTGCGCTAGTTGCTGGGCGCTTGGAGCTGGACGTGGCCTATTGTTAACAAGTAGTTATCCACAAGCATTCCATTTTATAATTTCCTAACCAATAAAAAAAGGATTCCCTTATCGGCTCTCGATAAGAAAATCCTTTTGTATATTTATTAGAGTCAAGTTATGATCTGGCGGTCCGGACGGGACTCGAACCCGCGACCTCCTGCGTGACAGGCAGGCATTCTAACCAACTGAACTACCGGACCATTGGTTGCGGGGGCAAGATTTGAACTTGCGACCTTCGGGTTATGAGCCCGACGAGCTACCAGACTGCTCCACCCCGCGATGATATAAAATTAGAAAAAATACTGCCTGGCAACGTCCTACTCTTGCAGGGGAAACCCCCCAACTACCATGGGCGCTGAAGAGCTTAACTACTGTGTTCGGCATGGGAACAGGTGGGACCTCTTCGCTATCGTCACCAGACTTTCTTTTGATAAGGACAAGATATATTATAACGCATGCCTTATACGAAATGCAAGTGTTTTTTATATACTTTCAAAACTAGATAAGAATTCATCGGACAAGCCAACATCATGTATAGATAAGTCCTCGATCGATTAGTATTCGTCAGCTCCACATGTCACCATGCTTCCACCTCGAACCTATCTACCTCCTCGTCTTGGAGGGATCTTACTCTATCGAATAGATGGGAAGTCTCATCTTGAGGGGGGCTTCATGCTTAGATGCTTTCAGCACTTATCCCTGCCACACGTAGCTACCCAGCGATGCTCCTGGCGGAACAACTGGTGCACCAGCGGTGTGTCCATCCCGGTCCTCTCGTACTAAGGACAGCTCCTCTCAAACTTCCAACGCCCACGACGGATAGGGACCGAACTGTCTCACGACGTTCTGAACCCAGCTCGCGTACCGCTTTAATGGGCGAACAGCCCAACCCTTGGGACCGACTACAGCCCCAGGATGCGATGAGCCGACATCGAGGTGCCAAACCTCCCCGTCGATGTGGACTCTTGGGGGAGATAAGCCTGTTATCCCCGGGGTAGCTTTTATCCGTTGAGCGACGGCCCTTCCATACGGTACCGCCGGATCACTAAGCCCGACTTTCGTCCCTGCTCGACTTGTAGGTCTCGCAGTCAAGCTCCCTTCTGCCTTTACACTCTGCGAATGATTTCCAGCCATTCTGAGGGAACCTTTGGGCGCCTCCGTTACATTTTAGGAGGCGACCGCCCCAGTCAAACTGCCCACCTGACACTGTCTCCGAACCGGATCACGGTTCTGGGTTAGAAGGTCCATACAGCCAGGGTGGTATCCCACCGGCGCCTCCACGTAAGCTAGCGCTCACGTTTCTACGGCTCCCACCTATCCTGTACAAGCTGTACCAACATTCCATATCAGGCTACAGTAAAGCTCCACGGGGTCTTTCCGTCCTGTCGCGGGTAATGCGCATCTTCACGCATGGTATAATTTCACCGGGTCTCTCGTTGAGACAGTGCCCAAGTCGTTGCACCTTTCGTGCGGGTCGGAACTTACCCGACAAGGAATTTCGCTACCTTAGGACCGTTATAGTTACGGCCGCCGTTTACTGGGGCTTCAGTTCAACGCTTCGCTAATGCTAACGCATCCCCTTAACCTTCCAGCACCGGGCAGGTGTCAGCCCCTATACTTCGCCTTACGGCTTCGCAGAGACCTGTGTTTTTGCTAAACAGTCGCTTGGGCCTTTTCACTGCGGCTTCTCGGTCGAGAAGCACCCCTTCTCCCGAAGTTACGGGGTCATTTTGCCGAGTTCCTTAACGAGAGTTCTCCCGATCACCTGAGGATTCTCTCCTCGCCTACCTGTGTCGGTTTGCGGTACGGGCACCTTATCTCCTGGCTAGAGGCTTTTCTTGGCAGCGTGAAATCCGGAACTTCGGTACTTGATTTCCCTCCCGATCACAGCTCACGCTTCC
>NZ_LR131143.1:0-724747 GCF_900626275.1 Gracilibacillus phocaeensis | reverse complement strand
CAATATAAAACCCTTTCGCTTGCTTTAAATTAACAATCAAATAGAAAAACCTCCTGTATCTTTGTCTTACCATAAGTGTACAGGAGGTGATGCTGCATTTATAGATACTTGGTTATTGATCGCTTACGCTGTTCATAAGTCTTACTTGAATCTATCATTGACAGACACAAAACAAACACAAATGAAGATTATTTTTCCGTTTGTATTTGTTTGTGTTTGTTGTTGAGTTATAATAAAGATATAACATCAATGATGGAGGGCGATTGAAATGAAAATGAGCCAAGCAGTTCCAGATGATTTGCTAGCGTTAGATGCACCATTTGTAACCGAAATGATGGAAATTACTAATTATATGTGGCGCTTTGGATGGGATGAGCGAAACGGCGGCAATATCAGTTACCTTTTAAAAGAGGATGAAGTAAAGCCCTACTTAGATACGAGTCGCGTCTTACGTAATATTATCTTAGATTTTCCTGTAAAGGAACTGGCTAATCAGTTTTTTATTGTCACTGGTTCTGGTAAGTTTTTTAAAAATGTGACGTCAAAGCCTTCAGAATGTCTAGGGATTATGCGTGTTAGTGAGAGTGGTGACAGTGTTGATCTGCTTTGGGGATTAACGGGAGATGGTAAGCCGACAAGCGAATTACCAGCCCATTTCAGAAGTCATATTGCCAGGTTAAGACAAGATTCTGACCATCGTGTTATCATGCATAATCACGCAACAAATATTATTGCTATGACATTTACCCATGAATTAAGCGAGAAAACTTTCAGCAAAACCCTGTGGAAAATGTGTACGGAATGTATCGTTGTTTTTCCTGAGGGTATAGCCATATTGCCGTGGATGATCCCTGGCACGGATGAGATAGGCAACCGTACAGCAGAAAAAATGGAGAGATATCGCTTAGTTGTGTGGCCGCACCACGGAATCTTTGGTGCAGGAAATGCAATCGATGACGCATTCGGATTAATCGAGACAGCGGAAAAGGCGGCGCAAGTATACATGCTGACAAGTGCCCATCAAGGCGGTATCAAACAAGAAATTACAGACGAGCAATTGATTGCTTTGGCGCGGGCTTTTGGAGTAAAGCCAAATATTGATTTTATTTAATCAAACGATAACCTGTTCAGTATATGAGCAGGTTTTTTTGCATCATACACTACTATCAGCCATGCTTTCTAATCCATATCACAAAAAATGCTGCAACTTGACTTTAGTGAAAAAACACAGGACACTATGTCTAGTGATGATGACGAAAGGAGTAGTTTTTTGATGAAAATGGATAGTAAAGGGGCATATCCGTTATATGCTCAGTTGGCAGACGAGATGCGGCAAAATATTCAAACCGAAAAATGGCCAGAAGGAGCACGAATACCAACCGAAATGGAGCTTTGTGCCATCCATCACGTAAGTCGAATTACGATACGTAAGGCCATTGATGAGCTGATGAAAGAAGATTTATTAATTCGTATTCGTTCGAAAGGGACGTTTGTCAAAGAAGCCTTTCAGGAGGAGGATCACTTCACCGTTGTCAAAGGTTTTACCCAAGAATTGCAAGAGCGAGGTAAATTAGCCAAAACGGTAGATGTTGATGTTCAGCTAGCAAATGCGAATAAGCGTGTAGCCAAGTTTCTAAACATAGAGATAGGCAGTCAGATATTCGTGTTAAAGCGGGTTAGAGGTGATGAAGACGCCGTTTTTGCCTACTTTATTACCTATATTCCCTATGATCGAGATTATTCTTTAGACCCGCAGGATTATTATACCTCTTTTTATGCCTATTTACGCACCAAAAATATTGTAATTGATCAGGAAAGAGAATATGTGGAGGCAGTCTTGCCCAATCGTGAGGTGCAGCGGAAATTGAAAATAAAGGCTACAGAACCAGTGCTGAAACGGGTTCGTTTTACTTCACAAGTATCAGATGATTTTTATGAATATACCGAATGTTTTTATATAGGCAAAAAATATCGTTATTACTTGGATTTTAATCCGGAATGAATTTCTATAACAAACCCTGTAATCCCTTGGGACAGAGCCTTTTTAAAAAGACAATGAGAACCCTTTATCCTATGCTATAATGTTATAACAAAAGAACAATTATGGGGGTATGTTATGTGTATGATGCTTTTCCAGAGACGAGAGTTAATGTAGCGGGAGGAGTTGCGGGATATCAAGCGATTCAAGATCAAATACGATCGAACAAAAGCAGGGTCATTGTTCTAGAATGTTATCCGACTGTTGATGAAAAAGAGCTATTGGAGCAATTGATTACACCTTTAGAGCCAGAAGTCATTATTCAGGCGTCAGAACAGTTTTATCCGCCGAAACAGGTTACGACTATGGTGGAGGATTATTTAACGGATGATCGTGTTTTTGGAGTGATTAGCCATCATCAACTGCAGGACTTTATTGATAAAGAACGCCAGCAGACACTACAGGAAAAAATTATAACTGCTCTAAAAAGTCATCAAACCATTGTGATTTATGGGGTAGGTGCTTCATTGCTCCATACAGCTGATTTGCTCATTTATGCCGATCTTTCCAGATGGGAAATCCAAAAACGCTATCAATCTGGTGACTATAGTAATTGGCAAGCCAATAATGCGGGAGAGGATCCTTTGCGTATGACCAAGCGTGGCTATTTTTTTGAGTGGCGTATGGCTGATCGCTTCAAACAGCAATGGTTTGCTTCAGTAGATTATTTCTTAGATACCCATCAACCTAATCAACCTGTTATGCTAGAGGCTTCTGCTTATTTTGAAGCATTAAAACAGGTGGCTGCACGTCCCTTCCGATTGGTTCCTTTCTTTGAACCAGGTATATGGGGAGGCGAGTGGCTGCAGGAAACCTTTCAAGTTGGTCAAGATCGCCCGAATTTGGCTTGGTGTTTTGATGGAGTACCAGAAGAAAATAGTATCGTGTTAAGAACCGATAAGATAAGGATGGAGATTCCGGCCAATAATTTAGTCTTTTTTCAGCCTATTGCTCTATTGGGAGAGAGTGTTTATTACCGTTTTGGCAAAGAATTTCCGATCCGATTTAATTATCTTGATACGGTAGACGGAGGTAACTTAAGCCTGCAGGTACATCCTTTACTAGCATATATACAAGAAACGTTTGATATGTCCTATACCCAGGATGAGAGCTATTACATAATGGAGGCCAAGGAGGGAGCTTCGGTTTACTTAGGGGTGCAAAATGGTACCGATAAACAAGATTTAGTGGAGGCATTGCAGTATTCTTTCGCAAGCGGCGATCGCTTTCCAGATGAACGATATATTTATCAGAGATCGGTGAAAAAGCATGATCATTATTCGATCCCGGCAGGCACTATCCATAGTGCGGGTGCCGATACCGTGGTGCTTGAGATTAGTGCTACGCCTAATCGCTTTACCTTTAAACTTTGGGATTGGGAGCGAGTAGGGCTAGATGGTTTACCGCGTCCTGTGCACATCAACCACGGTGAACCTAATTTGGTTATATCACGTGATCAGGATTGGGTGGAACGAGAGTTATGCAACCCATTTGAGGTGATAGCAGAACATTCTCATTGGAGGGAAGAACGTACCGGCCTGCATCAAACAGAGTTTATTGAAACGAGAAGGCACACGTTTACCGGTAAGGTACTACACCAAACCCATGGCAGTGTGAATATGCTGAATTTGGTGGAGGGGGAAGAGGCAGTTATTGAAAGTTTGGATAATAGCTTTGAGCCTTTTATTGTACACTACGGAGAAACCTTTATTATCCCGGCATGCGTGAAGCAATATACCATTCAGCCGTCTGGGAAAAGTATGGATGAACAACTAATGACGATCAAAGCGTTTGTTCGAGATGGTGCTGAGCAGTACCATTTAACGTCATAAGCAAAGGAAAATCCGTATGTTGAGCTGCAGGTGAGGGCGAACCGAATGGAGTTACCATTCAGCAAAGCTGCTGACACATATTACAATTGTTGATTGTCAACGAATCTAAGGTTCACAAAAGGAGAATAAAAATGAGCAAAAAATGGAAACTGCAACTAATCCATCATTCGCACACTGATATTGGTTATACCGACAGGCAAGAAAAGATTGAACAACATCACGTCGATTATATCAAAGCCGTCATCGACATTTTGGAGGCGAGCGAAAATGGCTCCCGTCCAGAATGGCAGGGGTACAAGTGGACATGTGAAAACTATTGGCAAGTTGAGCGCTTTTTTGAACAGGCTGAGACGCGAGATAAGCAGAAATTTATTGATTATGTGAAAGCAGGAAAGATCGATATTTCCTTAACCTATTTGAATATGACGGAGCTGGTCGATAACGATATTTTAGATCACATGTTTAAAAAGGGAAGGGCTTTTTCAAATCAGTATCAGCTTGGCTTAGATTCCGCGATGACTGCAGATATCAATGGTTTTTCCTGGGGATATGCAGAAACGATGTATCAAAACGGCATTATCAATCTATATTCGTGTTTACATACCCATCATGGCATGTTTCCACTGTATCAAAAGCAGATTCCATTTTGGTGGGAAACGCCTAAGGGAAATAAGGTGCTCGTTTGGAATGGAGATCATTATCAAATCGGCAATGATTTTATGCTGATTCCGAATAGCTTTCGCATCGATGATGGTGCGGAAATGACCACATTAGAAGACCAGCTGGAGGTAGCCGAACAACGTATTTTTGCATACTTGGATAATCTGGAACAAGAGGGGTATCCATTCGATTTTGTCCCCAATATGATTTCGGGGATTATGACCGATAACTCACCGCCTAATCCGCGTTTAATCGAAATGATTCACTGCTGGAATGAGAAACATGGAGACCAAGTAGAGATCGAACTGATTACCTTGCACCAGTTTTTCACTTTTCTTCGTGGGCAAGCATTGGATTTGCCGGTATATGCCGGTGATTGGACGGACTGGTGGGCAGATGGGGTAGGCTCTACACCTGCACCGACGAAGATTTATCGAGATGCACAACGAAAATATCATCTGACGCAGAAACTAGATCCACAAGCGGAGTGCAACAAAGGTTCTCTTGTTCAGGAGGCGGAGTACCAATTGATGTTATATGCGGAGCATACCTGGGGTTATGCCTCGTCCGTCAGCGAGC
Source organism: Gracilibacillus phocaeensis (assembly GCF_900626275.1). Taxonomy (NCBI): domain Bacteria; kingdom Bacillati; phylum Bacillota; class Bacilli; order Caryophanales; family Bacillaceae; genus Gracilibacillus; species Gracilibacillus phocaeensis. The sequence continues at coordinate 719,638 of NZ_LR131143.1, read as the reverse complement.
CCTGGAATACACTCGTTAATGATTTAGACTATCGTAAAGCAGCTTATGCGATTAACGCCAATCGTTTTCTTTCTCAGCAGCTAGATCAAGTGCTTCGTCATAGGGGAGAAGTGCCGCCGTCTATTGATCGGGAGAAATATTTCAAAGTGGTCAATCCGCACGACCATCCAGTGACAGATTATGCGATGGTGCCTATTAAGCATTGGGAACATATTGATGGCAGGTACTTGGCAGGAGATTTGGAAAAGGTCGTAGATGTGATGGATTGCCAGACAAACGAGCGGCTTACTGCCCAGCTTACCTCGATACCCAGCGGCGTGCAGATTGAATTTGCTATTTCATTAGAAGCCAAGGAAGAAAGAGTTGTAAAATTGGTAAAAGCCGATGTGCCTAAGCAACCGAGGATAAAGAATTATGCCCATATCGGTACCGATCGAGTGGAGGATTTGGCTGCTTACCCAGGATATGCAGGTATTCCGAATACCCATGTGCTGGAGTCGGAACATTATCGCATAAGTTTCGATCAAACAACAGGGATCACCTCCCTATGGGATAAATGGAACGATCAAGAACTGATTCATCAAGACGCTCCTTATACACCTTTTGCTGGTGTGTATGAAAAGACACCTATTACAACGGATGCCTGTACCGAGAGAAGGCTAATGGGGCGAAATCGTAAAGGACGACTGGCAGAGCGTCATCATGCCCATTTGAAGCACATTGAAGTGACCAAAGATGGCGATTTATTTACCATGCTGCAAATGGACTTTGACTTGGCAGGTACTCAAGCTTACAGCGTTCTGCTCAAGCTGTACAAAGACATACCTAAGATAGCTGTAACCGTTAGAATTCAGAAGCAGAATGAGTGGGCGCCAGAGAATCTTTATATAGCCTTACCGTTTCAGATGAGAAGAAATGGCGAATTATTTATTGAAAAGACAGGTGCCATGCTTCGACCAGTGATCGATCAATTGCCCGGAACGAATACCGAATTTTATTCATTACAGAATGGGCTTGCCTTTACGGGAGACGAGAGCGCCTTTGTAGTTGCGATCAAAGATACGCCACTCATTACGTTAGGTTCGCTGGCACATCATCCGGTGGAACTGGCTAACCCTAAGCTCCATGAGAAAAACCAACAGCCAGTTTACTCCTGGGTGATGAATAACTTTTGGGAAACCAATTTTAAGGTGGATTTGTCCGGCTTTTATGAGTTCGATTATCAGCTATATCTTGTGACAGAACAACAAAGCCCGGCACAATTAATGGAAAAGTGTCAGCAGCTTAACCAAGGCTTAGTGGCATTCCCGATTAATCCTGAATAACAAAGGAGCTTGGTCATGAAGACGTTACACGTGGTGTTTAAAACACATTTGGATATTGGTTTTACCGATCTTGCGGAAAAAGTAATGGAGACGTACCTCCATGATTTTATCCCACGGGCAGTTGAAATAGGTGAGTTGCTGCCCGGTCAATTTACTTGGACTACGGGTTCTTGGTTGATTGATCACTACTTAAGGCATGAATCCGTGACGGAAGAAGCGAAACAACGATTAATAACGGCAATTGAGGCGGGTACGATTAAATGGCATGGTCTTCCTGTAACTACTCATACCGAGTTAATGGATCGCGAGCTGTTTGAATATGGACTTTCGATTTCACAAGCATTAGATGATCGATTTGATCAGGAAACGATTGCTGCCAAAATGACCGATGTCCCTGGCCATACGATCGCGATGGTTCCTCTGATGGCAAAAGCAGGTCTGAAGTATTTGCATATTGGTGTCAATGCCAGCTCCGCAGTGCCAGATGTGCCAGAGTTATTTGTCTGGAGGGCAAGCGATGGTTCAGAAATTATAGTGCACTACGCCAAAGATTATGGACAGACCTTTGAACGAGAAGGATGGGAGGACCTGCTCTATTTTGCTCATAGTCATGATAATCAAGGTCCTCCGGCTGACGCAGAAGAGGTGCGGTTACTTCATCAACAACTACAACAGCAGTATCCAGAAGCCGAAATTATAGCTTCGAGTTTAGATGCCTTTGCTCAAGCTGCCTGGCAGAAAAAAGATTCACTACCTGTGATAGAAGAGGAGATAGCCGATACGTGGATTCATGGTGTAGGTTCTGCACCTGCTAAAATTAGTAAGTATCAATGCTTATTGCGCCTGCGGGATCAATGGTTGGAAGAAGGCAGCCTGTCAAGAGACAGTACCAGCTACCGCCAGTTCTCTGAGCAATTGCTGCTGGTAGCAGAGCATACCTGGGGCGGTAATGGGAATGTCTTTTTACCTGATTATCGTAACTATTTAATCGACGATTTTCATCAGGCTCGTGCTCAGGATAAGATAACTTTTCATCGTGAGCAAACCGGGAAAGATTTTTTCGACCTGATGACTTCCATCAGCACAAATATTGACGATGTCAAACAAGCGCATAAGCGTTCTTACAACCTCTATGAAAAAACATGGCAGGAACAGGATCGTTATCTGGAACAGGCTGTGGCAAGCCTCTCTGTCGAACAACAGCGACAAGCGAAAGCAGCATTTGCCGATCTGAAAGCAACTATTACACCGATTGCAGTCGCTAACCAGTCTGTCGTTGCTGGGAAGCTATATCAGTTTGGGGATGTGTCGCTTTCCTTTACAGCAAGCGGCGCCTTACAAGAGCTGCGAGTGAAGCAGCATTCCTTGCTGGCGGATGGGAAACGATTTGGTGAATTATCCTATCAACGCTTTGATTTTGCTGATTTCAATCAATTTTTAAGTAAGTACAGCCGACTGACTCGATGGACGAGCTCTTGGGCGTTAGTAGATTTCGCCAAAAGGGGAATAGAGGCCTATGCAGAAATTCGCCATGAGCTCATCTATCCGTATGTGGAAAAATCATCGTTTACACAGGAGGGAGATCAAGTTGTTTTCTATTTTGATTTGGCCTTTCATGAATGGGATGTTCGCAGCTATGGTTTGCCGTCACAAGTACGACTCCGTTATCAGTTAGACCTTGTTGAACAGACTTTACAAGCAGAATTGCGAATGAAAGATAAAGATGCCAACCGCATGCCGGAAGCTTACTGGCTGGAAACGACTTTATCGGTTGCCAATCCATACCGCTGGCAGATGGATAAGCTTGATCAACCACTGTCCCCGTATCAAGTGGTTCGAAATGGCAATCGTAATATGCATGCCCTGTCGAAAGAGGGACTAACCTATAGCGGGATAGAGGGCAAGCTTGCCATCCGTTCTCAGGAAGCACCATTATTCTCCTTTGGACGCCGCAGCTTGTTATTATTTGATAATGCCCAGCCTTCTTTAAATGATGGGATTTTTATTAATCTGTATAACAATGTATGGGGAACCAACTTCCCAGCTTGGTATGAGGGGGATATGTGTTATCGGTTGGAGGTAGATTTACAGGTGTATTAGGGGAAGTTGGAGGCGTCTGATCTAAGGTGAGGCGCCTTATTTTTTTGGATAAAAATGAAGCTTGCCATCTCGGATGTGAAAAGTAGCGACAAAGCTGTATGGATACCTTCTACTAGAAATAGCGGTTGACCCTATGATCAAAAATACGATAAATAGCAGCCTGTTTGCCGGAGAATGTTTTTGCTCTGCCATATGTTAAGGGATATGTTGTTTTGAATATCCCTTGTAATAATTGTTAACTATACAAATACATATTGTTACAAATCAGAAAATGGATGCTATACTTGAATGAATACAGTTCGCAAGCAGGGGGTTAGATTAGATATGCCCAAGGATAACGAAAAATTATTGGTTTTTTGGAGTGACTAAATCGCAATGAACATAAATCAATCCTAATGGAGGTGTTCACTATTACTGGAAAAGTTATGCTTCGATTAATCGTTAGTTTTAGTTTTTTTGTGATATTCTTATGGTTTGCATTATACGAGGGTAGTTTTTTGCTGATGGATAATACGGAGTGGAATAGCTCGACAAAGTTCACTCACTTTTTGTATACCAATCCTAATCTCCCAACAGATATCGTAAATGTTGACTTTTTTATCTATGCGATTAAATTCCGACCTGTATTTCCTGTCATTTCGTTAGTTTGTTTGTTATACGGACTTTATATTCTATTAAGGGGTCTAGAAACAAAATATCAATTCATTCGTAAGCTGCGTTATTTACTAGGTGGTTTGTTCATCGTAGCAGCATTCTGGATGTTTAGTACGCTAACAGTAGGAACGATTTTATTTTCGACCATCGTTTTTATAGTTGGTTTGGGTTACCTCACAGGACCCTTTATTAAAAATATGGTGTATAGAAATGGTACAGCTTCCCCGGTATAGGCGCAGAACAAATGTCGTTATCTTGAGATGACGGCCAAAATCTGAGGGGAAAGCACTGAAATGGGCGTCATCGCAGAAATGACGGCCAAAATCTGAGGGGAAAGCACTGAAATGGGCGTCATCGCAGAAATGACGGCCAAAATCTGAGGGGAAAGCACTGAAATGGGCGTCATCGCAGAAATGACGGCCAAAATCCGAGGAAAAAGCGCTGAAATGGGCGTCATCCTGGAAATGACGGCCAAAATCTGATGGGAAAGCGTCGAAACGGTCGTCATCCCACTAAAGGTTTTATTAGATAAATAACATCGCCCCGCTCAACTGTTTTCCAATTCACCATATCACCATCTATTCATTTTATGCTATAATAGACTGTAAAAAACATAAGATGCATAGTTGCAAAAAAAGGGGAAAGCGATGAAAACTACCAAAGAAATCGAAGAACAGTACCAGATCAGTCGGCAGACCTTACATAACTGGATCAATGAAGGGTTACTACGTATGCCACATAAAGACTGGCGCGGCTGGTTTAACTGGTCAGAAGATAACGAAAGGCAGATTAAACAATTGATGGATATAAAAGAACAACAAAACAACCAAACACCACAGCAACCAACCGAGAAACTGAAATTAATCAATCGTCGTTATTTAGGCTCGAAGCAGAAGATTCTCCATTTTATTGAGGAGACGATTGCCAAGCATACTTCCGATATACATAGTGTTGCCGATATATTTGCCGGAACCGGAGCGGTGGCTGATATCTTTCGAGCTCAAGGAAAAAAGGTGATCGTCAACGATATCTTATATTCTAACTATCTCGCCTACCTCACCTGGTTCAGCGATGAACAGGTAGACTATGAGAAGATTACTGATTATATTGAGGCATTTAATCGGTTTGACACGGAGCAAGATAATTATGTCTCGCTCCATTTTGGTGGCAGTTATTTTTCACCAGAAAATGCTCGTAAGATTGGGGCAGTACGTGAACGAATCGAACAACTTCAAGACGTGAATGAGCGGGAGAAGGCTTTTTTGATTACTTCTTTGTTGTACGCCATGGATAAGGTAGCAAATACGGTGGGGCATTACGACGCTTATCGTCAGAAATTGGACAGTCTGAAGCCACTACATTTACGAGTGCCCGAACTGCATCATAATCGAAAAAATGGTCTGTATTGTCAAGATGCGAATCAATTGGTTCGTGAGATTAAGGCCGATCTTGTTTATATTGATACCCCTTATAACTCGCGGCAATATGGCGATGCCTATCATTTGATGGAAAACATTGCCAAGTGGGAAAAGCCAGAGGTTGCCGGGGTGGCCAAGAAGATGGTCGATCGTCAATCCTTAAAGAGCGAATATTCCACCAAACAGGCTCCTCTCGCCTTTGATGATTTGATTCAGCATATTGATGCGAAATATATTGTAGTCTCTTACAATAATATGGCGCAAAAGGGCAATGGCCGCTCAAATGCGAAGATTTCTAATGAAGAGATTATGAGTTCACTAGAAAAACGCGGACAGGTGACCGTTTATGAAACGCCGTTCCAAGCCTTTACAACGGGGAAAACGAATATTGAAGACCATAAAGAATTACTTTATGTCTGTGAAGTGGGTGCTCGTGAACAAGCACCAGCTGTCAAGACGGATTACACGATGTCACCGATTAATTATACTGGTGGAAAATATAAATTACTCCCTCAGTTGTTCCCGTTATTTCCTGATCAGTATGAAAACTTTATTGATATCTTCGCTGGTGGGGCGAACGTCGGCATTAATGCAACACCCAATGGGAAGGTGTGGATCAATGATCGCGAGGAACGGGTGATTGAGCTATATGAACTTCTAGCGAAAACACCGCAAGATGAAGTGCTGGCAATGGTAGAGCGCATTATTGCTACGTATCAACTATCCGATACCAAGAATAAAGGCTATCGTTTTTATGGTCTGGATTCGGCAAAAGGGATGGGAGCTTATAATAAAGAGAAATTCATTCGACTACGCAGGGATTATAACGAAGGTGTTTATGATCAGGATCCGCTGAAGCCGATTGTCTTTTATGTGTTATTAGTCTATGGGTTCAACAACCAGATCCGTTTTAATGCCAAAGGTGCTTATAATTTACCTGTTGGCAAGCGTGATTTTAACAGCCGGATGGAACAGAAACTCATCCACTTTATGGATGCCTTACAAGCAAAGTCTTTTGTGTTCTCTACCAAGGATTTTCGGGAGATTGATCAAATCGGCAAGGAGGATTTCGTTTATTTGGACCCGCCTTACTTAATATCCACCGCCAGCTATAATGAGAATGGCGGCTGGGGGGAGCAAGACGAACGGGATTTGTTGGATTTTCTCGATCGATTAGACCAGCAAGGGACCAAATGGGCCTTATCCAATGTATCGTTGCATAAAGGACAGGAGAATCAAATGTTGTTAAAATGGGCGGAGCATTACCATATGCATATCCTTGATTACCATTATAATAATTCCAACTATCAATCAAAGGCGAAACATAACAAGACACAGGAAGTTTTGATTACGAACTATCAAAAGCAGCTGCCTAAAGGGGGAGCCGGATGAAGGTTAAAGAAAAGCAGGTCTTCAATTTATATGATACCAACGGCAGAAGGAAAGATGTGATCAATGCCTATAAAATCTATACCGAGATTCTGGAGCAAATCTATCAAGAGAGTGAATCAGAGGTTTGGGCCCGTTATCCAGAAGCCAATACCCAATTTCGCTTCTATGAACTGGCAATTGAACATTCTCCGGAGATCTTCAAACAGCATAGCAATTATGATCGTTTCATCGAGGCAATGAAGGATCCAGAGGTGAAGAAGACCTTTGAACAGACCCCTGTCAAGGACATAAAGCGTGATCCGAAGCTGAAAGAACTGTATAAATTATTAGATACCCATATCGAAAAAAGGGCCCGTCATTATTCAAGCAATTTAGTGAAAATTGGCTTAGCGGATGAAAAAAGAAGGATATCACCTATCGGAAAATCCTGGATACATGGAAAAAAGCTTCGTCGCAGTCAGTTAGAAGAGCTGCTGCCGATTGATGATACCAACTTAATTTTCTTTCGCCAGTTGTTGAAGCTCAGGGTCTATACGAATGAAGGGGATTATTATTATTCACCGATGTGGATGGCGATTTATTTGTTATTGAAATATGAACGGATTCATCAAGACTTGTTTATTACTTTGGTTCAAATGATGAGTCCGTATCAACCGGTGGATGTTCAAGCGTTTGTAGAAGATTTTTTAGAAGGAGCTGCCCAGGTTGCCGAACGGAATTATATCGATAATCAGCATGGCGAAGCTTGGGAGGACATCACTGAAGCACCAATTCCCATGTCCAATGCATTATTTACTGCCCACTTCTCTAGTGGCAAAAGCGAGCAGGCGATTCAAGTGTATTGGGAGTTTTATCAACGATTAATTGCTTTTAATCATGAGCGGAAGGCAGAGCAGCTAGACAAGCTTGTGGAACTCTTTTCTGATCCAAAAAAGCGTGCGATGATTAACAAGGCGTTTGGATTTGGACGAAATCTGTTTCACTTCGATAAAAAGAAGACCAGTGATGTGGAGGTATTCTTAGAGCAGAATCAAGCGGTAGATATTCTCTCAAATGATCGGATCAATGAGAAGCTTTTTCTCCAATTTCAAGCTTCCAAACGTCATGATCAGATCCAGGAATATGGTGATGTGACCCAGCGCGTGATGCGAGTAACCGGTTTGATCCGCTTTAAGAATCAAATTGTTGAGTTAGCCCAGCGCGATGTTTGGCAAAAGGTTTTTGATAAGATCGATATCCAGTCACTTATTTTTCGACCTTCTACAGAAAGGGCCTGTGAGGCGTACGAGCAGGCTATTGAGTCTTCAGATTTCTTTCATCATCGAACGCTGGAGGAAATCGTCGCATACCCTTCGGATCAGGTTGAACCAACGATCCAGGCGATTAAGCAGGCCTTGCAGATAACGGAGGAAGAGGATATTCGGAATACTTTGCTTACTCAAACAAGCAGGGCGTTTCAAAAGCATATTGCTGACCATTATCCGAAAGAAAAAATCTTGGAAATTCTGCCGCTTTTTTCAGATCGTCGAAATGATGCTAAAATTCAAAAAATGGTATCGGAAAGTACGGATGTGCCGACTATTTTCGAGTATATCGTTGGGATTGCTTGGTATCATATCAGCTCAGAGAAGTTTGATTTATTTTCCAGCCTCAATCTATCAATGAATGCCGATTTCGAGCCGGAAACCCATGCTGGTGGAGGGTCAGGCGATATGGTGGTTGATTATGGCGATCGGATCGTCATGCTGGAGGTCACCTTAATGAATAAGCAGGCGCAGAAACGTGGTGAGTGGGAGCCGGTGCTTCGCCATGCCACCAACCTAACGATCGAATCGGCACCAAAGCCTGTCACTACCTTGTTTATTGCCGACGAATTGGATGAGAATACGATTAATATTTGGCGTGCCGTGGCGATGGTGCCCTTACAATCCTCGCGCCAAGCAGGAAAGTTTGCTGATTCGGTGACGATTATGCCGTTGAAGAACGATGAGCTGGCTACGATGTTGGCCCATGATAAGCATGATCAGGAGTTCTTTCATCAGATTCAACAGTCGTTTGCTGCCTTGTCGCAGAATTTTGATAAGGAGTGGCGAGCGGGGATTATCCATGATTAGTAAAAGGACAGGGGGTTACAACCTTGTCCTTTTTATTGAATTTGAAGCATTAATCAAAATAAAATAAATCTTCAAACTTCTTATCCAATGCAATACATAATAGGAGAGCTAATCTTGCCGTTGGATTGAATTGACCTTTCTCAATGGAACCGATTGTTTGTCTAGAGACACCGACTGTATGGGCTAATTGACTTTGAGACATATCTCGTTCCGCTCGTGCTATTTTTAACCGGTTTTTAAGTATAAGTTGTTCGTTTTTATCAGTCATTAGTACACTCCATATTGGCTAAGTAAGGCTGCGAAGTTAAGAAAAAAAGCAATGGTACATAGGATACCGGTAAATAAATATAACTTCTTATTTCGCATGTGGAAATATTGATAAAAAGAAGCAGCAGTCAACTGTGCCATTAGTATCATCAAAATATCACTAGTGGGTTCATTGTATAAATAACGAAAAATAATAAGCAGTATTATAATTGCGGAAACGCTCAACCAACCAATATAAAATGCCTTTGTTGCAATTTGTTTTTCACGTTCATCGTTTTTTTCTTGTTGCGCCTTTTTTAAGACCTCTTTGTTATTCATTGATAAGCCTCCTAAGGTTTAAGGGTTATGTTTCATTATATAATAGGAATTATTATATGTAAAGTTTTGTTTTCTTTTAGTAAAGTTTTGTTGTCTTGAAATGGTTATAATGGGGGAGAGTACGGCTCTGCCAAATTGGTTTGCAACTTAAAATGAGCATTTAACAAAGATCCTATTATAGCGCGGGTAATAGGCTTTTCTCCTTATAAAAAGGACAGGGTCGAGATGACCCTGTCTTGGATAATGTTAGACTTTAGTATGGAGGTGACAGGAATCCTGCTGCGATAAGAAAAAGATATCTAATACAGCTGTAATAAATTCTCTCCTGCTGTTACCTTTTGCTGATCCACTGCGATAACATCATGATAATCGGCGGTGTTGGTTACAATCACCATCACGGTAGGATCATAACCAGCATCGATAATACCTTGCAGATCAAAGCTGCCCAGTACATCCCCTTTTTTCACTTGTTGATCCTGAGTCACTTCTGCCTCAAAATGTTGTCCTTTTAAATTAACCGTATCAATGCCGATATGAATGAGAATGTCGGCTCCTTGATTAGTATGGATACCAAAGGCATGTTTGGAATCATAGGCTACGGTAATTACTCCATCTGCAGGTGCTACTACCTGTTGCACTGTCGGATAAATCGCAATGCCTTTCCCCATCATTTCAGAAGAAAAGACTTGATCATTTACTTCCTGAAGCGGAACAATCTCCCCAGTTAATGGTGCGGCTATCTCTTCTGCGTCTTGCTCTGCAGCAGGTTGCTTGGTCTCTTTGACGGTTTCGTCTGGATTTGCGTCAGTTGCCATTTTTCGCTTGCCATAGAAATAGGTCAGGGTAAAGGAAATAACCATACTAATTAGAATACCAACCATAAACATTGGAATCGAATTCGCTGAAATGGAGATAAAACCGATCACACTGGCAGGTCCCATCGCAACGGCTAGTACATGGAAGAAGCCAATAAATGCCGAGGATATCCCTGCACCGATCATACCACAAATGAATGGAAACTTAAGCTTTAAATTGACACCGAAAATCGCTGGTTCGGTAATCCCTAACAAAGAAGAGACACTGGCCGAAGAGGATAAACTCTTTTGTTTCTTATCTTTCGTGATAAAGAAAACGGCCAAACAGGCTGCCCCTTGCGCTACGTTTGCCATCGAAGCAACGGGGAAGATAAAGGACCCCCCTGTACTTTCAATATTGGCAAGCAATACCGTCTCGATCGCTGGGAAACTTTGGTGCAAACCAGTAATAACAATAGGTGAATAGAAGATACCGAACACACCTAAGCCAAATCCTCCGGTTGTTTCATATAACCAGACAAGTCCATCCGTTAATCCGTCTGATAAAGAACGCATAACGGGTCCTACTAAAATAAACGTCAAGAAACCTGTAATAATGACGGATAACATCGGTGTAAAGGTGAAATCAAAGGCATTGGCCATCCGTTTGTGGAAGAATTTCTCCAAATTGGCTAATATCCATGATACCGCCAATACAGGTAAAACGGAGCCTTGATAGCCCGCCTGAGCTACTTGCAGGCCGAAGACATTCCAGTAATTCATCGAACCATCTTCAATTGCCTCGGCAACCCCGTAACCATTTACTAAATCCGGCATTACCATGGCCATCGCCATCGCAGCACCTAAATAAGGATTACCGCCAAATCGTTTGGTAGCTGAATATCCAATTAAAATAGGTAAGAAAGCAAATGGTGCCGAAGCTAGCAAGTTAATAACACTAGCTACATCTTCAATAGCGGGATACATCTCCACCACCGATTGGGAGCCAAATAAATCAGGAGATGTTAAGATATTATTTAATGCCATCAACAAGCCGCCGGCAACCAAGGCCGGAATTATCGGTACGAAAATATCGGATAATACTTTGATCAGTGCCATGATTGGATTGGTCTTTTTTTGTTCGTTTGCCATCGCTTTCACTTCGTCCGTAGATGCTTCTTGCAACCCGGTAATTGCAGTGAGTTCACGATGTACCTTATTGACGTCACCAGGTCCAATGATAATCTGGAATTGACCGTTGGAGTTAAAGGTACCCTTTACATCAGGGTGGTTATCTAAAGCCTTTTGATCAATGTTTTTATCGTCTTTCAGAACTAAACGGAGGCGTGTTGCACAATGAGCGGCAGCAAGAATATTATCCTCACCAAGTGCTTGGATGACATCTTGGGCAACCTGTTTATGATCCATAAAAGAAAACTCCTCTCTTTGCTATCATTTTTTTTAGCATACAAAAATTTCGGTTATATGTCAAACGTTTATCATATTTATTTTTCGTTCCCAATAACTTATTTTAAATTAAAATAAGTATATATGTTATACGTTTGACATTATCTCCTTTTTTATCTATGATCTAAGTAACTAATTACGAATGCGAAGGGATGTTGTGAAATGGAATTCATTAAACAATGGACAACGGCATTGAGGTATAAGCCATACCAAGACTGGTCTAAATCATATAGAAAGGGATTGGAAGAAGCGGTTCAAGCGTCGAAATGGAAGCTGGCTTATCATATTCAACCGAAGAGTGGTTTATTAAATGATCCCAATGGTTTTTCTTTTTATGATGGAAAGTGGCATTTATTTTACCAAGCCTATCCCTTTGGCCCGGTCCATGGTGTGAAATCATGGTATCATCTGACGTCTGCCAATTTAGTGGATTGGCGGCGACAGGGTTTTGCGCTACTACCAGACACTTCCTATGATAGTCATGGTGTTTATTCCGGCTCTGCGTTACCAGTGGAAGATCAGTTATTTCTGATGTATACCGGAAATGTTCGAAATCAAGAGTGGGAACGTCACTCCTATCAACTGGGCGCTTGGATGAACCAAGCAGGGCAAGTGGAGAAACTTGATGCTCCATTAATAGTCAATCCTCCGACAGATTACACCCATGAGTTTCGCGATCCACAAGTATTCCGTTATCAGGGAGATTATTATATGATCATTGGGGCACAAACCAGTGATGAAAAAGGGGCCGTTTTGCTTTACAAAGGAACACCATTAACCGACTGGGAATGGATAGGAGAATTACACTTTACAGATGAGGAAATGGGTTTTATGGTGGAATGCCCGAATCTTGTTTTTGTCGATCAACAGCCTGTGTTATTGTTTTGCCCCCAAGGTCTAGATACGGAAATCGCATCCTATCAAAATATTTTCCCTAACATGTATGTGATTGGATCCTCTTTTGCGGCAGATGAAGGAACCATCACCGAGACTTCATCATTGAAGAATTTGGATGAGGGCTTTGATGTGTATGCAACTCAGGCATTTAACGCACCGGATGGACGTGCGCTAAGTGTGAGCTGGGTTGGATTGCCAGAGGTTGAATACCCGAGCTTTGCTGAAGGTTGGGCGCATTGCCTCAGTCTGGTTAAGGAATTACAAATCAAGGATGGACATCTATATCAAACGCCTGTCCAGGAATTACAACAATTGCGTCAACGTCATCAAACGCTGCGAGGGCATTTACAAGAAGAGGCTTGTCAGTTGGCAGCTATCATGAATAATCGTTATGAATTAAAACTGGAGTTAACAACAGATGCCTCAGGCCAGCTAATTTTATTTGCCGATGAACAAAATCAACAAGGTTTGACCCTGTCTTTCGATGCAAAAAATGGTACAATAATAATGGATCGAAGTAAGGCAGGGATCGCATTTGGCGAAGCTTATGGCATAACGAGAACCGCTCATGTACCACAGCAAACCAAGCTTACGCTGCATATTTTTGTAGATGAATCGGTTTGTGAGGTGTTTATTAACGACGGTTATCAGGTCATGACAAGTCGTGTTTTTCCTCACGAAGAACAGACATATATGTATATCCAAGGAGCAAATGGTGATTACCATGGCGATATATGGTCCTTGCGTTCGATGAAGAATTAACGTATAAGGGTGAACGTGATGGGAATAAAATTGACAGACGTAGCGCAAAAGGCGGGCGTTTCGGTGACTACGGTGTCCAGGGTAATTAATAATTACGGCTATTTAAGTCAAAAAACAATCGATAAAGTCCATGCAGCAATGGAGGAATTAAATTATCAGCCGAATTCACTCGCTCGCTCGCTGCAAGGCAAAAACACACAATTAATCGGATTAATTTTTCCAACCGTATCCCATCCTTTTTTTGGTGAATTGGCAGCGAAAATGGAAACAAAGCTGTTTGAACTAGGATATAAAACGATTCTTTGTGATAGTGCGGATAATAAGGAGAAAGAAAGGGACTACCTGCGAATGCTGGCGGCTAATAAAGTTGATGGCATTATTGCAGGGGCGCATAATCTTGGTATTCCGGAGTATGAAAAGGTGGGGCTTCCGATTATTTCCTTTGATCGATATTTAGCTGATGGTATTCCGATTGTTTCTAGTGACAGCTATCAAGGAGGGAGAATAGCGACTGAACAATTATACCAGCGAGGCGGCAGGCGGATTGCTATATTCACTGGAACGAATGAATCTGCTTCGCCAACGAATCGCAGATTGGATGGTTATATGTCAGTGATGAAGGAATATCATTTGGAGCCGTTAGTTTACCAGTTTCCATTGGACTATTCCCCCTTTTTAAAAACGATAGAGATTCGAAATATATTAAGAGATGAAGCGGTGGATAGTATCTTTTGTACAGATGATTTAACGGCGATCTTAGTGATGAATGCAGCTAACGAGCAGGGTTTAAAAGTTCCTGAGCAGTTAAAAATCATTGGCTATGATGGAACGGAATTTATTCAGAATTACTTCCCTCATTTATCCACCGTATTACAGCCAATCGATGAATTTGTCGATTTATCGATTAATTTATTAATGAAACGCATAGATAATCCAGAAGCAGCCTTAGATAATCTTTATCAACTACCAGTGAAATTTGTCCAGAGGCAGACGAGTTAAAAAAATGGGACTGCCATCAGTAGTCCACTGATAGTTAACTCTGTGATGAATGGGAACAATAGCCGAGTCCTTGACGGCTGTTCCCAGATTAAGCTAGAGCCATCATTACATTCTTCTTGTTAAAAATAAAGGTTCAGTAATCATTTTCAAGAACCTATTTCATCAAATCCAAAAGTAGCGAATTTTTCTACACCATTTTGACTGGATAAGGTCAACCACTTCAGCTTTTACCCACGAGGCGTAAACATACGCTATTTTTTTATCAAGACGTCGATGATTCCGTCATTAGTGATGGAATTAAAATAAAATAAAAAATAATAAAATCGCCCAAAACAAACCTGTTTCTTGATATAATAGTACTGGTTTATAATTATTTTAGGTTTTATCATCGATTTTAAAAGAAAATGAAACCTTCATCAAGAATCGTACGTAATATAATTAACCGCAAATGTAGCGGAGGTATATAGATGATCGAAGAAAAAATCACACATTATATAAAACAAGTGAAAAAGGGTGACCAGACAGCATTTGAGGACATCGTAGCGTATTATCAGAATCGAGTTTTCGCTATTTGTTTCCGTATGGTTGGAAATAAGCAAGAGGCAGAAGATATTGCGCAAGAGGCATTTATTCGAGCATATTATAATATTGAATCATTCGATGAAAATCGTAAATTCTCGACTTGGTTATATCGAATTGCTACGAACTTGACGATTGATAAGCTGCGTAAGAAAAAACCTGATTATTACCTCGATGCGGAAATTAAAGGGTCTGATGGGCTGAATTTATATGGTCAATTAGCGTCTGATCAGCCATTGCCTGAGGAAGAAGTAGAAAGTCTTGAAATTCAAAGCCATATCCAAAAAGAGATCATGGCTCTACCTGCTAAATATCGCAGTGTCATTGCCTTGCGTTTTCTTGATGAACTGTCACTCAAAGAGATTAGCGAGGTATTAGAAATGCCGGTAGGAACGGTCAAGACAAGAATCCATAGAGGCAGGGAAGCTCTTAGAAAAAGACTTCGCCATCTGTAAGGGGTGTTGATGAGAATGAAATGTAATAAAGAAATGGTAAGCTTAATGCATCAGTATTTAGATGGTGAGATAACGACAGTAGATAAAGAACGACTACGTGCACATCTTCAGACATGCCCAACATGTCAGCAGCACTTTAAAGAACTGAAGCGGGCCGTAGCTCTCGTGACGGCAACGAATGAATTGAGACCATCGTCCAGCTTTACGCGTAATGTCATGGCGTCTTTACCGAATGAAAAGAAACGAATGACGGCCAAACGATGGATAAGGGTGCATCCTTTATTAACAGCTGCGGCGGTGTTTTTCATTTTTATGTTCACAGGTATTTTCTCTGCTTGGAATCAAGAAGATCAATTAAGCTATTCCAATGCGGGAGATCTTGTGGTAGAAAATGGTACGGTCATCGTTCCGGAGGGCGTGGTCATTGAAGATGATTTGGAGATAAAAAATGGTGATGTAAGAATCGACGGAGAGGTACAGGGGGATGTGGTTATTATCAATGGCAATAACCTCACTGCTTCTGCTGGGAAAGTGGCCGGAGACATCAAAGAGGTGGATCAATTATTCGCCCGATTATGGTATAAAATCAAAGATACGACTCGAAGTATTTTTCATCTGGATTAGCAATGATTTCTATTAGGATCATTGCTTTTCTGTGACAAAGAGCCTTCACCAATATAAATCGTAGATATCCTGCCATCCTATCCTGTATAATTGCATGATCTGTGTCATAAGGTATAGAAGAGAAGCATGTATTTATTTAAGTAATCCAAGGTAAGTATGCTATAATAAAAATGATAATACTATAATATAGGAAGAGGATTCGGATGGAGATAAGGTTGTGGTGGCATGTTTAGCGGGGACTGGAACTTTCTAAACATATTAAGAGTTATTTTGGATATTGCAATTGTTTGGTATGTTTTATATAAATTATTAATGTTTATTCGTGGAACGAAAGCTATTCAGTTATTAAAAGGTATTTTCGTTGTTATTTTTATCTATTTATTAAGTGTCTTTTTAGAATTAAATACGGTTCGAATGATTATTTTCCAAGTGATTATGTGGGGGCCGCTTGGAGTGATTATCCTGTTCCAACCTGAGTTGAGAAGGGCGTTAGAACAATTAGGACGAGGTAGTTTCTTTTCTCGTAATATCACTACCGAGGAGGAAGAACTCAGCCAGTCGATTGAGGCAATTGTTGAGTCATGTGAGTATATGGCCAAGCGAAGAATTGGTGCTCTCATTACCATCGAACGGGAGACAGCCATGGGTGATTATGTATCTACTGGTATACCGATTAATGGGAAGTTGACGAATCAGTTACTAACGAACATTTTTATTCCGAATACACCTTTGCATGATGGGGCGGTTATTATTAATCGGGACCAAATCGTAGCAGCAGCCTGTTATCTGCCGCTATCCGAAAGCCCTTTTATTTCAAAAGAATTGGGTACGCGACATCGAGCGGCATTAGGGATTAGTGAGGTGACCGATGCATTGACGATTACGGTTTCTGAGGAAACAGGTGGTATTTCTTGTACGAAAAATGGAGAGCTGCATCGTGACATCACCTTGGAGAAGTTGGCAGAGTTATTGGAACAAGAATTAATTTCTAAGTTCAAGACCTCATCATCGAAAGGTTGGGATTGGATGGTGAAAAGAAATGAATAGATGGTTGGAGCACCGCTGGGTTATTCGGGTCATTGCCCTTTTTCTCGCTATCTTGCTCTTTGTTGTTGTTGCATTCGATGAGAATGTCAATAATGAGAATGGCGGACTGGACTTAGATTTTGGAAATTCAACGGAGACGCAAACATTAGAAGATATCCCAGTACAGGTGCAGTTAGATCAGGATGAATATGTCGTCACTGGTGTACCAGAAACCGTCACTGTATCGTTGCAAGGTTCTGTTAGTATGGTAACAACAACAGCTAGACAGAGGAATTTTGATGTGTTTGTGGACTTGGAAGACCTCGGTATTGGTACGCACCGTGTAGCCCTTGAAAGTTCGGGGCTATCGGATGGTTTGAATGCCTATATTGATCCACAAGAAATAGATGTGACGATTGAAGAAAGACATAACCAGACGCTCGGAGTGACAGTAGATACCGTCAACCGGGATCAAATTGAACCAGGTTACGAAATTTCCAATGTGTATGCAGAACCAAATGAGGTGGAAGTGACCAGCTCGAAAAGCATTATGGATAAGATTGCTATCGTGAAGACTTTTGTTGATGTAACCGACTTTAATGAAACACAGACACTCAATAATGTGCCGATTAAAGTTTATGATAATCAAGGCAATGAATTGAATGTAAGACTTGATCCACCTACCGCTAATATTACGGTGGATGTGAAGAACCCGAGTAAAGAAGTACCGATTTCCGTTGCAACAGAGAATGAATTGCCGGAGGATATGCGGCTTGTTTCCGCCGAACCGGCCGATGAGGAAGTAGAGGTTTTTGCAGCGGAAAGCTATTTGGAACAGTTAGATGAGATAGCAACAGAACCAATCGATTTAAGTGAGATAACCGAAAGTGGTACGGTGGAAGTGGCGTTAGAAGCCCCTTCCGACGTACGAAAGCTTGGTCAGGAAACCGTCAATGTGGAAGTGGAAGTGGAAGCCGTTGAGGAGGAAGAAGTGGAAGATGTGGCCATTGATTATGATGGACAAGCCGTTTCTTTTGTGGAACCAGCCTCCAACAGTATGACGGTGACCATGAGAGGATATCCTTCTGATTTGGAGGGGATAGCCGCGGGTGATCTACAATTATCAATTGATGTTGGAGATCGTCCGCCTGGTGAATACCAGCTTGATGTAGAATTTGACCGACCAAGCGGAGTTCCAGATGATGTAGAATTTGAATTAGAGCATGAACAAGTAACCATTAACACGCAATAATGATTTTCCTACATATCGAAGATACATGGTGAAGACATGCAAAAAGGAGAGATTTTTAAAAATGGGTAAATATTTTGGAACAGATGGTGTCCGCGGGGTAGCGAATCAAGATTTGACACCAGAACTAGCCTTTAAATTAGGGCGTTATGGCGGATATGTGGTGACAAAAGGAGCAGAGAAACCAAAAATTTTGCTTGGAAGAGATACCAGAATATCCGGGACTATGTTAGAAGGATCTTTTATTTCTGGTTTGCTGTCTATCGGGGCAGAAGTTATGCGATTAGGGGTGATATCCACGCCAGGAGTAGCGTATTTGGCCAAGGTTATGAATGCGCAGGCAGGCGTGATGATCTCTGCCTCCCATAATCCTGTTGAGGACAATGGCATTAAATTCTTTGGTTCCGATGGGTTTAAACTATCTGATAGTCAGGAAAATGAGATCGAAGCATTGTTGGAACAAGAGGTAGACGATTTACCAAGGCCAATAGGAGAAGATATTGGACGGATCAATGATTACTTAGAAGGCGGACAAAAGTATATCCAATATTTGAAAGAAACGATTGATAATGAATTGGATGGTATGCATATTGCTTTAGACTGTGCACACGGAGCGACCTCAGGGCTTGCATCTCAGCTATTTGCCGATTTAGAGGCTGACATTTCGACCATTGGTTCCTCACCAAATGGATTAAATATTAATGATGGGGTTGGATCTACCCATCCTGAAGCATTACAGGCGATGGTAGTAGAGAAAGATGCCAACATTGGTCTTGCCTTTGACGGGGACGGCGATCGTTTAATTGCTGTGGATGAGAAGGGAGATATTGTTGATGGTGATCAAATTATGTTTATCATCGGAAAATATTTCAATTCACTTGGTAAATTGCGTCAATCAACCATTGTTTCTACGGTAATGAGTAACCTAGGTTTCTATAAGGCCTTAGAAGAGAATGACATGAAGAGCAATAAAACAGCAGTAGGAGACCGCTACGTGATGGAAGAGATGCGTAATGGTGATTACAACCTTGGCGGGGAGCAATCAGGGCATATTATTTTCCTTGATTACATTACAACAGGTGATGGTATGCTTTCGGCATTGCAGCTGGTTAACGTCATGCAGGAGACAGGCAAACCATTATCTGAATTGGCAAACGAAATGGAAAAATTCCCTCAAGTGTTAAAAAACGTGCGTGTCATGAAAAAGAATGAGGTTATGACAAATCCAGTGGTTGCCGATGCTATTTCCAAGGTAGAGGCAGAAATGAATGGTCAAGGCCGCGTACTTGTTCGACCATCTGGTACGGAACCATTAGTACGTGTGATGGTGGAGGCACCTACGATAGAGGATTGCAATCGTTATGTAGACGATGTCGCCGCCATTATTCAGCAAATTATGGGATTAGAAGAAGAATAAAAAGTGATACGAGTCATGCCATTTGGGCGTGGCTCTTTTTTTTTATATTTTTGATTTGTGATTGGATTATGGTCGTGATATCACGGAAATGACGGCCAAAATCGGAGAAGAAAGCGCTGAAATGGGCGTCATCGCGGAAATGACGGCCAAAATCGGAGGGAAAAGCGCTGAAATGGGCGTCATCGCGGAAATGACGGCCAAAATCCGAGGGGGAAGCGCCGAAATGGGCGTCATCACGGAAATGACGGCCAAAATCGGAGAAGAAAGCACTGAAATGGGCGTCATCACGGAAATGACGGCCAAAATCGGAGAAGAAAGCGCTGAAATGGGCGTCATCACGGAAATGACGGCCAAAATCCGAGAGGAAAGCACTGAAATGGGCGTCATACTCGTCATTTCTATGATATGGATATTTGGTGTTTTAAAGTACATAGAACTCATTATCCTTGCAGTAATAACTGTTGTAGTACTATCACCCAGCGGAGGAAATAGTGTAAGAAAGGTGGCAAGCGTTATTTATTCCCGCAGCGTTTGCTTCGCACAGATAAAACAATCATACTCACTACTCAGGAAAGTAGCCTGCTTTACACAATCCCGTCTTATCGGCGGTTTTTGTCTCATTGGTCATGCCGCGGTTATTAAATGCTAATACCCTCAATCTCTTTCTCATTAACATCCCTCCCCATCTTTTTTTTACAATTTATTTACCTTGGCTTTATATGAGGTTAATAGTCATTTCTTATACTAAAAACCAAGTAATACAATAGAAAACCAAACAGGGGGAAAAGAAATGACAATCAATTGGAAGCATATGTTGCAAACTGCACTATTAGGGGGGAGCTTGGTTGCTTTAGCGGCTTGTGGTTCAGATACCAACACAAGTGAGGCAGCCATCGACCCTGACAATCTTACACTGGAAGAAATCGAAGAAAAGGCACAAGAAGAAGGAGAGGTTAATAGTGTCGGAATGCCAGATTCCTGGGCAAACTGGAAGGGTACTTGGGATGATTTGAACGAAGAATATGGTTTAGAACACGTGGATACAGATATGTCTAGTGCAGAAGAGATCGCTAAAATGGAGTCAGAAGGAGAAAATGCTACAGCTGATATTGGCGATGTCGGTATTTCCTTTGGACCAATTGCGAAAGACAAGGAAATTACGATGCCATATAAAACAAGCTATTGGGATGACGTGCCAGATTGGGCCAAAGACGACGAAGGGCACTGGCTAGTGGGGTATCAAGGAACAATTGCCTTTATTGTTGATAAAGACCAAGTAGATGAGGTTCCAACATCATGGGACGATTTATTGACAGGGGATTATGAGGTAATGGTTGGTGATGTATCAACCGGGACACAGAGTCAAATGGCTGTATTAGCTGCAGCGATAGCAAACGGTGGCGATGAAACCAATCTACAGCCTGGGATTGATTTTTTCGCAGAATTAGCAGAGAAAGGCAACCTAAGTACAGCCAATAACTTGAGTATAGCTGGAATGGAAACTGGTGAATTGGAAGTAGGAATTATGTGGGATTTTAATGGCTTAAGCTATGCCGACGCGGTAGATTCTGAGCAATATGAGGTCGTGATACCAGAAGAAGGATCGGTTATCAGTGGTTATGCAACCATTCTTAACAAGTATGCACCTAATCCACACGCTGCAATGCTTGCCCGTGAATATATCTTAAGTGATGAGGGACAGATTAATTTAGCAAGAGGATTTGCTCGTCCGATTCGTGACAATGTCGATCTGCCAGCGGAGGTGGAGGAACAAATGATTCCAACAGAGCAATACGAGAATGCCCAGCCGGTTGGTGATCATACTGCATGGGAAGAAACAGCACAGGAACTACCGCAATTGTGGCAAAAAGAGGTACTTATTCATGTCCAATAAGCTGATTATCGTTGTATTGGACGGCTTGCGATATGATGTGGCTATCGAGACATTAGGGTATATGGAACATTTGGTGGAAAAAGGACAAGCATTACGCAGCGCCGTATGTTCCGAACTGCCAAGTCTATCCCGCCCTTTATACGAAGTGTTATTAACGGGCACGCCAAGCTACAGTAATGGGATTCACACGAATAGGAGTGTAAGGCTGTCTAAGCATAAGAGTTTATTCCATCTCAGCAAAGAGGCGGGGCTGACCAATGCCACGGCTTCCTACTATTGGGTTAGCGAGCTCTATAATCGAGCACCCTTTCATTATATCGAGGACAGAATGCAGCTGAACACCGATCAAGCGATTCAAAATGGTATGTTTTATTTTGAAGATACGTATCCAGATTCTCATTTATTGCTAGATGGAGAGGCATTAAGGCGGCGAGTACAACCAGATTTCTTATATATTCACTCGATGAACATTGATGATATTGGTCATAAACATGGCGGGCGTTCCAGTGAATATCGTGAAAAGGTATTACTCGCTGATAATATACTAGCAGAATTAATGCCTATCTGGCTTGAGGAAGGCTATCAAGTTGTGGTAACGGCTGATCACGGAATGTCAGAACAAGGGCAGCATGGCGGTACAACAGAAGCAGAACGTCAAGTCCCGCTATATATGATCAGCAATAAAACCCATAAAGGTATGCAAGATCTGTTATTGCCTCAGCTTCCTTTTGCCTCGTTTATGTGTGAGTTAATGGGGCTGGATAAGGCGGAAACCATGCCGGTATTGCCACAGATGTGGAGAAGCTTGCTTAGACAAGAGGGGGGTAACAAGTGAAACAATCATGGAAGACATGGCTATGCTTGGTTCCATTAGCCTTATTGGTATTAGGTTTTCTCTTTTTCCCAACAATGAATATGGTGATGTCGAGCTTTCAATCCGAGGACGGCAGCTTTACCTTGGCGAACTATCAAGAATTATTTTCCGAGGCTTATTATCTCCAATCGATTACCAATAGTTTGAAAATTGCTTTTTTATCTGCGACAGTAGCGATTATCATAGCAGTTATTGGTGGCTATTCGATTTCACAATTAGCCGGACGCGGGAACAAATGGATGACGACGATCTCGAATATGACCTCTTATTTTGAGGGGATACCATTAGCTTTCTCCTTCATCGTGTTATTAGGGAATAATGGTTTATTCACCTTACTGTTTAACCAACTGGGACTCGATGTGTTTGGTGACTTTAACTTATATTCTTGGTTTGGTCTTGTTGTTGTCTATATTTATTTTCAGATTCCATTTGCTATTATCCTGCTGCTGCCAACCTACCAGGCACTGAACGATGATTGGCGCTATGCCTCACAGCTATTAGGTGGTACAACATGGACATTTTGGCGTAAAATCGGTATTCCGTTACTTTTTCCAGGTGTGATTGGAACCTATACGATATTGATTGCTAATGCACTAGGGGCTTTTGCGACAGCCAATGCTTTAGTAGGTTCCACCTATAATTTGATGCCGATTCAGATTGCCTCGCTAATCTCAGGCGATGTCTTTCTCCAGCCGAATTTGGCCAGTGCATTTGGTGTCCTGTTGGCCTTGATAATGATTGCAGCCCTATGGTCGAATAGTAAAATCATGAAAAAGGTAAGGAGAGATTTACGGTGAAGAATAAAAAGGGACATGTGGTGGTGGCGATTGTTCTGGCAGTTTATCTAGTATTACCGTTGGCCGGTACGTTCTTGTATTCCATCGCAACGGAATGGAGCACAACCATTCTGCCGACATCATGGACATTCGATTGGTATATTCAATTATTCCAAGATTCCCGTTTCCTGCAGGCACTTGGCAGAACGGTACTCGTTATTTCTGTTGCCGTTATTTTATCGATTATCGTCATGCTGCTTGCCACCATAACCATCGTATTATATATTCCCAAATGGGAAGGAGTCTTAAAAACGATCGCCCTGCTACCTTATGGTGTCCCAGGTGTTGCTTTAGCAGTTGGCTTAATCAATCTATATGCCAATGATGTCGTGAATATAGCAGGCACACCATGGATCTTGTTTGGGATTTATGCGATTGTGATTATGCCGTTTGTTTATCAAGGGATTCGCAATAGTTTATACACAATCCATGCCAGAGACCTGATTCAAGCCGCCGAGCTACTAGGTGCTTCCAAGATCAAGGCGGTTATGACGGTGGTATTACCCAATATGAAAAAAGGTATATTCTCCGCAGCATTCTTGGCCATCTCCATGCTATTTGGCGAATTTGCCCTTGCAAACCTTTTAGTTGGCGGACGATTTGAAACCTTGCAAATCTACCTTTATCAGCAATTGAGTAAGAACGGTCACCTGACCAGTGCGATTGTGATTTGTTACTACATGATTATCGTGTTTATTACGTTATTTCTGCTTTATTTTCAATCACCAAAAAGACAGAAGCAAGTCGCATCAGATAAACAAGATATGCCGATTTCAACATTACAACAAACGACTTTGGAAGGAGAAAAATCATGAGTTATGTACAAATTGATTCCCTGCTGAAACAGTATAGTGGAAAAACGGTATTAGACCACATTTCGTTATCGGTCGAAAAGGGTGAGTTCATCACATTATTAGGTCAGAGTGGCTGTGGAAAGAGTACATTGCTGCGAACGATCGCCGGGATTGCCGACGTCGATCAAGGGAGTATTACCGTTAATAACAAGGACATCACACAGGTGCCGTCTCGTAAACGAGGGGTCGGCATGGTGTTTCAATCCTATGCCCTTTTCCCTAACATGACCGTCACAGAAAATATTAGCTACGGATTAAAGTTGCAAAAGAAAAAAGGCTACCAGCAGATTGTTCAAGATACGATGAAGATGATGGGGTTAGAGGAGTTGGGAGACCGTTATCCACATGCATTATCCGGCGGTCAGCAGCAACGTGTGGCCTTATCCCGATCCTTAGTGATGGAGCCCGATGTATTGTTGCTTGATGAGCCTTTTAGTGCCTTGGATGCCAAGATTCGTAAATCACTCCAGCAAGAAATTAAAAATATTCAGCGCAAGCTAAATATTACGACTATATTTGTCACACATGATCAGAAAGAAGCGATGCTATTAAGTGATCGAATTTTTGTCATGAATGAAGGGAAGATTGTCCAAGAAGGTACACCAGACGACATTTATATGAAACCAAAAAATAAATTCATTGCAGGTTTTATCGGCTCATACAATATTATTCCAAGGCAGATGTTGCAAAAATGGACGAATCAGTCAGCTGATTTTGAACAAGATATTGCGATACGTCCGGAGAGTATCACGATGTCCAAAACAGAAAATCGTCGACTACAGGAACAAGCGTATCATGTCGAAGGGAAAATCGTCACCAAAATGGTTACCGGCAATGTATTAATTTACCGCGTAGCCCTTCCCGATCAAACGATACAGATAGACACGTTATACCAATATCATGAACAACTAGATGAAGGAGAAAAAGTACACGTGTACATCCCAAGAGAGGCATGTGTACAAGTTTCATAGCGAGCGAGGTGTAAAGATGGAGTGGTTTCCCGAGGAAAGATGGACCTATATTATAGAGGCATTACAGAAGCATAATAAAGTAAAAGTCAGTGAATTAGCAGATACATTTCAGGTAACCATGGAAACGGTACGACGTGATTTGGATCAGCTGGCTGTTACAGGCGACGTCAAGCGAGTTTATGGTGGAGCGGTAAATATCGGCTATCCACAAGGTGAACCACCTTTGCATCAGCGATCCAATCTGATGACAGAGGAAAAACAAGCCATCGGTAGATCAGCAGTTTCATTAATTGAAAATGGTTCGACCATTGCTATTGATACAGGCACGACCGCACTGGAGCTTACCCATGCGTTAAAGGAAAAAGTTGGAATCACGATTGTTACACATTCCTTAGCCGTGGCAGCTGTCATTGCTGACAAATTAGCAAAGGAAGAATGTAAAGGGGAGCTCATTATGCTTGGAGGACAGCTTAATCCCGAGCAACAATCGATGACAGGAATGATGACCATGGATCAATTAAAGACGTTTAACTTTGATCAGGCCTTTATTTCGGTTGGTGGTATGTCTATGCAAAATGGGTTGAGCGATTATGATTTGAATGAGACGGTGATCTCAAAAGAAATGATCAAAAGATCAAAAGAAGCTATTGTATTAGCTGATCATTCCAAAATAGGAGTGGACGCAGCTTGCAATATGTCCTCTTTTGATCAGGTGGATGTGATTATCTGTTCGGAGGCAAAGCCAAAAGGATGGAAACGAAAGGATTTTGAGAATATAAACTGGATCAAGGCGAGGGGACAAGGCTATGAAAGTAGACTACCATATTCATCTTGAAGAAGGACCATACACACATAACTATCTGGAGAAAATCACCCAATCCATGGAGCATTTTGTACCACTTCCATCCAAGCAATATAGCAAGGCGTGGTTTGCTGAAGTCGTTGCACAGGCACATCGACGCATGCAGGAAACCGAGTACTCCGAATGGTGGTTGAATTTTTACCTCGAACGTGCCAAACAAAGAAATTTGAAAATGGTTGGTATCGTCGATCATTTATACCGTTTTAACGAGACAAGCGATTATTTTCATACATATATGGATACCACATCCAGTGAGATTGGTGCGATTCAAGCAGATTGGCTGGGTTGTGTGATGAATCGCAGCTTATCAGAATTTGTTGAATTCATCGAAGGTCAAAAAGCGAAATGGAAAGCAAATGGCATCGAATTAAAGTTAGGTATGGAAGCAGATTATTTCATTGGGGGAGAGGAGCAATTACAAGCATTGCTCCAGCCTTACCCTTTTGATTATGTAATCGGCTCTGTCCATTTTTATGATGGCTGGGGTTTTGATAACCCAGGCTTGCAAACGAAATTTCTTGATTATGACTTACTGGAGCTATACCAAAATCATTTCGAAACGGTAAAAAGAGCAGCAGCAAGCAACTTGTTTGATATTATTGCCCATTTAGATAACCTCAAGGTATTTAAACATCGCCCTGATGAGGCATTGCTTCGTGATATGTATCGATCTGTAGCAAAAACCTTGAAGCAGGCAGATGTTGCGACAGAAATGAATCCAGGTCTGTATTACCGGTATCCCGTCAAAGAGATGTGTCCTAGTGATACCTTCTTGGATATCTTAGTGGCAGAAGGTGTGCCGTTTACCACCTCCTCCGATTCTCATTTTCCACATGATGTTGGGATCTATGCCGATCAGATTCAGGATAAGCTGAAAGAGAGTGGGGTAAAAGAAATCGCCGTGTTTGATAAGCGAATGAGACAGATGGTTCCGATACACGGATGAATATAAGGAAGCGAAGGCAGATGGGATCGCCTTCGTTTTTTTATCGAGGGTGAGCGTGAATAAGGAACTGAGCTGCAAATCACATGTCTGGTCGTGTGTTGGATCCTCTTTATAAGGGTCAACATTTTAACAAATGGCACATAATATAACAGTATCTTATAAAATCATTGCGAAATAAGAACAGATGATTTAAAATGAAATAGTCGCTTTAAAGAAGTTGTTCAAAAAGCCCAATAAAAATGACGCATCGAACTTTTTGAACACGAACTTAACATGACATCACTCAAGCATAGAAAGGAGCATAGAGACACAAGCGAGTTAGACAAAGCGCCAGGGCTATGACGGTCGAAATGATCATAGCTGACGAGGTGGGGGTTTATCGAGAATGATCGGCGGATACCTCCCGATTGCACATCTCAATCGAGACGTCTTTATCTGAAACCAGGCAGGCAACTACCTGTACAAGGATAACGACAAGATGATCAAATGACTACACGAGAAAGGGGCAGACAATCGCCCCTTGTTAGCTAAAGTCGAATAATAGGCAGAAGCAACGCTACAGGGGATACCCTTTTTTTCTAAAGGATATCTCTGCCTGAGCAGGAGCTTGCCGTCTTTAAAGGTGGTCGTTTGTTTGCCCCTTTCCAGAGGAGGAAACAAGACGATGTGCGGAATTGTAGGTTATATTGGAGCAAATGATGCAAAGGATATTTTGTTAACAGGATTAGAGAAACTAGAGTATCGCGGGTATGATTCAGCGGGAATTGCCCTATTAGATAAAGGTGATGTTGACGTAACCAAGGTCAAGGGAAGAATCGCAACATTAAAGGAAAAAGTAGATGCAGACAAGACAGCTACGGTTGGTATTGGTCATACACGTTGGGCCACACATGGGGAGCCAAGTGAAGACAATGCCCATCCACATCAAAGCAGTTCTGGTCGATTTACGTTAGTTCACAATGGTGTGATTGAGAATTATGCCGAAGTACGTGGTCAATTTTTAAGTGATGTTACCTTCCAAAGTGAAACAGATACCGAGATTGTTGTACAGTTGATCGAACGTTTTGCTGAATGGGAAGAGGATGTACTGACAGGGTTCCGTCAGGCATTATCAGTCTTAAAAGGTTC
Organism: Gracilibacillus phocaeensis; assembly: GCF_900626275.1. Classification (NCBI taxonomy): domain Bacteria; kingdom Bacillati; phylum Bacillota; class Bacilli; order Caryophanales; family Bacillaceae; genus Gracilibacillus; species Gracilibacillus phocaeensis. Next base: position 691,416 of record NZ_LR131143.1, on the reverse strand, counting down.
TTACGCGATCGCTTTAGTAGACAATCAAAATCCTGATCAATTATATGTGGCAAAAAATAAGAGCCCCTTACTGATCGGTTTGGGCGAAGGCTTTAATGTAGTAGCAAGTGATGCGATGGCTACATTAAGGGAAACCGACCGTTATGTAGAAATTGAGGACAAAGAAATCGTGTTAGTCCGTCGAGACAATGTAGAAATTCAAAAGTTAGACGGCTCTGTGGTAAAACGTGATGCTTATACAGCAGAAATCGATGCAGCAGACACAGAAAAAGGCACCTATCCGCATTTTATGTTGAAGGAAATTGATGAACAGCCATTTGTTATCCGCAAAATTATTCAGGAATATCAAGATAAAGAGGATGATATTAAGTTAGACAGTGATATTCGCAAAGCCATGAAAAAGGCAGACCGCTTATACATTATCGCAGCTGGCACTAGTTATCATGCCGGCCTTGTGGGTAAGCAATTCCTTGAAAAATTGGCTAATATTCCAGTAGAAGTGCATATTGCGAGTGAATTTTCTTATAATATACCACTTCTTTCGGAAAAACCACTGTTTGTATTTATTTCCCAAAGTGGGGAAACGGCAGACAGTCGCTCGGTTTTAGTACAAATTAAAGAATTAGGACACCCGGCATTAACGATTACCAATGTGCCAGGTTCTACCCTTTCTCGTGAAGCAGACTATACCCTGTCATTATATGCAGGTCCCGAAATTGCCGTTGCCTCAACCAAGGCTTATACTGCTCAAATTGCCGTATTGGCTATTTTAGCGGTAGATAGCGCTAGGGCAAAAGGTATGAACTTATCGTTTAATCCATTGCAAGAACTAGGTATTGTCGCCAGTGCAATGGAAACCTTGACCGATCAAAAAGAAGAGTTCGAGCGTATTGCCAAAGCATTTTTCGCAACAACCCGCAACGCTTTCTTTATCGGTCGTGGTGTCGACTACTATGTCGTATTAGAAGCAGCCCTGAAGCTGAAAGAAATTTCTTATATTCAGGCAGAAGGCTTTGCCGGAGGAGAATTAAAGCACGGAACCATTGCCTTGATTGAAGAAGGTACGCCAGTGATTGCCCTGGCCACACAAGCAAATGTCAATCTTTCCATCCGCGGTAACGTGCAAGAAGTAGCCGCTCGCGGTGCCAATACATGTATGGTGAGCATGAAAGGATTAGAGAAAGATAGTGATACGTTCGTTGTTCCTACTGTACACGAACTACTGACACCACTAGCCAGCGTGATTCCAATGCAGTTGTTTGCCTATTACGCCGCCTTGCACCGTGATTGTGATGTGGATAAACCAAGAAATTTGGCGAAGAGTGTGACAGTGGAGTAGAGTAGGGTTGATTTTGAGATGAATATTGTCACCCACAATTAATGTTTTTCCATAAGTCTTAATCTCTTTCCGTAAGTATTAATGTTTTTCCGTGAATGGGAAAGGAAAGAGCATTTGAGAGAGACTCTTGAAGAAGATATGAGAGAAAGATGAAGTGAAATTGAAGTGGTTCAGCATCGAATAAAACTTGATATATAAAGGTTTAGAGCAGAAGTTAAGGGTATCCTTTATCTTCTGTTCTTTTTTCTATTTCCTTTCAGCCTTGGCTCTGTTAAGGAAAAACAAAGTTACCGTTCGACAAATTTCGCAACGAGTGAATCGGGTCAAGATCGGCTGTTTTACGGAAAAACATTAATTACGCACCATTATTTGTAAAAGTGTGTTGGAGTTAGGTGTGGTATGGGATTGAGGGTAATTTGGGGAGGGAAAGAGATTAATTGTGGGGGACAAGTATATTATTTACTTTCTTTGTTAACAATAGTTAAGAGTGTTAACAGTATTAGAAATAGGAGGGCCCTGCATTTATGAAGGCTGTAACTTATCAAGGACCAAATCATGTACAGGTTAATCAAGTAGAGGATGCAAAATTAGAAAAAAAAAGACGATATTATAGTTAAGATTACTTCTACTGCTATTTGCGGATCTGATTTGCATTTATATCAAGGTAACATGCCATTACCCCCAGGATATATTATTGGCCACGAACCAATGGGTATTGTGGAAGAAGTTGGACCTGAAGTCACAAAAGTAAAAAAGGGAGACCGTGTTGTCGTTCCCTTTAATGTTTCATGTGGACATTGCTTTTATTGCCAACATGAAATGGAAAGCCAATGCGATAACTCAAACCCTCATTATGATTCTGGCGGATACTTTGGTTATACTGAGAAGTTCGGTAACCATCCGGGTGGTCAGGCTGAATATTTAAAAGTCCCTTTTGGAAACTTCACTCCCTTTGTTATCCCGGAGTCATGCGAATTGGAGGATGAGTCACTGCTCTTTTTATCGGATGTTCTGCCAACAGCTTATTGGAGTGTAATAAATGCAGGTGTAAAATCAGGCGATACAGTTATTGTTCTTGGATGTGGACCTGTTGGGTTGATGGTACAAAAATTTGCCTGGATGGAAGGTGCAAAACGTGTAATAGCAGTTGATTACTTGGATTACCGGATCAATCATGCGAAAAAGATGAACAATGTTGAGGTATTTGAGTTCACAAAATACCCTGATATGGGCGAACATTTAAAAGAGATCACACATGGTGGGGCAGATGTCGTCATCGATTGTGTAGGTATGGACGGAAAGAAATCACCCCTAGAGTTTCTGGAACAAAAATTCAAACTGCAGGGCGGAACCCTTGGACCTATTCAAATTTCTACTAAAGCTGTCCGAAAGTATGGGACAGTGCAAATGACTGGTGTTTACGGGGGTAACTATAATCTATTTCCATTAGGTGCATTTTGGATTAGAAATATTAATCTTAAAATGGGACAGGCTCCAGTCATTCATTTTATGCCAGAATTGTTTAAAAAAATAACAAATAACGAATTTGACCCAAGAGATATTATCACACACAAGATGTCCCTTGAAGAAGCAAGTCATGGTTATCGAATTTTTAATAATCGTGAGGATGAATGTATAAAAGTCGTTTTAAAACCGTAATCCTCTTCTCTTTCCAAAAAGACTTCATACTTTGTATAGAAGTCTTTTTATTCGACCATTTAGCCAAGAAGGTCAAAAAGTAATTGATAGATACAATGAATAAACTCGCATACAGTAAAAACGAACCTGCTGACCTAGTCAATGTAGCAATTGAAGAGCTAATACATCAAAAATATGAACTTCCCATCTACAATGCTTTAAAAGATGCAGCCAATGATGTTCGAAAAAGGCCTTATCGTATGATTTATCATAACTTACTTAATGAAAATCAAAAAGAGAGCGTGAATCAACTTTTCGAGGTATCAGAAGGTTCTACAAACAGTCCATGCAATCAATTGAAAGAGGATGAAAAAGAGCGACTTTATCACATTTAGAACTCTCGTTGCTCGCCGAGATTGGTTAATGGAAACTGAACATCTCTACAGAATTACTTCATGATATTAAGAATTTGTGGAACAACAAAACGTATTTTTTGTTATTCAGCAATAGGGTCAAATCGTATTATGTGGTTAGCCGGTTTTTTCTGGTTGACCTATTTTTTTAGGTACTATTCTTGAGGTAGCCGGGATTAAAGAACTGTTAAGTAAAAATAAGTTGATCCGTTAAAGGGGTAGAATATTGAGTAAAGCTCCTTGTCCTAAAGGTCAGTTCAATAAAGAAAAAAGGTGTCTCTTTTGAGGAAGAATAAGCTTCTGTGTTGAAAGTAAACCACTTTTTTCAAACTTTTTTAATTTATTTGTAGTGAACAACATAAACATTCTATAGAAGAAAATTATTTCTATAGGAGGTTTCCATGGATCAAAAGGATCAAAGTCGTCAATTAGACCAAATAAAGCAAATGCAACAAATGTTTAAAGCGAACATGAAAACTCAACCTTATCCCATGTACCCTAACTATGGGAAAATCACACGTTACGAAGAAATTCCGATAAGTTTACCTGAACAGCGCCAGCTGCGCCATCCCGGAGTGTAAAAATTTATGGTACCCCTTCCAATTATCGAAAACCCGAACTATAAAGGGAGTGAAAAGTTAACAGGAAAAGTAGCACTTATTACAGGGGGTGACAGTGGTATTGGTGCAGCAGTAGCAATTGCGTTTGCTAAAGAAGGCGCAGATGTTGCTATTTCATACTTAGATGAACATGAGGATGCAAATAGAACAAAAACGAGGATTGAACAACTCGGACAACGTTGTTTTCTAATGCCTGGGGACTTGCGAGACAAACAACAGTGTATCTCCATTGTAGAACAAACAGTAAATACGTTTGGGCGTCTCGATATTCTTTGTAACCACGTTGGTATCCAATTCCAACAACTAAGTCTGCTTGACATTACAGATGAGCAATTCGATGACACCTTCAAAGTTAATATATACTCTCATTTTTACACAACAAGGGCAGCGCTTCCTCATTTAAAACCAGGCAGCTCAATCATTGGCACTTCTTCAGTGGTGACGTATGTAGGTGAGCAGCAAATGATTGATTATACGGCCACAAAAGGCGCAATAGTTGGTTGGACACGTGCCTTGGCTAAAAATGTCGTGAAACAAGGGATCCGAGTCAATGCCGTCGCCCCCGGCCGAATTTGGACCCCACTTATTTCAGCAAGTTTCTCGTCAGACCAAGTCGCTGTATATGGAGCATTTAATCCAATGGAACGAGTTGCCCATCCATTTGAACTCGCACCAACCTTTGTCTATCTTGCTTCTGATGATTCTCGTTTTGTTACTGGTCAAGTTCTTCATGTTGATGGGGGAGAATCCACACATTCCTAATGGAAGGGGGTTACCATTTTGAGATATGAATTTAATCCAGAAGTAAAGCTATTGCTAGTAAACCATTCAAATGAAAAAGTAAGGATGGTCTATATGGAGGATTCCTGGCCCATGCCAAAAATAGGACTGAGACCACCATATTATTGCTACCCAAGTTACGAGCTGAATTATCCAATAATCTAAATAATAACAGACAAAAAGACTTCTATACACAGTGTGGAAGTCCATTCAACATTTCGCTTAGGGTTCGCAATTATGCTAACTTTCAATTCATCCATTTAAACTAATAGGATAACGGTTTTAAAACGACTTTTATACAGTCGTCCTCACGATTATTAAACATTTGATAACCATGACTTGCTTATCCAAGGGCCACTTTGTATGTGGGTCAAACTCGTTATTCGTTATTTTTTCAAAAAATTCAGGCATAAAATGTATGACTGATGCCAGTCCCATTCTCAGATTGATATTCCTAACTCAACCCAATGGAAACACATTATAGTTGCCCCCATAAACATCTATTAATTGGACCGTTCCATATTTTTGCACAGCTTTTGTAGAAATTTGAATAGGTCCAAGGGTTCCACCTTGGCAACTTTAATTTTTGTTCAAGAATCTCCAAAGATGATTTATTCCCGTCAATACCTACACAATTGTGGATTTGAAATAAAGTCGTACCGTTTATAAAAAAGATGTACCGTTTTAAAGAAAGTTATACCGTTTACAAAAAAGTTGCACCGTTTTATTCCTTTTCGATTAAAGGATTCTAAGTGAGTTTTAATTAAACTTTTTTATAAAAAGGAATGTTCATTCAAAAAGAAAAGAATCCATTTTGATCAATCTTTTTTCAAAATGGATTCTTTTCTTTTACCGTAAAATATGGATTTGTCGAACGTTTTTGATCAAACTTTATTTTAAAGTTACATTTTCCTCTGTTGACCTTCTATGTAAATTTGATTATAATGTAATTGATCAATAAATAACTATAAGTGGGTGTCTGACATGGTAAGGTCTAGTAAGGAAAATCGCAAAGAGGAAATTCTTGAAGCTGGATTAGAAGTATTCGCAAAAAAAGGTTACTACAATACAACTACCGCACACATTGCAGAAAAAGCAGGTATATCACAACCTTATGTCTTTCGATTTTTTAAAACAAAAGAAGAGCTGTTTATTGCAGCTTTAGATCGAGCATTTGAAAGGATTCTTCATACTTTTAAACAGGTGGATGCTGCTCCTGAACAACTTGTTGGAGAAATGATTGCTGCATATGAAGAGCTTTCTGAATTATATCCCAATGAAATTGCATTACAGGTGATAGGAATATCCGTAACAGAAAATGCTGTACGAAAAGCAGCGCAAAAAGGATTGTCGAGTATCCAAAACTATACCATAGATCGTTTTAAAGCAGCAGGGATTAAGAATGTAGAAAATGAAGTTACTACATTTCTAGCAAGGGGGATGTTATGTAATATTTCTTATTTTATAGATCTTCCGGAGTTGATGGATGGTCAAAGAAATGAATAATCGGGTTTAGTAGGTTATTTATTTTTCAATCATTATTTATTGATCAATCACTAAATAATAAAAGGGGGGAAAAATATGAAATTAGCTAAAATAGACTATGTTTCAATCGGGATAATTGTCTTTTGTGTCATTAGTTGGTTGGATTAAATCAAATGATCAATCCTCTTGAAGGAGGTGTTATAGATGAATAGAAGCAATAACGAAAATTCTATTGCCCCATTTTCCTTTGTATTAGGTATTATAGCCATTGTGGTCACATTATTCACATTTTGGGATTAAGATAAAATGGTTAACTGTTAGGAAAATTTAATGTTTTGTGTTAAATAGAAAGGAAACATCAAATATGTTTGCGCATTTTGTTATTGATTGATCACTAAATAAAGGAGATGTTGTGAATGAAAACAGCAATGGTGTTAGGAGCAACTGGTGGAACAGGCCAAGTTATTGTTTCAGAATTATTGAGCAGAGGAATAGAAGTTATTGCTTTCGGACGGTCCCAAAGTAAATTGGATGCACTAATGGTAGAACATGATTATAATTCCAAATTAACATACAAACTGGGGAATATATTCGATTATCATACAATTATAAAAGCTGCTGAAGATGTGGAAGTCATTTTTCAATGTGCAAATGTAAAATACCAGGAGATGAAGGATAAGCTCCTATTACTTGGAGAAAGTGTGATGAAAGCAGCAGATACTCTCGGGAAGAAGATCGTTATTGTAGACGGAATTTATGTATATGGACATCAGGTTGCAAAGGGAGACGAAAGTCATCCGCATCAACCACATACCAAGAAAGGTAAAATTAGAGTGGAATTCGAGCAATTGATATTCAGTCCCGAATGGAAAAGAGCAAACTCATTAATTGTTAGATTACCGGATTATTATGGTCCTACATCACAAAATTCTTATCTACAGCCCACTTTAGAAGGAATAGCAGCCAATAAAATTTCGATTTTTATTGGAAACCTGAAAAAACCTAGGGAATATGTCTATTTGCCAGATGCCGCTAAAATGATCGTAAATATAGCTTTGAAAGATGACGCTTATGGGGAAAATTGGAATATACCAGGCGCAGGATTAATTTCTGGTAAAGAAATTATCAGAATTGCTCGTCAAGTAACAGGAAATCGAAAGTTTGTTATTCCACTGACTAAAAATGCTATTCGTTTTATGGGATTGTTCGATCTGTTTATGAGAGAAATTATCGAAATTATGTACCTCACTAAAGAAGGTTTTATTTTGAGTGGCGAAAAATATGAAAAACGAATCGGACCCATTCCAAAAACATCTTTCAAAAAAGGACTGGAAGAAACATTAAAATAATTGAGACATGTAGAGTAATGGCACTGAGTTATTTTCAGAATGACTGGAAGGAAATCAAGAGCTTCTATGTGGACAATTGCCCATATAGAAGCTCCACTTCATCTAGCAAAGATCACACACTTTTTGATATGCGGCGTTATTCAAACGGCACTAGAGGCTGAGATCTCTATAGGCGGGATAGTCTCAACTATAAAGTAAACAACGGTTTTATATGACGCAGATAAGATCCGAGTTTATTTGATCAAGCTCTATTCATAGCTACAGAAGTTGTCGATTGACAATAAAACGTTTAATGACAAATAAGGCTATTTAAAAATGCTGCGCGTTCGATTATACTGAAGTTAATCGAACGCGTATTTTTTAGAGACAAAAGTAATGAGCATTGAGCGTATCGGATGATTAATGGACTTATAATCGTAAAGGAATGGACGTTTGCTTATGTCAAAAAAGATATTGATTGTCGAAGATGACAAAGAAATAAGTGAAATCGTTACTAGTCATTTGGAACAAGAGCATTTCATCGTACGCACCGCTTTTGACGGTGAAGAAGCATTGCAACGTTTTGAAGATGAACCAATGGACTTGGTGTTACTCGATTTAATGCTTCCCAAGCTAAATGGAATGGAGTTTTTAAAGAGAATCTGAGAAACAAGCTTTGTACCTATCATTATCATTTCAGCAAAAGAAAGTGATGTGGATAAAACGTTAGGTCTCGGTTTTGGTGCGGATGATTATATAAGCAAGCCGTTTTCCGTTATTGAATTAACAGCTAGACCTATCGGAAGGAATTAAATCTTCCAGTTGAATCACGCGTGGATCTGTTTGTTTATACGGATACGCAGCTTCAAAAAATATTGACGACATTTGATGATTTCGTGCAAAAAAATCTAATCCTTCGTAACATGTATTTTGCAAATAAAGCCGATATGACCAGCTTCCAAGTAGAAGGGTATGAGGTTCAATTATTTATTGAGTCGTGAGGGATGCACAAATACGATCGTTACCATGTAAATCACCTTGCTTATTTTCAAGTAAGGTGGTTTATATGGATTCCTTTTATTATATAATTTTTCGAAATTTCTTTTGAATGGTAGAGGAAATCTTTATCACATGTGTTTTCACTAGCGTCGCATAAATATATTCTGAATTTTCTGACTATTATTTTCTGCTTTTTTGATGAAAAAGAAAGACAACCAAGCAAAGGTAGTAAACATCCATTTTTTTACTATAGCTATTGACCTAAGCAACAACGACAAGAAATGCTTTAGGGAACACTTTTCCCTTGAATTTTGCGAATCCAGATATGAGCCGATTTCCACAAGGCAGCTTTTAAATATCGACTGATTTGTAAATAGGTACGCTTACTTTTGGTTTCGAGTTGGATCAACACGTTTAAACAGTAGACGATCATGGCGATGTACACTTGATTATGGACGGCTTGTTCGCTCTGACCATAAAACTTTTTAATGTTTAAGTGCTGTTTCATCCATTTGAAAAATAATTCAATGGCCCAGCGTGATTTATACAACTCAGCGATTTCATCCGCATCTAAATCAAAGCGATTTGTCAGAATTTTCAGCTCATTACCTTTTGAATCGATGACTTTCAAAAGTCGAAATACGTTCTCTGATCGATTTTGCGTAGTTCCAATCACGACCATTTCATCAGATAAAACATCTGAATTTTCTGGTAAGCTGAACGTTTCCAATGTACGAGTGACGGCATTTTTACGTACGCGTGAGACGAAGAAATACCCTTCGTCTGTCATGCGATCAAATCGTTCGTAGTCTAAATATCCTCGATCAAACACGTACATGCAGGCTTTATCATCGACTAAGACTTCGAGTTGGCCTCGATCGTGTACTTTCGCGTTAGTAAGCACTGCTTGATCTGGATAGGAACAACCCTTCTCCATATAAACCAAACGTAGATGAAGCTTGACGCCAGCTTTTGTTTTGCGGAACTTTGCCCAATTGTGGTTATTCAAGCATAGTGGCAGGGTACTGGAATCAATGATTTTTAATGGCGTTGTCGTTTTTCGTCTCGTTTGATAATCCGATTTTTCATGAATTTGCGTCACTAAATGCAGAAAAATGGCCTGAAAGAATTCTGTAGGAATGTGATTCAAACGTCTCCCTAATTGGGAAAAGCTAATAGAATCAAGATTGGTTGCCTGTTGTAATTCTTCTGAAAAAACACTATCGCTAACAGCACGCAAACTTTCTGTCTCATGGAGTTGCGCATACAGTAATAATTTCATGAAAGATGTCATATAAAGCTTTTTGGTATAGTAATCTAAATGATAGTTTTCCACTTGTTCCTGCAAAAAATCTGATGAAAGAAGAGAAAACCATTGTTCAAATGATGTTTTTCGAGTAAACTTATCCATGTGTTAGTCCTTTATTTTGGATTTGGATCGGTTTACTACCACCCAACCATTATAAAGGATTTTTTTACGGTTGAACATATTTTTCAGAATATTCTGATTTTAATGCTGGACTGAATTATTTTAATGCGACACTAGTGATGTGTTTTATATTAATTTTTTGGTGATCAGTGTGGAGACACGGAATGTTTCGTACTAAGAATACCTAAACTTTTGATTTCTTTTATTGTAAGGGATGTTATGTAGCTTTTACCATTTTCATTTACTTTGGATCTTGAGAAACATGTGTATAGTATATTACTTGTTAACAAAGATTGCATGGGAATAATTAGGTTGTTGTCAAGGGTTTTTAAAAAAGGAGGCGTACTCCATTTGCTCAAAACAGTTATCTTCGACTTAGATGGCACGTTACTAAACAGAGATGCTTCGGTACAACAGTTCATAGGAAATCAATATGATAGGTGGAAGGATGTACTCGGCTTTATCCCGAAAGAACACTACATATCAAGGTTTATTGAGCTAGATGCCCGAGGTTATGTCTGGAAGGATAAAGTGTACCAACAAATGGTTAAGGAATTCCACATTAGTGAACCCTCTTGGGAGCGGTTGCTGCAGGATTACATAGCAGAGTTTCACCATCGTTGTATTCCTTTTCCTCATCTAATCCACACCTTGGAAAGTTTGAAAGCTCATAAGATTCGATTAGGCATGATCACCAACGGGAAAGGTTCGTTCCAAATGAATAATATCAGGGCTTTAGGGATTGAACATTTTTTTGATACCATTCTTGTGTCGGAATGGGAAGGCATGAAAAAACCAGATCCTGACATTTTCAAAAAGACCTTAAGTCAGCTGCAGGTTTCCGCAGAGGAGAGTATGTACGTAGGGGATCATCCTGAAAATGATGTCCAAGCTGCGAGGGATATAGGCATGTTTGGGGTGTGGAAAAAAGATGCACAATGGAGCCAGGTGGAAGCAGATTTCATTATCGAAGATTTGCAAGAACTACCTTTTATTATTCAAGCCATAAATTGAGCATTTCGTATTCATGCAGCCTACCATGGAAAGAAGCTGCTGCCTGATTATACAGACAACAGCTTTATCCGTCTTATCAAAAACACGTTAATTACTTAAAGAAAATGGATAATCTTCTTTGGCGTAGGTTCTTGGATGCGGCACAATACCTAAATCAAAGTGAAGCGTGCCACCTTTCATGATATCGGAATGCTTGAGGAAAAGCTTGGTATACGCTTCTTCATTCCGGTAAATTTGTTCGACAAATTGTTGTTGCGGATGATTAGGGCTGCTCGTTAATGTCAGTGTTTCCCCATTCGACAAATGCAACGCTGCTTTATCAAAGAGGGGAATCCCTAACACATATTCCTCGGTACCAGGTGTCACAGGATAAAAACCTAGGCTATTGAATAGATACCACCCCGACATACTTCCATTATCTTCATCGCCGGGGTATCCCATTGTACTTGCATGAAAGGTTTGTGTCATTAATTGTTTTAATAAGGGCTGTGCCATTTCAGGCTTACCGATATAGCTGAACAAGAATGGATAGTGAAAGCTTGGTTGGTTGGAAATGGCAAGCTGACCAAACTCCACCGCGGCCATTTCCGTCATTTCATGAATTTCAAAACCATAACCACCAACATCAAATATCGGTTTTTGATTACATAATTCAATTAACTTGCTTTCAAAGGCATTTGCTCCACCAAATTGCTGGATAAGGCCGCGAAAGTCTTGATATACAGCAAAACTACTTTGCCAAGCACTGCCTTCTGCGTAATCCCTTCCCCAGCGAATATCCAAGAAATCATTAATGAACTGACCATCTTTATCTTTGGCGACCATAAAGCCGAACTCTGGGTTGAAAATCGAACGATAATTTAATGCTTGTTTGCTATAGTATGCTTGATCATCGTCTTTGCCAAGCGTTTTCGCTACTTGACTGATGCAAAAGTCGCTGTATGCATAGTCCAATGTATGATTGACAGATTCATGGTAGTTGCTTGGTACATAGCCATACTTGAGATAGTCTAGTGTACCCTGGCGACCATAATTCGGATCCTCGCTTTGTGTCGTTGCTGCTGTTTTCATGGCTTCCAGAAATGGAGGCATTAAATCAGGACGAATATTTTTAACGGCTGCATCGGCAATGACGGCATCAATCAATGTTCCTGGCATTAGATTTCGTTCATCTGGAGACAACCATTTTGGCAAGAAGCCTGTTTCGTGATAGCTATTCAAGAATCCTTCTAACATTTCTTCGTATTTATCTTGAGCAATCAATGAAAACAATGGGTAAACGGTTTTGTACGTATCCCAAAAACCATTATTGGTATACAGCACACCAGGACGTACCTTCTTATTTAATGTATCATAATGGATCGCTTGATCATTTTCATCTCGTTCATAGAACGTCTGTGGGAATAAAAATAATCGATAAAAATTATGATAAAACGTCGCTATTTGTTCTTGGTCATGGTGTTCAATTTCAATTCGCGTCAGTAATTCATGCCATAATTGGCGGCTGTTTTCTAAATAATCGTCATAGGTTTGCGTTTTTTCTCGTTCCAAGTTTAATAAAGCTTGTGCGGGACTTATAAAGGAAGTGCCCATACGCACGATCTGCTTTTGCGTGTGAAAAGAAAGCAATATAGCACCATGTTCACCGGATCCATTTTTTTCTGCTAATTCAAAAGCCGAATCAAAGGATAGAACGACATAGAAAGTAAAGTCAGGATCTTCGCAATCAGCGAAATTAATTATTTCAAGTGCTAACGTATGTTCATCCAAGGCTTTGTAGCTGTACCTCCCTGGTAAAGTCACTAAAAAACCGTTATTCGTTTGTTGATAATCAATGTCCATGATCCCACCATACATACTGGGCACCAATTTGGATTGTATTTGATAGCGTAATTGGTTAATAGAAAGATGCGTTGGACGGAATTCACTATCTTCTGGCCGATAGCCACTTTGCGTGTGAAACAAGCTGGTTTCCGTTATATTTCCACTGACAGGTGTCAGCGTAAGGTAACTAAAGTCTCCCATCCAAGGACTTGGTTGATGGGTAATCCGATAGCCTTGGAATATCCGATCTTCGGGATGAAACCACCAGCTTCCTTTTTGATCAGTAGTTTGAGCAGCAAAATAGTTCATTCCAAAAGGAACCCCGGTATAGGGTAAGCAGTTTCCATTAGAAAAGCTATGTTGATTGGCCGTTCCATGGCGTGTGTCAATGGTTTGTGTAAGCATATGTCTTCTCCTTACTGTTTCACGTTTTTTGTAGATTCACGTTTGATAAAAGTGACAGGTACTTTGATATCCGATGGCATTTGGTCATTTTCAATCCATTCAATCAAGGTTTGACCAGCAATCTGACCAATTTTTTTAAAATCTTGTGCGACGGTTGTTAATGGTGGATCGACAAAACTAGAAGCTTGAATATTATCAAAACCAATAATAGAAAGATCTTCAGGGATAGTATAGCCAGCATGTTTCAACGAACGCATAGCTTCCATGGCGATTAAATCATTTTCACAAATGAATCCGGTCACTTGATGCTCCTTGATGTAACGCAAGAGAGCGCCGTCCTCGTTCTTAACATCTATTGCAGCCGTATAATCCGTTAGATCCGCGCGATGTAATGTCGTCAAATAACCGATATAACGATTGCGAACAGATTGCGGTAGATGGGAATGATTATATAAATAGGCAATGCGTGTATGTCCGTTGTCCATAAGAAATTGAGTGGCTAGCTGCCCGCCAGCAAAGTTATCGGATAGGATAGTTGGAAAATGTAATTCATAGTTTTTTTTATCCAAAGAAATGACAGGGTGTCCTTTTAATGATAATTCCACTAAGGAACTGAGGTATTGATCCGTATCCTCCGCATAATAAATTAAACCATCGTATTCCTCCATCAATTCATGTGGTTGTTTTTGTGTAAAGACCTCAAGTGTTCCCATTACCACTTCCATTTGGTGCTTTTGCATGACGGGTAATAAACCGTCGGTAAAGTTGCCAAGAGATAAATCATGTAAAAATGGGAGGAGGAATAAAATTCGCGACGTTTTTGTTGCATCCTTTTTGATGTTTGGAGAGGGCACTTCCTTAACGAAACTTCCTTTCCCACGAACACGATATATCAAATCTAAACGTTCTAATTCACTAAGTGCACGTTTGGATGTGATTCGACTTACTTTATATATCTCCGACAATTCTTTTTCCGTTGGTAACTGGCTATTTAGCGGTAAATTACCTGAAAAAATTTGCTTTTTTAAATCATCCAATATTTTTTTATATAGTGGTTCTTTCAATGTGTACCTCCTTGAAATGATATATCATATTTTGATGATATCATAAGAAAACAAAAAGATAAATCGTTTTCTTGAAAAATATAGACATTTAAGTGAGAAGTAAGTATAATAACCAGTGTATAAGATATATCAAATAATCGGAGGTACAGACGAATGGTTTATAATGATATACCAAATTCAATTCAGAAGTTTATGAATGAGATCACCGAAAAGTGTGGAGAAAAGCATCCAGATTGGGCGAAGAATTTTAATGCAGCTTTTGCTAATACGTTATTAACGACGGTGAACCGCCATGAAGATGGTACAACGTTCTTATTAACCGGTGATATACCTGCCATGTGGTTGCGTGATTCAACCGCACAAGTACGTCCTTATCTAGTAGTTGCAAAAGAAGACGAAGACCTGGCAGCAATGATCAGTGGTTTGGTCAAAAAACAATTCTTCTATATTAATATTGATCCTTATGCAAACGCATTTAACGAAGAGGCAAATGGGGCAGGGCATCAGGATGACCATACCGAAATGAACGATTGGATTTGGGAACGTAAATATGAAATTGATTCATTGGCTTACCCGGTTCAACTCGCTTACTTGTTATATAAAAATACAGGCCGTACCGATCAATTTAACGAAGATTTCATTAATGGTGTGAAGAAAATCTTACATGTCTTTGAAGTGGAGCAAGATCATAACCAATCAGCTTATCACTTTGTACGGGATACAAGTCGCAAAGAAGATACGTTAGTAAATAACGGTCGAGGTGTGGAGGTAGCGCCAACCGGAATGACTTGGTCAGGTTTCCGTCCAAGCGATGACGCATGTGAAGGTGGCGGTTATTTAGTTCCTTCCAATATGTTTGCAGTCGTTATCCTGGGTTACCTTGAAGAAATATTTCGTACTACCCTCGATGATGCCTCCATTGTCGCAAAAGCGAAACAATTACGCGAAGACATTCAAGCAGGCATTGAAAAACATGGTCGCACCAAAAATGAGGCCGGTGAAGATGTGTATGCCTATGAAGTAGACGGTTTAGGTAACGCCTCGTTAATGGATGATAGTAATGTGCCAAACTTGATTTCTGCTCCTTATTTAGGCTATGGATCGATGAATGACGAACGATACTTGCGTACAAGACAAACACTACTAAGTAATGAAAATCCTTACTTCTATGAAGGCAAGTTTGCGAAAGGAATCGGTTCTTCTCATACACCAGAAAACTATGTCTGGCCAATCGCAATGGCGATGGAAGGCATGACCACAGAAGATAAAGCAGAAAAAGAACGTATTTTGAATCAATTGGTGGCAACAGATGCAGGCACCCATTTGATGCACGAAGGTTTTCATGTCGATGATCCGAACCAATACACACGTGAATGGTTCTCATGGGCGAATATGATGTTCTGTGAATTGGTGATGGATTATTTTGATATTCGTGTAGAAAAATAGAGGTTGTTCAAAAAGTCCACCGAACTTTTTGAACCCGTATAAAGCGTATTAAATAAAATATACAAGGAGGAGTTACGAATGAAGAAAAAAGTTTATATTATTTCGCACAGCCACTGGGATCGTGAATGGTATATCCCGTTTGAGAGACATCACATGCTGTTAGTGGAATTAATCGATGATTTATTAGAAATCTTTGCGTCAGATCCGGATTTTAATAGTTTTCATTTAGATGGCCAGACCATTTTATTGGATGATTATTTACAAGTACGTCCAGAAAAAAAAGAAGCTCTACAACAGGCAATTACGGATGGCAAATTACATATCGGTCCGTTTTATATCCTGCAGGACGATTTTCTCATTAGCTCTGAATCAAACGTTCGTAATATGTTAATCGGAATGGAAGAAAGTAAGAAATGGGGAAGTCCAGTTAAATTAGGTTACTTCCCAGATACATTTGGTAACATGGGGCAAGCACCACAAATGATGCAAAAAGCAGGTCTAGAAGCTGCTGCCTTTGGTCGTGGTGTGAAGCCAATCGGTTTCGATAACCAAGTATTAGAAGCGGAAACCTACTCTTCTCCTTATTCGGAAATGAAATGGAAAGGACCAGATCAATCGGAAATCTTCGGTCTATTATTTGCTAATTGGTACAGTAACGGAAATGAAATTCCGGCAGAAAAAGAAGCAGCAATCAAATTCTGGGACCAGAAATTAGCAGATGTGGAACAGTTTGCTTCTACCGATCATCTGTTATTTATGAATGGTTGTGATCATCAACCAGTGCAAAAAGATGTGACAAAAGCCATTGCCTTAGCGAATGAGCTGTATCCAGATTATGAATTCATCCACTCCAACTTTACCGATTATTTAGCTGCCGTGCAAAATGATTTGCCAGAAGATATAGGTACCGTTGAGGGTGAATTAACGAGTCAAGAGACAGATGGCTGGTATACATTAGCGAATACGTCATCTGCCCGTGTCTACTTAAAGCAGTGGAATACACGTGTGCAACGTCAATTAGAAAATATTGCAGAACCTCTAGCAAGCATGGCGTATGATATCACTGGAAAATATCCACATGATACACTCGATTATGCCTGGAAAACATTAATGCAAAATCATCCTCATGATAGTATTTGCGGCTGTTCCATCGATGATGTTCATCGTGGTATGATATCTCGTTTTGAGAGAGCTAATGAAGTGGGGCGTTATGTTGCAGAAGAGTCCGTGAATGCGTTGAAGACAGAGATGAATACCAAAATTTTCCCAGAAGATAGCTTTCCGTTTGTCGTCTTCAATACAAATGGTTTGGCAAAAAGCGGTGAAGCAGTCATCGATGTGGAATTAGAAAGAAAAACGTTTGCGGAAGGCTCTCCGGCCTCTTTATATCGCGATTTAGCAGCAAAAGAAGCAGGAAGCTATCACGTGGTAGATGAAAATGGTCGAGTTATCCCTGCTCAGATTTCTGCAGAAGCGGTTCATTATGATTATGATTTACCTAAAGATGGTTTTCGTGTGCCTCATATGAAACGTTATGTCACCATTCGCTTAACCTTACGTGATTTAGCAGCCTTCTCATGGCAAAGTTTTGCTTTGGTACCTGGGACGGCGCCGATTGAGCAAGATGGGTTGGCAAATGCAGATGGTACGGTTTTAGAGAATGACTTAGTGAAGGTGGAAATCGCGGAGAACGGCACATTAGCCATCACGGATAAAGAGAACCAGACAACGGTAGATGGCTTGTTGAACTTCGAAGACACTGGTGACATTGCCAACGAATATATCTACAAGCAACCAGAAGGTGATCAAGCCATTTTATCCAGTGATACAAAAGCTACCGTAGAATTGCTGGAAAACCATGCAGAAAAAGCCGTGGTAAAACTAACCCATAGCATAGATATTCCTGTTTCTGCAGACGATTTATTAGATGAAGAGCAACAAATGGTGATTGAATTCAGGGCGCGTAAAGCAGGACGTTCACAGGAAACAGCACCATTAACGATCGAAACAACGGTTGCTCTCGCGAAAAATAGTAAAAAAGTGGACCTTGAAACAACGTTGGACAACCAAATGAAAGACCACCGCCTGCGCGTTTTGTTCCCAACCGGATTAAAAGTGGAAGCACATGAAGCGGACAGCATTTATGAAGTGGTCAAACGTCCTAACACAGTTTCTGCAAGCTGGAAAAACCCAACCAACCCACAGCATCAACATGCATTCGCTAATTTACATGATGATATTCGCGGTGTGACGGTTGGTAACTATGGCTTAAACGAATACGAAATTGTTGATAGTGAAACCATTGCGGTCACCTTATTGCGCTGTGTGAGGGAAATGGGGGATTGGGGTTATTTCCCAACACCAGAAGCACAGTGTTTGGGTGAGCATACCTTCAACTATAGCGTAGAAGTTCACGGTGCACCAGAAACTCGCTATGAAACATACAAACATGCTTATACCGCACAAGTACCATTTACCGTGGCACAAGTTCCGGTTCAAGAAGGCAAATTACCGGTGACGAAACAATTTGTTGAAGTAACCGGTAATACGTTTGTTCCAACTGCCTTAAAGCGACGTAAGCATGATAAAGCTCTCGTACTACGTGGTTATAATATGGATGAGAATGAGCAGGAGCTTGTATTAGAAAAAGCAGAAGAAACACCTGTGTTATTAAACTTGTTAGAAGAACCAATGGATGAAACCTATACTACCAAGCTAGCTGGTTATGAGATTAGGACGGTCGGATTTGTTAATGATTAAGAGGATGTCATATGTTCTCTAACTAAATAGATATGGAAAAATACCCAACACTCGGATAAACTATCTTTAAGGAAGGTTAACCGATGTGTTGGGTGTTTTTATAAGTGAATTAGGTGCTCTTGCTTCATTTACACGAATGGAGCAAACGAAGTATTATCAGGAAATCATTCGAGCGAAGGCTTGCTTGTCACAGGTTTTTGCTACATTTATACGTATTAAAAAGAACCTATACCTTAATACCGTACTTAGAAGAAAATAATTAGATGGAATCAATCGTCTTACCTTCTATCATTATTTGAATAGCTTTTTCCCTTTATATACAATGATAAGATAACATATATCGGAGGAGGATTGTTAAAGTCATGAGAAATTATATAATTGATGTTCCGGATGAATTGAATCTCTTGGTTTTTTTGAATAATGTCCAACAGCAAAAGAGATTCCCACACATTGATTTTTTCCCTGTTGATTATTTTCATCCTGAGTTTGAAACGCGTATAGTTCAGGTATGGAATGCTTGTTTAGAAGAAATGTTTATAGATGGTAACCACATACAAAGGGGATGGGAATATTATAAAAAACATCTAAGAAGTCTCTTTTATGAATATGATAATAATAAACAATTGAATAGATTATTTCAGTATTTTGAATCTTGGTGGTTTCATCAAGCACCAAGAGGTAATCAGTATTTACTAGAAGCGCTATTTTGGGGGACTATTAGTCATCGGATAGTTGACCATAAAATGAAAGAGGAAGTAGCACGTCAGGTTTTTGTTGTATTTGACACCCCGCCAAAAGGATGTAGAACGATAGATGATAGTAAGAAAATTTTAATAAAATCCATTGATTATTTTTTGGAATGAAATGTTAACTTTTAGAGTGGCAACTCATAAAAAAGTGAACGATCAGACGCTAATCAATATTTTGCAAATTTCTGAGATGTTTTTAAATGAGTGACTGATAACGAAAGTTCACGAAATGAGTACAAAAGGGTAGCAGGCAAATACCTGCTAAAAGAAATGGGAGATGAACATGCCAATCAGAAATTCGGCAAAAGCGATCATTATTCAGGATGACCGATTGTTAGCAATTAAGAAGCAGGATGAAGACAGCTACTATTATCTTTTACCTGGTGGCGGTCAAGAGCACGGAGAAAATCTTCATCAAACCTTGAAGAGAGAATGTATAGAAGAAATAAATGCGAGTGTAGAAATTGGTGACCTCCTCTTTATTCGGGAATACATTGGGAAAAATCATGAGCATGTTGCATTCGATGCAGAAGTACACCAAACAGAGTATATGTTTTTATGTAAAATGAAGGAGGGAAGCAGCGATATAGGTAATGGAACCGTTCCAGATGAGGGACAAATTGGTGTGGAATGGTTGCCGTTATCAGAATTATTGAGCTATCGGTTGTATCCTCAGACAATGCGGGAGTGTATCATGGAGCATGTTGCTGGGAAGGTGTTGCCAGTTTATTTGGGGGATATCAATTAATGCCATTATTTGCGATAAAAGAATAACGAGAATAAATAGGTATGGAAGGTTGGATTCGTTTGCAAACCCATTTATATTTTGTTCGACATGCCCATTCGACATATACACCAGATGAGTTAGGCAGACCTTTGTCGGAACAAGGATTTGCTGATGCAAGTATGGTAACGGCATTGCTAAAAAAAGAAGCTATTGATGAGGTATATGCCAGTCCATACAAACGCGCTATTCAAACTGTGGAAGGGATTGCAGAATACATAGATAAAGAAATGAAGCTAGTAGAGGGACTGAAAGAACGTACATTGGCGGAAAAAACGGTGGAAGATTTTCAGCAAGCTATTATAAAGGTTTGGCAAGATGATGATTTTGCATGGAAAGGTGGCGAGTCCAACAGGGCTGCTCAAAAAAGAGGTGTTCATGCTGTTTTACAAGTATTAGAAAACAATATGGGAAGAAATGTAGTGATCGGCACGCATGGCAATATCATGGTATTAATCATGAATTATTTCGACCCACAATATGGATTTGATTTTTGGAAGAAACTCGACATGCCAGATATCTATAAATTATCCTTTAAGAAAAAGAAACTCCTAGCTGTTCAAAGAATATGGTAAGATTTCATAGTAAAAACGTATATCTTTAACTTCAACATGAAAAGGGAGGATGCACTTAGTGAACAAGATTGCCATTATTGGTTCTGGCGGTTCAGGAAAGTCTACTTTATCACGGGAATTAGGTGAAATATTAGATAAGCAAGTATACCATTTGGATGCGCTATTCTGGAAGCCTGGCTGGGTTGGTGTTCCCAGGGAGAAACAGACATCGGTTCAACAGGAATTGGTGGAACAAGAAAGCTGGATTATCGACGGGAATTACGGTGGAACAATGGAAATTCGCTTGCATAAAGCAGACACGATTATTTTTCTCGATATCTCGCGTGCTATTTGTACTTATCGCATCATCAAGCGGTGGATTCAATATAGAAATAAGACCCGACCTGATATGGGGGAAGGGTGTGAAGAAAGGATTTCGCTGGAGTTTCTACAATGGGTATGGAAATATCCAAGCACAAAGAGACCTATTATTTTGGAAAAATTGAATTCGCTTTCAAACGAAAAAGAGGTTATTATCTTAACGTCTCCAAAAGAAGTGAGGCAATTCTTGGAGCGAATAAAGACTTCGATTTTCCAAAAAACTTGAAAGTAGGTGTTTGGTATATGTTTGCACCTCGGAGCATACTTAGCGTATGGAGGAAATTTGATGAATTCCCAATGGAAAGATTAACGAAATGTTGGTTTTATCATCAGAATAGTCTTAAAAAGCAACGATATGTTGCGCTAATGAAGGAACATCGAAATCAGTATGGTATAACGGGAAACTGTTTTGACCTTGCAATCTGGTTGCTCGATGAATTACAACAAAATAGAATAACAGCATACCCTATTGGACGTGATTTGAATAGTGAAGCTGCCCATGTTGCTGTTATTGCTTTGGATGAGTCAGGAAACCGTTATTTGTGTGATTTAGGTGATCAATGGATACATCCGATTCTCATCGATAGAAATAGTGAGAACTTTACAGATGAAAGACTTAGTGGCTTTTTCCCTGGTGCAGAAGTAAAGGTAATGTCAAAAGAGCAAAATATAGAGATTCTTTATTATAGGTCAAATGGTAAGCAATCTAAACAAATATATAATACTAGTCCAATTGATGTTGACTATTTCATGAAGGCAGCTGAATATTCTCAGCATTTGATAAATCCAAAACCCTTATTAGAATGTAGAATACCTTATAAGAATGAGATAGCTCATTGGGAATTTTGTAATTGGGAGAGTTTTTTGAGCACAAATGAAGGGTTATTTGATGAACCAACATTCGATACCATAGAAAAGTGGGCGATTAAAATAAATGAAGTTACCCAGTACGATATTCATTTTTTGATGAACGTATTGGAGCGTTATAAAGAATTCTCACAGTAAATGAATATTTGAGTTTTCATGACGAAACAAGTAATGAAGAAACCAAGTTATTAAAAGGAGAACTTGGCTGATATTTAAGTTCTCCTTTGAGGATTTTGTAGATATCTTATTTGTTCATATCTTTCCATCTTTTTGCGAACTTAAGTGATCTAGAAAAAAATAACCACCCAAAGCCTAGCAAGCAAACAGTGGTTATTTCTTTTTAAATTGTAAAGTTTGTGTTTGCCTCCTTGAAGGGCTATTGCACTAGCGTTCGGTGTGCCATCACCGAGCGTTTATAACATGTGTTCTTTCCATCATTATTATACCCTATTTTTAATAAAAAAACATGTTCATGTCTTTGTGAAAAAGGCAAGCCAAAAAACTTTTGTGATTCATCCTGAACTCACGAAGAAGTTGTGGCATGCGTAAAGTAAGCTGGCTGTGAATAGTAACGAATTTTTATTCCTCAGAGCTGCTTTGGAACATCTCAACTTGAATTATATCTAAATTTGTGTATAATGGATATCACATTAGACGAAGTAAAGGTTTTCTAGGGTTCCGCAACCCAAATGTTGGACTGGACCGAGAGAAAACACACAGTGAATGGCTGTGCCACGGAGGGATAAAAGCCCGGGAGAAACTGTATTTACAGTTATCTCTCTGGGCTTTTTATTTTGCTTTATAATCAAAAATGGGATGCAGTGAAGAAAATAGGAGGTATTTTCAATGAATCGACACTGGATGCGAGTATTTATTGCAGCTTTTTTGGAAATTTTTTGGGTGATTGGACTGACACACGCCTATGATATCTGGACATGGATTGGCACCGTGATTGCCATCATCGTTAGTAATTATTTAATGATTTCAGCGGCACAAGAACTTCCAGCTGGAACGGTCTATGCGGTCTTTGTCGGCTTGGGGACGGCTGGTACGGTGATTGCCGGAATTATTTTCTTTGGAGAAGCATTCAAATGGGAGAAAATCATTCTTATAACAACCTTATTATGCGGAGTAATTGGTTTGAAGCTAGTCACACCAGATCATCAAACAGAGGAAGGGGCTGAATCCTAATGGCTTGGTTTATTCTAATTTTAGCTGGATTATTGGAAACTTTTGGTGTAGCTATGATTAATCAACTCGCTGTAAAGAAGAATTGGCAGACGGCCGTATTGCTGGTTTTGGGATTGGGATCCAGTCTTGCTTTACTGAGTTATGCCTTGCAATTCATTCCGATGGGAACAGGTTATGCGATTTGGACAGGAATTGGAGTTGTTGGCGGCGCATTAACAGGTATGATATTCTATGGTGAATCAAAAGATTGGAAGCGGATGGTGTGTATAGCCATTGTTTTAGGTTCCGTGATTGGACTTAAAATGATCACTTGATAACATTGTTAATCTGCTTATAACTGCATGTTGACTAAAATAGTGCAAAGGAGATCGAATATGAAAAGAATAGATGTAGTTTATGTGTTGCTTCGTAAAGGGAATGAGATTCTAATGGTTTATAATCATGGTGGAGACTGGTCTCTTCCCGGCGGGGCAGTCGAACAGGGAGAGACATTAGAGCAGGCAGCTATTCGAGAAGTAAAAGAGGAGACCGGTTTAACCGTGCGAGTTGAGAAAATTGCTGCAGTGAATGAAGCTGTGTTTATGGAAAAAGGCCATCATGCCATCTTTTTTACGTTTACAGCAAAAATAATAGATGGAATTCCTTTGATTCAAGATGAAGAGGAAATATCGGAAATCCGATGGGTGGATGTGCAAACCGCAAATAAGTTCATGCCTTACCATCCTGATGGGGTAGAAAGTTTACTTGAAGCGTCTTCTCCATATACATTTCAGGGCTGATTTAACGGAGGCTGTTCTTGTATAAGCAGGGGTACAAGTAACCCCTTTTTATTGATTAAAGATATTTAAGCGTTATAAAAAATTAAACGGTCGTCTTCGGCTAGAAAAAACTCTCTATTTTTGATATAGAAGGTTTTTTATGTGGTTTTCTATCATTAAAAGTTAATTACGTAATAGTAAAAGTGCTTAGAAGCAAAAGTCTTAAAATCCATGTCTTTCAGGATCGTTATTCTTTTTATGAATAATCCCTTTTTGATAAGTGTGCTCAAGCTTATTTGAGAACCATTCAATTTGATTCATCACTTCAGCAAAACTAATGCTTTCAATATAAGGATTACTCTCGACAAAAGTTGCCCATAATGCTTTTTGATTATTCGACTCTCTTAAATAGTCAATAATCTCATCATAATTTCCGATTTCAATGAAGGTTTTACGCTGCTTCATCGTTTTGTTAAGTCCAGATAAAACCTTTCCTGAATCGATCTCATCATTCCTTTTTGTTAACATATATAAATCATAGTAATCTTTCATCCTGGAGTTGGTATCATCAAGTTCACCATAAGCTAATAAAGTATAGAATTTATCAATAATTATTTGTTCTGGAGAATAACTACTTAAGATGTACTCTTCATCAGAAAAAATTGATTTAAAGTTTTTCTTATCAGTTACACCAATTAAATCCTCCCCTGTTGTAAGATCGATATTTATTGGGATCTTTGTACTTCCATTGTAATAATCAATCTTTAAATTATATCCATTATACTCAAAGTCTTCTCTTGTTTCACTCATACTACTAACTTTAAAATATTCATTACTATTGTCTTCTGTAAAATTAATCACATCAATTAATTCGTTCAATGTATCTTTGGAAAGGATAGCATCCCTAAGTGTAAAATCTAAATCCCTAGTTGCTCTCATGCAAATACCAAGATCTGTAGTTAAAAGAAAACCACCTTTAACAATTAAATGATCAGCGTAGGAAGACTTGCTCAATTTCAGAATTAATCGATCCATTGCATATAATCCATATAACTGTTGTACAGGCAGTTTTGATTCTTTAGATTTTTGCCTTATTAAATTTTTCATTTTTTGTTGGCTTAACAAACGGCAAAATCCTCTCTCTTATAATATTTAAAACATTAAAACGAACGCCGTAATCAATCAACTTTTCCAAATCCTTATCATTTCTAGTAATATAATCGTTAATCATTTCATCAATAATACCTGGCATCGGCTTTTTATGTCGTAGCATATCCACAACTGTTTTTTCTAAATTTGTTACTCTTAATGGGTTGGAATCCCAACTATCCATTAGTTCAACATATTCATCGTTCCATTCTTTTTTTGAAACGTAGTAGGGTTTGATATGTTGCTCTTCCGCAGTGGTTAAATGGTAACCTCTTAAAAAGGACACATGATACACAAATGGTGAATAAGAAGACAATGTATGCAACATAACAGCTGTTTCATGTGAGTATACAGCTCCAGGGTATTGCAATTGGAGAATGTACAAATCATCAAAATAAACGTTGTCCAACAAATAAATACCTCTTGAATGCTTTTGGATATCTTTTCGCTCAATTGCTTTTCTAAGAGTGGAATCATTGATGCCATAATCTTTTGCCATCTGCGTAGTTAAGATGCCGTTATTAACTTCAAATACACTTTTTAATCTTTGTTGAATCATGCGACTCACCTCAATATCATTATACCATAATTCACGTTCAATACAACATTCGATAGCAGAATTTTTCATCATTCTTGGATTTTTCTTTTAATATGTGCAATAAGCATCTTTATATCCTGCATTCTTGAATAATTATTACAAGGACATAACGGAGACCCTTGACACACAAGGTTTTTCTTTATCAGATCTTAGGAGAAAAAATCTTCGTGATAATTTGTTGCAAAAACATCAAGGCAAGCGGTTATTCGAGAAGTAAAAGAGGAGACAGGTTTAACCGTGCGAGTTGAGAAAATTGCTGCAGTGAATGAAGCTGTTTTTATAGAAAAGGGCCATCATGCCATCTTTTTTACGTTTACAGCCAAAATAATAGGTGGAACTCCTTTGATTCAAGATGAAGAGGAAATATCGGAGATCCGATGGGTGGATGTGCAAACCGCAAATAAGTTCATGCCTTACCATCCTGATGGGGTAGAAAGTATACTTGAAGCGTCTTCTCCATATACATTTCAGGGCTGATTTAACGGAGGCTGTTCTTGCATAAGAAATATTTTTCATCATTAAAGAATTGCGATAAAATAAAGAGGAACATGGAGAGGGGAGCAACAGTAATGCAACCAATATCGATGGAAGATTATGTAAAAAAACATTGCAAAGGAAATCCTGATACAGATCCAAAACAATTAAGAAAAAGCTTGAAACAGGCAGTTCAAGATAAGAAAAACGGAGAAAAATGCAGGAGATGTGGTCAGGAAATCTGGGCGATTGGTAGTGCGGTTGCCTACCAAAGCTGTTTTGCGTGTTTAACAGGGGAGGCAGATTCCTCGGAAGACTATGAGATCAAGGAAGTCTGCTGGTCATAGAGATAGTTGTTCATGCTTATTGCACTTCCTAGTCATATTATCATATGATTAACACTTTGAGAAGAGGTGATACCATGGGTGAAGATATTAGGCCGTCAGCAGATCTTAGAAATCATTATAATAAGATATCTAATTATTGCAAAAATTCTAGAAATGCCGTAATTATGATCGTAAAAGGAAGAGGTGATACAGCAGTTCTAGGTTTGCAGGATTATTATCAAATGAAAGCGGAGTTAGAACTACTTCGAACACTTGCAGATGCTGAAGAAGATGTGAAAAATGAACGTGTAGCACCAATGCAGCATTCATTTGATGATCTTCGTACATCTTTATTGGAAAGGAAAACAAATGGAGTATAAAATACTAAGAACGGATAAGGCAGAAGATCAACTCCGTGATATTATCTTTTATATTGCTGATGATTCTGGAAATGAAGATATCGCACTAGCATATTTGGATAAAATCGAAGGCGCTATTCATTGCCTTCGAAAATTTCCTAAGTCGGGTAGTGAGCCGAGGTATTCGGTTTTAAAAAAGCATGGGTATAGAGTAGTAATTGTAGAGCGGCCTCTTGTCTTTTATAAGATTAATGATACAGAACAGACCATTATTATTTATGCCATAGTTGACGGAAGAAGAGAATACCACAATTTGCTTTAATAGTTTTAGCTATACCATATTTATACATAAAAATAAATTACATTACACTTCTATTTTTTATAGAAAAATAGAAGTGTAATGTCATTAGTTAGATTATTCGTCATGATTAACGCCAGTGCAATAACCTTTTCAAAGATCACAACACAAAATTTATAATGAACAAAAGGAACCACTGCTAGGCTTAATAAAGCTAGCGGTGGTTATTTTTATAGTTAACTGACAATGTTAGAAAAGCTACTTGCCTTATGTATCAATAAATGATATAGTACATTTAATGACATATCATTAAATGATATAGTGAAGGAGGAAAGACATGGCTCGTTCAGATGCTTTGGAATCAGGTGAATTAACGGATACAGCCTTTTACATTTTATTATCTGTGTTGGAAGCGAAGCATGGCTATCTGATTATGAAGAATATTGAAACATTAACAGATAATCAATTTACTGTAGGCCCAGCTTCGATGTATACCACACTAAAGAAACTCGAAAAAGCAAGATTGATTGTGCAATCAGAGGATTCCACTCCCCAGCGCAAGACATATATAGCGACAGAATCAGGTGTTGCCTTACTGGAAAAAGCGATCGAGCATAGGCGCCAGATGGTAGCACACGGTGAAGAGGTTTTAAGTCAAAGGAAAGAGAAAAAGCGTGAATACAAAATGGATACTCCTGCGACTTCTTCGTTTGATCCTGCTTATAAGCCGGAGTAAGCCGTTAGAAGGAACGAATATACAGCAAGCTAACAAGGGTGCGTAAAGACATGACAAAATATAAATATATGCCAAGTGAAGGATTGGCCTTTGGCGAAGAAAAAGATATGGAACGATTGAGTGATTATGCGAAGCAAGGATGGATTTTAACAGGGAATCAGTTTTTAGGGTACCGCTTGAGAAAAGGGGAACCTCAAGACCTTATCTATTCGGTTGATACGCAGCAAGATGCGGATGAAGACTACTTTTTGATTTTCAAAGAGGCAGGCTGGACTCATCTTTATTCCATGGGGGATATCCATTATTTCTCCGCGCCTTCAGGTACAAAACCAATTTACTCAGATAAGGATAGTTTGCGTGAACGTTTTGAACAGGATAAACGATTTTGTGGCAAGTATGCCGTGCATTTCCTTACCATTGTCCTGGGAAGTGTGTTACTACTTGCCTTGGCAGAATATTTTGCGCTACCTCATTTTATTAGTGTGATATTAGCTGTTATTTTTGGAATGACGCTTATTCCTCTAGTGTTTACCAGCATGCCTTACTTTGCCTATCGTAAAAAACTGAGGGAGCTAGCCTAAAAGAGAAATGAAGGCTACAAAAGCAAGCAGTGACGCGAGGAGGATACCATGTATACCATTGGCAAGTCACTACATTTTTAGGTGTATCTCGAGATACATTGAAGTTTTACGAAGAAAAGGAATTAGTAAATCTGAAGCAGGAGGAGGAAAATGGCTATAGAAAATACAGTCATTTCGATATATATGATGTGATCACCGTAAATTTCTATCGAGAGCTAAATTTAAACATAAAATCAAATTCTCTGTGATTGTTATAGCCATAGTGATTCAAATTATTCTATGCTTGCTGGTTTTGCTGCTGGTATCTAGGGATAGTGAAGCCCACTCTGTTTTTACTATTTCTTCAGGGGGAATGTTGTTTTATTTCTTTATGACAAACCTTCTGGCAGGACCACTAGGAGAAAAACTAGGCTGGAGAGGCTTTGCCCAAATCGAGCTTCAAAAGAAATATTCGTCCTTAATGGCATCCATCATCATAGGATTCTGGTGGGGAATGTGGCATCTGCCTATCTGGTTTACTACCGGATTTATGGGTGTGGAGTTGATTCAATATATTCTATGTTTTATGGTGGCGATTATAGCGACTAAGATCGTCATGACCGCCTTCTATAACTTAAATCAGAATTTAATGGTCCCCATTATGATCCATCAGTTGTTTAATTTCTTTGCTGGTATCATAAATTGGGCCGTGATTGATATCATGATGTATAATGCGATTTTTTATGCGGTAACCGCCGTTGTCCTCATGCTTATTAATCCGAAGGCATGTTTTGTATGAAAGAGAGTTAGTGACTGCAGAAGATCAATAGGTTATGTATCTGCTGAAGGAGGAGGAACATTAATGGATAATCAATTTTTTGTGGGCTGGGGCACTCTGTCGCTGATCAATGCGGCACTTGCACAAGGGAAAAACAGGACAGGATTAAACTGGTTTTTATTATCTCTTGTATTAGGCCCTGTCGCCACATTTATCTTGTTATTTGTGGAGAAGAGAGGGCAGGAATAGAATGGTGTGTTAAGGAAAGTTATAGATTTTTAATATTTCCTGCAATTATCTAGGTTTTGTAGCCGATTTGAAATATCTTGTTATGGTATGGGGTATTTGATACTCGTATAATACCACATGCCTTCCATATCTTACTAAATAAGCCTCAAGGCCTAGCCTACAATACTGCTGAAGTCCATTATTAATTAGTCACGCATACGATATGATAGCTATAAGGTGTTGGAGACCAACTAATTGCAGTAAGAGAATGGGAGGAGTTGCATGCAAAAGGAATTGCTTTTTGCAGAGAAATTACTGATTGGAGGATATACCGCAATATTGTTATTTATGATTGTTCAGGACTTGGTGCCTTTAGGGCGGTTAAATGATGTGGCAGCTATTACTTCGGAGCGATCCATGAATGAAATATTAATCGTTACCCTGATTGGTGTTGTTCAAATTGTGCTTTTAATGGCAGGCCTCCTCTTTTTTGCAGGGAAAAAATATCCTATTTGGGCGAGAATTTGGCTGATCGTTCATCCCTCATGTATCTTGCTAGGAGCGGTTATGTCGTGGTGGATTCCGTATTTATTTGGTATTGGTGCAGAGGAAAAAGTAGAAGGATATACCGCGATGTTTGGCAATACCCATGCTTTTTTACCGGTTATAAACGGAATCGTACCGAATACACTCCATACGATGTTT
The DNA here is from genome assembly GCF_900626275.1 of Gracilibacillus phocaeensis. NCBI lineage: Bacteria > Bacillati > Bacillota > Bacilli > Caryophanales > Bacillaceae > Gracilibacillus > Gracilibacillus phocaeensis. Next base: position 661,377 of record NZ_LR131143.1, on the reverse strand, counting down.
CACTTGTTATTATTAGTTTGTATCCTGTTAACAGTTTATCTTGTTGTTACAAAACGCAAAAGGATTAGCGCTATTTCAACCTATTGATAACGATTTACAAACTACTTTTAAAATGAATGGACAAATTAAAAAAGATAAGGAGATTTTGTATGCAATGGTTACAAGAAGTGCCGAAGATTAAGGGTGAAAAAAATGGGAATTATTTTGGGCTTGATTTTTCGATAAACAAACTAACCCTATGTAATGAACCAAAAGAAACAAACGTCACCCATTTTTTCTTGCGTATGACAAAAAATCAAATAAACGGGCTTATGGATATACCAATTACTGATGAAGTTATTTTAGAACAAGTTAAAACGGAATTAGCGCCTTTTTTTCATGAAGTGAAACTGGTATCTAGTAAAGGGAAGGTAGGCCTGGAGAAAATATGGACATGGGGAAAGTAGCGAAAATCTTTATTGCATTTTGGATAGAGCATATCGACTTTATCACCATGATTCGGAAAAATGATTTAGACAGTTTGCTTTTGAAAACGTTTAATAAACATTTGCCTTCTATTCATCGCATGACTAAAGACAAATTCACCTATTCTATAAGCGAAGAAAACATGGAATTTGCTTCAGCTTTTAATGCTGGTGGAATATGGAATATTCTGATGAAATGGATAGATAGTGACTTTACATACTCTTATGATGATTTACTTAAAGCTTTTGAAGAAATAAGCCGGTTTAACTATTTTAGATAATTTTGTTGAAATATAGGAGGTTGGAACAGAATAAGAGGGAGTGCCTTTCTGTGTGAAATATTTAGACAATCGATTGATTTTTTTAAAAAAATGAATGGTAATCTAAATGTTGAAGTAAAAGGTTGCCTTAAAGTCAACTCTAACTTATATACTGGGGAGAAATATGGGAAAGGGGGTTTAAATGGGAGGTATGGAAAAGAAATGCTGGGAGCATAAGAAGAAATTAGACCATAAACTGCAATGCATTAAGAAAGAGGAGGATGAACATGAATAAACCTTATGTTATTATACACACACATACATCGATAGACGGTAACTTGGATATAATGAATTTGCGGGAATTTGAAGAAGCAAGTCGACAATATCAAGAACTTTCTTTAGATCCTGAAAAACAACAGTTTGGCATACAAGGTTATCTGAACGGTAAAACGACGACACAAGATAATATTACTCACTACAAAGAACCAGAGCTAGACGAGAAAGCAGCTCCTGTACCGGAGGGTGATTATATAGCGAATACGGATGCTGCTATGTATTATTTTTCTATCGATCCACGTGGAGAATTAGGCTTTGAAGAAAACACTTTTGGTTACGGTAGTATCTCTTCTCATATTGTAGAAGTCTTAACGGAGCAAGCCTCCAATGCTTATAAAGATTTTCTCAGAAGAAAAGAAATCTCCTATATTATTGCGGGCCAAGAACAAATTGATTATGAAGTGATGTTGGATAAATTCTATAATCTCTTCCATGTCGAACGAATGATGGTGGGCGGAGGCGGAACCATGAACTGGTCCTTCGTTCAAAACGGATTGGCGGATGAAATCAGTGTCATTTTGACTCCTATCGCGAATGCTGATCCAGCTGGTCACCGATTCTTTGCCGCAAAAGAACCCTATTCCAACATTAAAGAAACAGCTTTTCAACTTGAATCCGTTAAGGAATTGGAACACGATACATTATGGATTCGCTATTCTATAAAAGAGAAATAAAGCAGTGATGGAGAATTCGTGAGGCGACAGAAGTGTTCAACAAGTATTTTTAAGTATCATAAAACGCATCGAACCAATTGTTCGATGCGTTCATTTTATTTGCAGTGGAATGTTCACTTCTAGAAATAAGGTTTGTACACTTATTTGACAAAAGCAGGCTTATCTCCCTCCGTGTTGGGCTTATTGACACCCAAACTACGGTGGATTTCCATTTCCGGTGATTCAGCTAGTTTGACAACTAAGGCAGCGACACTCTTGCGTGAAACCTCAGTTCCTTTAAAAACTTCTTCTTTTTGGGTGGTTTCATAGTCGATTTCATCGTTATTCGTTAGTCAAGCTGGTCTTAAAATCGTATAATCCAAATCAGAGGCTTCTATAACGTCCGCGGCTTTTCGATCTATTACTAATATTTCTCCCAGTGTGTTCTTATGCCACTCACCGAATTTTCCGGGTACTTCATCGTAAATGCCCAGACTGCTAATGAAAATAATTCGCTTCTTATTGGCTGCATGCATCGCTTCCACAATGCTTTCAGCTTGTTGTACAAAATCTGAACCACCTAGATTTGCGTAGATTACATCTTGACCTACCATCGCTTCTTTCAATTTTTCAATGTCTGTTACGTCTCCTTCAATGACGTGTTCTCGATCTGGATTGCTGATGTTTAGTCTGCTTGCATTACGAAGGAAAAGCGTTAAGTTTGCATCCGTTGTGTCAAGAAATAAATCAATGGCGTTTCGGGCAATTTGACCATTTGCTCCTAAAATTAGAACATTACTCAATGATAATCTCTCCTTTTGTCGTTATTGATTAATAGGTGTTCCTTTTTCATTAGGATACACTTTCTTAAACCGTTCACACACCACTAACATGTCAGGTGAAAATTCCATATTGTATTCCGCTAATGATGCAGTGAAAAAAGTTTCGTGTGCTTGCCACCAATACGAATAGTCCCCTTCGCCCTCTGCTAGAGCAAATTCCTCGGATACTTCATTCATAGGAACTACTTCAACGGATTGGATTTGAATAATAGCTGCTGGTTCTTCCTGTCCATCTAAAATGATGTAATATTCATCAGGTTTAGGTAAGACTTCTTTTTCTAATTCATAAAACACAAAACCGGAAGATGTCGCTATTTCCTTTCCTTCCATAACTAAATCCGCTAGCCAATCAGCAGAAGTACCGAATGAAAAGGCATCGGTAAATTCAAGCCCTTCTTGGTGAGTGACTGCGCAAAAATCATCCCAAAATAGTTGTACCTTGTTATTCATACATTATCATCCTTTTAACAAAAATAGACCATGATTCCATCAATGTCAAGAAAGGGGAGATAATTGAAAGGTTATATCATCTATCATTTTGGAATATATTGTAATAGTTTGTCGCGTTTGATATTCTAACTGTAGAGTGTGAGAGTTAATTTAGCGATACATAAGGATAAAACAACTAGTATACGAGGGGGAAATATGGATGATCAATAAACCATTACGAGCAGACCATGTAGGCAGTCTTCTTAGAACACAAGCACTATGCCTCTAAATATGCGGATCTCAACAAACTAGCGTTAAGTCCTCAATGTGGATTTGCCAGTACGGAAGAAGGAAATGCGTTAACAGAAGAAGAGCAATGGGACAAGCTAAAACAAGTGGTTACTATAGCTAATGCTATATGGGAGAAATAAAAAATTTTGTAGCAGGTCTGATTGAGGCTGAGTGAACAGCGGATTCAGCAGTAAGCTAATAGATATATTGCTAGATTTTTAATTACCTCATTTAATGGATAGGTGGGAAGCATAATGACAAAACCGACAGTAAACTTGAGTGAGTATAATCAAGAATGGAAAATCCAATTTGCTGAGGAGAGAAAGCTTATTGTAACTGCTTTGGGGAATCGAGTGAAAGGAATTGAACATATTGGAAGCACAGCTATAAAAGGACTAAAGGCCAAGCCAATCATTGACATAATGGTAGCGGTAGAGGATGTAAATATCGTATCTACTTTGATTGCCCCGTTAAAAGAAATAGAATATCAGTATGTTCCAAAAGCCGAATTAATCGATAGAAGGTTCTTTAGGAAAGAAGCAAGGGGGCAAGGGACTTGTCATTTACATCTTTGTGAAATGGATCGTAAAGAATGGAATGAAAAATTATTATTTCGTGATTATCTTAGGGAACATCCAGATGCTGCGGAAAAGTATGCTTCACTGAAAAGTCAACTTGCTGTTGCGTATAAATATGATAGACCCATGTACACACAACAAAAGGAACCATTCATTAAGGAAGTAATTGAAAAAGCAAAAAACGAAATGTCGCAAACTCTCGCTGTTCCCAGGTGAAAAGGGTGGTTGAATGACTCAGAATACCGATCCACAGCGAGTGACGGTTTGATTAGGCAGGGTGATAATCCCAGATTGCTGATATCTCTCAAACAGTTCACTAAATGCTTCCACAAAAAAGGGAAAGTCTTTGTTCGCCTTGTTTAGTGCATAAGAAGCAGATAAATGTCTTCCGATAAAGCTTGTTTTATCATAAGTGAGTGGAAAGCTGTAAGTGTGCAGCTGATATTTTCCATTGTTGAAAAAATCCTGATAAATGTCTGAAGACTCCTCTATGCCATTGGAAAAACCGCGAAAATCAGGGCAATATTTTGTATAAATAGTGATGGTATCTTGAATGATCGGTGCTTCTAGGACACGGCTGTTGGAAATAAGCAGGACCTTTCCAGATGGCTTTAAGATGCGATGACATTCTTTTCTGAACGCTGTTGTGTGAAACCAGTGAAAGGCTTGAGCAACCGTAATTAAATCAACGCTGCTGGCTGATAAGGTAGTTTGCTCTGCTGTCCCGTCAATAGAAGTAAACAAGTTCTTGTTTTGCAGCTGCTGTTCGGCGATATGACGCATTTCCTTATTTGGTTCTACAGCCAATACGTGAAGGTTTACATCTAACATTTTTTTGGCGAAATTACCGGTGCCAGAACCAATGTCAGCAATGCGAGAGTCCTTCTTCAGGTGATGTTCTGTTATCATATCCAGAATAAGTTGATCAGGATAACTAGGGCGATATTTCGAATAGGTCATTGCTTTTCCATTAAATTTATGCGTATTATTCATTTTCATATGCACCGCCATTCTCTATAATAGATGGTACAACCAACAAAGAAATTTGCAGGTTAAGGTTATTCTATCATGGACGGTTGTATTTTAATGAGAATTAGCTTTTTTGTTCTAAAAAATACTTAAAAGGAAATATTTGAGGTTGATAGGAGGAAAGGTAGTATGAAACATGTGTTAGTTGCTGGGGCTACAGGGTATTTAGGAAGATATGTGGTAAAAGAGCTAAAGAAGCAAGGGTTTTATACCAAGGTATTAGTGAGAGATCCGGACAAGTTGGACCAAATCGGGAATGCTTTTGCTCCTTCGATTGCCGAAGATGTAGATGAAGTTGTCATCGGCGATATCACCAAGCCGGAAACAGTAACAAATATATGTGATCATATTGATTATGTTTTCTCAACCGTTGGCATGACAAGAGAGAGAAATGGCCTTACTTTTCATGATGTGGATTACCAAGGGAATCTGAATTTGTTGAAAGAGGCAGAGCGCAGTCATGCTGCCAAATTTATCTATGTACACGTGTATCGTACGGATGATTGGAAGGAACCGGGACCTTTAATTGAAGCGAAAGAAAAATTCGTGGAGGTTTTAACAGCGTCAAGTATCGATCATATGATCATTAGACCGACTGGCTATTTTTCAGATATAGCTTCATTGTTGGGGATGGCGCAAAATGGCAGAGTGTTCTTGATTGGGGATGGAAGAGCAAGGATGAATCCAATCCATGGGGAAGATTTAGCCCAATACTGTATCCGATCTTTTGCTAAATCAAATCAAACCCTTGATGTCGGTGGACCTGAGACCTTTAGTTATCAGCAAATGGCTCAGCTCGCTTTTGATTTGCTGAACAAAAGGAAGCGTGCGACACGTATTCCAACGGCCCTTTTTAACCTGATTTCCAAGCTGTTGAAGTGGTCTGGCAATCACAATTATGGTTTATTCCGTTTCTTTTTTAATGTGATGACCCATGATTTGACGGCACCAAGTTATGGTGATCATCGGATTCGTGCTTTTTTTAAAGAGATGATGGAGGAAGAGCATAATGAAATCACACGATAGTATAGTGGAGGCTGTCTGTTTGTCAGAAATTAGCACCCATCTGGAGAATGATGGGTGCTTTCTTATGTCTATTGTCTTACAACTGGAATCCACATTTCCCCATATACCCTGCCATTTTTCTGTCCCATTTCCACGGTTGCATTGGGGCCGCCGACATAGGCCACCTCTTTTGCTTCTGGAAGAGCTTGACCAAAGGCAATGCCGGTTAATGTCTCGCGCAATGCTTCTGGTGTCTCCTCTTCTGCCCTCACAATAAGGTATTCCCTTTGTGGAAATTGGATGACTCTTGTCGCTTCCGGTAAGGTTTCCGCTGTCATCACCCCGGCATAATGCATCATCTTGTTATTGACCGCTTCATTCACAGCGAAAATATAATCATTTGCTGCAAGGGATTTTAAGCTGTCAAGTCTGCCATCCTGTTGGACCGCCTCCCAAAAATCTGATTTTTCTTTGGTGAGACCGGCTTGATCTGTATAACTACTCTTCATCTCCGTTCCGAAGCCTAACACAACAAAGCTGTCTTTTGTTTCTAGGGTGTAGTTTGTCATAGTGAACACCATCCTTTTCTATAATAGTACCAAATGATGCCAGGGAACCTCACCTCCCCGCAGGTGATAGTCTTGCTTTACCTTTTCATTTGATACATTTATACTAACTTTAAATCATGTCAAAAAATGACACTGTTTAAGTATAATTTAGGAGGTTTTTATGAAAAAGGTGGAGCGAATTAATATTATCATGCGATATATCAATAATCGTTCTCGTTTTACGATCTCGGAGATTATGCAGGAATTTAATATCTCTCGTTCGACAGCCATAAGGGATATTAAAGAAATGGAGGCGATGGGGATGCCGCTTGTCGCTGAGGTTGGGAGAGATGGAGGTTATTTTGTCATGAATAACGCTGTTCTACCCGCCATTCGTTTCACTGCTACAGAGATTAAAGCCCTTTTTGTTGCCTTTATGGCTACCAGGAATCAGCAGCTTCCATTTTTGAAGAGTCGTCAGTCTTTAGCAGAAAAATTGCTCGGTCTTATCCCCGAAAATCAACAGGATGACCTGGTGTTTTTGAATCAAATCTTGCTTTTTGAAGGTACCAATCCGCACAATCCCGATTTGCTTGATCTGTCCGATCTGCCCCATCCCATGTTGGAGCAGTTGATCCAAACCTTGTTGTTAGATCGCTATTTATCAATGGAGGTTCTGGAAGATGGAAAAAGCAAGTCTTATCCCATCTACCTGCTCCATCTTTATCGTGAAAAAAGTCTTTGGCTGATTGAAGGTTTTCATTTGGAAGAAGAAAAGATACAGCTGATTCCAGTCGATCATCTTATCGATGTAAAAACCTACGCTGTACAAAAACGAATGAGTGAAAAACAACTGTTAGAAAAAAAGAAACAGCAACAAGAGGTGGATAATCTTGTCCTTGAATTGGGACCAAAGGCCATTGTTCAATTTAAGAAGTACCACCCATTAACGGTTTCGCTATCTTATACGAATCCATATCAAACGACTGCTATACTACAAACGTTTGTGGATTTGAATCACAAAGAAGCATTACAGGAGATGATAAATTGGCTGCTTTTTCTGGGAGAGGATGTCGAAATCAAACAGATGCCAGAGCAGATGTTTACGGGAATACAAGAGAGAGTAGACATGTGGAGCAATGAGTAGAGGATGTTCAAGAGCTCCTGTCTCTTACGTTTTTCACAAGCAAGTAGTTCCTTATCATTGTGATGTATCATGACAACAAGCAGCAAATAATCCCGTTTTAAATTAGTTAGAGAATTCAATGACTGAAATCGTTGTTTAAGACAGTGTCAAACGCCCAAGTACGGGACAATGGGCGCTAACCATCTCGCTTTATTTTTTAAATGGTGAGTAGGATAACTTCCTCCACAAGTACTCGAGCGGTCCAGTACCTATATACTTCACAAAAAGTTCAGCAGCGCCCATCATCACTATGGTTAGGAGGATCCAAAGTAGTATGACAACATAAGCAGAAGACAAGGGAGCCATACTGAGTCCCCAGCCGTAAAAGATAATAGATGCCAGGATGTTTTGTAAGATATAACAACTTAATGCCGTTTTTCCGATGGATTCAAATCGCTTGATTAGCCAAGGAGCCCATGCTTTTTGCAGTACCCAAGCGAATAAGCCAATATAGCCTAATGCCAAAATCGGAGCAAATACATAGCGAGATGCAATATCGAAAAATCCGCCAGGAACTAATGTCAGTAAATTTAATGGTATTCCTATCCCGAGACCGTATATCATTAATTTTTTTCTAATGCGTTGTGCCTTGTCATTATTTGAAAAAGCGCCGGCACGAAAAAGACGAATGCCTAAAATATATAAGGTTATATTCATAAAGATGATCAGAATCGCTTCTATTCTCAACCCCCAAAAGTCATTCATTCTAAATTGTATTTGCTGCCAGTAACTTTGGTTAGCGTATAATTGTGTTGTTTCATGAGACATTCTTGTCATTTCAGATAGAAATACTTCGTCTTTTATTAAGAAGACCCATCCGATAGAAACTAGTATGATTCCCGTAAAATGAATTATTGCTGATACGATCATTGATCGCTTGATTATCTCTTCACGGTAGCGAATGATGAATGCAACGATCATTCCTGTTAGGGCATAACTCATTAATATGTCGTATTCAAATACGAAAATAAAATGTAATAACCCATCTAAAAGTAATAAAAGCATCGTCCAAAGATACATACGAATCCACGGCAGGCCTTCTCTCATAGCTTTACGGTATTTTAATTCCAGACCAATCCCAAACAGGATGGTCAATAAGCTTAAAAACTTGCCATTAACAAATACGGATAGGAAAGCTGTTAGGAAAGAGGCGAAGCTTTCCCACCAATTCTCATTTGAAAAAACACCCATAATATTTCCAGGTTGAGCAAATAACCAAATATTCGTTCCTAAAGTGCCAATAATAGCAAAACCTCTTAATACATCTAATAACCTTATCCGATTCTGCTTCATGGCATATACTCCTTTTGCTTTTCTAAATAGGTTCTATATTCGATCTTTTTAGTTCAACTGAGTTAAAAAAGATTTTATCATAGCGTTTAGTAGTGCGCAACCTTTTTCTGCTCATGCGAGTGATAAAATTTATTTTTTCTTATTTCTCTGTTATAATCGTCCTATGCCAAAAATAGTTGATCATCACAAACGTCGGGAATTGATAGCAAAATCTACATGGGACATTATCTCTCAAAAGGGAATTGAACAGGCGACGACACGAAGAATAGCAGAAGAAACGGGGATCTCTCAATCTGCTCTTAGGTATTATTTTCCTACACGCAAAGAATTGCTTACTTTTGCGATGGATTTATTAAAGGATAAGGTGGAGAGCCGGCTGAAAATAATATGGGAGAAGGATATTCCTGTTTTAGAGAAGGTGGTTCAACTGCTTATGGAGATAACCCCTTATAGTGAAATTTCAAGAAAGGAAATGGAAGTTTGGTTTGCTTTTATTACACATTGTCGGAAAGAGGAGGGGTTTGACCTTAGTTACGATGATGTTATCAAAGTTATTGAACTAGCTTTAACGATGCTAGAAGAGAATGATTTATTGAGACAAGAGGTTTCAAGAGATATGGAATTAGAGAAATTGTATAGTGTGATCGATGGGTTAGCTATCCACGCCTTGTTTCATCCAGAGCGCTATAGCCCGTCCTATATCCGAAGCATTATTGAAAACCATCTTATGTCAATGGTTGACATAGATGAACAATGATCTGTAAATGATAAGACTGTTTTCTTTAATGTTTTATTTTTTCGAAAGATTTGCTAAAATAATATTACATCGAAATGAAAGGGTGTTCATGCCAATGATCAAATAATGCTATTCTGTGTGAAAATGGAGTTGTCTTATTTTCTTCTGGATAGGATTATGTGATTTTTTGGCATCTTGGTATAAGGATGGCCGTTTTATTAGTCATGTAGATTTCTCCTATCCCACTAGATTAGGAGTTTTTTGTGTCTAAAAGGAGGACATGTATGAATATTACATTGAACAATGGTGAGAATCTCTATTATGAGAAGAGGGAAGGTGGAGAACATGTTATTTTGTTAATCCACGGAAATATGGCCTCTTCTGCTCAATGGGATTTATTAATGGAGCAATTGGATCCAGCATTTACCGTCTATGCAGTGGATTTACGAGGATATGGAGAATCGTCTTATCATCAGCCGGTCCATTCGATCCGTGACTTTTCTGAAGATGTGAAACAATTGGTGGATCAGCTGGCTTTGCAGAATTTTATGTTGATAGGATGGTCAAATGGTGGCGGTGTGGCTATGCAGTTTGCTGCAAATTATCCAGAGTATATCCACAAAATGATTTTACTCTCTTCCATCTCTACAAGAGGATTCCCAGCTATGGACATCGACGGTAAAAGAATTCAATCACGAGATCAACTAGCGGCTGATCCGGGTTTTAATAGGATGTTGGAAGCACAGCAAATGAAAAATGTTGATTTTTTCAGAACTGCGATGGACCAAGTGCTATATTCCGCTAATGCTCCATCGGAAGAGCGTTATCAGAAGTATTTAACAAGTGCAACGCAGCAACGAAATATGTTAGATGCAGCCTATGCAGCAAATAAGTTTAATATCAGTATGGTTAATGGTACTGGTGAAGTAAGACATATCTCCGTCCCTGTTCTTGTACTATGGGGAGAACGGGATCGTATTACAACTAACGAGATGACCATGGAAATCATCGAGGATTTCCAGCATGCTGCCATCGATTTTGTTTATAGCCCCATTCACGCGGGTCACGCCTTACTAGTGGATAATATAACCGTCGTTCTTGAAGAAATATACAGATTTTCAGAAGTGAAATAAAATTATTTTTTGTCATCGTCTGATGCTATGATCCGCATCAGACGTTTTTAATATGCTAGAAAAGCATAGAATATGAGGTAATAAGACATGGAAGGGTAATGAACCGGGGTGTTGATAAGATAGGTTACGTGAAGTAGCCAATCTGTTTATCCATGTGTTAAAGTCGATTGTTTGTCCGTGCTAGATAGCGCAGATAAAACGATCAAGCTCACCACTCGGTAAAGAGGATCTACTTAACACATCCCTCCTTATAGGTAGTCAGCATTTTCTTTTGACGATATAAGTTGAATGAAACCATTTCTCATTAATCGGATAGGTGCTCTTGATCCATTCACACGAATGGATCAAACGAGGTATTATCAGAAAATAATGCAAGCAAAGACTTGCTTGTCACACGTTTTTTCTTAATATATATTGACCTTTTAGGTAAAAGAAGATAAACTAATATTGACCTAATAGGAAAATGTATAAAGGTGGTTACGATGGAACTAAAAATTTTGAAGCTGGAACCCGAAAGAAGGGATCCTATTTTAAACGCTGCATTAAAGGAATTCGCTGCAAAAGGTTTTCGGCGTGCCTCAACAAATATCATTGCAAAAGAGGCGGGTATTTCAAAGGGGTTAATGTTTCACTATGTAAATAGCAAACAGGATCTTTTTTTATTTTTGTATGATTATTGTACGAAGCTGATTGATGAAGAATATCTAGATGTAATGAATTTTTATCAATCTGATATTCTTGAAAAACTGCGACATTCCTATCTTCTTCAGCTCGATTTGATCCAAAAGTATCCTTGGATTTTTGAATTTATTCAAATTTCTTCTGAAGTGGAGTCAGATGAGGTAAATAGAGAACTGGAAAAGAGGGTGAGTGAAAAATTATCCTGGTGTCAGGAAACCATGTTTGAATCGATTGATATATCTAAATTTAAAGAGGGCTTGGATGTTGAAAAATGTAAACAGCTTATTCTTTGGTCCAATATTGGCTTTACCAATCAAATAATTGAGGGGATTAGGGATACGAACGCCGCTACGTTAGATTATGACCAGATTATTGCGGAGCTGAATGGGTATCTGAATGAACTCAGGAAAGTTTTTTATAAATGATCTCCTATTGTTAGGGCGTTAACCGTTCGTAAGCCCCACTTTAAGATGCCAGCAGATCAAAGGAGATAAGTGACGGAAACGGACGCTAAACATCAGCGGAGGTGTGAGCTAAACAAAAATAAGTGATTGGAGGTGTTGATATGATAATAAAAGATCACAAAAAGGAATACCAAAGCAGCCAGTCTCAAGACAGTGAACATTTATTTAAAAACCTTTACAATGTGGATGGAACTTCTTTGTTTTTATACAAGTCTGGTTCTGGTGGTCCGACTGTTGTATTTTTGCCTGCTGCGGGTATGGTGGGGCTTGATTATCTAAATATCCACCACTGTATCAGTAAGCATACAACTTCTGTCATCTACGACCGATCTGGAACGGGTTGGAGTAGTCAGGTGAAGCTGCCTAGAAGTGCGGAAGAGGTTACAGATGAATTGCGGAGTCTGTTGCATACAGCAGATGTACCAGCTCCTTATCTGTTCGTCGGTCATTCATTGGGAGGAATATACGCCCGTCGATATGCTCAACGGTTTCCAAGCGAGGTAGCTGGAACGCTTTTGTTAGAACCGGCTCATGAAGACTTCCATACTTATGCGCCAAAGTTAAAGAAACGTTACCTGCTCTCGCAAAGTTTTACGGTAATTCGGGCGCTGCTAACCTATAAACAATCTTTTCGTAGTATATATGAGCAAATGTTTTCCATGTGGCCAGATTCAATACGCGAACCATTGATTGAATATCACCTCAGAAACCTTTTGAACATGTATACGGAAAAGAATAATTTGAATAACCAACTTTATCCCGAGGTCCGTACAGGAGGAGATATGCCGGATATTCCGTTGATTGTATTTACAGCGATGGGAGTTGACTCTATCACATCTTTGCTGACAAGTCCATCATTTCTGCGAGAGATAACAGAGCCATTCAATCAAATGAAAGCCACCATTTATCATAATTTAGCCAATTCCGTTCCAAATGGAGAACATCGAATACTGGAAAATGCCGGCCATGCCACGATTCATATCGACTGTCCGAATGAAGTAGTGGAAGCTATCTTGCATGTACTTGATTTAAGCAAGACACATAATGAAATAGATAATGGAGTAAAAAGAAAGACAAACGTGCTCAAAAATAATAAACCATTTCCGTTAAATGAAGATGACTTTCGCGACCCAGAAAGCGAGGGATGAAATGAATCGTCCATCATTAATAAAAAAATTTGATAAGCAGGCAGCAAAGTACGATAAGCGACGAGACAGTGATCCATTATATAAGTTTCGTCAACGAATTTTTCCAGAAGCAAGAGGGAAGGTGTTAGAGGTTGCTATTGGTTCAGGACTTAATTTTCCCTGTTACCGTAGTGATATTGAATTAATTGGGTTAGATTTTAGTCAAGAAATGTTGAAAAAGGCAGAGCGTGCCGCAAAAGATTATCCTTTTTCAACGACTTTGCTCCAAAAAGATGTCGAAACCATGGTATTTGATGAGAATAGCTTTGACACGATTATATCTTCTACTAGCTTGTACGCCTATCAAAAGCCTGTCGATGTGCTCAACAGTTTTCAAAAGTGGTGTAAGCCAGAAGGAAAAATACTGCTGTTGGAACATGGCATTTGTACCAACAAGTTTTGGGCAGGGATGCAAAAAATGATTGATCCATTGGCCGTAAGGGTTGTGGGGTGTCATCAGAACAGAAATATTTCGGCTATGATAAAGCAATCGGAACTGAAATTGATGAGAGAAGAGCGTTATTTGTCCGGTTTGTTGTACATGATATGGGCGAAAAAAGGTAGTCAAAAAGACAGCAATTGAGAAGAAATACTACAGGGATAACCATGATAATATAAAAGAAGTCCAACATAAAGGAGGAAAAAGAATGACAGCAAAAGTTATCCCTTATCTCATGATGGATGGCAATGCGCAAGAAGCCATTCAGTTTTATGAAGAAACCTTAGAGGCCCAAGTTGTCACGAACATATCATACGAGGAAGTACCAGATCTTCCCTCTGACGAATTGAAACATCTAGTGGCACATGCGAAGTTGAGAATTGGTGCTTCGGAGCTGATGATTTCCGATAGCCCAAGTACGTTGCCTGTTGTACAGGGCAATCAAGTCACGATTTGTATTTCAACAAAGGATGTCTCACAGTCTAGAAGATTTTTCGAAGCTTTAGAAAAGGAAGGTAAAGTGAAGATGCCTTTCCAAGAAACTTCATTTAGTGCTGCTTGTGGGAGCTTAATAGATAAATTTGGTGTTACTTTTCTTATTGATACGGAAAGGGAAGGTTGATATAAACAAAGGGTGCAGATCCGAGAGGATAGCACCCTTTGTTGGTCCAAATGATATAATTGGAATGAATGCCTCTCTCATAGATTAGGTTATAAATGTAAACAAAAAAGATGAAGTCGACATTAGATTTAAACAAATAGATATTAAAAACACGGGAAAATATGTTATTATTTTTTAGTGAACAAACAACGTTCATCATTAACGAAGGAGCATATCTGTATGAGCAAAATCGCTAATCGCCTCATTTTGCTGGGGATCGGTTTGAATATGGTCCAATGGATCGCTATATTCATCCTATTCCAAAAAATCCTGGCTCAATTTGATGGGTACACCATTCTTAATCCGAATGTGACGAATGGTACGATGACGTCTTTCTCTTTTATCGATTGGTTACAGTCGATGATTTATTCTGGTGTTCCGTTTAACTACATTGTTTTTGCTGCCATTGTAGCTTGTTTATTGTATCTTATACCTACGGCTGTTTTTATTATTCTGGAGATTATAGCCTATTTTGTAATCAGGAAAAACCCCCAATCGGCCTGGTGTATGTTTATCTTAGCAATGGGCTATAAGAATATAGTTTTCGATCTGTCCGGTGTACCTTTTCTGATGGCAGGTTTAATGATGTATAAGCGAAAGTAGATAAAAGCATCCAAATTTCAACACTTATAAACAACGTATATTGGGTATACGCTGTTTATAAGTGTTTTTGTGTGTCATTTTTTAAAAATAAAAAAGTATAGAATTCTGAGTATGATAGGATGTGGACCGATTTTGATCTTGAACGAATGGTGGTACCGATAAGATAGATGATGTTAAGTAGCCAAACCATTTATTCCATGTAGTAAAGTTGATTGTTTGTCAGTGCTAGACAGCGCTCCGGAAATAGGTTCCGCTTTCCGCGAGCTTGGCTCAGCCTCCTCGTCAGCAAAAACCGCTTCCTGCGGGGTCTTCACACTGCGCTATTCTCGCAGGAGTCTCCACCTATTTCCTCCGCTGGGTAGTAGCACTACAATCGAATGGCTGCGAAGATGAAGTGTTCTAGACACTATATTTCTGCCAATAAGCAAACCGCATAACCTTTTTCTGAGAACGGTTTGATCCTACGTTATGATTTTATATTTGTACCACATGATCCATTACGTAGACGAAGAATCAGCTGACGATTTTCTCCTTTTGGCTCAACAGTGTCTAGGTACCTAGAATGCTTCATCCTTGCAGTGATAACCATTGTTGTACGCCAATCTAGCGGAGGGAATATGCGGAGACTCCTGTGGGACCAGGACGAGCTGAAGATCCACTTGTAAAAGTGCTCTTCTTTTGCAAGTTAGCTGAAGCCGGCCCCACGGAAAGCGCAGCATATTCCCGGAGCGCTCGCCTAGCATAAAAAAAACGGGCAAACTCACCACTAAAGAAAGCAAACTACTTTACATCATCCATCTTATCGGCAGTTCAGTGGCTACTTTTAGTTATTCGTAAAGGACCGGACGAATTTTGCCCAGTTTTTCTTATGAGCTAGTACAAAAAAATGACCACTGCAACGGTCACATATCAGTGAAACGTTTTCGCTAATTGGCGTTACAATAAAAATAACAAGGAGGGGTGGCTGTGAGTTCCCAAGATCGTGAACAAAAACTGTTACTGTTTCTTTCCAAAAATCAAGATTACGTAACTTCTGAGGATCTAACCGAGATACTGCATGCTTCACAAAAAACAGTATATCGTTTAATCAAGAAAATAAACGATGAATACGAGGATAGTCCACTTATTTTATCGGAAAAAGGGAGAGGGTACAAGCTAGATTACGAAAAATTTATTAACTATCAAAAAAGTCATAAGCTCGATAAAGAAAACGGCTTTTCTCCTCACGAAAGACGGAAACGTATTATGGAGGAATTATTGCTGTCTTCGCCTAAACCGATCAATATCTATCACTTATTTAGCAGCTATTTTGTTGGAGACTCGGTTATTTTTAACGATGAACAGATCATGGGGGAAGAGTTAAAAAAGTATGACCTGGTTTTAGAGCGGAAAAACCGCACACTAGCTATCTTAGGAGAAGAGATAAATATTAGGAAGGCGATCAAAGACATCATTGAAATATTCAACATCATTGATATTGATGATTTAAAAAGCAATACAGAACTGAATTTCAATAAATATGATGTCCTGTTTATATTGGATCAATTACGACATATTGAAAAAGACTTGGATATCACGATTCCCTATCCATACAATGTAAACATTTTCTCGCATCTTTATATACTGTTAAGCCGTTCAAGGAAAATCTCTGCCGCCCTCTTTACCGATACCATTTCTAATGAAGAAATGACAAATATGAAAAGGGACTCTGCATTATATCAAGTGGCAAAAGTAGTTGTGAATAATATAGAAAAATATTTGCATAGTTCATTGCCAGATATCGAGGTTTATTTTCTTTATCAGTATTTGGTTTCATCGAGGATGCAGGGTTCTTTTGCAAAGTCAAATACTTTTTCATCCGAAGTGATCCAGGTGACGAAAGTGTATATTGAAGAAATGAGTAGTAAGTTAGGAATCGATATAGAAAACCAGTCTATTTTTATGGATCTTGCTACCCATATTAAACCAATGCTAAATCGATTAGAGCACAAAATTCGCATAAAAAACAGCTTATTAAGTCAAATTAAGATCACGTATGAAGATATATTTATGGGTGTAGCCAATGTATCTAAATTGGTAAGTGAAACATTCAACTTGCCGGTGATAAACGACGATGAAAATGGCTTTATCACCCTCTATTTTGCAAAAATCATAGAAACAAACCAACATCAACGACCGATCAAAACATTGATTATGTGTACAACTGGGGTAGGAACTTCCGAGCTTCTCAGGGCAAAAATATCAAAAAAATTTCCCGAATTAGAAATTGTTGATGTGATTGCTACCCGAAATATGCGGATGATTCAAGAGAAATATCCCGATGTGGAATTGATTCTGAGTACGGTTCAGATAGAAGAGCAAATGCCGATTCATTTTTTATTAGTGAGTGCGATGTTTACCGTTGATGATCAGAAGAGACTTCAGCGCAAGATAGAGGAGGTTTATCATGGACAGTAAGTTATCCTATCACGTTTATTTCCATTGTGAATTAGCGACAAAAGAAGAGGTACATGCCTTTATTTCTGAGATGGTAAGCCCGAATGACGCTTCTCAGCAAGATAAAATCGTTCAACGGCTGAATAAAAGAGAGCAAGCAGGCAGCACCCTAATCGCGGAACATGTGATGCTGCCTCATATTGAAAGCAGTCAAATCAAGCAAAGTCAAATTATTTTTATCCGTTTAGCCGATCCGATCCTGTCATGGGATGATCAGGCGCAAGATATTCGCTTATTGATTGTGATTTTATTAAAGGAAAATGAGTCAGAGCAAACCAAGAAACAGATTTCTCTATTTACCAGAACATTGGCAGATGAGGAGTATTTAAATGGATTGTTGGAGGCACAGGAAAAAGAAACATTTGAACAAAAAATCATAAAAATCTAGGAGGAATTAGTTATGAAAATTGTAGGAGTAGCAGCGTGTACCGTAGGAATTGCCCACACATACATTGCACAGGAAAAATTGGAGAATGCCGCAAAAAAAGCGGGACATGAGATTGCGATGGAAACACAAGGGACGATTGGAACAGAGAATGATTTAACGGAAGAGCAAATCAAGGAAGCTGATATTGTTATTTTAGCGATCGATGTAAAAATATCGGACCGGGAACGTTTTGAAGGCAAACGCATTATCGAAGTCCCAACCGAAATCGCGGTTAAGTCACCTAATAAATTGATTCAAAAAGCGGAAGAAGTTCTCAACCAGAATAAATAACGTGCAAAACGAGGGGAGAGATACAGCATGGAAATAAGTAACATTATAGATTTAGAAACAATCACAACCGATTTGCAAGCAAAAAATAAAGAGGAGGCATTATCAGAGTTAGCTGAACTATTATTGCAAAATGGCTATATTAGTGAGATCGATGGCTTTATGAAGGATATTTATGCCCGTGAGGCAGAGGGACAGACTGGAATTGGTAATTACATTGCGATCCCTCATGGAAAAAGTGATTTCGTTAATAAAATTGGGGTTGCCATCGGGATTATGGACGAAGAAATCCCGTGGGAAACACTAGATGGAAATGGCGTAAAAGGCATTATCCTTTTTGCAGTAGGTAATGATAATGAGGGCGCGCAAAATCATTTGAAATTATTATCCTTGTTTGCAAGAAAATTAGGCAATGATGAAGTCGTAGAGCAATTGTTACAGTCGAAAAATGAAGAAGAGGTAAAAGCGGCTTTTGTTCAATAAAGAAATAAGGAAACAAAATAAACGAGAACGTGTCTAGAGGAGGGAAAAATAATGAAATTTTTAAAAGAGTTAAACCTGAAGGGTCATTTATTGACGGCGATTTCCTATCTCATTCCAATTGTCTGTGGTGCTGGTTTTCTTATTGCGATTGGAATGGGCTTTGGCGGTGAAAGTCAAGATATCTTAACCCAAGGTGAGTTTTCTTTTTGGGATGCATTGGCTACCATGGGTGGCGCTGGTTTAGGTTTATTACCAGTTGTGATATCGACAGGTATTTCTTATTCGATTGCAGGGAAACCAGGGATTGCTCCAGGTTTTATTATTGGTTTAACAGCGAATGCTATTGAGGCTGGGTTCATCGGTGGTATTTTAGGTGGTTTCATTTCAGGTTATCTTGCCGTAGCTGTGTTGAAATATTTGAAAATTCCTCAGTGGGCGAAAGGTTTAATGCCAACCTTAATTATTCCATTTTTCACTTCCATTATTGGTGGGTTAATCATGGTTTACATTATTGGTTCTCCTATTGCAGCCCTTACTTCACTATTAACCGATGCATTAAACAGTTTAGGGTCTTCTTCCTTATTAGTATTTGGTGGAGTAGTTGGTTTATTAAGTGGTGTGGACTTTGGCGGTCCGATTAATAAGACGGTATTTGCCTTTGTTTTAACCATGCAAGCAGAAGGTATCAACGGACCAATTACGGCATTACAACTCGTCAATACGGCAACACCAGTTGCCTTTGGTTTAGCCTATTTCATCGCGAAATTGTTTGGGAAAAACATTTACAATACGATGGAAAGAGAGACATTAAAATCAGCAGTGCCGATGGGTGTTATTAATATTGTGGAAGGTGTTATCCCTATCGTCATGAATGATATTATTCGCTGTGTAGTGGCCGTAGCTATTGGTGGCGCTGCCGGTGGTGCCGTATCCATGGTATTAGGCGCAGATGCGACCGTACCGTTTGGTGGGGTATTGATGTTACCGACGATGACGAATCCATGGACAGGCGTAGCAGCACTTGTCGTCAATATTATAGTAACAGGACTAGCTTTGGCCTTAATCAAGAAGCATAAGGAACCAGAACAAATGGATGAGCAAACCGAAGCAGAAGAGGACGATATTGATTTAGATGACATTAAGATTTATTAAATAGGAATGAACACGGCTAGCCTGGCATGTCTAGGCAGTCGATGGGCCGGACACAATATATTTTAAATAGAAGGAGAGTCAATCGAGTCATGAAAAAAGTAGAATTCTCCCCATCCTTGATGACGATGGACTTGGATAAATTTAAGGAACAGATTACGTTTTTAAACGATCATGTCGATTCTTATCATATTGATATTATGGATGGACATTATGTTCCGAATATTACCTTATCCCCATGGTTTATCGAGGAAGTACGGAAAATAAGTGATTTACCTATGTCTGTTCACCTGATGGTAACGGAGCCAAGTTTTTGGGTGCAGCAATTAGTGGATATGAAGTGTGAATGGATTTGCATACATGCCGAGGTGCTGGATGGTTTGGCGTTTCGTTTGATTGATCAGATCCATGATGCAGGTCTCAAAGCGGGAGTTGTCTTAAATCCTGAAACACCGATTGAAACGATATTCCCTTATATTGATTTAGTCGATAAAATCACGATTATGACCGTTGATCCAGGCTTCGCAGGCCAGCGTTTTATTGATGGCACCCTGGATAAGATTGTCGAATTAAGAGAACTACGCGAAGAAAAAGGTTACCAATACGTTATTGAAATGGACGGATCATCTAATCGAAAATCATTCAAGAAAATCGACGCAGCCGGTCCCGATATTTATATCGTAGGTCGTAGCGGGTTATTTGGATTAGATGAAGACATCGAGAAATCATGGGAAATCATGAAGAAAGATTATAAGGATATGACTGGGAAAGAAATAACGTAACATGGAAAGAGGCCGATACGGGGATCTCATCGCAGGTTGTCTGAAGGCCTCTTTTCTTGTAAGATGAGTTTATTGCAGTATGTTGGATTCTCTCTTTAAGAGTAGCTAAGGCATGAAGATTTTATAGATTAAACAGCTAATAATGGCCACATGGTTCAACTAACATTGAAAACCCCTATTGAACAAAGTTTCACTTGATCTGACTGCTTTTAACTGGAGGTATGGATACACATGAAAATAGATTCCAAGACGTCTGCCATTTTTTTTGATTTAGATGATACGTTATATGATTTAATGGCACCATTTACAAGCGCATTGCAAAAAGAACTGCCTCATGTAGCGAACGCACTTGGCAGTGATGTAGACCGTTTCTTTTCGGCTACTCGGCATTATATTGACGGGCTGTGGAAAGCGTATCTCAGAGGAGAAAAGGCGCTCGAAGCAATCAGAATCGAGAGATATCAACTAGCTGCCCGGGATTTTCAGTTAATGATTTCCACGGATGAAGGCCAGCGTTTGCAAGAGCAATATGAGGTGGAACAAGGGAACATTTCCCTTCCAGCTGTTGTAGAAGCATTTTTAGGTGAATTGAGTGATAAGCAAATTTGCAAGGGGCTCATCACTAATGGGACCACAGCAGGTCAAAAAAGTAAGATAGCAACATTGCAATTAGATCGGTATTTTGCGACGGATCGCATGTTTATCTCCGATGAAATTGGTCGGGCTAAGCCGAATGCCGATATTTTTGATTTTGTGTATGAACAAAGTCAATTGAACGATTATCAGTGTTATTATATCGGTGACTCTTGGAATCTGGATGTGGAAGGGGCCCTGCCTACGAATTGGCATCCGATTTGGTTTAACCATCGTAAACGAGAACCGCATCGTCAAACGGAAGGGTACACGGAGATTACGAGTCTTGAGCAATTGACAATTGTGTAACAGGAGGATTAGATGCATTATTATTCTTATCAAGCGCCCGTGGTGAAGAGTTCGACGAAAAGCTGCGAGATTTTTGATGAAAAGGGGGAGCAGATCGGGAGTATCCAACGATATTTCTCCTCCCCACTACACCGAGTGATTGATTCTCTGGTTGGGAAAAACAATTTAATGGTGAGAGTAAAGGCGTTCGATTCACATGAAAAAATCAAAGTTGACGGTTATGTAAAGATTGCCTGGATAAAGAAACCGGACTATTACATCCATGTATTTGATGGAGATCGACCAACCTTAAGCTTCCATGCAAAACAGACCAATCATACAACGGTAAATGCCGAATTTTCTATTGAAAACGAGCAATGCAAAATCACGACGCAAACGGATATGTTTGATTGGGTTCGTTTTTATGAAGGGAATCAAGAGATAGCTAAATGGCATGCTCGGATAAGTGAAAAATTCAAAACGCATATGGAAATGAATGAGAATGCCTCCATTCAAGATCCGTTGTTCTACGCTGTATTAGGACATATGCTATATTTTATTGGTTACTAAATAGCTGGTGACCATTTTTTTGCGGGCCTGTTATCATGGTTCTTTGTTTTTTCTTGACAACGAAGTGTCAAGTACGTTACGGTTTGGGACAAGTTTACTATACAATCGTAAATCAAAAAAGGGTTGGGGGATTTTTTTATGCCAAAACGAATGTTTCTTTTATGTTTTATCGTGCTGTTGACAGGAATGATAGCTGTCGCTTGTGGCAATCAAGAAGATGAGAGCGGTTCGCAAGGGGATGGAGAAGAGGCTGCTTCCTCTCAAGAAGATGAAAGCGATGAGAATAATCAAGCGGATGAATCCAATGAAGATGACACACAGAATGATAACGAAGTGGATTCTTTGTCAGATGCGAGTCAAGGTTCCAATGGTCAAAATGATAGCGGGACGGACGCTTCATCAGAAGAAAATCAAGGTGCAGATGATGACGACAATGCCTCAGCTAGTACTTCCAATAGTAACTCTTCTTCCAATAGCAATGAGTTACCTGCGACTATTGAAATCAATGAACAAGTTCAGCATGAGGATGGTATTACGCTTACGCTGGAGCAAATCGCCTTTGAAGAAGATCATATTACCGTAGATTTCAATGCCGAAAATCAGTCTGGTTTTGATCAGACGTTAGCGAGTGCAGGCAGGGCTAAAGGTTCTAATTTAGGTGGTATCACGTTACAGGATGATACCGGGTATGACTATCGTTACGTTGCCGATGACGATTCTGATCGTATCCAGCTTGAGGATCAGGAAAAAGTAACGGGAACGATTAGTTTTGCAGGAAGAATTCAAGAGGATGCCCAATCATTGACGTTAATATTTAATCCTAATAATGTAGAACCTCAGTTTGATTTTGAAGATATTGAGATAGAATGGTAGGAACTACAGGTGGAGAGGAGTACCCTCATTGCATTTTATGTTAAAGAACAGCTATACATTGGTGATGTTGATCGTATGTTTGCTCTTTTTTTCGGCTTGTACGAGCGCCGGAGAAAAGGAAGAGGAATCAACCAATGAACAGGAACCAGTCTCCGATGAAAGCGAGACGGAAACGACGGATAACGTAGAGAACAGTGAAATAGATATGGATCCCGATGAGCCAGTGCCGAATTCGACCTTTCATATCACACAAACCTCGATAAGTTCCGTTTTTTACAAAAGCAGCATGGATATAGATTCTGATTTTCAAAAAGAAGTGGTGGAGACGTTGACGGAGTATGATGCTGTTGGTACAGAGGATGGTACCAAGTTAACGTTACCGGAAGATATTTTGTTTGATTTTGATTCGAGTGAATTGCGTTCGGAATCGACTGAAGTCATGGAGCAACTTGTCCAGGTGATCGACACGACGGATGATGATGTCACTATCGTGGGACATACGGATAGTGAAGGGGAAGATAGTTATAATCAGGAACTGTCTGAAGAACGGGCAGAAGCGGTTCTGGACGCATTAGTTGATGCAGGTGTGGAAGAGGATCGCTTAACCGCTGAAGGAAAAGGGGCTTCGGAACCAGTTGCCGATAACACCAATAGCGATGGCTCGGATAACCCGGAAGGCAGACAGCAAAATCGTCGGGTAGAAGTGACGGTCCATGGTTTTAATGAATAAAAAGTAGAAAACTCCGCACCTTATGCAAGGCGCGGGGTTTTCTGTGTTCATTCCTTTACCTCTTTGAACTCCCGATTGTTTCTTAAGAACATATAAAGTGAGGCGCCGAAGATGGCGATATACCCCAGAATACTCCAAAAGTCCGGGATTTGTCCAAACAGTACGATACTAAAAATGCCAGAGTATACGACGGTAGAGTAGAAAAAGATGGATATTTCTTTTGCCGGTGCAAACTTATAGGCAACGGTAATGCCGAATTGTCCGACGGTGGCAAACACCCCTGCTGCCAGTAAATAAATCCATTGCTGTGGCGTCATCGGCTGATAGAGAAAGAGCACAATTGGTAATAAAATCACGGTGGAAAAGGTCGAAAAGTAAAATACGACTGTATAAAACTGTTCCTTATTGCCTAATACACGTAGAACTGTGTAGGCACCACCGGCAAAAACAGCGGATAAAATCCCTGCTATATAGGGAATCATATCAAGATCAAAGACAGGTTTGATAATAAATAAGGTTCCCAAAAAGGCAATAATCACCGAAACGATCTGAAAACGCAGCACATATTCTTTTAAGAAAATGGCAGCGAAAATGATCGTGATAAATGGGCTCATCTTATTTAGCATGTCCGCATCGGAAAGGACAAGGTGATCAATCGCATAATAATTCAATAATACACCCATCATGCCTAGTGCCGAGCGCAGCAGTAAA
This sequence comes from Gracilibacillus phocaeensis, assembly GCF_900626275.1. Taxonomy (NCBI): domain Bacteria; kingdom Bacillati; phylum Bacillota; class Bacilli; order Caryophanales; family Bacillaceae; genus Gracilibacillus; species Gracilibacillus phocaeensis. Next base: position 637,129 of record NZ_LR131143.1, on the reverse strand, counting down.
TGTTTTTGGTTTTCTTTTTTACCAAAAAGGCGTTCCTTGTGATAAACGACAAATCCGAACGCAATAACCATCGATACGGCATTGCGAAATAATGTTTTTTGTATGGTAGGTACATCGCCTGACAGCTTGACAAACACAGCCATCAAGGAGAATCCTAATGCAGATAGTAATAATAATAATATTCCTTTATTTCTGTCACTCATGAAGTCACCTTTTTTCTAGTTATTCCACACTTCTATTATCTTAATACAAAGGAGAGAGGAATGTAAATAAAGAGGATTATTGGTCGGAAAGTTGATTATTTGCTTATTATATGGCAAGTGGTGTTTTTTTATGTGATAGTATAAGCGTTGAACGAATTATATTTCACCTTATCAGCAGTCTGTATCTAGCTCCAAATAGTACTAAAGGACCAGGAGGAATTTGTCTGTTTTATCCATAACTATGTATTTTCACTTTTAAAACGGATTAGGTGCGTACTTACTAAGTATTCTGTTATGATTCAAATAGCAGATAAACGCAATGAAAGGGTGCAGAATATGGAGCAATACCGCATCGATCCAAAAAAAGGATTAGAATTTGGTATCTATACATTAGGTGATCACTTACCAAACCCCGCAACGGGAGGGAGGATATCCGCGGCGCAGCGATTGGAAGAGATTGTCGAGCTGGCCAAGCTGGCAGAAGAGGCTGACATTGATTTCTTTAGTGTAGGAGAGAGCCACCAAGATTATTTCACGACCCAAGCACATTCGGTGGTTTTAGCAGCCATCGCCCAAGCGACGGAGAAAATCAAGATAGCTAGCTCTTCTACAATTATTAGTACGTTGGATCCAGTCAGGGTATTTGAGGACTTTGCCACGATTGATCTCCTATCGAAAGGAAGAACAGAACTGGTAGCCGGACGAGCCTCTCGTGTAGGGAATTTTGAATTATTAGGCTATGATTTACAAGACTATGAGGAATTATATGAAGAGAAATTTGATCTGCTCTTACAAATTAATCGGGAGGAGTATGTAAACTGGGAAGGAAATTATCGTGCCCCGCTCCGTGATGCTCATGTGTTACCCAGACCGTATCATGGTTCGCTGCCGATCTGGCGTGCGGTTGGCGGACATCCGTCTAGCGCGATAAAAGCAGGCTATGCCGGTGTTCCGATGTTTTTAGCCACGTTAGGCGGACCTGTGTCGATTTTTAAACGAACGGTGGATGCCTATCGAGGTGCGTTGGAAGAAGCCGGACATAACCCCGCTCAATTCCCGGTTGCTATTGCAGGCTTTTTCTACTTGGCAGAAACGACACAACAAGCACAGCGGGAAATCTATCCCTCGATCAATGAAGGGATGCAGAAAACCAATGGGCGAGGTTATCCGAAGCAGCACTTTGCACAGGGAGCAAGTCCGCGTGATGTGATGAATATTGGCAGTCCGCAAGAAGTTATCGAGAAGATCCTTTATCAACATGAAATGTATGGTCATCAGCGTTATATTGCTCAAATGGATTTTGGTGGGATGCCTTTTGAACAGTTACGTAAAAACATTGAATTAATAGGTAATGAAGTATTGCCAGCCATTCGTAAACACACATCAAAGTAGGGAGGTGATTGGATGAATATTGTAGCCATCGCAGGTTCCGTGGTAGGATCGAAAACAAAAACAGCGATCCAACAAACGGTGAAAATACTAGGGCAAAAATATCCTGATCATGAGGTGTTGCTATTAGATCTGGCCGCATATGATATCCCTTTTAGTGACGGCAGAAATTATTTGGATTACCAAGGGGATGCCAAATATGTGACCGAACAAATCATGAAAGCGGATGTGTTAATGATTGGCACACCGATTTTTCAGGCGTCCATTCCCGGCACATTAAAGAATTTATTTGATCTACTGCCGACAAGTGCCTTCGAGGGCAAGGTGGCCAGTATGGTGGTAACGGCAGGATCGCAGCGTCATTACCTTATTCCAGAGCAGCAGCTAAAGCCGATTCTGACATATATGAAGGCACAAGTGTTACAGCAATATCTGTTTATCGAAGATGTCGATTTCTATCGTCAGGAAATTACCAATGATGATGTGCTATATCGCATGGAACGATTGGTCGATGATACGATGACGCTGGCAAAGACATACCAACAGATGCAACAGGAGAAAGATGCAGAGTATGGTTTTTGAAAGGGAATAGAATCGGTTGCTAGACATTTTTGAGGGCCTGCTTTCCTTATGGCAGGCTTCTTTTATTGAGGAGAGAGCATCGAGTTATTTTGGATATAATTTGTCTTGTTGTAAATTCTTCATTCACCCTTTTGTTCCCTATTCTGTTATGTATTCGTTATTTTGTAAATCTGCATGTGCAAAGGAAAGCAGCGACATGACGAAAGTAACTTTCTTTTCTCCTATGGTCACTTCTTCCGTTAAATAGGTTCCAAATGTGAATTAGTCTTGGTAGAATGAAAGGGCTTAATTTCATGGCATTTCACATTACGTACTATATTATGACTGATAATGGAGGCGAAATGGTGGAAAAGAGATTGGAAAATGTTTTGTTGGATCACGAATGGATCGGATTAATAAAAGAGGCCAAAAAACAAGGGTTGTCGTTAAAGGATGTTCGCCAGTTTTTGAACCATGCTAATAAACAATCAAAGGTTGAATAGTGATTTTCCGACAAACAGTGGAGAAGGGTGATCTAACGTGTCCAACTTACAAGCCTGCTTAATGTGACATATTGGTGCTCTTTAGCTTGTTAGGCTTCCCTTTTGCCTGTTCTGCTACTCATACTTTCAACAATTGATGGAGGTAGGAAACCAATTCTGCCCGATTGTTCATCTCTAATTTATCATAAAGTCTACTGCAATAATTCTTGACCGTACCAACGGATAGATAAATGGTATCCGCTATCCGCTGATTCGTATAGCCCAATGCTAACAAAGATAAAATTTCTTCTTCTCTGTCAGTAATCGTTATCTGTTTTTCTAATAATTTCTCTTTCAAACGGATGTTAGTATTCTGCTGTTGACTTAACACATCTATTAATTTTTGTTTGACAGATTCGGGAAATACCATATAGCCATTTAACACCTTTTTCATTTCCGATAATAGCCTTTCTATCTCCATGTCTTTTAATACGTAGCCTGATGCACCTAGGCGCATCGCTTCTAAAATGTAGTGATCATCAGAAAAAATAGTCAACATCAGTACTGGTGCTGTGATTTCCATGTTTTTCAGTTCTTTTAATGTTTGCAGGCCGTTCATTTTAGGCATATCAATATCTAATAAAATAAAATCAACGGGAAAAGAATCGACATACTCGATCAGGTCCAACCCATGACGCGCTCGAACAACTACCTCGAATGCCTCATCGAGATCAATCATGGTAGCCAGTCCCTCCCTAATAATCGACTGATCATCCACTACGGCTACTTTTATGTTGCCTTCCATCTGTTTTCCCCCTTTCCTTTTCTACCGGTAGCTTGCAAATAAGTGATGTCCCTTCTGAAGGAATCGATTCAATGTGCAAGTCCCCTCCACTTGCTTCAATTCTTTCCTTCATTGCATGCAGTCCAAAACCTTCCTCTCTCCCTGCTTCAAAACCGCCCCCATTATCTTCAAGACGAATCACTACCGTTTGGTTATCTGTCATGATGACGCAATGGAAATGATCTGCTTTGCCATGCCGCAAGCCATTTGTTAATCCTTCTTGCAGCATGTGGTAAACGGCCATTTTTGCGTCAGGTGACTGTATCGGGATGGAAGAGGGGATATCCTTGTGGATCTGAATTCCTGTTTTTTCTTCTGTGCTTACAAGCAAATGAATAATTGCTTGACGATAGTTTGTAAATGTGTCCTGATGTTTCATTTTATGTACAATACTGCGGACTTCTTCCAAGCTGTGTTGGGCGGAGGCTTGGATGGAATCCAAAAGCACGAAGGCATTTTTGGAATTTTTATGGAACACTTTTTTGGCTGTTTCGATGCCGATGATGGTACTGGTCAAGGTATGGCCCACAGAGTCATGAATGTCTTTGGAGATGCGAATGCGTTCATTTTCAATCAATAACCGATCTACTTCTTTAGAGGATTCATCGAGTTTCTGATAGGCTTGTGACAATTCTTCTTTCTGATCTTTGGTTATCTTGACAAAGTAGAAAGCAATATAAATTACTGCAAATTCAAGCATACGTGGAATAATAAAGCTCCATTCATGAAACGTTGGGAAATCCAGTACAATCAGCCTGCTAAGTGCATATAAAAGATACGCTGCAGTCGTGTACAGCAAGCTTTGTCGCATACGATAGGTCAAGGCCATTTCAGCAATTAAAAAATATAAAAAAATAGAAGACAGGAAAGACAAATCAAAACAAGTTATAAGAAAAGCAATCCCTAAATGCAACCACATAAACATCAAATGTAAAGTAGGCTGATTGTCCTTATTCACGACTAGCATTCTGAAAAAATCGAACAAGATAAATAAACAGCTCGCTCCTATTATTTCCATCGACCATCCATTTTCGTATATAAGAAATGGGATAATGGCGATTGGCATTAAACTGATGAAGTATATGCCCCATTTGCTCTGAAATGTCACTATATCCCCTACCTCCTGATAAATGTGGTAGTTTCTTGGTGGGTTAAAAGACTTTATGACTATAATGATACCACATTTATCAAGATAATAATGAATGATCAACCAAAAATGACATATCATAGCTACATTTGTCTCGGGATATACAAAGCCCAATCAATTTACTCCAGTTGAAGAAAAATATCTTCCAGCGATGGTTCTTCTACTTCCAATCGAAACACATCCACATCCTGCTCGACAAACCATTTATTGACCTGGGGAATGGATTCTTGCTCCTGAACAGTAATTTCTGAACTGGTTCCCCTAATCTGCACGTTTGCAGCTAATGGAGCTAAAGCCGTCTGTAATGATGCTTGCTCCGGTTCCGTGATTCGGCGATGTCGTATATAAATAATGATCTCCTGTTGATATTGCTCCTGCAGCTGTTTCATCGTACCTTGTGTTTGAATCTTACCTTTATTCATGATGGCGATTTCATCACACAGCTTTTCTACTTCATTTAAATTGTGGGAAGTTAAGAAAATGGTCGTCCCGTTGGCAGCAATTTCTCGAATCAAGGAATGAATGTTTAAAACGGCATTGGCATCGACACCGGAAGTAGGCTCATCAAGAAAAAGCAGTTTTGGCTGATTGATAATACTTTGGGCAATTCCTAATTTCTTTTTCATACCAAACGAGAAGTTTTTGACTTTGATATGGGCGGCGTCTGCTAATCCGACCCGTTCCAAAATGCGCAGGAGATCTTCCTTGGAAAGTGATAATTTAAATAATTTTTGAAAGTAGTTTAAATGTCCCAATGCAGTTAAATCGTCATAAAATGTCGAGTAATCTGGTAAGACACCGATCTCGTTTTGTATCGCTTTTAGTTTTTTTGCCGAATGCCCCAGCATTTCAAAGGAGCCAGAGCTAGGATTTATCAGACCGGTTACCATATTAATCAAGGTGGATTTGCCTGCTCCGTTTTTACCTAAGAAACCAAAGATACTTCCTTGGAGGATTTGTAAATCAACCGAATCGACGACCGTTGTCTTGCCATATTTTTTGGTTAATTGATCTGTTTGCAATGCTTGCATTATAAATCCCTCTTTCTAAAAATAAATAAACTGAACAGCATAAATAAAATAGGAAAGATCACCACGAAATAACTGTAATAGGTTTCTTCCTGTGTGTAATAAAAATAAGGAGTGATGTAGCCAATCACTTCAATATAGAACTTGTCTGTTCCTGTACTCCATAAGCCGAGCACTGGGAAAGCAATGGCTAGGACAATACCTAAAAACATCGTTAAGGCTGGTTTGGAGATCACTGTCGAGAGTAATAATGACCAGCCAATAAAATAAGCCACAAAGATAATCGATTGGATCAGACCTAAGAACGAGAATGTCTTCGAAAATGGGATAATCAGTAATAAAGCAACGGCTATGCACACACTCCAAAACAATAAAATTCCAATGAATTTTCCTAAGATAATCTGATCACGGCTTGTTTTGGTCGCCAAAAACCGGATCGTTCTGGTATCGATTTCTTTATTAATTGCGTTATGCGATAGACTGGTGACAAATAAAGGGGAAACCAGGATTAATACGAGCATTAACCCCATCAGATAGGCGTCTTGTCCTAGTCCTAATTCCTGAAGTTGTGCCTCGAATTGGCGAACCAAACTGGCAGCACCAACCGTTACACCAAATAATACGGCGATAATCACAATCGAGCGAATACTCGTCATTAAGCTTTTGAATTCTCTAAATCCTACAGTAAACATAAAGATTACACTCCTTCTCCTGTTATGTACGAACGCTGGTGCATCACAACCCTCACACCAGCGATTAAATAAATAAGGCTGCTGAAAATGCCGAATCCTACTGTTGATAAGGTACCAAATATGGCAGCTATCACGAGCAAGCATCCCGCTGTTTGTACCCTGTATGCCTTTTTTAGTAGTAGAACAGCAGCAATGCCACAGAGTACCCAAACCCCTGATATGGCAGACAAATAAATAAAAAAGTGATTGGATAAATGGTGAGACTGGCTAAATGTATCGGCAAATGCTAATCTTTCTGGACTTCCTTCCAGACTAAACATCCAGATACTGCTTGCGAGTAAGGCGACAAATAGTAGCACACCGATGATCGATACCATTATTTCTGTTTGATGTTTCATTTTCTTCTCTCCTCTCCTTCTTCTTTGCTGGTTCCACTTTACTAAATACAGTTGTCCTTGGCTTGAACAGCACCTAACCAATCGATTAAAAAACCTTGATTTGTTCAACTGTTGGTAAACTTGCTATGTTACGATACCTATGGAGGTGTCAGAAGTGGAGAGTCAAACGAACATATTGATTGTCGATGATGAAACAGCCATTGTGAGCATGTTAGAAATGATGCTAAAAAAAGAAGGATTTCAGAATGTTCATAAGGCATATACTGGCCAAGAGGCCATGGATAGGATAAAAGAACATCAGACGGATATTATTATCTTGGATGTAATGCTGCCAGATGGGAGTGGATTTGATTTTTGTCCAAAGATTCGCGAGCTGACGAATGCGTATATTCTCTTTCTGACAGCGAAAGTATCGGACTTGGATGTGCTAACTGGCTTTGCGACAGGTGGGGATGATTATGTGACGAAGCCATTTAACCCGTTGGAAGTCGCGGCAAGAATCAAAGCTTATTTGAGAAGATCCAGCCAAAGTGAAGCCGGTTATACCTATGCAAAATCGACCGTCTATGATTTTGGTCGGTTTAGCTTGGATGAAAGTGCGGGTGAGCTAACGGTGGATGGTCACATCGTTCCGTGTCCAACACAGGTCTATTTACTGCTGCTCTTCCTCTGCAAACATCCTAACCACGTTTTCTCCAAAGCCGATTTGTTAGAGGCGGTTTGGGGCTTTGATCATTATGCTGATGAAAATACGGTGGCGGTGCATATCCGAAGAATCAGAGAACGGATCGAAGAAAATCCGAGTAAACCGGAACTATTGCTTACCGCGCGGGGGTTAGGCTATAAACTGGTAAAAGGTCAGAGCATATGAAAAAGCTGCGCGGACGTTTGTTTGTCAACTTTTCGATCCAGTTTGGTTTTATTTCATTGTTGATGATTTGTGTGGTTACTCTTACGTTTTTTATTGGCTTATTGTATATTGCTAACGTGGATAGAGAAGCCGATTATTATCAAGCGAAATTAGATGAATTAGCAATTGAATTGTACGAGCCAGCCGAATACGAGAACTCTGGAAGAAGTATAACGGAAATACTGCCGGAAGGTACATGGCTGCAAGTGATTAATCAAGAGGGGGAAGTGGTTGAATCAGAAAATACACCACCTGGTTGGCAAGAGCGCTATAGCAGCATGGATATATTGCAAATAAAAGAGAGAGAACAGATCGGGGGCTATACCCTGAAATATACGATGGAATATACGGTGCCGCTGGAAAATGAGCCTGCAGAGCCGTATCTGTATGTGCTGGGCTATAAGGAACAAGCGGCTTTATTGATGAACGAGCTAACCGAGAATAACAATCATCAAGGTATGATTGATGAAGCCGATCAGCCGGAAATAGAAGCGAAATTAAATGAGTTGGAGGCAAGTCTTGAGATTTATGACGAAGAAGGGGATAGGCTGCAGCAGTTTGGCGAGAGGGAAGAAACGCAGTCTCAGCCATTGGAAGTAATGGAGAAAGACGTTTCACCAGATAATTATGCGGTGAAGCAATATACTTTTTTAGATAGGCCGTCGGGTCATGCGTGGATTCTTTCTGCTCCTAATCAGGAAAAGATGGAGATGCCGTTAACGACCTATCGAGACATTGTCATCGGGATTGTGGTGATTGCCGGAATTATTTTATTGATCACGTTGCTTATTTCCTTTTGGAATAGCTTTCGTTATGGTAAACCGTTGTTCATTTTCACCAATTGGCTCAATCGGATGGGGAGCGGTAATTATGAAGAAGTTTTAACCGATCGTGAGAAGAAACAGGTGTATCGAAAGAATGGTAAAGTCAAGCGGAGATATAAATTGTATAAAGAAGTATTCGCTGCCTTCTATGATATGGCGGAGCAACTGGATGCTTCCCGCAAAGAAAGGGAGCAGCTGGAGAAAAGCAGGGAGGAATGGGTAGCTGGGATTTCTCATGACCTGCGTACCCCGCTGACTACGATGGAAGGGTATGGGAGAATGCTGGAGAATGAGGATTATGACTGGTCGAAGCAGGAACTCCAAGCCATTGGAAAAACCATCTCTGAAAAGAGTGATTACATGGTGGATTTAATGGAGGATTTTATGCTTAGTTTTCAATTGAAAAATGATGCGATGAATATTCCATTTTATCAGGTAAATCTCCCTGCCTATCTGGAGCAGATTCTCGCAAAGTTCCAGACAGATATATCGTTTAGGGACTATCCGATTACGGTGGATTCTACGAGACCGGATCTGGAAATAGCGATTAATAAGCGATTATTGGAAAGAATGATAGATAATCTGATCTATAATGCGTGGAAACACAATCCTTCTGGCACGGCGATTCATATGGAGGTAAAGGAAGCAGTGAATGAGAAAGGATTGAAAATCACCATTGAAGATAATGGGGTAGGGATTGATGAAGACATGCAGCAGCACTTGTTCAGCCGCTATTACCGTGGCACCAATACAGACGAGAAAAAAGAGGGGAGCGGACTTGGTATGAATATTGCCTTGCAAATTGCCAAAGTCCATCATGGCGATATCACGGTGACATCACAAAAGGATAAAGGGACAACGGTTGCCGTTTATTTGCCGTATGTATCCAATTCTGCTTTGAAATCATGATTAAAGCATAGATACGCTGTATGTGATGATAGGATTCGTGAAATAGTGGTATAATAAAAAAACAAGTATTGAAAAAGGCGGTGAGGTCATGTTATCACAACAAGAAATTCTTGATGAATTGTCTAAAAAACTAAATATCTGGAAAGAAAAATATGGTGTGAAACGGATTGGCTTGTTTGGTTCGTATAGTCGCGGGGAACAAAATGAATCAAGTGATATTGATATCATAGTGGAATTTCATGTAACATCTTTGTCTTTTGATAATTATATGGATTTGAAATTTCAACTGGAGGATCATTTTCAAAAGTCAGTCGACCTTGTCATAGTAAATGATATTAAACCAGCGTTAAAACCTAGTATAATGAGGGAGGCTATTTATGCAGAGGGAGCCTAAGGTATTTTTTGAAGATATTTTAAATGCTGCAATAAAAATAGAGGAATTTACAAGAGGAGAATCCTATGATGAATTTTTAGATAATGATTTGGTTGTAGATGCGGTGATTAAGAATATTTTAGTTATTGGAGAAGCTGCTAAAAACATTCCGTTAGAAATGCGAAGGCAGCATCCCGAAATGGAGTGGAGAAAGATGGCTGGGATGAGAGATATGATGATTCATGGCTATTTTTCGATTAATTATCAAATTGTCTGGGATGTGGTGCAAAATAAAATTCCTGAATTAAAACAGCAAGTAGAGCAACTATTAATAGAAATGGAGTAATTAAAGGATATTGGTCAAGGTTTCGTTCAAAGTGATACTAGATCACTTTGATTGATGACCTTGGTGTAGTAACTCCAAACCATATGATAAAAATTAGGACCATTTTTAAGTGTTATATTATCGTTTTTGTGTATGATGGCAGGATTGTTTTTAAAAGAAAAAGACCTCTATCATAAATGTATGATCCCATATAAAGCATACATCTTATGATAGATGGTCATTTTGTTTGCGTAAAAAAATTAATAGGAATTCCTCGTAATCCACCCTTGCTTTTCAAGGAACTGTAAAATGGTGGCGACGCCTTCCTCAACCGATTGCTGCTCGGTGTCGATGATTAACTCTGGGTTTTCTGGTTCCTCATAAGGGGCATCAATCCCAGTGAAGCCCTTGATTTCTCCGGCTCGTGCTTTTTGATACAGTCCTTTAGGGTCGCGTGCCTCACAGCCGTCGAGGCTGCATTTGACATATATCTCAATAAATTCTTGACCGTTTAGCAGGCTTCGTACATTATCGCGATCTTCCTTGTAAGGTGAAATAAAGGCAGTCAAGGTAATCAGTCCGGCATCGTTTAATAATTTGGCAACTTCGCCGATGCGACGGATGTTTTCTTTGCGATCCTCGGGACTGAAGCCAAGATTGTTATTTAATCCATGACGGATATTGTCGCCATCCAAACGGTAAGATCGAACACCACGTTCATGCAGAGCCTTTTCTAATGCTACGGTGAGCGTGGATTTACCGGAACCAGACAGCCCTGTGAACCATAATACAGGACTGTGATGGTTATTTTGATCAAGTCGGTGCTGTTTCGTCACGATGGAATCATGCCAAATAATATGATTCGTTGCTGTCATACTAATTACTCCTTTTTAATCCTTTCATCAGGACTTCTGCTACTTCCGGGCGGGAGAATTCTTTTGGTAATGATTTCCCGGCTCGGAGCAATTCTCTTACCTTGGTACCACTTAAGTGGACATGCTCTGACTTGTCGTGCGGGCATGTTTTTTGCGTGGTCATATTTTCGCATTTTTTGCAGTAGAAGGCATGCTCGAATTTGAAGATATGAATGCCTAATTCTGCCTCATATTCACTAATCAGCTCCTGTGCTTCATAGGTACCATAATAGTCGCCTACCCCAGCATGATCTCTTCCGACAATAAAATGGGTACATCCATAGTTTTTGCGAACAAGGGCATGCAGGATCGCCTCACGAGGACCGGCATAGCGCATCGCTGCAGGATAGATGACAAGCCTAGCACGGTCTGCTGGAAAATAGTGTTTTAAAATCACCTGATAGCTTTCCATGCGAATATCGGCAGGAATGTCGTCAGACTTTGTTTCGCCGACTAGTGGGTTAAGCAACAGTCCGTCGACCGATTCTAAGGCGATTTTTTGGATATATTCATGGGCGCGGTGGACCGGATTTCTTGTTTGGAAACCGACGATCGTTTTCCAGCCAAGATCCTGGAATAGCTGCCTTGTTTCCTTAGGGTCTAAATAGAATTCCTCAAACTGACTGTGATCTGGTCTATTTAATAGGGTGATCGGTCCTGCTAAATAGACATTACCCTTTTCATATAACTTCTTTACACCTGGGTGGTCGTCCTCGGTCGTACCGTAGACCGCTTGTGCTTCTTTTAATTTATCATAATAATATTTCTCTTCTAGCTGTAAGGTGCCATATAAGACATTGTCCTTGCCGTATAGTGCCACTTGATCACCAATGGTTAGGTTATTGGCCTCTGCTTCTGTCACGGCTAAGTTAATCGGAATACTCCAAATCGTTCCATCTACCAAATGTAAATCATTGACGACGGCGTGGTAATCTTCCTCGCCTAAAAAGCCAGTTAAGGGACTAAAACCACCAATCCCAATCAATTCTAAATCGGATACGCTCCAATCATCAATCGTTAGTTTAGGAAAAAAGGCTGCCTTTTCCAATTGGGTGGTACGCTCTTCTCCAGTGAGTTCCTGATTAATGAGTACACCGCCATGTGCGGCGATCGACTCTCGTCTTTTCTCTTGAATAGTGGTCATCATCTATCCCCTTCCTCTTATTTATGGAATTTCCTTCCGTCGTATACTTCATCGATATAACCTTTTCGAACGACAAAATCGCCAAATTTTTCTGTTTCTTCACGATGACTGGCATAGTCATGCAGAATTTCTTTTAAATGGGCAAGGATATCTGCTTCACCAATGTTCTCGCGGTATAGTTGGTTGAGACGATCCCCTGTAAAGCTGCCACCTAAATAGAAGTTGTATTTACCGGGTGCTTTCCCGATAAAGGCAATCTCTGCTAAGGCTGGTCGGGCACAGCCGTTGGGGCAGCCGGTCATACGGATAACGATTTCTTCTTCACTTAATCCTTCTGCCTCTAACAGTTCTTCGATTTTATCAATTAATGATGGAAGGTAGCGTTCGGATTCTGCCATGGCCAAGCCACAAGTTGGAAAGGCAACGCATGCCATCGAGTTGCGGCGTAAACCAGAGTAATGCTTCCCGTCTGTTAAACCATACGACGTAATGATTTCGTCGATTTTTTTCTTCTTTTGGGCGGTAACATTAGCGATGACTAGGTTCTGATTAGGCGTCAAACGGAAATCACCGGTATGGATCTGGGCAACCTCACGCAAGGCCGTCATTAGTTGATAGTCCTCCGTATCTCGTACACGGCCATTTTGAACAAATAGGGTAAAGTGCCATCTTCGGTTTCCTTTTGTCCAGCCGTAGCGATCGCCATTATGATCAAAGTGATAAGGCTTTACCTCATCTAAAGAGTATCCAAGTCGGCTGGCGAGCTCTTCTTTGAACCAGTCTAAGCCGTGGCGATCAATGGTATATTTAAAGCGTGCATTTTTCCGATTCGACCGATTTCCATAATCACGCTGAATCGTGACGATTTTTTCAACGGTGTCAACAATATGTTCTTTTGACATATATCCTGCTATTCTACCTAACTGCGGATAGGTGTTAGTATCGCCATGTGTCGATCCCATTCCGCCACCGACTACGACATTAAAGCCTTGTAATTCCTCGTCTTCTACGATTGCAATCAATCCGATATCCTGGGAAAAGATATCGACATCATTCGATGGTGGAACAGCGATACCGATCTTGAATTTTCGTGGTAAATAGGTTTTACCGTAAATCGGTTCGGTGTCTTCTTTGGAATCAATCACCTTCTCACCATCTAACCAAAGCTCATGGTAGGCACTTGTTTTTGGGGAAAGGTGATCACTGATTTGCTGTGCCCAATCCTGTACTTCCTGATGAATATCGGATTGGTAAGGGTTAGGATTGCACATCACATTACGGTTCACATCACCACAGGCTGCGATCGTGGTCATGGCTTCTTCATTAATCGTTTGGATCGTGTCTTTCAAGTCCCATTTTAGTACACCATGAAGCTGGTAAGCCTGACGAGTGGTTAGCTTGATCGTGTTGTCGCCGTATTTTCGAGACAACTCATCGACTGCCAGCCACTGTTTCGCAGTAGAAACACCGCCTGGGATGGCAATGCGGAGCATAAACTGATAGGCAGGCTCCAATTTCTGTTTGCGTCGCTCATCTCGAATATCGCGATCATCCTGCTGGTAGCTGCCATGAAATTTTAATAGTTTTGTATCATCCTCGGAGATAGAGGCGGTGATTGGGTCGGATAACCCTTCTTTAATCGTCCCGCGTAAATAATTGCTGTTTTCTTTCAGTTTCTCCGTTGGATCGAGTTTGGGCTGATCTGCCATGATATATTTCCCCCTTAGTAAACATCGCGCTGATATCTTTTCTCTTTTTTTAGCTGGTTAACATAAGCCTTTGCTTCTTCTTCTGTTTTATTTCCCTCTTGAGCGACAATCGTTTCTAGTGTTTGATGGACATCTTTAGCCATGTATTTTTCATCACCACAGACGAAAATATGGGCACCTTCTTCCAGCCATGTATACAATTCTTTGGCCTTTTCCTGCATGCGCTGTTGGACATATATCTTCTCTGCTTGATCACGAGAAAAGGCAACATCCATATTGGTTAGATAGCCTTGTTTCAACCATTTTTGCCAATCCACCTGGTAAAGGAAATCGGAGCGGAAGTGCTGATCACCGAAGAACAGCCAGGTCTTTCCTTTGAGTTCCAGTTCTTCTCGTTCCTCAATATAGCCTCTAAATGGAGCAACTCCTGTTCCAGGTCCGATCATAATCACTGGTGTTTGTTCATCAAATGGGAACTTGAAGTTCGGATTTTTATGAACATAAATACTTAATTGATCACCGGGCTCAATACGGTCTGCGATTTCCCCGGAGCAAACCCCATTACGTTCGCGCCCCCATGTCTGGTATCTTACGGTAGTAATGGTTAAATGGACTTCGTCAGGATTCGCCTTATAGCTGCTGGCAATCGAGTATTGCCGGGCAGGTATTTTGCGCAATATATGCATAATATTGGCTGGATCCAGTGCGTTCGGCGGATAATCGATGATGAGATCGAGTAAGTCACGTCCGTCGAGATAGGCTTTCACTTTTGCTTTGTCAGTAATAAGCTGCTGTAATGCTTCGTTGTCAAAATGGTTTGCTGCTTTTTCTAACAGTCCTTTTGTCAGTCTGGAAATCTCAAAGATCGATGATAATGCCTCTTGGATCGAGCGGATTTCTCCTTGCTTATTGATCGGAATTGTTTGTTCCGGATTCCATTCTAAAGTCTCGATCACTTGCTTGACTAGCAGTGGTTCGTTTTTCGGAAAAATGGCCAAGCAGTCTCCTGGTTCAAATTGAAGATTGGATCCCTCTAAGGAAACTTCGATATGACGAGTCTCCTTCTTGGATGTGTTGCCACTTAACACGATGTTATCAAGCACCTCTGCGCTGTAAGGGTTGCTTTTAGAAAAAATCGGCTGCTCTGCAGGGGTAGGGACGGCTGCATTCGTTTTTACACTTTTCTCCGTTTGTTCCTCTAATACACCTAATAGACCAGTGATCCATTCCTCTGCCAATTCCTCAAAATCGACATCGCAATCCACTCGGGGATGAATGCGTTCCGCGCCTAATTCTTCTAAGCGCTTATCGAAATCTAGCCCTGTCTGACAAAAATGTTCATATGATTCATCGCCCAATGACAGGACAGAGAACTTAGCGCCTTGTAATTTCGGTGCTTTGCGACTGTGAAGAAATTCATGGAATTCAATCGCATTATCGGGTGGATCTCCCTCTCCATGTGTGGCGGTGATAATAAATAAATCTTCTACTTCTTTGAGTTTCTTAGCCTTAAAGTCATCCATACTTGAAACATGTACCTCACGCTGCATCCCTTTCAATTTGTCGGATAGCTGTTCAGCTAGTGTCTGGCTATTGCCAGTTTCAGAACCGTAAAGAATAGTAGCGGTTCGTGTGGCAATGACTTCTTCCTGTGTCGCCTCCGGTGTGGAAGCGGCAGCCGGTGCAGGTTCGCTGCCTTGAGAAGCTGCTAAGTAACCAGAAAGCCAAGTTTTTTGAGATTCAGTTAAGCTTGGTAAGAGCTGGTTTAAGATTTCTGTTTGCTTTTGATCAAATGGGGAATTTGCCACTTGTAAAGTCAATGTCGTCACCTCATTTTTATTAATACGATCGATTTACTGGGGTATGCCGAAAAAAATTAAGACGATGGAGCGATGTGTAAGCCGCATTCCGTCTTTTGAGAATTACTCCATCTTCCTGAACGTTCATCACCTTCGCCAGTTACTGGTGAGGTACAAGGGATACAACCGATACTCGGATAATTTTGATCATGCAAGGCATTATAGGGTAGCTGATGTTCTTCAATATATCCCCAAACATCATCCCAAGTCCAATGAATCAAAGGACATACTTTTACGGATTGAAACCGTTCATCCTTGTTGATGTAATTCGTGTTCGCCCTTGTAGGCGATTGCTCTCTTCTTAGACCGGATATCCAAGCAGTGGCACCACTTAGTACTTCTTCTAATGGCTTCACTTTGCGGATATAACAGCATTGATCAGGGTTTCGGGACCATAAGGCCGCTCCGTGCTTCTCTCGTTGCTCATCCACCGTTAACTCTGGCTTTTTAAAGGTGATCTGAAGCGATGGGTAACGCTGTTTGACTTCCTCAATCAAATCATAGGTTTCTTGAAAATGCAGTCCTGTATCTAGAAAAGCGAGTTTAGCATCAGGCTTCGTTTGGGCAATAAGATCAATCAAAACCATGCTTTCGGCACCGAAGCTGCAGGCATAAACAAGCGAATCATCATATGTCTGGTACGCCCATTCTAAAAGACTTTGAGCACCTTTAGTCGGATCATTATCGTCGTAAGTTTCATGATGGAAATCACTGTCGTGAAAGTTATCAAACGTAATCATGTAAACTCCTCCTCATATAATAAAAACCTTCTCAATCATGATCGATTAAGAAGGTAGATAATCTTGTTATCATTCCTTCTTATCTCTCGGGTTCCATTACTAAAATATATGCTGTCCCGCAGGAATTGGCACAGTGTATATGGTTAACCTGTTGCCGAGGTTTCGCTGGGCCTGCCCCTCCACCTCTCTTGATAAGAAAATTAGTGTAATAATTGTTATTCTATATCTTATACACATTAACCCTTAATGTCAATAGGTTTTGTCGGATTTATGTTAATTTCATACATAATGACTAGTGAGAAGGTTGGTTTAAGAAAGGAGGCTTTTAAAAAGAATCATGTAAAATAATACTCGGTCTAATATTAGGTATTTAAGTTTATTTATCATAGGATATATAAGTTGAATTAAATAATTTCTCATTTATTGGATAAGTGCTCTTGATCCATTTACACGAATGGATCAAACGAGGTATTATCAGGAGATAATGTGAAAGAAGACTTGCTTATAAATGTATAAAGTATTTAATATGTCCATTTTAAATCATCTACCTCTTGTTAAAATAGGATGATATAGTAACATAAAAAGGGAATGTTGGTGGAAGAGGTGTTGCATGATGCGGAAAAAAACTTTTGCGGAAGAACAAGAATATATCATGAAGAAGCTAGCTAGTGTGGGTATTATGGTAGAAAAAGGTCTAAATAAACCTAACAATGGCTGCTATTCAGGGATTGTTGGCGAAAGGTGTAAGGATCATTAATATTCCTTCCGCACTTAATAATCGAAAATAAAAATGGGTATCTCTATCCTCATTTCATCTTGATCCACTACAAGAAAAACAGACTCATGTATTTTCTTACCATATTATGTTCGACTTCCGCTTCAAGAAATCGATTTTGTTTAACGTAGTGTAACAGGCTATAAGCGTCCCACCAGGAAAAGCATAATGATTTTAAGTGGGATGCTTATAACTAGGTAACGACCCGATTGGTTCAGCTAACATTGTGTGGAGATGATAAACCATCGGACTCATTTATTGATTTACCACATTGGAATGGAATTAGTGATAAGGATTACTCAAAATCCCTTCCACCTTGGCCATGGTTTCTGGTGACAATTTGGCACCGGAAGCTTGAACATTTTCTTCGATTTGTTCGGGCTTACTCGCCCCAATTAATGCGCTAGACACATTGGATTGGCGCAGGATCCAGGCAAGGGCAAGCTGGGACAAGGAGATCCCTTCATTGGCCGCTTCATTATTTAACGCCTCGACGCGGTCCAGATTCTTAGCTGTTAGTAATTTGGATAAATCTAAATTGTCTTGAGCTGCTCGACTGTCAGCAGGGATATCTTGCCCTTTTTTATACTTGCCAGTGAGCACCCCTTGCGCTAATGGTGAGTAAACTACTTGGCCGATTCCATGTTTTTCACTAATAGGGATAATCTCATCCTCAATCTGTCGGTGAAGCATACTGTAATTGGGCTGATGGACGACAATGCGATCCAATAATCGCTTGTCGGCAATATGTACTGCCTCGGCAATTTGTGCGGCGGACCATTCACTTACCCCGATGTATAGCACCTTGCCTTGTCTGACTAAATCATCTAAAGCACGTAAAGTTTCTTCTAATGGCGTATCTGCATGATAACGATGACAGTAATAGATATCGACATAATCAAGTCCTAGTCGAGTTAGGCTGGCTTCACATTGTTCCATAATATGCTTGCGCGAAAGACCTTGATCATTAGGACCATCCCCCATTTTGCCGAAAACCTTAGTGGCTAGGACATAGGAATGTCGCGGATAGTTACGAAGTGCCTTGCCAACAATCTTCTCTGCCTCCCCACGCATATAGACATTGGCTGTATCAAAAAAATTGATGCCTAGATCATATGCCGTATCAATCGCTTTCTGTGCCTGTTGCTGTTCAACATATCCTCCATAAGTAAGCCAGCTTCCTAAGCTAATCTCACTTACTTTCAATCCTGTATTTCCTAAACGACGATATTTCATCTATTTATCCTCCTTGTTTGACGAATGAAATCAAACGCTTTCATCAAGTATAAAAGATTTATAGTAGAGAAGCGAGTGATCTGTTCCGATGTTTTTTCGTAATAGCAGCGATATATGGTATATTATAGGTAGGAGTGAAGAGGGGGGAGAAGGATGCATTTCTGGATTTGGTTAGGGTTGTGGCTGTTTGCTTGGACTGGTGCTATTTGGTATGAGATACAGCTGCAGATGTTGGATGTAACTTATTTGTTACTGATGGCTGCGATCTTTTTCGCTACCTTCTTTTTTACCTCTATTGCGAGAAAAAGCTATCCGTTTCTATGGTTGCTTTTAATTATTATTATTACTTTTAGTGCTGGCTGGCCCAGAGAAGCGGTCATGAATCCATTCGCATTGATGATGTATACATACACCTTTATTGCTATTATTGAACGGATAAGTTCCAAGATGGTTTATCTGCTGATTAGCTTACTGCTATTATCCTTTATCGTCACGACGATCGGTTCTATGCCCATCCCTGTATGCCTATTGATTGTCCTATCTGCTTATTTGGGTACCTATTATTATCGTCGTAACAGCACGCGATTGGAAGATATAGAAGTGAGATATCAAGCTTTATTACAACGGTACCGCAGTATCAAACGTGAATCGGTGACGCGAGATCAGCATGCCCGCCAAGAAGAACGTGTGTCGATAGGCAGAGAAATCCATGATCGGGTGGGGCATACCTTAACGAACTTATTAATGAAGATTGAAATCTTGCGTATGCAGGGTGATAGTAAGGAGATGGGTGATCTAAAAAGCCTGGCCCAGGAAAGTTTATCAGAAACAAGAAGAGCGGTCAGGGCATTGCGGGAGGATAACACTACAGGTCTCGCTGCCATTATTCATTTGATTCGTAAATTAGAGGCGGAGCAATATATGTCTATTCAGTTTTCATTGAGAAAAAATGCATTATCTGTTCTATTAACGCCGGAGCAAGCGAGCATCACCTACCGGGCTATTCAAGAGGCAATGACGAATGTGATGCGCCATAGTCCGGGAAAGGAAGCGATGATCGTGCTAGAAGCCCCTGGACAGACACATTTTCGCTTTGAAGTGAGTAATCCCATCGAACAACAAATGGAGGTAAAAGAAGGGTTTGGCTTGCAGTCGATGCGCGAGCGATTAGTTCAGTTGAGTGGCTATTTAGAGGTGCAAACCTATCAGCAGCAATTTATTGTTAGAGGATCGTTTCCACTAAAGGAGGATACAGCATGACGGATATTCTGATTGCCGAGGATCAAGCAATTGTACGACAAGGGATCCAATTAATGCTGGAGACAGAATCCAGTTTTCATGTAAAAGGGGAAGCGCGAAATGGTAAAGAGGCCCTTCAACTACGGGAGTCCGCCCATTTTGACGTAGCCCTATTAGATATTCGTATGCCGGAGATGGATGGCTTACAAGCGGCCAAGGAAATGCTGCGACGTTTTCCAGCAACAAAAGTGTTAATGTTGACGACATTTAATGATGAAGAGTATGCGATCGAGGCCTTGCAGATTGGTGTGAGTGGTTATTTGTTGAAAGATGCCGAAGCGCATCAGTTGATTCAATCGATTAAAGGCTGTTTGGCAGGAGGCCTGCAATTACCAGGTGATGTAGCAAGCAAGGTAGTCCCTCACTTGCTGGAAAAGAAAAAACCGAAACAACAGAAGGATTTCATTCATTTAACCAAGCGTGAAGCCGACATTTTGTGTTTGCTGGGCGAAGGCAAAAGCAATAAAGAAATCGCTGATACACTGGCACTTTCTGTGGGCACAGTGAAGAATCATATTAGTCAGTTACTTGATAAATTAGATCTGCGTGATCGGACGCAGCTGGCGATTTATGCAATTCATCAAGGATATGTCTAAAAGCATTTCGCGTTCGATAGGCAGAATAGGTAACGACTCTATTTAAAATATGACGGAGGTCATGGTTTTTTCCAAAAGTAATGACGAAGGGCAGTGTTCGCACTGTCCTTTTTCGCTTATACTAAAAAAAGAATGGTTAAGAAAAGGAGGGCGCAGCGATGTTAGAAACTGCTTCATTGCGTAAGGTATATAAGAAAAATACGGCGGTGGATGATGTCAATTTTTATTTGCAAGAAGGGGAATCAGTAGGTTTGCTTGGTCCGAACGGCGCTGGTAAATCGACATTGATTTCGATGATTTCGACCTTGCTTAAACCAACATCGGGCACGGTGATGTGGAATGGGGAAGATATACTGAAGTCACCGAACATTATCCGCCCGATACTTGGCGTCGTACCGCAAGAGATTGCCTTATACAAGGAATTATCAGCCTATGAAAATGTGAAATTCTTTGGGAAGATCTATGGTATTCGCGGAAAAAAACTAGAGACGCGTGCCCAAGAAGTATTGGAATTAGTTGGTCTGGCCAGCCGGCAGAAAGAACAAGTGAAAAATTACTCAGGCGGGATGCAGCGACGGATTAACATTGCAGTTGCGTTGCTACATGAACCGGAGATTATCATTATGGATGAGCCAACTGTTGGCATTGATCCTCAGTCCAGAAGCTATATCCTGGAAATGGTGAAAAAGTTAAAAGAAGAGCGAGGTATGACGGTGCTCTATACCTCTCATTACATGGAAGAGGTAGAGCGACTCTGTGATCGTATTTATATTATGGATCATGGCAAAGTGATTGCTACTGGTTCTAAGCAGGAATTGGTGAGTATATTGGCAACGGAGGAAACCATTCAATTAGAGTTGGAACAGTTATCCGAACCATTCATCAAACAGTTAGAGGCACATGAACCTATTTTAAAGGTAACAAAAACAGAGAAAGGTCTTACCTTAATTGTTACAAAAAATAGCAGGCCGTTAGCAGCTATTTTCCGAATGGCAGAAGAACAACAAGTCGTTGTTAATGGGGTGAATATCGCAGTACCTTCATTAGAAGACGTTTTTCTTCATTTAACAGGACGCAAGCTGCGGGACTAGGAGGGATAGACATGTTTGATTTTTTCTGGAAAGATGTCAAGTTAATGTGGCGAGATCCCACGGAACTGCTTGTGTTATTAGCGATGCCGTTTGTGTTAATTGTGATTTTAGGGTTTGCTTTAGGAGGAGTAATGAATAATCCATCCATTGAACTGAATGTCGCTGTGGTAGATCAAGATGATGAAGCGGCAGGTATGGAGCGACTTCAACATGACATCGAATCGGCATCTTTGCCCGAGGAACTAGGTGAAATAGCGAAAACCATTGCACCGAAGTCGATTTTGCAACAAACATTGGAAGAGGATTTAAGTGATGTATTGACGATAACAGCTATGACAGAGGAAGAAGCAGTCCGTGCCCTGGAAGAGGGCGAGGTGGAAGCGGTTTTGACTATCCCTGAGGCATTCAGCTATGATAACTTACGCAATATGATATTAGGCGAATCGGTTCAAACCACCCTTTCTATTACGAAGGCAGCCGAAAGTCAGTTGTCGGGTGATATTTTTCAAAATATGCTGGAACAATTTACGCATACGATGAATTTGCAATCGTCTTACGCTAACGTTGCGATGGGAGAAGAGCCTGAGTTGACCATGGAAGAGGTGAGCAGACAAGAGACGGTGACAGAACGGGATCCGATATCCTCTATGGAATACTATGCGATTGGGATGGCTGTAATGTTTGGTTTTTTTGTTGCTTCAACCATGTCAGCAAAGAGTAAAAATGAGTTGGAAGAAAAGGTAATTAATCGGATTTTATTAACCGGACAACATCCTTTATCTTATTTGATGGGAAAGGTAATGGCAATGATCGTGATGGCGTTTGTCCAGGTCAGTTTAATTATTTCGCTATCATCCCTGGGTCTCCAAGCATTTCGACCATATGAGGGAGATATTATAATGAAAATGGTGTTGATCTTATTATTGTATGCCTTAACAGTAGGCGCGCTAGGCAGTCTGATGATTGCCTTAACAGTCCGATTTGAGGCACAGTCGTTACAAGACATATTTTCTATCGGTGTAGTAACGATCTTGGCTATGTTAGGGGGGAGCTTCTTTCCAACGGCTGGTTTACCCGATTTTGTGAAGATGATAGGGAGTTGGACACCAAATGGTGCTACGATGAAGGCGTTTATGCTAACGAATCAAGGGTTGCCAATGGATGAAATAGTCCCTTATTTAGGAAGGTTATGTTTATTTGCTCTCATTATCTTCCTCGTCAGCGTTATGATCTTTCCGAAAAGGAGGGTGCAGGCATGATAGATATCTTTTTATTGCAATGGCAGCGTTTAAGGCGACGTCCTTTTATGGTGCTTGCTATGATTGCGATGACCGCTGTCTTCATCTTTTTTATCGGGGGCTCAAATACAGGAGATACACAGTCATCCATACCCGTTTATTTCAGTGAAGAAGTTGACGACTCCACCCGAGAGACATTAATGGAGGAAGTGCAGACGCTAGAGGGATTTGATTTTTATTTAGACGAGTGGACCAATATGAAAGAAGAGGTTGCATTGGGGGATGTGGCCTTTGGTGTTCAATTAGCTGAGAATCATTATACCTTCCTGGTTAGTGCAGAAAATGAGTTGCAGAGCTTAGTAGACAATCATTTGCGCACGATCTATCAAGAGAAATTACTAATGGATCAGCTGCCAGATGAAGCAGACCAAGAGGCGTTTGCTGTTGAACTGGAGAACCCACCAATAGAGGTGATCAGTGAGACAGAGGGACAACCAGGTTTGTCTTTGAATAATCAATTGCACGTGTTATTTGGGATGACCCTTTTCTTTGCCATTTATACGATCGTCTTTAGCCTAGGCGAAGTGGCAGAGGAAAAACAGCGCGGTAGCTGGGATCGCCTGATTCTATCTCCTGTGCGTAAGTGGCAATTATATTTAGGTCATTTAAGCTTTGCGTTTATCATCGGTTACCTGCAAATTTGCTCAGTATTTCTGATGTTTGAATTTGTCTTTGATTTTACAATTGGTACGTCCTGGCCAGCTGTACTGTTGATTGCAGCTTGTTATACCTTGGCGATTGTGTCATTAGGTATGCTGCTGATGGGACTTGTACAAAAGTCTTCACAATTAGGTGCGGTAGTCCCCGTTGTGGCTGTTAGTATGGCAATGCTTGGTGGAGCTTATTGGCCATTAGAAGTAGTTAACAATCACATCGTGCTGGTTATTGCCGAGTTGATTCCTGTGAAGCATGCGATGGAGGCGCTCAAGGGTGTTGCCATGTATGGAGAGCACTTGTGGGATGTTACACAGCCTTTGGCGATTTTATTGTTAATGAGTGCTTTGTTTATGGGGGTTGGGATCAACTTGATGGAGAGAAGATAAAGTGTGAAGAAAGTCCGCCTGGCCCATTATCAAAACAAAGCTGGATAGGGCGTTGCCGAAAGGATGAATGATGATAAGGTAGCTGGTCCATCTATTTCCGCAGTGCTTATTAAACGCAAAATAACAGTCAAACTCATCACTTATAAAAGTAGCTGCTTCACATCATTTTTTTAGCATAAAAAGAACACCAAATCCATTTTGGTGTTCTTTACCTTTACATTAGATTAAATTAAATGACCCCTTGAGCAACCATAGCGTCAGCTACTTTGCGGAAGCCAGCAATATTGGCACCTACTACGAGGTTTCCTGTATGACCATATGTCTCTGCTGCTTCAGCACTGTTTTTGTAGATATCCGTCATGATTTCTTGTAATTTTGTGTCCACTTCCTCAAAAGTCCAAGAAAGACGGGCGCTGTTTTGTGCCATTTCTAACGCAGAAACGGCGACACCACCTGCATTAGCTGCCTTGGCTGGACCGAATAGGACGCTGTTTTCTAAGAAGACATCAATCGCTTCCAGGGTAGAAGGCATGTTAGCTCCCTCACCAACGGCTTTTACGCCATTTGCTACTAATGTCTTAGCGGCGTCTGTGTCAATCTCATTTTGGGTGGCACATGGTAAGGCAATATCACAAGGGATATTCCAAATGCCGCCAAAGTCTTCTTTGTATTCTGCATGAGGATGTTCATTGAGATATTCCTTGATACGTTTACGCTCCACTTCTTTTAATCGCTTCACGGTTTCTATGTTGATGCCTTTTTCATCATAGATATAGCCATTGGAATCACTGCAGGCAACCACTTTTGCTCCAAGTTCAGCAGCCTTGGCCATTGCATAGATAGACACGTTGCCGGAACCAGAGACTACAACTGTTTTATCTGAAAAGCTGTCATTATCCGCTTTTAGCATTTCGTTGACAAAGTATACGGTGCCGTAACCTGTTGCTTCTGTACGAGCTAAACTGCCGCCAAAGTCAACGCCTTTTCCAGTTAAAATACCAGCCTGATAACCGCCGCGCATTTTCTTGTATTGACCAAATAAGTAGCCTACCTCACGTCCACCTACACCGATATCTCCGGCAGGAACGTCGGTGTCAGGGCCGATATGTTTAGAAAGCTCGCTCATAAAACTTTGACAAAATCGCATAATTTCATTATCTGATTTCTCTTTCGGATCAAAGTCAGAACCACCTTTACCGCCGCCAATTGGCTGTCCTGTAAGTGAGTTTTTGAAAATCTGTTCGAATCCTAAAAATTTGATAATGCTGGCATTAACAGATGGATGGAAACGCAGACCACCTTTGTAAGGACCGATGGCACTATTGAATTGCACACGGAAACCACGATTCACTTGGACGTTTCCTTGATCATCTACCCAAGGAACACGGAAGGAAACCATTCTTTCTGGCTCTACGATTCTTGCCAGGATATTTTGTTCCATATAAATGGGATCTTGTTCAAATACCGGTACTAATGAGTCGAAAATTTCTTTTACGGCTTGATGAAATTCATTTTCGCCGGGATTACGTTGTTTGACTATTTCAAATACATTGTCTACATATTGTTTCGCTGTTTGGTTTGTCATATTGTCATTTTTCTCCCCTTGTAGTATTATTTTAGGTATAGCCTATACGTGACACAAAAAATATAAATTTCTGAAAATAACCCGCTATTTTTAATGGTAAAGCATTTAATTGATCGTAACAATGCTTATATTAGATACTATTGATCTATAATCGAGATAGGTTATGAGGTTTCTGGCAGCTGTTTGTCAGAGGGAACATAACGAAGAATCACGATACCTACGATAAATAATACGAGCAAGCTCAGGATCCCTGCGTTAGATTGCCCTGTAATTTGTGCAGTGACAGCTAAAAGAAGTGGGCCACTAACCGAAGCAAACTTTCCAAAAATATTATAAAAACCAAAGAATTCATTGGATTTCTGTTTAGGTATCAATTTGGCAAAATAGGATCTGCTTAGTGCTTGTATCCCTCCTTGAGAAGAAGCGACCATCATGGCAAGAATCCAAAAATCAAGGGCTGTTTCCAGAAAATAGCCATAGATGCAGACCAGCATATAAACGACAATCCCGATATTTAACATCGCTTTTGCTGAATAACGTTCCGCTAATTTTCCATAAAGTATGGCAAAGGGAGCGGCTACTATTTGTGTAACCAATAGCACTACTAAGAGTACGGTGGAGCTTAGACCAACATCGGTACCATAAGCGGTGGACATGGAAATAATCGTTCCTACCCCATCGATATAAAAGAAGTAGGCGAGCAAAAAGATGCTTACATATTTATATTGTTTGATATGCTTGATGGTATTCCATAAACGCTGAAAGCTTTTTCGGATAGGCTTGGGATCACGTGTGATATAATGAATCTGTTTGACATGGCGAAGCATCGGTATAGCAAAGATTCCCCACCATAAACACGTAATCAGAAAGGCAATTTTACTTGCCATTGTACTACTGATAGGCAGGATTTCCTGTTGTGCCAATAAGATAACGGAAATGCCCAGCACAAAAGGAATAGCACTTCCGATATACCCCAGACCAAATCCTCTGGAGGATACCTCATTCATACGGTCATTACTAGCTACATCAACAAGAAAGGCGTCATAAAACAAATTGGAACCTGTTGAGCCTAGGGATGCCAATGTATAGAAGACGAGTAGCAACAGCCATTCTCCTTCTGGTACAAAAACGAGAGCAAAAGTCGAAAAGAGCCCCAATCCCATAAAACTAATAAAAAATTTCTTTTTTAACCCTTGGTAATCAGCGATCGTCCCTAGAATAGGACCAAGTAATGCCAAGATAAAGGTGAAAATAGCAATCGTATAACCGAGGTAAGCGGTGGAGTCAGCGCCTGCAACTCCTGCTTCCGCAGCTTGAGCTTTATAATAAATGGGAAAGATGGCAGTAGTAATGATGACAGAGAATGCAGAGCTTCCCCAATCATAAAACATCCAACTTTTTTCGGGTTTCGTAAATGATTTCATCGGTCTCCTCCTCCTCTTTATACTCCTATTTTACTAGAAACAGCAGAAAAAAATAGATAAAGTTTATTTTTTTTGAAATCGGGTACATTAGAGTTAAATAAATCCTTTGTGAGGAGAGGGTGAGAAGTGATGTATAAACCTATTCAAGCCTTTTTTAAAACAGAAAACGATGCAGAGAGAGTGAAAGCAGAATTAAACAGACTTAAGGTAAATGATATTCGAGTAGATAAGTTGGAAGATGCTCATCAAACACTTTTTTTAAGTCCGCTGGGATATGGCGGTGGTTCTGCTGGGGGAATGGGAGCCTCTAGTGCAGGATCAAGTGGTGGAGGTATTTTCCCTATATTTGCCCGATCTAGTGAAGGCCAGGAAAGAGATGATACACAGAGAGATCATACGGTGGAGTGCGAAGTAGATGAGGAAGATTACCAAACAGCCTTAAAAATCATGATGGATAATGATGGTTATGTAGATAAGGATACATTTGAAGAATAAAAGTGTAATGACAGTCGTTTCTTTGAACAAAAGAGACGACTGTCATTACTTTTGGGAAGGGGATGTTCTCTCAAACGTACTACCAGAAGAAAAATGGCAAGAAGGCTATCGAAGCAATCGCCCCAAGTGCAATGCCCAAACCTAACCCGCTGCCATAGCCGCCTGAATAGGGTCCGAAAAATCCTATACCATAACCACCTATGCCTGATGGTCTTCTTCGAGAGTCAATAAATACCTGCGATTGGTTGACATGCCTGATAACCCCTCGATGTATCTCACCGTTACGTGTGACTATCTTGACTGGGCTTCCGATATTTCTTTTACAGAAGTCATAATGAGACATGTTAGATAACTCCTTTCATTAACAATAGAAGTCTTGCTATATAAGTATATGTGCATAGAAAAAGATCTGCTTAGTCATTTGTGCTGAGTAAGGTCATAATAGCAAGATGGCCTATTTTAGCTGGGCGGCAGACAAGATGTCTTCCTTTTTCATTTTTAATAATGCTTGACCAGATAACTTCTTTTGCTTCATAAAACGAGCAACGATATTAAACCCAATCAGGTAGCCAATGTTTTTAGGTGTTCCTGGTGCCCCATACATAATGGTGTCGTGTCGTGGATGATCTCTAGTAATGGAAATGTATGGTGTCACCCAGCGTTCCCAAAGCTGTTGTAGTTCTGTGTCGGATAGCCAGTTAATCCGCTTGTTTCCCGCCTTCTCACCTACGTGTTTCCGAACAAGCCATTCGGCAGTTCCTTCCAGCATAATAGCGTCCAATACCGTGTATTCATTTTCAGGTTTTGAAAAATGGTGTAAGCGGCAGATGTGGCTATATTCATGAATGACGAGAGCCAGTATTTCTGTGTTGGTGGCCCTTTTTTGTAAGAATAATAACAGCTTATCAGGAAAGCTTAAGCCAGCATTGCTGTTGTACCATCGTTTGAACTCTGAAATATTTTCATTGGATGGCAGAATAAATACATTGGTATCAGGGCCATTCCACATCTCTTGACATTTTTTAAGTGCCTTTCCTGCTTTGCGGTGAAAAGGCTGTGATAACCATTCTTCTATTTGTTTTTCCTCTGTATCTGGATCGAACATGCCATGCTGTAGTAAATGAGACTGGATAGAGGAAGCGGAGAAAGAAGAAAAGTAAGGTGATAGCTTGTTACCTATTGTATTTTTGGATGATGAAGACACCTGATTGGAGGTTTGGCGTTGGTCTAGCCATTCCCTTAGCCACTTATCTGTCGGATGAATCAACATAATTATTTCCCTCTTTTCGTTAGAAGGCGTGAATAATAGTGGTTTAAATTGCCGTCAAATTGTAGTATGATTAACTATTAGCAAGTAAAGTTTTTAATCGTTGTATTTAAGGTATACACATCAGCTAAAGAAGGTGAGTAAATTGAAAGAAAAAGAGATTGAGTTATTGAAGTTATTAGAGAAAAATGGACGAATTGATAATGATACGATCAGTAAAATGCTTGATATCGAAGTTTCCGAAGTGGAGGAGATAATTGAGCGATTAGAAAAAGAAAACGTGATTGTAGGATACTCTACCCTTGTTGATTGGTCTAACGTTTATGATGACGAAGGAGTGGCTGCCTTGATTGATGTGAAGGTCACGCCAGTGCGCGGGTTGGGTTTTGATAAAATTGCCTCGCGTATTTATCGTTTCCCTGAAGTGAAGGCCGTCTACTTGATGTCAGGTGCTTACGATTTAAGTGTCTCCGTTGAAGGGAAAACAATGATGGAAGTGAGCCGGTTTGTTTCTGATAAATTATCCACCCTAGATACGGTATTATCCACTACCACTCATTTTATTTTGAAGAAATATAAACATGATGGAATTATTTTCGATGATGGGGAAGATACGGATAAACGAATCATGGTGAGCCCATGAGTTCCCAATTTTTAGCCGATCATGTGGAGTCGTTAAAGCCATCAGGTATTCGTAAATTCTTTGACCTTGCTTCGAAAATGGAGAATGTGATTTCTTTAGGGGTAGGGGAACCAGATTTTGTCACACCTTGGAATGTGATTGAGGCAAGTTATCATTCTTTAGAACAAGGATACACTGCTTACACCGCAAATGCTGGGTTAATTGAATTAAGAGAAGAGATCAGCAAGTATCTGCAGGAGACCTTTTCTATCCAGTATGATCCAGAGAACCAGCTTTTGGTGACGGTTGGGGCAAGCCAGGCGATTGATTTGGCCTTGCGGGCTATTTTAAACCCAGGTGAAGAAGTGATTGTCGTCGAACCATGCTTTGTATCGTATGGCCCAGCTGTATCCTTAGCTGGCGGCGTGCCGATTACGGTTAGTGCCTTACCGGAAAATGAATTCAAGGTTACTCCAGAGCAGATCGAAGCGGCTATTACACCGCAAACAAAGGCGGTTATTCTCTGTAGTCCTAATAATCCTACAGGTGCCGTTTTAAGCAAAGAGGAGTTACAAGGCATTGCAGGAGTTGTTAAGGAACGTAACATCATGGTGTTATCTGATGAAATTTATGCGGAATTATCCTATGATGAGAAGGCGGCCAGTATTGCATCTGTAGATGGAATGGAAGCACATTCGATTGTTATCTCAGGTTTTTCCAAATCATTTGCGATGACGGGCTGGCGGCTAGGTTATGTAGCGGCACCTACTGATTTGATTGCTGCGATGACGAAAATTCATCAGTATACGATCATGTCAGCGCCAACGATGGCACAATATGGTGCTCTTGAAGCGCTGCGAAGCGGAAACGATAGTGTATTGGAAATGCGGGAAAGTTATCGCCAGCGTCGTAATTTCGTAGTAAAAGAATTGAATGAAATGGGGCTTGATTGCCATTTGCCGGGAGGAGCATTCTATGTCTTCCCATCGATTAAATCGACGGGACTGCATTCTGAAGAATTCGCTCAAAAACTCTTGGAAGAACAACGTGTAGCCGTGGTCCCAGGGCATGTATTTGGAGAGAGTGGTGAAGGTCATATTCGTTGTTCCTATGCTGCTTCTATCAAACAATTACGCGAAGCAATGGGACGTATGAAACGATTTGTGGAGCAATATCAGGGATAATAGCTAAAGAAAACATGCTTTCTAAGGGGCGTGTTTTCTTAGTGAGTGAGCAAGACATAAGAGCTGCCTAATCATTGGTAGCTCTTATTTACGTTAGGCATTATCTTGTTAACTTCGATGGTGAATAGTTTTGACATCATCCCGCTAGAGTATCTGCCCCTAATATTGTTATGGTTTGTACTTTCTTTGAGTGTTGTTGGTGCCGTACTCACGTATATCAATAAAAACAGAACAAATTATTAAGCACGTTAAAAGACTTGGGATGCCGTTAGTGACAAGGACAACGCACTATCTAACGGCATCTCACGCTTTGAATGTTTACTCGATAACATATTCGATCTCATCGAATTTTCGTGAGTATTTGATATGGAAATCCATCTGATCAAAATACCAGAGATCGGAATCCTCCACGAAGAATAAGATACCTTCCTCCGTTACTTCTGCTCCAATATTATGCGGGTTCGCCTTATCAAGGGCAAGCGAAAAACCTTTATGGACACCACCAAACCCACCATAACGGGCAAAGAAACGCACGGCTTCTCCTTCTTCTAGGTTTAATTCTCTAATAAACCATTTTGCTGCTGGTTTCGTGATTGACATCTTCATGATTATAAATCCTCCTTATACTAATAATATTAACGAAATAATGATTGGAAAGCTACCTATAGAAACAATGTAAGGAAACTTGACATATAATTAGGAATATAAGCAGAGATGTTATATAATATATAGAAAGTTACCTAACATTTCATGATATCAGGTGGTGCTAGTAATGGCTGAAAGTCCTTCTTATAAACATCGAAAGGTAATAACAATAGGGATTGTGAGTGAGTTAACGGGTTTATCGGAAAGACAAATCCGTTACTATGAGGAAAGGAAGCTAGTATTCCCCGAGCGTTCGCCAAAAGGAAACCGTAAATACTCGTTTGCAGATGTGGAATTATTGATTGATATTGCCAATAAACGCGAAGAGGGTGTGCAGACCTTCGAAATTCGTCAGGATATGATCCGGGCCAAGAAAAAACAAGAAAGGAAGGCGCTGCTCAGAGGAGAAATAAATGCGCGTTTTGGTATTCAAAAGGACAGGTAAAAAGAAAATATCCATAAATAACAAAACGCCCAGTTCTATAGACCATTCAAAGAAGTCACTGAACTGCCGATAAGTTGGATTATGTTAAGTAACGAGTCCATCTAATTCATATAGTAAAGTTGATTGTTTGTCTGTGCTAGATGGCGCTTCGAAAATAGGTTCCGCTTTCCTCTTTTCTTACAGGATTCTCCGCCTATTTCCTCCGCTGGATAGTGGCACTACAATCGAATGACTGCGAGGATGTAGAATTCTAGGCACCATCATCATGCTAGATAAACTTGTTCAGAGAATGATTAGGTCATACATTATGACTTTTATAAATGAAAGGACCATTTTGTAGCATGATCCATGACACAGCCAAAAAAATCAGTAGACGATTTTCTTCTTTTGTTACCATACCGTCTATGTACGTAGAACGCTTCCTCCTTTACAGTGATAAGCATTGTTGTACTTTTACCTAGCGGAGGGAATATGCGGAGACTCCTGTGGGACTAGGACGAGCTGAAGATCCACTAAAAGTGCTCTTCTTTTTAGTTAGCTGAAGCCGGCCCCACGGAAAGCGTAGCATATTCCCGGAGCGGCTTGCCCAGCACAAAAAAACAGTCAAAGTCAACTGCCTACAAAAGTGGACTACTTAACATAATCCAACCACCATTCGTTCAAGGTCAAAATCATTCCAAGTCCTATTATACTAAGTATTATGCTTTCCTTGCTTATAAGAAAAGACGAGAAGCTTATTGGAAACTAAGCTTCTCGTCTTTTTGACTGGGGTCATATCGCAAGAGTTTGAGTGTAAGGTCCTTATCGAACTCTAAACAAAATCGTTCATAGTCATGTACAATCTCACTAATGGATTTGTGATACAAATCGTTGTTATTTTGTTCAACAATACCATTTGCCATTAATTGTTCAATCAGGTACAGTTTCTGCATTTCTACTGCTTCTCGCAAAAAAGCCACTGCATTCACCTCCTGTTTTGTTTCATAAATAATCATTGTATGTGGAAACGACGGTTTATATTACTGTTTATTTTGCTTCTCTAAGAAAAGTATTTCCTTCTTTGATAAATGTTATACCCCTCATATTACTAAATATACCCTAAAATTGTGTATATGGTATTACCAGGAGATTAAGATTCTGTGAAAAAAAGAAGAAAGTAAAAAATCACGGGATGGAGATCTGGTAAAGGGTCTTCTAGGCTGTTTTTGCAACACCAAGCAAAAGTGTGTAGCAAGTGCTGGGGTTTATTGTATACTGGAAATTGTTATGCAGAAAAGATCCATTATTACTATATGTGACGGTTCATGTAATGACATAGTGAACATAACTGAAAACGATAAATCTGATATAAATAAATGGATCAACTGAAAAATTCTTCTGGCAGAGGAGCATAACATATTTCAGCTAATGGTGTCTATTGCTTAGGCTCAGGTTGTATAAACAGGAGGGGAATCATTTGAGTAAGCAGCGGGATTTTACACAAGGAAATCTTATGGGAGCTTTGATTTATTTTTCGGGACCGATTATATTAGCCCAGCTGCTGCAGGTTTCTTATCAGTTAGTAGACAGCTTATGGATTGGCAATTTAATCGGCGCAAATGCCCTAGGTGCGGTTAATATAGCTGGAGTAGTCATTTTTACCGTGCTTTCCTTTGTGATTGGTATTAATAATTCAACCTTGACGATTCTTTCCCAGCAAAAAGGAAAGGGTAATGAAGCAGGAGTGGCTAGGTATATCAATGCCTTTGTCGTAACCTTAACCTGCATTGGTGTATTGATGGGATTAGTAGGTGTTATTTTTGCTGAACCTATTTTACAGCTTTTAGGCACACCAAGTGCCATGCTGGATGATTCAACTACTTATTTACAGATCCATGCAGTCGGTATTTTGTTTTTGGTTGGTTACAATTTTATTAGTACAGTGTTACGAGCGGTGGGTGACAGTAAGACACCGCTGCGCATCGTTGGTCTGGCGGTGCTATTAAATATTGTGCTAGATCCACTTTTTATTGCTGGTTTTGATTGGGGAGTGCAAGGGGCAGCGGTGGCTACGATTATGTCACAAGGTTTTTCGATGATCTATGGTGGATGGTATGTGATAAGACACCAGCTGATCGAATGGCAGCGACCGCACTTACCTGCTTGGACAGAAGTGAAGCTTATTCTGAATTTAGGTATCCCATCTGGTTTACAAATGGCGATTATTTCGGCAGGGGCAGCTGCCATTATGAGTGTGGTCACCTCACATGGTGAAGCGGCTGTTGCTGGTTATAGCGCGGCGCAACGTTTAGACAGTGTGATCTTGCTTCCTGCTCAAGCCTTAGGGGCGACGGTCAACAGTATGGCTGGTCAGAATATCGGTGTGGGAAAATGGGATCGTGTAAGGAAGATCGCCTTATTGGGAGTGGCTTATAATACAGTGATTATGCTGGTGTTTGCCGGTTTATTGGTGCTATTTGCAGACCAGGCCATTCGCATGTTTATTCAAGAAATAGGAGCCGTACAATTCGGTACTCATTATTTAATGGTGATTGCCTTCTTTTATCCATTCCTTGGCGTGAATTTTGTCTTGAATGGTATTGTAAGGGCTTCTGGCGCCATGTACCAAGTGATGATTTTGAATCTGTTATCCTTCTGGATCTTGCGTTATCCACTTTCTTATCTGATGTCCGAGTGGTTAGGGGAAACAGGAATTGCCTATGGGATTGGTATGAGTTTTGTGATTAGCAGCTTATTGGCGTTTCTTTATTATCGATTCGGGAAATGGAAGAATAAGCAGATTTTCTCGTAGCGCTTGTCGACGAGAAAACTTGTCTTTGTAATCGCTTTAGTGTAGGGTTTGTGTAACGTATATCATAAGTAAAGGGGAGTGAAATGCGATGATTAGAGTTGGTTTTGTTGGTACAGGTGGATTTACGAGACATCATATTTCTTTTTTGAAGGAGTTTGAAAATGTAAAAGTTGTCGGTTTTGTCGGTTCTTCTGAGGAAAAGGCAGCTAATTTCGCTGCTCGATATGATGATACGACTGGTTATGCCACACTGGAGTCGATGATTGCACAGGAGCAACTGGATGCTGTGTATATCTGTGTACCGCCGATGGGGCACGAAAATTATGAAGAATTATTGATTGACCACGGTATTCCCTTTTTAGTGGAAAAGCCTTTGGGAGTGGAAGAGGCGCAAGTAAGGAAGGTAAGAGACAGAGTTAAGGAAACGAATCATCTAACCTCGGTAGGCTATCATTTTCGTTATATGGATACGATCCAATTATTCCGAGATATGCTCCCCGGTGTACAGGTGGGTACGGTTACCGGTAAATGGATGGGCTCCATGCCTGATGTATACTGGTGGAAGAACCAAGCGCAATCAGGTGGACAATTCAATGAACAGACGACACATATTGTAGACTTGATTCGCTTCTTGTTTGGTGAGGTGAAATCGATTTATGCCCAAGAGGCTAATGCGGTCACAAAAGAAAAGGATGCATCGGTTACGGTGGCTGATGTGGGCTTATTTACATTAACGATGGAAAATGGAGTAATCGTTCAAATAAGTAATACGGCGGTGTTGCCAGATGGTGTAGGCGAAGTAGGGGTGAAGGCATATACCGACCAAGGGATTATCGATTGGCAAACAGGTCATTTGGAAAAGCGAACGTCAAATAAATTAGAAAAATATCTCACCAAACAAAATCCGTATCGCAGGGAAAGTGAGGCTTTTTTACATGCAGTAGCTACCGGTGATCGTTCGAAAATCTTGTCCTCCTATGAGGATGGCTGGCATAGCTTTGCCGTTGCCTTGGCAGCAAGAAAATCTTTATTAGAAAAACGAGCAATAGAATTAGCAGAATGGCATGAATAAGATGGGATGCTCACGCACATAGTAAACCTGTAGGAAATTCCTAGAGGTGATGATAATGAAAAGAACCATTTTATTCGTTTTGATGTTGTTGGCTGTCGCTGTGATAGCGATGGGATGTGGTGAGTCTTCACTAGGTCCGGAAGACGAAGGTGTTCAGCCTCAACATATTAGCTATCAACAAGACAGGCAACCTGATCGAGGAGAAATTCCCGTGCAACCGGGGCGAGAGCAAAATATTTTTGATGAATCAAATCAGCCATCCACGAGTCCGATGGGGGATGCCAGAGAGAATGATCAGGCTGCAAAAGTTTTGCAACTGACCAACCAAGCCAGAGAAGAGCAAGGGATTTCTCCTTTACAAATGGATTCGTTTTTAGCCAGTGTAGCGCAGGAAAAGGCAGATGATATGGCAGCTCACCAATATTTTTCCCATACTTCTCCAACGTACGGCTCGGCGCAGGATATGCTGGAACAATTTGGTGTGCCGGCTGTGAAGTCAGCAGAAAACATTGCAGCTGGCCAAACATCGGCGGAAGAAGTAGTAGAGAGCTGGCTAAACAGTGAAGGACACCGCCGTCATATCCTAGACGCAGAGCTCACGCATTTGGGTGTTGGATACCAATCGGATGGGAATTATTGGACGCAATGGTTTATCCAGCGATAGGAAGGTTGTTTTGGTATACAAGTGATTTATCTCCTTATTTAACATGGTAGATGAATCACTTTATTTTTTTTAGAGGCGCTTATGCTTATTTTTATTGGATAAAGCTATTCCTTTCACCCTTTACCGGTAACTTCTTTGCTGTTTATCTCCCTTCATTCAAACTATTTGACATGTTAATCATACTTATTGGCATGTTGATGTGTGAAAAACGCTTGTATAATCGTTGATATATCCTTTGATTGGAAAAAGCTATTTAAATGGCAGGAGAACATAAGCATCCTAATAGTTATCAAAGGTGTATGACTAGCAGCAATAAAGCGGAGGGGAAATATGAATACGAGATTATTTCAAGATCATGTGGTACGTAAAGAAATCCAACTTGACCCTATATGGGATTTCCACACTTTGAATGCGGATGAGGAAAAACAAGAAGCGTGTCAAATGCTTGTTCCTAGTTGTTGGGAAAGTAACCCCAACCTGTCTTCTTACAAAGGGAAGGCTCTGTATTCGAAGAAAATAACCTTTGGTGGTAATGTACGTTTGGTATGTAAAGGGATTAGTCACACCGCACATATTTATTTAGATCAGGAAGAGGTTGCCTACCATTATAATGCGTATACGGAATTTAGCGTTAATTTACAGGATATACCTTACGGAGAGCATACACTGGAGATAAAAGTAGATAATTCTTTTCACGAGGAGTCTGCTTTACATGTAAGTAACGATTATTATTCATATGGGGGAATCACCCGACCAATCGTGTTGGAAGCGTTAGACGAGCTATTTATTAAACATGTTCATTTCATTCCATATTGGAAGGATGATCAGTGGCATGCAACGATAAGTGCGACCGTATCTAATCTTTCTAAGGAACAAAAGGAGGGTACATTAAACGTAAAGATTGGTGATGAACAGCTTTCCTTTGTCGATCAAGTGTTTCGCTCTAATGTTGACACATTGTTAGAAAGGGATGTTGTTTTTCCTCGTGCCCTTTCTTACACGTTAGAAGACCCTAAGTTGTATGCAATGGTTGCGGAGCTTTCCTATAATGATCAGGTGATCGACGATAAAATCGACCGAGTCGGCTTTCGAGAAATAACCGTAAGCGGAAAAGATATTCTATTTAACGGTGAAAAAGTGGTCATCAAAGGAGTAAACCGCCACGAAGATTATGCAGAATTTGGGAATGCAGTACCTATGGAAGCCATGTATCGAGATATCGAATTAATTAAGTCATTAGGTGCCAATTGTATTCGCACGAGCCATTATCCAAATGACGAACGATTCCTGGATTTGTGTGATGAGAACGGGATATTAGTGTGGGAGGAGGCGCATGCAAGAGGTTTAAATGAAGAACAAATGAGACACAAAAACTTCGAAAGGCAAAGTTTGGATTGTATTCATGAAATGATTGAACATCACATCAACCATCCCTCGATCTATGTGTGGGGAATTTTAAACGAATGTGTGAGTAATACAGAGTTTGGTAGATATTGTTATAAAAAGCAATTTGAATGTATTAAAAGTCTTGATTCCAGCCGTCCGGTATCTTTTGCTAGTTTGGAAGGTCACATTGGTTCTGATTTATGTCTGGATCTTGTTGATATTGTATCTTTTAACATATACCCACGCTGGTATCACGATACGCCAGTCACTGAAGCATTAGCCCATTTGAAACGTTTTGTGGACAGTTCGGATGGGGCTGGTAAACCACTATTGATTAGTGAAATCGGAGCTGGTGCCATCTATGGGAATCGGAGTAATCATCAAGAGAAATGGACAGAAGAATACCAGCAATATGCACTGACAGAACAATTGAATGCCATTTTGTCGGATGCAGACATGAGCGGTGTGATTATGTGGCAATATGCAGACTGCAGAGTGGATCCGGGTTGGTTTCATGTAAGGCCAAAATCGCAAAATAATAAAGGGTTAGTGGATACGTACCGGAGAGAAAAGCTTGCATATCATACGGTAAAAGATATATTCCATGCCTATCCAGATTCGTTTTAATAAATGAGAGAAGGCCCCCCAATCGTTTGATAACTGACCGAACGATTGGGGGTTTTGGTTGATCAAATAGACTACTAAAATAGTTAGGCTAAACAAACTCTGATGGTGGCACATTATAATATTTTTTAAAAGCTTTAGAGAAGCTATATGGATCAGGATATCCGAGCATATTTGCAATTTGTTGAATAGAATAACACTTAGTATATAGCAACTCTCTGGCACGGTTCATTTTCAATTGATAAATGTAGTGTCCCGGTGTTACACCAAGTGTTTGTTTAAAATAAATAATAAAGTATTTTTCCGACATTCCTGCAATGGCCGCTAATTCTTTCACTCTGATTGGCAGGTGAAGGTGTTTATGAACAAAGTGAAATACGGATTGAAGCTTATCCAAATATTTGGTTTGCTTCTGATGGGCAGTCTGTTGTATAAAATTACCTTGATAGTTCTGACGGGCGTGTTGTTCCATCATTTTGGAGAGTAGTATGGTTAAAAACCCTTTTAATCGCATTTCGGACATAGGTATATGTTGTTTATATTGATTGTATGTCTCTGTAAAAAGACGGATTTCCTCCACAGCAAGGCTATGATCAAAAATACCTGCTAATTGAAAATGGTCTAATATTTGTTGTTGGTTGCCTAAGCTAAGGTGAAAGTGCGTATAGATAAATCGGCACTGGTTGCTTTGGGTGGTGGCTGTATAGGCTATTTTAGGACTAAAAAGAATAACGTCTCCTGCAGAAGCGGTATATACGTTTTCGTGAATATTTATTTCTACCTGACCTTCTTGAATACACCATAAGTCGTAATCTTTATGTTGTCTTCGTTCGATCCAGCTATTCGGCTGTACGACTTCGTTACAAGAATTTATTTGAAGTATGACAAGTTCTGAAAGTTCATCGAATATACTTAACTTATCCATTAATTTAATCAACCCCATACCTGCATATTGATATCTATAAGTATATCACAAGCGAGTTTTTTAGTTGAAGAATGGGATAAAAATAAGCCATTCCAAACTCCCGCGTTCACACGATTGTTCGCTCTTTCTAGCTATTCCCCCTTCCCTTTATCCATAATAAACCCTATAATAGAAAGTTATTAGTACATATTAAAGAAAGGGGCGGATTACTTGGCGCATGGAGAGTCAACCATACCTTTGAGAATGCTATTATTTTGCTTTCATGGTGCCAATACGATTATCGTGAGTTTCTTGCCCTTGTATTTGCAAGCAGAGGGGCTTTCCGGTACAGAAATTGGCTGGGTCATGGCGATTGGACCCTTAGCCGCTATATTTTCACAGCCTTATTGGGGCTATATGAGTGATAAACATCAAACGGTTAAGAAGATTTTAATGCTTTGCTTAATCGGGGTATTAGTTAGCAGCTTTTTCTTTTTACAGATGAATGCGTTATCATTACTCTTGCCTTTAGCGGCAGTTTTCTTCTTCTTTTCGTCACCAGTTGGAGCCTTAAGTGACAGTTTGGCTCAACGGCGTGCGGATCAGTTGGGTGTTTCTTTTGGTTCGATACGAACATGGGGATCGATTGGTTTTGCTACTTCCTCGCTGGTGGTAGGAGAGGTGTTAGCAAGGACAGGTATTCAGTACATTGTATGGCCATATTTGATTGTGGCAGCGGCAGCTTTTATCGTTAGTACACGTATTGTGGATGTAAAAGTAGAGACACCACCTATCCAGCTTAAAGATGTCGGCCTATTATTGAAAACCAAACCATATGTGATTTTTCTCCTCTTGATTATGTTTATTACCATCTCCCATCGGACGAATGATAGCTTTATTGGTATTTATATTGCCTCATTAGGTGGTTCAGAAGATATGGTGGGGTTCGCTTGGTTTGCTGGTGTGACCAGTGAGGCGATTGTTTTTGCTACAGCAGGGTGGTGGTTTAGGAAGTATCATCCATTAGTTTTCATTATCGGTGCAGCGATGCTCTTTTCCTTGCGCTGGTATGTATATGGTCTGGTAGAGGATCCTTTATGGATTGTCTCCTTACAATTTTTACATGGGTTTACTTTCGGCGTGTTTTATGTGACGGCGTTTTATTATATTACTCGTTTGATTCCAGCTATGCTTCAAGGAACTGGTCATCTAATTTTCGCATCGGTATTTATTGGAGTATCTGGCATTATTGGCTCATTGGCAGGAGGCTGGGTTATCGATCACCTTGGCGGGAGTACGTTATATCTATTAATGGGCGGTCTAACAACCATAGGGGTAGTGTTGCTTATCATCTATCATGGGCTTAGGACTCGTCGGTCTTGACCTGCTCGTCATCCAGATGGAGGTATAGGGCGATAGTATTCATAGTAATGCGAACCTTGTCGTGTTAATATAAGGAAAAAGGAGGAATATCGTTATGAAAATAGTGCATTATTGCTTAAAGCATCCGTTTGCAACCAGTCGAATGGGCGTGATGACAGGTGGACAAGTTGCTGACCTGGCTACTGCTCAAGCTGAACTAAAAGAGTTAGGTGTCATTGATTCGAATACCTTTCCGATTGCCGCAGAACCAGATGTGTTTTATGCAAATGCAGCTCTGCATATTACATTGGCGCAAGAGATCATTGCACAACTTGAACACCATAAAACGCCGTGCATGTTTAATCGCTCCGAAGTGAAGCTAATGACTCCAGTCCCTAATCCTGGCAAGGTCATTTGTGTTGGGGTTAATTATGCAGATCATGTGGCAGAAATGGGAAGAGAACTTCCGAGTCATCCCGTGCTTTTCTCCAAATTTACTAATGCTATCATTGGGCCAGAAGACTCCATTCATAAGTCGTCAGAAACGAAGCAGCTAGACTATGAAGTAGAATTAACTGTCGTAATGGGGAAAAAGGCGAGCAAGGTTTCCAAAGAAGAAGCATTAGAACATATTGCTGGATACACAATCGGTAATGATGTGACGGCAAGAGATTTACAGAAACGAACACCGCAATGGTTACAAGGAAAATCTTTGGATCATACGACTCCCTTTGGGCCGTGGCTGGTTACGAAAGATGACGTGCCCGACCCATGCAATGTTAAGATCGAATCGTTTGTCAACGGGGTGAAGCGGCAATCTTCGAATACGAAGCACTTTATTTTCGATATACCTTATTTAATTGAATTTATCAGTCATTTGATCACGTTGGAGCCGGGGGATATGATTATGACCGGTACGCCAGATGGGGTAGGGCTGGCCATGGATCCACCGAAGTTATTAGAAGATGGTGACGTGGTAACGATGGAGATTGAAGGAATTGGCCAATTGGAGAATATTGTAGTAGATAAACCATAGTAACGATAGAACCAGCAGTTGGCGGACTGTTGGTTTTCTTATCTATTATGAAAACATAGTCATTTATTATCAAAAAAGATAGAAAATAAGCAAAAAAAGTGTTACTATATAGCTACCTTTTACTAGCAATGAACGATGATTTCACATATTCCTCCATGAGAGTGAAATAGGTAGGTCTTGGTGGTGAAGGATCTATCGATGGATAAAGAGGGATAATGATGAAAATCACTGGTAAATTAATGGTTTCATACATAGCGATTTTAGCTATATTAATAGTAGCGGGTGTTAGTTCCTATTTGGCGTTGACTACGATTAATAACAATGCAACAGATATGTATAATGAACAAGTGGTCCCGCTAAATGACTTAAACCGAATCGTCAAATTGACAGAGAATACCAGAGTGAATATGCTAACATCGGTATTGAATGAGGACCCGGCTGCAACAGAAGTAGTGGAAGAGAATTTGCAAGAAATTGATCAATTACTAGAAGGATTTGAACAGATTGCGTTTAGTAATCAATCAAGCGAGTATTATCAAAATTTTGACGAGAATTGGAGCCGTTTTGCCGAAATCGTACGAAATAATATCACGCTAGTTGGTAATGGACAGTACGAAGAGGCACAAGAGGGGCTGCAAGCGGGCGGGCAATATTTTCATCCTGCCAGTGAAGATTTAACGGCTTTATCCGATCAAATGAGGGTGGAAGTAGAAGCAGCAAATCAAGAAAACAATGACCATTTTACAACTAGTAGAAATCAATTATCAGTGGTGCTGATTGCTGCTGAGGTCATAGCAATTGTGATTGGTATATTGATGGGACGCCATATTGGACTCCCTTTAAAACGTATTACCACAAGCTTAAATCAATTCGCTGAGGGCGACTTAACCGGCCAGGACTTACAAACGAAGCGAAAAGATGAGATCGGTCAATTAACAAAGAGCACTAATCAAATGAAACAAAGACTGGGTTCCTTGTTGCAAAATGCACAGTCGGTTACCTCACAAGTTAGCAAACAAAGTGCTGGACTTGATCAATCGGCTAATGAAGTAAGAGAGGGAAGCAGTCAAATCGCCACAACGATGGAAGAGCTTGCCGATGGTGCGGAGGCGCAAGCTAATAGTGCAAGTGAGCTTTCGGAAAAAATGGAAACCTTTCTGCAGACGATTCAGCATTCGGAGGATAGTTCGGATGAGGCAGTGCAATTATCAGAACAAGTATTAGGTTATGCTGAAGAGGGACAGACATCGATGAAAAATTCGCTAGATCAAATGAACATGATTCATTTGATGGTGAAAGAAGCCGTCGATCAGGTTCGTGAACTGGATAAAGACTCTAAGGAAATTACTTCGTTAGTTGGAGTGATTGAAAGAGTTGCTGAACAGACCAATTTGTTGGCGCTCAATGCGGCAATAGAAGCTGCCAGAGCTGGTGAAGAAGGCAGGGGCTTTGCTGTAGTTGCTGATGAGGTTCGTAAACTTGCCGAGCAGGTTACCCGATCAATTGAGAAGGTAACGACGATTACAAAACGAATCCAAGCAGGCTCTAACAGGGTAGCCGATGCCTT
The DNA here is from genome assembly GCF_900626275.1 of Gracilibacillus phocaeensis. NCBI lineage: Bacteria > Bacillati > Bacillota > Bacilli > Caryophanales > Bacillaceae > Gracilibacillus > Gracilibacillus phocaeensis. The sequence continues at coordinate 594,267 of NZ_LR131143.1, read as the reverse complement.
GGAAATCGGTTATCAAGAAGTGGAAAAAGGATCCAAACAGGTGGAAGAAACGAATCAATCGTTTGAGGCCATTAACCAATCGATTAAAGATATGGTCACACAGATACAACAAGTTGCTGTCGATTTAAAACAAATGATTGATCAAAGTGGGACCATGAACGGTGCGATCCAGGAAATTGCTTCTGTCTCGGAGGAATCTGCGGCTGGGGTCGAGGAGACGGCTGCTTCTGCGGAACAATCGCTTGGTACAATGGAGGAAATATCTAATAGCGCTGATCATTTGTCCAAATTAGCAAACCAATTAGAGGTAGAGATGAAGAAGTTTAAACTATCCTAATCAAACAGCCCCCTCCTTTTTAGGAGGAGGCTATTTATTATGTTTTCAACAGTAAATAGATAAAATAAGGCGCACTCATCAATGCGATAATAATTCCCACAGGTAAAGCAGTCGGTGCAAATAGATTCTGAGCGAGGATATCTGCAGTGACTACAATAAATGCTCCCAGTAAGGCAGAAACGGGAATCATAAACTGATGTAACGGGCCAACCAACTTACGAGCAATGTGTGGTGCGATTAATCCAAGAAAGGCAATACCTCCTCCTGCAGCCACCGACGCGCCGGCAAGTCCGACAGCAAGTAATAATAGCAATAATCGTTCTCGTTCTACACTTGTACCTAAGCTAGAGGCAACAGGATCCGTTAAGTTCATTACATTGAGTGTGCGTGATTTCCAAATAACAATTGGAATCAATAGTAATATCCAGGGAATTAAGGCATAGACAAAGGTCCAATTTGCACTCCAGATATCTCCAGTTAGCCAAACAGTTACCTGTCTAAAATCCTGTGGATTCATCTTTAATTGAAAAATAATTAAAGCGGCATGAAATCCAGCGTTAACCCCAATTCCAACCAGTATCAGACGGATTGGACTAATCCCGTTACGCCATGATAATAAATAAATGATCAAAGCAGCAATAAAGGCCCCAATTAACGCGGAGGCAGGCATGATAAATATCGAAAGACTTGATTCCAAGCTAATATTTTGTTGGAAAAAGAAGATGAATAGGACAATCGATAACCCAGCTCCAGCATTGATGCCAATAATTCCAGGTTCGGCTAGCTCATTTTGGGTAATAGATTGCAATACTGCTCCAGAAACGGCTAGCCCCATGCCGATCAAAACAGCCAAGATAATCCCAGGTAAGCGAAAACGGAAGAGCACTAGCTCCTGCTGGCTGGTGCCATGACCAGTGATCGTGTTCCATACTTCCAGTGGAGAAATCGAAATAACGCCTAGGTTTAAGCTGACTAACCCACTAGCGATAATAGCAATAATTAGACCGATAATCAGCAGCATGTATTTATTTCTTGTCATAGCTGTTTCCCTCCTTTGCCTCTGGCTAAATAGAGGAAGAATGGTACCCCGATAATCGAGGTGATCGCTCCAACTGGCGTCTCGAATGGCGCATTTACCATTCGTGCCAGGATATCAGCGACAACAAGCAACACGGCACCAAAAATAGCGGAAGCAGGAATAATCCATTTATAAGCTGTACCCACCAAAAAACGGACGATGTGAGGTACGATTAATCCAATGAAACCAACCGCGCCGGCTGTGGTAACCGCAGCTCCTGTTAGCATAAATACAGCAATAATAGCAAATGCTTTAATAAGAATGTTCCGTTGCCCCAGACCCGTAGCGACATCATCTCCCAAACTGAGCAGTGTCAGTGAGTTAGAGATAAAAAAAGCAATAACTAGACCAATCATCCCAGTGCAGATGAGGACAACTACAGAAGACCATGATACATTGGCGAGCCCCCCGGCGATCCAAAAACTAATTTCTTTTTCCAATTGAAAATGCAAAGAAATAATGGAAGAGATCGATTGGACAAACGTTCCTATTGCTACACCAGCTAAGGCTAATTTGACTGGGGTTAAACCTGTTTTGGATAGATTTCCAATTAAAAATACGATAATAACCGTGATTCCTGCACCAACAAAGGCGGCAAAGGTTTGTCCGAGTAAAGAAACAGCAGGAAAAAAGGCCATCACCACTACTAGACCAAGTGCTGCCCCATCGGTCACCCCCATAATAGAAGGTGATGCTAGTGGGTTTCTGGTCATTCCTTGCATAATCGCCCCTGCCACTGCTAGAAAAGCCCCCACGAAAGCGGAGCCGACACTTCTAGGTAAGCGTATGTCACGTATGACGAGATGCTGCGAATTTCCGCTATCAAACTGAATAAGACTTTCCCATACAGTCGTGAAGTGAATATCAGATGCCCCATAGACGGCTGACGCAATCATAGAGGCCATTAAGACCAGCATACCGATAAAAATGAAAGCAATGCTTGTTTTCTTATGTATAATAATCGATTTTGATGTCATGATAGCCCCTTCTTTATATACTATGAAAAATGTTGAATTTACTTGTTTGGATGTCAGGATCCATTCATTAGTATACTAGCGCTTACTCATTATAGCAAAAGGATTGACTTTTTAATTGAAAATGATTATCATGTGCAATGATGACACTTAAATAAAAAAGGGGATAAGAAGATGAAACATACAAAGCTATACTTGCTTGGTTTTATAGTATTTCTATCTGTTGTGCTAGCCGCATGTGGCAGTCAAGACGGTGGAGAGCAATCATCAGAGGAGAGCAACAGTGAAGAACAATCAGGGGATTCGCATACAGTCGAAGGAGAGAATGGCGAAGTTACCATTCCAGAAAACCCTGAAACGATCGTGGCACCATACTTAGAAGATTCATTGCTGGCATTAGGTGTGACACCGTCGGCACAATGGTCCATTGGGGATTCCGTTCTGGATTATCTACAGGATGACTTACAGGACGTGGAGAAAGTTGAATGGAATATGCCATTAGAACAAGTCTTAAGTTTTGAACCAGATTTGTTAATGTTGAACTCGATTGATTCTATGGAAGGACAATTGGAAGATTACGAAGGCATTGCGCCGACTTATTTATTTAAACAGGAGGATTTTGAAGATACCAGAAAGCAACTAACCAAGGTAGGTGAGATCCTAGGTAAGAGCCAAGAAGCGGAAGATCGGCTAGCGGCGTACGATCAGAAGGCAGAAGAAGCGAAACAAACACTGGCAGACAGTGTAGGGGATGAGACTGTCGCTGTCCTTTGGATCATAGGTGATGAGTATTTCATGTTTGAACAAGATCGCCATGCTGGCAGAGTGGTATACGAAGATTTGGGATTAACACCGTCTGCTTTGACAGAAGAACTAGGGGAGGCAGGCGAAGCTTGGAATGCTATCTCGTTGGAAAAGCTTTCTGAACTAGAAACAGATCATTTATTTTTAATATCTAAAGAGGATACAACCGGATTAGCAACACTGCAGGATAGTTCTGTTTATCAAAACCTAGATGTTGTCCAAAATGATCAAGTTTACCATATAACTGACCCAAGTAATTGGACAAACAAAGGAATTATTGCCTTTGAGCAGACAATTGATGAGGTGCTCGAAGCATTAGCTGAATAAATCGAAAACCCAACGTTCATCTATCGGACGTTGGGTTTTTTATAGATAAGTACGTGACATAATAGAATTTCGAACGATTTTGAACTTAAACGAATCGGAGTAGCGATAAGATGGATTATGTACAGTATTCGGTTCACTTATTTCATGGCCATTGTTCGTAAGTTCCCACTTCAAGATTTCATAATATAAATCGAGCTAAGTAGAGGAGGTGGGCGCTAAATTTTCTGATAAGTCCCGCATTATATGCAATGCCACGTTAGTCATTTAATGAATAAAACAAAAAGAAAACCAGACCTTCTTCTGCCTAAAATTCAGATTGGACTCATTTTTATTGATAACACTATTGCATGAAAATACAAAATGAAGTATAATTATAAATTATCAAGATACGGAATGTAGGGGGAAGAATTGTGGAGGTAGCTATTATAGGAGGAACGGGGTATGGTGCAGTAGAATTATTACGTTTTTTGCATAACCACCCTCATGTACAGGTAAAAAGAATCATATCACATTCAAATAGCGGCACAGCATTGGCAGATTTTTATCCGCACCTTACGGAAGTGATCGATATGGAGATGTCTACATTGGATACCGATCGATTAGCTCAAGAGGTAGAGCTCGTCTTTTTTGCTACACCATCCAATGTGAGTAAACATCATATTCCTAGTTTAGTAGATAAAGGTGTACGATGTATCGATTTATCGGGAGACTTTCGTTTGCGCGATGGCGAGCAGTATTACAGCTATTATGGAGAAGAAATAGCATCAGCGGATTATATCGAAAAGGCCGTATATGGATTAGCTGAAATAAACAGGAGTCAAATAAAAGATGCTGATATCCTCGCCAATCCAGGTTGTTATCCAACAGCGACAACATTAGGTTTGATTCCAGCGATGGAGAAGGACTTAGTCGACCGTTCATCGATTATTATTGATGCCAAAACAGGAGTGTCTGGTGCAGGTCGCGGGTTATCGCAAAATGTCCACTTTTCGGAAATGAATGAGAACTTTAGGGCCTACAAAATCGGTGAACACAAGCATATTCCTGAAATGGAACAGACGTTGACAGAAACAGCAAATGAACCGGTGCAAATAGTGTTCACACCGCATATTGTGCCGATGACCAGAGGGATTATGAGTACGATTTATGTTGATTTAAAGGACAGCTATACGACCAAATACGTGGTGGATATGTATCAAGCCTACTATCAGGAGGACCCTTTTGTCCGTGTGCGTAAAGAGGGTGTGTTCCCGTCGACAAAAGAAGTCTATGGTAGCAATTATTGTGATATTGGACTGTATGCAGATGAACGAACAGGCAAGCTGATTATCGTGTCGGTTATTGATAATCTAGTAAAAGGAGCTGCTGGGCAGGCGATTCAAAATATGAATATCATGTACGGTTGGGAAGAAAAAACAGGATTGGATCAGTTACCTATTTATCCATAAGGAGTGAAACATAGTTATGCAAGGTCAAGAAGGATCGTTTACCATCATCAAGGATGGAAATATAGCATCTGCCAAAGGGTTTCAAGCAGGCGGATTACATTGTGGTTTAAGAAAAAAGAAGTTGGATTTAGGTTGGTTTTATTCGGATGTTCCGGCGCAAGCGGCTGGCGTATATACCACCAACATTTTTCAAGCGGCCCCATTAAAAGTAACACAGGAAAGTGTCGCAGCAGCACAGCAATTACAAGGGGTAGTAGTTAATTCGGCGATTGCCAATGCCTGCACAGGTGAACAAGGGCTTCAAGATGCTTATGATATGCGTAAACTATTTGCAGAGACCATTGGTGTAGAAGAGCATTTGGCTGCTGTTGCTTCCACCGGAGTGATTGGTGATTTACTCCCAATGGATAAATTGAGTAAAGGGATTAGTCAGATAGCTGATGGCAATCACTTAGGGGCAGATAAATTCGAAACAGCGATCCTCACTACAGATACCAAAGAAAAAGGAATTGCCGTTGAATTGGAAATAGATGGACAGAAGATAACGATTGGCGGGGCAGCAAAAGGATCGGGAATGATCCATCCAAATATGGCAACGATGTTAAGCTTTATTACAACCGATGCTCATATTGAAGCGTCTCATTTATCGGGAGCTTTAAAGGCCATTACCAACCAATCGTTTAATATGATTACCGTAGATGGAGATACCAGTACTAACGATATGGTGCTAGTCTTGGCGAATGGTCGAGCTGGTAATCAATCTTTAACGCCCCATCATTCAGAGTGGCAGGTTTTCTTTGAGGCATTGACCTTTGTCTGCGAATATCTAGCCAAGGAAATTGCCCGTGATGGAGAGGGTGCTACCAGATTAGTAGAGGTACAAGTGCAAGGTGCATCTTCCGATGATGCTGCAGCAAAGATTGCGAAGTCGATTATTTCTTCCAACCTTGTAAAAACAGCTATACACGGTGCAGACGCTAATTGGGGACGTATTGTTACGGCTATTGGTTATAGCGGTGAATCCCTCGATCCTGATCAGGTTAGTGTTTATCTAGGCGAGATTTTAGTAGTGGAGAACGGGGTTCCTCACGTGTTTGATGAAGATAAGGCAAAGGAATATTTGCTCGAAGAAGAAATCATTATCCATGCCCAAGTTGGAAACGGAGATGGTAGTTCAGTTGCCTGGGGCTGCGATTTATCCTATGAATATGTAAGAATTAATGCTTCTTATCGGACCTAAGGGGGTCATCGAATGAATTATGTCGTAATCAAATGTGGCGGCAGTGTTTTTGAACAATTGCCTCCTTCTTTTTATCAAGATATTGTGACACTAAAAAAACAAGGGGATTACCAGCCAATTATTGTGCATGGCGGTGGTCCTCTTATTTCCCAGTTGTTAGACCAAACAGGAGTGAAAACCGAATTTGTTCATGGTTTGCGAGTCACCACTAATGAGGTATTAGATGTGGTAGAGATGGCGCTCAGTGGTTCGATTAATAAAGGAGTAGTAAGGGAATTAACTGAGGCAGGCGGGCAATCCATTGGAGTTAGCGGTGTAGATGGAAGCCTGCTTAAAGCCGAGCCGATCGACGAGCAGATGACCTTGGGCTATGTAGGAAAAGTGACCGAAGTAAACACGGATTTATTGGAACGGTTCAGCGAACAAGAATTAATTCCGGTTGTTTCACCAATTGGTATTGATGAGAATGGCCAGCGTTATAATATTAATGCCGATATGGCGGCTTCTGCTGTTGCTCAGGCATTAAAGGCGAAGTTATGCTTTATTAGTGATATACCGGGGATCTATCAAGAAATAGAGGGAGAACAACAAGTCTTCCACCAGTTAGATGAACAAAAGATTAAGACATTAATTGCAGATGAAGTGATTGTTGGTGGCATGATTCCCAAAGTAGAATCAGCCATTGCTGCCTTAAAACAAGAGGTTGTCGAGGTCTCGATTGTGGATGGAACAGCCGATCACGGATTAATTGAATTTATGCAAGGAAAACCAATTGGTACAAGAATCGCATTAACAGAGGAGGTGCCCTATGTCGAGTCAAACAAGTAATGCGGTCATGTCTACTTATGGCCGTTTTCCGATTTCGATTGTGGAAGGAAAAGGGAGTTATGTATGGGATGACCAAGGGACGAAGTATTTAGATTATAGCTCGGGACTAGCTACCTGTAACCTGGGACATGTTCCGGAGGCAGTTGAGCAAGCTGTACAGCAACAGTTAACCAAGCTATGGCATTGTACGAATCTTTATCACATTCCTGCCCAAGAGCAATTGGCGGAGGCGATCGTGGCTCACTCATGTGGGGATCAGGTTTTTTTCTGTAACAGTGGGGCTGAGGCGAATGAAGCGGCTATTAAACTTGCCAAAAAGTATGGTCATGATGTACAAGAACAGGATGAACCCCTTATTGTTACCTTTCAAAACTCGTTTCATGGACGAACGATGGCCACTTTATCAGCAACTGCGCAAGAGAAGATTCAGCAAGGCTTTGCGCCTTTAACTCCGGGCTTTGCTTACTTACCTTTTAACGATTCGGGCGCGTTAGAACAATTGAAGGAATGGCAGCCCGTAGCCGTGATGTTGGAATTAGTGCAAGGCGAAGGCGGTGTCTTACCTGCAGATAAGGTCTGGGTGCAGCAGCTGGTAGATGTATGTGAGGAACTAGGTATCCTAGTTATCGTCGATGAAATTCAAACAGGAATGGGACGAACGGGCAAACTGTTTGCTTATGAGCATTATCAAATTGAACCAGATGTAATTACCGTAGCCAAAGGGTTAGGTTCAGGCATTCCGATTGGTGCCATGATTGCCAAGGAAAAAGTGGCGAAAGTGTTCACACCGGGTACACATGGCAGTACGTTCGGAGGAAATCCGATCGCCGCCACTGCCGGGTTAGCGACCATCCAACAGCTGACCAAACCAGATGTACTGGCACATGCCCAAGAGGTGGCGGATTATATTTGGCAAGGCTTGAAACAGCTTGTCCAAGCGAAAGAGACCATTTTATCTATTAGGGGAAAAGGGTTATTAATCGGCTTGGAGGTAACTGGTTCAGCGATGGATTATGTCCATAAAGCACGGGAAGAAGAACAATTGCTGATTGTTGTGGCAGGTCCGCAGATTGTGAGAATTTTACCACCTCTTACTACGTCAAAAGCAGAAGTTGATCTATTTTTGGCAAAAATGGATCAGATTTTTTAGCAATGACTTGATGCTCTCAGAGAACGTGGTATCCTATTAGAGAATGATTTTATGTGAAGAGGGATGGAAAATGAAGAATTATAATACCGATAAGATCGAAGCCTTCAAACAAGAGCATAAGAATAGGGCGCGTTTGTTAATCAGCTGTCCCGATCAGCCCGGCATTGTTGCGGCTATTTCGCAATTTTTATCGGGTTATCAAGCGAATATTATTGAATCGAATCAGTACTCAACTGATCCTCATGGCGGTGAATTTTTTACTCGAATTGTATTCGAATTGGATGACCTTTCCAACAAGGCGGAGCAGCTAGAAGCGGATTTCCAGCAAGTGAAGGATCAGTTTCAGATGGAGGTCTCTTTTCAATATGTGAATCAGATTAAGAAGATGGCGATCTTTGTCTCCAAAGAACCACATTGTTTACTCGAATTGCTTTGGGAATGGCAAAGTGGTGATTTGGTTGCCGATATTAGCATGGTGATCAGTAATCATGAGACTTCTCGTGAATTTGTGGAACGCTTAGGAATCCCTTTTTATTATATCCCGGCAAATAAGGATGTCCGTAAGCAAGTGGAAGAACAGCAAATCAAGCTGCTGAAGGAACATGATATTGATGTGATCGTATTAGCACGATATATGCAAATACTGACGCCAACTTTTGTAGGTACCTTTAATCAACAAATCATTAATATTCACCATTCCTTTTTACCGGCATTTATTGGTGCCAAGCCGTATGAGCGCGCCTATCATCGCGGCGTGAAATTAATCGGAGCGACTTCTCATTATGTGACGAATGATTTAGATGAAGGACCGATTATTGAACAGGATATCAGTCGCGTGGACCATCGCGACAATGCTGCTGCGATGAAAAAGATTGGTCAATCCGTCGAAAGAAGCGTGTTAGCTCGGGCGGTTAAATGGCATTTAGAAGATCGTATATTGGTGTACGGTAATAAGACGATTGTGTTTTAATAGGGGTTTAGAGAAGTTCGGCCATGGATGTGATGGTCGGGCTTTTTTATAAGTAAAGAAAGGATGTAATACTTGGTACAATCGTATTTTGAACGATGTTAAACTAAAAATAGGAAGATGAATACATTAAAAGAAATTTTGTTTGATCATCACCAACATTGGGAAACTTTCAAACGAACCTATGGAGAAAGAATCCGCCCCAACGTGATCAAGGAGGTAGAAAAATTCAGAGAGAGTGAAGAGTGGAGCAGTCTGTTGAGCGAAGATATGCGCCAAGTAAACCATCGGCATGTTCTTTTGACGATCGATGAAGATTTACGAGCTATTTTTTTAAACCATCAGAAAATATAGAATCGACGCTACTATAAGTAATAGAACGGCTTCCATCCAGAGATGGGGGGGAGGATAAACAAAGTTGCGCAATAATCCCCCGATGTTGCCCGACATTTTTGATATGACGCCCAAAAATCCGCGAAATTCGTGAAAAATGGTCGTCATTCCGTTCCATGGAGAATTACTACATTTGAAAAGAAACGATCTACTCTTGGTTTCGTGCTAAAGGACCGGGTGGTTTTTGCCCGTTTTTTCTAAATTTATATCGTAACGATGATGAAAATACATCCGATCTTATCATAATTACAATATAAGTATAGCCGTATATATGTATTATTGTATATAATCCTGGATCCCCGGAAGAAAACACTATTTTATAACAAGAAACACTGATACAATAGAAATTTCGAGTTTATAAGCTCATTGTATATATTCTAGGAACGCAGGATATAATACAACTTCTTAAAATTATAAATTAAAGGAGTGGTCGTGAAATAACTATATTTAACCACCCCTTCATTTATCATTTCAAAATTCTTGATAGACATTATTAATTATTAATCAGTAAATATCAGGGGATGAGCTGTATAAAAAACATGAGCTTCTTTAGATAAACTAGGTTCCACCCCACTAGCATATAATGCTACCCAATGCATGTCTAAACCATCATAATAAGCTTCTCTTAAATGGGAAATATCACCAACTAAATCCGCTGCTATTGAATTAGCAACTCCCGCTGGTGCCGTTATGCCCGCAAATAAGATGGCATTCGCAATACTCAACCATGTTGAACCTCGTTCATATTCTTCTATCATTTGACCTAACTTATAATTTGATACATACTGGGTATATGCAATAGGTTTATCAAATTCAATCGTAACGGCCATTGGCTGAACTTCAGACACGTTATTTTTGGCTTCTTCATCTGACTTTGCATTAATAGACAACGCACTCACATTAAAAATTAAAATGACAGTTAACAATGATAAAAACACTTTTTTAAGTTTCAACTCAACATCTCCTCTCTAAAATATGATTCAATATTATTGTAACAAAAAGGAAAGGGTTTCAAATGAAAAATCTAAATTTTTTAAAAAAATCATTTTTTACAATATTCATTTGTTGTACTATAGTACTAGGTTTTAGGACTGTTAGTATTATTTATTATAATAAAGCATTGTTTGTTTTCGAAAATACGGATCTATTGATTATATTTATTATATTCATAATTAGTCTATCAGCCTATTTAGCAAGTAATAAGTTTTCAAAATAACTTTCTATAATTTTTGTAACATTTTTAATAAAAGGTGGGAAAAAGGGAGGAGACATGCATGTTTTATATCTTGAGTGACATTCATGGCTGCCATCGAGAAATGATGGTAGCTCTTTCTCATTGGAATAAAAAACAGAAATGTTAATTGTTTTAGGAGGTTTAATTGACCGTGGACCGGATTCTTTACACGTGATTCATACTCTGATGGATCTACAAACCCATTATCCAGACCGTGTCATCATCTTAAAAGGAAATCACGATGAATCGTCCAAACGATTGTTATTCCAGCTGATCAAAAAAACGATTCGTAAAGAAGAAACGAGTGGGATATATGGGTACATCATCCACTATACCCCTTCTGAATACCGAACGGAACGTGACGTTTAGACACACCTCCCAAGCGATCGAATGAAAACGGTAATAAAAAAGGAGAGAGACACATGACATTCACCTACAACGGTTTAATCGAAACCATTAAACAAGGCTTAACGAACAGCAGTATCCCAATTTAGCTTCTTATATCGATCAAGTATCTTACCAAGAAAAACGAGAACTGTTCGAATCCCTTGGTTTCTCGGTACTTTATTTAACCTTGTCCGGTATAAAACTAAAACATTTCACAGAAGGAAAAAACGATCGGGTTCCTCAAAACCCTTCGATTCATGACGCCTTTTTGAACCATCAACGTAATGTGTTTTTTATCGAAATAGGGGACGGCTTGAAGAACCTTTATTTTGTCATCGAATATCCCAATGATGATCCTCTGGCGGCGTATACGGTCGATCAAGAAAGATGAGGAATTAGAAGCAGCAGCGAAAAAATTTATGGATAGCGTTCGGAAAAAACGCAAATAAAGCGTATGAGACAGAGACCTTCATCCGATGATGAGGGTCTTTTATTATGGTCTTTGAAAACCCCTGGCTATGCCGGGGGTTCCATAGAGCTTCTAGCGCGGGGGCAAAAAAAGCCTCTCTTCATGATAAGATAAGGTTGGTTTCCCGACCACCAAATCTCATCAAAGAAGGAGGCATGTCCAATGCAGGACAAGAATAGTTTAGCACATACACAATGGAGATGTAAGTTCCACATCGTTTTTGCACCAAAATATAGAAGACAAATTATTTATGGGAAATATAAAAAAAGCATCGGAGAAATAGTAAGAGAGCTTTGTGAAAGGAAAGGGATTGAGATACACGAGGCAAATGCATGTAAAGATCACATTCATATGTTAGTAAGTATTCCACCAAAACTAAGTGTATCTCAGTTCATGGGCTACCTAAAGGGCAAAAGTAGTTTAATGATATTCGATCGCCACGCTAATTTAAAGTACAGATATGGTAATCGTAAATTTTGGTGTCGAGGCTACTTTGTAGATACAGTGGGCAGAAATAAAAATCAAATTCAAGAATATATTAGAAATCAGCTTAAAGAGGACTACATGAGTGATCAGTTAACATTATTTGAAGAATTTGATCCGTTCACTGGAGAGAAAAATAAGAGGAAATAAGAGATTCTTTTAGAATCAGTGAGTGAGTGTGGTGCAAAAGGGAAACCATTCAGTGGGCCTTTTAGGCCGAGGCCGGTAACATAGGCTTTCAGCCGCAGAGCAAACCACCAGTTCACACTGGTGGTTTTGATTGTGTTCATACATTCATCAAAGGGGAGCGATTTTTATGAATCATGAAATCAAACACATGGTGACAAACCAAGAACCGAAAATAAAAAATATAAATCCAGAAGAGACTAATCTATACAAGATCGGTCTTCAATTGTTTTCTACGTTTGCTCGAGAGGATTTTTTGGACATCTCACAATTACCAAAAGATACACACAGTACCGATGGAGTGTTCTATTCTACCGTACTTGCACGAGAAAACCTTGTACCATAACGGCCGATCTCAAACGCTACTTGTGGTCTATCAAATTGCAAAAAGCGCTCTAAGCTGTCCATTGCGTATTGATTTTGAAGTGATCGATTATGAGGCTCATGAGTTTAAAATTTATCTTATTGATCAATCAGGAGAGCGTACGTATACGCATATCTTTGCGGAAAAGAAACAAGGTGCGTTTTACACGGCCGATTCGGTCTATATGAATAAAACCCTATCTGAACTCATCGCTCATTTTGCTTCTCAAGTAAGTGACAATAGAGAATGCATGTAATAAATAATGGCGTATCTTATTGTTAACCAATACCTCACGCAGGTGTTGGTTCTTTTTCGCGAGTGGCAGCACATACCACTAAAGGGTGGAAGTCCCGAATGCGCCGAACAGCCGGTAAGCAAGGAGCGCCACAAGGTGGTGTCATCAGTCCATTAATTTCTAATATTTATCTTCACCAATTAGATGAGTTGATGGTAGCTCGAGGCCATCGAATCGTTCGCTTTGCGGATGATTTTATCATCTTGTGTAAAAGTCAGAAGGGTGCGGAAAGAGTAAGAAGAAATGTCACAAGATTGCTGGGATCGTGAAAAAAAAGATGTATTTGTTGCTTACAGATATGGATTGAACATTTAACGGGCAATTGCCTCATTTACCACGTGTGTTAATTGATACTGGCTCAGGAAGTACCGTTGTATCAGCAGACCTAGCTAAGTCAATAGGAATAGTAGCAGGGATCTATCGTATTAGTGGTGTTGGAGGATCTGTGTTTGTATATTCAAAAACGGTTGGTTCAGTTACTATTGGAGATATGCAGGTCAAAACGTTTGATTTAGAAATTGGTGCAATGAATGATGGTTTTGATTTGGATGGTATCATCGGACTTGATTTGTTACAGCAATTAAAAGCGACTCTAAATATAGAACAATTATTATTATATTATAATAGCTAATGGGTGTGTGTACTTATAGATAAAAAACACTAAAAGCCAAGTAGTACACTTGACTTTTTATATTATTTATTCGGCGCCAACCCTTTAATAAATATCTCCGTCCATTCTGCGGTGTACGGAGCAATTTTTTCATATATTTGTCGATTGGACATCCCTTCTACAATGGTCTGGAAATAAAGTATTAAAAACTCATCAGAATACTTCAAGTCAATTTTGCCTTCCTTCCGTCCTCGGTGAAAAACATCTAATAACATGTGGAGGCCGTCCTGAGCGAATTCTTGCATCATCGGTGAAGCTCCACCTTCCTCTTTATCCGTGAGATAAGCCATCATGTCCAAATAAAAGGCATGCGTCATTTCATTCAGAAAACGGATTTTATTTTGACTCATCGCCAGCAGGGTTTTCTCAAATGATTTATCTTCTTCCATAATCGTCTTCGCTGATTCCTTCATCGTATGCATCACATGCTGATAAACCTCCTGGAATAGCTTTTCTTTTGTACCGAAATATTTAAAAATGGTGGTTTTGGCAACGCCGGCATGGGCAGCGATTTCCTCCATCGTTACATTTCTTTTCTGATCGTCTGTATTCATCAATTCAAAGGCGGCTTTTAATACTTGAGTCCGCTTTTCCTTGGTTCGCTTAGTAAAACCGTCCATTTTATATACCTGCTTTCTATCGGGAAATTATTTTCATAACGAAAGTTTTAGTTCATATCTTTATTATATATGAATATTTATGAACTATCAAAGATAATACAGTGTTAATTTCGCCTATATTATATTGACTTTTACAAATATCAGGTATATTATTGAACTATGTTAATAGTTATAGTTTAAAATTAGGAATGAATCAGCTGTGATTCGAATGATGAAAAAGTGAATAGTTTAATTAATGGAGGTAACGAGAAGGGAGTTTGGTTGTAATGACAGAGATTGTGAAAGTACAAGGGCTGCAAAAAAACTTTGGTAAATTTCAGGCCTTGCGTGATGTGACTTTTGATGTAAAATCCGGCGAAGTTGTTGGTTTTATTGGTCCCAATGGAGCTGGCAAGTCTACCACCATCCGTGCCTTGTTGGGGATTATTAAACGAGATGGCGGAAATGCCACTATTTTTGGCAAGGATGTGTGGGCAGACAGTCTGGAGATCCATAAACGCATTTCTTATGTACCTGGTGATGTGGCGTTATGGGGAAGCCTTACGGGTGGCGAGATTATTGATCTATTTATGAAACTGCACGGCGGTGGCAGTCGACAAAAACGTGACGACTTAATCCGACGTTTTGAACTGGATCCGAAGAAAAAAGCCAAAGGTTATTCCAAAGGGAACCGGCAAAAGGTTGGATTAATTGCGGCTTTATCGGTGGAATCGGATTTATATATATTTGATGAGCCAACTTCTGGACTGGATCCTTTGATGGAAGCCGTTTTTCAAGATGAAGTAGAAAAAATCAAGAAAGCTGGCAAGTCCATTTTACTATCCTCCCATATATTGAGTGAAGTGGAGCGACTGGCGGATAAGGTCGTGATTATACGTCAAGGGGAGATTGTAGAAGAGGGAAGTCTTGATGAATTACGCCATTTAACGCGCTCAACGGTCACGATAGCGACAGAAGCAGATGTGACAGCCATGGCTAATGTGGATGGGGTGCATGACTTTAACCAAGAAGGAGAGCAGGCAACATTTTCTGCTGATCATCAACATCTGAATGATATCTTGGTAGAAGCAACCAAGTTAGGTGTGAAAAAGTTTGAGGCTACACCACCAACTCTAGAAGACTTATTTATGCGTCATTATGAAGGCTAAGCGTGGAAACGGAGGGAATAAACGATGAAGGAAAAATTCTCACACTGGGGTGTGCTGTGTGTACAATATGGGAAAAGAGACTGGAAAAAAATCTTGTTTTGGGTATTGGGAATCGGATTGTTCGCTTCCGCCTTCATCCCTTTTTTTGAAGAAATTGCAGAAGATGATGGCGCAGCTGGCATGTATGAGACTTTGCAAAACCCAGCGATGATCTCAATGGTAGGGCCTACCCCTGTTGAAACAGGTGCAGACTATACCGTGGGTGCGATGTATGGTCATGAGATGTTGTTATTTACGGGACTGTTTGCGATGGTCATGAGTATTTTACATGTCGTTGGTCATACACGAAAAGAAGAGGATCTTGGTTTGACGGAAATCGTTCGTTCTTTTCGTATTGGGCGCCAAGCTAATTCTCTTGCAACAATGGTAGAGATTGTGTTTATTCATGCGCTGTTAGTGCTCTTTATTACTGTGGTGATGACGAGTTTTGGAGTCGATACGATTACATGGGAAGGATCCTTGTTGTTCGCTGCTTCCGTTGGTCTTGCAGGGATTATCGGTGCGGGTATTGCCCTTGTCGCGGCACAAGTCATGCCGAATTCTTCTGCGGCGACAGGATCATCACTTAGTATCGTCGGTCTGCTTTATATTATCCGGGCTGGGACAGATGTTTCTAATGTGGATTTATCGATGTTCAATCCGATGGGGTGGACGTATTTAACTTATCCTTTCACGGAAAATAATGTATTGCCGCTTCTGTTCGGTTTACTTTTTACCGTTATCTTGGTAATTGTCGCCTTTACGTTAGAAGGAGGACGTGATATGGGAGCGGGATATCTACCAGAACGTGGAGGCAGAGCACATGCTAAAAAGTCCTTATTATCCGTGCGGGGCTTACTGGTTAAGATTAACAAAGGGGTTATCATCAGTTGGTTGATTGCTTTTGTAATTATGGGCGCAGCTTATGGATCGATATATGGTGATATGCAATCCTTTATAGAGACTAACGAGATGGTGCAGCAAATGTTTACACAGACGGGTATTTCCATTGAAGAATCCTTTACAAGTACGATTATGATGGTCATGATTGGCTTGGTGTCGATTTTGCCTATTGCACTTGTAAATAAGTTATTTACAGAGGAGAGCCGCCTTCACCTCAGTCAGATTTACGCAACCAAAGTGACACGAGGTAAACTGTATTGGACTAGTATTGGCCTAGCTATTTTTGCTAGTGTAGCAGGGATTCTGGTGGCCGTAGCAGGACTAGGCGGTACGGCTATAGCAGCGATGGGAGATAGCGCAACGATGGAAATGATGGATTTCTTTGCTGCTGGATATAATTTCTTCCCATCGGTATTATTCTTTACCGGCTTGTCCGCTTTAGCTCTCGGTTGGGCGCCCAAACTTGGTAAAGTGGCCTATGCCTACCTGGCTTATTCTTTTCTATTAAATTATTTTGGTGGTATTTTGGATTTGCCGGACTGGTTTGCCAAGACTGCCGTTCAAAGTTGGATACCGCAAATGCCAATGGAAGAATTTGATGGGGTGGTGTTTACGACTGTTACTGTTATCAGCGTGGCCTTGTTAGTTCTTGGTTTTCTTGGTTATAAGCGGAGAGATATGGTGGAAGGAGCTTAAGCCCACAGGTGAAGAGAATGGTAGGGATTATAAAAGAGACAACTTTATAATTTTACTAAAAAAGGAAAAGGCAAAACTGCTTTTTCCTTTTTCTATACCTTGAAAATGATCTGCAAAAATCCTCTCTTTTTACAGATCTACATTTTAAAATTAACTCATATTCTAATCACTTTCCATTGATTGTACGTACAATTTGTATTATTATAGGGTTATGAGCATTATATATGCGTACAAGATGAATGAAGAAAGGTGGATTAGGAATGCTGGAAAAATTGAAGCAACAAGTACTTGAGGCAAATGCGGCATTGCCAAAGCATGGTTTAGTCACCTTCACGTGGGGGAATGTAAGCGGTTTTGACCCTGAGTCAGGACTAATGGCAATCAAACCAAGCGGAGTGGACTATGACGAACTGAAAGCATCCGATTTAGTTGTCCTTGATTTAGACGGTAATATTGTCGAAGGGGACCTGCGACCTTCCTCTGATACACCAACGCATCGGTTGTTATACCAACGTTTTCCTGGTATTGGAGGCGTTGTACATACCCATTCACCATGGGCTACCAGCTGGGCTCAGGCTGGTAAAGGAATTCCTGCATTGGGTACTACCCAAGCCGATTATTTTTATGGAGAAATTCCTTGTACGAGAAGAATGACCGAAGCAGAGGTTCAAGGGGAATATGAATGGGAGACGGGTGAAGTGATTGCGAAGACCTTCCAGGAACGTGATCCTTTACAAATTCCTGGGGTATTAGTTCATAGCCATGCCCCGTTCACATGGGGGAAAGGTCCGCATGAAGCCATTCATAATGCCGTCGTGCTGGAAGAAGTAGCAAAAATGGCCTTGCACACCTATCAAATCAATCCAGACACAGAAGTAATGGATTCCTTTTTGCTTGATAAACACTATTTAAGAAAACATGGAAAAAATGCCTATTATGGGCAGGATAAATAACAAGGAGGAGTAAATATGTTAACAGTTAAGCCTTATACTTTTTGGTTTGTGGCAGGAAGTCAGCCACTTTATGGAGAAGAGACATTAAGAGGAGTTGCAGATCATTCGAAGGAGATCGTAGCTGGACTGAATCAACAAGGTCACCTTCCATTTGAAGTTGTATTCAAAGAAGTGGTCACCACCTCCACAAATATCCATGATTTAGTACAAGCGGCGAATACAGATGAGAATTGTGCCGGTATTATTACTTGGATGCATACCTTTTCTCCAGCAAAAAATTGGATTGCTGGTCTAAAGGCTCTGCAAAAGCCATTGCTGCATTTCCATACGCAATATAATCGCGATATCCCATGGGATTCGATTGACATGGATTTTATGAACCTGAATCAATCAGCGCATGGGGATAGAGAGTACGGATTTATGGTGACTCGAATGGATATTCCTCGTAAAGTAATCGTAGGGCATTGGCAAAGTGAAGACGTAACCAATAAGCTGGCAGATTGGATGCAAACGGCGGTAGCTGTGGCAGAAGGTCGTCAAATTCGTGTAGCTCGCTTTGGTGATAATATGCGCCACGTAGCCGTTACCGATGGAGATAAGATTGAGGCGCAAATGAAGTTTGGCTGGACCGTGGATTATTACGGTATTGGTGATTTGGTAGAGGAAATGGACAAAGTTACGGAACAAGAACTAGCAGACCTCTATGCAGAATACGAGCAATTATACGATCTACCAGCAGAAGCGAGTGAACCTGGAGCGGTTCGAGATTCCATTCTATATCAAGGGCGCATCGAGTTAGGCTTGAAATCCTTCTTGGAAAAAGGCAATTATACGGCCTTCACCACTAACTTTGAAGACTTGCATGGTATGAAACAATTGCCTGGGCTTGCAGCTCAGCGATTAATGGCGGAAGGCTATGGTTTTGCTGGGGAAGGAGACTGGCGTACTGCTGCCTTGACTCGTCTGATGAAAATCATGGCGAACAATCAAAGAACTTCTTTTATGGAAGACTATACGTACCATTTAGAACCAGGCAATGAAATGATTTTAGGTTCTCATATGTTAGAGGTTTGTCCAACGGTTTCCGCTACTAAGCCTAGAATCGAAGTTCATCCATTAGGTATAGGCGGTAAAGAAGATCCTGCTCGACTTGTGTTTGATGGAGACGGCGGTGATGCGGTCAATGCCTCTCTTGTAGAAATGGGTGGCCGTTATCGTTTGATTATTAATGAGGTGAAGGCAGAACAGCCAGAAAAAGAAACACCAAACCTTCCAGTAGCCAAGGTATTATGGAAGCCACAGCCAAACTTGAGCGAAGCAACTGAGGCGTGGATTTATGCTGGTGGTGCGCATCATACCGTTTTCTCATTGGAAGTAAGTACGGAGCAATTGTATGATTTCGCTGATATGACCGATATCGAGTGTGTCATCATTGACGAGGATTTACAACTGCGCCAATTCCGCAATGAGTTGAAATGGAATGACCTATTTTATCGGAATCGTTAAAAATGGCTAGAGAGTCTGCCTCTATCATTATAAGTAAATAATCTCAATCATGCGGCAGAAGTCTCTTTTATGGAAGGCTTCTGCTACATGGTTATATACAAGTGATCCGGCTAATGTTATCTTGTAAGTATATGAGGAAAAAAATGAGGTGTAAATATGCAGACAAAATATAGCATTGTAAAAGATTCTATAAAATCGCAAATATTAGACGGAACCTTTCAAGCCCATCAAAAAATCCACTCCGAAAGCGAATTAATGAAGCAGTTTGGTGTAAGCAGGCACACCGTACGATTAGCGATTGGCGATTTGGTCAGCCAGGGCTGGTTGTATCGAGAACAAGGCGCTGGCACTTTTTGTGCAGATCGTTCGAGAGAGCAGAACCAAACAAGTGGTAGTCAGAAACGGATTGCCCTGATCACAACGTATGTATCGGATTATATTTTTCCATCGATTATTAGAGGTGCGGAATCCTATTTGAGTCAGAATGGATACCAAGTCAGCCTGTTCAGTACGAATAATGATCATGAGAAGGAGCGGATGTTTTTAGAAAATATTCTTTCTCAGCAATTCGATGGGGTGATTATTGAACCTACCAAGAGTGCGATCAGCAATCCGAACATTAATTATTACTTGAATTTAGAGCGTCAGCATATCCCATATTTAATGATTAATTCCTATTATGATGAGCTAGAGCCTTTTCATTTAGTAGTGGATGATGAAAAAGGTGGATTTATCCAAACAGAGCATTTGATAGAGTTGGGACACCGTAATATTTTGGGGTTGTTTAAAACCGATGATAATCAAGGAACGAAGCGGATGAAAGGTTATTTGAAGGCACATCGTAAACATCAAATTGAGATACAGCCAAATAATATGGTGACATATAGTACAGAAGAGAAAGCTACTAAACCGCTGCAGGCGTTGGAAGAGGTGTTGCAGGAACCGCTGGATACCAGACCAACGGCTATTGTCTGTTATAATGATGAACTGGCGGTTAAGCTGTTAGATATATTGCGTCAAGCTTCTTTGCGTGTGCCAGAGGATATATCCATGGTCGGCTTTGATGATTCCTTTATGGCGGAATTAACCGAGGTAAAGTTAACCACTGTTTCCCATCCTAAAAGTGAAATGGGTGAGATGGCAGCAAAAGTAATGTTGGATATGATTAAACAAATGAATGGGTCGAAAAGACAATCTTATATGGAAAATGATATGATTCGCTTTGAACCGAAGCTGGTGGAGCGATCTTCAACGGCGAAGGTGAATTAAGCAATAAGCATCCTCCGTAATGCATGTTAAAATTCTAATTTCTAACAGGAAGGAATGTGTAAGATGAATGCAGTTCCTAAGACAATGAAGGCAGTAGTTTGTTATGGACCGGAAGATTATAGAGTAGAGGAAGTAGTTACTCCCTTACCAGGTGCAGGGGAAGTTATTATTAAAGTAGAAGCATGTGGGATATGTGGAAGTGATATCAAAGTAGCTCATGGAGCAGATATGTATTGGGCAGGAGATGATCCTTGGCTGAAGGCACCGGTAATCCCTGGACACGAATTTTATGGAACAGTTGTTCAGTTAGGAGAAGGAGCGGGAGAACTTCATGGAATAGAAATAGGCGATAAAGTAACAACCGACCAAATTAATCCATGCGGTAAGTGCTGGTATTGCAGAACCGGAAAGTATTGGATGTGCCAAGTGCATAATATGTATGGTTTTCAGCAGGGTGTCGCAGAAGGCGCGATGGCTGAATACATGAAGTTCAGCAATCAATCGACTATTTATAAAGTGACCGAAGGAGTAACAGACACAGAGGCAAGCCTGATCGAACCTATGGCTTGCGCAGTCCATGCTGTACAAAGAGCAACGATTGAGTTTGAAGATTTTGTTGTCTTGGCAGGTGCAGGAACACTTGGGTTATGCATGCTTCAATTTATAAAATTAAAGACACCAAAGAAATTGGTTGTACTGGATGCCAATGATAAGAGGCTTGAGCTGGCCAAACAATTTGGTGCGGACATATGTATTAATCCAGCCAAAGAAGATGCTATCGAGAAGGTTAAATCACTAACAAATGGCTACGGCTGTGATGTTTATATTGAAGCGACTGGAAATCCTAAAGGCGTTACACAAGGTTTAGAAATGACACGTAAACTTGGTAGGTTTGTAGAGTTCAGTGTGTTTGGTCAAGAAACGACTACTGATTGGAGTGTCATTGGAGATAAGAAAGAGTTAGATATTAGAGGCTCTCACCTTGGCCCATACACCTATCCGATTGTCATTGATCATTTTGAACGAGGATTGATAACGGCAGAAGGTATTGTGACTCACACGTATAAACTGGAAGATTTCCATGAGGCGATGGAAATGGCTCAAAATGCAGAGGCGATTAAGGTTTCGGTAAGACCGTAATATCGCTCGAGAAATAATATATGCTTAAGAAAAATCCGAACTATGGTTTGAAGTTCTTTTTTGAGAATTTCACTGGAGTTCGGATTTTTTATTGTGTATAAACAAGTATATAGAGGACGACAATTGTCATGTTATTTCAAGTAACTTGATAGCAACAGAATGATAGCATGTACTCGTTTTACGTTTTAACATATTAATTATATTAGTATAAACATCCTATTGATTAACTAATTAATTTATAAAATGATATTATTTTTATTCATAGTAAACATTAATATATTGAAAATTTTGAAATCATTCGTTATAATAAATGTGAATTAACTTATTCGTATAAGATGTAAATTAATTAATAGATATATGTATGAGTTGAGGGGGTGAAAGGAAAATTATTATTTATTGAAAGATAAAATAGGTCCAAGTAGAAAAGATCAAATCGTATAGAGAGTTAGTTTGGAGAGCTATGAAAGCGAATCAAATAGGAATGAGCGAATGTATAGAATGGTCAAGTAAAGTAATGACTAACGTTGTGATAGTTACCAGTTTAGATACAAAATGATAGCGTTGTAATTAGGATGAAAACAAGAACCCAACTGTATTTTAGAATATAAACGTTTAACAATAATATTATTTTGACTAGTAATCCAAGAAACAAAGTAAGCGTTGTAAATGCGACAATTTATTAACCAGTTAAACTACATAATTATAGTGAAAACGTAATTAACAAAGACATTTTAAATACTGATTTATCAAATTTGTAGGAATATAATATGACGGTGTTTGGAATGATTGTAACCACTCAACCAAAAAAGAAGAAAGTATTCTTGGATTTATGTTAAAGATCTATCGTGTCCAGTCCAGCATAATCTATGATGTAAATAACTCTAAGGCTATTTGTATAGGTTTGTTATAGAAAAGACAACCGTTTTGTATATAATGACCTTTCTGCTTGTTCCACAGGATAATAACAGCGAGCTTCAGGTAAAAGGATGTATTCAGCACCTAAGATAAGTATATTCTCTAAGAATAAATCTAATTATTCACGAAAGCAGGGATCATGAATACGCATACAAAAGGTAATGAAAAAATAAGTTTTAAAGAGAAAATGGGATTTGGTTTTGGAGATTTAGCAGTTAATTTTTCCTGGGCATCTTTAGGGATGTTTATTGTCTACTTCTATACAGATGTAATAGGATTAGGAGCGGGCATTGTAGGTACTATTATGCTTTTCTCGCGGGTTTTAGATGGATTTTCAGATATTGCTATGGGTGCTGTTGTTGATAAAACCAACACTAAATATGGAAAAGCTCGACCATGGATTTTATGGTTAGCCATCCCATTTTCTGTGTTAACAGTAGCTTTATTCGCAGTACCAGATATCAGTTATACGTGGAAAATTGTTTATGTGATTGTATCTTATAACTTATTAGTACTATCATTTACTTCCGTGGTCATTCCTTATGGAACATTAAACACACTCATTACACAGGATAAACCGCAGCGTGAAGTGTTAAACCTTTACAGAATGTTTTTTGCGCAAATTGGGGTATTGATTGTCACTAATTTAACAATGCCTCTGGTAGATCAATTCGGTGGTGGACAATCTGGCTGGGTTTTAACTTATGCCATTTTTGCTACTATTGCTGCATTGTTATTCTTTACGACCTTTAAAACAACAAAAGAAAGAGTCAAACCTGTAAAAGTAGAGCAAAATAAAAAAATAAAACTAAAAGATAGTTTAAAAACATTATCGAAGAATAAGTATTGGGTTATTGTATTTGGTTATTTTATCGTTTTCAGTATAGGCGATGGCTTACGTCAAGGAAGTACGGTTTACTATGCTGATAATATTCTTGATATGCCTGGTTTAGTTGGGGCGTTAACGATAGCTTTCACAGTGCCAGTAATTGTAGGTTTTTTTGCACTTCCCGTTATTTTTAGTAAATTTGGGAAACGGAATGCAATCATTGCTGGTTCCTTTATTAGTATATTAGGATGTTTATTTGTGTTAATTGAACCAGGCAGTGTTTGGGTAGTGGTTATTTCGCAAATAATCAGAGGAATTGGAAGCGTACCACTAATCGGTGCTTTATGGGCTCTATTGCCGGATACTATTGAATATGGTGAATGGAAAACCGGGATTCGAAATGAAGGAGTTTTATACAGTGGTGGAAGCATGGGTCAAAAAATTGGTATAGGTATAGGGACAGCCAGTGTGGGCTGGGTGCTAGCTATTGGAGGATATAATGGTGTGCTAGATGTACAACCAGATTCAGCAATTGATTCTATATACGCTGTTTTTGTCTATTTACCAATTGTGGTTTATTTGCTTCAAATTATCCTAATGTATTTTTATAAACTTGATAAATTTTATCATAAAGTTGCTAGCGATTTGGAAGTGCGTAAACAGTCTTAAGGTCAATTGTTCAGGCCCCTTTCTTCAGGGGAGGTTGTTGTTTTATTCGCGCAAATCATATGCCTGTTGGGTAGGTATTCAATGGGATCATCAAAGTTTATCATGGCTTTGATGATTTTTTTTGTGAAACGACGCGAATTAAATTAACAAAAAAGATAATTAATTTAGAAATAATACCTATTATTAATTTAAACATTAACTATTATGAAAAAATATTGATTAAAATATACTTTTATAGTAATCTTGTGAAGAAGGTGTTGGAAGCGTTTAATATTATCCGTTTCCTAAAAGGTAGATTGTGTATCTTGTAAGGGTATTTTACGTGTTTTTGTTAAAGAATGATAGCGCCTTCAATAAAAGCGAGAGGAGAAATAAATCAATGATTCATTTAATGAAGAAAGTCTCGGTGATTGGCTTTCTGTTGGTTTTAGCCATACCAGTGAGTACAGTACTTGGAGAAGAGAAGAACAGTGAAGAAAAAATAGCGTTTGAACGAGCTTCTGTACATGATCCGTCCATCATTAAAATGGATGACGGTTCTTATTATGTATTTGGAACTCATATAGCGGCAGCCAAATCTTTTGATTTAATTAATTGGCATTCTATTGTGGAAGGAGAGTATCAAACCCCAGAGAACAATCCGATATATGGTAATTTGTCTGAAAATCTTGCCGAATCTTTTGAATGGGCAGGCGAAGACGATGCAGACAGTACCGGAGGATTTGCCGTGTGGGCGCCAGATATTTTCTGGAATAAAGACTATCAATGGGAAGATGGATCAACAGGTGCTTATATGCAGTACTACAGTGTCTCATCAACTTATATACGTTCTGCCATAGGCATTGCAGTATCAAAAGATATCGAGGGACCGTATGGATATACGGACACCATTATGTACTCTGGTTTTACAAATTATGAAATTTATGACAATAACAGTGACGTAAACAAGTATTGGGAGAACACCAAGATTCCAGATCTTATAGATGATGGTGTGTTTGATGAGCCTAACCCGGATTGGTTTACAAGTGAAGGGAACTTTAATAATGCGCAATACACTAACGCGATTGACCCAAATATTCTTTATGATGAGAATGGGGATTTATGGATGACATATGGCTCTTGGTCCGGTGGAACATTTATTTTACCGTTAGATAAAGAGACAGGTATTCCCATTTATCCCGGTGAAGACGGAGAAACCTCTGACGGCAGAATGATTGATCGGTATTACGGTACAAAAATTGCAGGCGGTTATGGACGATCAGGCGAAGGAACATATGCAGTTTATGATGATGATACTGGTTATTATTATCTTTATATAACGTATGGCGGTCTAGCCTCTGATGGAGGTTACCAAATGCGACAGTTTCGATCGGAAAGTATCGAAGGCCCTTATGTTGATGCGGCTGGAAATGAAGCTGTTTTTCCTGAAAACTTTGATATGGGGGTAGGTAATTTTCCAGGTAATGATGACCATAAAGAAATTGGTAATAAAATGATGGGCAACTTCCTGTTTAAAAGAGATTTAGGAGAAGCAGGTTTAGGAATAGGTACAGGTTATATGGCGCCAGGTCATAAGATGATGGCGCATACATGGATCAGTTGGTGGATGATTATAATGATACTGATCCGGAATTTCCGGTGAAACATGTTGTTACTTCTGATATGTATACCAAAATGTATACGGTTTTAAACTCTGGAAGTGGTATTCCTGATCTATCTATTATTCATGCTGATCGTGTACCAAGTTTTGTGAATCAAGATTTATTAGAACCGATGACAAACGTAATGGAGCAAGAATCTGGATTAACGGCAGAGAATTATCTTGAAGAGGCTTGGACAGCAGGGGTTGTTGACGATACACAATACACTGTTCCACTAGATATTCATGGGAGTGCCATGTATTATAACGAAGATTTATTAGCAAAGTATGGTGTTGAGCATTGGTTAGATGATAATGTTGTTACATTTGATGAAATGCTTTCTTTACAAGGTGAACTAGATGAAGGTGACTATGTATTAAACGATGCTTTATTAAGTTGGGTTTTATTAGCGCAAATTCAAAACTTGAGTGGAGACATTCAGGAAAATGGCGAACCAGCAGTGAATACAGATGTAATGAAACAATCTATAGAAGCGGTGAAGGAGCTTAACGATGCCGGATTGATGACGCCATATGGTGAGGATGGGTATTTGATGTTTCAATCAGGAAATGTTCTGTTCTCAACAGATGGTACATGGAGTTCTACAGGACATGCTCAAGTAGAAAATTTGAATTTTGGTGTTACTAACATTTATGCATTTGAACCAAATTCTTTCCATAATAGAGCATCAGCGCATTTATTTTCTATGTTAACAAATGAAGAAAGAACAGATGAGAAAGAATCTGGAATTGCAAGTTTTCTAGAGTATATTCGTGAAAACTCTATAGAGTGGGCAGAAGCTGGTCAGATTGTAGCGAGTACAGATGTGATAGAAGAACCAGAATATGATGAATTTATGCAAGCTTTCTTTACTTCTACCCCAGAGGAAGAAGAGTCGCTTTATATTTACACATATGAACATTATCCATATATACAAGAAGCAATGGATTCCTATGTAGCAGATTTGGTGCACGGTGAAATGGATATTGATGAAGGTCTTTCAGAAATGCAAAGTTTTGTAGAGGATAAAGTGGCGGAAGGTTCGTTAGATATTGAAAACGCTGAAGAAGAGGAAGAAGAATAAATATAAAAGGTAATGCATTAATATCTTGTTACTTAGTACATTACCTTTTAAAAGAGGAGGTCAGCTAAATGAAAGACAGAGGTAATTTAACTCCTATTTATTTCGTTGGACCACATATTATATTATTTCTGGTGTTTATTTTGATACCATCTGTATTTGGTATCTATGCTTCTTTTACAAGTTGGAATTTAGTAAGTGATCCCCAATGGATTGGATTAGATAATTATAGAACTATTTTGGCGGATAGTGATTCTACTTTTTATAATCAGTTTTTTAATGGGATGAAAAACACACTAATATTTGTAGCGCTGAGCGTGCCATTACTTATTATCATTCCTTTGGCGATTGCAGTGGCTTTAGAGCATAAAGAATTAAAATTTGCAAGCTTATTTCAAACGTTAGTTTATATACCTGGACTTGTTTCCATTTCAGCCGCAGCTTTAATCTGGTCGTTAATTTTTAATAAGCAATTAGGTGTTGCTAATAATTTATTAGGGTCCGAAGTTGTGTGGTCTGCAAATCAACCATACGCTTGGATAATCATCATTATCATAACCGTTTGGGCAGGAATCGGAGGGAACATGATCATTTATCGAGCTGGAATTAATGGAGTATCACAAGATTTATATGAATCAGCTGAGATAGATGGTGCTGGTCCAGTAAGGAAATTTTGGAGTATTACATTACCATCGATTAAATTTCCTTTAATCTATACAATGGTTATGACGACAGCTGGAGCATTTAATGTGTTCGCTCAACCATTAATGATGACAGATGGAGGTCCTCGCCAAAGTACAACCGTCCTAATGATGTATATTCGTGACTTAGCATTTAGTCATGGTGAGTCTATAGCAGGGCTAGCATCAGCAATGGCGGTCATGCTTGGTTTAGTTATTCTAGTTATCTCAGCCATCCAATATTATATTATGAATCGAAATGCAACTACGTAATATAAAATAAATGGAAATATAATGGTAGGGGTGAAATGATGAAAAAAAAGATCCACTTTTCTAAATATATAGCCTATATATTCTTAATTTTGGTAAGTGCTATTTGGACCATTCCGGTATTGTTTGGTATCAGTACATCATTTCGATCACAAACAGATGTAGTGAACGAGGGGTTTAGATTGTTACCTGTTAATTGGATTATCGAAAATTATGTCAATATACTAGAAAATACATCTACAGCTCCAATTTTACAGTGGTTATGGAATTCTGTTTTTATTGCTGTTATGCATACACTTTTAGTAGTTGTTGTAATATCAATAACAGGTTATGGCTATTCACGGATGAAATTCAAAGGGCGAGATTTATTATTCTTTACGTTATTAGGAATTTCTTTCTTTCCTAATGTTGTGAATTTGATCCCTTCTTATAGAATAATTGATGTATTAGGCTGGGTGAATACTCCGTGGGCTATGATCGTTCCTGGGCTCGCTGGGATGGGAAATATTTTTCTGGTACGGCAGTTTATGAAAGGAATTCCCATGGAGTTAGATGAGTCAGCAAGGGTTGATGGGGCAAGTGACTTTAAAATATTTTCTAAAATCATATTACCTTTAATTAAACCAGTATTAATTGTCTGTGGTTTATTCTCTTTTGTAGGGTCTTGGAATGACTTTTTATGGCCTGTCATTGTATATACAGATGTTGAAAAAATGCCAGTAACAGCTGGTTTGTTGCTTCTGCAAGATGTATATGGAAACTATCGTATGATAGGACAATTAATGGGTTCAGCTATTTTAGCAATTATTCCAACTTTACTGTTATTCTTTTTTGCACAGAAGTATTTCGTTTCAGCGATTAATTTAAACTCAGGAATAAAAGGGTAAAAAGAAACGAGGTGAATTCTATGAAAAGAGGTATAGAGCGTAAACTATTAATTGCAGGATCTATTTGGAATCTGGTAACAGCTTTGTTAACTATCTTTAGTTACAATTCTTGGTTTAATAGAGAAGGGGAAAAAGTTTTATTAAATTCAGATTCGAATACGATGATTGCGGGATCTCAAATGGTTAATAATATTTCCAGTATTATCTTTCTTTTTGGATTATTCGTGTTAATTGGAGCATTGGTAAATTTTATAATAGCGGTCAAATTAAAAGATAATGAAATTCAATATAAGCTAATGTCTTGGATTGGCATTTGGTCAGCTATTCAACTTTTGTCGATGGATGTTCTTGGTTTCTTAATATATATGATAGCCTTTGTTATTTATATATCAAAAAATAAAGCTATTAAATTAACAAACAAAGAACTTAAAAGTGCATAAGGCAATAGTCAATTAAAAATTGTTTATGATATAAGGGTTTTCCAATGCATGATTGAATAAAGCAATTCCCTCCATGAATTGTAAAATGAATGAACATTCAAAATAGATGGTGACTAACATCTATAAATATGAAAAAGGGACCATGTAGAATTGAGTGGGATAAAACTATTTATCAATCTGTTCTGCAAGATCTATTTTAAGATGACAGAATAACTATATATTATTTTCAAAAAATTATATTTATCGATTTTGGTTAATGAATATGTATATTAAATTAAATTAAAATAAACAATAATATATTGAAAAACATTATTTCATTCGATATAATGAATTCAAACACTAAACTTATACGGACAAATTAATGAATTTTTTATGTGATGTATGTATAAGTAAATGAAAGGGTGCATCAAATGGTAAAAGAAACCGTAAAAGCAAAAATAGTAGTGGATAAGGAATCTCAAATCTCAGAAATTGACAAACGAATCTATGGCTCCTTTATTGAACACTTAGGCAGGGCGGTTTATGGTGGTATCTATGAACCAGAACATCCTAGCGCTGATGAAAACGGATTTCGTCAGGATGTACTAGATTTAGTTAAAGAATTACAAGTGCCGATTGTTCGATATCCAGGTGGAAATATGGTATCTGCTTATAACTGGGAAGATGGGGTAGGACCTAGAGAAGAGCGTCCAAGTCGTTTGGAATTGGCTTGGCGTGTAACGGAGACCAATCAAATGGGAACTAATGAGTTTGTGGATTGGGCAAAAGCAGCAAATTCGGATGTGATGATGGCTGTCAACTTGGGGACAAGAGGGATAGACGCTGCCCGTAATTTATTAGAGTATTGTAATCATCCAGGTGGAACTTATTGGAGTGATCTGCGAAAATCGCATGGTTATGAGCAGCCACACCAAATTAAGACATGGTGTCTAGGAAATGAAATGGATGGTCCTTGGCAAGTCGGACAGAAAACGGCTCATGAATATGGACGTTTGGCTTATGAAACGGCGAAAGCCATGCGATTAGTGGATCCAGAGATTGAATTGGTGACATGTGGTAGTTCAAATTCAGATATGCCAACGTTCCCAAGCTGGGAAGCAGAAACATTGGAACATACTTATGAAGTAGCGGATTATATTTCATTGCACCAGTATTATGGTAACCGTAGTGGAGACACCGCTAATTATTTAGCGAAATCAATGGATATGGAAAACTTTATTGAAACGGTTGTTGCGACTTGTGATTATATCAAGGCAAAAAAACGTAGTAAGAAGAAAATGCACTTAAGTTTTGACGAATGGAATGTTTGGTTTCACTCGAATGAACAAGATAAAGAAATTGAGCCATGGACAGTTGCACCACCTCAACTGGAAGATGTATACACCTTTGAGGATGCCCTTCTAGTTGGTAGTATGTTGAACACTATGCTTCGTCATTCAGATCGTGTCAAGGTTGCTTGTATGGCGCAATTAGTAAACGTAATTGCTCCAATCATGACGGAAAATGGTGGCGCAGTATGGAAGCAAACTATCTTTTATCCATACTATTATACGTCGGTATATGGCCGTGGCGTTGCGCTTCAACCGCTGGTAAGTTCTCCAAAGTATGATAGTAAAGATTTTACGGACGTACCTTACCTAGACACAGCAGTAGTGCACAACGAAGAGAAAGAAGAAGTGGTTGTATTTGCGACCAACCGGCATCTAAGCCTTCCTCTTGAAGTAAATATCGATGCTCGTTCCTTTGAAGGATATGAGGTAGTAGAGCATGTCGTATTGGAAAATGAAGATGTCAAGGCAGTCAATATCGCTGGGCAAGAAAATGTGAAGCCGCATGCTAATGGAGAATCCAAAATGGACAATGGCAACCTCGTATCTATTTTCCCGAAATGCTCTTGGAACATGGTACGCTTGCAGAAAAAATAGAATCTATGTACTTAGATGGAGAAATACTTATATATTTCTCCATCTGCCTTATAATTAATGATTGAATTCCTCCTTAATAAAAGGCATGATAATAATTAGCTAGTCAAATTTATGAGTAGGAGGAGTTCAAACCTTGGAAAAACAGAAGAACTGGGCAGGAAACCTTATCTATCAAGCAAGGCAATGGCATGAGCCTGCTAGTATAGAAGAAATACAAGCAATTGTTCGTCAAGCAAATAAAGTTAGAGTAGTCGGATCGCGTCATTCCTTTAATGAGATTGCCGATTCTGAGGACGCCATTATTTCATTGGTTCGATTCAACCGCATACTTTCCTTGGATAGACAACAACAAACGGTCACGATAGAAGGTGGAGTCAGATATGGCGAGTTAAGCGCCTTTTTGCAGGATCAGGGTTTGCCTTATCTAATATGGCTTCACTGCCGCATATTTCTGTAGTCGGAGCGTGTGCAACGGCTACGCATGGATCAGGTGATCGGAATCAGTGTTTGTCTAGTAGTGTGAAGGCGATGAGTGTGATTACGGCGGATGGTGAATTGGTGAACTTCTTCAGAGATAAGCATAAAGAGGAATGGAATGGTGTTGTTGTCAGCCTTGGAGCTCTTGGCGTAGTTACGGAATTGACACTGGATATTGTTCCAAGTTATCAAGTCAGTCAGTATGTATTTGAGCATTTGTCTTTTTCTGAATTAGAGCAGCATGTTGATGATATATTTTCAAGCGCTTACAGTGTGAGTTTGTTTACTACTTGGCAAGAGGATGAGATCAACCAGGTGTGGCTTAAACAAATATGCAGCGAAGACGAATCTTCAGATGTACGTACAGATTTATATGGCGCTTCCTCTGCAAAAAAGAATTCTCATCCAATTATGGGGGTAAATGCTGTTAATTGCACCGAGCAAATGGGGGTGCCAGGACCTTGGTTTGATCGGCTTCCACATTTTCGTCTTGATTTTATGCCGAGCAGTGGGAGTGAGCTACAGTCGGAATATTTGATTCCGCGAGAATATGCGTTAGAAGCCATACAAGCGCTTCGTACCATGCGGCATGAGATTGCCCCTTTGCTACATACGAATGAGTTTCGGACTGTGGCTAAGGATGATCTATGGTTAAGCCCGAGTTATCAACAAGATGTAATGGGGATTCATCTGACTTGGAAAGACAAATGGGAAGACGTACAGCAAGTTCTTCCACAAATCGAAGCAGTGTTGAAACCTTTTCAGGCACGACCGCACTGGGGTAAGTTATTTACGATGCCAAAAGAGCGAGTGCAGTCTTTTTATGAAAAGTTACCAGCATTTAGACAATTATTGCAAGCGTATGATCCAAAAGGAAAATTCAGAAATGCATTTATAAACACCTATATTTTTTAATGAAGCATAGGAGGCTAAATATGTCTAACAAAGTTATCATTAATACAGACGCAGCGAAAGGAAAGATTAATAAAAATATTTATGGTCATTTTGCCGAGCACTTAGGACGCTGTATCTATGAAGGGTTCTGGGTAGGTGAAGATTCGGATATTCCGAATACAAACGGGATTCGGAATGATGTGGTAGAGGCACTGCGTCAATTGCATATTCCTGTTCTACGCTGGCCAGGGGGCTGTTTTGCCGACGAATATCATTGGAAAGATGGTATCGGCCCTCGCGAGAATAGAAAAAAGATGGTGAACACGCATTGGGGTGGTGTCACGGAAAATAATCATTTCGGTACCCATGAGTTTATGATGTTGTGTGATATGCTTGGTGCCGAGCCCTACATCAATGGAAATATTGGTAGTGGCACTGTACAGGAGATGTCGGAGTGGGTCGAATATTTAACCTTTGATGGTGACTCACCAATGGCCAATCTTCGCCGGGAAAATGGCAGAGATGATGCATGGCAGGTAAAATATTTTGGTGTTGGTAATGAGAATTGGGGTTGTGGCGGAAATATGCGTCCAGAGTATTACGCCGATTTATACCGCCAGTTTCAAACGTATGTTAGGAATTATGGAGACAATCGTATCTTCCGGATAGCCGGAGGAGCTAATGTGGACGATTACCACTGGACCGAAGTATTGATGCGTGAGGCGTCCCATATGATGGATGGTCTTAGCTTACACTATTATGTTCACCCGGGTGGATTCTGGGGTAAAGGGCCAGCAACAGGTTTTGATGAAGATGCTTGGGATATTACGATGCAGAAGACCTTATTTATGGAAGAATTGATTGAAAAGCATAGTACGATTATGGATAAATATGATCCGGAACAACGAATTGCCATGATTATTGATGAATGGGGAGCTTGGTATGATGTCGAGCCTGGCACTAATCCTGGATTCCTTTATCAGCAGAATACGATTCGCGATGCGCTGGTAGCAGGGGTGCACTTGAATATTTTTAATCAGCATAGCGATCGTGTGCAAATGACGAATATTGCCCAAACGATCAATGTAATTCAGTCCGTAATTTTAACGGATAAAGAGAAATTGCTCTTGACACCGACGTATCATGTCTTTGAAATGTATAAGGCGCATCAGGATGCCGAGCGTTTAGATCTCCATTTGGAGTCTGATTCTATTTCGTTAGGGGATCAGAACATACCGCAATTGTCAGCGTCTGCTTCTAAGGCAGAGGATGGGACCATTACAATCACCCTTTGTAACTTGGATAAGCGTGAGCCAGCAGATATCGTACTTGATTTACGCGGAGAAATGTTGTCAGATGTGTCAGGTCGAATTATTACGGCAGATGAAATGGATGCTCATAATACCTTTGATCAGCCGGATAAGGTGAAGCCGAAGATGTTTGAGCAGGTGGAGTTAAAGGAAAATAAACTCTCGCTTGTACTGCCAGCTAAATCAGTCGTGGCGTTGACGGTTAGCTAGAGATATATAAATAAAAAAGGATAGAGGCTGGACATGCAGGGCTTCTATCCTTTTTGCATCGTATTATTCCACCATAGACAATAATATCTTTTCCATTTCTTCCTTCGTTAAGATACCAGCATGAATGATCACTTCGTACTTTGGTTCTGGAATAACTACTTTCATTCCCTGTACATTTCCGGTGTCCATTTCTTGGTCATCATATCCATGAGTGAATGTGTAGCCATGAAGCACATAGATATCTATATGTTCATACCATGTTAGTTCATCTTCTTTCTTTGGATCGGTCTTCTCTGTACGTGTATAAAATCCCATTTCTCCATCTGTTTGTAAATAATCCAAAAATACGGTAGGATCTCGTCAAAGTGTGCTTCCTCTGTATAGATCTCTTCTCGTATCAACTCATAACCTTCTGGTACATATGTGGGATGATGAAGGGGATAATCAACCATCGCCTGAGCTTCTTCCAATGTATAAGTCGTTAAATCAGCTAGACCATATGGAATTTCAATTTCAAGATATCGACAATCGTATTTTCTTCATCACTTTCATCGTTTTGAATTTTGCAGCTCCTCTCCTCATTATTTATTTCATGTATTAGACCATTGACTCGAATATTTGGCTTTAAAAAATAAAGAATATTGTTGTTCAAAAAGAACGCTTGTAGACTAAAGTCACCATATTTAAGAAATTGGTAGTACGCAACTATTGCATGGTCAGGATCTTTCTGCCATTATCATAGTCTCTATTTTTGTAACACCGTCAGAAAATGTAGTATGATAAGATTAAATCGGATCACGAAAGGAAGCGATTACAATGTCATTAAAAGTAGGCGTTCAATTATTCTCTGTGCGTCAGTCGCTGCAAGAATCCCCATTACAAACGTTAGAAGACATTGCGAAGGCAGGCTATAAGTATATCGAGGCTGCGAATCATAATGCCCAAACGGATGATGGGGTCGGTTTTAATTTAACGGCAAAGGAAATGAGGCAGGCGTTGGATCAGTTTGGTTTAGAAATCGTCGGCTGTCATGTGAACCCGCTGGACTTAGACAGGCTGCCGGCGGTATTGGATTACCATCAGGAATTAGGAAATACACAGATCGGCTGTGATATTGAGTTCTTCCCTTATCAGGATAAGGATTATGTGCTCCGCCGCTGTGAATTGTTCAATAAGGTTGGCGAGATGTGTAAGCAACGAGGTATGCGTTATTATTACCATAATCATTATCAAGAATTTCAACAGTTTGGTGATCAGACCGTCTATGATATCATTATGGAAAATACCAATCCGGAACTGGTTTTTGCGGAAATGGATACCTACTGGATTGCTAGGGCAGGACAAGATCCATTGGAGCTCATTCAGAAGTATAAGGATCGTTTGGTGCTTTTACATCAAAAAGATTTCCCTGAACGTGCTTCACAACCGCTCAATATGTATGATGGGGTGATAGATCCTAATCAGGAAATTAACTTTGGCCTATTCGATGAAACGGTGGATCCGCAATGTTTTACCGAGATCGGGACAGGTGTGCTTCCCATTCAAGCTATTATTGATACGGCTAATACAGCGCCAAACCTTGATTATATTTTGTTGGAGCAAGATCATACCAGTCTGGATGAGATCGAATCGATTCAGAAGAGTATGAAGGCTTTTCAAAAATATACGGGGGTAACCTGGAAATAACAAAGTGAATAAACGAGGTGGAAACATGAAAAAGATTATATATTTTGATTGCTTTTCTGGTATCAGTGGGGACATGACGATTGCTGCCCTATTAGATACTGGCTGGTCGTTGGAGTGGCTGGAAGAGCAATTACAGGCCCTTTCCTTAGATGGAGAGTACCAATTGACGCTGGAAACCGTAGTCAAGAATGGGATCAGCAGTAAGAAGTTTGAGGTGCATTATCATGATCACTCGCATGCACACGATCATACGGAACAGCACTCGCATGCGCACGATCATGAACACGATCATCACTCACATACTCATGCAGATGGACACAGCCATACACATCATCATCACGGCCACCATCATCGTACATACAAAGACATTGTTAAATTGATAAAGGAAAGTGAACTAAATGATAACGTCAAAGCCTTATCGTTGGAAATGTTTCGCCTGATTGGTGAGGCAGAGGCAAAAATTCATGGCGTGAGTTTAGATACAGTCCATTTCCATGAAGTGGGTGCGATCGATTCGATTATCGATATTGTCGGAACCTCGATTATTGTTGATGCCTTGGAGGTGGATCAAGTTATTTTCTCTCCAATACCAGTAGGATTTGGCCATATCCATATTGATCATGGTGTTTATCCTGTGCCTGCACCAGCAACATTAGAAGTATTGAAAGGAGTGCCGTTAGCGGAATCTTCGGTTAAGGGCGAATTAACGACACCTACTGGGGCAGCGATTGTCCAAGCCTTAGCCAGCGAATTTGCTGCGACACCTGTTATGAAAGTAGAGAAGATTGGTTATGGGGCAGGCACGAAGACATTTAAGGATCACCCGAACGTGTTACGGGTGTTGATAGGAGAAGAAAATTAATATCACGAGTTATGTCTGAGAAATGGTCAAACAGCTAAAGGTAAAATATATGGATAAAGAGTTACAGCAGTTTCCTCTTTAATAAAAAATGAATGCTAGTTAAGCTAGGTTAGAACCGATGTATGTCATTTGAATTAAAGGTAGTGATTGACAAAGAAAAACAATGAGGTGACCAACATGCAACCGCCTAATTACGAACATACCGATACGGATATGATGAAAATAGAAGTAAACTTAGATGATACACCTGGAGAGTGGCTTGGTTATGTAATGGACAGGCTGTTTGCGTCTGGGGCAAATGACGTGTATTACACGCCAATCTATATGAAAAAAAATCGACCTGCTGTACAATTACAACTGCTCTGCGATAAGAAATTACTAGAGACGATGAAAGAAATATTACTGAAAGAGACAACTACTTTAGGTATTCGTTATTACCCGCTAAGTGTATATCGTATGGAGAGAGAGACAAGGCAGGTAGAGACAAAGTGGGGAAGGGTCCGTGTCAAACAAGGGCTGTATAATGGGGAATTATTAAAGGAATCCCCTGAATATGAAGATTGCCGCAGATTGGCAGAAGCAAATCAAATTCCATTAAAAATGGTCTATCAAGCTGTATGGAAACAGCTTAATTGAAAAGGATATTACATTGTTCGAGTAGTAATGACAGTGTAATCGACTAGCTTGCTTCATGCAACATGCAGTGAGAAAGAATCTTGCACTGCATGTTGATTCGCTTTATCTGACAGCAGCTGTACTGTTACGTTCCACTAATTCAGGGTGGAGTACAGGAGTTTTAATAGGCTGATCAGACTCTATTCGTTGAATGATCGCCTCGACGATTTCTTCTGCTAATACGTCGACAGGTACACCAATGCAAGTCATAGGCACCTCCATCGTTTCCATCTGTGGGATATTATCATAACTAATTAAGGAAACTTTTTCGGGAACCTGCATATCTTTTTCCTGCAGGGCACGTAAAATACCACCACTGATATCATAACTACCTCCTATAATAGCAGTAGGGGGTTGTTTCCATTTTTCAAAACGATTAACGGCTGTATAACCGTTTACCCAATCCAATCCTTGGGTATCTATGCAGGTCGGTTGAAGTTGCATGGATGTCATAGCTTTGCGATAACCAGCTGACTTTTCTAACTGTAAGGTATCACTGGTTTTGACATGTCCGATATAGGCAATATCACGATGCCCTAATTGGTACAAGTAATGAACAGCTTCTTGCATAGCTTGTTCGTGATTAGCATCAATGACAGGATAGCTGACACTGTTTTTCTTTTCCACGCCATAGGCGACAAGCGGAATGTCATCCTCAGGGATGGTATGCTCCGATTCTGCAAATAAGATCATCCCATCCACTTGAAATTTTTTAAAGGTTTCTTTGGCCACTTCAAGTGGATCGACGGAAAGGATCATCGAGTAGCGAGTAGCTGCAAATGCCTGACTAATATTGGTTACTAATGTAGCAAGGACGATTCGTTCAATCGTTGGCCAGATTAATCCTACCACATCTGTTTTTTTGCGCACCAATTGTTTGGCAGCCAGATTTGGTTTATATCCCATTTGTTCAGCAGTGCGCAAAATTTTTTGTTTGGTTATTTCCTTTACCAGCGGACTGTCATTCAACGCCTTGGATACTGTGGAATAACTCACATTCGCCTGTTTGGCAATATCTTTGATTGTTACATTCATCATACATCACCTTTAGCTTTCATTTCCGTTATCATTTTATGGTTGAGTTCTATTGATAAATAGTATATCATAAAAATAACAACGTTGTTATAAAAAAAGTACAACGTAATTGAAAACGGTAACAAGAAAGGGGAGTAAGATGGAAAACTTTCAATTTATTGTTGAGTTATTAACAGCAGGCAAACGCCCAGCTACTACGGAAGAAGTGCAAGTATACGAACGATCACTGGAAAAGGTAGGGAACACCTCAGTCGTTATGGTAAAAAAAGACATTGAGAAGTATTTGGTGGCTGCTGGGAGTGGTGATTTATTGAAGGCATTGCAAGGAGACTCTGTTGGAGAGGGGAAAGTATGCCCGTTAACCCATGAAAATGCACAGGTATTAAATCAATTTTTCACTTATACTAAACCACAGGCATTTGGTACGGAGGTTGCTACGATGGGGTTAGGTGACCGTTTAGGAGTAGCTTCGCCTGGTCATATCGAGACGGTACAAGGACATCAGGTGAAACCGATTTTGGCCCAGCAGAGTATTCGAGAATTAACCTTATTACACCGTACAATGGCAGACATTTTAGATGCAGCGACATTTGCTGTGTTTCAAGAGGGCTATAAAAACGGATATGGAGCTGATGCCGACCATATTAAAAAAGAAGAGGATATTACCTATGCTTTGGAATTAGGGTTCTCTTTCCTTACCTTGGATTGTTCCGAACAAATCCGTAATGACGTGGAAGACATGGTTTTAGAAGATATTCATAAGGAATTTGCCAATCTGCCCGTTGATCGCAAAGAGTATTTTACCAGCCACTATTTAAATAAATCGTTTGCGGTACAAGGGATAGACATTTCCTTTGATGAAGATCGTTTGTATAAGAATATGTTAGTATACGGTGCAGCCATTGATTTTATGGAGCATGTATTTCATCAATACATAGCTACGGCAGATCAGACGATTGACTTTGAGATTTCGATTGATGAGACAGAAACTGTTACGTCACCAGAAGCTCACTTTTTTGTCGCCGAAGAATTACGTAGACGAGGGGTCACCGTGCAAAGTCTGGCACCAAGATTTTGTGGAGAATTCCAAAAAGGTATCGATTATATTGGAGATTTAGAGCAGTTTGAGAAAGAATTGCAAGAGCATGCAGCGATTGCGAAACATTTCGGTTACAAGTTGAGTATTCATTCTGGCAGCGACAAATTCAGCGCGTTCCCGATCATTGGCAAGTATACCGAAGGCTTGTTGCATATCAAGACGGCAGGAACGAACTGGTTAGAGGCGGTAAGAGTCATTGCACAGTTGAATCCTGAGTTATACCGTCGTATGCACCGTTATGCAGAAGACCATTTTGAAGAAACATTGCAATACTACCATGTCACACCAGACTTAAGCAGCATCGCAGATTTAGATAGTACGTCAGATCAAGATCTGTCTGCCTATATGGATCACGATGCCGCCAGACAGTTGTTTCATGTGACATATGGCATCCTGTTAACAGCCAAAGACCACTCAGGAGAGGATCTGTTTCGCGAAGAATTTTTTACGACGTTAATGAGAAATGAAGATGCCTATCGTCAAGGATTAGTTCGTCACATTGGACGACATCTTGATTTGTTAAATATATAATTTTTATAGAAAGCAGGGATACAATGAAGGCATTTATGGACGAAAATTTTGTATTGCACAACGCAACCGCAGAGCACCTATATCATCAATACGCAAAAGATTTACCGATTATTGACTATCATTGTCATTTGAGTCCGCAAGAAATATATGAAAATACCCAATTTGAGAATATCACTCAGGTTTGGTTATATGGCGATCATTATAAATGGCGGGCGATGCGTGCCAATGGTGTGGAAGAAAAATATGTGACGGGTGACGCTTCGGATTATGATAAATTTCTAGCTTGGGCTAGGACGGTGCCACAATTAATAGGTAACCCACTTTATCATTGGACCCACTTGGAGTTGAAGCGTTACTTTGGCGTGGAGGAGTCTTTAAATGAAAGCACGGCGCCGAGTATTTGGAAGAAAGTGAATGAACAACTAACCAGCGGAGACTGGAATGTCCGCGATTTTATCGTGAATTCAGGGGTAGAAGTAGTTTGTACAACCGATGACCCCACGGATTCTTTAGCGTATCACCAGAAGATTGCCGATGATCCGTCGTTCCAAGTCAAGGTATTACCAAGTTATCGTCCGGATAAAGGTTTAGAGATCAACCAGGATGGATTCCAAGATTGGGTGAAAGAGCTGGAAGAAGCAGCAGACTTATCGATTACACAATTCACTGACTTGCTCCAGGCGTTGCAACAACGGATTGATTTCTTCCATGAACACGGCGGACGTGTCTCGGACCATGCCTTAAATACCGTCGTATACGAAGAGGCAACAGAAGAGGAAGTAGCGGTTATTTTTGCTAAAGCATGGAATGGTGAAAAAGTTTCCGAGCAAGAGGAAAAACAATATAAGTCGTATTTGCTCACCTTTTTAGGCAAAGCATACCATGAAAAAGGCTGGGTAATGCAATATCATATGAATGCTCACCGGAATAATAACCAGCGTATGTTTGAAAAGATTGGTCCGGATACAGGCTTCGATTCGATGAATGATCAGTTATTGGCCCAGCCGTTAGTAAGATTACTAGATTCACTAGAACGGTCTGATTCGTTACCAAAAACCATTCTATATTCCTTAAACCCTCGGGATAATGTGACGATTGCTACGATTATTGGTAGTTTCCAAGGCGGCGGAATACCAGGGAAAATACAGCTAGGTACTGCTTGGTGGTTTAACGACACTAGACTAGGGATGATAAACCAAATGGAGACGTTGGCTGATATCGGTGTGTTTAGTCAGTTTGTTGGAATGCTGACTGATTCCAGAAGCTTTTTATCGTATACACGCCATGAATATTTCCGCCGGATTATGTGTAATTTGGTCGGTGAATGGGTGGAAAATGGTGAATATCCGAATGATGAGGAGACATTGGCCAAGATTGTCAGGGATATTTCGTATTATAACGCAAAAGAATATTTTCCTTTTTAAAATTTGGTGAGAAGCTGTCCTAGCCTCATTGTGGCTAGGACAGCTTTTAAGTTTTACCCTTCGATAACTTTAAGATGAAACTTACGCTGGCGTGGTCCATCAAATTCACAAAAGTAGATTCCTTGCCAAGTGCCTAGCAATAACTGTCCATCAGTTATGATGATGGTTTGGTTATGTCCCACTGTGCTTACTTTTAAATGGGCTGCTGTATTGCCTTCCATGTGTAAATCTTCTGGATGCTCCCATGGATAGACTTCACGCAATCGTCTGAGAAAATCGGTTTTGACATCGGGATCGGCATTTTCATTAACGGTGATTCCAGCAGTGGTGTGAAGGGAAGAGACAATCACTATCCCATCATTGATCTCTTGCTCACGTACATAACGTTGCACTTCTGCTGTGATATCAATCATCTCATCATGATGTTTGGTGCGTAACGGAAAAGTTTGTTCCATATCTATCATCCTTTGTAAAAAGTAGTGTTATTATTATTCTACTAGAAATCAAAAGTATGTTAAAATTTTATGGAGTACTTTTTAAGAGAGGATGCGATAGATATGGTAAAGGCAATTCATACAGATAGGGCACCGCAAGCAATTGGTCCTTATTCACAGGCAATAGACGCGGGAGATTTGTTATTTGTTTCTGGACAGATTCCGCTCGATCCCGAAACGATGGAAGTAGTGGAGGGTGATATTGCGACTCAAACCGATCAAGTGATGAAAAACT
This sequence comes from Gracilibacillus phocaeensis, assembly GCF_900626275.1. Lineage (NCBI taxonomy): Bacteria > Bacillati > Bacillota > Bacilli > Caryophanales > Bacillaceae > Gracilibacillus > Gracilibacillus phocaeensis. The sequence continues at coordinate 552,091 of NZ_LR131143.1, read as the reverse complement.
TAGAAGCCATCTTAACCGAGGCGGGAGCTTCTTTCTCACAAGTGGTGAAGTTCACGATTTATATCACCAATATGGCGGATTTTGCAACTATTAATGAGGCGTATGCCAAATTTCTGCAAGAACCATACCCAGCTCGTGCGACTGTAGAAGTAAGCCAGCTGCCAAAAGGTGTGGGCGTGGAAATGGATGCCATTGTGAAAAAATAATAGATCCATTGTGTGTACTAGCCCTTGCCAGTTGATGGATGGTTGAAGGGCTAGTTTTTGTTTCGCTCATTATCTAGTTCTTGTTGGAGCATGCTAATCTCGGTAATAGATAACCCTGTGCTTTCGGAAATGAGGCCGATTTCTAGACCTTGTCGAAGCAATTGGCGGGCAATTTCAGAGACAGTAGCTTTTTGTGTTTGTTGCTCCAGTTTGTTTCTTTGGTCAGTTACCGTCTCTTGTTTCTGATCTATCAATTCTTGCTTCTGTTTTAATGCTTCTTGCTTTTGTTTAAGCCGGTCTTCTCTTTGTTCGATCCTATCTTCTCTTTGCACGACCTTCTTTTCTCTTTGTTTAATCTGCTCTTCTCTTTGGCGGATCTGTTCGGCTTTTCGCTCCATACTGCGTTGGCGTGACTGCTCATCGAGGATGTTCTTCAATCGGGCTTCATACCTTAGCCTTTGCTCCTCCGTTTGGCTTAACTCATTCCAGTTGTCCATGGCCTCTTGTAATGTTTGATCATTCATTGCCAATTCCTCCAATTCTTGAAAGATATCTTCATGAAATTTATTACGCCGCTTATCTACGGACCCAAGCAATAACAGCCACCGTGTTAGGGGATCTTCTTTCGGGTCCAGTGCTTTTTCTTCCCAAGCTTTGATTAATTTCGGCATTTCAACAAAATGACATTCGATTAAATCGGTTAATGGTATGTGCATGCGACGTTCGAGTAGCTGATATACAGTGTGATAATCAGGTACATCTTCAAATAAGTTGAAATTCATAATGTTAATGGTGAGGACTGGTTGCAATACATCATATTCCTGCGCTTTCGTTAGAGGTTGTTCGTAGATTCGAGCCCAATAATATAACGTACGTTTAACCATATTATACTGATTAGCGAACTGTATTTCTACATTAATCTTCTCATTATTCGCTGTTTCAATCAATAAATCGAGGCGTGCTGCTTTATCATTTTCATATTCTCGGGAAATTTCTACGTTTTTAAATGTTAGACTTTGAATCGGGCCTTTACCTGATTTCAACAAAAAACCATTCAAAAAACTGCGAGGGCTTTCTTTATTTTCTCGCTGCCAAAAAGTTGCTTGAAGGCGTAATCAACCTTTAAATCCATTAATTCATGTTCACCCATCTGATAGAGTGATTGATAATCTTGCCTTTCTTCATAGTTGTCGAGGTCTTCGACAATCATTTGATTGGTGGCTGGGAATAAAGCATAAGAAGTCGTTTCTGTGACGGAAAGCATAGAGACACATCCTTGTATTGTAATGAGGCTAGTTACCGAGGTGAGATTCTAATTAGATCACACCAAACGTTCGTTCTTAAAACAAGTATATTAACAGAAAAATATGAAATAATCTGCTTTACTCAATCCAAGCGCTTCTTTACCAAATAAATATGTGGAAAAACTAAAGAAAATAACGAATAATCCTTTCCTTTGAACATAAAATCAAGCATAATGTATCTGTAAGTATCATGACGAAAAGGAGAAAAACAATGAAGAAAATAACATGGATGCTTATTGCCATAATGTTTATTGGACTAGTCTTCTCCCCAGCTGTGTTAGCAAGTACAGGAAACAATGGGGATGTAATTGATGAGAAAAATGGTAAACCGAAGCTGGTTCTTGGTGAAGCTTTATCAGATCAGGATAAGGACAAGGTCAGAACAACCTTAAATGCAACTGATCCAGAACAAGTGGATGAATATATCGTAACAGCGCAAGACTTAGTGAACTTTATTGGTGGAGATCCAAGCTCTAATATGTATTCCTCTGCCCTGATTACTCGGAAAAATGAAGGGCATGGAGTAGTGGTTAATATCGTCACACCAGATAATATCACTCAGGTGACCAATGAAATGTATGCCAATGCTTTATTAACCGCTGGAGTGGAGAATGCCCTTGTCGAGGTAGCTTCACCGCTTAGGGTGACAGGTCATTCCGCACTTACAGGTATTTATAAGGCATTTAATGTGGAAGGGGAAGCATTAGATGAAGAGCGCATGGAAGTGGCCAATGAAGAATTAGATGTGGCAACCGATTTGTCAGAAGAGTCGGGCATCGACCAAGAAAAGGTCACCCAGCTATTAAGTGAGATTAAGCAGCAAATAGCGGAACAAAACCCAGCGACAAAAGAAGATGTGGAGCGAATCGTAAGTGAACAGTTGGAACAACTAAATATCGAATTGAGTCCGGAAGACCGCGAGATGTTGACCAATCTTTTTGAAAAAATGCGTAATCTGGATATTGATTTCGGAAAGGTTAGCGAACAACTAGAAGGTATTATTGGTGACATAAAAGGCAAGCTGGATGAAGTGACAGGAACTGATACAGAAGGATTCTGGCAAGAAGTAAAGAATTTCTTTGAGGGATTATTGGATTCGATTAAGGGACTGTTTAACTAATTTAGCTGGAAGGACCCGTCAATGTTACGCTGATGGGTCCTTCGCTATTGTTGTTGTTCTTTTTCTTCTTTTTGTTCCTCATTTATAATCTCTCCTCGTTCATTCCGATCCGCTTCGGCATTCTTCTTCATTCGTTCTACCTCTTGTTTTAACTCATCTTCTACCGTTGTATCCGACATCTTTACTTGGGCACGATAAGCTGCACGAATAATAACATGACCTGCGACAGGAGCGGTTAAGAAAACAAAGACGATTCCTAGTAACAGTCTCACACTATAGAAACCTTGTTCCGCTGCAATATGAATAAATGCTCCAAGCAATGTGAGTAATACTGCTAAAGTAGAACTTTTGGTTCCAGCATGGGATCTGGTGTAAACGTCCGGAAAACGAATAATCCCAATAGCACTAATCAGAGCCATGATCGCACCAGCTAAAATAAGAAAGGCAGCAATAAACTCAATCGTTCCTCCGATAGTCAATGATCGTCCCCCTCTCAATATATTTGGAGAAGGCAATCGTACTAATAAATGCCAGAATAGCCAATATCAGAATGACCTCAAGGAAGGCGGTTGTTCCGTACATAACGGACACAATCGCAATACAAGAGACAAGCATCACACCAATCATATCCAAGGCCACAATCCGATCAGGCAGGCTGGGGCCGATAATAATGCGGACTGTACTGATAGCAATAGCCAATCCATAGATGGTAAGAGCAGCAGTAAGCATCCATTCGATCATTATCTTGTCACCTCCAGAATCGCTTTTTCAAAGTTTTTTAGCGAGCGAATCAACATTTCTTTTGATTGTTCCACGTCCATGGCATGAATATAAAAACCATCCCCCTCATGGGTTACCTCTACTACTACAGAACCTGGTGTCAGCATCAGGAGCAGGGCCAAGGCCGTTATTTCCCAGTCTCCTCTTAAGTCTGTTTCGTATTTGAACAGTCCAGGTTTGATATTAATTTTCGGGCGTAAAATATGACCAACTACCAGTTTTGTTGACAGTATTAATTCACGACTATAAATGAGAAGCAGCTTCACAAGAGCAAAGAATTTTGCTAAATAAAAACGTTGGCCAAAAAAGCGATGCATTAAAAAAACAATCACAATCCCTACTAGGTACCCTGCAACGAAGGTAGTAAAACGTAATTCTTCTTCATCGCTAATTAAAGTCCATAATAAGGCGATAAACATATTGATTAGAAATTGAGCAGGCATAGGTTATTCACATCCTTTACTTGTCCGTTAAAATAGCGTCGATGTACCGTTGCGGTTCTGTTAACACTTCTGCGGCATCCTGAATATATAGCGATATACTCTCACTGCCTAATCCAAGGGCAATCGTACCAACCGTCAGGATTGCACAAGGAATCAGCCACCCTTTTTTCATGGGTATTTCTTCGTCGGTACTGATCATGGTTTCTCCCCAAAAACTGGTGAGGAACACTCGCATTAGTGAATACAAGACGAAAATACTGGAAAGGAAGGCTAGAGCTAGTAAAATGTAAGATTCTGCTTGTAATGTCCCTTCGCCAATTAATACTTTCCCGATAAAACCACTTAACGGGGGGATTCCGGCAAGAGACAGAGTAACAATGAAGAACATCCAGCCCATCACGGGGTAGTTTCTGATCAAGCCACTCATTTGATCGATCTTGGTTTCTTTGGTAACGGCAATCATCATCCCAGCTAAAAGAAATAATAAAGCCTTGACCAGCATATCGTGTACCAAATAGTACAATGCTCCCTCGATTGCCACTTGAGTTGAGATAGATAAACCGACGAGAATAAATCCAACCGCAATGACCACGTTATAGGAAGCAATAAGGCGGATGTCCTTATAAGCAATTGCCCCAACGCTGCCACCGATCAATGTAAGAGCAGCTAATACGCCGATGATAGTATGGGTGATCGCTGGCTCATGATAAAATAATAATGTAAACGTACGGAACATGGCGTAGATACCGACTTTTGTTAACAATGCCCCGAATAAGGCAGCGATAGCAGGAGACGGGACGGCATAAGAGCCGGGTAACCAGAAATAAAGAAATAATCCAGCCTTAAGGGCAAACACCGTAAGAAATACTGTGGCAATCACCGTAATAATAGGTGTTTGTCCCTGCTCTGCTATACGCTCTGATAGATGTGCAAAGTTGAGTGTCCCCATGCTTCCATAGAGATAACCAATCGCTATTAAGAAAATCCAAGAGGAAATCACGTTAATGATCACATATTTCATCGACTCCCTTAATTGTCCTTTTCTACCACCAAAGGCTATCAATACATAGGAGGCTAACAGCATAATTTCAAAACAGACAAATAAATTAAATAAGTCGCCAGTTAAAAAAGACCCATTAATTCCAGCTGTAAGTAATTGGATAAAGGAATAGAAAAACATGCGTTCAAACGCTGGCTCTATTGAAGAAAAGGCATAAATAAGACAGACCACTGTAACGATACTGGCTGTTAACACCAATATCATAGAAAAGGAATCAGCAACAAATAAAATACCAAAGGGAGGTTCCCAGCCGCCAAAATCAAGCCGCAGAATACCTTGATCTTGAATTTGTTGTAATAAGTACAGGCTGATGCCGATATTTGCTGCCATGATTAGCAAGCTAATTCCGCGTTGCAGGCGAATATATCGACGTACAAATAGAAAGATGATCGCTGCCAAGATGGGGAGCATCATTGGCATTGCAATTAAATTATTCATTAGGGTCCCCCCGTAACTCATCTAGTTTGTCCGTTCCATTCTCTTGATAAGTTCGATAAGCTAATACGAGTGCGACTGCTGTGACGGCAAAGCCAATCACGATCGAGGTTAGAATCAGTGCTTGCGGCAGAGCATCTACAGGGCTTCCTTCTCCTTCACCAAGTATAGGAATACTGCCATTTTTTAACCCTGATACAGAAATAATCAGTAAGTGCGCTGCATGGGTAAGCATAGCAGTACCGATAATAACCCGTATCAAACTTTTCGATAATAATAAATAGGTGGCGACGGTGACTAAGACGCCTGCGAGGATGGTTACTAATGTTTCCATGATTGTTCATCCTTACTAATGTTTAATATAATCGTAACAACAACACCGACTACGACGAGGGCAACGCCTGCTTCAAACAGCATCACTGTTGAAAGTTCCGTTTCTCCGAAAAAAGGGAGTTGAAAATAACCAAAGGTTTGACTAAGAAAGTTTTTGCCAAATAATAAGGAACCAAACCCTGTCCCAACCGAAAGCAGAGCACCAAAGGCTGCTACCAGTTTAAAATCAACGGGGATCGCTTTGCGAATGGTTTCGATATCAAATGAAATAAACATGAGGACAAAGGCGGAGGCCAGCACGAGTCCCCCAACAAATCCTCCACCAGGATTATGGTGTCCGGCTAAGAATAAGTAAACTGACAAGGTAAGGATAATAAAGGTGACCAGCTTGGTAACAGTACGCAAAATAACATTATTAATGCGGTATCTAGTCATTATCCTCACTCTCCTTCTTTTGTTTTAATTGAATAAATACGTATACACCAATGCCTGCGATAAGTAATACAATGATTTCCAGCATCGTATCTAAGGCTCGAAAGTCTCCTAGGATGGCATTGACAATATTGTTGGCACCAGCGAGCTCATAAGCATCCTCGAAGTAGGTAGATATCGAAGCAAATGAAGCATTTCCTTGAACGGCTAAGGCAACCACAGTAAATACGGCGCCGACACCGATAGAAATGATCAGGTGAGCTATGTTTGTACGCCGTTTATTGTTCTCTTTCTCCCATTCGGGCAAAAAGAAGTAAGCTACTAAAAACAAGACTGTAGTGATGGTTTCTACTACCGTTTGCGTCAATGCCAAATCAGGTGCGCGAAACAGAACGAACAGGATGACAACACCGAAACCGAGCGTGCTGTTTAAAGCGATAGCGGTTAAGCGTGATTTAGCAAACAAAATCGACACAGCAGCGGCCATCATTGCCAAGGAGACAATCCATTCAAAAGTCGAAATAGGGGCGTTGGCAGGCAAAGTAAAGCTATAAGCCCCTGTATAGATCATCGTTCCCCCAATCGCCAACACAAAAAATAAGAAAATGTATAGCAAATAATCACGTAAATATCGAGTCATATACAAATTGGTTAGCGAAGTCGAGGTGTTTTCCGCCTGTTCTAAAAGTTTTCCATACAGCACACTCAAGGATAGATGTTTGGGTAGTAAGTTGTATATACCAGCCCAATGTTTTTTAGTGGAAAATAGTAGCAGCCCCAACACGATCACACCGATTGTCATCCAGAGCTCTGTTCCAAATCCATGCCAAGCCGAAATTTCCTCCCCTAGTGGCTCTCCTTGAATGGCTAAATTAGGAAAAAGCCCGTGCATAGCAGGGGTTAATAAATATTCTCCCAGCACGTTAGGGAAGAAGAAGATGGCAATCACAAGGCTTACCAATAGAAGTGGCGAAAGAAGCATACCCATTTTTGGTTCGTGGGCAGGGTTTTCCAATCGTTCTTCTCGATATGGCCCGCAGAATGTCTTCGTAATCAAAATCGCTGAATAAATAAACGTAAATATACTAGCGATCCAGGCGATAATCGGCAGCCAAATCCCCCATGTGTCTAAAGAAAAGAATGAAGCGTCCTGAATATCTAACACAGCAGTGAAAAACATCTCTTTACTTAAGAAGCCGTTAAACGGTGGCAGTCCAGCCATCGATAAGCTTCCGATTAGGGCAATCGTAAAGGTAATGGGCATGAGGGGCATCAGCCCACCTAATCGACGAATATCACGTGTGCCAACACTGTGGTCTACAATGCCCACCATCATAAACAAGGCTCCTTTGAAGGTGGAATGGTTGACTAAATGAAACAGAGCAGCAAAAGAAGCACTGGTATAAACAACAGACTCTGTTCCAAAACCCAAATAGAGAGCAGCTGAGCCGATTCCAAACATGCTCATAATCATCCCGAGCTGACTGATGGTTGAATAAGCAAGTAATGCCTTGAGATCGGTCTGTCTAACGGCATTGAACGAACCCCAGAATAGTGTGAACAGCCCTACTGAGGTAACCATCCAAAACCAAATTGCTTCACCTCCAAATAGTGGCGTAAAACGAGCTACTAAGTAAATTCCTGCCTTGACCATTGTCGCGGAATGGAGATAGGCACTGACAGGTGTTGGTGCTTCCATCGCATCCGGGAGCCAAATATGAAAGGGGAATTGAGCAGATTTGGTAAAGGCTCCTAAGAGAATAAGGAGCATGGCCGGGATAAATAAAGGTTGCTCATTCAATATAGGAGCCATATCGATCATTTCACGAATGCGCCAGGTTTCTGCGATAAAACCAAGCATTAAGAACCCTACTAACATGGAAATACCACCGGTCACGGTAATCAGCAGTGACTTCCTTGCTCCATCTCTTGAGCGTTTACGTTGATACCAGAAGGCAATCAGCAGGAAGGAGGAGATACTGGTTAATTCCCAAAAAACATAGAGGCCAAGAATATTATCAGATACAACGACACCAAGCATCGCTCCCATAAAAAGCATGAGATACGTATAGAAATGCCCTAGTGACTCTTTCGGAGATAAATAATAGATAGAGTACAGAATAACTAATGCTCCAACTCCCGATATCAACAGGGCAAAGGTCAAGCTTAACCCATCTATATATGCCGTTATATTAATCCCATAACTAGGAATCCATGTAAGAGTGGCTTCTAGTATAGCACCATTGGCAATATCAGGAACGAGTAGAATAAAAAAGATAAACAAGCAAATAGGTGCAATAATAGCAAACCAGCCTGTATGAATGCGTCTTACATAACGCGAGAGAAAAGGTAATAGAACGGCTGTAATAAAAGGAATAAATATCGCCAATAATAAGATAGACAATATAGGAGAACCTCCAATCAAAAAAACTGCAAATGGTAGCATAATAAAATCGATCTTTTAATTTGAAATTTTCGGATGAATGGTACACAGTTAGTGTAAGGATTACGTGCTTAAGTGTATCTAAAGAGGATGTTCAAGAAGTTCGACAATGGAATAATTCGCTGGCGAAGTTTGAACACGCACTTAAAGGAAACATGAATGGAAACCCTTTTTATATAGTGGAAAAACAACATTACTTTTCAACAACATTTTTCATCTCATCGTAACTGTTCGTAGCTCAGACAAAGGTAGATATGGAGAATAGCTTACCATGGTTTATTATACAAGAAAAAAGATATCAATGCATGTATGACGCAACGATATGGAACGAATTTTATCAAATGTAGGCGATTTCAATTCGGTGAAGGGAAAGGGTTGCAACAATTTGCAAAAAGGTACTATACTTAATATAAAATACGTGTTAGAATAATACAGTTTTCAGCATAAATGAAATTGGTTTACTAGACAGTCGAAAATACCTCGGCATCGCTCAGATAAGATGAGGGGTTACTGTCTTTTGTATATAAACAGAAGAATTTTTTTGGTGAGGTTTCATTATTGGTGGGTGAAATGATCGGAATAGAAAGGTGAGTTGTGGATATGAAAAAGGTAAAAAGCTGTATGGATGAAAGCATATTGGTCTGTGTATACTATGGTCCTAATGGAGAACGTTTGATTAAGCGTGGTCACAAACTAGCACAAATTATGGATTGTCCTTTATATGTATTAACGGTAGACAACCTGCCATACGATGCCTTTGATCCAGATAAGTCAGAGTATGTTGATAAGTGGAAAGAGCTTTGCGATGAGTTAGATGTAGATGCGTTTATTATCCGTGACAACGAAAAACGTTCCTCAGTAAAAGTAATCAAAGAAGTAGCCCATCAGTATAACATTACCCAGATTATATTAGGACAAAGCCCGCAAAGGCGTTGGGAAGAGATTACTAAGGGGTCTTTTGTAAATGTATTGTTGAAAGAATTGACGTTTATCGATCTGCATATTGTCTCCTTAGAAAGGTCTTTAAAGGGAGTGGATAACATACCATATGAAAAAGGGGTGCGAGGTTTCTTACGAGAAGAGGAAGAGACAGGGAGATACCTTTTGAGCTTCACCCGTTCTAAACATAACCTTTATGAAGGAATTTTTTATAAGGAAGTCGGCACCGATTTCAATAATGGTATATTTAAGTTTATTGATGATCATGGTAAAATGAAGAAAGTACACGTGACAGAGGATATATGTACGGGGAAACCAGATGCCCCTCCTAATGTAAAAAATATACGATAGCAGGCTCCCCTTTTGAAAAGCGGGAGCCTTGCTTGTCCAATAAATTCGTTAGGGTTTAATAAATGAAAAAGAAGTCATTTTGTGCTAATCTAGTGGGCAAACAAGAGAAAATAAGGAGTAAGCTTGATGCTTGTTAGGAAATATAAGATCACAACATCTGTAAAGAGCCATGGAGGTGGAATCAATGGCAGAGGAAAGCAATCAACAGGATCGGCAGCAGGAAGAACAGCGAGTAAGTGAAGTAGTTCGTGAAATTTCAAGAAAGATAACGGAATTAGAAGAAAGAAAAAAAGACCTTAAAGAAGATGTCATTGATATTAGACGCGATTTCTGGGAAGATGTCACGGTGAATATCGAAGAAATGGATGATAAAATCGAAACAGAAGCGAGTATCAAACAACAGGCTGAATTTTTGTCAGAGCGAGAGCGCAGCCATGGACAGGTTAGTGAACGCCTGGATATATTAGAACGATTGAAAAACAAACCATACTTTGGCCGTATTGATTTTAAAGAATCTGGTCAAGAAGAGGGAGAACCAATCTATATTGGTTTGGCCTCCGTGCTTGATAAAGAAGAGAATCATTTCCTAGTGTATGATTGGCGTGCTCCGATTTCGAGTATGTACTATGATTTTCCACCTGGGCCGGCAAATTATGACACAATAGATGATAATATTTCCGGGGAAATAACTCTAAAACGACAATATATGATCCAACAAGGAAAACTAAAGGGAATGTTTGATACAGGATTAACAATTGGTGATCACTTATTACAATCCGTTCTTGGGGACCAAGCCAACACCAAAATGAAAAGCATTGTCTCCACTATTCAACGAGAACAAAATCAGATTATTCGAAATGAGAAGGCAAGAGTGCTGATAGTGCAAGGAGTGGCTGGGAGTGGTAAGACATCCGCTGCCCTGCAACGAGTAGCCTATTTGTTATATCGTTATCGGGAGACACTTACATCGGAGCAAATTGTTTTATTTTCACCCAATCCTTTATTTAATAGCTATGTGGCCACGGTTTTACCGGAGCTTGGTGAGGACAATATGCAGCAAATGACGTTCTATCAATATCTGCATCGTCAGTTAGATAATCGCTTTACCTTAGAAACCCCTTTTGAACAAATGGAGTTTTATTTACAGAAAAACAGGGATTATTACCAAGCACGTGTGGAGGCTATGCATTATAAGGCAAGTATGGATTACAAACGTTTAATCGATATTTTTCTGGAACGGCTTTCTCACCATGGTTTGAAATTCCGCAATATTTCCTTTCGTGGTGAGACCATTATTCCAAAGTCGCTGCTTGCCAAATATTTTTATAAGACGGAAGACACACTATCTATTTCCGAACGAATGGAAAAGGTCGCTCATTGGATTCTTGTACAGTTGAAGAAAGTTGAACAGCAAGAACGGGAGAAAGATTGGGTCTTAGAAGAAACGGAACTACTAGAAAAAGAAGATTATATGGATGTCCATCAGACTCTGCAAGAAGAGAACAGTTTCTCGGAAAATAGTTTTGATGATTATGACCGAGAAGAAGCATTGTTGAGAAAACGAGTGGTAGCTGACAAGTTACGTCCTTTACGTAAGAAAATAAAACAGCTTGCTTTTGTGGATACCTTGCAAACTTTCCGCCAATTGTTCACTAATGGAGAGTGGGCCGAGGAAGCCGGCTTGGTGCTGCCTCCTGATTGGAAGGATATTTGTGTCTTAACTGATCAATATTTGCAGAGGAAATATCTCACTTGGGAGGACGCCCCTGCTTTTATTTATTTTCAAAAAAGTATATTAGGGTTTGACGCGCAGCGAACGATTCAACACTTGTTTATTGATGAAGCACAAGACTACACGCCATTTCAATTTGCTTTAATGAAGAAGATGTTTCCGGTCAGCCGGATGACTTTGCTTGGTGATATTAACCAAGCGATTTATGCACATGCACTGCGGGAAGAAACACTTTTGTCGGAGAGATGGCAGGAGAAGCATGAGAGAATTGTGTTAACACGTAGCTATCGCTCAACGGCACCCATTGTTGAGTTTACCAAATCTTTCGTAGAGAACGGGGATTTAATCGAGCCTTTTGAACGAGATGGTGACAAACCTATTTTTATCGAAGTAGAGCAGCAAAAAATGCTGGATCAGAAGTTAATCGAGCAAATCGAAACATATCAAGCAGAAGGTCATGAGACTATTGCCATTATCGGCAAGACGATGGCAGAGTGTGAGAAGTTGTACCAACGTTATCATCGTTTGATAAATGTGCATTTGATGACACAAACGGCACATACTTTTGAAAAGGGTATTGTGATTATTCCAACCTATTTAGCGAAAGGAATCGAATTTGATGCCGTCATTATAGCGGACGCCTCAAATGACAATTATCAAGATGAATTAGAACGTCATCTATTTTATACGGCTTGTACAAGGGCAATGCACCAGTTAGCTTTGTTTACTATCAAGGAGCCAACCAAATTCCTCAAGGATGTATCGCACAGATTGTACAGTCACTATAAAATTCATCAAATTGGCGCAAAGGCGGATCGTTAATCATCAATGTTTGATCAAATAGGAAAAAGGGAATGGTGTGGTAGTAGTATTCCACCTGTGAGGTGTTTTCCCCAGGTGGTACATAAGAGATGATAAAAAAGGAGGAAGGCGTTTTGGCTTTGAATTTACAATCGACAACTACTTTGCATAATGGTGTGAACATGCCATGGTTTGGTTTAGGCGTGTTTAAAGTGCAAGATGGCGAAGAGGTTTACAATTCTGTGAAATGGGCGCTGGAGCATGGCTATAAAAGTATTGATACGGCGGCTATTTATAGAAATGAAGAAGGGGTAGGTAAGGCAATCAAAGATTCGGGTATCCCAAGAGAAGAGTTGTTTATTACCTCAAAGCTGTGGAATGGAGATCAAGGCTATGAGGAAACATTCCAAGCTTATCAAGCGAGTTTAGATCGATTAGGATTAGATTATCTGGACTTATACCTTATTCACTGGCCAGTACCAGAACAAGACAAGTATAGAGAATCATGGCAGGCGATGGAGGAACTATATAATGATGGGAAAATAAGAGCGATCGGTGTAAGTAATTTTAAGGAACACCATCTTGATAGACTGTTGGAAAAAGCAGAAATTACACCAATGGTTAATCAAGTGGAGTATCATCCACATTTACAGCAAAAAAGCCTGTATGACTATTGTAAGAAGCATAACATTCAGTTAGAGGCGTGGTCTCCGTTAAAACAAGGGGAACTATTAACGGATGAAACATTGATGGAGATTGCAGAACGACATGGGAAATCCACGGCACAAATTATTTTACGTTGGGACTTACAGCAAGAAGTAATTACGATTCCGAAGTCGGTGAAACAACAGCGTATTCATGATAATGCGGATGTATTTGATTTTGAGTTAACCAATGCTGAAATGAAATTGATTGCCGACATGAATAAAGACGATCGGGTTGGGGCGGACCCAGATGAAATGAACAATCGATAAATAGGGAGGCAAGACTCTTCAGGAGGGATTTCGTGATGAACAGGAAATTAAATAAATCGGTGAATGACCGTGTCCTACTTGGCGTTTGTGGAGGGATTGCCGATTTTTTCGGCATCACTCCTTTACCCGTTCGCATTATTTTCCTTCTTACTTTAGGAGGGTCTTTCTGGGTTTATGTCGTATTGGCCTATGTTTTGGACGATGCTCCTACCTTGTGATCATAAGGTTGATGACTGCTTGTATCTTAGCAGTCATCAATTTTTTTCTTGAAAAGTAAAGAAAAAAATCTTTGGTATAAAAGGATTAGGATAGATCTCGACCTTGAATGAATCGGGGTGCTGATAAGATGGATGTTTAACATCATCCATCTTATCAGTAGTTCGTATCTAGTTTCGGTTAGTAATAAGGGAGCAGGTGGAATTTGTCAGTTTTTCTTATTTAGATGGAAGTGTTTGATTGACAAGTGAGGTGTGCTTCACACGTGACAGTAGTAACAGACCAATCAATGCCCCGGTAATACTGCTGACAAGAAAGCCGGGCAGAAAGGCCAGTACTCCCACTGAAGTTCCCATCACAAGCTTGGCAAAAGGGACGCATAATAGCGAGCCAATAATGCCTGTTCCGAACATTTCACCCCCTCCAGCAAGCCACTTCTTATGTCCCCATCGATAAAGATAGCCCGCTAATAAGGCGCCAACCATTCCTCCTGGAAATGCCAATAATGTACCAATACCTAATAGATTTCGTAATAATCCAATCGTAAAGGCAATGACAACAGCTGGTATAGGACCAAGCATGACGGCTGCAATGACATTAACGGCATGCTGTACTGGATAGGCTTTTGCCACCCCTGTTGGGAACCAGAGAAATTGCGACCCCAGTGTGCCAATTGCAATGAGCACCGCCATTATCGTGAGTAAATGTGTTCGATTCATTTCTTTTCCTCCTTTGTTTTTTTGCACGCAAGGAAGGAAAAAAGCCAGATTCTTATGATAAAAAGAACCTGGCTAAATAACCTACTTCCCTCCGCTGGTTATCAACCAGATCAGGTTCATAGAGTTAAAAGGCTTGATCGCGCCTTTCTCTCAGCCTATACTGATAGGCACCCCTAGTAGTGCATGCATATGTAATTGTATGTCATTGTACCAAAGATAGCGCAAAAGTCAATTTTTCACAAAGTTATTGTCCATGTATATAGCAACATTCCTTTTCATTATCGCAAAAATAAATTTATATAAAAGGGTTGTAAAACGCTTTCTAATGATTTATACTTTCACTAAATCGATTTACTAAACCGATTTAGTAGTTAAAAGCTAGTTAGAGGGGTATGCGTATGAAAAGGATAACCATTGCAGATGTAGCTAAATTAGCCGGGGTATCAAAAAGTACTGTCTCCCAATATCTTAATCACCGTTTTGATTATATGGGAGCGGATACTAAACAAAAAATAGAAAAAGCGATCCAGCAATTAAACTATAAACCGAATATGGTCGCACGTAGTTTGAAACAAAAATCTTCTACGACAATTGGGGTGATTGTGGCTAATATCCTCCATGTATTTTCTACTCAGGTGATTCGGGCGATTGAAGATTTCTGTCAGGAGAAAGGTTTTCATGTGATTGTCTGTAATGCCGACGATCAGCCAGAGAAAGAGAAGAAATATATCGAGATGCTGCGGGCAAAGCAAGTGGACGGTGTGATTGCCTTCCCAACTGGCGATAACGTGGAGCTTTATCAAAAACTGCTGGAAGAAGATTATCCCGTTGTTTTAATGGATCGAATTATTCCATCTCTGGATATTCCATCGATTTTATTGGACAATCGAACAGCTGCCCAGTTGGCTGTCGCTGAAATCGTTCAGCAGGGCTTTCAACGGCCAGCAGTTGTCAGTTCACCACTTACAGCCGCAATTACTCCTCGAATAGAGAGGGTAGAGTCTTTCCAGCGGAGCTTACAGGAACATGGATTGGAGCTATTACCTTCTTACAAGGTAAGTGGAAAAATGGTGGATTTAACCAACAAGTTAGCTGAACTGTTTCAAAATGAACAACCGCCAGATGTTTTGTTTGCGATTAATGACCGTGTGCTACATGAGGTATTAACGTTCATTAAACAGCAAGGATTAAGGATACCAGAGGAGGTAGCGGTGATAAGTATTGACGACGTGTCCTTTGCCAATTTCTATAACCCACCGTTAACCACGATTTCTCAGCCTGCCTTTGACATGGGGAAGAAAGCGGCAGAAATACTGTTTGAATGTATGGTTGATCAAAAGGAGGAAAAGCTGCAAGTTTATCGTTTTCCACCAACCTTAAATAAACGAGAATCCTGTTGAGAAAGGGTGTTACCATGAAAAATATATCAACTACCATTGTAAACGAAGTGCGAGAGGTGCTTGATCATGTCAAGGAAACAGAGATGATCCAATTAGCAGAGGCCATCCAGTCTGCCAAACGAATCTTTATTGCCGGAACAGGTCGATCAGGGTTAGTGGGAAAAATGTTCGGCATGCGTTTAATGCATAGTGAATATCCGGTATTTATTGTAGGAGAAACGATTACGCCGAGCTTAGGTTCCCAAGACTTGTTGTTGGTTATTTCCGGTTCGGGTGGTACCGCTAGTTTACTCCAATATGCACAAAAAGCAAAAGAGATTGACGCCAAAGTAGCCTTGGTCACCACCAATCCAGATTCAACGATTGGACAACGAAGCGATGTAACGGTACAGATCCCAGCGGCAACGAAGAAACGCTTGGCGTCAGAACCTGAAACTATTCAACCATTAGGCAGTTCATTCGATCAGTCCGCTCATCTGTTATTAGATGCGATTATCGTCTATTTATTAGAAACCTATCCAGCTGCTCGTGATGAGGCAAGCTTACGTCAGCAGCACACCAATTTAGAGTAGAGGAGAGAAAATTATGTCTATTATCGAAGGAATTAAGCAAGAGAAGGTGGTTGCCGTCATTAGAAAGGCAACGAAAGAAAATATAGTACCTATTTTGGAAGCGTTGGCAGAAGGTGGCGTACATCATGTGGAAATTACGGCAGAAACCCCGCAAGTAAACCAAATTATTGAAAAGGCAGTACGAGAAGCAGATCCAGCCATGAAAGTTGGGGCAGGAACCGTACTAGACCCGGAAACAGCCAGATCTGTCATCATGGCAGGGGCGGCTTTTGTTGTCTCCCCGACGTGGAATGTCGATACACTACGATTATGTCAGCGTTATGGAATCGAACATATTCCAGGGGTGCTGACACCTACAGAAATTTCTGTTGCCTATGAACATGGGGCACGTATGGTGAAGATATTTCCAGCTGATTCTGTAGGCCCGTCCTATATCAAAAATATCCGTGGGCCTCTGCCGCACGTATCGGCAATGGTTACCGGCGGAATCACACTCAACAATATGAATGACTATTTACAAGCAGGAAGTACCGCTGTGGGGATAGGAAGCAACTTAGTAAATGCTGTCCAGTTGAAATCAGAAGCCGACTATCAGGAGCTGACGAAACGAGCGGAAAACTATATTCGACGAGCGAATTCATAAGTCGATAAGCCTCAAATAAGGATCAACATGCATAAGGGAGGTAGCCGCATGTCAAAAAATAAAATGGTGTTCCTTTCCCTATTGGCAGGGATTATTACCCTACTTTTTACGGGATGCAATACGGATGAAGTAGAGGTTAACGAAGAAGGAAAGATAAAAATTATTGCCGCGCATAATCAGACATCACCAGATAATCCTTATCAGGCAGGGTTGTTAAAATTTAAAGAAATAGTCGAAGAAAAATCAGGCGGACAAATGGAAGTAGAAGTGCATGCTGGTACAATTGGGACAGAGGAGTCAGAGTTAATTGAGAAGCTACAATTAGGGGCAGCAGATGTTGTCGTGGCCTCACCTGGTCTGATGACGCAAACAGGAATACGGGAAGTGGACTTGTTTTCTGCACCATATTTGTTCAATACGTATGATCATTGGTTAGCAGCTGTAGATGGTGAAGTAGGCAAAGAGATGGCACAAGTCATTAATGATAAATCGAATAATTCGTTTAAGCTCTTAGGCTACTGGTCAGCTGGTGTACGGCATTACTATGGCAAAAAACCGATTGAATCAATAGAAGATTTGAAAGGGTTATCATTACGTACCCAAACATCAGGGGTTATCTCTGATTTCTGGAAGGAGCTTGGTGTAGTACCATCTGGTATTGCTTGGGGCGAACTATACCAAGGGTTACAACAGGATGTAGTCGATTCATCGGAGAATGCTTATCCATTTTTTGTCCAGCAATCTCACCATACAACGCCTAACGGGAAATATATCACGGAAACGGCGCATGATTTTACGACACGATTTTTACTGATCAATGGAGAGAAGTTTGATAACTATACGTCCAAGCAGCAGGAGATTATTCTGCAAGCGGCCGAGGCCTCTGTGGAAACCGAACGGGAAGTGACCTTGCAGCAGGATGAAGAATATAAAGAGAAGGCGATAGAGGAAGGGGCTGAAGTAAACGAGATTGATCGTGAACCGTTTATCGAGATTGCGACCCCAATCATTGAGGCATTTGCCAAAGAGATTGAAGTAGAAGAATTATTGCAGAAAATCCGTTCATTAGAGGAATAACAAGGAGGTAATTGGATGAGAAAGTGGGTAGGCACCTTAGAAAAAATACAGATTTCCATAGGCATAGCCTTTCTCTTTATCTTTTTCGGAGTGATTGTTCTGCAAATTATCACCAGATATTTAGGAGTATCGGTGATTTGGACCGAAGAAGCAGCGAATTATTCGTTTATATGGGCGGTGTTTATGGGTGCGGCAGTGATGGTGAATCGTCGGGAACATTTTAACTTCGATTTTTTGGTGCAAAAACTACAAGGGAAGAAAAAGATATACCTTCAATTGTTTAACGATACGGTGTTAGTCTTGTTCAACCTATGTATTTTTGTACTGGGGATTCAAGTGGTACAAGAATTTTGGAGTTATACCTGGTCTTCCATTCCGGAAATGAAGATGGGCTATGTATGGATAGCCATTCCCATTATGGCAGGCACGATGCTGATCTATACGCTAGTGCATATGGCTAGTCATATCCAATCCCTACGAGGGCAGGAGGTGCATGAATAATGGGATTTTTACTGCTTGGTTTGTTCCTTGTATTGATGTTCGTTGGGGTACCGATAGCTTTTGTAATTGGGATTGTGGCCTTGATCGGAATAGCTGGTATGCCGTATACACCAGAAGCCACGGTGCCAATGAAAATGGTGAATGGGTTAGACTCATTTGTGCTATTGGCCGTGCCTTTATTTATTTTGGCAGCGAATTTAATGAATTCAGGTAAAATATCAGAAAAGATGATCGAATTTGCCTTAGCGATTGTTGGTTCGATTCGTGGCGGGCTAGCGCATGCGAATGTGCTTGTATCGATGATGTTCGCAGGTGTATCTGGCGCTTCACAAGCAGATACAGCCGGAGTTGGAAAAATCCTGATACCAAGCATGTTGCGTAAAGGCTATGATAAAGAGACGGCTGTTGGTGTAACCGCTGCCTCTTCTACCGTTGGTGTGGTCATTCCACCAAGTATCCCGATGATTATCTTTGCAGGACTATCCAACGTATCGATCGGGGCTTTGTTTCTAGGTGGAATCGTTCCAGGGCTTTTAGTCGGTTTGGCGATGATGATCTTGATTTATGTAGTCGCCGTTAAACGAAAGTACCCGAAGGATCAACGGGTAGAAGCAAGCGCGATATTTAAGCTGTTTCGTGAAGCATTTCCGGCATTGCTTACACCAATTATTATTATTGGTGGCATTATCAGCGGGCTCTTTACCGCAACGGAGGCAGCAGCGGTGGCTTGTATTTATACCACGCTGATTTGCATGTTTTACTATAAAACCTTACAGCTAAAGGATTTTCCAAAAATATTATTTGATACCTTGGCATTGAGTTCTTTATCCTTGTTTGCTTTAGCTGCTGCCAGTGCGTTAGGTGAATTAATGAGTTATTATCAGCTAGGTTCTATTGCTCAGACTTTTTTTGAAAATAATATTGGGGCAAAATGGTTGTTTATTTTGATTATTATTGCCTTTTTCCTTTTCATTGGTACGTTCATGGACGCGATTCCAGCGATGATTTTATTTGTACCAATTATTTTACCGACGGCTTTAGAATTTGGAATAGATCCCGTACATTTAGGGATAATGGTAGTCATGACCTTAGCAGTAGGGCTGATTACACCACCATATGGGTTATGTTTGTTACTTGCTGCAAAAATAGGGAATATGTCAACTGAACGGTCCTTTGTGGCAGTGCTCCCCTATATTGGGATTGTATTGGTGGTCCTTTTGTTTATTGCCTTTTTCCCGGACATTGCCTTTTACATTCCACAATTATTTAGTCCGGAATTATTTGGTTAGGAGTGAATGATAGTGAAAAATGATAAGCAAACGGCTGCAGAGGCAGCCATAGATTATATAAAGGATGGCATGATTGTAGGACTTGGATCGGGATCTACTGTTAATTATATGATAGAAGCGCTGGCGGAGCGTATCCAAAGGGAAGGACTATCAATTCAAACCATTCCAGCCTCGAAGAAATCCGAACAATTAGCAACCGAACTGGGCGTTCCGCTTACTTCTTTTTCAGAATATAAAAGAGTGGATATTGCCATTGATGGCGCCGATGAGGTCGATTCTGATTTTCAACTGTTAAAAGGAGGAGGCGGTTCCTTGGTAAGGGAAAAGCTAATTGCTGCTGCCGCCGATTATTTTGTTGTGATTGTCGATCAATCCAAACTGGTGAGACAGTTAGGTGCCTTTCCTCTTCCGGTTGAGGTGGTTCCATTTGCTTGGAAAGTCACCGAACAGCACATCCAACAATTAGGCTGTCGCACAAGCAGACGCTATCAAGGAGATCATGTATTTGTTTCGGATAATGGCAATTATATTATCGATTGTTCATTTGAACAGATTACAGAGCCTTCCGAATTGCATCAACAATTAAAAACATTGACAGGGGTCGTGGATACCGGTCTTTTTCTGAACATGGCCGATGAAGTGATTGCTGCAGAACATGGTAAGCTGCATATCCGCAAACGTAAGCAATAACGAGGGGGAGCATAGATGAAGGATGTTATCACGATAGGAGAGGCAATGATTGTTTTTAATCCCAATGCCACAGGTCCGATGAAGTTTGTTAATGGATTTCATAAGCATATTGCAGGTGCTGAGCTTAACTTAGTAACTGGCTGC
The DNA here is from genome assembly GCF_900626275.1 of Gracilibacillus phocaeensis. NCBI lineage: Bacteria > Bacillati > Bacillota > Bacilli > Caryophanales > Bacillaceae > Gracilibacillus > Gracilibacillus phocaeensis. The sequence continues at coordinate 531,487 of NZ_LR131143.1, read as the reverse complement.
GCTCGATTAGGGTTAGAGACAGGCTATATCACTCATTTAGGGAATGATGAGTTCGGTAAGTCGATTCGCACCTTTATTAAAGGCGAGGGTATTGACGCAACCGAAATTAAACTGGTAGATAGATATCCAACCTCACTGAATTTTAAGGAAATCATGGAGGATGGCAGTGTCAAAACCTTTTATTACCGGGATAAATCACCAACCTTAACGATGACGCCAGATGGATTGAATGAAGCGTATATTAAGCAGGCAAAGGTACTGCACGTAACGGGAATATTTCCAGCGATTGGTGGCCAGAACATGAATGTTTTGTTGCGAGCATTGGAAATAGCTAAACAGCATGGTGTGAAAGTTTCCTTTGATCCCAATATACGGCTGAAAATGTGGTCGAAAGAGGAAGCAAGGAAGACATTGTTGGAGATCCTGCCCTATGTGGATATTTTGCTAGCGGGCGATGAAGAAATGGAAATTATTATTGGTGAAAAAGATCCAGCACGTATTATTGAAAAGATAAGGGCTATGGGTGTGTCTTGCATAGCTGTTAAGCAAGGAGAGCATGGCTCTGTGGGCTGCTATCAAGGGAAGATCGTTCATTCCGAAGTAGTGAAGGCAACCAAAGTAGTAGACACTGTGGGGGCAGGGGATGGCTTTAATGCTGGTTTTTTATATGGCTATCTGCGTGACTGGTCATTAGAACGGACATTACACTTTGCTAATACGATAGGCTCAATGGTGGTTGGGGTTATTGGAGACAACGAAGGGTTACCGTACTATGAGGACGTGCAAGAAAGGCTAGGGGAAGTAGAGCGAGTAGAGCGTTAGGAGGGTACCAAAATGAGATTACAATTGGCATTAGATCGTCTCGCACGTGATCGATGTATAGAAATAGTTGGCGCAACGAAAGATATAGTGGATATTATTGAGATTGGCACAGGGGTGATCAAGGAATACGGTGTCTCTATTATTCGAGAAATAAGGGAATTGTTCCCTAGTCGCACGATTTTAGCCGATATGAAGACATGCGATGCCGGTAAACATGAAGCAAAACAAGCCTTTGCAGCAGGTGCAGATATCACTACAGTGATGGCGTTCTCCGCAGATCAAACGATTCAGGATACCTTGGAGGTTGCCAAAGGAATGGACGGTATCATCATGGTAGACTTATTAGAAATACAAACGCCAGATAGGGTAAAACAGCTTGAACACCTTGGAGTAGAGCTGGTTTGTCTTCATGTAGGTAAAGATCAACAAACGAGTGAGCGTTTTGACAGCAAGTTGTTTTCTCTAACTGCTGGCACAGACTTAGAAGTAGCAGTGGCTGGCGGTATTGATCAAAAGACACTACCGGGGATTGTCACACATCAGCCCGATATTGTGATCGTGGGCAGTGCGATAACTGGTAACGCTGACGTGGCTCAAGCAGCAAAGCAATTAAAGAGGCAGATGTCATAGACATTGGAGTGACAACTCGCTTGATTTAGTTGACATAATGCGAGACCGTCCGGAAAAGGGTGTAAACCGTCCGGAAAGCAGATGAAACCGTCCGGAATACGCGCAAAACCGTCCGGAAAGAAGGCGAAACTGTCTGGGATACTGCCCGATGCTCTAGCACCTGCACAGCCATAGAGTTGCTTGCTTCCCATTATGATCAAAGAACGATACAATAGACGTTAACGAGAAAGGAGGCTTCACCATGGAGTTAAAAGGTATACATCATGTGTCCGCTATTACCGCCGATGCTCAGCGGAATGTCAATTTTTATACGAAAATATTGGGAATGCGGCTGGTGAAGAAAACCGTTAATCAGGATGATCCAAGTATGTATCATTTGTTTTATGCCGATGAGATAGGAAGACCAGGTACTGATCTAACTTTTTTTGAGATAAGTAACGCTGGCCATACGTATCCAGGGAACAACAGTATTTCTGGTACATCATTACGGGTTCCTTCTGATGAGGCATTATCTTATTGGGAACAACGTCTTGATCAATATGATGTTATCCATGATGGGATATCGGAGCGATGGGGCAGGAAAGTGCTTCCCTTTCAGGATCATGAAGGGCAGCGATTGATATTTGTTTCCGACCAGCATAACCAAGGGATAGCAGCAGGTGTACCGTGGCATAAGAGCCCTGTACCGCAAGAATTCAGTATCACCGGTTTAGGGCCTGTTTATATTACTGTGCCAAACTTGACGCCTACGGAAGCAATCCTAGTGAATTTGCTCGGTTTTCGTAAAATAGATGAGCAAGGCTCCCTGCACTTGTATACTGTCGGGGCTGGTGGTACCGGTGCAGAGATTCAGGTCGAGGTAGATCCAAAAGCAGATAAGGAAAGACCAGGAAGAGGCAGCGTGCACCATGTTGCCTTGCGGGTAGACAACCAACAGGAACTGGAACAATGGCGTGATAAAATCCGAGCAGAACGCCTGCCGAATTCAGGGTTGGTCGATCGTTATTATTTTCATTCTCTCTATTTCCGTGAACCAAATGGGATTTTGATTGAACTAGCAACGGATGGACCCGGTTTTGCGACAGATGAATCGGAGGAGCATCTCGGCGAGAGTATAGCCTTGCCCCCATTTTTGGAAGATAGACGACAAGAAATTGAACAACATTTGAAGCCAATTCAACTCAAATAAGCATACAGCCTTTACGTGAAAAATCGTAAGGGCTGTATTTACGTATAATCCATCTTCTTTTTTTGCTATAATAAAAGGATATTCGAAAAAGGGGGAACATGAAAATGATCGATAAACTACGAGCCATTTGTTTAGATATGGATGGGACCATCTTACGACATGATAATACGATTTCTGATCAGACTTTGCGCATGATTCAAGCATGGAGACAACAAGGGGTACGGGTGTTTATTGTTACCGGCCGCTCCCTGAAAGAATTATATGATGCCGCACCAGCAGATATTGAACTGGATGGCTTCGTTACGTCGAATGGGATGATTAGTTATATTAACAAAGAAAAGGTGGCAGAATACGAGCTAGACCGTGCGATTGTCGAGGATGTGATCGAATTGGCACGAGAGGATCAGATTTATTATGAGGTTCACCCGAATGATCATCATCGTTGGACATTGCAAGAAGACTATGCCTTTATGAAGCAGATGATTGATCGGGACAAACCGGAAGAAGTTGGTATTCATGAATGGCTTGATCGAGAAGCGGCAATGGCTGGCGATATCAACTGGCCGGAAACCTATCCGCCTTATAAGGTAGCAAAATTATATTGTTTTACCAATGAACAGGAGAAAATGCAGGCATGGATCCAAAGATTACAGCAATTAAAGCAAACCGCCGATTTCACTACCTCTTCTTCTTCGCCACATAACGTGGAAGTGATGGCTGAAGGAATTAATAAGGCGACAGGGGTACAGGTACTATTGGAGCATTACCAAATAAGTCCGGAACACACCTTAGCCATGGGAGATAGTAATAATGATATTCCGATGATGCATTATGTCGGCCATCCAGTAGCGATGAAGAATGCCACCGAGGAAATAAAACGGATTTCCAAAGAAATAACAACCGCCACAAATGATGAAGAGGGCGTCTATCATTATTTGCAGCAGTTGTTGCATGGCACGGAAAAGGGACAAGGAGTCAATACTGTACGAGAATAAAACTTGCCATACCCTTATACATATTGATGCAGGGTATGGCATTTATTCACGCTCATTTATCACTGCGTAACCGTGCGTAAATCCCACTGCAAACTGCCAGGAGATCCACGAATAACAGACAAAAAAACGGCCAATCGCAAATTTCTTTCCGTAAGAATGCATCTCGCGGACTGAGGAGAGCAAATCATGGAACAACGGGTGCGAAAATCTCACTAATCTAATCATCCCTGGAACGCTCTACTGCTGGAAATCCTAATTATTTGACAATAAGGACGGGACAATCCACTCTTTTCACTACTTTATGGCTGACGCTACCTAACACCATTTCCTGAAATGCATTAAGGCCGCGGCTGCCTATCACCAATAATTCATAATCTCCTTTATTGGTGTATTCCACAATGGTGGGACCGGGTTCGCCATGTAGGATTTTAATTTCATAAGATAAGTGATGCGCGTCCAATAGTTCTGTCGCGGGAAGGAGTGCTTTTCGTCTGGAAATTTCCAATTCTTCTTTCCCGCCACTGTGTAACACTTCATTCTTTGCTTTTGAAAATTCCGCTACAGATACCACTTCAATATGGCTGTCTTTTACCAAGGAAGCGATTTTAACGGTCTCTTCTGTCGCCCGTATCGAATGGTCCGATCCGTCAACTGCCAGGATAATCTGTTTATACATGGTAACACCTCTCCTTTTCCAATCATTATATAATGAAGATCACTATATGTGATGTGCTGCCAACTTATCAACCATCTTTTTACTGGAGGCATTTAGTCCTTCTATGGTAACCTCATTTTGATTTTCGCGAAATTTAAACACAACCTTATCAACGGCTCCTACAGCTGAATCATCCCAGACATGAGCATCCGTGAAATCAATGACAATGGCTGCATTTTTGACGCTATAATCAAAATCATTTAAAAAGCTATCGGTGGACGCAAAGAATAACTGCCCCTCTATACGATAGATTATATCATCATCCCTTTGCTGCTTCCTAATCTTTATTTTTGATATTTTAGCAACAAAGAAGATCGCACTTAATATAACCCCAGCTATCACTCCTTTGGATAAGTCATGTGTTGCAACGACAATAGCAACGGTAACCAGCATAACTACTGCATCGCTTTTGGGTGCATTTTTTAAATAGCTGAATGATGACCAGTCGAATGTTCCGATGGATACCATGATCATGATACCTACTAGAACAGGCATTGGTATCTGTACTACTAAACCACCTAGAACAATAATCAAAAAGATAAGAAACACACCAGCAACGAGTGTCGATAATCTTCCTCGTCCCCCTGATTTGACGTTTATGACAGATTGGCCAATCATGGCACAACCAGCCATTCCGCCAAAGAAGCCGGTTATAATATTTGCCATTCCTTGTCCTCTGGCTTCTTTGTTTTTATTGCTTTCTGTTCCTGTCATATCATCTACAATGGAGGATGTTAATAAAGATTCTAACAGCCCTACAATAGCCAAGGCTAATGAATAAGGGAAGATAATTTGTAATGTCTCCCAGTTAAGTGGTATGTTCGGTAATAAAAATTCCGGTAGTGTTCTCGTGATTTCACCTAAATCGCCGACTGTTCGTAAATCCATGTCTGAATAAATCGCGATGGTGGTTAATACGATAATTGCAATCAATGGTGCTGGAATCGACTTTAAAAATCTCGGAAGTGTATAAACAATAATCAGCGTTATCGCTACAAAAATATAGGTTGCATTGGAGATTCCTAAAAAATGTGGCACTTGAGCCATAAATATTAAGATCGCTAAGGCATTAACAAAACCAATCATCACGGCTCTTGGAATAAATTTCATCAGTTTGGCAATCTTGAAGACACCAAATAGTAGTTGTATAATTCCTGTTAAAATGGTTGCAGCCAATAAATAATGGAGACCATAATCTTTCACTAAGGGTGCCATCAATAATGCCATTGCTCCGGTTGCAGCTGAAATCATACCAGGACGGCCACCTACAAACGCGATAATAACAGCAATACAAAAGGATGCATATAACCCAACCATAGGGTCTACTCCCGCTATGATTGAGAAGGCAATTGCTTCTGGAATTAGTGCCAAGGCTACCACAATTCCAGCTAGAATATCCCCCCGAATATTGGAAAACCAATCTCTTTTTATTCTTTCCATCACTTTACTTCTACTCCTTTATATAGTTCCTTTTTAAAAGTCCGATGCGAAATGCAATAAACGTATCTTATCATCATTCGAACTAAAAGGGAACCATTTTGGGAAAACTTTTTCAAATAAATTATGATATAATAATAGGTAGATATTATAAAAACCAAAGGGAGAATAACATGTTGATAGGATATATGAGACCATATCAAAGTGATGTAAATTGCGAGGTCCAATTACAGCAACTAACCGAAAAACATTGTGAAAAGGTGTTTGTGGAGGAACATTCCTCTGCCAAAAAGAGAACGGAACTAGAGCATTTGATAAATAATCTTAAACAAGGTGACAAACTTATCGTAACCAAACTATACATACTAGCAGATTCAACGTTACACTTAGTAGAAGTGTTAGATGCGATTAAAAGGAAGGGCGCTTTTTTTCAATCATTGCAAGAGGAGATTGATACTAGCAGCCCTCATGGATATCCATTTCATGATATGGTTGAAACACTTGCTGCATTTCAGCGTGATGTCATTAGTGAAAATACCAAAAGGGGGTTATATAAAGCGAAACAAAAAGGTGTTACCACAGGACGACCAAGAAAACCCGATGAAAATGTCCAACAAGCGATCGTAATGTATGAAAGTAAACAATATACGCTTGCTGAAATAAAGGCGGAAACAGGCATTAGTAAATCGACCTTATATCGCTATTTAGAACAATGAGGATTAACTTCTTTCGGTTGCTTTGTGATAAAATAAACACGATAATAAAGAAAAGTAACTAGATCAGGAAGGTAGGAAGGCTTATGCTAGTGGCAGAACGACAACAACGCTTGTTAGAAATGGTTAATCAAAGAAAGAGCGTAAGGGTTACGGAATTGGCTAAGCATTTTTCGGTGACCGATGAAACAATTAGACGAGATTTGGAAAAACTGGAGAAAGAAAAGAAACTTGCTCGCAGTCATGGTGGAGCGGTTAGTATTACTCCAGCTCATCAAGAACCAGAACCTCCTGTGCAGGAGCGTGAAGTGATGTATGTAGAAGAAAAAAAAGAAATCGCTCAGGAAGCGGTCAAACATATTGTGGTAGCGGATAAGATATTATTAGACGCCAGTACAACGGCATGGTATGTCGCAAAAAACTTACCGAACCACTCGATTACTGTATTGACGAACTCATTAAATGTTGAACTGGAATTAAGCAGAAAGGACAAGGTGACCGTTATCTCTACAGGAGGTACATTGCTTGGTCGATCATTATCCTATGTCGGACCACTGACAGAACGGGCATTGGACCTTTTCCATGTGAATAAGGCATTTTTATCATGTAAAGGGCTCCATATGGAACGTGGTATCAGTGAATCCAATGAGCAACAGGCAAGGGTGAAGCAGAAAATGATGGAAATAGCAGATATGACGTATTTGCTGACAGATCATCACAAATTTCATCAACAGGCATTTGCTTATGTGGCACCACTGGAAAACATTGACCGTGTGATTACAGATCGTCAGGCGGCAGCGATAGATATGGAGCATCTGCAAGAAAAAGGGGTGGAAGTAATCAAGGCCATGCAATAAATAGGAGTTTGCTTGTGTTTTTTTGTGTAGTAGATAAAACAAACTACAAGCTGGGTTAACTAGTACTTATCACCTGTTCTTGTCCAGGATTCTTCCATCAATAGTAAATCATGCTATAATAGTAGACAACAAGACAGCAATGTGACATAGGAGGTTTTTTCATTGACGGGAGATAAGGATAAAAAGAAACAATCAGGGCTTCAGAAACTTTTTAAATCGTTTGCCCGCCCTGCAAATGATAAAGAATCAACAGAACAAGAAGCGCCTCCCAAAGACGAGCATGAGGAAGCGAAAGTGATAGATTTTGCCGCAGAGAAGGAGAAAAATCGCTCGAATGAAGGAGAGGTTTGGCTTCGCAAAGCTGCGGAAATGGGCGATACGGGATCAATGAATGAGTTAGCATATAGTTATTTGACTGGAAACGGCCTTCCAATCAATAAAGAAGAGGGCGAAAAATGGTTGCGTAGATCAGCGGAAGCCAATGATCTGTGGGCGATTGTTGATTTAGCTGTCCGTTTATTAGATGGGGAAGTGCTCGACAAGAATCCACAGGAAGGTTTGCACTGGCTAGAGATGGCAGTGCAAAGAAATGATGCCATCGCAGTGCGGATTCTGGGTTATCGCTTAGTAACAGGAATGGGCATGGAACAAGATGCAGCAGAAGGGGAACGTTTCCTGCGTCAAGCAGCTGAAGAACTTGGAGAGTTAGTAGCGATGCGTTGTCTGGGGATTTTTCTTATCAAAGGAGAATATCTGGAGAAAAATGTGGAAGACGGTGAGTATTGGCTGAAAAAAGCAGCAGATGCCGGTGAAAAAGTAGCGATGCGCGAATGGGGAAAATATTTGGTTCGAGGATTGAATTAGGGTGAAGCCTAGGTATATTAAACAACCTGATATTCTGTATTAATATCAGGTTGTTTAGTATCTATTTTATTACTCTATTGTTAATCAAGTGGAGGCATACTTGAAACATATCTCTATTTGGACGTAAAAAAGAATTACGGCTGCTTATGCTAATAGAGGGGGATGATTATTTCTATAAGAAGTCTCCGTTTACTACAGCACACAAAATATTGAAACGTTTAAATTTGTGATGTAAAATAAGTTTATTATAGGATTATCATGATCGAGAATGAAGAAAACCTTTAATGAAGGCAGTCTTACTTCCTTCATTAAAAATTATTATGAAAGCGATTTCTTATTGTTTTAAAAAAATTTTATTCGCAGTATACGAGGTGTTTGCCAGCTTATATAAAAATATTATCAACCTGATGCGCTAGTCTGTAAGCATCGTTCTATGGAATGAACACCTCCAATGATTAAGCGGATGGTAAGATATATTCATAAATATTAACCTCAAAAAAACAGTTAAATTGGTGATGAAAATGATACCACAGTTTGTAGACAAAGCATGGAGAACAAGTAAAGATATGATCACTCCTGTTAAGGTGTTAGGTAAGTTATTATGGATATCAAGTCCATGGCTACTTATATTCTTCGGGATGGTAAAATTATTGAGCGCTTTTGTACCAGTGTTCCAATTAGTTGTTATAAAATATTTGATTGATGGAATGGTCCAATTTCAAGAAACAACTAATAACCAAATTTATATGTGGATTGGCATATTTGTATTACTTATGCTTGTCGATTCTATGACTAGTTCTTTGGGGGGAATGGTGCAAACAATCACTAGCCGAGAAATCAAAAACATTAATCAATATAGAATTATTAGAAGCAATCGATAAGGAAGCGACACTGAAATTCTATGAATACCCCTCTTACCGAAGTAGTTTAGAAACATTAAGAGATAGTACGGGATGGTTACCGCTACAATTAATTAATTTTACAGCCAATTCTCTTTCCCGTTTGATATCAGTTATCGGTATTTTTGTTGTCATAGCTAATCTTTCTATCATACTGGCATTAGCAATAACCATTAGTTATATCCCTTTTATTTATAAATATAATCAGTTTAAGCAGTTAGATTGGGATGAACAATACCAACTGTCACCGCTTAGAAGGCGAATCAATTATTTTAAACAACTAGTTCTTTCAGTTACAACCGTCAAAGAGGTAAAGTTGTTTCAGAATGGGGAATACTTTGAACAACAGTACCTTACTGCTTTTCGAGAGTTATTTCAGAAGGTGTATCATATACAAAAACAGGGTGCTATATCGACTGCCATGACGGGACTTCTTGCTGCAATCCTAACAGGTGGAGGTTATCTTTGGATTGTCTATCAAGCTGGGATAGGGACGCTATCTGCGGGGGATATTGCCTTATTTCTGACGGGTGTTTTTCAATTGTCACACTACCTAAGAGAAACATCGATAGAGAGCGTATTGGCTTTCGATGTGTGGAGAATGGGGAGCGATTTCACGAAATTTATCTCAGATCCGGTGAGCGGGGAGGCTCCTTATGCTGCCTCAACAAAAATAGAAGAAGAACCGATGGCCATTGATTTTGAGCAAGTTTCCTTTTCCTATCCTACCTATGAAAAAAGCATTATTGAAAATATTAGCTTTTCGATTAAGCCTGGAGAGAAGATAGCAATCGTAGGAGAGAATGGCTCAGGGAAGACCACTTTAGTCAAATTAATTTGTGGTTTTTACCGACCAACGAACGGAACCGTTAAGTTAAATGGAGAAGAGATGCAGTTAACGAAAGAAGAAAGAGATAATATATCAGTGGTTTTTCAAGACTTTGGAAAGTATGCTTTTGATATCAAAACCAATGTAGCCCTTGGCTATGATGGAGAAAATCCGGACAACGAAAAGGTAGAAAAAGCAATTACATTTGCTGGATTACAGCAAGACATGAAACAGCTGCCTAAAGGGCTTGATACACTGCTAGGGAGAGAATGGGATGGGGTGGAGCTATCTGGTGGGCAATGGCAAAAGCTGGCGATAAGCAGATCCCATTATAAACCATCTGGAATTTTAATTTTAGACGAACCTACTGCTTCTTTGGATATTCTTTCAGAGTATGGCATATATAGTCGTTTTTCTGAGTATACCCATAACAAAACGACAATTATTATCTCCCATCGCTTTAGTACAGTAAAAATGGCAGATCGAATACTTGTATTAAAGCATGGAAAAATTATTGAATCAGGAAGCCATATAGAATTGCTAAATCACAATGGAGAATATGCACACATGTATCAGTTACAGGCTTCTCTATTTAGAAATCAAAAGGAATGAGCAAAATGAAGCATACCTGGAAAAAAGCCTATAACATAAAATATATCATCAGCGGTCTCACGTTATTGTGGAAAGCAGATAAGAAAAGGTTTCTCCTGGTTTTCTTTATTAGTTTATGTGAAGCACTGATGGCGCCTGCACTATTGGTCATTAGTAAGGTAATTATAGATGAATTAACCTTATCCGGTCAAAATGCCACAAATGATTTATTTTATATCTTGATGGTGGCGATCCTGTTTGTTTTTTTAAACCTATTAATTGAAACGTTTAAGCCGCTCTTGGAGATGCAGACTAAGTTGTTGACTGCTAATTTCACTGGATATATAGATCAATTATTAATGCAAAAAGCAAATGAATTGACTACCATTGAACCATTTGAGCAGTCGCGTTTTCATTCCCAATTGAAGGTGTTTAGAAATCATGCTAGTTCTACTTCTTTGTGGATGGACTTGATTATTCAAATATTTAGCTCTGTCATTTCCATTATCACCATTAGTCTTTTGATATGGAATATTATCCCTTGGATACCTGCAGTATTAGTTATTATTAGCCTCCCTAAGTTATTTATAGAAGCGAAATTAAATAATGTTCTTTATGAGGGGAGGGAAGAGGTGCAGGAGAAAAGGAGAAAGGCAGAGTATCTAATGGATCAACCATTAAACCCTAGCCTTGCTCATGAAATGAAATTATTCCATTTAACACCCTTTTTTCAAAGGAGATACTACAAAGCTTCTCATAATTTAATTCGTTTATTGGCGACCGATCAGAAAAAATGGGCAAATCACCGCCTGATTTGGGGAATCGCAGAAGCAGCTGTCATTGGCTTATTATTACTATTTTTACTGTATAGGAGCGTTGATACCAACGAGATAACGCCAGGAGATGTTGCCTTATTCATCACTGCCTTATTTCATTTGAACGGTGGTATCAATAATATGTTTGGTGTATTTGCTATTGGCGTAAGAGAATTGCTGCAGATGAAACAGCTTATTTTATTTCTTCAACATCAAGCGGATCATAGTAAACTCTCAAAACAGCCAACAACAGATTCATGGAAGGAAGGGTTTGAGATAAAAAATCTGCAATTCTCCTATAATCAGGCGTTACAAGTACTCGATATTAAAAATATGAAAATTCCTAAAGGAAAGATTACTGCCTTGGTAGGAGAAAATGGAGCAGGGAAGACGTCACTGGTTCATTTGTTATGTAAATTTTATAAGCCTGATCACGGAGCCATTTTTTTAAACGGAGTCAAACTGGAAGACTATGATACCGTAGAATTAAGAAAAAAATTCACTGCTGTGTTTCAAAATTTTAATCGATATGAATTATCACTAAAAGAAAATATTGTATTAGGTAATACGGATTTTGCAGATGATCAAGTGATCCAAGAGGCAATCAAAGCTAGTGGGGCAGATAGTATTGTCCAACATTTTAATGGTGATATAGATACTCCGCTTGGGAAATTGTTTGGCGGTCAAGAAATATCACAAGGTCAATGGCAAAGGATTGCCCTTGCTAGAGCATTCACAAGGCTAAAGCAAGCAGAAATTGTTATTTTGGATGAACCGACTTCCGCATTAGATGCGAAAATGGAGCGAGAGATATACACGAAGATGGAAAAACTTGCGGTAGGAAAAACCGTGATATTAATATCTCATCGTCTGACAACGGTTAGTATGGCAGATAATATTATATTTTTAGAGAAAGGGAGAGTAGTTGAACAAGGAACCCACCTAGATTTGCTAAAACTAGGTGGGAAGTATGCAGAGGTATTTCATTTACAGTCAAGTAGCTATCAAGAGGAGTAAGTTCTACTGTGCCGTCGTTTCCGCTTCTTTTTCAGCCCATTGCTCCTGTTTCATCGCCACGCGTTTAAAGGCCTGATAACAGGTGCTCATAATAATCAAGGCGACGGCACTGCCCGAAAAGAAGACCAATGTCGCCGGGAAACGAAACATAATAAAAATGGCGGCGGCAGATCCAACTAGTAGAGCGATATTATGAAGCGGGTGAATCAACATAATCAGAAAGGCATTCTTCCACATCTGCAGGAATTTCAAATCATAATGCACATAGGTTGGAATCACATAGATCATAATTAAGGCTAAGGCAATCATCGCAACATATAAAGGAATCTTAATCGTATTAAAGAAACTGCCTGCATCTACATTTAGTAGAAACGATGTGTTGACAAAGAAGACAAATCCAATCGCATAGAAAATCAAACCTAATAGATTTCCTTTAAGAAATTCCTTTTTATAGGTTTTCCAAAAGGTGGAAAATACCGGGATATCGGTATTGCCCATAATCCATTGCCTCGTCAGGGAAAACATAGCAATAGTAGCCGGAAATAGTCCAAAAATGATCAAGCCTAATAAGGTGAAGCCGATCCAAAGCATATTAATATAAGCCAGTCTGGTTATCCATTCTGTCAGTCCAAATAATTTATTTCGCATGATTTTCTCTCCTAGATAACAGTTTATATATTTATTTTAGCACACTTACGCTTATATTAAAACGCTATCATATGTGGAATCAAAAAATCGGACAGAAACTAACCGATCTTTTATTACTAATCAAAAGAAGATGCTTACTACCGATAAGATGGATTATGTAAAGACATTCGAGTTGTTATGTTGAGAGAAAAGGTGTGCATAACAACGCTCCAGTCAAACCCTTCGTTTTTACTCGCGGGGCATAAGTACAACCATCGATTCAGGCAAAAGACGCCTTCATCGTGTTTCCTATCCTCTGGCACGGCTTCAGCTAACTCTACACTTCTAGCAAGAAATAGCATGATGGTGCTCTGACACGAAAGTCCGTTTTTATGCTTGATTTTTGCTGAAGCTAAGTAAAAAACCTCCTTTCATCATAGACTGTCTCGTCGCAAGAATGATTTGATAAGTTAGCTTTTTTCTTATGGTAGGAGGAACACATTTATGCATACTCCAGTACTTTCAATTAAAAAATCACACAGTGGGAATATTTTTTAGAACCTAGCACTCTTCATCCTTGCAGTAATAACCATTGTTGTACTACTCCCAGCGGAGGAAATAGGTGTAGACTCCTATGGGACAGGACGAGCTGAAGATCCACTAAAAAGTGCTCTTCTTTTTAGTTAGCTGAAGCCGGCCCCATGGTATAGGAAACACGGCGAGAGTGATCTTTGCTCGAGTCGCTTGTTGACTTATGCCCCGTGGGTGAAAGCGGAATCTATTTCCGCAGCGCCTATTAGCACAAACAAACAATCAACTTTACTACATGGACCGCTAATTTACATCATCCATCTTATCGACACCCTGGTTTAAAACCTTCTCCTATTTTATTACTCAGAATTCAATCTTTTCCTATCATATAACAAAAAAACACCTGGTGACCTCACCAAGTGTTTCCTTCATTATCCCTTGACCGATCCCATCATCCCAGCAACAAAGTGACGTTGCATAAGGAAAAAGATAAGCGCTGTCGGCAAAGTGGCAATTACAATCGCTGTCATAATCACACCATAGTCAGGTGTGTAGCCAGAGCCTAGGTTGGAAATCAATAACGGAATCGTTTGCTTATTCGGTGATTGTAAGACAACCAACGGCCATAAATAATTATTCCAGCTGTTCATAAAGGCAATAATTGCTGCTGCCGCATACGTGGTTTTCATCGTTGGTACATAAATGCGGAAGAAGATACCGAGTTCTCCTAAACCATCGATTCGCCCGGCTTCCACTAATTCCTTGGCAAACATTTTTGTATTCTGTCTGAAAAGAAAGATGAAAAAGGCCGTAATGATCGTTGGCAATAGCGCCGCTGCCAAGGTATCAAGTCCGATAAGCGGTGCATGGTCAGAGACTTGACCAAACAAACGATACAGTGGAATCATAATCGCCGCAAAAGGAATCATCATCGACAAAAGCAAGAAATTAAATACCATGTCTTTTCCTTTACTGCGATAAATTTCAAAACCATATCCAGCTAGTGAGCCAATTAATAGCGTAAGAAAGGTAGTGATAACGGCAATAATCAAGGAATTCCACAACGCAGTACCAATATTCACTGTCTCAAACAATTTCTGAATATTATCCAGAAAATGCGTACCAGGTAGTAATCTCCCCTGCGTAACATCGACCGATAGATTTGTAGTGCTGACGATCATCCAAAGAAACGGGAAAATACTGATAAATGATGCCATACTAAGAAATGCATAGGTGAGAATCCTTTTTGTTTTTTTCAATCTCGATCACCTGCCACTCTGAATTGAATAATAGATAAGATAACCACCAAAAATACAATCACATAAGAAACGGTAGCTGCATACCCGAAGTCTGGTGTATACTCAAACGATAGGTTATAAATGTACATCGATATGGATAATGTAGCATTACCAGGACCGCCGCTTGTGATATTCATAACCTCGTCAAACAACTGCAGGGTCCCAATCGTTGAAATAATCGATGTGAACAAGATAATCGGTTTTAATAACGGGATCGTGATGAAGAAGAATTGCTGCAGTGCAGAAGCACCGTCAATTCGGGCAGCTTCGTACATCGCCTTATCCACATTCTGCAAGGCCGACAAATAAAAAATCATATTATAACCCGTCCAGCGCCAGGTGATCGCAATGATAATCGTGATTTTCGCCAATGTTGGGTCATTCAGCCATTGCAACGGCTGATCGATAAGGTTCATATTTAATAAAAATCGATTCGCGAGCCCATCGGTAGTAAATAAATATTTAAAGACAACGGCATAAGCAACCAAAGAGGTTACGGCCGGTAAAAAGATTGCTGTCCGGAAAAAGCCTCTAAATTTCAGTGTAGGATCATTCAGCAACACTGAAAAGAAAAGGGCAAGTAAAATCATGACCGGTACCTGTACTAGCAGATAGATAAAAGTATTGGTTAAAGCAGCAATAAAAGTAGGGTCATTAAACAACCGAATGTAATTATCCAGTCCTACAAATTCCAGGTTTGCTCCCATGCCAGATTGTAAGGAAAGGATCAAGGCCTGCACCATTGGATAAAAGTAGAATATACCTATCCCTAATACGGATAATAGAATAAACGCCCATCCGATTTGGTTAACCTTGCGCCGCCGGGATTTGATCTTGGTTGGATGATTGATCGAATCCAATGTAAGCACCTCCTTGAAAAAGCGGATTCCCAAATAGAACACGCACTATAAGGGAACCCAATCTATTATTTGAACTGATTTTCCGCTTGTGTCTGTGCATCAGACAGCACAGCGTCAACATCTTTTCCATTTAGCATTTGTTGAAATTGTTCAATTAATATATCGGATAAGCCGTAAGTGTTTAATCCATAATTAACGGCAGGCACCTCTTCCATCCATCCTGATAGCTCCGAAATGAGTTGTTGATTACCGAAAAATTCATTTTCAAACTGATAGCCTTCACTTTCTGCAGCGGGGATATAAGTTCCTAATGCCCCTACCTCTTGTACTAGTGCTTCATAGAATTCCGTGTTCGATCCGAAAGTTTCTGCCAAGAATTCTGCGGCTGCTTCTTTTCCATCGATATTTAATACATAAAAGGAACTGCCGCCATTGTTAGTCGCGTTCACCGATCCTTCTATTTCCAGACGAGGAATAGGTGCCATTCGCCATTGTCCAGATTGTGATTCTTCTGCCTCAATACTAGGAACAATCCAGTTACCAGTAGGAACGGACGCTGCTTCTCCACTGTTAAAGGAAGCAAGAAAACCGCTCCAGTCATTATGCAAATCAACGACATCCTGATCGATTAATTGGTATAATACATTTAAACTTTCCTTAAGTGCTTCATTATTTTCTAAATTAATCTCGCCTTCTTCCGTGGTAAACCAACTGCCAGCGGATTGAATCATCATACGAATAATACCAAAGTCACTTGGATCAAAGGAAAAAATCGGGTGTCCAGTTTCTTCTCTGACGGTTTTGCCAATTTCAATAAATTCCTCCCAAGTAATATCCACCAGATCTTCATGACTGTAGCCTGCCTCTTCTAGATAGTCGGCACGGTAAAAGAGTCCTGTTACCCCGGTATCGAAAGGTAGTCCATATTGTTCGCCGTCTAAACTAGTTGGTGGAATCTTATACTCGGCAAAATCTTCTGTATCAAAGTAATCACCAAGCGGGTAAAAGGCATCCGGATAAGATTGTAAAAAGCTTTGAGCACGCTGGTCTTCAATCAGGACAATGTTAGGCATACCATTCATTGTGCCCGAACTTAATCCCGTATTTAAGCGTTGTACAATATCATCTTGGGCATTTTCTTGGATCTCTAACTCGAATCCTTCCTTGTCGTAGTGCTCATTAGCTAGGTTTAAGGCAGCGATATTAAAATTGGGATCCCACGCCCAAGCAACAATGCTGTCGGATCCTTCGTTTTCATTTCCTTCTGTCTCGTCATCACCGCCAGAGCATGCCGCCAGTAGTAATACCATCAAACTAGCAATAAGTGTCGTCCAAAGTAGCTTTTTTCTCATGTTTTCCACCCCTTTTTATTTTTTATCACCAACATTGAATGCGTTTTCTTTATTGGTGAGTTTATCTTAGCAAAGAAAAGCTAAAAACCTCTAGGAAGATTTTTAGCAAAAAATAAGACTATTTTTAGATGTCTCGTACTAAATGGTAAAATCTTTTGAAATGGTATTATCTTTAGTTATTTTTTTGAATTCCTTCTTCAAGGATGGGGAGCGTCATGGTAACTGTGGTACCCTGATGCGGTTCACTAATGACATCCACTCCATAATGATGGCCGTATAGTAACTGGATCCGCTCGTGTACGTTTTTAATGCCAATGCCGTTGAATAGCTGTTTTTTATTTTTTAAACGAGACAGATCCTTTGTTTGTTTCATCCCATCTCCGTTATCCATGATTTCGCAAACGAGCATGCCTTCTTTTTGAGCAATTAATATTTTAATAAACCCACGCTTCTTTTGTACAAAACCATGGAAAAAGGCATTTTCGATAAAAGGCTGGATAATCAGTCTTGGTATTTGCAAAGACAAACAGTCAGGTGCGACTAAAAAGCTGACTTGGATTTGATCCCCATATCTGGCATGGTTGATCTGTACATAATGACGCAGAATTTCCACTTCTTCTTCTACTGTAGTCGTCTTTTCGATCGTTTTTAATGAAGCTTGTAAAATGGAGATAAAGGAGTCCATGGTGACCATGGCCTTATCATTTTGCTGCTGTTTAATCATAAATTTGATCGAGGTTAGGGTGTTATAGATAAAATGTGGATTGATTTGGTGCTGTAAGGCCGTTAATTCTGCTTTGCGTTGTTTTTCCTGGGTATTTAGCAATATATTCACATAATCACGTAGCTCATTTAGCATATAGTTAAAGGCAGTGGCGATTTTTCTTGATTCATATCCTCCTTTGACGGGTAGGGATCTGGTAAATTGATAACGAGCCATATCAGAAATATTATGCACAATTTGACTAAGCGAAATGGTCATCTTTCGTAAAATCAGAAATGAAAAAATTAATGCAAAGACAGCAATTGAAACGCTAATCAGTAGAATTTCCTTTGTGCTGATTAGGTTACTGGTAATCTGTTCATGGTCAATTAAATTCACAAGATAGAGATCCAGATTCGGAATATACTCAGCAAAGAATAAATAATTTTGATCAAAGACATCCACGGCCTGATAGTTTTCTTGCTGGCTAGACAGATCATTGATACCTGCCAATAGACTGGGAGAAGATTCGCCTAGCCAATTCGTCTGGCTGCTGGAAATAATCGTGCCATCCCCATCTAGCAGTAATAAATCGTTACCATCGGATGTGTACCCCTCGTAGATACTGCGCAGATCACTTTCCCGAATAGATAAAAAAAGATAGCCAAAAATATCATCGCTTGTTTGATAACGAAGGGCTTTAGAGGCAATGAACATCGGAATATGGTTCGTAATTTCTGATGATTCAAATTGATACACGATATCATGTTCATTGGCCTCTGCCCTTGTCGTCAATTCATGCTCTAACAATTCCGTGCCAGTAACTTCCCAGTTCACATAATTGGTGGTAAAGGTATCCAAATAATTGGAGAGCAGTACAATATTTGTTTCGCGCGGTTCTAAGGTATTATGGATACGCTCTATCTCCTCTTGTATTCGATAATAGGCACGAGACGTATCCTTTGCTGAAATAGTTTTGGTGTTTAAATACTGTTTGAGTACAGCATTGGTTTCCACTTCTTTAGAGGCCATTACCAATGAATCACTAAAAGAATTCAATTGTCTTGATATATGGCCAATGCTTTTGGTGCTGGTCATGCTAAAGGTGTCCATAAACAGCTGACTCGACATCCGAATATTGCTAAAGGTAATGAATATCGCCACCATCCCAATACTAATTAGCATCACGCAGAAAATCTTGAACAATAAAGCATTCCGGTATAGGATCTTTTTTAATCGCTTCATCTTAGGAACCTCTTGTTTTTCTCATCATGCTGCGATAGCTTCTGGGAGACTGCTTTTCTACTCTTTTAAACACCTTGGTGAAATAACTAGGATCTGAGAAGCCAACTTCCTCGCTGACAGTGGTGATGGATTGATTCGTTTCTATTAATTTTTCTTTGGCGTATGTTATTCTCACCTTGTTTAAATATTCGCTAAATCCCTCTTGATGATGTTTAGTAAAATAACTCGATAAGTAAGAGGGGTTAAAGTGAAACTGATTCGCTAATGTTTGCAAGGTCAATCGCTCTTGGTAATGTTCCTCGATATAGTCCAAGATAGTTTGGAAGGAAGAACCCCTTGTTGTTATTTGTGTTTGAAGCTGTTCCACATCAGTCTGAAAAGCCTCCACGATATCCATCGCCTCTTGGATATGAAAAGAATGGGTGATCCAATGCAAGTATTGATATTTTTGATCTTCAAACGCTTTACTTGTTAAACCGATATTGTTTAGAGCTACAACGATATTAAAAATAACGTTCTCTAACCAGGATTTAAACGCGAAGATTTCCATCTCTCGCTGCTGTTGTAATAACTGAATATGTCTATGCAGATAGTGGAATCCCTTTTCAAATTGCTGATGCTTAAAATGGTCGATCAAACGTTGTAAATCAAAATCCTCTTGGATTATTTCTCTGTCCGGTAATTGTCCGTATTGTATCCAATGCTGTTCGGGCAAATAAAAATGATCCTTTTCCATTTCAGCAAACTGTTCTTGATTAATGTCGGCCAGTTTCTCTAATGGAAAAAAAGGGGTGCTAATCATCCATTTTTGCTGATGGTTGGCATCCGCCTCTGTAATGGCTTGTAGCAAGGAGCGTTCCATTGCTGGTAATTCCTCTGTTGTGAAATTGATAAGCGTTAAACAGTGATCATCGTCCTGACTGATATCGACTATCTCACAGCGTGGAAAGGTAGTCGTCAAGATATGTTGAAAAGTCTGATCATGTGTGTGTTGATCCTTTTTCTTTTTCCAGAAGGTCTTGACTAAGAGATATTGCTGGAAGGTGAAGTGTGTTTTTATTTCTTCCATTTCACGGACGGTATGGTACCCATCGATTATTTTACGCAGCATGTTTTGGATCGATCTGGTTGGATGCTTTTCTTCTCGATCTGGTTGTTTTTTTGTAATTCTATGCAGCGTTTGTAGTAAATCATCGGATTGCAACTTCGGTTTTAAGATATAATCGACCACGCCATATTGGAATGCCTGTTTCACGTATTCAAAGTCTTCAAAGCTGCTTAATACAATAATGTCGATATGAGGATGGTGTTCTTTGATATATTTGACCAATTCCACACCATTGAGTTCGGGCATCACAATATCGGTTATCAAGATATGCGGTTGTTGTTCGGTAATTTGTTTCATCGCCTCTTTTCCATTGGAAGCTTCTCCAATAATGGTAAAGCCTTCGTATTCCCAGTCGAGATAGTTCATAATACCTCTGCGTATCAGTAATTCATCGTCGACAATCAATACTTTATAAAATGAATCCATGTCAACACCTCATTCATTATGTCGTATTATTACTTTAACAGAATTGTGTACAGGAAGGAACGGTAGTTTAGTTAAGTTTGAAACCGCATACTTTCATAGAAGAGGTTTATTCGATATACTAGATGTGATCATTGAGTGTAGGAAAAAGGGAGGACGTGAAGTATGCAATATCGCCAATTGGGTAAAACAGATATGAAAATTAGTGAACTAAGCTTTGGTACTTGGGCTATAGGTGGTTCATGGGGGAAGACCGACGATAAGGAGGCCTTAGACGGTCTTGCTCGTGCCATGGATCAAGGTGTTAACTTCTTTGATACCGCCGATGTGTATGGCGATGGCCATAGTGAAGAGCTGTTAGCAAAAGCGACCAAAGGGAAGGAAAATCACATCTATATCGCTAGCAAGTTTTGTCGGGCCGGTGACATCCATGATCCAACCAATTATTCGGAAGCTGCTGTTACGCAATATGTGGAAAATAGTTTACGCCGCTTGCAACGGGAACGGCTCGATTTGATCCAGATTCACTGCCCGCCGATCGACATATTGCGAGATGGCAGGGTGTTTGAGGTGCTGGATAAATTGCAGCGACAAGGGAAAGTCCGTTATTATGGTGTGAGTGTGGAAACGGTGGAAGAGGGACTGCTTGCAATGGAAAATCCTAACGTGGCTGCCCTGCAGGTTATTTTCAATCTATTCCGGCAGAAACCTATTTTTGAGTTATTCCCAACAGCCAAGGAAAAGCAGGTGGGCTTACTCGCTCGTGTTCCATTGGCAAGTGGTTTATTGACCGGCAAGTTTAGCAAAGACCATCAGTTTGAAGGTAGTGACCATCGTCAATTTAATCAAAATGGGGAGGCCTTTAATGTTGGTGAAACCTTTGCAGGTCTGCCATTTTCCAAAGGGGTAGAGTTGAGTGAGAAGCTGGATTGGATCACATCAGGCAGAGGTAATTTAACCCGCGCTGCCTTGCAGTGGATTCTTAGTTATGACGCGATATCCTCGGTTATTCCTGGGTTCAAGACCGTTAAACAAATTGAGGATAACTTGGGTGCCGTAGAAGCACCTGCCTTTACAGAAGAAGAGCTAGAGGAATTGCATACCTTTTATCAGAAGGAAGTACACGATTGGATACGTGGTCCTTATTAAGTACAGCTACACACAAATGTTGCCATGCAATGTTTGTGTGTTTTTTTGTCCTAGTCATGTAGTATGATATACTTAATTAAGAGCTTTAAGAAAGTGGGTACGTGTATGCAAAGAGGCAGTTTTCAATGGATGAAGTCATTAAATAAATCGATTATTTTAAATAAAATTCGTAAAGCTGGATCGATCTCGCGCGCTCAAATTGCGAAAGAAACAGAACTAACCCCACCTACCGTAGGAACAATTGTGAAGGAGCTGTTAGTGCAAGGGCTTATTAGGGAAAGTCAACTAGGAATTTCTCAGGGCGGAAGAAAGCCAACTATGCTTGTATTGAATGTGCAGGCCTTTCATATTGTTGGGGTAGATGTTGGTCCAAGTCAAATTCGTTTTATTATTTCTGATTTGTCGGGAGAAAGACGGGATGAATTAAGGGAGATCATTCGCGATAAAGTAGATAGCGAGAACCTGTTGGACAGGCTGAAGAAAGGCATTCAACAATTAATGGAGCGGCACGACAGCTTACAATTTATCGGAATCGGTGTGGCTATGCATGGTATTGTGGACGCTGAGCAGGGACGGGCTATCTTCGCGCCTAATTTAGATTTACGTGATGTCCCGATCAAAGAACGGTTAGAAGCATACTTTGCGATGACGGTGAAGGTTGAGAATGATGCCAAGGCCTTGGCACTTGGCGAGTCCTGGTTCCATGGCGAAATAACTGGTAGAAGTATGGTTGCCATTAACGTGGGACGAGGTATTGGTGCAGGTATGGTGATAGATGGCAAGCTCTATAATGGCGAACATGGCATTGCTGGTGAGATTGGTCATATGATGATTGATTTACGTGGAAAAAAATGCAGCTGTGGTAACCATGGCTGTTTACAAACGATTGCGTCGGGACCGGCTATTGCAGAAAGGGCTGAAGAATTACTGGCGGCAGGAAATGCATCGATGTTGTTGGAGCACGCTGATGAAATTACAGCAGAAACCATTCATCAAGCGGCAGTTGCTGGTGATGACTTGGCAGGAGCGGTTCTTCATGAAGCCGGTATTTACTTAGGGATTGCCTTAACCAACCTTATTCACACGTTTAATCCTGGATCAGTGATTATCGGGGGTGGAGTGGCTAAAGCAGGTGCTTACATTCTCGATCCTGTTCGGGAAACGATTCAATCGCGTGTCATATACGATCGGGCTCAAGATACGGTTGTTCAATTATCGAAACTGGGCGAATACGGCTCTTCGCTTGGGGCGGTTGCCTTGGTATTGAGTGAGTTGTTTCAGCCGGAGGTCGGTAATTGATATAGTAGTTTCCGTCATGAAACCTCTAAGAAAAAACATTCTTAGGGGCTTTTTGACGTCCAGCCCTTTTTACGATAAGATAAAAGTATTCCAAAATACAAAACATCATTCCGTATTATGGAATGAAAGGAGGAGGCTATGGTACAAGTTCAATCTGTTGAGCGCAGTTTATCGATTTTGGAGTATCTGGCTGACGAGCCAAATGGAGCGAGTATTGCTCAGCTATCAGCGGAAATGGGGCTGGCGAAAAGCACGATTCATCGATTGTTGCAAACGCTGATGGTAAGAGGTTATATTCAACAAGACGAACAAACGGGTTATTATCAATTAGGAGTACAGTGCCTCACTTTAGCTAGCCATTTTCTAGGTCAGCTCGATATACGGTCGGTGGCAAAAGAAAACCTAAAGCAACTGTCACAAGACGCTGAGGAAGTGGTTCATTTATGCATTTTGGATCAAGATGAAGCCGTTTACATCGATAAAGTGGAAAGCAAACAAACATTGAGGATGTATTCCCAGGTTGGAAAGCGTGCGATGCTGCATTGTACCGGCGTAGGTAAGGCGCTGTTAATAGGGTATGAGGCGTCGCAATGGGAGCAATTAGCGGAAAATAAAGGGTTTCCGAAGTTTACCGATACGACGATCACCAATTTGGAGCAGTTGAAGGAGGAGATCGGTAACATACAAGCTCAGGGTTATGCTATCGATGAACAGGAGCATGAGAAAGGAATCCGCTGTATAGCTGCCCCCATTCTAGATGCTGAAGGCAAGGTAGTAGCGGCCATCAGTATTGCAGGACCGATCGAACGCATGACCAAAAGTCGTGTTCAAACAGATTTGGTTCCTGTTATCCGCAAGCAAAGTCAACTTATCTCGCAAAAATTAGGATATCGGAAAGGTGTGGAAAAATGAAGATTACTTCTATCGAAACATTTGTTGTGCCGCCAAGATGGTGCTTCGTGAAAGTGGAGACAGACGAAGGGATCACTGGCTGGGGAGAACCTGTCGTTGAAGGCAGGGCAGCTACGGTTGAAACCGCTGTACAGGAATTAGCGGAATACTTAATGGGGAAAGACCCATTAAACATCGAGGATCATTGGAATGTGATGTATCGCTCTGGCTTTTATCGCGGGGGTCCGATTCTGATGAGCGCGATTGCAGGGCTTGATCAGGCACTATGGGATATTAAAGGAAAATTTTTTAATGCCCCTATTTATCAATTATTGGGTGGCGCTTGCCGCGAGTCTATTCGGGTGTATTCCTGGATTGGCGGAGATCGCCCCAGTGATGTGGGAGAAGCAGCTCAGGCAGTTGTCGACGCTGGTTTTACGGCGGTGAAGATGAATGCTACGGAAGAACTGCAATATATCGACAGTTATGAAAAGATCGACCGTGTCGTCGAACGAATTGCCTCTGTCCGTGAAGCAGTTGGTGACTATATTGGCATCGGCATTGATTTTCACGGCAGGGTTCATAAACCGATGGCCAAAGTATTAGCGAAAGAATTGGAAGCGTTTCGCCCGATGTTTATAGAGGAGCCGGTACTGCCGGAGAATAACGAAGCGCTGGCTGAGATCAGCAAATATACTCCGATTCCGATTGCGACCGGTGAACGTATGTATTCTAGATGGGATTTTAAACCATTGTTTGAAGCCGGTTATGCCGATATTATTCAACCCGATTTATCTCATGCAGGCGGCATCACGGAAGTGAAGAAAATTGCTTCGATGGCAGAAGCCTATGATATCGCAGTTGCTCCACATTGTCCGTTAGGTCCGATTGCCTTGGCAGCCTGTCTCCAAGTGGACGCCACGGCTCATAATGCGTTTATTCAAGAACAGAGCCTCGGTATTCATTATAACCAAGGCAATGATTTATTGGACTATCTGACAGATACTTCGGTGTTTGATTATCAAGAGGGTCATGTCAAACTGCCACAAGGTCCTGGTTTGGGTATTGAAATGAATGAAGAAAAGGTAAGAGAACTGGCAAAAACGGGGCATAGCTGGCGAAATCCGGTTTGGCGTCATCAGGATGGCACGGTGGCAGAATGGTAAAGAAAATGGATGTTATCACGCTGGGAGAGACAATGGCGATGTTCAGCCCTGATACCATGGGGAAGATGCGCTATGCTTCCCAGTATTCCCGTAAATTTGCCGGAGCAGAGACAAATGTGGCGATTGGTTTACAGCGTTTGGGTTTTCAGACGGGCTGGATCAGCAGAGTTGGTGATGATGAGTTTGGCAAAGGATTAATCCATTTTGTTCGAGGAGAAGGAGTGGATGTTTCTCAGGTTCAAGCAGACAGTAGGGCGCCGACAGGATTATATTTTAAAGAGATTCGTCATGAGCAGGATGTGTATGTTTACTACTATCGCGCCGGATCTGCCGCAAGCAGAATGAGTGCAGATGATATCCAAGAAACATATATTGCGCAGACCAAATATTTGCATATTACTGGTATAACACCCGCATTAAGTGAAAGCTGTTTTCAAGCCGTTATGCAGGCCTTGCGATTTGCTGAAAAATATCGTGTACCGGTCGTGTTTGATCCTAATATTCGCGAGAAGCTATGGGACTCTAAGCAGCAGGCAAGAGAACGTTTAGGGCAGATTGCCAAACAAGCCGACATCATCTTGCCAGGTGTCAGCGAAGCCCGTTATTTATTTGGCGATGCTTCCTTGGAACAATATGCCCAGCGTTTCATGGAAAAGGGAGCCAGTACGGTAATCTTAAAAGAAGGGAGTAAGGGCGCCCATTTTTTTACGAAAGATTCGCATGGGTTTGTGCCAAGTTATCCGGTGGAACGGGTTGTTGACCCTATTGGTGCAGGAGATGGCTTTGCGGCAGGCTTGATCGCTGGGCTATTGGAAGGGTTACCATTGGAAGAGCGGGTCGCTAAGGGAAATGCGATTGGTGCGATCGTGACCACCGTGAATGGCGATGTAGAAGGTTTGCCGGATGCGGACGAATTAGCGCGCTTTACCCAAGTAAAGAAAGGAGATGTGGATCGATAAGATGAACATCTTACAGGAAATATACAAACATAGACTGGTTGCGATCATACGTGGTGTACCAAGCTCTGAAGTGATGAATGTCGTAGAATCGTTGTATGCAGGTGGTATTCGAATACTGGAAATTACGGTAGATACGCCCAACGCCTTTCATTGGATTGAAAAGGTACGAGAAAGATATCAAGGAGAGGTGATTGCAGGAGCGGGCACTGTCTTAGATGCAGAAACGGCTCGGTCGGCGATCATGGCAGGTGCACAGTTTATTTTTTCCCCAACGGTTGATAAGGAAACGATTGTAATGGCCAAACGTTATGGCATAGTAAGTATTCCGGGGGCGATGACACCAACCGAGATATTGACGGCTTACGAGAGCGGCGCGGATATCATCAAGGTTTTTCCTGCTACCGTGTTAGGACCGAGTTATCTCAAAGACATTCAAAGTCCATTACCGCAGATTCCTCTTATGCCAACGGGAGGGGTCAATCTAGATAATATAGCCGACTATTTTGCAGTTGGGGCAGTAGCAGCAGGAATCGGCAGCTCGCTAGTAAAGAAGCAATCAAGTTATTCCACACAAGATTTGCAGGCATTAACCGATCGTGCCAAGGCCTTTTCGCAAACAAACAACTCCGTATAAGGTTACGGAGTTGTTTGTTGACATAATGCGAGATTGTCCGGAAAAAGTCTCGAATCGTCCGGAAAGATCCCAGAACCGTCCGGCAAACAGCCAAAACCGTCCGGAAAAGCACACCTGCTATAGTCCACACTTCAACTGTGCGCCGCAATTGGTACAGGTATTACAACCGCCGATATCTTCTATACTTCCTTGACGGCAGACGGGGCAGGTGTCGCCAACTTCGGAGCCGACCGACATATTGGTTTTATCTAATTCATTGATCGTATCCATCAGTACCACTTTTTTCTCTTCATCGGCAAAGAGTTCTGTCTGCTCCGATAAATCATTCTCTTCTGCCTTGAGTGTGAGGACTTGGCTGTCACGGCTGCCATCGACATAGACGGTACCACCTTTGGCGCCGCCTCGATATAATCGCTGGTAAACCTGTTCGACTTGCTCGACCTTGTAGCCTCTCGGTGCGTTGACGGTTTTCGAAATCGAGCTGTCTACCCAGCGCTGAATTACGCATTGGGTGTCGGCATGAGCCTCTGGTGATAAGCTCATCGCAGTCACAAACCATTCCGGTAAATCATTTTCGTCTTGCTCTGGATGGGCATCTAGATATTCCTGAACAATATCGGCCTTGACCTCGATAAACTTGCCTAATCGTCCACTGCGATAATAGGTGAAGGAGAAGTAAGGCTCCAGCCCAGTGGAGACGCCAACCATCGTACCAGTAGAACCAGTTGGAGCAACCGTCAACAAGTGAGAATTGCGAATGCCATGCTGCAGCACGCCTTCTCGAACATCCTCAGGCATATCTTTCATATAGCCTGTGTTGATAAAGTTTTGTCGCAGTTGTTGTGTTTCTTCCTCTGTTTCTCCGATTAAAAATGGAAAGCTTCCTTTTTCCTTAGCCAGCTCTATCGACGTGCGATAGGCCGTGGTAGCGATCGTTTCAAAAATCTGATCCACTAGTTGGTTACCTTCTTTTGATCCATAGGCTGACTCACAATAGATCAACAAATCATGCAGTCCCATTACCCCTAAGCCAATTCGGCGTTCGCCTAATGCTTGCTGCCGGTTTTTCTCCAAGAAATAAGGGGTGGAATCAATCACATTATCCTGCATTCTAACACCAATTTCGACCGTTTGTTTCAGCTGGTCAAAATCAGGTTTCTTCTGTTTTTTATCTGCCATATTAGCGAGATTGACTGCCGCCAAGTTGCAGACACTATAAGGAGCGAGGGGCTGTTCCCCACATGGGTTAGTCGCAACGACCTTTTGACCATAAGCTGTTGCGTTTGTTTTATTATTGGCATTGTCAATGAAGAAAATGCCAGGTTCTGCTGAATAAGTTGCACAAATATTGATGAGATTCCATAAGTCTTTCGCCTTTATAGTTCGATATACTTTTATACCAAGCCCGCGTTCTGCCCATTCCCGAACATCACCAACCTGATGCCAGTGTTCATTATAATAGGCCATTTCTTCCGCTGTATAATTTTCTACATCAGGAAAACGTAAGCTATACTCACTGTCATTTTCTACAGCTTGCATAAACTCATCGGTAATACAGACAGAGATATTGGCCCCTGTTAGGAAATCTGTATTGTGAACAGAGTAAGAACCGCCATCGCGTAATTCTGCTTCTGCCTTTTCTATATTGGCGTCGGTAAATCCGCCTTGTCCCGGCATATCTTTATAATTAACAATACCTTGGTATAACTGAACGTCATCAGCTGGAAGCGGTGTAAATGCTAGCTTTTCCTCTGCCAGTTGAACAATAGTCTCATCTTGACTACTTTCAATTAAATAACGTAAAATACGCGGATTTTGCATCTTAGAAATAATAAATTCGATGACATCTGGATGCCAGTCGCTTAACATAATCATTTGAGCCAGTTTGTTGCGTTGATTCGTTACATCAACTCTCTAAGTCACCTTAGAGGTCAGACCATATCTTATATCCATCTGAGTAAAACAGATATCCTCGCGCTTCGGGAGCACTTGCTCCCTACTCTACTCTCTTCCACTAAAAAGTGTGATTTCGATGGTCGTTGAACCTTCTCCATTTAAAAGGAGCTTGGCTGCTGGTTGTCTTTAACCATTTGTTATTTTTCAGCATTCACATCTATCGTTTCCGATTCTGTTGTAGCTAACAAATTATTTATAATGCTTTTGATATCTTCAAAATGATGAATGATATCAAATTCCCAAAATCTTAAAATAATATATCCATTTCGGTTAGCTATATTTGTATTTTCACATAGACTGTATGAACATTTTAAGTCATTTTCTGCATAAAAATATCGAATTAGATAATCATTTAAGGATAATCCATGTTGTATCTTTAAGTGAGAAGTAAATCTTCCTTGTTTATTATGATTGATTTCAAAATTACATAACTTACATAATTGGGATTCTTTAGCATTATAGAAAGACCTGATTTTTCACTCCAAAATTATTTAATTTTTAGGAGATAATCATGTATTCAAAAAGAGTTTCCAGCAATTCACGAGGTTTATTTAGAGACGAGGCACTCGATTTTACCACGTCTTGATCCGCCTTGTTCGACTAAATGCGTTAACTTAGCGATGTCATCCAGCCATGAGACAGAGCCTGATGATTTGCCATTTACCCCTCTGGCTAGTGCATTTCGCGGTCGTAAGGTGGAACCATTTGTTCCGACACCACCGCCACGGGACATAATCTCCATCACCTGTTTGCGATGATCGCTGATGCCTTCCCGCGAATCCTCAACAAAGGGCATCACATAACAATTAAAGTAAGTGACATCGGTATCAGAGCCAGCCCCGTAAAGCACACGTCCAGCTGGTACAAAGTTGAGGTCAACTAATTCTTGATAAAAATGGTCAAACCATTCCCCTTGTTTAACCTTTGTTGTTTCAACTGCTGCCAGCCCAGTTGCATTTCGTTTGGCTATCTGTTCATAGTAAACCTCTAAAGGTTTGTCAATAATCGTTAATGGCCGTTCAATAATGCCTGTTTCTTGTTCTTCTGGTTTTTCCAATACATGAAGATAATCGGATTCTATTTGTATTTTGGCCTTCGCTGAGTTGGGATTAATCTCTAGTATAAATCCCGTTCCTCTAGCAGGAAACTTCGGATCTTCCTTGATGGTTAATACGACAAAGTCACCTGGTTTCAAGGTCTCTTTTTGCGTATCCTTGAAGGCATATCGATCCAACATGACCAGTCGCGATACCCCCTTATGGGTGGTATGCATGTCTGAGGTAATCGAGTGAACTTGCGGAAATTGGGCAATATCTTGGTTTAATTGTTCTACATTTATTTCCATCGTATCGTTTTTTGTTGCTGACATCTCAGAGCCTCCTCTTTATAACAAAATCAATTCAAGCTTATCAGAAATAACATCATCATTCAATATATTGAGTGTTTGTGTCAAAATAAGTACTATATATTGAATGAAAAGTGAAAATGATGCCCTATTATGAACTTTATAAGTGTCATCATTTCTTACAAAGTTCACTCTATTATCTTCATTCCCTCTGCAACAGAACCCGCTCATTCTTATTTTTACCCCATTCATCCGCTTGAACACTGTTCCATTGCTGTTATAGTAGTCTTCTTTCAAAAACCATCTCATTCATCTTGATAAAGTGACCACTCACATTTTGATTCCCCCTTTTCATCTACAATCTAATGCAATAGGTATTTTTCTTCCTTATGATAGAGCCAGCAAATAAAAAGGAGGAATTTTTATGATCGAATGGTTCCAAGATTTTGTCGTTACATTAGCACAGTCAGAGACGTGGGTGCAGTATTTGGGTACATTCCTCATTTCGGTTATCCCGTTTTTTGAATCGTATGTAGCCATACCAATTGGGATTGTCTTCGGCTTTCCGAGCATTCAAGTTGTTGCTATTGCTGCTGTAGGGAATTGGCTGTCCGTGATGGTCTTTATTTGGCTGTTATCTGGCCTGCGCAAGAAAGTGGTGAAAAATAAAGATAATAAGAGAAAAAATCGAGCGCAAAAGATATTCAATAAATATGGTGTTGCCGGAATATCGTTTGCAGGACCGATTATTTGTTTCCATGTATGTGCCGCCATTTCCATTGCATCGGGAGCTAAAAAGGCTTATGTGAGTATTTGGCAAGCTATTGGTATTGGAGCATAGTCGCTTGCCTTAGGTGTTGCCTTTCATTATGGTGTGAACCTTTTAGAATATTTGCCAAACCTTAATCCATTCTCATAAGAAAGGAGGTTGTTCCAAATGATAGGATTAATACGTAAAATTATTCCAAAGCAAATCATTCCGCCGTTCATGATATTGTTAGCAGTTATTCCGGCCTTAACCATTTATGAAGGAGTGGCCGCTAATTTGCCGGAATTACCTCATTTTGAAGCTCCAGACTGGTTTATTCCAGTCGGATTTGTCTGTATCGTGTTGATTTTTATGCTAGCATTAGCGATGAAGGATAAGAGGGACGTTGAAAAGTGAGAAGCATCATATAACAAATAGACGCTCCAAACGAGCGTCTATTTGTGCGAACCGTACTTATTAAGAAGAAAAAATAAATTGCGTCTTCCCAAAATAGCGCTCGCCTTTATCAATCCAAACAGATGGGAATCCCTCATGATGGATGGAAGCAGGGGAGGCCTGGGTTTCTAAGCATAAACCTAAATATTGATCCGATTCTCGTTCGCGTAATGCCATACCTTTGTCGAGGTTGTTCGAGGTATACATGACAACACCCGGTTGATCAGTGATAACCTTCAGTTGCCGCCCGCTTTTGGGATCACGTACGATGGCGCTTGCCTCTTGCGAATGATCAAAGATAAAGTAATGATCATAGCCATGATTAGCCACGAGATTTTGTTTGAAATCAGAAGAGACACCGTCTTTCATCGGTCGACCTTGACGGAAATCAAACATCGTATTGGCTGTGTCGAGGATCTGTCCAGTCGGGATTAGTGCCTCGTCTAATTCAACAAACTGACTGCTGTCCAAGGTGATTTCATGATCTTGAATGTCTGTTTTTAGATCACCGCTCAAGTTGAAATAGGTATGATTGGTGCTCGTTAGTACGGACTTGTGATCGACAAATCCTTCATACGTAATCGTTAAAGCATTATCATTATCTAGTGTATAGACCACTGTCATTTCCAGGTTGCCCGGATAACCATTTTCTCCATCTGGGCTGGAATGGGTGAGGGTGAGGCCGACTTCTTCATTATTTTGAAAAGGAGTAACCTTCCAAGTTGTTTTGTGAAAACCAGGCTCACCACCATGCAGATGGTTTTCTCCTTCATTGGCTGGCAGCTGATAGGTTTTACCATCTATCTCAAACTGTGCCTTCTCGATCCTGCCAGCCACACGGCCAATCAAGGCACCAAAATTACCGGGATTGTCTAAGTAATCCTCATAATGTTCAAAACCAAGCACGATATTTTCTATATTTCCGTCTTGATCCGGTGTGAGGATTTGGGTGATAATTCCCCCAAAGTCTAGGATAGACACGCTCATATCGTTGTCATTGACTAAGGTAAATTCTTTCCATTGTTGATCTTTTACATCAATTGCATGTGTTTGAATGTCCATTCAACGGATTCCTCCTAATAGGATTCTATTATTGATTTAAGAAGGCAAGAAAACGACGGAATGCCTCTCGTCCAGCTTGATCGGTTTTGTAAACACCGGCATCTTCTAGCACACGGGCAAATTTCGCGCCTAATGCGTCTTCAACGATTTGATCGACATTTGCTGTCGTGATCGCTTTATGCTCCTCTTGTATCGATTGTACCCAATTCTGGTGATAATCGGCAACATTTACTTCTTCCCCTAATAAGTACCGCTTAATCGCGGCTAGTTCTTGTTTCAATCGTGGAGGCAAAACCGCCAAGCCCATGACTTCAATTAAACCGATATTTTCCTTTTTAATGTGATGGACATCTGCGTGTGGATGAAAAATGCCCATTGGATGCTCCTCTGATGTACGATTATTACGCAAGACCAAATCTATTTCAAACATGCCATCTCGTTTGCGGGCAATCGGCGTGATCGTATTATGTGGTGTATTATCGCTAAAGGCATAGATATTCGCCTCCAGATCACTGTATTCACGCCATTTCTGCAGAATATCATCAGAAGCGTTGATCAACTGTTGACGATCGGCATGACGCAAACGAATCACGGATAATGGCCATTTAACCACTGCTGCCTCGATCTCCGGATAAGCATCTACCTGAAAAGAGAATTCATCTTCCGCATTGGTCATGGCAAAGGTATAGTTTCCCCCTTGATAATGGTCATGGGAGAGGATGCTGCCGCCTACAATTGGTAAATCAGCATTCGAACCAATAAAATAGTGAGGGAATTTCTCGATAAAGGCCGTTAACCGTGCGAAAGAATCACGGTTAATCTTCATCGGCCGGTGCTCCCTGGCAAAAACAATACTGTGCTCATTGTAATATACATACGGCGAATACTGTATGAACCATTCTTCTCCCTCTAATGGCACCTCAATAATCCGGTGGTTAGATCGGGCGGGGTGTCCAATCCGCCCAACATAACCTTCATTTTCGGCACATAATAGACATTGCGGATAAGCTACATTCTGAACCATTTCTTTCTCCCGTCTGATCTGTTCAGGATCCTTTTCTGGTTTGGACAGGTTGATCGTAATATCCAGATCCCCATAGTCAGAAGCGGATTTAAAATGAATATTATTAGCAATTCGCTTGGTTTGAATATAGTTACTGTCTTTGCTTAACTGATAAAAGTAAGCTGTCGCCTGTTCTGGCGCGATTTCATATTTTTGATAAAAGGTATCATTAATGGCAGATGGTTTAGAAAGGAAGACATCCATGATTTTAGCGGTTAGTTGTTCCCGTTCATCTAGTAATCCTTCTATCATCCCTTTTTCTTGTGCAACATCCGCCAATTCTTCTAATACATCAGGTATATCCATAGAAAGCAGTTCATCTGTTTCTTGATAACTTGCTTCTTGCAGTAGGCCTAAGATTTGATTACGGGCATAGAACCGGTCGCGGTTGGTGATCAAGTCTTTTTCCGTTGCTTTGGTTACTAGGGTGTGAATAAGGGCAGAAAGGGATGCCATTTATTGATCCTCCTTATAGCCTTGTGGATTAGCCTGATGCCAGTTCCAAGCATCTGTAATAATCCGTTTAATATCGGTGCGCGATGGATTCCAGCCCAAGATTGATCGTGCTTTATCAGAAGCGGCGATTAAGGTACTCGGATCCCCTGCTCTTCTTGGCGCAACTTGTGCAGGGATCGGGTGCTGCGTTACATTCCTGGCGGCATCGATGATTTCTTTAACCGAAAACCCTTGGCTGCTTCCGAGATTAAAGACGGTACTTTCTCCGCCTTTTTGTAAATAAGTAAGGGCAAGTAGATGTGCCTCGA
Organism: Gracilibacillus phocaeensis; assembly: GCF_900626275.1. NCBI lineage: Bacteria > Bacillati > Bacillota > Bacilli > Caryophanales > Bacillaceae > Gracilibacillus > Gracilibacillus phocaeensis. Next base: position 497,475 of record NZ_LR131143.1, on the reverse strand, counting down.
TTAAATCCTCGATATGAATATAGTCGCGGATACAGGTGCCATCTGGTGTATCATAATCATCTCCAAAAATAGAGATATGCTCGCGTTGTCCTAGTGCTACTTGCAATACAATTGGAATCAGATGTGTCTCAGGATTATGATCTTCACCGATTTCACCAGTGCTGCGCGAACCGGCTACATTAAAATAACGTAACGAGACAAAATGGATGTCATGGGCCTGCTCAGTCCAGTGCATCATTTTCTCCATCGTTAATTTTGTTTCTCCGTACGTATTTGTCGGCTGGGTCGGCATTTCTTCCGTGATCGGTACTTGTTCTGGCTCTCCATAGGTGGCTGCTGTGGAAGAGAAGACGATATGTTTCATATCAAATTCCGTCATGGCCTGTAATAAGGTTTGTGTGCCATAGACATTGTTATCGAAATACATCAATGGTTTTTCCATCGATTCCCCGACCAGAGAATGGGCAGCAAAATGGAGAACGCCATCAATGGATTCTCGAGAGAAGACATCTCGTAAAAAATCCAAATCACGCATATCTCCTTGATAGAATGTAGCTTTTGGATGAACAGCATCCTGATGTCCGGTCAGTAGATTATCGATAACCACCACATCATGCCCTTGTTCGATTAATTGATAGACTGCATGGGAGCCGATATAGCCGGCTCCTCCTAATACGAGTGTACGCATCTAATATTCCTCCTAAAGTTCGATTTCTTTGGCACCATCGCCGATTGCCGCAATATAAAACGTTGGGGCGTAACCTACCTTTGCTTGATAGGCTTCAGTAATAGCCTGCTGTACCGTGTCTACTTGGTTTTTTTCAACGATAGCAATAGCACATCCGCCAAATCCTGCTCCTGTCATTCGCGCTCCTAAGACACCCTTTTGCTGCCAGGCGGTTTCGGCAATGGTATCCAGCTCAAGTCCAGTAACTTCATAGTCATCACGTAAGGAAACATGGGACTGGTTTATCAGCTGACCAAAGGTGTCCAGCTCGCCGGCCTTTAATTGTTGTAAGGCTTCAATGGTTCTGGCATTTTCATAGACGGCATGCTTGGCACGTTGTTGGTTAGTGCTGTCTTTAATTAGTTGACGATTTTGTTCAAATTGTTCTGGTGTTAGCTCACCGAGGCTGTTGATTGATAATTCGCTTTGTAAATCGGCTAGGGCTGTTTCACACTGACTGCGACGTTCATTGTATTTTGATTCCGCAAGCTCACGTCGCTTATTCGTGTTAATAATAATGATATCATGATTTTCTAATTGAATGGGGGCATATTGATAATCTAATGTATCACAATTTAAGAGCATGGCATGATCTTTCTTGCCCATTCCTACCGCAAATTGATCCATGATTCCACTGTTTACACCGATGTAATGATTTTCTACCTTTTGACCGAGCTGAACCAATTGCAGACGATCAATGGTAAAAGAATAGAGGTTTTCCAGTAACACACCGGTAACAAGCTCTAGCGAAGCAGAAGAGGATAAACCGGCTGCATTCGGAATATTACCATAGAATAACACATCAAAACCGGTTTCAATCGAATAGCCTGCTTTCTTTAAATAAAGCACCATCCCTTTAGGGAAATTGGTCCAATCATCTGCCTTTTGATAGGCTAGCTCATTCAGAGAAACCTCGATGATCCCTTTTTCCGGGAAATTATCAGAATAGAAGCGTAATGTTCTATCCTCTCTAGGAATAGCAAGTGCATACGTGCCAAACGAGATCGCAGCAGGGAAGACGTGCCCACCATTATAGTCGGTATGCTCTCCGATCAGATTAATACGGCCTGGCGCAAAAAAGGTGCGTGGTTGTGCGGACGTAGCGAATGTCTCTTGAAACTTAGTGGTTAATTCAGAAATATTCATGTCGTTCTTCTCCTTTCATTTTTAACTTAATTAATTTAATTTATTAACTATATTGTAAGCGATTATCGATGGAGATACAAGGTGTATGAAGTAAATTAATTTATTGTGGTTTTTTACAGCCAAAAATTACTTTGGAAGAATTCACTTAAAACAAAATGTGTGTTACGTTGAGGCTGTAAGATTTATGTGAGGAAGGTGAAATGGAAAATAAATTTAGGGATGATTTTGTATGAAAAATAGTAGAATGATAAATATTATGGTAGCTCTATGTATAGCCTTACTATTCGTTATAAGAGCGATATACCCAGAGTTATTATCTGATTTAGCAACAATGCTCATTCTGACCGTTCTTTGTATACTCGCAATTTACACATCAGATGGCTTCCATCCTATTAATATCATGGCAGTAGCATTAGCTTTGATTTTCGGTTATATATATTTACTTTGGAGAACAACTAGATTCTTTATATACTGGCGTTACAGGAACAATTATTACAATAATTCTACTAATAATGTTGCTCTATAAGCCAAAAAAGAAGGTTGACATTTCTTGAGGATGGAGACTTCTTGGCTAAAATAAGTTAAAAGGTTTAGATCGATTTTAGTCTGTAATTTGGAACAACGAGTGGCATTTTAAAAGTCAAATCTTCATCAGAACGTACAAGATGTTTTTAGGATTTGGAAGACGTGCTTACTACGATTTTAACAAGACTATAGTTTGATGAAATAAAAAATAAATACAAACACTTGTTCTTTTTGGTGATAGATGCTATACTAGTTTTAGAACTTCACCACGATCCATTCTCCTATAACCTCGCAAAGGACGTGCTATAATGACCGTACTATCACTTGTTCGCGAAGCACCTCAGACCTACACCAAACATGACCAACTATTCAAATAATTGATCCACCACTTTTTTGAAGAATTTCTGGAGGTCTTTTTCCCTGATGTCTATGCTTATTTAGATTTTGCAACCATCAAGCCCCTCTCGGAAGAAGTATTTTCCGACTTGCATGATGGAGACGCCCGTCGCCTGGATATTGTCGTAGAAGCCAAGTTGAAGGAAAGCGATGCCGTTCTGATTATCCATGTCGAACCACAAAGTTACCAGCAATCGAATTTCCATGAACGCATGTTTCTTTATTTTAGCATGCTGTATAATAGGTATAGAAAACCAATTGTGCCGATTGCCGTTTTTAGTTACGAAGAGGATTGGGAATATGATCAATATACGATGGCTTTCCCTTTTCATCATGTGTTAACGTTTAATTATATGATCCTTCATTTGCGCAAAAAAGATTGGCGCGACTACATTCAGTCGGACAACCCAGCAGCGGCTGCCCTTCTGAGTAAAATGGGCTATTCTGAAGAAGAGAAGATAGAGGTGAAGAAAGAATTTCTGCGTATGCTGGTACGCATGAAACTGGATCCAGCCAAAGAACGCTTGATTTATGGCTTTTTTGAAAGCTATTTAACCCTAAATGAAGAAAAGGAGGAAGAACTAATGGAGGAAATCAAACGATCGGACGATGCCGAAAAGATTTTGGAGCTTCCTATTTCGTATGAGGAGAAAGGAAAGGAAATAGGGAAAAAAGAAGTCGCCATAGAAATGTTGGAGGAAGGATTTTCTTTAGATCTAATTTCAAGAATTACCGGTTTGGAAAAAGACGTAATCGAGGCGTTAAAAGAGGACCTCTAAATCATATTCCGATCTCGAAGTCCATATTGGTCTTGGGATAGGTCTAACAATATTTGCCGTTGTTCTTTTCTCTTGTTCTTATTCTGAACCCTTTTTCACTACTGATCAACCGAAAGCATTAGACATTGTAACAGTTGTGAAGGTATGAGGACACAAAGACTCGTTAAATGATTATAAAAAGATAAATCCAAAGTGTGTATATTTTTATGGAATCCTTTGCGTATTCATATAAACGTGGAAATGCCCTTTTCATGATAGCTTTAATTTTTTTTGTAAAGTAAAGCGGTGCTAATTGTTCATAATAACGAACAAACAAATTATGATGTTTCATATGTATTTCATGAATCCCACCTATCATTGCATAGTATAAAAAAGGGATAACATAGCGGTAAAAACCTATGTTATCCCTTGCTAACCCGTTATAATCTACTGTTGCTTAGCAGTCGTATACTGCTTACGTGCGATCTTAGCTGCTTCGACCATCTTCTCCAAAGCGGCGACCGTTTCTGTTTCTTTCCTTGTCTTGAGGCCGCAGTCTGGGTTGATCCAGAATTGTTCCACATCAATGGTTTCTAAGGCCCGATCAATATTGGTTAGCAATTCTTCCACAGATGGAATACGTGGACTGTGGATATCATAAACGCCGAGCCCAATTTCCTTTTGATAATCATTTTTTTCAAAGGTTTCGACCATTTGCCCGTGACTACGTGAGGTCTCGATAGAAATCACGTCGACGTCTAATCCGTCGATCGCTTCGTAAATGGAACCGAAATCTGAATAGCACATATGAGTGTGAATTTGCGTTTCAGCTTTCACCGATGTAGTAGCTAAACTAAAGGCATGAACAGCAGCGTCGAAATAGGCAGGCCATTTTAATTTATCCAGCGGAAGTCCTTCACGTAATGCCGGTTCGTCGACTTGGATGATTTGAATGCCTGCTTCTTCCAATGCCAACACTTCTTTCTCCAATGCCAACCCGATTTGATCTTGTACAGTAAAGCGAGGTAATTCTTCATGGACAAAAGACCAGTTAAAAATGGTGACCGGTCCTGTAAGCATCCCTTTTACTGGACGTTTAGTCAGTGACTGGGCATAGGCGATCTCTTTAACGGTAATCGGACGATCCCATTCCACATTACCAGCTAATAATGGTGGCTTGACGCAGCGGGAACCATAGGATTGTACCCAGCCAAACTCGGTAACGGCAAAGCCTTTTAATTGTTCTCCAAAGTATTCGACCATATCGTTACGCTCGAATTCACCATGCACGAGCACATCCAAATCCAGATCCTCTTGTATTTTGATCCATCTTTGTGTTTCTGATTGCACGAATTCTTCATATTGTGCATTGGTAATCTCTCCTCGACGCCACTTGGTACGGGTGCGTTTCACCTCTGGCGTCTGGGGAAGACTGCCGATCGTAGTTGTTGGCAAAAGCGGCAGGTTCAGTTCTGCATGCTGTAGTTTCTTTCTCTCACTAAAAGGCAAACTGCGCACAGCTTGTTGATCCGCTGCTTCAGGTGTTTGGTTACGATAATCCGATTGATCGAGCTGTTGAATTGCCGTTTGACTTGCACTGATTGCTGTTTGTACGGTTTCTTTTCCTTCTGTTAATGCCTTTGTTAATACGGAAATTTCCGTTAACTTCTCATCAGCAAAACTAAGTCCTTCTTTTACGATATCATCCAGCTTTTCCTCTAATGTTTTTGTCACCGGTACATGTAATAGGGAAGAAGACGGCTGTACCAAAAGGGTATCTACTGAAGTAGCTTCTAGAATGTCTTGTAATAATTGATATTTTGTTTCCAGATTGGCGCGCCAGACATTTCGACCATTGATCACGCCGGCCCCTAATACCTTGTCTTGTGGAAAACCGAATTTCTGAATAAGTGTAAGACTATCTCCATGCACAAAATCAAGCCCAATTCCAGCCACTGGTAAAGCGATCACTCGCTCATAGTGCTGTACGGTTTCGAAATAAGTCTGCAGTAAAATGTTAATGTTCGGTATTTCTGTGGCAAAAGCCTGATATACCCGTTCTACGGTGCTGATTTCTTTTTCTGATAAATTTGTGCCTAAGATCGGTTCATCAATCTGTACCCATTCTGCGCCGGCTTCCGCTAGTTCTTGTAACACCTGTTGATAAAGCGGAAGTAACTGGTCAATCCAATGATCAAAGTCCTTCGTTTGATATTTTTTAGCTAATTTAATTAATGTGACCGGACCGACAAGAACAGGTTTACCATGAATCCCTAGTTCTTCTTTAGCCTCTTGATAATAAGTAAGCGCCCGGTTCTCATTTAGTTTTGGTGTCGTTCCCTCTAATTCCGGTACAATATAATGATAGTTGGTGTTGAACCATTTCGTCATTTCTGCTGCCACGGCATTGGTCTCGCCGCGAGCAATCGCAAAATAAGTAGATAACTCGGTTGGATCATGATGCTGAAAACGCTTAGGGATCAGATTAAAGGCAATCGCTGTATCCAAGATATGGTCATAAAAGGAGAAATCTCCTACTGGAATCAGATCAATCCCTTGTTCCTGTTGCTTTTTAAGGCTGTGCAGGCGTAATTGTTTCGTTTTTGACTTTAGCTCTTCTTCGTTGAGATTTCCTTGCCAAAATGCCTCGATTGCTCTTTTCCATTCTCTTTTTTCGCCAATACGAGGGTAGCCTAGGTTATTACTTAAGATAGTTGTCATTTAAAAAACTCCTTTATTTGATTAGTTTTTTTAACGGATGCTCTCTTCTTGTTTTTGATTGACTTGCTTATGCACATACTTAGTTAACTCAACGGTTAATGGATAGTGCATAAACGGGGTAATGATATAGACGCCATGAAAATAGCTTAGTACGGTGTCGATCAATTCTTTGGCAATTTCAACACCTTCTTGCAGACTGTCGGTGCGGTTATCGTGCTGCTGCATTCTAGCTCTTACCTCATCAGAAAGTTTCATCCCTGGTACCTCATAATGCAGAAATTCGGCATTGCGATGAGAGGTAAGTGGCATAACCCCGACAAAAATCGGTTTGTCAATATGTTTGGTTGCCCGGTGGAGAGCGATGATTTGTTCATGATTAAAGATGGGCTGGGTAAGAAAATAATCGGCACCATGCTTTATTTTTCGCTCCATTCGTTTAACGGCCTTATCCAGATTAGCAACATTCGGATTAAAGGCAGCTGCCACTTGGAAATGGCTTTTTGTTTTTAAAGAACTGCCGGAGAAGGATAATCCTTCATTGCTTTGTTTGATTAAGCGGGTCAGCTCAAAGGATGTGACATCAAACACCGAAGAAGCCCCAGGGAACCCGCCAATGCGAGTAGGATCGCCTGTAATCGCTAGGATTTCATGTAATCCGAGTGTGTGTAAACCCATTAAGTGAGATTGTAAACCAATCAGATTGCGATCTCGACAAGTCAAGTGAATAAGCGGTGTAACCTTGCAGCCTGCTTGCTTCATCTTGATTGCCATAGCTACATTACTGATGCGTGGTGTGGCGAGAGAATTGTCTGCCAGTGTAATTGCGTCTACTCCCGCTTTTTCTAAGGCAAATGCTCCTTTGATAAAATCTTCCGTATCCAAATGTTTTGGTGCATCGAGCTCCACAATCACGGTTGTCTGTTTAGCTGCTTTCCCTGCTAGTGTTTCTTCTGGTGGTGGAGATTCTGTTTGCTTTTCAGCTGGGAAATGGAGCGGAATGACCTCCTTGCTTTCTATCGGTTTCAGTCCAGTGACGCCATTCTTTAAGGCGCGAATATGTTCAGGAGTAGTACCACAGCAGCCCCCGATCAAATGCACTCCTTGGTCACGGAAATCTTTAGCGCACTGTTCAAAGTAGTTACTAAACTGATTGTAAACTAGTTTGCCATTTTGATAGGATGGCAGACTAGCGTTCGGATAAGCAGCCAAATAGGCTTTCTCCAGAAGCGGTACCGATTCTAATGCCTTGATCATAAAGTGTGGTCCCAAATGGCAATTCACACCGACGACATCGGCACCGATATCTTCTAATGTTTGTAATGCCGTTGACAGAGCCATACCATTTTCCATTACTCCTGGCTCATGCATGGATACATTGGCGATAATCGGTAGATCGGTTTCTTTTCTGGCAATCTGTAACACCTGTTTTATTTCCTCAAAGTCGTAATAGGTTTCCAGCAGTATGCCATCGACACCCTCTAAAAGAAGGGAAAAGAGCTGCTCTTTAAAACCACGAATAATATCCGACTCGGAGGTGTCCAATTTCTGTACTCCTCTGATTCCACCAATCGTGCCAACCACATTTGCCTGATTCCCTGCCGCTTGTTTGGCAAGCTGTACTGCCTTGGTGTTCAATTCATGCACATCATTCTCCAAGCCATAACGCGATAGTTTAATATAGTTAGCGCCATATGTATTGGTTTGAATAAGCTCTGCGCCGGCCTCGATATAGGATCGGTGTACACTTAAGATTTGTTCAGGGTGCGTAGTATTGTATGACTCAAAACAGCGGTTGCCTCCATGCGCATACAGTAAGGTTCCCATTGCTCCATCCGCTACTACTAGTTGATTTTTCAGTTTTTCCAAAATGGTTGTCATATTTTGCTTCACCTCTTTTCAAAAAATATAAAAAAATCCCCGTCTGCTTAAAAGACGGGGATTTGATTCTGCCATAGCATCTCATCTTTCAAGCATTCATTGCTTGCTGGAAGTAGCACCTTGTCTGTAATAGACGGTTGCTGAGGTATCAAAGGGCCAGTCCCTCCACCTCTCTGGATAAGAAAGATATTTAATTTTCAGTAACATTTGTAAGTATGTTACAGCATTTTTTAACAGAGCGCAACCCTTTTTTTGAAAAAAATTAAGAAGTGGTCAAAGTGTTTGGAGATAGAGTGAGGCTTTTTCTAGTTCCATACTTGACTTGCAGAGAGGAAATAACATAAGATAATAATAGTTGAAAATGATTATCAATTAAGGGAGAGTGGTTGCTATGACGTTAAAACAAACCATCAGAGAACGCCGCTCCATATCGGCTTATCAAGATAAGGAAGTATCGGCAGCATTAGTAGAAGAATTATTGGAAACGGCGATTTGGGTACCCAATCATAAATTGACCGAACCGTGGCGATTCGTATTTGTGCAAGGAGAAGCCAAACGAAACCTGGCGGAGATCAACCGGGAAGTGGCAATGGCCAAAAGTAACACCGATAACAAAGAAGATTTACAAGTGATCAGCGATAATGCCTTTGACAAAATAAACCGCGTACCGTTCCTCTTTTTTGTGATTAACACCCTGCACACCGATGCGAAATTAAGAGAAGAAGACTACGCTGCTAGCAGCTGTCTGATTCAAAATTTCAGTCTGTTGGCATGGGAGGAAGGGTTAAGTACTTTTTGGAAAACGGGTAAATTGGCGACCTGTGCAGAAACGGCGGAATTGATTGGTTTGACAGAGAACGAGAGAGTCGTAGGCCAGATTCAAGTTGGCTATCCAGCCAAGTCCCCAACCCCAACTCCTAGATTTGCGGCAAAAGATAGGATTACGGTAGTGGAATAAGTAAGATGCTTGGTCCCCCTTTTTTTTATATAGAAGGGGGATTTTGGTATAAGGTGAGCCTTTTTCCTAATAATCTTGTCCCGCAATGATGTTCCATTCGTTATATGCACGGCGAATAGGGAATGTTGTCTCTATTGATTTTCCATCTTCTTCGATTTCTACCGTTGCTTCATATTCCTGATCATTTACTTGCTGTATGTTTACTATGTTTGTGTCTGTTATGTCTTGACTAATAGTATGATAGACCTCTTTTTGATCTTCTTTATTGGGAAATCTGACATCTCTGCTAGATTGAAGTAATACTTCCGTGTCATTCTCCTCCAGAGCTTCGAGATATTAATTCAGCAGCGTTTTTATGTCTGCTTCAGACGTTTCAGAAGTTTGACTTGTACGTCCAGTTAAAATAAATAAAAATAGGGCAATGGACATGTAGTATTTGACTTGTCTCAGGTATGGTACCTCCTAATTAAAAAATAGTATTATACCATGATTAACAAGCGTTCTCTATGTAAACTTCTAGGTGCAATAACGATTGTAATGAATAGAAAAGGCATTCATTTTGTGCATTGTTTTACTGTATTCCTCGTATTACAATGAATATATAGACAAGATAATTAGTCAGGTGTGAACGTAAGAGGTTAAATGGCGTTCATAAAATCATTCTTAGTTAACATTAGGAAGGAGCATGAATATGGATGTCTTACGTAAATATTGGCTACCTGTATTGATTTACCTGCTGACTTTTCTCATTGTCCCTTACTTTATGATGGAGCAAGTAGAGGATGGATTAGCACTTGCTATCATTGATTTATTTCTACTTAATTCCATTGCTGTCTTTTTGGGTGTTTGTTACATCACTTACAAGTATGGTTTTGATTGGGTGAATTTGCTTATCATAGCGCTTCTATACTTATTGTCTTGTTATACCATTTGGAATGAATCGGCCCTTGTTTACTTTGTTCTTTATGGGATCGTCGCTGGTGTTGGCCTTTTAGTAGGTTATCTTTTCAGAAAGAAACTGCGGAGCCGTCCGCAATAGATCAAGTTGATTAAGGTGCGGCCGTTTCATTGGAGAATCAGGTTGCTCTAGTGAGGGAGGACACATCATGCGTCTTTTTAGAAAAAAATACTGGTGGTGGATACTTATTCCGATTATCACCCTGCTGTGTTTGTTTTTATTACTATCATACTACTATCCATTGTCATTTCTTAGTATCAATCAACAATATGAGTTCACACCTGAACCCGTGATAACGGATCAATACGAACAATCATTAGACCACCTAAAAGGGAATCGCAGTGAAATGAAAACAAATGATTTAACGGTTATTAGAGTTCAACAAGGTTTAGGGGATGTTTATTTTCAAGATTTATTAACCAGTGAGGAGTCGGTTGTGTTTAACAAGGATACCCTTCTTTCTATCCAACAAGAAGTGGTGGAAACGAGAAAATGGATGCTGGATCTGGCTACTAGTGAGGAGTATGACGAAACTACCAAAAACTATTTATGGGTGTTGTTGAGCCACCTGATCTATATGGAAAGCAGATTGCAAAAAATAGCACTTACTTCCGATACCTATTCGAGAGAAGAATGGGATCAAGTGTTAGATGAACTGCATATACATTTTGACACAAGCTTAGAGCATTTTAATACGTTTTATGATAGCCATATCGATCGTTCTAATCCTTGAAATGGGGAGGTTGTTATTCGTTGCTAAGAGAAACCATTGTATGATATTAATCGTTGCAATGGTGTTGCCTTATTTATTTCCAAATGATGATGGATTGTATATTCTGCTATCTATGATTGCATGGTTTATCATTCTATCAATTAGCTGGAGTTTTTAGACAATGAAACAATGTGAAAAAGTGGCAGATAAGTGAGTGCAACTAGTTGTGTGAAACTTGAATCAAAAAAACAAATGAGGAGTGTAATAATGTCAGATAATCGTTTTGAAGAAGTTTATACTCAAGGAAAATGGAAGGTTACTAAGGTTATTCGTGATAATGAGACAGGTGTTTTGTATATGCTGCATCAAGAAGGCTATGGGGCTGGATTGACTGTTATGGTTGATCAAGACGGTAAGCCTCTAGTGGATAATCATTTTAAAAAGTAAAGAGGACCCGCCAATTATAAAGAAATGTGAAAAACGATTAACTTGAACAAAAAAAGACCCACAGCCTTCTAAAACTGTTGGTCAAAAAGGGACACTGTTTTGCGAGGAAAATGTAAAGCATGATAACTTGGAACAACTATAGTATAGCAAAGGATTGCAAAGCAGTAGTTAAGCACAGGTTAAGTTTTTGTAAATTTAGGATATGTCCTTTGCAGCCAAATAAAAAGCCAGTCAGCTTGCAAAAATAACATAAAATGAAAAAAATATTGCGAAACCATGTATAAAATCTAGCAATGTTGCCCAATAATGACGAGTGTGACAAGCTTTTGTAACATCGTAATCTTTGTTACAAACTCTTAATCTCAGTGTAACCACAGAGCTATTTTTGTGTGTTATATTGGGGCTTGTCAACATGAAAGGAGGCAACATTGATGAAAAAAGTTTTAATGTCAATGGGCGTTGTAGCAACTAGTTTTTGTATTGCTTTACCAATCTCTGCAGCAGAATATGAGGTGGAACAAGGTGATAACTTGTGGTCCATTGCTGATGAAAATAACACATCAGTTGCGGAATTGAAGGATCTTAATCAACTAGATTCAACCATCATTCATCCAAACCAAATCTTACAGATAGATAAAGAAGAAATACATGTGGTAGAAAAAGGAGAAACCCTAGGTGAGATTGCTAAAGAACATGGGGTGAAAGTAAAAGACCTCAAAGATTGGAACAACCTTGACTCACATATTATCCAAATTGGACAAGAATTAACGATTGAAGAGTCTAACAAGGAAGCAGCTCCTTCCACTGAACCGAAGCAAGAACAACCTCAACAAGAAACTGCAGAGGAACCTCAACAAGAAGAACCTCAGCAAGAACCAGTTGAGCAAGAACAACCTAAGGAAGAAGAAGTTACAGCGGAACCAACTAGTGCTCCTGCTGAAGAACAAACGGCCGAAACACAATCAACAGAATCCGATTCTTCTCAGCAAAGTGGAGAAACTATCAACGTAACGGCTACTGCCTATACTGGACAATGTGATGGATGTTCTGGAATTACTGCAACAGGTATTGACTTGAATGCCAATCCAAACGAAAAGGTGATTGCAGTAGATCCGAACGTGATTCCATTAGGTTCTAGAGTACATGTAGAAGGTTACGGTGAAGCAATTGCAGGCGATACTGGCGGTGCGATCAATGGAAACAAAATTGATGTGCATGTGCCAACAAAAGATGAGGCATACAGCTGGGGCGTTCGCTCTGTAGAAGTTACTATTTTAGATTAATAACCACATTTATTACTTAACTCTCTCACACCGCCATGTGGGGGAGTTTTTATTTTTGACGCAAATCCCACAGCTGTAAATAATCAATGATTCACTGTTTATGTATTATGTAAATTCCCAAAATTAAGATAATATAAACTTATTTTAGAATAATAAGCAGTTATTTTATGGGCGAAAAGTACAGGTTAAGCACGATAATAGATGTTTGATAATTAATTGAGAGAGATTAAAACAATCCCTCCAGCTAAAGTATCGATAACTATTTCTTGAATTTTTAAAGATAAAAAAGCACTTGCTATTTTTTGTGATGTCCTTTAAACTAAAATAACAACGTTGTTATTTAAGCGATTACAAAAAATGAGAGGTGCAAAAAGTGAAGAAAAAGTATGTACTGGTAGGGACAGGTGGACGTGCGGAATTTTTTTATGGGTCGATGGTTCGAGATTTTCAGCAAACTTGTGAGCTAATGGCTTTTTGTGATGTGAATCAGACGCGGATGGACTATGCCAACCATTTGTTGGAAGCATCTTATGGAGCAGCGAAAGTCCGTACTTATTTAGCTTCGCGATTTGAGGAGATGATCAAGGAGGAGCAGCCGGATATTGTGATTGTTACCTCCATGGACCGTACGCATCATCGTTATATTATCAAGGCATTGGAGCTAGGGTGTGATGTCATTACCGAAAAACCAATGACCGTCGATGTGGAGAAAACACAAGCAATTATTGATGCGGTAGAGCGTACTGGTCAGCAGGTGCGAGTTACCTTTAACTATCGTTATGCTCCACATAACACAAAAGTACGTGAATTAATACGTGATCAGGTGATCGGCAGGGTAAATTCTGTCCATTTTGAATGGGCGCTGGATACGCAACATGGCGCGGATTATTTCCGCAGGTGGCATCGTGATAAACGTAATAGCGGCGGCCTGCTTGTGCATAAATCAACCCATCATTTTGATCTGGTTAATTTTTGGCTGGATACCGAGCCTGATATAGTCTATGCGACAGGCGGTCTGCGTTTCTATGGAAAGGAAAATGCTGAAGAGCGTGGTGTGACCAAGTTTTATGAACGTGCTTATGGCAGTGAGGTGGCGAAAGAAGATCCATTTGCGATTGATATGGAAAGCAATCCGCATTTAAGAGGGATGTATCTGGATGCAGAGCATGAAGATGGTTACCATCGCGATCAAAGTGTCTTTGGTGATGGTATTAATATAGAAGATACCCTTGGTGTCAACGTGACCTATAAAAACAAAGCAATTCTAACCTATTCCTTAAATGCTTATCTGCCATGGGAAGGATTCCAAATTGCCTTTAACGGAACAAAAGGGCGCATTGAACTATCTGTTGGAGAACAGTCTTATATTAACTCAGGCGGTGAAAAAAGTGACGAGGGTAAATTAAAACAAAAGTCACTCCGTGTTATTCCGATGTTTGGTGAGCCTTATGAAGTAGAAATTGAAGAAAAAGCAGGAGGTCACGGCGGCGGTGATCCAGAATTATTACATGATCTATTTGGCGATCCAAAAGAAGATGCCTTCCATCGTGCTGCTTCTCATGTGGATGGTGCTATCTCTATCTTGACGGGAATTGCAGGGAATCAGTCATTGGCAACAGGGCAGGCTGTAAAGGTAGATAGTTTGGTTGATTTAAAGCGTTAATAAAGATAGAAACGAAGAAGCTGGTTCCATGAGAGAGCCAGCTTCTTTATTTTTAACAAAGGTCAAGATCTATCACCTTTTTTCTGCTATATCCTCTATTCCTCTTGCTCCAATTCGACCGAGTCATTATTGATGGTCTGGCTTTCCATCGAGAAACCCAACACGCTGAAGCCAGTGATTAATAGAAGAAATAACACAATCAATAATTTTCTCATGAGCCATCCCTCCATTTGTCAATCCAAACTATATTGTATATCATAGAGAGCATAAAAACTATAGAAATTTTGTGGAAATATTTCAAAAAAAAAGAGGGGGAGACTTCATGGGTCATTCATTACAAGAAGCGGAAGTGGTGCAAATAGAAAGCATTGGCGAAGGGGCACGCGTCTGTCTGGATTTTGTCGATCAGTTAGCACCAACAGAAGGGCTGTTAGTCGGCAACACAGGTCATGGTTACTTGGTCGTGTTAGCAGAGAATCGCACAACGGATACCTACCCGGCAAGACCTTTTCGTATTAATGTTGGAGCTATTCATCATTATTTGATCAAAGAAGGAGAGCAGTCGGCTTATCTGGCGGAATTGCAGCCAGGAAATCGACTTTCACTGATTAACGAGAAAGGAGAGACGCGCTCTCTAGCCATTGGAAGAATCAAGATCGAAAAACGTCCATTACTAAGGGTGGTTACTAAGATAGGAGAAACGGAGATATCCGCTACATTACAGGAAGCAGATAGTGTCCATGTATTAGGACCTAATCAGGAGGAGAAGCAGATCCTATCTTTAGAAGTGGGCGATCAAATCATGATCTGTGTTGACCAGCCCGGAAGACATTTAGGAGAGAAAATAGACGAGGAGATTGTTGAGTTTTGAAGTGCCATGGTGAAATCTCCACTGCAAGAGATTTCACCTATCTTATTAAATTAAAAAAATGGAAAGAAAGATAAGCGCAAACGTAGCTAAAAAGCTCAGCGTTACAACCGATTTTGCGGAGCTATTCGATTTCGACAGGAATGATACGAGTATCCAATATAAACCTGATATCAACAAGGATGCAAAAAGAAAAATCAACCATCCATTCTGTTCAGCGCCGATCTGAAGCTCTCCGGTAATGCCTAAAAAGATAAACAGGCATATAAGTAATACTTCAGTTATCGTAAAATAACCGGGACTTTTTTCCAAAAACGATGTTGAAAGAAATCTTCATGCTTCTGGATTTGGAAATAAACGATGAGATAATTAAATCCTAAAATCACCAAAATAAACAGCGAGATACTTAATTGTATAGCGCCGCTTTGGCTGGATGATATAAAGGCAGAAAAAAGATCATGACCTTTGATTTCTATAAAAATAAAAAATAAGGCCAAGACGAAGATACTAATGATTTGGTAGATACTCCACTTCTTAATGAGTTTCACCTCGCTTGTTTCATTTGTAAATGTAAAGTAACAGAATCCCAGACGCAAGACCCTTTGCAAGGCGATTGGAAATCTGCTGAACTTCATTAAATGGATCTTCAGCATGTAACTCCACTCGGTGAACTGTCATCTTTGTGCAAGCCCATATCGTCAGTTGTTGGTGATCCTATCGTTGTATGGACAGCAAACAGACCCTATATGAACCGAGACGTGCAAAACGAGGACCGGGTTGTGGCATGGAGGCCGGTTTTTCTTGCATGTTATACCAACAAGCTAAAACTCCTTTTGTGAAGAATTTTACAACTAGTTAGCAATCCAGTCCTCTACGGTCAGTACATATGACATCTATCCACAAGTTATACTCATAAATCAAATCTACCAGCCGTGAAAATCAGTGAATTTGTGCCAACCTTAAAAGACCATTAAATGAACAAAGTTTTGTGAAAGATTCAGTAGTTTGATATAATTAAAAAGAACTAGAAGCAAGTTCCGGTTCTTGATAAAAATGTCCTATTAAAATAAAAATAGCTCAACCCTGCAATAATCGGTAGCGGGGTAAAGCTATTCAACGTGCACTTGTGTTACAACTCTGCCTGAAATGGTAGCAAAGGAATAACACTAGATTACCTTTAGATTACACTATTATTCATTGAAAGTCAATATTATAATTTAGCAAACAAGGAGGTTAAAATGAACTATCTAATTTATTTCGACGAGTCAAACAAAATAGACCAATTTAATGAAAGGTTTTCATATTACGGCGCTTATGGTGCTTCAGATAAATCTTTAGCAGAGATAGTGAAAATAATAAGAAAAATATATATAGACAATCATTCAAAAAGTGAGCTTCATTTTACAAAATATACAAAAGATACAAACATAAAAAAGTATTTTAAAACTTTAAATGCCGTTATAACAAGTGAGCTTAGAATAAATATTCTAATCGTAAATAATGAAGATGCGTTATCTTCAGCAGCTAGATTGGGTTTAAACACAGAAGAATTGAGAAATTTGTTCTATATTAAAATACCTGAACGACTATTTTATGGCTTAACAAGAGATTTATCTGATTTAACAAAAGACGACAAACTAGTTTCTGTAAAATTAAAAATCGACAATAATGAAGAGTATGAAAAACTTAATCTAAATGAAAAATTAGTTGAGCAAATGAATGCACATGCTGCCTATAGAAATAAAAACTATCGTGTAATGAAATCAATTACACTTGATTCAAAAAAATCAATTCCATTACAAATAATTGATACCTTTATGGGGATAGTAGTATTTCTCATCGAAAAAAGTTATATGGATAATACGAATTCAACTATTATAAAAAGCGATTTAATTTATAGAGTTCTTATAGAAAAAGCCAATATTTATCGCTTCCAAAAGCAAATTAAATTATTTGAATGGACGGGTAGTGAAGAATTAAAAGAAATAAATATAGGTGACTACCTCTCCTCTTTTATCGTTTATAAATCAAACTATGATATAGAAGAAATAACAAAAATGAAAGATATTTTGCTGACTAATCCTTCAATTAAGACTAAAGATTTACGTAATATAATGGGATATCCTAATACGAGAAGGAACCAATTATTAGGATATAAAAACCATATTGAAGGTATTGGAAGGAACTCTTTTCTTTTGAACTAAGGAAACTTGATTTGACTGATTTAATAATTCTAGCTCTCCTAAATGATTTAAAACATCGCGCTCGTTGATTAGATCATTACCTACTATACAGCTTCTCTTCTCTTTCTTACACCCTATCAATTTCCACTTAATAAAGCTTTACTTTATCAAATAAATGTTTGTAAATAAATTAACAATATAACAAAAAAATATAAAAATTGATAAAATTACCTAATTGATAGAAATTGGATCACTAGCGTCGCATAAATATATTCTGAATTTTCTGACTATTATTTTCTGCTTTTTTGATGAAAAAGAAAGACAACCAAGCAAAGGTAGTAAACATCCATTTTTTTACTATAGCTATTGACCTAAGCAACAACGACAAGAAATGCTTTAGGGAACACTTTTCCCTTGAATTTTGCGAATCCAGATATGAGCCGATTTCCACAAGGCAGCTTTTAAATATCGACTGATTTGTAAATAGGTACGCTTACTTTTGGTTTCGAGTTGGATCAACACGTTTAAACAGTAGACGATCATGGCGATGTACACTTGATTATGGACGGCTTGTTCGCTCTGACCATAAAACTTTTTAATGTTTAAGTGCTGTTTCATCCATTTGAAAAATAATTCAATGGCCCAGCGTGATTTATACAACTCAGCGATTTCATCCGCATCTAAATCAAAGCGATTTGTCAGAATTTTCAGCTCATTACCTTTTGAATCGATGACTTTCAAAAGTCGAAATACGTTCTCTGATCGATTTTGCGTAGTTCCAATCACGACCATTTCATCAGATAAAACATCTGAATTTTCTGGTAAGCTGAACGTTTCCAATGTACGAGTGACGGCATTTTTACGTACGCGTGAGACGAAGAAATACCCTTCGTCTGTCATGCGATCAAATCGTTCGTAGTCTAAATATCCTCGATCAAACACGTACATGCAGGCTTTATCATCGACTAAGACTTCGAGTTGGCCTCGATCGTGTACTTTCGCGTTAGTAAGCACTGCTTGATCTGGATAGGAACAACCCTTCTCCATATAAACCAAACGTAGATGAAGCTTGACGCCAGCTTTTGTTTTGCGGAACTTTGCCCAATTGTGGTTATTCAAGCATAGTGGCAGGGTACTGGAATCAATGATTTTTAATGGCGTTGTCGTTTTTCGTCTCGTTTGATAATCCGATTTTTCATGAATTTGCGTCACTAAATGCAGAAAAATGGCCTGAAAGAATTCTGTAGGAATGTGATTCAAACGTCTCCCTAATTGGGAAAAGCTAATAGAATCAAGATTGGTTGCCTGTTGTAATTCTTCTGAAAAAACACTATCGCTAACAGCACGCAAACTTTCTGTCTCATGGAGTTGCGCATACAGTAATAATTTCATGAAAGATGTCATATAAAGCTTTTTGGTATAGTAATCTAAATGATAGTTTTCCACTTGTTCCTGCAAAAAATCTGATGAAAGAAGAGAAAACCATTGTTCAAATGATGTTTTTCGAGTAAACTTATCCATGTGTTAGTCCTTTATTTTGGATTTGGATCGGTTTACTACCACCCAACCATTATAAAGGATTTTTTTACGGTTGAACATATTTTTCAGAATATTCTGATTTTAATGCTGGACTGAATTATTTTAATGCGACACTAGTGAAATTGGATGAATATAATAATATACAATGGTAACCAAGCTAGAGCGTGTAGGCTCCTTTGTTTAAAGTAACATAGTTATAATTTATCAAAGGAGAAGAGAATATCAGTGAGGCAATCCTTTAAAGTAAGCAAGTAGTAGCAACAGAAGAATAGTTATGTTGGTTTGTTACAAATAGAAGTTTTAGGAGGGGTGCATGAAAGTCTTTTTAAAGCGGTTACTGAATCAAGTGTTTGCTCAACTACCCGAATATTCCCATCCCATAATCAACATCAAACTATCCAAATTTTCTGACCATTTTGATCAAAAATGATTGACAAATGCTGACGACCGTACTATGATAGTAACAACATTCTAAATCAATGGCGCAGACGAAGAGTAGTAGCTTGATTCCTCATACAATAAGAGAGCTGATGGTTGGTGTGAATCAGCGTATGGGATAAGTGAATGGACTTTTGAGCTACCAAACCGAACGATTTTCTAGTAGGCTTTGGCGAGAATCCCACTCGTTATAAAGGGAACATGTTGCATAGACATGATAAGTGAGTTGCTTTTTGGCAGCTAATAAAGGTGGTACCACGGGTTTCCTCGTCCTTTGCGGATGGGGAGACCCTTTTTGTATACAAGAGGTTGTTCAAAAAGTCCAATAAAAATGACGCATCGAATTTCTGCGTTAGCTTGCTCTTCCGGTACTCACGTATGAAAGGCATACGATCCGTTCCTCTGAGCTGCGCCGCCTTGAACTTCTTGGTCCTTTTTATCGAACTTTTTGAACTAGCATTATAAATAAAATCAGTGAGAAGGAAGAGTACAGCAATCCACTGTATCAAAGAGAGCCGGGGTGGCTGGGAACCTGGCATACATGAATGTTGGAATGGACCTTTGAGAGTGCCTTAGAAATCAGAGTACAAGGCAACGATTCATCCTCGTTAACGGATCATGAGTGGAAGGTAGCTTTTTTGCCTTCAATATAGGTGGCACCACGGTGAGAAACCGTCCTTATGCATACTGCAATCGGTATGTATAAGGACGGTTTTTTTAATGAAAAAATGATAGAGGAGTGACAGCAATGATCTCATATAAGAGTGTTACATTAAATGGTGATACGATCACACCAATCACCATTTTTCATCGACTGAAAGGGAAGAAAAAATTTTTATTAGAGTCTTCTGGTAGTCATAGTGATAAAGGACGGTATTCGTTTCTTGGCTTGAATCCATACAAAGAAATTATTGGTGCAGCAGCTGAAACCGTTGTGAAGAATCATACGACTGGCACAGAGGAGAAGGTGCAGGAGAAACCACTGGAGGTTGTCAAGGCGCATATCCCGAAAGAGGAACTGCCCTTACCATATGCCTTTTACAGCGGAGCGATTGGCTATATTGGCTATGACACCATTCGACAATATGAAGACATTGGCGAGCTGTTGGACGACGAGATCCATATGCCGGATGTACACATGATGTTTTATCAAGATGTGATTGTCTTCGATCATATGAAACAACAGTTGACATTAATGACCGTGAACCTAGATGGAACTAGGGAGAATCAACAGCTAGAGCAGCAATTAGAAAAGCTTCAGGAAGATATTTTAACACCAGAGAGTTATATGCCTGATGAAGATTTAGCCATTAGCTTCAATACTTCCATCTCTAAAGAAAAATTTATGGGGATGGTGGAAGAAGCGAAACAGCATATTAAAGATGGAGATATTTTTCAGGTGGTGTTGTCTCAACGAATGAAGGCAAGTTTTACGGCAGATCCATTTGTTTTCTATCGCAAATTAAGGGTAGCTAATCCATCTCCTTATATGTATTTTATTGATTTTGATGATTATATTGTGTTGGGAGCTTCTCCAGAGAGCTTGATCAAGACAACGGGTACTCAAGTAGTGACCAACCCTATTGCTGGAACAAGACCGCGGGGGCAAACGGTGGAAGAAGATCAGCAATTAGCCCTTGATTTATTGGCGGACGATAAGGAATTGGCCGAACATAAAATGTTAGTTGATCTAAGCCGGAATGACTTGGGGCGTGTGTGTGAAACGGGATCGATTACGATTCCTAAGTATATGGAAGTCGAACGTTTTCAGCATGTCATGCACATCGTTTCAGAGGTCCATGGGCAGCTAACCCCAGCTTATACAGGGTTAGACGCCTTAATATCGGCGTTGCCCGCTGGAACTGTCTCTGGCGCACCGAAGATTAGGGCAATGCAGATTATCAATGATTTAGAGAATAAGAAGCGCGGCACTTATGCTGGAGCCGTTGGTTACATCAATATGAATGGGGATTTGGACTTGGCATTGGCCATCCGCACGATGATGATTAAAGGACAACTAGCATATGTGCAAGCAGGAGCAGGGATTGTATATGATTCCGATCCCGCACTAGAATACCAGGAAACACTTAACAAAGCCAAATCCTTATTGGAGGTGACCCAGAAATGATATTATTAATCGATAATTATGATTCCTTTACCTATAACTTGTATCAATATATTACGGAACTGGGAAAACAGGTTGAAGTAGTGCGTAACGATAAAATCACGATCGACGATATGGTGACAATGAACCCGGAAGCTATTATTCTTTCGCCGGGACCAGGAACACCGGAACAGGCCGGTATTTGTATCGAGGTGGTAAGGCAGCTTGCCAACAGGTTCCCGATCTTAGGTATTTGCTTAGGACACCAAGCTATTGGGGCGGCTTACGGAGCGGACATTATCCATGCAGGACAGATTAAGCATGGTAAGACATCGATGATCCGGCACCAGAATGATGAAATCTTTAATTACCTGGAACAGCCGTTAGAGGTCATGCGCTACCATTCACTAGTAATCGATCAAGCGACGCTGCCTAATGAATTAGTCATAACGGCAACGGCCATGGATGACAGGGAGATTATGGCCATCAAACATACCTATTTACCCGTTTATGGGTTGCAATTCCACCCTGAATCTATCGGTACAGGCAAAGGCAAGAAAATATTGAACAATTTCTTTGAGGCGATTAGAAAGGAGCAAAAGGCATGAAGGCATATTTGAAAAAGGTGTTGGAAAAAGAAGATTTGTCACTGAAAGAAATGGAAGAAGCAGCGAGATTTATTTTTGCTGAGGATACAAATGATATAACGATCGGAGCGTTTTTAACGGCATTAAAGGCCAAAGGGGAAACCGCTGATGAAATTACTGGTCTTGTCAATGTTTTGTTAGAAATATCACCTCTGGCACTTCCGGATGAATTGGACGAGGCGATGGATAACTGCGGTACCGGAGGGGACGGTTCACAAAGCTTTAATGTCAGTACGACCTCCGCCTTTGTGATCGCAGGTGCAGGAATTACCGTTGCCAAGCATGGAAATCGCAGTATTTCCAGTAAAACAGGCAGTGCCGATGTCTTAGAATACCTCGGAGTGCCGTTAGAGTTTACACGACCAGAAACCTATGAGATCTTAAAAGAGAATGGTATCGCCTTTTTATTTGCTCCTAATGTACATCCAGCTATGAAGCGGGCGATGACAGTGAGAAGAGAGTTAGGTGTTCCAACCATTTTTAACGTGATAGGGCCATTGACTAATCCCGTTAAGTTAACCTCTCAATTGATGGGTACTTATCATCGTGAATCATTAGAGACGATGGCAAGAGTGTTAGGGAAATTAGGACGCAGGCGTGCCTTAGTCGTGAATGGTGCCGGACATATGGATGAAGCATCTTTAGCTGGAGAAAATCATTTGGTATTATTAAACCATGGTCAGATTGAAAAATTCACCCTTCATCCCGAAGAGACTGGATTGCCAGTGATTGATAATGACTTGATCAAAGGTGGCGATGCGAAAGATAATGCCGTGATATTACGTCAGGTATTAGAAGGAAAGAAAGGTCCGCATCGTGATACGGTTTTATTAAATGCAGGATTGGGTATTTTTGCCAATGGAACAGCAGAAACGGTGAAACAAGGGATAGAATTAGCACGGGAGTCGATTGATTCAGGAGCCGCATTGGCCAAACTGGAAAACCTTATTACGATCAGCAATAAACTAAAGCAAGGGGTATAGTATGACGATCTTAGATAAGATTTTAACGGAAAAGAGAAAAGAAGTGGATGTATTAAAGCAGGATTATAAGCCAGGTACTATTCAAGGCAAACGAGTGAATGTTTCCTTATTCGATACTTTTATGCAGTCGGATCGAATGAGTATTATTGCTGAGATGAAGCGGGCTTCGCCATCTAAAGGCCTAATTAATGATGGCGTGGATCCAGCCGAGCAAGGACGTCTATATGAGGATTGCGGAGCAGGAGCCATTTCCGTATTAACCGATACGCCTTTTTTTCAAGGGTCCATTCGCGATATGCAGGATGTGCGAGAAGTGGTTCATGTACCCGTATTAAATAAGGACTTTATTATCGATGAGATTCAAATAGACCGTGCGTATGATGGTGGAGCTAACTTGATTTTGTTGATTGCAGCGGCCTTATCAGAAGAACGGCTGGCGGAATTGTATGCTTATGCAGCGAATAAAGGTTTAGAGATTTTATTTGAAGTGCATAATCAGGAAGAATTACAAGTAGCCAAGCGGCTGGGAGCTCGAATTATCGGCGTGAATAATCGTAATCTAAAGACATTTGAGGTTGATCTTGCTGTTACGGAGCAATTGGCCGCCGAGATTGACACGGAAAAAGTGCTTTTGATCAGCGAAAGCGGAATGAGAACGACCGCAGATGTCGAAAGAGTGAAAAAGGCAGGTGCTAAGGCGATCCTGGTCGGCGAAACGATGATGCGTTCTGGCGATTTAAAGGAAACCTTTCAATCATTAAGAATACCGTTAGGAGAATGAGTGATGACTCAAGTCAAAATATGTGGACTGCGAAGTCAAGCAGCTGTGCAGACAGCAGTAGAAGCAGGCGCTGATTTTATTGGATTTGTGTTTGCCGATAGTAAGCGGCGCGTGACTAAATCGGAAGCGGCAGAACTGGCAACAGCCATCCCGGATCATGTCAAAAAGGTTGGTGTCTTTGTTAATGAGGACATCGCAACAATACATGACATTGCTGAGACAGTAGGTTTAGATTATATTCAGCTACACGGCGACGAAACTCCTGCCTTTTGCGAAAGATTGAACTATCCTGTGATCAAGGCATTTGAAGTGCATAACCAGCAAGATTTAGAGCGGCTAGCCGATTATGATTGTGCCTATTATTTATTAGATAGCCCAGCTGGCCGTTATCGTGGCGGAAGTGGTCAAGTCTTTGACTGGTCTTTAACAACGTCGTATGATTTTTTGGAGAAAAAGATTTTATTAGCTGGCGGTTTGCGTGCAGATAATGTATCCGAGGCGATTAAGGAAGTGCAGCCGGCTGGAGTGGACGTATCCAGTGGTGTGGAGACAGATGGAACAAAGGATCTTACAAAGATCAAGGCATTTATACAGGCGGTAAGGAAAGGAGATGACAATCGTGGCATATAACGTACCAAATCAAACCGGTCATTATGGAGAATACGGGGGCAGGTTTGTACCAGAAACATTAATGCCCGCAGTATTAGAACTGGAGAAGGCTTATCATGAGGCAAAAGATGATCCAGCATTTAACGAGGAATTTCAACATTACCTAGAGGAATACGTCGGCAGGGAGACACCGCTTTACTATGCCGAACGATTTTCGAAAAAACTGGGTGGCCCGAAGATCTATTTGAAGCGGGAAGATTTAAACCATACTGGCGCACATAAGATTAATAATGCGCTGGGCCAAGCCTTGTTAACATTACGAATGGGAAAAAAGAAGGTTGTAGCTGAGACGGGTGCTGGACAGCATGGTGTAGCGACGGCAACGGTCTGTGCCTTGCTTGGTTTAGAGTGTGTGATTTTTATGGGTAAAGAGGATGTACGCCGGCAAAAATTGAATGTTTTCCGAATGGAGCTTCTAGGGGCCAAGGTAGAGAGTGTTGAACAAGGAAGCGGCACGTTAAAAGACGCGGTGAATGAGGCGTTACGTTACTGGGTAAGCCATGTCGAGGATACTCACTATATTATTGGTTCGGTCGTAGGTCCGCATCCATTTCCACAGATTGTTCGCGACTTCCAAAGCATGATTGGGTCAGAGACAAAACAACAATTGCAGGAAAAAGAAGGTTGCTTGCCGGATGCTGTGGTTGCTTGTATCGGCGGTGGCAGTAATTCGATGGGGATGTTTTATCCATTTGTAGAAGATGAAACGGTAAAGCTCTATGGTGTAGAAGCTGGCGGTGAGGGTGTGGATACGGATAAGCATGCCGTCACATTAAACTATGGAAGCAAAGGTGTCCTGCACGGTACGATGACCTATTTGCTGCAGGATGATAATGGCCAGATTCAAGAGGCACATTCGATTTCAGCTGGTTTGGACTATCCAGGAGTTGGGCCAGAACATAGCTATTTGCGTGACCAGGGTCGGGTGAACTATGTTGATATAACCGATGCGGAGGCATTGGAAGGATTACAGGAACTATCGAAAACAGAAGGTATTATCCCGGCATTAGAGAGCGCCCATGCGATTGCCTATGCAACGAAGCTGGCAAAAGAGATGAAAGAAGATGAAGTGATGGTGATTTGTCTATCGGGTCGTGGTGATAAAGATGTAGAAACCGTCCGTGAGGCGTTAGGTGGTGAAGCAAATGGGTAAACAAAAACTAGATCAGGCATTTACGGAAGTATTGGAGCGAGGCGACAAGGCCTTTGTGCCATATATAATGGCGGGTGATGGCGGTTTAGATCAGCTGAATGAGCAATTGGCTTTTCTTGAGGAAGCGGGAGCGACGGCCGTTGAATTAGGAATTGCCTTCTCTGATCCCGTTGCGGATGGTCCAACGATTCAGGAAGCAGGTTTACGGGCGTTGAAGCAAGGTGTTTCGTTAAGCGCCGTGTTAGAGAAATTACAGGAAACAAAAGAAACGCGGCAACTACCAATTGTGTTGATGACCTATATCAATCCGATTCATGCCTATGGGGTGGAAGCATTCGCTGCGACTTGTGCAGACGCTGGCGTGGATGGCTTGATTATTCCTGATTTACCATTGGAAGAGGAAGGCATGATCGTCCCTGCCTTACAGAAGAATGCGATTGCCTTGATTCGTTTGGCTGCCTTAACCAGTACCGAGGAGCGCCTTGTGGAAATCGCTCAACGCACCGAAGGCTTCTTATATGCAGTCACCGTAACGGGCACAACGGGAGTGCGCAGTGCTTTTCAAGAAAACTTAGGCGAGCATTTGGCGAGATTACGTAAACAGAGCAATGCCCCTGTATTAGCTGGATTTGGTGTGTCTACGCCAAAGCATGTAACCTCACTTACCGAGCATTGCGATGGCGTGGTCGTCGGCAGTAAAATCGTAGACGCTCTGCATAAGGGAGAGCGTGAGGAGATTCGTGCGTTGATTGCCGCAGCGAAAAAAACGGTCAAGGAGCAATAATCATGCAGTAGTTGGAAATGAGTGAGAAGCGCTGACTCTAAATGAAAATAAAACAAAACACCTTTTTAACCTATTGTTCAGGTAGAAAAGGTGTTTTATTATGAAATAATTATCGGACAAAGGTAATAAAATCAATACTAACAGGTTCGTGATGATTGGTACGGAGGTCTGCATTTATTTGTCCTCGATGATAATGGCCGTGGAGTGCTACATGTGTTAGAATATCTCGAATCGAGTTTTGAAATGCTGCCTCTTTACTATTTTTATAGGTTATTATTCGATCTAAATCGGTTTCATTTAATCTATCGAGAAACGCGGTAAAGCCTGCTTGATTTCTGCTTGCCATTTTTTTGCAGTCTGCGATGGTCGTTTCCTGCCAGATAGGCAATGATGAACTATCTTGTTCCTGCATCCTGGTCAGCCATACGGTTTCTGCAAAAAGAATATGAGAAAATAATCGGATGGCTCGGGAATTTTCTGTTTCCGTGTTCTGCAATGTTTCGAGCATGATTTGGTTAGCCCAATGTAGGTGGTCGTACATGTTTATTATTGTTTTCAAGTGTATCATCCCTCCTTTTATTTTTATTATAACAGGTTTAATATGATGGAAATGCACGTCAAAATCTATCTCAGCAGTTGTATAACAGAGAAGAATAAAAGTAGCTATAATAATAACACTTAACAGGTTGCCCCTTGTTTTTTTCTTACTCTTGTTTCTAGGCAAGATAGAGGGTTTTCCTTTCGCTACACTACAATCTTTATTATAAATAGAGATAAAAAACTAAAATATATGAAATGTTCATCCGCAAACGCTGTCATTGGACAAAATCTGTATCAAATGACCTAATATAAGGAATAATCCTATTCATGCTTGTGAATAATGGGATATATCATAGATGAGATTTTGTGCAATAATAAGCTTATGAAGAATTATTGACTCATGTTTTTTATGTAGGAAATGGTGGATTTGAGTAGGAATTCTATTACGGTTCATGAAAAATCGGGATAATATATTTTTTTATTGGAAATATGCTATGATAAAAATAATAATTAAAGTTATTAACATCACACTTTTTAGGGGGTGTAACAGTGAATATAGAGCAGATTATTCGTCAAGGTGAAACAAAATATGTTGAGTTTAAGAGTTGGATAAAAGCTTCAAATAAAAAAGAATTGATTAATATATTAGTAAATGAAGCTGTAGGCTTCGCAAATACCGATGGAGGAAAAATATTTATTGGTGTTGAAGATAATGGCGAAATTACTGGTTGTGCAAATTTTGATGATCAGAAAATAATTGAAAATATATATGATAAAACTATACCGAACTTATTTACTGACATCGAAATAAAGAATATAAATGGGAAGTGTATTTTACAATTAACTATTGAAAAATCTTCAGATATAGTAGCGACATCAAAAGGAGTGGTTTATAAAAGGTTGGGTAAGAACACTAAACCACTTTATCCATCCGAATATGCCTCAAATAAAATAAAAGGATTTGATGGAGATTACTCAGCGAAAATAATTGTAACAACTACAGAAAATGATATTGATTTTATAGAGGTAGGGCGTTTAAAACGAATGATTCAATCTAGGGATAGTGAATCGACTTTATATCAAGCAGATAATATCAGCTTTTTAAAAGATCTACAACTGTTAGAATATGTTGACAATGAAATAAAATTAACTGTTGCTGGGCTACTGTTTGTAGGAAAAAAAGAGGCTATCGCTAAATATATGCCCCAATCTGAAATAATTCTTCTGACATATAAAGATGGCGAAATTGAATATAATAAACGTTTAGAGTTGAAGATACCCATTGTTCAAGCGTAGAAAGAATTCAACAGTTTTTTGAAGATAGAAATGGTATTCAAAATATTCAAATGGGTTTATTTAAATTAGAAGTGCAAGAATACCCTATCAATGTTGTTCAAGAAGCATTACTGAATGCTATTTCGCATCGAGATTATGAAAACAGTTCATCCATTTTTATGAAGTTTTATCCAACAGAAATTATAATAGAAAATCCTGGCTCTTTCCCCGCAGGAGTGGATAACACAAATATAATCACTCATCCTTCTTCTCCAAGAAATAAGTTGATTGCGGAGACTTTGCAAAAATTAAAATATGTGCAACGTTCTGGTCAAGGGGTAGATATTATATTTAAGGATATGCTGTCATCAGGGAAGTCCGCACCTGAATATAATCTTCATAGTGATGCAGTTAGTCTTACTCTCAGAAGCAACTTGGAAGATGCTGATTTTTTGCGTTTTATAAAAAATGAACAAGAGTCTAATGGTGAATTTTCAGTATCAGAAATTTGTATATTAAAACAAATTAAATTAGAAAAGACTATCACAGTAAAAAAAGCTGCAGAGGTAGCCCAAATTCCGGTGTCGTCCGTATCAAACGTATTGAATAAACTTGTTCAGGAGAAAAATGTACTTCAACGTTCAGCAAGAAATAGATACATGTTTACTCATAGAGTATATGAAAATATTGGTGAGACTATTCAATATACCAAGGATAAAGAATTTGATGAAATCCAAGCAAAACAGATGATTTTGGATTATTTAGCAAAAAACAAGAAAATTACTAGGGGGGATGTAGAGAGGTTATGTGGTTTCTCTCGGACTACCAGTAAACGAGTGTTACAACGATTGAGAGATGAAGAATTGATTGAATTAAAAGGTCATTCAAGAAGTAGTCATTATGTTAGTAAATAACAACAATGATTATCACAATGGGCCGCAAATGGACCGCAAATGGACCGCAAAACTAATTCATTTATGTGAATATACGGCTTGACAACATTCAACCGGAAGTAAAAAAGATAAGATTCATTACCCAACAGACGACAGACGTGTACAAGATGATAAACAAGGGGCAAGAGAAACCATGCCCCTTCTCATGCAGTCAACGTTTTCGCGAGATGCTAATGCTCTTGCTTCCATAAAATATAGAGCAGGATAAACATTACGATATCTAACCTTGCTTCAAATAAAAAATGAAATAAGCCTGACGAAAGAGTTGGTATCTTGGTAAGTATAATCGCAGCAATAATAATGACGAACAACGGAATAGTGGCTTTTTTTACATAATAATTGGCAATGATTAATCCGCCGCATAATAATTCCGTAATTCCTACCAGCCATACGGTCATTTCTGGATAGGGCACCCCCATATTGGCGAATGTACCGACAAAGTCTGCGATGACGAGCTTCATAATAGCGGAAGCAATAAATACGTAGCCGACGACATAGCGAATTAGTTGATGAGAGGAAAGCTGCCTTGGTTTTGGCATAGAATAGTCTCCTTTCTACTACTTGTTATCCTATACATATGCTAGATAGGGGACAAGCTATGCCAACAATTATTTCAAATAAAAAAACTGCACCCGAAAGTTGGGTGCAGGTTTCTGTTTAGGCATACATTGCTTCTACTTCTTTTTGTAATTTCTGATCGGCTACATATTCATCATAACTGATTTCTTTATCGATAATGCCGCTTGGCGTGATTTCAATCAAACGATTGGCGATACTATTGATAAATTGGTGATCATGTGACGTAAATAAGATCGATCCTTTGAAATTGATCAACCCGTTATTGACAGAAGTAATCGACTCCAAGTCTAAGTGGTTCGTAGGTTCATCCATTACTAACACGTTGGCATTGGCTAACATCATTTTCGATAACATACACCTAACCTTTTCTCCACCGGAAAGTACACTTGCTTTTTTCAAGGCTTGCTCACCGGAGAAGAGCATGCGTCCTAAGAACCCACGTAAAAAGGTTTCGGTTTGGTCATCTGGTGAATATTGTCGCAGCCATTCCACTAATGTCAATTCATTTCCATCAAAAAACTTCGCGTTATCCTTTGGAAAATAAGACTGCGATGTCGTAACTCCCCATGTAAAACTGCCTTCATCTGGTTCGGTTTCACCCATTAAAATATCGAATAACACGGTCTTTGCTATTTCATTTGGTCCGATAAAAGCGACCTTGTCATAAGGCTTTAAGGTGAAGCTTACGTTGTCTAACACCTTTTTGCCATCGATTGTTTTGGATAACCCTTCGACACGAAGTAAGTCATTACCAATCTCACGTCCCGGCTGAAAGGCGACATATGGATAACGACGGGAAGAAGGTTTGATATCATCCAGTGTAATATTATCCAACATCTTCTTACGAGAAGTGGCTTGTTTCGATTTGGAAGCATTCGCGCTAAAGCGTGCAATGAAATTCTGCAGTTCCTTCATTTTTTCTTCTTTTTTCTTATTTTGATCTTTGGCCATCTGCAGGGCAAGCTGACTGGATTCATACCAGAAATCATAGTTCCCCACATATAATTCAATCTTGCCGTAATCGACATCGGCAATGTGGGTACATACTTTGTTTAAGAAATGACGGTCGTGAGAGACAACAATCACCGTATTCTCAAAATTAATCAGGAATTCTTCCAGCCATTGGATTGCCTGAATATCCAAGTGGTTGGTTGGCTCATCTAAAAGCAAGATATCCGGGTTGCCAAATAACGCTTGTGCCAGTAATACTTTTACCTTGTCAGAACCAGATAATTCGGCCATTTTCTGAGTGTGCAGCGCTTCTTCGATTCCTAGTCCTTTTAACAAAATGGCAGCATCTGACTCTGCCTCCCAGCCATTCATCTCGGCAAATTCACCCTCTAATTCAGCGGCACGCATGCCATCTTCTTCAGTGAATTCGCCTTTGGCATAGATGGCGTCTTTCTCTTGCATGACCTCATACAAACGCGTATGACCCATAATCACGGTAGTCAATACCTCATATTCCTCGTAAGCAAAGTGATCCTGCTTTAGCACAGCCAGGCGCTCATCTTTACCAAGGGACACATGCCCGGATTGAGGCTCTACTTCACCGGATAACACTTTTAGGAAGGTTGATTTACCTGCCCCATTAGCTCCGATTAACCCATAGCAATTACCCGCTGTGAATTTAATATTCACATCTTCAAACAGTTTTTTATCTCCAAAGCGTAGACTAACATTGGTAGCTTGTAACATATATCACAATTCCTCCATCTTTCGTATATAAAGCAAGCTTAAGGGATTTGCGATAGGAAGTCAATCAAGGGGGCCGATAATTTTATCAATACGGTGTTGAAAGAGGTCATTGGCTCGTTAAAATAGTGGATGTCTTCCAGCCAGTTATAGGACGATCAATGTTATAATGAAGAAAAAATGTACTAAGAAAAGGAGGAGGGTCGTTTTGCCATCGTATTCAAGACATAATACATATGGGTTTCGCTTTAAGGGAGCGTATCAAGAACGGGTAGCTGGTCTACATGCGATTGGTCGTGAAAATCGTGCAGATTCCAGTTATCAATGGAATGGTTTGCAAAGGGGCGAAGACGGACGAATTGTCTTTCAATATACCTTAAACGGGGAAGGTGCCATCCGTATTGGTGATACTGTCCATAAGCTGTCCAAGGGAAAGGCATTTTTTGTCTACATACCAAGTGATCATTGTTATTACCTTCCGGATACTTCAGAAAATTGGGAGTTTATTTATTTTACGATGTATGGGAGAGAGGCGCTCACTCTGTTTCAACAAATGACAGAAAAACATGGGCATCTGTTTCATATGTCAACGCAAGCTCGACCGATCAGGCATATATGGCGGACATTGGAAAAAATTGAAACAACGGGGATCAACCATGGCTATGAGGCCTCATCGTATGCCTATTCCTTTCTGATGGAATGCTTAGAGTATTTGGAATATGGAGAACAGCAAGTCAGAGATATCCCGATTGCTATTCAACAAGCAAAGCAATATATCGAACGGCATTACCCCGAGGATTTGACCTTAGACGATATGGTTTCCGTGTCTGGTCTGTCGAAGTACCACTTTACCCGCCTGTTTGTTAATTCAGTCAAGGAAACACCAGTTCAATATTTGACGAAAATCCGCATTCAGCATGCCCTTGATTTATTAATGGATGACCATAAAACAGTGGAACAAATTGCCCAAGAAGTTGGTTATACAACAGGAAATTATTTTAGTAAAGTGTTCAAGCAATTAATTGGCAGTACACCGAGTCATTATCGCCGTGATAAATCGGTGATGCCTGTTGATCGTTTGTTTATTGACTAAGGCTAAAGAGCAATATATTACCCTTTTCAAAAATATTTACGATTGAAACCAATTCATTAACGGATTATGATGGGAATAAGCAATAGCAATTTAATACGATTCAAAGGAGGATATTTTATGTCTAAGATCACTTTTTTAGGAGCAGGAAGTACGGTGTTTGCCAAAAATGTGCTAGGGGACTGTATGACGGTCGACGCCTTGCAAGATTTTGAGTTTGCCTTATTTGATATTGACCATGAGCGCTTGAATGATTCTGAAATGATGCTGAATAATTTGAAAGAAAGCATGAATGCTACGGTAACCGTGAAGGCGTACACAGATCGTAAAGAGGCTTTGCGCGGAGCAAAATATGTCATTAATGCCATTCAGGTTGGCGGGTATGATCCTTGTACGATTACCGATTTTGAAGTGCCAAAGAAATATGGTTTACGCCAAACGATTGCGGATACATTGGGGATAGGAGGAATTTTCCGTAATCTTCGTACCATCCCGGTGATGCGAGAATTTGCTCGTGATATGAAAGAGGTCTGCCCAGATGCCTGGTTCTTGAACTATACCAATCCGATGGCAGTTTTGACCAATGTTATGTTGCAAGAAGGGATCAAAACTGTAGGACTATGCCACAGTGTACAGGTATGTGCCAGTCATTTACTTGAATCACTAGAAATGCCGAAAGATAACGTGCAATGGAAGATTGCCGGTATTAATCATATGGCTTGGCTGTTAGAGATCACTCGTGATGGAGAAGATCTATACCCAGAAATCAAAAAACGCGCCAAAGAAAAACAAAAAGAAAAGCATGATGATATGGTGCGCTTTGAATTGATGGATAAATTCGGTTACTATGTCACAGAATCATCCGAACATAATGCAGAATACCATCCATACTTTATTAAAAGTCAATATCCAGAATTAATCGATCGTTATAATATTCCACTAGATGAATATCCAAGACGTTGTGTCAATCAGATTGAGCGCTGGAAGCAAATGCGCGATGATTTAGTTAATGATCAGAATTTGACTCATGAGCGTTCGCACGAATACGGCTCCTACATTATTGAAGCAATGGAGACCAATAAACCGTTTAAGATTGGCGGAAATGTCTTAAATACGGGCAGATTGATTAGTAACCTGCCAGAAAATGCTGTCGTAGAAGTACCGTGTCTGGTTGATGCAAGCGGGGTAACACCTACGTATGTAGGTGATTTGCCAGAACAGCTTGCTGCCTTAAATCGAACCAATATTAATACCCAATTGTTAACGATTGAAGCGGCCTTGACGCAAAAGAAAGAAAAGATTTATCAAGCAGCTATGCTCGATCCGCACACAGCAGCCGAGCTATCATTAGACGATATTGTTGCCTTATGTGATGATTTGATTGAGGAACATGGGGATTGGTTGCCAACGTACAAATAATGAGCGAATATATGAAAGACAGCTGGTGGATAATTGGATCTGCCAGCTGTTTTTTGTATATTAGTTTAGCATAGTTTTACTTGATGA
Source organism: Gracilibacillus phocaeensis (assembly GCF_900626275.1). Lineage (NCBI taxonomy): Bacteria > Bacillati > Bacillota > Bacilli > Caryophanales > Bacillaceae > Gracilibacillus > Gracilibacillus phocaeensis. The sequence continues at coordinate 463,516 of NZ_LR131143.1, read as the reverse complement.
CAGAGGGCAAATAAAGTGCTAAAATAAAAGTAACAAAGTAAGAATTTATGAATATATTAATGGGAGGTTGGATATAATCATGGTAAGTATAACGGAAAGCAGGGATACTATGCCTGGAAAAAGTGTACGTTTACGTGGAAAGAATCAAGTAACAATCCCCACTGATGTAATCGAACAGCTACAATTAAAAGAAGGAGAACAACTTGAAGTAGCGATTGAAAATGGTCGTATTGTATTAATTCCAGTCATAACCATTGAAAGAGATCAGGCATGGTTTTGGACGGAAGAATGGCAAAAAGGTGAGCGTGAAGCCGATGAAGATATTAAAGCAAAACGTGTGAAATCTTTTAAAAACCCAGAAGAAGCTATAAAATGGTTAGATAGTGACGAGGCGGATTCATGGGTGAACGAGGATAAATAGATGGAGCTCTATTTCACAAAGTCTTTTGTTAGAAAATACAAAAAGATGGATACAAAAGCTCAAATAAAAATCCAAGATACGTTAGAATTAATGGCAGATAATTTCTCCCACCCTTCACTCAGGATTAAAAAGATGAAAGGTTATCAAAATCCTGATATTTGGGAAGCAAGCGTTAATATGGATCTACGAATTACATTTGAAATTAGAAAACCTGAAAAAATAATATTACGTAATTGCGGCCAACACGATTCAACGCTGAATAACCCTTGAAACGTGCATGATTTTGAAAGAGAAACTTGTCAATTGGTTGCCAGAGTATAAATAATAAATGAATCGGTCTATGATAAAAACAGCCGGCAGATGATTGGATCTGTCGGCTGTTTTTTTATAGGCTCGTAACGGCTCTTTTTATAAAAATCTTACCATTCTATCTTCTACATTCTCGGTATATTATATAACATTAATAGAACTATTAGTAATTTTTTCATTGACTTTTAGTATTTATTAGCATATTATATAAACTAATAAGTATCATATTACATAAATTTACTAAATATTTTGTTCATAGGTAAAAGAATAATCAGAATGATAACCGGATGACATTTTGAGTAAATTAGGAGGTGTAGGATTTATATGAATGGCTAAGTGATGAGGTGCTGCAAGGATTATTTGCCATCATAGCTGTAATCAGACTAAGAATTTATGTGGTATGATCTTATCGTTTTCTGAATGCAAAATCATCACGACTCCTAGTTTTGTGCATATAATGCCTATCACGAGGAAGGCGGCAGCGTATCAAACATTCATTCTAACTAATACATTTACTTAATTTATGTGCATGTTTTAGTTTTTTAAAAATATGTATATTGTAAACGCATTCATCGAGAGGGATTGTCCCTATTAGTGGCTTACGTTTATCCGTTTATTGTGTTTAGGCTTCAGGAGTTTGACAAGGTTTGTTTACTAAAACAAGAGGGGGAAACAAAAAATGAAAAGAGTAAGATTCGTTACGATCATGTTACTTGGTTTCGTGTTTATCTTCCTTTCTGCATGCTCCAATGACTCAGGTAGTGGGGATGGTGGTTCAGGTGGTGGGAATCCAGATGCTGATGTAAAACTGACCATGACAGCGTGGGGAAATCCTGCAGAACAAAAGGTATACCAAAGGGCATTGGATGCCTATATGGAGGAGAATCCAGATGTGTCAGTCGAACTAATCCCTGCTCCAGGTGATACCTATCGCCAGCAGTTATTTACTCAACTACAAGGAAGTCAGGCAACCGATTTGTTCTATGTAGGGGCAGAATATATGGCGCAATTAATCAAAACAGGAAGAATTGTAGAATTGACAGAATTTCTAGAATCAGATGACAGCTATGTAGCACCAGATGAATTTGCAGAAGGACTTTGGGGACCTGCGAGGAACGATGATGGTATTTATGGTACGGCCGTCGATTCCAATCCAATGCTGATCTACTATAATAAGAACGTGCTAGAGGAAGCCGGTATCGATCCAGAAGAACCGCAAAAGCTATTCGAAGCCGGAGACTGGGATTGGGAGCATTTTTCACAGCTGAGTGAGCAGGTAGCACAGAGCGGAAAGTATGGTTTTGTCGCTGAAAATAGTGCGATGCACAATTTTAGCTGGATTTGGACAAATGGCGGTAATATGTATGATGAAGACACGAATATGATTTTAGCAGATAATCCAGAGGCGCAAGAGGCGTTTGGTTATGTAAGTGAAAATATTGCGGCTGGTAATTTCACCTATGCAGGAGCGTTACCGGAAGGGCAAGGACCAGACGCGATGTTTATGTCCAATCAAACGGCATTTGTAGCAGCGGGCAGATGGCTGACGCCGATGTTTAGTGAGAATGAAGCATTAGAATTTGATTATATTCCTTGGCCGACCAATACTGGTGAGCAAACGGAAACAGCAGGTATTGCTACTGCTTATCTGTCGGTAGGGGAGCATTCGGATCACGTAGATGAGGCCATAAAATTCTTGTCCTTTTATACCTCAGAGGATGGTCAGCGTGCCCGATTGACAGATGGGGGGAATGCGGTACCTTCTGTAGAAGCTGCCGATGATATTGTAGAGCAGGCTGATATCCCAGAACACTCGAGTTATTTAGTAGATGTGAGAAATATTGGCATGGTGGAAGATAAACAGACAACTATTCCGGGCTTAGATGAAGAAATAAATAGTATTTTAGATTTATTATACCTAGGGGAAGAAGAACTGGATGCAGCAGTAGCAGAGATTGATCAAGTAGGCAAAGATATGATCGAAGAATATCGTAACGAAGAGTAAACGATCGTGAAAAGGGTGAGTGCAATGGCTTGCCCTTTCCCTATACTACGGAAAGAAGGGTGGAAGGAAACGTGCAGAAACAAAATGCAAAATGGGGACTCCTGTTTTTAACGCCACAATTGCTTGGTTTACTCGCCTTTGCCATTATTCCATTGATCTCTGCCTTTGTTTTAAGCTTTATGAAGTGGGATGGCTTTGGCCAACGAACGTTTGTAGGAATCAGTAATTATATCAACCAACTGACCCAATCTGATTTTTGGACGGCTACTTATAATACGATTTTATATACCATTCTAACGGTGCCGGTAGGGTTGCTGTTATCGCTTATACTTGCGATTGCCTTGAATAAGATAAAAGGGAAAGAATTCTATCGTTTATTTTTCTTTATGCCAGTAGTCACTAGTTCCGTATCTATCGCCGTCATTTGGATGTGGATTTTAAATGGGGATATTGGTATTTTAAATCAAATGCTTGCGGCGATTGGTATAGACGGACCGAACTGGTTAACCAATACCAGTATTGTGATGATCTCGATTGCGATCTTAAGTATCTGGTGGCAATTGGGTTATAATATGGTCATTTTCTTAGCTGGGTTGCAAGGAATATCGAAAACATACTACGAGGCTGCTGAAATCGATGGGGCTTCCAAGTTTCAACAATTCTATAAGATTACGCTTCCTATGTTGTCGCCAACTACCTTCTTTTTAACGATTATGGCGCTGATTGGCTCGTTCCAAGTGTTTGACCAAGCCTTTGTTTTAACACAGGGAGGGCCAGGTAAAGCAAGTTATACGATGGTATATCATATTTATCAAAATGCCTTTATCGATTTTCAATTTGGGATGAGTTCGGCTGCTGCTATGGTTTTGTTCGTGGTTATTTTGATCATTACCTTGATACAGTTCACACTGCAGAAAAGGTGGGTATACTATGAAGACTAAGTTATCGTTTGGAAAAGTATTGCTGCATATTGTCTTGATTATTGGTTCCTTTCTGATGGTCTTCCCTTTTCTCTGGACGATCGGTAGCTCGTTGAAGGATATGACGCAAATTTTTGCGATTCCACCGGTGTGGATTCCCAACCCAGTCGTTTGGCAAAATTATATTGATTCCTTTCAAGCCATGCCGTTTGGGCGTGCCTATTGGAATAGCTTTTATATTACAACGATTGCCGTGGTAGGACAGATATTCACAGGCTCCATGGCGGCCTACGCCTTTGCTAAATTAAGGTTTAAAGGTTCTGGTGTCCTGTTTATTTTATTCCTGGCAACGATGATGATTCCAAAGCAAGTGACCATGATTCCATTATATTTAATTATGGATTGGTTAGGATGGCTAGATACGCATTTGCCTTTAATTATCCCTGGTGCTTTATTTAACGCCTTTGCAGTATTCTTGCTGCGTCAATTTATCCGAGGCATCCCTAAAGAATTAGAGGAAGCGGCGATAATGGATGGAGCCAATCCAATCAGAATATATTGGAGTGTGATCCTGCCATTAATTCGACCAGCGCTTGCTGCGATGTCTATTTTTATCTTTATGCAGACCTATAATAATTTTATTGATGCCTTAATCTATTTATCTACACCGACTAATTTTACGGTTCCGCTTTTACTGAACAATTTTAAAGGTTTATACGTGACCAACTGGTCATATATGATGGCGGGAGCGACTATTTCGATTGTACCGGTGATTATCGTCTATTTATTTGCCCAGCGGTATATTATTGAAGGGATTACCTTAACGGGTATAAAAGGTTAGTCTAAAACGAACCTGCAGCAATCTACGGTTGCTGCAGGTGGTCCGTCAAGGAAAAGAGGTGCTAGTGTGAAAAGCGTAATGAACGGGATGGAATGGATTACTAGGATGGCCTATTTGAACGTGTTATGGCTTATTTTCACCATACTAGGTTTGGTTGTCTTTGGTTTATTTCCGGCGACGGTAGCCATGTTTACGATTATTAGGCGTTGGTTATTAGGAAATATACAAGAATGGGACTTCCGAATGTTTTATTCAATCTATAAGAAAGAGTTTGTGAAAAGCAATGTCATAGGTCTTATTTTTCTGGCCGTTTCCTTTCTGTGTTATGTCAACATTCAATATATGTCCTATTATCATAGTGGATTTCACGGGATGATTAAATGGCCGCTGCTTACAGTGATGATCGTCATTGGTTTAGTGATGTTATATGTCATTCCGGTGTATGTACATTATCAAGTCTCGTTAAAAGAAGTATGTAAATATGCCTTCTATTTAATGCTGAGCCATCCGTTGGCAAATATAGGAATGCTAATCAGCTTGGCTATTATGCTGTTGTGTATGTTTATTTTACCTTATGCCATCCTCTTCTTTTCTGGAAGTCTAACAGCCTATATTACGATGCGAACGTGTTTGTATGTGTTTACTAGGGTTGCAGAAAAACAAGAGTTGCTTCGCGTGCAAGAGAGTTAAAGGTGATGAGTTACTATAAAAAAGGTGGCAATAATATATGGCAACAATAAAAGACATAGCGGAAAAGGCAAATGTCTCTCCTGCCACTGTTTCAAGAGTGCTGAATAATGACTTGACCCTCTCCGTTACAGCAGAAACACGCCAACGTGTCATGACAATAGCAGATAATTTAAATTATAAAACCATCAAACTACGCAAAAAAAAGAATAGTGCAAAAAAGCAGTCTTATCGAGTGGGGATACTGGTATGTCAGTCATTGGAAGAGGAATGGAAGGATCCTTATTTTCTCACATTAAGAAAAGGAGTAGAAGAACAATGTTTGAAAAGCGGGATAGAAGTAACCGAGATATATCGATTGCGTAATTTTACACCAACTCAACTGTATCAACGGTTAGATGGGATGATTTTAATTGGCAAGGTGGACCCAGCATTGCCTCCTATTTTACGAGAAAAAGTAAAACACGTGGTTTACTTGGACTATTCACCAGATGAAACCCAATATGACTCGGTAATGGTTGATTTTCAAAAATCAACGAATTTGGCAATCGAGCATTTACTTCAATTAGGTGCTAAAACAGTCGGTTTCATTGGCGGTTATACCTTTGAGTTTATCAATGGGCAAGACAAACAAAAGAGTAAAGATGAGCGTCATACGGCATTTATTGAGAAAATGAAAGAAGCAGGGAGATATAAGAAGAAACATGTTCATGTTGGAGATTTTACCATGTCAGATGGGTATCACTTGATGAAGGAAGCCATCGCCAAAGGGAATATAGCAGATGCCTATTTTATTGCGAGTGATCCGATGGCAATTGGTGTCCTAAGAGCCCTCAGGGAAGAAAAAATGGCGGTACCTGATGAGGTGGCTCTTGTTAGTTTTGATGATGTAGAGTTAGCACAATTTGCGAGTTCTCCTCTTACTACGATTCACGTTCCAATCGAGACAATGGGGGCGACAGGCGTGAAATTGTTGATCGATCGGATAGAAGGAAGGGAAATCCCGTTAAAAGTAATTGTGCCAACACGATTGGTGATTAGAGAAAGTTGTGGTTCCAAAAATATAAAAAGCGAGAATCTTTAATCGAGAGAAGCGTCCTAAAGACAGCTTCTCTCGATTTTTTTAATAGATCTAAAGAAAAACACTTGAAACCGCTTTATGAATTTGATAGTATGTACACCAGATAAAATTTTAGTTAATAAAATTAATTTAAACTATATTTTTACTAAAAAGAGGGCGACCGATTATGGCGACAATTAGGGATATTGCAAAAAAATCAAAGGTGTCATTAGCGACTGTATCAAGGGTGCTGAATAATGACAGGTCTTTGTCAGTAACGGAAGAGACACGAAATCGAATATTGGAAGTGGCGAAGCAACTAAATTATCAAACGGTTCGAGTTAGGAAGAAACAAAATGTCGATAAAAAAGAACCCATCAAATTTGGCCTATTCATGTGCCAATCTGTGGAAGAGGAGCTAAGTGACCCTTATTTTCTATCTATCAGGCAGGGGATTGAGCGGCAAAGTCGGGATTCAGGTGTGGAGGTCAATGAGATTTACCGTATCTACAATTTTCAAGTATCTCAGCTGAATAAAACGCTGGATGGCTTGATTATTGTCGGCAAAGTAGATATGGATCTTGTTGAGCAATTACAACAGAAGGTAAAACATCTGATTTTTGTCGATTATGCACCAGATGAGAATCGCTTCGACTCGGTGGTAGTGGATTTCGAGAAATCGACGAATATGGCAGTCGACCATCTGTTTTCGGCAGGCTATCAACGAATTGGTTACATTGGTGGGGAACAAGCAGAATATATGAAGGCAAATCAAAAACGTCTGTTTGAGGATCAGCGCTTTCAAGTGTTCACGAAAAAAATGAAAGAGCTTGATAAATTTATAGAAGAACATGTACTGGTGGGCGAGTTCACGATGACGGATGGCTATCGTTTGATGAAGAAGTCACTGGAAAGAGGAAATATACCGGAAGCCTATTTTATTGCGAGTGATCCGATGGCAGTAGGGGCCTTACGAGCTTTGCAAGAAAAAGGAATAATGGTTCCAGAAGATGTAGCGATAGTGAGCTTTGATGATGTGGAAATGGCGCAGTTTGCCAGTTGTCCATTGTCTACTGTAAATGTACCAACAGAGTTGATGGGGGAGACAGGTGTTAAATTGTTGCTGGATCGATTGAAAGGAAGGGAGATTCCTTTGAAAGTGACGGTTCCAACTTCCTTTGTCCAACGAGATAGTTGTGGAGTGAAAGCAAAATAGCAATCTATACTTCAGGTTCTAACGATTTTATTAGAGGAGGAAACCAATTTTTTGTTGAACATCCAGCAAGAACGGATCCATGTCGGATGAAAATGTGCCACTATTATTGGAAATGTTAATTGGCTAGTGTGAATTATGAAAAATGGTTATCCTTAAATTCTCCTTCTAATTGAATTGTCTACTTTTTTATCAAATTAATGTATGTAACGTTCAGGGGATTTTTGTATGTAATCAAATATCCCTTTAGTTTTGAATAAGATCAAAATAAATTTTTAGTAAACAAATCATAATCTAATATAAAGCTGTCATAAAACACTTTTTATTTGAAGTGTGAAGTGTTTTATGACTATCTTATTATATTTATCAAAAATATAAAAAAGTTATTGAAACCGCTTAAAAAATTTGCTACACTCTATTCAATGAAATGTTTACTAATTTATTGAACTATTTTAGTAAACAAAGGAGGGTAGTTTTTCTATGGCTACAATAAAAGATATTGCAGCTAAATCAGAAGTATCTTCTTCTACTGTGTCAAGAGTATTGAATAATGATCGTTCAATATCCGTAACTGATGAAACTAGACAACGAATTATAACAGTGGCTCAAAGTTTGAATTACAAAACCAAAAAAAAAACAAAGGCAAAACAATAATTTTACTAAACATAAAGAAAAATATAAAATCGGTATGTTGTTATGTCAATCCTTTGAAGAGGAGCTTAGTGACCCATATTTTCTCTCAATCAGACAAGGAGTAGAAAATCACTGTAAAGAGTTAGGTTTGGACTGTGCAGAAATTTATCGTTTGTCCAATTTAAATTTAGAACAACCTAGCATCAACGAGGAACTTGATGGCTTAATTGTAATTGGTGGTATTGATACAACAGTTGTCGAACAATTAAGCCGAAAAATAAATCATTTCGTATACATTGACTATTCACCAAATGAAGATGAATATGATTCCGTGATTATTGATTTAAAAAAAGCCACGAATATTGCTTTAGACCATTTGTTAAAATTAAACCATAAAAAGATTGGATTTTTAGGAGGTGATCAAACAGAGCACACTAAAAAAATGAAACGAAGGAATGTAGATGAGAGATATCTTGCTTATAAAGAAAAAATGAAAAAAATGGGGTTATATGATTCTAAACATGAATTTATTGGTGATTTCACTATGTCTGATGGCTATCGATTAATGAATGTCGCTATACAACAAGGAAATTTGCCAGAGGCATTTTTTATTGCCAGTGATCCACTGGCGATAGGAGCATTACGTGCGTTACAAGAGGCACAAATACAAGTACCCGAAAAAGTAGCAATTGTTAGCTTTGATGATATAGAAATGGCCAAGTACGCAAGTAGTCCTTTATCGACAGTAAGAGTTCCTGCTGAAGAAATGGGTAACGTAGGAGCTAAATTAATGATGGAACGCCTTATGGGGAGAGACATTCCACTGAAAGTAACTGTTCCTATAGAGTTAATTGAAAGAGAAAGTTGTGGAGCGATGAAAAGATAAAAAACTTTACTAAATCAAAGGGGGTGATGTTGAATTTTGTAAAAAGCCCTAGAAAAGCTTTGCGAGGGCAATTTCTAGGACTATAAAGGTACTACCGCACTCTTTGTTGTGAGAGCACGGATAATGTAATTATAGAAAAGAATAGTGTTTCTTTCAACAAAGAAGAATTTCTTAAAAAGGAGTAACATTATGAAAAAAACACTTGTTTACACATTGTTAGGCTTGTTTTTATGTATTGCACTAATTGGTTGTGCTAGTGATGATAATTCCACTGGTGATAGTGATGGTGCTGTCACGTTAACATTATTTTCAACGGTCACAAATGAATCAGATCAAGCAGCCATGGAAGATGTGATTAATCAATTTGAAGAAGAAAATCCAGATATCACAATTGATTATAATTTTCCAGCCGGTGAATATGAAAGTCAATTACGAGTAAAAATGGCTGCTAACGATATGCCAGACCTGTTTGATACACATGGCTGGGCACAAAATAGATATGGTGAATACACAATGGATCTTCAAGATATGGATTGGGTAGAAGATCTGGATCCAGCATTAGATACTATATTTAAAGATGAAGAAGGGAAAGTTTATGCTTACCCGATCAATCAAGCTAAGGATGGTTTAACGTATAATAAAACAGTATTAAATGAATATGGTATAGATCCTCCTACAACAATTGATGAGTTTATGAATGCTCTTGAAACTATCAAAAATGAAAGTGACGGTGAAGTAGCTCCATTGTGGTTCGCAGGTAGTGAGGAAGGTTCATTTGGACAGTATTTTGATGAGTTTGCTACTCCTCTTTTAATAACTCATCCAGATCACGATTATAGTGAAGAACTATTGGAAGGTTCATTCGACTGGGAACCATACACATATTTAGCTGATAAATTACTTGAAATGCAAGAAAATGAACTCCTGAACGTTGATGCCTTAACTGCTCAAACACATGAACAAACACAATTATTAGCTCAAAATAAAATGGCTTTTGTAATGGGGACAACACCTATACAAGCTGTTAGTGAACTGAATACGGATGTTGAATTAGGTGTAATGCCTGTCCCTGCAATTCATGAAGGTGGAGAACAGAGTTGGATTGGTGGTGAACGTCACACCTTTGCCATTTGGAAAGATACATCACATCCAGAAGAAGCACGAACATTTATTGAATTTTTAGCACAACCTGAAATTGTTAAAGAACTTGCGGAGGGAACAGGGTTACCTACAGGTTTAACAAATGCTTCGGCAGATATATACTATCAATCTGACTACGATGAATATGCTGATGTTCAGGTAGAACCTTATTTTGATCGCATATTCTTGCCAAGTGGTATGTGGGAACCAATGGGAACTGCAGGACAAGAATTGCTTTCCGGTTCTTTGACTCCAGAAGGTGTATCGGAAAAAATGGAAACAGAATATAACCGTTTATTACAACAAGAAGATTCGGAATAAAATAATTTGAGTAACGAGTGAGAGTATTACTCTTACTCGTTATTTGGCAATAGGGGTTGAATATAATGAGTATTAAAACCATTAAGAAAAGAAAGATGGGTGAGACATCATCACTTTGGTGGATGTATTTACCAGCCTTTTTGTTTGTTGGATTTTTTATTGTGTATCCATTTTTAAACGGAATTCGGATTTCTTTTACAGATTGGAATGGATTTTCGCAAACATCCAATTTTATCGGTCTAGATCAATATACTCGAATGCTAACAGACCCTGATACATGGACGGTAGTTAGAAATACATTACTTTATGGATTAGGGAGTACGATTTTTCAAAATATTGTAGGTTTAGCTTATGCATTGCTATTAAATCAAAGTATAAAATTTAAAGCTGTCACTCGAACCATTGTTTATTTACCAGTTATTATAAGTCCACTAATCATGGGCTATATTTGGTATTTCTTCTTTGCGTATCAGGGAGGAGCTTTAAATGATATCTTTATGTGGTTAGGAATGGAACCGATAAATGCCTTAAGCAATCCTTCATTAAACATTTGGATTATTGTCTTTGTAAATACCTTTCAATTTGTTGGTATTGCAATGATTATTTACTTAGCAGGTTTACAAAGTATCTCAAAAGAATTTTATGAAGCAGCCGATATTGATGGTGCGACGTCATTTCAACAATTCAAGAATATTACATTACCATTGATTATGCCATCTGTCACAATTAACATGGTAATCAATATCATTGGTGGGCTTAAATTGTTTGATGTTATCATCTCATTAACTAGTGGCGGACCAGGTAATGCTTCACAGTCCATGTCAACTTTTATGTATGATTTATATTTCTCACGTCAAGATGCTGGGTACGCTGCTACACAAGGTGTATTAATGATGGTGATTATATTAATTTTAAGTCTTACTGCACTTGTGTACTTTAGACGAAAGGAGGTTGAAGCATAATGGATTACACTTCTAAAAGAAAGAAAACAATCTTATCTATTCTGGCAATTATTATAGCCCTATTGCATCTTGTGCCTTTTTATATTTTGATCACCACTGCTTTAAAAGCAAGGGGAGATTTTAGTTCAAAATGGAGTATTCCGACAGAAATCAATTGGCCAAACTTTAGGGAAGCGTGGGAACAAGCCACTTTAGGTACTGCTTTGCTAAACACATCAATTATTACTTTTTTTGCAGCGCTGCTATTAATTGTTTTTGGTTCTATGGCTGCGTATCCATTGGCAAGAAGACAAACAAAACTGAATAAGTTTATGTATGTATTCTTTATTTCAATCATGGTCATACCTCCGCTGGCAGCATTAGTGCCACTTTATCAACTAGTAGTGGATATCGGTTTAATGAATACACGAACAGTAGCAGTATTAAACAATGTGGCTTCCTTCCTGCCTTTAACTATATTTTTATATGCTGGTTTTATTCGCTCAACCATTCCAAAATCTTTGGAAGAAGCAGCAAGAATAGATGGCGCAAATACGGTGGGTATCTTTTTTAGGATTGTATTTCCATTACTGAAACCTATTACAGCCTCTATTTTAATTATTTCGTGTGTTTATATATGGAACGATTACCAATTTGCTATTTTCTTCTTACAAGATGCTTCTGTGCAAACGATGACCGTTTCATTATCAGGATTCTTTGGAGAAAATACAAATAACTTAAATTTGGTGGCGGCTGCAGCAATTATAGCCATGTTACCAATGGTTATTTTGTTTTTATTATTACAAAAATACTTTATCAAAGGATTGGCAGCTGGCTCAGTCAAAGGTTAAAACAGATGCTCCGTTTGGTTATACATTTACCAAGCGGAGTGTTTTTTATTGCTAGGTGTTGACATATTGTCAACACCTAGGTAAGATGGAGCTATTCCTTAAAAGGAGGAAGTCGGATGAAGGAAACGTATCAAACGGTTATTAGACAAAAATTGGTGGAGCAAAATATCAGTATGCGTCAGCTCGCAAAGCAAACTAATATTAACGTGTCTACCATCTCTCGTATTATCAATGGAAAACGTCAAGCGACATTGCAGCATCTTCAATCGATAGCTGCTGTTTTGAATCTGCCTTTAACGGATTTGGTTGAGAAAAAACCAGAAGAGGCGTTTATTTCTTTAGCGCATGTACGGGGGATTATTTATGATATGAAATTACCAGTAGAGGATATTTCTGAAGAACGCCTGAAAGATACCATCACCGAGTATCAACAAAAAAGTAATACACCACAAGGGAAAACAAAAATATTGCAGCAATTTAAAGAAAAACTATCATCCATACAGGGGCAGGGGCCTATGGTCGAGCAACTGGAATCTATGTATATTGCATTTAAAGAGGGGAAAAGGCCCAGAAGTGAGCTGTTATTAATGGGTAGCGCCCTGTTTTATTTTATTACATCGATAGACATTCTCCCTGACTATTTAATTCCAGTCGGATATCTAGATGATGCATTAGTGATTCAATATGTGCTGCAATCGATGTCTGTGAAATAGTGAGGGAAAACGATGCTTAAGAAGCCTGCTGGAGATTATATCATATGGATGATTTTAATTGGGTTGTTCCTCATTAGTGTCACGGCTGTATATAGCGGTACGGGACAGTATACGGGGGGAGAGTCTTTTTATTTTGCAAGCAGGCAATTGATTTGGTATGTCATTAGTGGTGTATTGATGCTGGTGGTTGCCCAATTTGACTATGAGCTGTTGGAAAAGTGGGTACCTTACTTATACTTGGCAGGCCTTGCCTTACTATTGTTTGTCCGTTTCTTTGGTATAGAGCGTAATGGATCACAGAGATGGATTAATTTGGGGTTTATGGAATTACAGCCTTCTGAATTGATGAAGATCATCCTTGTCATTTATTTGGCAGCTATTTTTCACCAGGCAGGCGCAGAGAAAATGTCCTTTCTTCAAAGTCTTCCAGTGATAGGCAAAGTGCTACTTTTAGTTGCTTGCCCCTTCCTCTTGATTCTGGTACAGCCGGATTTGGGTTCGGCTCTTTTGATTGCAGTGGCAGCTTTTACTATTGTATTTACATCCAATATGAATAATAAGCTGCTAACTGGTATGACCCTGCTTATAAGTGGTGGCATGGTTTTCTTGTGGTATTTGTTTCAAAACCATCAGGACATCCTTTCTACCTTTTTGAAACCTCATCAATTAGGCCGTATCAACAGTTGGCTAGATCCTGCTGAGTACTCCATGAATTTTTCTTATCAGTTAGATCAAGCCAAGTTGGGTATTGGGGCAGGCCATTTCACAGGTTCTGGTTTCAATCAAGGTTTTCAAGTGCAGAGCGGACGTGTTCCTGAGGCGCATACTGACTTTGTTTTTGCCGTGATTGGAGAAGAATTTGGTTTTATCGGCGGCAGTTTGTTGATTGTATTGTATTTTCTATTAATTTATCGCATTATTGTGATTACCTTAAAAGCGAATGATCGTTTTGCTGTTTATATTTGTGTTGGAGTTGTCGCTTTGTTTGCCTTTCAAGTATTTCAAAATATCGGTATGACGATTGGTTTAATGCCTGTAACAGGTATTGCACTGCCGTTTATTAGTTATGGTGGGAGTGCGCTGATTACCAATATGCTGGCATTAGGTTTGGTACAAAGTATTTATTTACGCACGAAGAATTATCTATTTTCTTCAGAGAATGGAATGGAAACGTAAGGAGGGGGAAGATTGGGGCAATGGCGAAAGGTGGATATGCCGTTATTGGTGGTATTTATATTGTTCCTCACTTTTGGCATAGTGATGGTCTACAGTGCCAGTTTTCCTTATGCTTATCTACGTTTTGACAATGCCAGCCATTATGTCAATAGACAATTATTCTGGGCGGGCGTTGGTTTATTATGCTTGTTATTAGCGTTGCGTATTCCTTATCGAATATATGGGAAGTTGAGTCCTGTACTATTGCTCGTTACCCTCCTTTTACTGGTGTTGGTGCTGATTCCACAAATAGGTATCGAGCGTAATTTTTCTAGAAGGTGGTTGGGGCTCGGCGGTTTTCAATTTCAGCCTGTTGAAATAGCCAAAATAAGTCTGCTCATCTATTTTGCTTATTTTTACAGCCGTAAACAGGCGTTGATTAATCATTTTGGTAAAGGGGTAATACCACCTCTAATCGTGTTAGTAGTCGTCTTTGGATTGATATTGGTACAACCTGATTTAGGTTCCGCAACGCTGATTGTCTGTTCCTGCAGTGTCCTGCTTTTTTTTACCAAGGTTCGGTATCGTTACCTGTTGTTTTTAATGTCTTTCGCTGTAACAGGGTTTATATTTTTTGCGGTCCGATCTTCTTATCGTCTGGAAAGACTCACTTCTTTCACCAATCCATTTGCTGATGCAGATGGGGCTGGTTATCAGCTGGTGAATTCCTATATATCGATTCATACTGGCGGCGTATGGGGACTAGGCTTAGGGCAAAGCGTACAGAAGCTTGGTTATCTGCCCGAAGCGCATACCGATTTTATCATGTCGATTATCTCGGAAGAATTAGGTCTTTTGGGGGTTTTGATAGTAGTAGGTTTTTACCTATTCTTAATGATGAAAGGTGTACAAATCGGTCGCCGTGCCCCAGATTTATTTGGTAGATTACTTGCTATTGGGCTCACTTTTCAGTTATTGATGCAAGCCATTATTAATTTAGGAGCGATCTTGGGTTTGCTTCCGATAACCGGCATTACATTGCCATTCGTTAGCTATGGAGGATCTTCATTAATGATTACGATGATAGAAGTAGGCATTCTCTTGAATATCTCGTCATATTCGCAAAAAAGTCTATCACATAACCGAAACAACAGAGAATCTAAGGATAGAAAACGATATAAGCAGTATAGGAAATCGTCTCATGTGGCAGAGTGGGGATAAAAGCGTTGGAGCTATTGCTTACTTTGCCGTTCTTGAATGCTATGATTAGTCAAGTCTTTGAGGATTTGCTATACTAGATTAGAATGAGTGAAAAGGGTTACAGTTAGCTCATGGTTAGCGAATATAAATAGGTAACTTACATAAGGAGTGGAGGAATAAAATGTTAAATGTAGCCTTATTAAGCAGATGGCACGTGCATGCCAATGATTATGCACAACAGGCAAAAGCAAATGATGGTATCCAGATAAGCGCCGTATGGGATGAAGAACCGGGACGAGGAAAGCAATGGGCAGAAGAATTAGCGGTGCCTTTTTATGAAGATTTGGATGCGTTGTTGTCGCAATCAGATATTGATGCAGTAATCGTTGATACCCCAACTAATATGCATAAAGAAGTGATTGTCAAGGCAGCGCAGTATAAGAAGCATGTGTTTACGGAAAAAGTGTTAGCGATTACCGTAGATGACTATCAGGAAATCATGAAAGCCATTGAAGCAGCAGGTGTAGAGCTGATGGTTTCCCTGCCAAGGTTAACAGAAGATTACTATTTACGTGCTCAAAAGGTGTTAGACGAAGGTCTTTTAGGTACACTCACCACTATTCGTTGCCGATATGCCCATAATGGGGCTGTGCCATCGGAGAACAGTGCAACAGGCTGGTTACCTCCACACTTCTTTGATAAAGAACAATGTGGTGGCGGGGCGTTAATTGATTTGGGTGCCCATGGCATCTATTTAAGTAATCGTCTGGCAGGACCAGCTCGATCGCTATCTGCTGTATTACAATCAACAAGCGATCAGTATGAGGTGGACGACAATGCAGCAGTATTGGTAGACTACCAATCTGGTGCGATCGGTATTTTAGAAACAAGCTTTTTGTCCAGCGGAAGTCCCTTCTTGTTAGAGTTATATGGTACAGAAGGAACGTTAATAGTAGAAGATGAATCGGTACGCCTGCGCGCAGGTGGAGAGTGGAAAGAGGTAACAGACCCGGTTTCGGCACCAATGCCAATGGAGCAATGGGTACAGGCTATTAACAAAACGGCCGAACCAAGCCTGAAACCAGAGGATTTCTATAACCTTACCGTGATGAATCAAGCGGCTGCAAAGTCCAATGAAACAGGTGAAAGGGTATCGTTGGAAGACATCATAACGAAATAATGGTAGAAGGAAGCAGGGGGAGATCCTTGCTTCCTTTTTGTACCATTTCAGACTCTCTACGCATTTATCGAGCTAATCCTCGCGCACCTTTTTTCGTGTCAGATAATAGGCACTCATTGCAGCGGCAATGGGTATAACCGCTGCGACCCCTGTTCCAGAGATAAGTATCGTAATCATCTCATCACTAAACACCTTGGCGTTCACGATATCTCCAATCGAGTAATCCAAGTCCTTAAACCAAATAATTAGTCCCATGTAACCGCCGAAAAAGGCGAAGAATAACGTATTGGTACTCGTGCCTAAGATGTCTCGACCAATCCGAATGCCGGCCAAAAAAAGATCTTTTCTAGAAATATCTGGGTTTTGATCATGGATTTCCCGCATAGGTGACGTGATGGAAATGGCCGTATCCAAGATGGCCCCGATCGTACTCATGATAATAACCGAGGCCGCTATTTGAACGAAGTTAAGTCCAATGTGCACAGAGAAAATAGTCAGCGATTCGGATTCTTCCTCGCCAAAGCCTTGTATCATTGACTGCTCTGTCAACAGAATAATAAAGAATAACAACGCCACAATTGTGACAATCGACGCAAAAAAGGCAAGGACGGTTTTGTTATTGATCTCATTGATAAAAAAGAGACTGGTAGCACTGATCAATCCACACGCGACGATGGTTAACAAGACTGGGTGAGCATCAGGATCATTCATCACCAATACCGTTGCGATCACAATCAGAAAGTTAATAAATAAGGCGCTGAACGACTTAATTCCTTTCTTCCCGCCAACCCATGCCATTAAGAAAAATAGGATGATCGCTAGCAATACTAATACATTCATGATAGACTCGCCTGCTTTCTTTTGATGAAGAAGATCGAGATATAGATGGCAAGTGGAATGGTTATCACGATACCAATCCCCCCAGCCAATGCCCGAGCTAATTCAAGCGATAGGTTCATCGTCAGGGTAAACCCTAGTGGCGATTCATTTTTGAGATAGAGTAAAAGCATCGGAATCGATCCACTGATATAGACAAAAAATAAAATATTCGTCATGGTTCCCATAATATCTTTTCCAACTTCAAATCCTGCTTTTTTTAAAGTGGCGATCGAGGTGTGCTGATTCTTCTCAAACATCTCGAAAATGGAGGCAGATAGCGTGATTGCCACATCCATTACTGCCCCTAATGAGCCGATCAACAGGCCTGCCATAAAGACCGTGTACGGATTACGAGTGAGAAACGACATCTCTTCATAACGCAACCCCTGCTCGCCTGTTACACGCAAGGCAATATAGGTAATAAGCAACGAGAGAAAGGTGCCAATTAGTGTTGTAATAATTGCTGTATAAGTTTTTTCATTGAAACCCGTGGCCATCAACAAAGATAATATGGTGAAAATCACGATGCTAATCCCGCTGATGACAAATAGGCTCAGGTTGCCATTTTGCAAGTAGATATCTAAAGAAACGGAGAGGATAATTGCATTTACTGCCAGACTGATCGCAGACAGAGCTCCCCTTGATTTACCTACTGCCAATAATATAAGCAGGAACGCCCATGCCGCCCAGAGTAAGTATTTATCCCGTTTAATATCACTAATAGAGCTGCCATCATTGGCCAAAAAAATCTCGGTGCCAGCAGATAGTTGATATTCAATCCCGAGGGATTCTGAATAGGTATTGGTCAGTTCTATGGTTTCGCCTTTTTCTTCGCCATTACGGATTTCTCCCGTTATTTGTTGTGTGACACGAATATCTTTGTTGTCATATTCATCTGTCGTTTCTTCTTGGCTGCTTTCCGT
The DNA here is from genome assembly GCF_900626275.1 of Gracilibacillus phocaeensis. NCBI lineage: Bacteria > Bacillati > Bacillota > Bacilli > Caryophanales > Bacillaceae > Gracilibacillus > Gracilibacillus phocaeensis. Next base: position 445,238 of record NZ_LR131143.1, on the reverse strand, counting down.
CACATCTGTTACCTTGACGATGGTGCGATCATAAAAATCGTGGTTATGATAGACAAAGATAAGTGATGCAATACAGCTGATTAACAAAAGGCAAACCGTTATAAGTTGTGTTTTGGTTCGTTTTTTTAACCATGTATACAATATAATCACCCTAACCGTGGTATGATGGTAGAGACTATTCGATATACTATCATAACATTTTTGGAAGTGGAGTGAGAAATAAATGTCATCTGAGCCATTAAAAGAGGTCTATAATCATGCTTTTTTGGTACAACTGATGGAAAAAATAACACAGGTTTATCCAAGCTTTGACCAAGCAGGGTTTCTTGCTGCTGTTTATCATACAGATTGGGAGACGCTTGAATTGAAACAGCGTATGCGTCGGATCACAGAGAGCATAGGTGAACATTTGCCCGCAGACTATGCAGAGGCCATTACTATTTTGTTGGGGATAGCTCCGCAATGTACAGGTTTTCCTTATTTAATTTTCCCAGATTTTGTAGAACGATTCGGTCAAGATCATTGGGAGATTTCGATACAGGCACTAGAGATGTTTACACAAGGTTCCAGTGCGGAATTTGCTGTAAGACCATTTATCAAGAATGATCCAGATAGAATGATGGCACAGATGCGGCAGTGGTCGAAGCATGATAATGAGCATGTGCGTCGTTTAGCCAGTGAAGGATGCCGTCCCAAATTGCCTTGGGCCGCTCCATTAACCTTTTTCCGTGAAGATCCCTCGGCCATTCTGCCTATTCTGGAACAGCTCAAAGCAGACTCCTCCAAGTATGTCCAGAAAAGCGTCGCTAATAATCTCAATGATATCGCCAAGGATCATCCAGACTTGGTTCAGACAATTGTTCAAAAATGGCGTGGCAAGCGGGAGGAGACGGATTGGATTTTGCGCCATGGCAGCCGGACTCTTCTAAAGCAAGGCAAACCAGAGGTGTTATCGCTATTTGGTTATCTTGACGCGGAGGCGATGGTGGTGGAAGACTTCCGTTTATCAAGCGAGGAATTGACCCTAGGAGAGACACTGACTTTTTCATTTCGAGTAATTAATCCGACTGATACAGTGCAAAAGCTGCGAGTTGAATATGCCATTGATTTTGTCAAAGCAAATGGGAAACAAAGCCGTAAAATTTTTCAATTATCCGATAAACTTTTTGCACCGGGCGAAACAGAGATCATTCGCAAGCAAAAGTTTGTGAATCTTACCACCAGAAAACATTATGCTGGTCTCCACCGGCTAACGATACGAATAAACGGTAAAGACAAGCAGAGCCAGGAGTTTCAGTTAACTGTCTAAAAGGCTTGCTTGTCATAATAAGCAGTAGGAGAAAGGCAAATAACGAATCTCACGGACAAAAAACCAGCAAACCGCAAAGTTTTGTCCGTAAGAATGAATCTCGCGGACAAAAAACCGTCAAACCGCAAAGTTTTGTCCGTAAGAACGGATCTCGCGGACAAAAAACCGTCAAACCGCAAAGTTTTGTCCGTAAGAACGAATCTCGCGGACAAAAAAACCGTCAAACCGCAAAGTTTTGTCCGTAAGAATGAATCTCACGGACAAAAAACCGCCAACCTCCGAAATTTTGTCCGTAAGAATGGATCTAATAGTCAACAAATCAACAAGAGCAGTTTTTGTACCGAGCTAGGGGAGCCTATCATACGTTCATCATCCTAGCTATCAGCGCTTTTCCAACCGGTTAATCCCATACGTAAGGTTTTTAGCAAAGTCATTTTTGTGGTAAAGTAGTTAGCAGGAAGCAGTAGAAAGGATTGTCTATTATGAGTAAAACAGTCGTAATTGCAGAAAAACCTTCCGTAGGCCGAGACATTGCCCGTGTTTTAAAGTGCAGTAAAAAAGCAAACGGCTTTATGGAAGGTTCGCAATATATCGTGACATGGGCCTTGGGTCATCTAGTAACATTAGCAGATCCAGAGGTTTATGATCAAAAATATAAAACATGGAAACTGGAAGAGCTGCCGATGCTGCCAGACCGCTTGAAATTGGTAGTGATTAAGCAGACAGGTAAGCAGTTCCAAACGGTCAAGAATCAGTTGATCCGCAAAGATGTGAAGGACGTTGTTATTGCAACGGATGCTGGTAGAGAAGGGGAATTAGTAGCTCGTTGGATATTGGATAAAGTTCGCGTCCATAAACCGGTCAAGCGACTATGGATTTCTTCCGTCACCGACCAAGCAATTAAGCAAGGCTTTCAAAACCTAAAACCGGCCAAGGACTATGAAAACCTTTATTATTCAGCGGTGGCACGTTCAGAAGCAGATTGGTATGTAGGACTTAATGCTACGAGGGCATTAACGACCAAATTTAATGCGCAATTATCAAGTGGACGGGTGCAGACACCAACGCTTGCTATGGTTGCTGCGCGAGAACAAGAGATTAAGGAATTTAAGCCGAAGAAATTTTATCAAATAAAGGCTCGTACCAAGGACAATATAAGATTAACTTGGCGTAAAAGTAATGGAGAGACTCGTCTATTTAACCATGATCAGGCGCAAGAGCTTCTTCATAAATTACAAAACCAAGATTTAACCGTTACGAAAATAGAGAGAAAACAAAAGAAAAATTATGCGCCAACCTTATATGATTTAACTGATTTACAACGGGATGCCAATAAGATATTTGGTTTTTCAGGGAAACAAACCTTGTCGATTATGCAAAAATTGTATGAGCAGCACAAGGTGTTAACCTATCCAAGAACTGATTCCAAATACATTTCAACAGATATCGTACCAACCTTGAAGGAACGTTTAGATGGTTGTGGCATAGGACCCTATGCCAAGGCGGCGAATCAAATCAAGAAAAAACCGATTAAAGGCAATAAATCGTTTGTCGATAATAGCAAGGTATCGGATCACCATGCGATTATACCAACCGAGGAACCTGTCTATCTGTCCAATTTAACCGATCAAGAGCAAAAAATTTATGATCTGGTTATCAAACGTTTCTTAGCGGTATTACTGCCGCCTTATCAATTTGAACAAGTCCAGCTAACCTCGCAGATGGGTGGGGAAGTGTTTACCGCTTCTGGAAAAAATGTGATCGATTTAGGCTTCAGAGTGCTATACAACGAGAAAGAAGATAACGAAGAAGAACAGAAGATTAATCATATTAAGGAAGGTCATAGCTGGCATGGTGTCAAACTCACCTTAAATGAAGGAGAAACACAACCACCAGAGCGTTTAACAGAGGGAACCTTATTGTCTGCTATGGAAAATCCAGCGAAGTTTTTAGACGGAGAGGATAAAAAGGCGACCCAAACACTGAAGGCAACAGGTGGACTTGGTACAGTAGCTACCAGAGCGGATATTATTGAGAAATTATTTAACACCTTTTATATGGAGAAAAAAGGGAAGTATCTGTACCTTACATCGAAAGGAAGGCAGTTATTAGAGTTGGTTCCGGCAGAATTACGTTCTCCAATGTTAACTGCCCAGTGGGAAGAAAAACTACAGCAAATTGCGAATGGAAAATTGAAGAAACAGGCTTTTATTAATGAAATCAAAGGATATACCAGAGAGGTAGTTCATCAGGTGAAAAATAGTGGTGCTACTTACAAACATGATAATATGACTGGTACGAAATGTCCGAAATGCGGTAAGTTGATGCTAGAGGTCAACGGTAAAAAGGGACGCATGCTCGTTTGCCAAGATCGGGAATGTGGTGAACGCAAGCCAATCGCCAAGAAGACGAATGCCCGTTGTCCGAATTGCCATAAGCGGATGGAACTGCGTGGTCAAGGTGACAGTCAAACCTTTTCTTGTGTTTGTGGTTACCATGAAAAATTATCCTCTTTCCAAAAACGAAAAGAAAAACAAGGGAAAAACAAGGCAACGAAACGAGATGTGAATAAGTATTTAAATAAGCAGGATGAAGGCTTTTCCAATACAGCCTTGGCGGATGCTCTAGCCAAGCTGAAAAAAGATGAATAAATAAAAAGGTAACATCACTTGGTGTCATCTTTTTTTATGGATATGGTGTTTTGTGTCACACCATCCGCCTATGCTTTCATATAATAGAATGAATGAAGCATAAAGGGGGAGAGTGTACATGAATCCATATCAATATCCCTACTATTCAAGTTATGCCTATGATATGCGTCAGCAAACCATAGCTGGTCAGGCAACTTGGACAACAGGAGGGACAACAACAAAATGCAATATACCATGGTCGTATAATCAGCATATGACGGTGGCGGTAAGTAGTCTGTCGCCTTATCAATGTGGTCAGTTGATCAAAGTCACTAATCCGCAAAATGCTCGAGAGGTATTAGTAACAGTGGTTGATTCTGTGCCAAATGTGCCAGCTAATCAGCTGAACTTGCATCGCATGGCCTTTGAAGCGTTGGGTGTTAATCCTTCAGTAGGTGTAATCCCGATCCAATTTCAGCCATCTCCAGATCTTGCCGAGGAGAAATGGGGAAAATATCTGTTGGAAGTCATCCAAGTAGCTTATCCAAATGCTCGAGTGACGGACTATAGTTTGGTAGAACGAAGTCAGCCAGAAAACAATCAAGTGAAAGAGGTATATGATTTTGTGCTACAATCCAATCAAGGGCAATTAAATCTACGCGGCACGGTCATCTATAACCCGGTTACCGATAGGGTGATATCTTTTGATTTTAAAGAGAGATAAGAAGAAAGCACTCGTGATGGGACGGGTGCTTTTTTGGTGGCATATTATATATATTTGAATCTTACGAACCGAGGAGCAGAAATTGTTCTACCCAGTCCATAAGGTTCGATCTATAGGCGCACGAAAACCACTGCCAGTTCTAATCGCCATTATGACTCCCGCCACTCTCTCACTGACTTGCTCCATCAACTATTCTGTCTCCACTCCCACAAGTCCTACCCACCCTACGCCTCCAGTCCTATTGCAAAATATATCCACAGCCCGTTTTGAAAAGCCTTGAAACCAGCTATCATATAAGTATGGAAGGAGGCAAAGCAGATGAAAACATTTTTAATCGTCAGTTTAGCGATTATCGCCGGTATTGTGTTGCTAACCAATTTAGGATCCATAATCATGCTTGCCATCAGTGTGTTAATTGCTTATTACGGAGTGAAGAAATTCATCCTGGCAGACACAACCGGTAGTAAGGTTGGTTGGGCAATCGTAGTGTTAATCGGTGTATCGATGTCACTATCCAATATCCCAGCCTTGATCGGTATCGCTGCCTTGGTCGTTTTGTATTATGCCTATAAGAAATATCAAGAAGAAAAACAGTCAAAAGACTACTTAGAATGGGAAAACATTTAATAAACTCAAGGAGGAATTTACAATGGCAAACTTATTTACTCGTATTAAAGACACCGTGATGGCAGATTTAAATGACGCTATCGATCGTAAGGAGGAAAAGAACCCAATAGCACACGTTAATCAGTATATTCGTGAATGCGAGCAAGAAGTTAAGAAAATCAAACACCTTATGGACAAGCAATATGAGATCAAACATGATATTGATCGGGAACGAAATCAAGCGAAAACCATGGTAGAAAAACGTAAGCGCCAAGTGCAGCTAGCAGAGGAAATGAATGAAACAGATCTGTTAGCAGAGGCAAAAACGGAGTTAGAACAGTTCGAGGCACGTGTAGTCCATTTGGATGAAATGTCTGATAAGTCCATTAAAGATTTGGAAATGCTCGAAACAAAATATATCCAAATGAAACAGAAATTGAAGGATCTCTATGTAAAAAGATTGGAGCTTCGCAGCCGGGAGAATGTTGCTCGCACCACACAAGGAATGAACAAGGTGTTAGAAACGGAGCTTGTTTCCAAGAGCGCTTCTAAATTTGCCGAATTGGAAAGTTATATTGAACGCATTGAGCAACGTGTCCGTTCCGACTATCGTTTACACACGTTAGACGCCCGTTTTCAAGAATTAGAAAAAAAGGCTACAAAATCAAGCTAAAAACATGTTATTCTATAATCATGGATGATGTCATGATCGGAAAGGAAAAGGTTGTTAACAAGGTGCAGCATATGCGCTGCGCCTTTTTCCTTCTATCAGAAAGGAGTATGATAATGATAAAAAGAGTGACCATGGTTGTATTGACGCTCCTGGTGGCGATTGGTCTTATCTTAGCAGGGGCGAAAAATCCAATCGGAACAAATGCTAATTCCTTCGATGAGCCATGGGGATTATGGCTAGCGATTGGGGTAGTTGTCTTTTTCTTCTTGCCCCCTGTCATATTGGCATTTTTTAATCATATTGTTGTCAAGATAGCTTCAGCAGTATATCAAGGATTTATCGCGATGTCCTTTATCGTGTTGATACCAGTAGGTTTTTTTGTTGAGGATGGTACGATGATAAGTGCCGCTGGTGTGTTAGGGGCAGTTATAAGTATTAGCAGTATCGTGGTGACTATTGTAGCGGGAACAACCAAGCCAGTCGAGAAAACCGCCTGAGCTTACCCCTATTACATAAAGAACAATCATACATAACAGGCAGTTTATTAAATAGACAAAGGGGAAGGAGGCGATCTATATGTCCAAGAAAAACAACCGCGATGTATTGCAGGTACTCATCATTGTAGGTGCCGTTTTCTTGTTATTTGAAATTTTATTTATAGATCCAGGCCTCCTTTTTTTGATTGCACTTGGGGCTGTGGGAATCTACTTGGGAAGAAGATCTTTTCATACGATGACAGGAAAAACGATCTTCTGGGGCGGAGTTGTTTTTATTTTTATTGCCGCGCTAAACACTTATGTACTAAGGCTAGTTATTTTCGCTGTGGTGATCTACTTTGTCTGGCATTGGTACCAACAAAGACAGAAAGAGGCAGAACCGGAGCCCAAATATCTTAACATCGATGAAGAATCCTTATATGAAGATCGAGTGATACAAACGGAGTGGTTCGGTAAGTATCATACCACCGAGCAAGGTTTTGTCTGGCAGGATTTGAATTTTCAATCGGCCATAGGAGATGTGGTGATTGACTTAAATAATACCATGCTACCTGATGATGACGCCGTTATTGTGATTCGGCAACTAGCTGGAAAAGTAACGATTATTGTGCCTTATGATGTCGAAATTATCCTGGATCATACCGTACTTTTTGGTGACATTTATGCATTCGAGCATGAAGAAAAAAATGCCTTCAATCGACATATTCAAGTGCAGACAAAAGGCTTTGAGATATCGGATCAACGCGTCCGAATTTTCACCCAAATGATAGCTGGAAAGTTTGAGGTGAAAAGAGGATGAAATTATATACACGCATGATTTTTTTAACCTGTTTATTCGCCTTTTTGTTATTGGGTATGTTGGGGTCTATTTATTATATTGCTTTTCCGATTGAGGATTGGAGTGATTTGTGGACAAATAAGGTATTTGAGATCCCGTTTATCGTGATGCTACCCATGATTACCATTCTTTTCGGGTCCGTAATTGGTATTGTGATGACCATTTTCTGGCAGCGGCGACTACAATATGTAGAGACAAGCTTGCACCATATCTTGAAAAATCAATCCTTCTCTGATCCAGTTTCTTTTGAAGAGATGGATGATGTATTAGCAAAGTTAAAAGAAGTTCAACAGTATATTCAGGAACAAACGAGACGTACGCAGAAATTGATTGAAGAACGTGCAAGTGACCAGGAAGAAACGATTAATCAAGTGATCTCGGAAGAACGTAATCGCTTGGCACGTGAGTTGCATGATTCCGTCAGTCAAGAACTATTTGCCGCCTCGATGTTAGTGTCAGCCGTGATTACAGCCAATAAGGGACAAAGTGATAAGATGACTAAGCAATTACAGCAGATTGAAGCAATGATCCAGCAGTCACAGCTGGAGATGCGGGCGTTATTACTACATCTAAGACCTGTACAGTTAAAAAATAAAACGTTAAATGAAGGTGTGGAACAATTACTAGCAGAACTCCATGCTAAGGTCCCAATGGACATCACCTGGCAATTAGAAGATATCACCGTAAGTAAAGGGATTGAAGACCAACTATTCCGTATCTTACAAGAGGCTATTTCCAACGCTTTGCGTCATGCTAAGGCTGATAAACTGGCTGTTTTGTTAATCGAACGAGAACACTTCCTCATTTTACGCATAACTGATGATGGAATTGGATTTGATGTGCAAGATAAACGAGACCGATCCTATGGATTGACGAATATGTATGAAAGGGCGGCTGAGGTCGGTGCCAATTTGCGCATGGTAAGTATCAAAGGACAGGGAACGAAGGTAGAAGTACGTGTACCACTAATCAGTGATGGAGGTGAAGAAACATGATCCGCGTTTTATTTGTTGACGATCATGAAATGGTAAGGATTGGAGTAAGTGCTTATTTAGACACACAGGAAGATATTGAAGTAGTAGCAGAGGCGGATAATGGCAAGAAGGCAGTAACGCTGGCCCTTGACTTAAAACCGGATATTATTCTAATGGATTTGGTTATGGAAGAGATGGACGGAATTGAGGCAACACGTCAAATCAAACAACAGTGGCCAGAGGCAAAGATTCTTATTGTGACTAGTTTTATTGATGATGACAAGGTGTATCCTGCATTAGAAGCCGGGGCAACCAGCTATTTATTAAAAACATCCAAAGCCGATGTGATTGCTGGAGCTATTCGCGACACTTATCATGGCGAATCGGTATTAGAAAAAGAAGTGACAGCAAAAATGATGCAGAAATTTTCAAGTGGCAGTAAAGAGTCTCAGCATGATAGTCTAACAAAACGCGAGATGGAAATTCTATTGTTGATCGCACAAGGGAAAACAAACCAAGAAATTGCTGATGAATTGTTTATCGCTTTAAAAACAACCAAGGTTCACGTCAGCAATATCCTTAGTAAATTAGAAGTGCAAGATCGGACACAAGCAGCTGTCTATGCCTATCAAAATGGATTGATCAGCTAAGGGAAGACAGCCTGTTATAGCGGTTATTGTGCGATTCCACCTACAAACCCAATGTTTTGTTAGGGACCTTAATCCGGAAACTGATGTTATCATCTTCCAAGTTAATTTGTTGTGCCTTGACGCGAAAGTTACTCCTAAGGTTCATTTGTGTAACGGCAATGTAGATAGATTCATCCTTCGGGCTGATCGTAATCCATTCAGGTGTTCTAATTCGACTGTTCACGTATTGGAGGATACGATCCTGTGGTAATCGCAATAATCCCAACGACATACCGGTTGACTGTAATAAGATATCGCCATTCTCTTGGACAATCGGCTCAAAGGTAATATTAACAGGAACCTCTTGGGAGAAGGCCTCCACCGATCCCATCAAATGTACTTCTTCATCAAACTTTACAGCATATTGTATGTTTTCTTGTTTAGGCAGTTTATCTAAATAGGCATTGACTAGTTCATTCAAGTTTTCTTTGCTGGAGCGGATCGTGAATTCAGCCCCCGCATCATCCTCAATAAACTGTTTATCAGGCGGTGTTTCCCCAGGCACAGGCCAGAAGATAAACAGAATAACACCGAAGATAAGCACGGCGTTTACCGCTAACAATGTGATAAATAATTTTCTCCAATTGGTTAATTTTTTTTCTTCCATTATGGTCATCCTTTAGCCTTGAGCATCTTGTAAATCATTTTGTAAATAGGTAATAACGCGTTCTGCCATCAATTGGTATCCACGGTGGTTTGGGTGGAAATTATCCTCTGAAAATACTTCTTCATCCGTGTACTGAAAGATATCCTGCATCGGAATATAGTGTACCTGCTCAAAGTTATTGGTCACTTGCAGGCTGGCATTATTCCACCTAGTAACAATTTGATTGAGTTCCTCGATATCACTGAAATAGGATTCAAACGGGTTAAAGAAACCAAGTAAATAGATATTAGCATCTGGATTGGTTTCCATGATCTTTTCGAGAATCTGTCTTAGTCTATCGCTGTATGGTTGTCGTTCTTCGATAAAAGGTTCTTCTGTAAGATTCATAAAGTTATCTTTCATAATCTGCATAATATCATTGGCACCAATCGTTATTAATACCATATTAGCGTCCTCTAATGAATCGGTAATCTCCGGATTATCTTCTAATCGTCTTAACAAGTGGTCTGTTCGATTACCTCGCACACCAAAGTTATCAAAGGTTACATGGATGTTCTCCTCATCTAACTGATCTTCTAATATACCTACATACCCACCATTATCGTCTTCATCACCAACACCTTGTGTGAGCGAGTCACCAATCGCAACAATATGAGTATCACTTTGCAAAAAATTAAGTGCACCTATGACCCTGTCACGGACAGTCTGAGCAAGCGATTCTTCTTCCTCTTGCGGTTCATCCTCTGGTGTTTCTTCTTCTGTCTCCTCTTCGGTAGAGGGAGGGTTTTGCTCTGGTTGTCTCTGCTCGTTCTTATCTGGTTGTAAAAAGAGAAACAAAACTATTCCGATCACTACAATGATGATGAACAGCATAATTAATCTTTTTTTGCTCATCTGCATACACCCACAATACATAATCTCATTAATATTTTATACCCTTATCTTATCAATATTAACATGGCGGTGCACATATGCCATAATATTCTGATTTCCTACTTCAAGGATTCGTTTGAACGAGGAGACTTGTAACCGTGATCGATTAATTGAATGAGAAATATACGTTTTTTGTGGGTGAGTGTCTGAAGCTTTCAATGATAAGAAGAATCAATCGCCTGTTTTCTTATTCTTAAAAAAACGGCCTAAAATCCGTCCGGCCCTTTACCGACCACTCAAAGTAGATACAGAACTACCGATAGGATTATGTAAAGTAGCTATGTCATTATTTTGAGAGATTGTGTGTGCGTGACAACGCTCTAGCCAACCACTTCGCTTTCCGCAGGCACGGCTTCAGCTAACTTGAAAAAGAAAAGCACTTTTTAGTTAGCTGAAGCCGGCCCCATGGAAAGCGTAGCCTATTCCTGGAGCGTTTGCTTCGCACAGATAAAACGATCAAACTCACCACTAAGGAAAGTGTGCTACTTAACATAATCCATCTTATCGGTACTCTCGTTCAAGGTCAAAATCATTCCAAGTCCTGTTATACCAAAGATTATATGCTTTCTTATCTCATTTAAAAAATAACCGCAATGATTATCTCATTACGGTTATTCTTCCTATTTTTTTGCTTGTTGCGTCAAGGTGATGAGACTAGACAACGATTATTTTCCGCGACGTAATCGATCTGCTTCTTCAAACGGGCATTTATCTTCAACCACAATTTGACCGTTGGCCTCTGCCTTTGCTTTGACATCGGCGTCTGTTTGTCCTGCTGCAAACCAGACAATCTTTGCCTGATCGCTATAGAAGTCCTGAGCTTGTCCACTATCTGTAATAAACAATAGATCAATCTCTTCTTCTGCTTGATTTGCTGCAGTGACATGGTAGCCAAGCTTTTGAAGTTTAACGGCGGCAATCGAATGATCGATATCACCAGCTACCAGAATATTTTTCGGACGAATGTCTCCGCCTTCACGATCGAAAGGGGAAGATAGGGCCCATTCGATCGCTTGTTCCTTACTGATGTGAATAGTTGGCTCACTGTTGGTTGCCTTGGCAATCGCCTGGTCTAAATCGGCGATGATATCATCTGGAGCTTCTAAACCAACAGATAATCGGACGAGCTCTTCTTTTGTTCCGGAAGCCTCTAGTTCCTCTGCACTTAGCTGCTGCTGAGTAGTGGAAGCAGGGTGGATAATCAATGATTTGGCGTCGCCTACATTGGCCACATGAGACCATAGGGTAATGTTATCAATCAATTTTCGGCCTGCTTCTCTTCCGCCCTTAATACCAAAAGTAATCACAGAACCGTAATAGTTACGCAAATATTTCTGTGCAAGCTGATGAGAAGGGTGTTCCTCCAATCCTGGATAAGCTACCCATTCTATTTGTGGATGTTTCTGGAGATACTGAGCAACGGCTTGGGCATTCTCATGGTGACGTTCGACCCGTAAATGTAAGCTTTCTAATCCTTGTAAGAAATAGAAGGCATTTTGCGGACTTAAGGCAGGTCCGATATCACGTAATAAGTGAACCCGGAATTTCAGTGCAAAAGCAGCCGCACCAAGATCAATACCATAGCGAATGCCATGATAGGATTCATCCGGTTTGATAAAGCCAGGGAATTTTTCGTTATTCCAGTTGAAACGTCCACCGTCAATCATGATACCTCCAATTGTAGTACCATGTCCGCCAATCCATTTTGTTGCAGAGTGAACGACAATATCCGCTCCCCAACTAATCGGTTTGCAGACATAAGGTGTCGCAAAGGTATTATCAATGATTAGCGGAATATCGTTCTCATGAGCGATATCAGCCACTGCTTCAATATCGAATACATTCAAGCTTGGATTAGTAATCACCTCGCCGAAGACGGCCTTTGTTTTTGGTGTGATCGCCTTACGGAAGTTTTCTGGGTCTGCTCCATCTACAAAAATAACGTTAATGCCATAGTTCGGCAATGTATTTCTAAACAGATTATAGGTTCCGCCATACAGGTTGCTATCGGTTACAATTTCATCCCCCGAATTGGCTAGATTTAAGATTGCGAGTGTAATAGCAGACATCCCAGAAGCTGTAGCTACGGCGGCTACCCCATCTTCTAATATGGCCATCCGTTGTTCGAATGCGTCTACTGTAGGATTCATGATTCTGGAATAGATGTTACCAGTCTCTGCTAAGGCAAATAAGTTTTGGGCATGTTCGGCGTCATTAAACACATAGGATGTCGTTTGATAGATTGGCACTGCCCTGGCATTTGTCGTTGGATCTACCTGCTGTCCAGCGTGAAGCAAGTTTGTTTCATTTTTCGGAAATTGAAATGGATTTGTCATTTGTAAAAACCTCCTTGTATTGGATAAATTATCATGCCGTAAAGATTGGTTCTACTCCCCACTGTATGGTAGTGGAAAATCATTGATGTCTTAGTGAGCTCTTGTTTGTATGTACTCTCAGCATAACATAAAAACGTCCCACTAACCTTGTGAAAGGTAAGAAGGACGTATGCATTCATCAGACCTTCTCTTATCTTTCAGGTTATACCCTGTAGGATGTAGCACCATGTCAATAAAGACGGTTGCTGGGCTTCACAGGGCCTATTCCCTCAGCCACTCTCAATAAGAGCTTGTACGAATATAGAATTGATCTTAGTATACGTGAAGAACTGATGGTCGTCAACTAAAATATTCATTGATTTTCATGACTTTATACTTACTTAGATCAAGAAATGAATCATAGCGCCATAGTCGAATAGATGACAAGTGTTTAAATGGCAACTTCGTATCATTGCATTTTAATCAATAGATAGAACATGTGGATACCTTATTTTTGAAATATTGAAACAAAAGCCATTGATCATGCGTATAAAAGGGTATAGCTATATTAGGAAAAGGAGGTGCTTATCATGAAAAAAGGCACCATGATTCTAGGTTTTTTGCTGGTTATTTTTTTAACCGCTTGTTCGGAGGAGGATACATTTACGATCGATAAGGTGGACATGGACGCATATATTACAGACGAAGGTACGATGGAGGTGCGTGAGCTATATACCTATACCTTTGACGGCTCTTTTGAAGGAATGACAAGAACGATCGAATCAGATGACCATCATTTTCAAGCGTATTTGGCCAATGGAGAAACGATCGATGCCGACACAAATAACCTGCAGCCATTAGAGGTGGAAGAAGATGACGATACGTGGAAAGTGCATACACCCTCCCAGAATGAGACCAAACAAGTATTATACACCTATGAGGTTGACGGTTCGGTTACGAAGTATCAGGATGTCGCCGATCTGACTTATGCATTCTTTGACGACTCCAATGAAACGGATTTTCATGATATTTCGATCCAACTCCATCTACCTAACCAAAGTGCAGAGGATTTCCATTATTTCTTAAAGGACGATGCAGATGGTGAGTTGACGGAGACAGAAGATGGTATCACCTATAGCAATGATCTAGTCAAGGCAGGAGGTACCACCCAATTTCGTTTGGTTTTCCCGGCTGATCAACTCAACGCAATGGAAACAGATCAAGCGGAAATGATGGAGACTTCCATTTTGGAAGAAGAGGCACAGTTGGCGCAAAGGGCGGAGAATCTACCGGAAAAGACAGCTCTTCTTACGCCAATTGTAGTGGCAGGCTTGCTACTTTTATTAGGTGTGACACTAGTGATTTATCGTATTCATCCTAATCGTTATCGTGGATCGAAAGAGATGGATTCATTAATTCGAGTGGTAGAGGAAACAGATCCATTATTACTAAGTTATATTCACAGGTGGTATAATATTGACGTCCATAGTATCAATGCTGCCTTATTCTCTTTACGCAGACGAGGGATTGTTCATTTCACAGAAGTACCTTCAGAAAGAAAGGAAGAGGACACTGCTTATCGTTTTACATGGGACAATAATCCAAATAACCTTAGTCCCTCCGATCAACGATTACGTGAATGGTTATTTACGGAAAAGGACAAACAAGGAGAATATTTCTTATTGGAGTCGCTGCAAGATGATCCAGATATGCCTGAAAAAGAACGAACTCAACAGGCGAAGCAGCAGTATGAACAATTTTCTGAGTGGAGTAAACAAGCAAAGCAAGAAATGGAAGCAAATACCGAACGTAAACCGGTAGGCTTTTATTCCGGATTATCACTAATCATGAGCTTACTGGTGGCTGGAATGTTTTATTATCAGCTAACGATTCAGCCGATGACACCGACTACTCAGTTGATATTGACAATAATCTTAGCGGTAGTGACGGTGGTCAGTCTTATTTTTCATCGTCAAAAATTTGTCTTTCCTTTATTGTACTTGTTTGTGATTTTTGCTTCATTGGTTGCATTTACACTGGATACTGGAACCATTTGGACGATCATCTTTTATCTGATCAGCGGTCTCGTGCTTTTATTGGTTCCAGCATATTATTGGGGGCAAGAAATAAGACAGCTCCGTTATGCTGTTAAACAGGTCACCGATTTGTATCAAGAAGGCCGCTATCCAATAAGCAGTGATCAAGCTTTACTTGAAAAAAGAATAGAGAATGCGATCGTGTTAGGAAAAGGAGAGGTATTTGAACAGAAATATCAGGCGGATGTAACCCTTGCCCCTTTGTTGGTGACGATGTCTGCTCTTCCGGTTGCCTCTGCCTTTGATTCTAGTCACTTTATCCTCTATTCAGCAGCAGCCAGCTCTACTGCCGGAACAACCGGTAGTTCCCCTGGTGGAGGTGGAGGAGCGGGGGCCTTTTAAAAAAAGGCTTTTGCTCCCTTAAGGAAGGGAATGGAGATGACATGATTTTTTCTATAGGACACAAGCTCATTTTTTTGGTTGCTGCATAAACTGATATGGATACATTTATATAGGGGGTGAGCCTATGTCAGAAGACAAAAGAATGTCCGAATGGGGGGATGATTTGATTCGAAGGTTAGACGCTTTACTATACGAGAAGCCTAAGCGAAATGTGATGGAGACCATTGATCAATTCTTTGAACAAGCTAATCTTCCTCGACGTATCCCAGTAGATGTTGCCGAAACAGATCGTCAAATATTGATCCGGGTAGATTTACCAGGTCTGAAAAAAGAACAAGTACATGTGCAATTGACGGCTCCCAGTCAAATCACCATTATGATGGATTATCAAGAAGCAACCGAGTCTTATCAGGAAGAGATCCACTACCTTTACAAAGAAAGACGCAGGCAGCGCAAAGAACGGATTATCACGTTGCCTCAACCAATTGATAAGCGCACAATAAAGGCCAAATTTCGAGATGGAGTATTAGAAATTAGCGGCAATAAAATAGACAAAGAATATGATACGATAGAGGTTGAGTGAAGCGGTAGTGTTTACTGTCCGGCTGTGGGCAAGTATGCTATATTAGAAGGGATGCAAGTTAGCAATATGTAACTGAATTCCTTTTGTTTGACCGTGTTTTGGGAGGGGGGGTAACATAATGGCTATTACACAAATGATTATAACCGCTGTTCTTATCTTTAATATCATCTTATCCATGGTTATTATTTTTCTAGAACGAAAAAGTGCTACTTCCTCTTGGGCATGGATACTTGTATTAACTTTCATCCCTTTAGTAGGGTTTGTGCTGTACCTTATCTTTGGCCGTCAGCTCAGTAAGAAGCCGATATTTACCTGGGATACGAAAAGTAAGCTTGGGGTCAAGACGGCTGTTCAGCACCAGCTGCGGGAATTGGAAAGTGACCAATTTGTCTTAGAAGATACTAGGCTTAATGAATATAAGGATTTATTTTATTTGCATCTGCGAAATGGTGACGCGATTTATTCTCATGATAATGATGTGAAAGTCTTCACCGATGGTAAGCGTAAGTTCCATTCATTACTGGAAGATATTGCGAACGCCAAGGATCATATTCATTTACAGTATTACATAGTCCGGTCTGATGACTTAAGCAAGCGCATCACGGAGGCATTGTCAAAGAAGGCGCGAGAAGGTGTAGAAGTTCGCTTCTTGTATGATGATTTAGGTTCACGGAGTTTTAGAAGAAAGTTAATCAAAAAGATGCGTCAGGCTGGGGCAGAAGTAGAGGGTTTCTTCCCGCCATTAATTCCAAAAGTGAACTTAAAAATAAACCATCGGAACCACCGGAAAATTGCAGTGATTGATGGTAAAATTGCTTATATTGGCGGCTTTAATATCGGGGATGAATATATTGGTAAGGTGCAGAAATTTGGTTATTGGCGAGATACTCATTTGCGTATTACCGGCAGTGCTGTGAAACATTTACAGACTCGTTTTATATTGGATTGGAATCAGGCTTCTCGTCATGATATCGAATATAATGAACGTTATTATGCAGCACAGCCAACTGGAAAAATCGGGATGCAGATTGTATCGAGTGGACCGGACTCGGAATGGGAGCAGATCAAGCATGGCTATATGAAGATGATCATGTCTGCCAAGGATTATGTCTATATTCAAACGCCTTATTTTATACCGGATGAGAGCTTGTTCGATGCCGTCAAGATTGCCTGTTTATCCGGGGTAGATGTGCGTATTATGATTCCTAATAAACCGGACCATCCTTTTGTATATTGGGCAACCTATTCCTATATCGGTGAGCTGTTGAAGTCCGGTGCTACCGTGTATACCTATCAACAAGGATTCTTGCATGCCAAAATGATAGTCGTAGACAGTAAGATTGCTTCCGTTGGTACGGCAAATATCGATGTGCGGAGTTTTCGATTGAACTTTGAAATCAATGCCTTTCTCTATAATGAAACATTAGCGGAGATGCTAGTAGACGAATTTGAAAAAGATATGGAACACTCGACAAGGCTTACCTATGAACTGTACCAACAACGTTCGGTGATGATCAAGGTGAAAGAGGCGGTATCAAGATTGATATCCCCGATCTTATAGCGTATTTGCTTGCTATGGATACATAGAACTGGAAAGGAAAGATACCATGCGTACGATAAAAGTAAATCATCTCGTCAAAACATATGGAGACAAGCCATTGCTTCAAGATATTTCTTTTTCCATATCGGACCATGATCGAATTGGTTTGGTTGGAGTGAATGGAACCGGAAAATCCACCCTATTAAAGGTGTTGGCAGGTTTAGATCAAGCAGAAAGTGGCAGCTTGGAACATCCAAATGATTATAAAATCGAATACCTGGATCAAACGCCATCACTAGCCGAAGAAGATACTGTGCTAGATCAAATTTATTATGGAAATACAGCTATGATGGTTGCCTTAAGACAATATGAATCCACTGTGTTAGCTCTGGAAAAAGAGCCTAATAATGAGACGTTGCAGCAACAACTTATTCAGCGTCAAGAAAGAATGGATCAATTGGAAGCATGGGAAGCCATGACCGTGGCCAAAACGATTCTGACAAGACTGGGTATTCCTGCTTTTGATCAGCAAGTGAAACAGCTATCAGGAGGTCAACGTAAACGTATTGCCATTGCTAAAGCGCTCATTCAGCCAGCGGATCTGTTGATCTTAGATGAACCTACTAACCACTTAGATAACGATACGATTGAGTGGTTGGAAGAGTTTTTACCTTCCTATGATGGCGCGATTCTACTCGTTACCCATGATCGTTACTTTCTGAATCGAATGACCAATCGTATGTTTGAATTGGATAAGGGCAATCTATATCAATATGAAGGTAATTACCAGATATTTCTGGAAGAAAAGGCTAGGCGAGAGGAACAGGAGGTGCAAGCAGAGCAAAAGCATCAGAATATCCTGAAGAAAGAGATTGCATGGTTGAAATCCGGTGTGAAAGCACGAGGAACGAAACAGAAGGCCAGAGCCGATCGGGTAGAAGAAATGAAAGGGCAGACGTTTGCTACGAATAAGCAGTCCTTGGATTTTCAAATAGGAGCCAAACGACTAGGCAAGAAGGTGATCGAAACACAGGGGCTAAGCAAGTCTTATCAGGGTCATTTGTTATTCAAAGATTTGGATTGTTTGATTCAGCCAGGAGATCGCATAGGGATTGTAGGGGCAAACGGAAGTGGGAAAACAACCTTGCTGAATATTTTGGCTGGATTCGTCAAACCGGATAGTGGTACGATAGATATTGGGGAGACGGTGAAGATTGGCTATTATACGCAGGAACATCCAGCCCTAGAAGAATCGGTAAGGGTCATTGATTTAGTGCGCGAGGTTGCTGAAGTGGTTACCACAACAGATGGGCAGACGATTACCGCAGAACAAATGCTGGAACGTTTTTTGTTTCCGCGTTCTCAGCAGTGGACCTATGTCCGCAGACTGTCAGGTGGGGAGCGCAGACGTCTATACTTACTGACGGTATTAATGGAAGAGCCTAACGTACTTTTTCTAGATGAACCGACCAATGACTTAGACACAGAAACCTTAACCGTACTTGAGGATTATATCGAACAATTTCCTGGGGTAGTGATTACGGTTTCGCACGATCGTTATTTTCTCGATAAAGTGGTGGATCAGTTAATTGCCTTTACTGGGCAAACCACACTGACTACTTTTTACGGTAATTATGCAGCGTTTCGGGAGATAGAACGTGAACAGCCTAAAGAAGAACAAAAGTCGTCCCACCATCCGAGACCAAAGCGTACTAGGAAAAAGTTGTCCTTTTATGAACAGAAAGAGTGGGATATGATCGAGGAAGATATTACCTCATTGGAAGAGACGTTAGAACAGGTGACTGCAGAAATTGAGCAGGCAGGTAGTGACATTGACAAGATTCAACCACTGTATGAACAACAAAATCAATTAGAGCAAGAACTAGAAGAAAAAATGGAGAGATGGGAGACCTTATCCCTGCGAATCGAAGAAATCAAGGAGGAGTCATAATGGCAGAACGTGAATTAATGGAGAAATATGCCGAATTGGCCTTGAAAACAGGTGTCAATTTACAAAAGAATCAGGCATTAATGATTAATGCCTCGATTGAAGGAGCAGATTTTGTGCGAATCGTTGCACGAAAGGCATGGGAAATGGGGGCAAAAAATGTCCATATCAATTGGTCGGATGATGAATTGTCTTTATTGAAATTCCAAAATGCTCCGGAAGAAACTCTAACCAACATTCCTGACTGGCAGATTGCCAAACAATTATCTTTTGCAGAAGATGGAGCAGCGTTATTATCGATTAGTTCCGCCAATCCAGACTTGTTGAAAGATGTGGATCCATCCAGAATAGCTAAGGCAAACAAGGCAAGTGGCGAAGCCTTGAAAGAATTCCGTAAGTATATTATGAATGATCGCATCCCGTGGTCGATTATTTCCATACCAACGAAGGTTTGGGCAGAAAAAATATTCCCAGATTTACCAATGGAAGAAGCGGTGGAACAATTATGGGAGCAAATCTTTCATATTGTTCGTGTGGATCAAGAAGATCCGATTGCTGCTTGGGATGAACATAACCGTACTTTGAGTAAGGCTTGTGATTATTTGAATGGCAAGGCTTATCAGGCATTAGTCTTCAAATCTGAGGGTACCGACATCCGATTCGGTTTACCGGAGGGACACATTTGGAAGGGTGGCGGAGCCGTGATTCCAAACGGTAATCATTTCAATCCGAATATGCCGACAGAGGAAGTCTTCACTATGCCGAACAAGTATCAAGTAGACGGCAAAGTGACCGCCACCAAACCGCTGGTATATGGTGGTAATCTTATCGATGGTTTTAGTCTCACTTTTAAAGATGGTAAGGTTGTCGACTTTGAGGCAGAGCAGGGATACGAGACCTTGAAGCATTTATTGGATACCGATGAAGGGGCTCAACGATTAGGAGAATTGGCACTCGTTCCACACGCTTCTCCGATCTCACAGTCTGATTTGATCTTTTTCCATACACTATATGACGAGAATGCCTCTTGTCATGTTGCCTTAGGTAAGGCATATCCAACCAATTTACAAGGTGGGTCAGATATGGATGAGCAGGAGCTGGATCAGCATGGTGTTAATGACAGCCTTGTCCACGTCGATTTTATGATTGGTTCAGCGGATTTAGATATTGATGGAGAGACGGCAGACGGAACCTTAGAGCCAGTCTTTCGTCAAGGCGCTTGGGCGATTTCATTTGATTAAAAGAAAAGATCATGAGGGAGTTATTGTCCTCATGGTCTTTTTTTATAATACAAGGAAGTTAGGTAACGTTTACTAGAAATACAACATGTTCAAGTAGATTCTTGGGAAGTGAGGGTAGTAATGATGGAAGATGAGCCGATTACATATACAAACTCGATGGAAGGAAAAAGCAAAGTCCCTGCTTTTATTGCTTCTGGTATATTTGGGGTCATTTCTTTGGCCTTTCTAATTGGTGGTATTTATGTGGTTATGGATAGTGGGTTATGGCCGTTGTTATTGTTATTCTCATTCATTGGATTGATAATGGGTGCTTTGGCGTTTGTCTTTTATCCGTCGAAAAAACAGACGATCTATAGCTTTGAATTAGACAACGAGGGTCTCCATCAATACTGGGAAAATACATCCAAAGGGATAAATGACGAGAATCACATACCGTTTGAAAACATAGATCATGTGTTGATAGGGGTTTTTACATATCGAATGCCGGTACCCCAAGGGCGGAATTATTTTCGGTTCGGTTCTCTAATGATCATTATGCATCAAGGCAACTATTTTTTTAAACAATTTGAATCAAGGGATGAATGGCAGAAATGGATGAGGCGTATAGAAGATAAGGTCCCCCTTGTCACTTATACAGGCTACGATTTAAGTGAAGCACTAAGGGCACAAGCCTACAGTGAAGTGGATTTTTCAGAAGTTGAGGGGACTCGTCAGGATATCGTTAGTGAGTATATCGGCGAAGAAAGCTATCGTAATCCTTTTCAGATCTGGATGCCAGAAGAAGTAAAGGAAGAAGTTCGATCTAAGACAGAGAGCATTACCCGTTCTCAGACAAAGAAGGCAGAGAGAAATGTATTATGGATCTTATTTGGTTATGCGCTATTATTCGGAAGTATAATTATGCCGAGTTCAGCAACAGATAGTGAAGGGATCGTCGAGATGACAGATATTATATTGTTTGGCTATCTCGGCATCAATCTATTGATTCCGTGTGTTTACGTTTTTTGGCGACGGTATACAAAGTGGTATAATCCGCTTCTCTATGCTGTAGTAGTGATGGCTGGTACTAGTATTGGTTTATTTGTTGCCTCTCTTATCATGGAAGTACCTTCTTTATATGGGTCTGCCCTTCTTTTAAACATGATGAATATACTTTTCTGGACGGTCGCTTTAATCATTATAAAAGTAATCTTAGTGATTTTCCGGTTTTGGCATAAGTATAATGTGTAAAACGAAAAGACAATGCTTTTTAAGAGCTGAGCCGAGGTGTGGATGTTCAAATAGTAGATCTGTATTTGGAGAACACAAAAAACGGTCATCCAAGAAATGACGTCCAAAATCCAGCGACGATCCGGAAAAATAGCCGTCCTCCAAGAAATGACGTCCAAAATCCAGCGAGGATCCGGAAAAATGGCCGTCATCCGAGAAATGACGTCCAAAATCCGGCGGCGATCCGGAAAAATGGCCGTCATCCGAGAAATGACGTCCAAAATCCAGCGAGGATCCGGAAAAATGGCCGTCATCCGAGAAATGACGTCCAAAATCCAGCGACAATCCGGAAAAACGGCCGTCATCCGAGAAATGACGTCCAAAATCCAGCGACAATCCGGAAAAACGGCCGTCATCCGAGAAATGACGTCCAAAATCCAGCGACAACTCGTAAAAACGGTCGTCATCTCCATTTCATGGGATAGAACGCTGCTTGTCTTAAAAAACCACGCTGTACATTTACTAGCTGCCTAACGGTTGTTGGTTAGTGTCTTCGCTGGTGAAACATTCCATAAACAACGAACCATATTGTTCAAACTTACGCTCGCCAACCCCATGAATCTGTAACATAGCTGACTTGGTTGTTGGCTTAACATTGGACATTTCACGCAATGATTTATCAGAAAAGATTACATAAGGAGGCACTGCTTGTTCATCTGCCAGCTGTTTTCTTAATTTTCGTAACTCTTCAAAGACGGCAACATCATAATCGCCAGCTTCTGTCTTCTTCACTTTTGCTTCATAAACGAAAACCGTCTGTTCGCCCTTCAGAATAGATAAGGATTGTTCATTAAGTTGCAGAGTCGGGAATCGTCCACCGTAAGAAGTGACATAATCTTCCGCAATTAAGAACTGGATAAACGCAAGAACTTGTTTTTCCGTCCATTTACTCAGTAATCCGTATGTAGATAGCTTATTAAAACGAAATTGTTTGACTTTTTGATCGTTCGCCCCTCTTAAAACCTTGGCAACCATGGTGGCACCGAACCTTTGATTCATTCGTTTAACACAGGAAAGCACCATCTGTGCCTCCTTGGACCGATCGATTTTTTCTGCATCTTTTTGACAGTTAGAGCAGCGTCCGCATGGCTGGATAGAAGAAATCTGATCATTAAAATAATGGAGGATATACTGCTGCAGACATTGCTCGGTATGACAATAGTTAATCATCGCTTGCAGTTTTTTATATTCCTCTGCTTTTTTGTCTTCTTCCATTTCCGATTGGTCGATCAAGTATTTCTGCATACTGATGTCCTGACCGGAAAAAAGGATGATACATTGGCTTGGTTCGCCATCACGACCAGCCCGTCCCGCCTCTTGATAATAACTTTCCAGATTCTTCGGTAAGGCATAATGAATCACATAGCGGACATTGGATTTATCAATGCCCATTCCAAAAGCATTCGTAGCAATCATTACCTTGGCATTGTCATAAATGAAGTCATTCTGGGCTTGCTTCCGTACTTCTTCCGACAATCCGGCATGATACTTACTAACGGAATAGCCCTTCGTTTCCAGGGCGTGATGCAGCTGATCCACTTGTTTTCGTGTAATCGCATAGATGATTCCCGTTTCGTTCTTATGTACATTCAAAAAATCGGCGATATAGTGGTTTCGATCTTGCCCTTTCAGTACGTCAAAAGTAAGATTCTCCCGAGCGAATCCGGTGTTGACAATATGTTGATCCTGTACTGCTAGGAGCTTCTTGATATCCTTAATCACCTCCGCCGTTGCCGTTGCAGTAAGCCCGACGATAACAGGAAGTCTGTTTAATTGCCGTACGGATTCAATGACCGTTCGATAGCTGGGGCGAAAGTCGTGTCCCCATTGAGAAATGCAGTGAGCCTCATCAAAGGCAATCAAGGAAAGTTCGATTTGATTCATCGCTCGAAAAAAAGATGGGGAGTCAAAACGCTCTGGTGCCACATACACAAAGGTATAGTGTCCTTGGCGAATCTGAGCTAGTCTTTCTGCTTGTTCTTCCGCTGTGAGTGAACTGTTTATATAAGTTGCCGCAATTCCTAAGGTATGTAAGGCGTCAACTTGGTCTTTCATCAAGGAAATTAACGGAGATATCACCAGCGCTGTACCTGTTTTCGCGAGCCCAGGAATTTGGTAACAGATCGATTTTCCGCCACCTGTTGGCATAATGGCTAGTGTATTGTGATTATCTAAAAGGTTCTGTACAATTTGTTCTTGGCCGGAACGGAATTGATCATATCCATAATAATTTTGCAGTAGTTCTAAAGCGTTCACGGTTTTTCCTCCCTTATAAGTCTGTTCCTAGGCAAAAACAATGGTTGGTCATTAAACGACGGTGGCAAACCTGACCTAACAAATACTATAACTGGATCTGGCCCCGCGCAAGGTGTAATAGTAAGTAATGAGTTACGAGGGGTCTCGTTACCAGTATCCTACTGAAATGGTTCAACTAATGCTTAAGCTGTATCGATTTATCTTTTTGTTTGTAGTTGTTTTCGAAGTGCCGCCACCTGTTTTTCAATTCGTTCTAATTCTTTTTCATTTCCCGTTGTGTTAGCTCCTACGTATACCAGCTTTTCCAAGTCTGCAGATAATCTAGCGTAGTCTGCTTTCAAATCTTCTATCTCTCTTTCTATCTCCTGTCTGTCCATTTATCATCACCTCAATTAGCTTTACGTTTAGCGTAATAGAATCAGGCACTTTTCGCAAGTCACAAATTCTCTATTTCCATTGTTTAAAAAAAGAATAATATCAGATGATTTAGGCCTCCTTTGAGGATTTTTGATTATTTTTAAGGATGTGCCATTATATATCAGAGATTTCTGCCCATTTTTTGTATTCCCGATAATTTGTCGTTTATTTACGTGTAATCAGGGTATAGTACATTTGAGTGCGTTGCAATCTTTCTGTAATATAGAAAACAACTGTTTAACAGTAAAACAGTCCTTGATTAAGGAGGAAAAACGTTGAAGGTATTTCAATGGATTGATAAGATTGTTACCAAAATAGAAGAGTTTATCCTATCCTTTGCCATTATCTTAATCACTGTCATGATTGCTGGTAATGTCATTGCGAGAGAGGTATTTTCATCCGGTGCCTTCTATTTTGCTTATGAAGTTAGTAAATTTGCTATTGTAATCGCCACCTTTATGGGCATTGCCTATGCCGCAAGAAAAGGTCGACACATTAGTATGTCGGCGTTCTACGATTTTGCCCCATTTAAAGTGCGTAAAGTGATGATGATTGTTATTAATTTCTTTACAGCTATCTTTATGTTCGTCATGGCATACTTTTGTTACAGCTTCGTGATGTTTGAATACAATACCGGAGCAATTACTACCTCGCTAGAACTGCCAAGATATTTGATGGCGATCTTTATTCCAATTGGATTTCTTTTGGCAGGCGTTCAGTTCTTACGTAATACGTATATTAATTTTACGGCTAAGGCAAAAGACAAGGTATACTTAGGCACAGATGCCGTAGATTACAACGATGACAAAGATCAAGATGTCAAATTAGAAGACATCTCTGTGTAAGAAGAAAACGAGTGGAGAGGAAAAGCCTATGTTAGCGACGTTATTATCGATAATGGTTATCTTATTACTGTTGAATTTTCCAATGATGATACCATTAATGCTGGCGCCTGTTGTGGTCATGCTGATTTTTAATCCGAATGTAAATATGGATTTATTAATGGGGCAGCTGTTAACAGGGATTGAATCCCCAGTATTACTATGTGTTCCATTGTTTATTTTTGCAGCAGATATTATGACATCTGGAAAAACATCTGAAAAACTATTAGATTTTATTGGCTCTTTTGTCGGTCACATTCGTGGAGGTTATGCTGTCACAACGGCAGCTGCTTGTTCGATGTTTGGTGCCATCTCAGGCTCTACACAAGCAACCGTTGTAGCGATTGGAAGGCCCATGAGAGAGCGTTTGTTGAAATTAGGGTATAAGGATTCAAATGCAATGGCATTAATCATTAATTCTAGTGACATTGCTTTATTAATTCCGCCAAGTATTGGAATGATTATTTATGCATTAGCGGCAGGTTCCGGTGTTTCAGTCGGAAACTTGTTTATTGCAGGTATTATACCTGGTTTGATTGTATTCTTGGCATTTTCCTTATATAGTGTGGTTTATGCGAAGATAAAGGATATTCCTTTAGCAGATAGAGTTAGCTGGCCAGATCGTTTTAAATATTTATGGAAATCTATCTTGCCTTTAGGTTTTCCCGTGTTAATTATTGGCGGTATTTATTTAGGGATTTTCACGCCGGTAGAGGCATCAGGTATTTCCGTGCTTTATGCACTTATTTTAGAGGTATTCATTTATCGCACGATTCCGTGGAAGCAGATACCAAAGATTGCTCTTTCCACTGGACTCGTAACCTCTGCAGTTTTTGTACTAGTTGCAGGTGGTCAATTGTTTACTTGGGTGATTGGATATGCTCGTATTCCACAACAAATTACAGAAGCGGTTTTAGGTACAGATCCAAGTGCAACCTATGTATTGATTATTGTTAGTATTTTCTTCTTTGTCGGTTGTATGTTTGTCGATCCGATCGTAGTTATTCTAGTATTAACACCGATCTTTGCACCGGCAGCCGAAGCAGCAGGGGTAGATTTAATCCACCTTGGTATTATTATCACCTTCCAAGCTGCATTAGGTTCCGCAACACCACCGTTTGGGGTCGATATATTTACCGCTAGTGCCGTATTTAAAAAACCGTATTTAGAAGTAATTAAGAGTACACCACCGTTTATTATTATGTTGTTGATTATTGGGGTATTGCTAATATTTTTCCCACAATTGTCATTAGTATTAATTAATTAATTAATTAATAAGGCGGGTTTTCTCCCGTTTTATATAAAATCTTTAGGGGGTAATGATTATTATTTTTAACAAGAAGCTTTTATTCATGTTTGTCTCTATCTTAGCGCTTAGCTTTGTTTTAGCAGCGTGTGGTGGAGATGATTCCGGCTCAGATGATGGTGGAGGAGAAACTGCAGATGGTGAATTCGCAGAACAAGAATGGCGTTTTGTTTCTGAAGAGGTACCAGGTGAAGTGCAGTATGAGTATACCGCTGAGTTTGCTGATCGTATTAGTGAGAAAACAGATGGTGCAATCACCATTGAACCTATTGAATATGGCGGACTAGGTAGTGAGGTAGACCAAGCACAAATGCTACAGCAGGGTGCCGTAGAATTTGCGGTCATGTCTCCAGGTTTTACAGGTGGGCAAGTACCGGATGGTCAAATTTTCTCTTTACACTATTTCTTTCCATCTGATCAAGAACAAGTACAGCAAATTTTGACTGATAGTGAAGCACTAAACGAGGATTTGCGTGCTAAATATGAAGAGCATAGTATTACGCCACTTTCCTTCTGGACAGAGGGAGCGATGGCTTGGACAAGTAATGTAGGAATTGAATCACCTTCTGACTGGGAAGGACTTAACACACGTGTGCAGGAATCACCGTTAATGCGTGAATCGTATGCAGCTTATGGTGCAACTGTTCAATCCATGAGCCAGAGTGAACTGTATACGGCATTAGATCGTGAAACCGTGGATGGTCAGGAAAACCCGCTATTTTATATTGAATCAGCCAGCTTTAATGAAGTTCAAGATACCTTAACGATTTCCAATCACAATAATTATGTGGCGATGACTACTGTGAACACAGAATGGTATAATGGACTTGATGATAGTGTCAAAGAAGTGATTGATGAGACCGTTGCTGAAATGCAAGATTGGGTATTCGAAGAGCAGCAAAGCAGTAATCAGGAAGCTTTAGATGCCATGGTTGATGATACCGAAAACCCAACGGAAGTTATTGAGCTGACAGAAGATCAAATTGCTGAATTTAGCGAAGTTGCTGAACCAGTTCACCAATACTATCGCGATGAAGTCGAGGGTATTGACCCAGAACTCTTCGATAAACTGCAACAAGAAATTGAAGACGCAACTGGTGAATAATAAATAATCGAAACCACCTTTAACTTTATTTGGTTGAAGGTGGTTTTTCTATGTGAAAAATAAGATACATTCTTTCCAAACTGTATCTATCACCCAAAAAATTGTTTTAATCTTCTATGAGCAGGGAATAAAAAAAGACATGGGGAGTGAGAAGTATGAGAAATAAAACATTGTATAGTTTCTTTTTGCTAATATGGATAGGTGCACTAATGGTGGGCTGTCAGGAAGAATCATCACCATCAGAAACAGAAACTACGCCATCACCAGAATCGGAACAAGATAACGCAAAAGAACAAAATAATGAACAGGCAAATACAGATGATACTCAAGCAACAGACCATGAGGAAGAAAACGAACCTAATGATAACCAGAAAGAAAGTAGTGAAGAACAGGCGAAAGTATCTGATAATGAAGCGAACACAGAACCAGATAGTCAGGATTCCTCTAAGGAAGAGCAAATACACGAAACAAGCTATGCAAGTGAGGAAAAGGCAGTTAACAGGCTAGGTCTAGAATCATATCGTGAAGTGGAGGACACCAATATAAACCTAGGGCATGGTATAGAAGGATTTGCCGAAGGGGCTGCTGGACACACTTATATTTCATGGAATGAAGGAAAATGGTTAATCGAGGTCGATGCTCCGACAGATCCATCCTATATGGTAGCAAATTATGAGGATGATGAAGCCCTGGCAAAAGCGGTTGTTGACTACTTAGAGGATAACTATCTACCCGCGCCAGATCAACGTGGTATTATAGAAATAAATGCTTTCAATGAGCACCCACAAACAACCATCAAATGGCAAAAGGGAAGCACTGTTTATATGATTGATGAGAAAGTACCGGATCCATTAACTGCCTTGGAAATTGCGGTTAATCAAGGATAATACTGCTATTAAAAAACATGGCTTATCGCATGAATCATAAGCGAAAGCCATCGTTTTTCTAATCAATTTTTATAAGTCGTTGACAGCCTTTATGTCCATCATGAAAACAAAACTGAATTCGTTTTCATTGACTTATAGAGTATTTGCTAATATACTAAAATCAAGGTACTTTCACATTTTTTGCTAAGGAGATGATGCTGTGAAAACGACTATCAGAAGGTGTACGTTAGATGACCTGCAATTGTTGCAGCAAATTGGAACGGACACGTACAATGAGACATACAGCCACTTAAACACACCGGAAAATATGAATGAATATTTAGAACAAGCCTTCAACCTGGACCAACTAAAAATAGAATTATCCAACCCATCTTCAATCTTTTTATTCCAATATGTAGACGACGTCTTAGCAGGCTATATAAAATTAAATCAAGGAGATGCACAGACTTATCAAGTTGGAGAAGATGCCATGGAGATTGAACGAATCTATGTAAGAAGCCTTTTTCATGAACAAGGTTTAGGAAAAGAGTTGCTTTTTACAGGAATTGATACAGCAATAGAACA
The DNA here is from genome assembly GCF_900626275.1 of Gracilibacillus phocaeensis. NCBI lineage: Bacteria > Bacillati > Bacillota > Bacilli > Caryophanales > Bacillaceae > Gracilibacillus > Gracilibacillus phocaeensis. The sequence continues at coordinate 416,008 of NZ_LR131143.1, read as the reverse complement.
TCAGAAAAAGGAAATATGGCTTGGTATTTGGCGCAAGAATAAAAATGCCATCGATTTCCATAAGAAGATGGGCTTTGAAGCAAGAGGCACCTATTCGATTTATATAGGTGACGAAGAGCAAACAAATTATGTGATGGTAAAAGAATTAAACAATTAGATAGTATAGAACGAGCACCAGCGGACTTGTATGATGGATGCTTGGCGCAAAGCCAAGCTCTTCTAACATTAAGGTAACAGGGCTTTCGCCAATTGCTGGCGTAAAGCCACAGTAACCTTAACCTCCTTCTTTTAAAACAAATCCGGATCCTCTTCCGGCTGTTTTTTCTTCCATTCGTGATAAAAATGACTAATCGTTGTCTTGACAACTGCATAAGCAGGGATAATAAATAGCACTCCAATAAATCCTGCAATACCACCAGCCGCCAAAATCAAAGTGATAACGGTAAGTGGATGGATCGATAATTTCTTCCCCATGACATTAGGCGAAATAATATTACTTTCAATTTGTTGAGCTATCACCATAACAACCGTTGCCCATACTGCCAAGATTGGTTCTTGGAAGAAACCCACGATGATAGCTGGGATCGCTGAAAGAAAAGGTCCAATAAAAGGGACGAAATTCATAACCAGTCCAAAGAGTGCTAAAGAAAGGGAATAACGTAAGCCGATGAACGAATATCCAATATAAAGCATAATCCCTACACATAAACTTACGATGAATTGTCCTTGAATAAAGGAAGCCAGCGTGTGATTGACATTATCACTCAAAGTGCGAAAGCTTTTTGCTTTAGCAGGACTTAAAAATTGTGATACAAAAGGCACAAACTTATGACCGTCCTTAAGCATAAAAAATAAGAAGAACGGGATCAGAAAAATCGAGAATACAAAACCGAATATGCTCCCAATCGTTCCGATAATTCCTGTTGTGATAGCTTCAGCGTATGTATTGAAATTATTAGTGATACTTTCAATGGTATCATCAAATTGTGAAGGGATCACATTTTGATTTTCTTGCCATAAGTCAAATAATTTTTGTGCATTATCGAACATGTCTGGAATATTATTAATCAAGTTGGTGAATTGTCGTTGTACAATTGGCGCAATAAACATAACGATCACTGTAATAACCGCAATGACCAGTAGAAAAACAATACCTATACCGGCTAAACGAGGAATTCTCTTCTTTTCTAACCAATTAACGAACGGATTGGAGATATAAAAGATAATCCCTGCTCCGATTATAGGGACAGCAATGGCCGCCAGATAAGCAGAAACTGGTTCGAAAATAAACTTGGTAATAGAGATCAGGTAAATTAAAGCAAAAATAAGAATAAAGGTGAAAAGAATTTTATTTATTTTCTTTTCAAACACAATCATCATCCTTTCATAGGAAGCTAGTATTTGCATTTTACCACAGGTTGAATCCGGGATGATAGGGTTAACAGCTAAGCTAGTAATAGAAACATGAAAATGACTATGCTACTATGGTAGATAGTAAGTATGTAAGGAGGATGACATATGGACTGGAGAAACAATGTAAAAAAGTGGAATGCATTCGACGAGATGGAGGAACCGTTAAAACAGCAGTTAACAGAGATGATGAACCATAAGAAAGAACTAGAGGACGCCTTTTATACGAACCTAAGTTTTGGCACGGCGGGTATGCGTGGGATGTTAGGTCCTGGAACCAATCGAATGAATATTTATACGGTTCGTAAAGCAGTAGAGGGCTTGGCAAACCATATCGTGAAATATAGAGACAATGCAAGGGAGCGTGGAGTGGTTATTGCCTATGATTCACGTTATATGTCACAAGAGTTCGCCATTGAAGCAGCCAGAGTGCTAGGTGTTCATGGGATCAAGACGTTTGTTTTTGATTCGCTGCGGCCGACACCGTTATTATCGTTTGCGGTTCGCTATTTACATACTGCAGCTGGAATTATGATTACAGCTAGTCATAATCCGCCAGAATATAATGGATTTAAGGTGTATAATCAGGACGGCGGGCAAATGTTGTCTGAAGAAGCAACAGCCCTGATTGATGAGGTGCATGCTGTATCTGATGAACTGCAAGTACCAGTGAAACCTCAAAAGGAAATAGAAGCAGCCGGATTGCTCGAATGGGTAGGTGAGCAAGTAGATCAGGCTTATTTACGTCAATTAAAGGGGATTCAAAAGCAAGATCAGGAGAAGTCGTTACAGATTGTCTTTACTTCTCTGCATGGAACTGCACATGATTTGGTGATGAGAGGCCTGAAGCAAATTGGGTTTAACAATGTACACGTGGTAAAAGAACAGGCGCAACCTGATCCGGATTTTTCCACCGTTTCTTCACCGAATCCAGAAGAGCATCAGGCATTTGAAATGGCAATGGAACAAGGTAAACTGATTGGTGCAGATATTTTAATTGGTGCTGATCCCGATGCTGATCGATTGGGGGTTGCCGTCCGACGACAAGATGGAGGCTACCAAGTGTTGACAGGTAATCAGCTGGGTGCCTTGTTATTGGATTATACCCTGTCTCAATTGAGTGCTCCTCAACGAGAAAACGGTGTATTTATAAAAACGGTGGTAACTACGGAATTAGGGCGAGCAATTGCTGATTATTATCAAGTTGAAACAGTGAATACCTTGACCGGCTTTAAGTATATTGGAGAGAAGATCAAAGAGTTTGAGACAGATATCAGACACTTTTTGTTTGGCTATGAAGAGAGTTATGGTTATTTGATTGGTGATTTTGTTCGTGACAAGGATGCTGTTCAAATTGCGGTGGCTGCTTGTGAAATGGCGAATTATTGGAAACTGAAGGGTGAAACACTCTTAACTGCCTTGGAGGCTTTGTATCAACGTCACGGCTATTATCAGGAAGAATTACAAGCATTGACGCTAAAAGGGAAAGATGGTGCTGCGCAAATTGAATCGATAATGGAGGACGTTCGTCGGCAGCCATTTGAACAATTAGCGGGGTTAGAAGTTATAGCAGTTGAAGATTTTCATAGCAGCCAACGAACACAAATCCGATCAGGTGAAGTGACAACCATTGATTTACCTCAGGCCAATGTCGTGAAATTTTTGTTAGAACAGGACGCATGGGTATGTTTCCGTCCATCAGGAACGGAGCCAAAGATGAAAAGTTATTTTGCAGTCAAGTCGGATAGCAAAGAAGAAAGTGAACAGCTGTTAAAGCAAATACAAGAAGAAGTTAGTGTAAGAATTGATCGAGTTATTGATGAGAAATAAGAATAATTCACAAGAAAAACCCACGATAGGATGTCGTGGGTTTTCCTTTGCATATAAAAATTCTTTACTTTAAAACAAACAAAATATATTTCCTTCGGGTATGTGGTCTATGATTTAATAGCACATAACGTTCTGCGAAAAATATGACAGCTTACTTTAAGGCTTCCTGCATCACTTCGACAAACCAAAGAAACTATCATAGCAAGCTGATCTTTACTTTAAAAGGCCAAAATCTAGATGATTTTTTATCCTGCTACTTCATTATTAACGCTAGCTTTAAAGAACAGAGGAATTTTGGTTTGCTATATACTTGCTTATTATCTCTCTTTTTTAGTTTGCAAAAATCGCATAGTGTATTAAAATTAACACATTTATAAAATGATGTTATTTATTTATTATAGGTATGCATAGTTATTTTGTTGCTGGCCTGTGTTGTATATGAACCTCCGCAAAAATAACATATTGTAAGTATTTTTGTAAGCGAATACAATTAGGGTGATCTCATGGAGAGGAGGAAAGAATGTTGAACTATAATAAGGAAAAATCTGTATTTAAATCGAAATGTTACAAGTCTATACCAATAAGTCTAAATAAAAATATCTTAAAAGGGGTTTGAATTTAAAAATGAAAAGTACATTTCAGTTCTTATTTACAATAGCTATTTTCATGTTGTTATTATCTGCTTGTAATTCAGAACAATCAAATAATGAAGAAATTGGAGAAAATGATAATACCGCGAGCAGTGAGGAAATTACAGTAAATAAGGAAGACTTTCCTATTGTAGATGATGAAATCACCTTATCTATGATGGCGCCATCTACGGGACAAGCCGAGTGGAAAGATATGCTTATCTTGCAAGAATATGCAGGAATGACTAATATTAATTTTAATTTTGATACACCACCAATGAGTGATTTTGCCACCAAATTAAATTTAACATTTGCAAGTCGTGATATTGCAGATATTATTTATGGGGCAGGAACGGATAATTTAACACCCGGAATGGAAGCTGATTACGGAGAACAGGGTGATTTACTACCTTTAGAAGGATTAATTGAAGAATACGCACCAAATATTCAAAAGATGTTCGATGAAAATCCAGATATTAAAAAATCGGTAACTACTGCTGATGGACATATTTATTCGTTACCTAGAGTAAGTGAAGAAGTAACTGCTATTTGGGGAAGTAATCCACTATGGTTTAATGGACGTTGGTTAGAAGCGTTAGAAGTCGATGAATTACCAAGTACCACGGATGAGTTCTATGAATTATTAGTTCGCTTTAGGGATGAAGATCCAAATGATAATGGGGAATTAGATGAAATCCCATTAACAGATGTTAAAATGGATGGTATTCGTTTGTGGTTTTTAGGTGCATTCGGCTTAAAAGAGTGGGGAATTGAAGAAGTTAATGGTGACGTGAGATATACTCCTATTACAGAAAATTATAAAGCTTATCTAGAGTATATGAATAAGCTTTATGAAGAAAACTTGTTGGATCCTGAAACATTTACTCAGTCTGAAGAACAGCGAAAGGCAAGTGGACAAGATAATAGATTAGGCGTGTTTAAGGCTTGGTCCTCATTCTTCGTTACCGGTGAGACAGAAGAGGAAGCTTTGAATAATCCTATGCTTTACCCATTAACGAGTGAATATACGAACGAGCCTTTATTACCTCGTAATCCAGGAATTTCGAGAGGAGCTTTTTCCCTTTCTAGTAGTAATGAATATCCAGAAGCCTCCATTCGTTGGGTAGATTGGTTCTATTCACAAGAAGGAATGGAATTTCTGGGGCAAGGTCCAGAAGGTCACATTTGGGAATGGGCTGATGAAGAAGGTGGAGAAAAAGTACTTCTTGATCCACCAGATGGGTTTGACACATTAGAAGAATATCGTGGAACCATATCACCTGATTTTGGGATTTCCGCTCCCACTTTCAAAGCACCTATTAGAGGCATTCCAGAATCTGATTATCAAAAATTTGAACGAGAAGAAACCGAAACAAAAATAGAACCGTTTGCAGAAATTCCATTTCCTCTTGTTTATTTAACAACAGAAGAACAAGAAAAAGTAAACACGGTTGAAGTTGACTTGGAATCTTATGTTAGACAAATGGAAGCAAAATTTATTACAGGAGTAGAACCATTTTCTAGTTGGGAGTCATATATTAAAACGATTGAAAATATGAATATTGATCAATATGTACAAATTCACCAGGAAGCATACGACCGATGGGTTGATAGTTAATATTCCATCTTAATTATAAAGTTTTAAGATAGATAGAGAAATGTAATGAAAAATGATTAGCTCAACTATTAGTACGATTACGTAGAGAGGAGTACACATGAGTAAACCAAATATTTTATTTATTATAGCTGATGATCATCGTTATGACGCCATTGGTGCATCCGGAAATACAGAAGTAGAAACGCCCAATCTGGATGCATTAGCGACAAATGGTGTTGCATTTAATAAAATGTATACAATGAATGGCTTGACTGGAGCTGTTTGTGTGCCAAGTAGAGCTGCACTTCATACAGGCGTAAATCCTTTTCGTGCTTCTGCCAGTAATAAAGTAGAAGACTATCCAAATCTACAAGTATTGAATCCCGAATTGACTTCTTTTCCAAAAGTAATGAGGGAATCAGGATACCACACACATGCCATAGGGAAATGGCATAATGATAAAAACAGTTTTGCAGAAGGATTTACTAGTGGGAGTAAAATTATGTTTCGGGGAATGAGTGATCATGATAAAGTGCCTGTACATGATTTTGATCCAACGGGAAATTATCCTGAAGAGAATTGCTATTTCGAAGAGCGTTTTTCTACCAATTTATTTTGTGAAGAAGCAATTCAATTTATTGATAATTATCAAAAAGAAGAACCTTTTTTTCTATATGTGGCATTAACGGCTCCACATGATCCTCGTACACCTCCAAAGACATATAAGGAAATGTATGATCCTGATGATATTACACTTCCTGAAAATTTCATGGGTCAGCATCCTTTCGATATTGGTGCTATAAATATTCGGGGAGAAGCACTTGCGTCTTTTCCCCGTACGCCCAAGGAGATTCGCAAACATATTGCAGAATATTATGGAATGATTAGCCATCTTGATCAGCAAATCGGTAAGGTGTTGCAAGCACTATCTAATAATGGATTGGCACAGGACACATTGATTGTTTATACGTCAGATCATGGACTTGCGGTTGGACAACATGGTCTAATGGCGAAACAGAATATGTATGAGCACAGCCTTCACATTCCATTTATAATCAATGGTAAACATATTCCTAAAGGTAAAACAGTAGATAGTTTGGCGTGCCAATATGATATTTTTCCAACCATTTGTGATTTAGCAGAGATAACACCTCCGGAAAACATTGAAGGTCAAAGCTTAGTGCCACTACTGACTGGGCAAAAAGATTATATAAGGAGGACGGTTTTTGCTGTTTATACAGATGTACAGCGAATGATTCGAGATGAACGTTGGAAATTGATAAAATATGATCGATCTAAGCAACATGACGCTGGTACAACATGTATGCAACTTTTTGATCTTGAAAATGATCCATGGGAAATGAATGACCTTTCCAATGACAAGTCGCAAAAACAAAGATTGGAAGACTTATTGGGTAAACTTCAAGAATGGCAAAAGCAAGTATCAGATCCATTAGTTAAAGAAGATTTATCATAATAAGTTATCAATTAGATGCCTGATGTGCATTTTTCGCTTGTAATAAAGATAAAAGTCACTATATAGAAAAAAACGTTTATTTTCACATCAGCTATCTTATCTTTTTGCGTTTCACTGAACCAATAGCAAAATCGAATTATCTTACTAAAAAGAAGACCATGCAAATAGTAATAATGTTTTTAATATTAATTATTATGGTGAGACTCATACGCTGGAGGAATGAATGTGATAAATGCTAATAAAAGAAATAATAGTAGTAAGAAACAGCCTAATATTATTTATATTTTGGCAGATGATATGGGGTATGGAGACCTATCATGTTTGAATGAGAACGCTCAATGGAAAACACCGAATTTGGATCGGATTGCTGCTGAAGGAATCTCTTATACGGACGCTCATGCGACGTCTGCAGTGTGCACTCCGTCTCGTTATAGCATACTAACAGGACGGTATAATTGGCGTTCTAGCTTGAAAGAAGGAGTTGTTGGAGGGTACAGCCCGCATTTGATGGAAGAGGATCGCCTAACAGTGGCTTCTATGCTTCAAAAATATAACTATCAAACTGCTTGTATGGGAAAGTGGCATTTAGGTATGGACTGGACGAAAACTGGACCTGGTTATAGTGATATTGACTTTACACAGCCGATTGAAAACGGACCTACTGCATTTGGGTTTGATTATTATTACGGTATTAGTGCTTCACTGGACATGCCACCTTATGTTTATATTGAAAATGATCGAGTAACACAGGTGCCTGACCGCATCACTTCTCAAAGTGAAGAAGAATCTACTTACGGCTGGTGGCGTGAAGGGCATACAGCCCCAGATTTCAAGCATGACGAAGTCTTACCGCATATAACCACTAAGGTGCTAGACTATATTGATCGTGTGAGTGAAGACAACCCGTTTTTTGTCTATTTCCCATTAACTTCTCCACACACACCAATTCTTCCAAGTTCTGATTTCCAAGGAAAATCTGGTACTAATGCCTATGGAGACTTTGTATTAATGACAGATGACATCGTAGGGCAAGTTTTACAAAAGCTAGATGATAAAGGAATATCAGAGAATACAATAGTGATATTTACAAGTGATAATGGTTGTGCTCCACATGTTAATTACCAAGAACTAGCTAGATATGGACACAACCCAAGCTATGTGTTTCGTGGTCATAAAGCTGATATTTATGAAGGTGGTCACCGTATCCCATTACTGATCAGGTGGCCGGAAGAAATTACACCTAATACGCAAACAGATGAGCCCGTTTGTTTGGCGGACTTTATGGCAACAGTAGCAGAGGTTATTGGCTACTCACTACAGGAGAATGAAGGGGTGGACAGCAGAAGTCATTTACTTTTCTGGAAGGGAAAACAACGCGGGCCATTACATGAAGCAATTGTTCATCATTCTATCAATGGTTCATTTTCCATTCGTCAAGGTCGGTGGAAATTGGAGCTATGCCCAGGCTCAGGTGGCTGGAGTTATCCAAGGCCAGGGGAAGAATCGGAGATGGATCCGGAATTCCAGTTATATGATTTAGAAACAGATATCCAAGAGAAAAGAAATATAGTGAGGGAACATCCAGATAAGGTTGAAGAGTTAGTCTCTTTATTAACCAAATTTATAACCGAAGGAAGGAGTACTCCTGGTGCACCACAGAAAAATACGGAGGCAGATCCGTGGCCGGGATTACATTGGTTAACATCAAGCTAAGTAATCAAATAAATCCATAAATGGTAAAATAATTTGAAAATTAATGGTTAATCACAAAATTACAATAATTGGAACAAAAAAGAAAGGTGATTCTTTTGATCGAACAGAAACAACCTAATATTTTATTTATCATGAGTGATGATCATGCTGCACATGCAATCAGCGCATATGGAAGTCGCATCAATGAAACACCCTATATTGACCGTATTGCAAAGGAAGGTATTAGATTTGATAACTGTTTTTGTACAAATTCTATTTGTGCTCCAAGTCGTGCGTCCATTCTGACTGGAAAATATAATCATGAAAATGGAGTCAGGACACTTTGGGAACCAATGGATACTCGTCAACAGCATGTTGCTAAGGTTTTACAGGGTAATGGATATCAAACAGCTATGATTGGTAAATGGCATTTAGGGCATGGAAAAAATAGTGATCCAACAGGATTTGATTATTGGAACATACTACCTGATCAAGGAGATTACAATAATCCAGATATGATAGAGATGGGAGAGACAAAGAGTTATCCGGGATACGTTACAGATATTATAACCGATCTAAGCTTGGACTGGATGAATAAAAGAGATAATAACAAACCTTTTTTCTTAATGTGCCATCATAAAGCACCACATCGACCATGGAAACCAGATGAAAAATACAAGAACCTTTATGAAGATATTGATATTCAAGAACCAGAAACTTTTCATGATGATTATCAAAACCGCTCATTAGCTGCTTTTGAAGCAGTGATGCGGGTTGATAGAGATTTACAAAAACGAGACGTAAAAATGGATCCACCTAATGATTTGTCTCCTGAGGCATTAAAAAGTTGGTATTATCAAAGATATATTAAAGACTATTTGCGTTGTGTTGCTTCAATTGATGATAACGTGGGTAGGATGCTTGATTATTTGGACACAGAAGGAATAACAGACAACACCATCGTTATTTATACTTCTGATCAAGGCTTTTTCCTAGGAGACCATGGCTGGTATGATAAACGATTTATGTATGAAGAATCACTTAGAATGCCATTTTTGGTGAGATATCCAAAAATGGTTAAGGCGAATAGTTCTACCAGTTCTTTTGCGTTGAATGTAGATTTTGCGCAAACGTTTCTTGACTATGCAGAAGTAGAAGCTCCAACGGATATGCAAGGGACAAGCCTAAGACCAATTTTGGAAGGAAAGAACCCGGCGGATTGGCAACAGTCAATGTACTATCGTTATTGGGAACATATGAGTGACCCACATAAAGTAGGTGCGCATTTTGGTGTGCGTACTCATACTCATAAGCTAATTTACTATTATGGTAAAAGTTTAAATGTTCCAGGTTCTTATGATGATCCAAAAGAACCAGAATGGGAATTGTTTGATTTGGAAAAAGATCCTTCTGAACTTAATAATGTTTATCATCACCCTCAATATCAAGAAACGGTCAAGGAATTGAAAAAGGAATTATTTTTATTAAAGAAAAAAGTTTGCGATTTTGACTAACACAAAATAAAAGCAATCTAGGTTGTTATATAAGTTGAATGAACGTTAAGGATACAAAAAGACCCAAAGCTAGAAGATTAACTACTGAACGAGATTAGAATAGTTACTTCTAAGTAATAACAGAGGTATTGGGTGGTCATTTTATATATGTCACAAATTTAAGGAATTAGATGATCATCCTCTATTAAAAAATATAAAAGTCACACATATGGATTGTGATATATAATGAAGTAAGGAATGAAAGATGAGAAAAATACGTAAAAACTTAATACGCGAGGAGGAACAATAATAATGAAATTTTTAATGACTAATCGACTACAATTTCTCTATGTGATAACCTATTTTCTTATTTTTATCATTCCTTTCTCCATCATATCTTTGTTTTTTTATAATAGTTCTGTTAATAGTCTGAGAGAAGAAATTGAAATATCAAATATTAACAATCTTAACAATATAAAAAATATTATGGATGCGCGTATAAGTGAATTAAATAATATTGGAGCTCTCATTGCAATGGATGCTCGATTAACTCCTTATCGAGTTAACAAACTTGAGTTCCTTCCAGAAGCTATCGACGGATTATACAAGTATAAGCAAAGTAGTGTCATTATTGATGATATATACTTGTATTATCTAAATGAAGAAACAATCACTTCTAGCGATGGTCGTATGCCAGTAGATACTTTTGTTGAACTATATTCAAACGCACAAAATACATCATGGCATTCTTTTTCGAATAATATGGAAATGATTCAATATCCTAGTATCGTATCAAAGGAAGAAGTATTAGGCTTAGATTCTACTTTTTTTTATCCTCTGGTTTCCAGAGCAACGGAAAATTATGGAGTTGTTCTTATGAAATTAGAAAGCGCTTTTTTAGAGAGAATGATTTATAATACTTTAGGCAGTTATGAAGGCAGTGTATTAGTATTTGATCAAAATAACCAATTAGTGTCAACATATTCTAATAATGATTCTTTATTTACCTCTTATCAATTAGAAAAAATAATCAATGATCATTCTAGTATTCAAGAAATAGATGTTAACGATATTACGCATTCTGTAGTAAAAGTGGAATCTGAATTGAGTAATTGGTCTTATATTATGGCGTTACCTACACAACAATTTTTTAGTAAAGTATCAGAATTTAAGACATTTATGTTTTTAGTATTATTACTAATTGCTATTGTTGCCTCTATACTTACCATCTATTTAGCATTTAAAAATTTTAAACCAATAAAAAAAATGGCGGATATTATTGTAAACTACCACATTAATTCAGACATCCTTTTCCATTTTATATCAGGGAGAAATCTGGAGTAATGTGCTCGTTTATTCATTTAATTTCCGATTTGAAAAAACTTTGTAAAATTATTTCAGATACTATTCCAGAAAAAATGCCCCTTTTAAGAGGCATTTCCTGATGTGATATCTATGTATTCTATACGAACTTTGTAAACCTCGAATACACGTAAATTAAATGCTACATCTTCATCTAATATCACATACCACTCTTGATCTTCTTTTCCTAAATATGCTTTGAAATAATGCTTTTGAATACGTAATTCAAAAGCCATTCCTTCAAATGTTTCATAGTCTTGCTGGCCAATCCAGATCTTCCATCCCTGTAAATCAAATATCATGATTCCTTGCCGCATCATAGGCCACTTTCCTCTGTTGCCATACGAACAATCTCTTCATCAATTTGTTGTTTTTTTAACTGCGCTCCATACAGAAGACAATTTGAAGCTAATGTGTTAATGATGCGTGGCCATCCTTGCGAACGTAAAGCGATAGCTTCTAAACCTGTCTCTGTAAAAATCGGCATCTTTGCCCCTGCCAGTTTTAACTGATGCTCCATATAAGCAGTAACGTCTTCTTTATTCAATGGCTGGAATTGGTATCTCATAATAATTCGTTGAGCCAACGGGCGATGGTGATTCAAATGGAGCCGCGTTTTCAAATGCGGCAGACCAGCTAGTATCAGAATAAATGGATTCGACGAATCCATTTGGAAATTGAAAAGAATAGCTAAGTCCTGTAAAAAAGCATCTTTTGCCATATGCATTTCATCTAAAATAAATATGGGCGTTATTTTACGCTCCTGCTCCATCCGTTCAATTCCTTGTTGAATCTGACGAAATAAATCTACTTTACGAAACTTAGGTTCTTCTCCTAGTCCGTATGCTAGCCCCCGGTAGAAATCCATCACCCCTCCGGTGGACAACGGAAAATAGACGACATGGTATAAGGCTGGGTTAAGTGAATTCTTAAAGGCTCGTAAGGTGTACGTCTTCCCAGCACCAGGGTCACCTATCAACAACCCAATTCCTTTAGACTTTTGTAAATACCCAAGACCATTCATTGCCTCTTGATAACTCGTCGATTGGAAGGCATTTGTTGCTGTTGCTTCCTTGGTAAAGGCTTCCTTTGCTAAGGAATAGTATGTTTTATACATGATCCTTTCCCTCCTCCTGCCTTGCTTCAGAGAGAGAAAACGGCGATGGTCCACGTTTGATATGGGCGTTATCGTGGATGGTGACCGCTCTGGCTTCAGCTGCCTTTTTTCCGTCCTCAAATACATAAACATGTTGTTCATCCATACGAACTTCAATTCGCTGACCAATATATTCCGAAGGAACTTCATATAACTGCTTGTCCAATGTAATCGTTCCATCTTGCTTTACTTTTCTCTCTACCCGTCTTAAAAAGATGGTTTCTAAAATAGAGAGGTCCTCTAAAAAGCTGATTCGATCTAGCTGCGATTGGAATACTTCATGTGGCGTTTTTCCTTCTAAGGAAGCGTGTACTCTCCGATGATAATCCTCTTCGAGCCAACACCAGAATCTCTCATTTAATTCCTCCAAAGAGGTAGCTGGATTGGTTTGAAGTAGTGGATAAAAACGCGTTTGTATCGTCTTAAATAACCTTTCTATTTTCCCTTTGCTTTTAGGATCGTAGGGTTGCGTATGAGCTAAGGTAATTCCTAATTGGGCACATGCATACTGTAGCGTTTCTGACCGATAGATCTTTCCATTATCTGCATAAATGATGTTTGGCTTTCCTCTGCGTATGAATGCCTCTTTGGTCACTTCTCTTAAACCATCAAATTTCTCAGAAGAGAAAAATTGTCCATACGGTACCAATCTCGAACAATCATCAATATAAGCAATAAGAAACGTTTTCTTCATTTTTCCATTAACCGGGACATAAGGGCCGTGTGATAAATCTGCCTGCCATAGTACATTGACTTTATCATGCGCAAAGCGTTTTCGTTCTTTCTCTGGATGATAATGAATATAATTCCTTCCTGCCATCTTGTGTTTTTTTAGTAATCGGTTTATAGTAGAGTAAGAGATTTGATTTTTGTTGATTTCTCCATTTCCTATTAGTTGTTCGTAGAAAACACTAACAGGCATATGGAGAAATTTTTTTCGTGTTTCTAGTATATGATCTTTGTCATCCGGAGATAATCTTCTGGCGCCCCCTCGATCAGAACGCCTTTTAGGCTTTAATGCATCAAATCCATTCCTTCGGTAATGCAGATGCCATTCTTGCATTGTCTTGGCTGCAACCTTTCGTTCCCCATAATAAGGAATCGTATGCATTTTCCCTTCCATTTCTTTCAAATAATCCTTTGGCTTTACTTGTCCATTCAAAAGTGGGGCAATCAATCCATAACGAAATAAAGCAATTTCTTCCCGTGTTTTTTCATTCATGAACTTTTCCTCCTTTTTATAGAAGGATAACCGGTTATCCATTGCTTTTATTCTACTTTGTCCTTCCCATCAGTGCTAGGAAAAGTCTATGTGGGATGAATAGTATTCTTTTTTGGTGGTAAATATGGTAGAATTAATTTGCCCATAAAATAGGATGATAAATGACCCCAGCTCCTTCGGAAGAAGGAGGTTGATTCGCCAAAATCTTGGATCATTGTCACGTATTTTTGGGCTTCTTTTTTTATATCCTTCGTGAAACCCAATTGATATCCTGCGTCTGTAAAAAAGCTATGGGTCCAATGGATGCTTTCATAAAAACGTTTCAGATGTTGTTCTAATTGCTGGCGACTTCCTTTTACTTTCTCTCCCTTAAGCACACTGCTTAATCTTTCCATCATGGTATCCAATGTATGTTGAAAATAGGGAATTAAGAAACTCGGTAAAATAGAGATCGTTACTTGACAAACCAAACACCTGAAACGACATATAGGAATGTGTAGTTCCTCTTCCTGGTTTATTCCGTATCTCCAATAATAACCATGTCTGTGCAAGTTTCCATAAGCAATTGCTTGGCAATTTGGGCACCATTTAAATAACGGAAAGTTATTCTTTTTTCCTTTCTTCTCATATTCTTCTATCCCAATTCCAAAGTCGTGTAAAAAAATCATTAAAAAACTCCCCCTTATAATATGCAAAAAATTTAGCATATTACTTCAGGAAAGTACAGTAATTATCCTGGAGGAGTTTGAACAAGATAACCCTATTTGAGAGGAAATAAAGTGATGCTTTACAATATTATAAAAAAGAAGGATGAAAGCTTTCAATTTAAAAGTAAAAGTGACTTAGTAAATTTAAGTTCTGCTATTGAAAACTTGTATTTGGAACATGATGATTTAAACAGCAAATATTACAAACAAGAACCCTTAGTTCGAGATCAATGCTTGACCCTCCTTCTTAAAGGACAATCCACAACTGTTTATCCTCCAAAGGAGTTATTTGATTCTTTAGAGCTTGATCTTAGTGGTCCTTATGCCTTTGTGATTGTAACTGCTTTTTCCCAAGAGCAATTACGTGTTATAGATATGAAAAAGGTTGAAACAACTGCTAGTCAGTTAATGAAGAATACCAAAGTGTATGGAGTGGAGTTAATAAATGACAAGGTAATAGCTTATATCGTTAATGGGTTAGTCGACTCAAAAGCGAAAAAAAATATGTTTCTAACTCAATTTCAAACACTAATTCCGTTTGATAATTTTTCATGTATTGGAGTTAGTAAAACATACAGTGGAACAAATTCTATGAATCATTCTTTCATCGAAGCTTTTGCCTCGTTTGAATATGGGAAAGCAAATCAAGTTAAAGGAATTGTTCATTTCGATGAAATAAAAAAACAACAAGAGACAATGTGGCTTCCTAATACTGATTTACTTAAATTAACGCAGAGTTGCAAGCAAGGAAATAAAGAAATAGCTGATGAAACCATTCAATCATTGGTTTATTGGTTGCAACATAGTGCTCCTCCTCCATTATTGAAATACATGAAATATGATTTAGTGAATACTCTGATAAAAATTACAAGTGAAACAGGCATCTCGTTGGATATTCAAAAAATATATTTTCAAATGAATAATGAAAACTGGTATCATTTTCAAACTTCTTTATTCGAATTAACCGGCGAAATTTGTGACAAAATATCAGAAAAGAAAGAAACTCAAAAAGACCAATTGCAAGTTGATATCATAGAGTATATTCATAATAATTTTAAAGACCAAAATTTTAGTCTGGACAATATAGCGAAAGATTTTAATTTATCGATTTCTTATTTGAGTCGGTTTATAAAAGAAAAAACTTCAAAAACTTTCTCTCAATATGTTTGGGAGCTTCGACTTAAAGAGGTAAAAAAACAATTAGTTGAGACCAGTGTACCGATTAAGGAAATTATAATTGAAATCGGGTATATTGATCCTCCTAGCTTTACAAGGAAATTTAAATCATCAGTAGGTTTAACACCTAGTGAATATCGTTATACGTATCAAAAAAATTCATAATACTTACATGTTATGTCCTAAATGCTACGGAGGTAGACCATATATATTCTGATCGAGTTCGTTTGGGCTTTTTTAAACAGTATTGTCTCTTGCATTATATTGGTTCAAACAAAATGAATGAAATAAATTGGAAATGTTTAAACCATATAAGATATTCCAAAAGCCATTCTCGGTACTGTTTTGTTCCAATTATAATTTTTTGAAAATATACCTTACCAATTTTTGCTATGTTATTACTTTGTTGATTTCTTTGATGTTATGAGATAAACGTCTTTGTGCTTTAAACCAAAATGGATATAAGTGTGGTAATATTAAAAATGAAATGGTAATGATTAAGAATGATAAGAAAAGAATCTATCTCTGTAAAGGAAGGATGACATGCCTAAACATCATTATTTTCAACCTCGCCTGGTATATCGGTATATTATATCTTATATTCTTGTTTTTCTGATTCCTTTTGTTTTTATGAGTTTGTATGTTTACTACCAATCTTCTGTCAGTCTGCGAGAAGAAATAGAGAGTTCGAATGTCAATAAACTAGAACAGATAGAGAGCATTACGAATGAGCGCATCAAAGAATTAGAAAATACTGCTTCAAAAATTGCCTTTTCTCCACAACTTACCCCCTATAAGATAAGTCATAGATACTATGGAGGGGAGGCAATTGAAGAATTAAGTAATCTTAAAGATAATAATGCGATTATTCATGAACTTTTTATTTACCTTTATGAACAAGAACAATTGTTGTACTCTTCTCAAGGACCATATAGTTTTTCTGAGTTGTTGCAGCGAAGCTACCGTTTTGAAGAAGTTACTGAGGAAGAACTCAAAGTTTACTTGAATAGTGATATACCTACCGTAATGTCACCCAAAAAAGTGGAGTTTAAGAATGGTACCGAAGATAAAATGATGGCTTTTACATATCCAATTTCTCCAAGTAACCCCAATCCATACGGAGCCATTATGTATTTTGTGGAGGAATCTATGTTAACGAATTTAACAGAGAATACATTAGGTGATTTTCAAGGTAGTACGTACATAGTTGATGAAAATAATCAGTTAATTGTCTCTGCTTCAAATGGAGAGGAGGTTTCGTGGGAACAATTGAATCAGAAGTCGTTTCAACAGCAAGGTGTTCGCACGGTAACAATAGATAACCGTGATTATTCTGTTTCTTCGATAACTTCTGAGGTGAGTGGCTGGACATTTATTACGGTAATGGATGTTGAACAATTTACGGAACGAGTAGTTCAACGAGAGACTTTTTTTGTATTATTAATAGTTATTTTATTCATAGTAGGTGTGATTCTTGCTATTATTATTGGGCAGAACCAATATCGGCCGATTAAACGATTGGCCTCTTTAACACAAGTAAGTAAGAATCGTTATACCCAGAAGGGGCAGAATGAAATAGAAGCCCTTCATCAGTCCATCACTGATATATTAAACGACCGGCAGCATTTAACGGAAACATTGGACCTACAAGAACCGTATGCAAAAGATCAATTGTTATCACATATCTTAAAAGGAGACATTGAACGTGAGGATACAGTTGAGCAATTAATAGAGACCTTATCGATGCCATTTGCCCATGGTCCGCATTTTGTAATAGTGGTGGAATTTATAGAAGAGACGATTCCAAAACATAGAGGAGATATATTTTCCTTATCAGACTTTAATTTATCACAAGCAACAATGAATGGGGTTGAATTATTTAATCCATATTTGTTTGCATTTATCGTAAGTTTGAGGACGGAAGGAAACAACCAAAAAAAGAGGAAGCAAATCACTAGAATTATTCAGAAAAAAATCCTTCAAGAACGCAAAATTAATATAAAGGTGATGGCAGTTGGTAACTATTATGAAAAAATAACACATATTAATCGTTCCTTTATAGAAGCGATGGCAGCCCTAGAACATAAATTGACGGTTTCGCAAGGTAGCACAATTTATTTTGAAGAATTAGTTTCTAATCATCAATCAGAAGGTGGATATCCGCAAGAATCTCAAATGAAATTGTCACAAAGCTTAAGAGAAGGTGATGCAATCGTTGCAATCGAAACGCTTAATTTTATTGTGAATAGTTTAAGAGAAGCAGAAGTTTCGATGAATACATTACGGTATATCTGTTTTGACATTATTAACACGGTTATCAAAACAGCTATGGAGCTTGGTTTGACCAAGAATATTGATGATTTTAAAGCGATTGGTGATTTTGATTCCATGGAACAGATGCAAGAGTCCTTGCAAATGGTGATAATAGAAATATGTAATAGAGTGCAACAAAGAGAAGCTAGTCACACAGAACGCTTAATAAATGATATTCTCACCTATATACAAAAGCATTTTAAGGATTTTGAACTTAGTTTAGACGGTTTAGCTAATCAGTTTCACTTATCAGTCCCTTATTTGAGTAAGTTTATTAAAGATCAGACAGGGGTTACGTTCACTGAATATGTTTTTCAAATGCGTATCGAGGAGACGAAAAAACTACTAAGAGAGACAAACCATCCAATTAAACTAATTGTTGAAACCGTTGGGTATAAGGATGTATCGAATTTTACCAGGCGTTTTAAACAAGTAGAGAGTATGACGCCAGGTCAATATCGCAAACTTTTTCAATGAAATTTGTTCAAAAAGCTAATAAGATCCTTCTGACATCACAATATCAAGTTTTACATATTTATTAAATAAAACATATTTTGTGTTAACAAAAGCCTCTATTGCAAGCGTTTTTATGGGAAGGTTATTTTATATTTGTACACTCATTAAATTTCACATATTGTTTACAATACCTCATCTCCATAGAATGAAGGTTAAGTGAAAACGCCTTCAACGAAAGCGATATTCACTTAACATCATAATTATAGTAAAGAAGGAGAGGGGAAATGATGAGAGGTAATATTAGCAATTTTCTATTTGTATTAGTATTAATGAGCATCTTTTTATATGGATGTGCTTCAGGGGAGGAAGAGGAAGAAGCATCCTCATCAGATCAGTCAGATCAACCAGAAGTAAGTATTAATGAAGATGGTTTTCCAATAGTAGATGAATCGATTGACATGACCATGATGGCTCCTGGAACAGGGAAAGCAGAGTGGAAGGATATGGTTGTGTTGCAAGAGTATGAGGAGATGACAAATGTACATTTTGCATTTGACACGCCACCTTTAAGTGATTTTCAAACGAAATTGAATCTGGCTTTTGCTAGTGGAGATTTAAAAGACGTTATTTATGGAGCAGGCTCTGATAATTTGACACCAGGTATGGAGGTGGATTACGGACAACAAGGGATATTGTTACCACTAGAAGATCTCATTGAAGAACATGCGCCGAATATTCAACGACTGTTTGAGGAAGATCCAAATATTAAAAAATCTGTGACCACCGTTGATGGACATATCTATTCCTTACCTAGGGTTTCCAGAGGTCCGACTAATGCATGGGCATTGGGGCCGATGTGGTATAATGGGGAATGGTTAGATGCCTTAGGTGTAGAAGAACTTCCGGAAACAGTTGATGAGTTTTATGAACTATTAAAGCGTTTTAAAACAGAAGATCCTAATGGAAATGGAGAGGCAGATGAAATCCCTTTAAGTGATACAAAAGAGCGATATACTCGTTTATGGCTTATGGGTGCCTTTGGTTTGAAAGAGTGGGGAATTGAGGAAGTTAATGGAACAGTAAGGTATACTCCCATTACGGAAAATTATCGAGAATTTCTAGCTTTTATGAATAAATTATATGAAGAAGAATTATTGGACCCGGAAACCTTTGCGCAAACTAGTGAACAAGAAACGGCAAAAGGACAAAGTAACCGATTAGGTGTATTTCAAACGTGGTTTTCTTATTTTGCCACGGGACAGTCACCATCAGAAGCTGTTAATAATCCAATGTTTCAACCTTTAACCAGTGAGTATTCGGAGCAACCAGTTATTACACGAAATCCAGCCATTTCCCGAGGAACATTCGCTATTACCAAGGATAATCCGAATCCAGAAGCGGCGATCCGCTGGGTTGATTATTTCTATTCTCAAGAAGGCTTTGATTTCTTGGCACAAGGTCCTGAAGGATACCTTTGGGAATGGGAAGATGAAGAAGCAGGAACAAAAACATGGTATGATGAAGCGCCGGAAGGCTTTGAATCAACGGAGGATTATCGGGGTACGTTAACGCCGAATTTCGGGATTTCAGCACCGGGCTTAGTCGTTCCTATTACTGGAAAAGAGGAGAATGAGTTCGATCAGTTTGTCAGGGAAGAGACAGAAACGAAGATTGAACCCCATGCAGAAATACCGTTTCCTCTTGTATATCTTACAGAAGAAGAGCAGGCTGAAATCAATACAATTGAGGTCGATCTAGAGTCCTATATTGAACAAATGGAGGCAAAGTTTATTACAGGTGTTGAACCATTATCAAATTGGGATTCTTATGTAAAAACCATTGAAAACATGAATGTTGATCGATATGTCGAAATTCATCAGACGGCTTATGACCGCTGGGCAGATAGTTAATAATGGCATGATTACAGACTGAGTAGATCTTTTACACTATTCAGTCTGTAATCCGCTATCATTCAATAAAACATCATTTAGAATCGTGACCAAGGAGGATACATATGTCAAAAAATCAACCCAATATACTTTTTATTTTAACGGACCAACAACGAGTAGATACGCTTAAGGCATATGGAGGGGAGGTATGTCAAACACCGAATATTGATCAATTAGCAGAACATAGCGTGGTGTTTGATAATGCTTATGCCAGCTGCCCGGTTTGTACCCCAGCACGGGCATCGATGCAAACGGGGTTGTTCCCGCATAATCATGAAATGAGAAATAACACTTCAGAACCTGGCTGTAGATACGATAGATTGCCTAATACGGACCGACTGCTAAGCAACCAGTTAAAGAAGCAAGGCTATCAAATTGGCTATACGGGTAAATGGCATCTCGGCTGGGGTCCGACAGAAGTTGGCTATCAGGGGGATGATTTTCCAGGCCATGGTGCGGGAGGTCATGGTTATGAGCAATATCATCAATATCTCAAAGACCACCAATTAGAAGTAAAATATGCAAATAAATTAACGGGGCATTACAAAGGACATTATGCAGCAGAAGTCGTTTCACCAGTAGAAACAACCGTTGAATATTTTCTGACAGAACAGGCAATTGGCTATATCGACCAATTTCGTCAAGCAGACCAGCCTTTCTATTTTCAATTGAATTTCTGGGGACCGCATGAGCCGTATATTGCTACTACCAAACATTTGGATCTGTATCGGGATTTGGATCTTGAACCATGGGGTAATTTTATTGATTCGTCTAATAATAAACCAGCTATCCATGATGTCAAGCGTTCCAAAAACAGAGATTGGGAAACCTTTGAACCTTACGTCAAGCATTACTTTGCTAATGTAAGCTTGATTGACGAACAGGTTGGACGCTTAATCGCATATTTGAAACAGCATGATTTATATGATAATACCATTATTGTTTTCTCAGCAGACCATGGGGAATCGTTGGGTATTCATGGTGGCTTATGCGACAAAAATTTCTTTATGTACGAAGAAACATGCCATATTCCATTGGTGGTGAAACCATTAGAGAAACTGTCAAATACTCGTCGGGAGGAGAAGTTTGTTGGTACTTGTGATTTATATGCCAGCTTCTTGAATTGGTCAGGTATACCAGAAGATGGCATTACAGGTGATGGCCGCTCTCTGGTGCCACTAGTGAATCATCAGCCTGTACCGGACTGGCCGGAAATAGCGGTAACAGAAGGTAATGGTTTAGCGGAAATTCTTTATACACAGCGAATGTTGCGCTATGGCAAGATGAAATATATCTTTAATTGTGGGGATACCGATGAATTATATGACTTAGAGCAAGACCAGTATGAGCTTGTGAATCAGATCGACAACACCGATTATCAAGAGATGTTAAGTCATATGCGGAACCTGCTGGCAGAATGGATGAAGAATCATCAGGATAGGGCATTAGAGCAATACCAAGACATGCGATTTTAAGAAAGGTGGGAAAGATGATGAGTAGACCGAATTTTATTGTGTTTTATTGTGATGATTTGGGATATGGCGATTTAGGCTGTTATGGATCGGATCAGATCAAGACACCAAATATTGATCAATTGGCGGAAAACGGTGTTCGATTTACCGACTGGTACTCGAATTCCCCTGTTTGCTCTCCGTCAAGAGCGGCATTACTTACTGGGAAATATCCAATGCGGACAGAAGTGGATCAAATTTTGAGCGGGCAAAGGGGTGCCGCAGGATTATCTCATGGTCATGAGAGTTTACCTTCGATTGCTAAGCAGCATGGTTATCGAACAGCTATGTATGGTAAATGGCATTTGGGCACAACATCAGAAACGAGTCCTAATGCTCATGGCTTTGACGAATTCTTTGGATTTCATGCAGGTTGTGTCGATTATTTCTCTCATATCTTTTACTGGGAGGGAGTACCTGTTCATGATTTATGGGAGAATGAGGAAGAGGTCTGGAATAATGGCGAATACATGACAGAATTAATTACCGAGAGGGCGGTTCAATTTATCCAAGGACAGGGCCAGGATAAAGGGGAGGATCAGCCTTTTTTCCTCTATGTTCCTTATAATGCGCCACATTATCCAATGCATGCCCCGGCCAAATATATGGAGCGTTTTTCTCATTTGCCATGGGATCGTCAAGTGATGGCAGCAATGATTTCTGCAGTGGACGATGGTGTCGGAGAAGTGATCAATGCCTTGAAACGATCTGGACAATATCAAGATACCATGATTTTCTTTTCCAGTGATAATGGTCCTTCTACCGAGGTGCGAAACTGGTTGGATGGGACGCCTGACAAGTATTATGGTGGTGATGCAGGGATATTTAAAGGACATAAAGGAAGTTTGTTTGAAGGTGGTATTCGTGAACCGGCTATCTTTAGTTATCCGGCTCAAATACAAGGTGGGCAAGTTGTAGAAGAAGCAGGCATCATGATGGATATCCTGCCTACCTTTATGGAGTTTGCTGGCATACCTGTTGCTGATCGTGCTATAGACGGAAAAAGCATGGTGGATATGTTAACGAGACAGTCAAATCCCCAGTCTCCTCATGATCAATTATTCTGGGAATATAATGATCAATTGGCCATGCGGCAAGGAGATTGGAAGCTGGTTTGGAATGGAAAGCTTGATTTTGATGAGACAGCAGAAGATGTCATTCAATTGACTAATTTGCGGAAAGACGCAGGAGAGCGCCATAATGCAGCAGATGAATATCCTGAGTTAACCGAGCAGATGAAGACAGATTTACAGACCTGGTATCAGGAAATAACTGGTTCTTCAAAAGAATAAAATAATCGTTGTGCGGCCATACTAAAAGATGACTTAATTCCAGAAGTCATCTTTCTTTTTGTTACATAGTAGAGAAGCTACAGTGGGTGTTGCAGAAATGGCCTTTTCGACTTAAGAAAGCCAAACCAATTACAAGTTTTTTCAAAAAGATGATTGACAGGCTTCACAAAAAGGCTTATAGTTATAACATCAATAAAGGGGAGTAGCTGCACAATAAATGTCGTCATTTCGAGAGACATCTCCGGCATTATTGGCAACTCAACGTTGTTAGCGAGACCTTTACCACTGTTGTTGGTAAAGGTCTCGTTTTTTGTGATCTTTGCCAACTGGTGGAGATCACTTTTTTATTCCAAGTAGATGGAGTGAAAAAGCACAATTAGCGCCGAAATATCAAAGGAGATGGGACTAGTGGAGTTACTTTTAGAGTACGGTTGGGTATTACTTGTGTTAGTCGGTTTAGAGGGGATTCTAGCAGCGGATAATGCATTAGTGCTAGCGATTATGGTCAAGCATTTATCGGAGGAAAAACGGAAAAAGGCACTCTTCTATGGATTAGCTGGTGCCTTTGTGTTGCGATTCGGTTCTTTATTTATTATTTCTTTTCTTGTTGATGTTTGGCAGGTGCAAGCAATTGGAGCGGCTTACTTATTGATTATATCGATCAAAAACCTTTACGACAAGTTTGGTAAAAAGGAAAAGTCGGATGACCAAGTGGAAAAGCGAAAGAAACAACGAGGCAAAGGCTTTTGGGCGACGGTTATTAAAGTAGAGCTGGCTGATTTGGCTTTTGCGGTAGACTCTATTCTGGCAGCTGTTGCACTGGCCGTAGCATTACCGGCGACAGGTTTAGGTACGGTTGGTAGCTTAGATACTGGTCAATTTATTGTGGTACTGGCAGGTGGGATGATTGGTTTAATCATTATGCGATTTGCTGCCAATGTATTTGTGAAATTATTGCATGATCGTCCAGGGTTAGAGATTGCCGCCTTTGTGATTGTTGGCTGGGTAGGGGTTAAATTAGTGGTTAGTGTACTGGCTCATGAAGATGTCCATATCCTTTCCCATGATTTCGCTCATTCTTTACCTTGGAAACTGACTTTCTATCTTATTTTAGTAGGGATAGCGTTAGCAGGATGGTTTCTTTCAGGGAATAAACGAAAAAAAGAAGGGCGTATGGTTTAACGTCATCAAGCTAAGCCATTATAATAAATGGTGAAGGAGTGATAAGCATGGCACGACACCATTTTACCTTAGAGGCTTCTTGGCCTGGAGGCAGAAATCAGTCAGGATATATAAAAGCTGGTAATTTAGAAACACAGATTTCCATCCCGCCAGAAATGGATGGTCCTGGGATTGGGACAAACCCTGATGAGATGTTATTAGGGGCAGCTTCGACGTGTTATTTGATTACGCTTGCGGCTATGATAGAAAGGGCAGAGCTGCCACTTCAACATATGGAATTGAACTCGGTAGGCGAGGTCGATGTTACTAATGGTGTGATCACGTACAAACGAATTATCCATAAGCCGATCGTAATCTTGCAAAAAGGGGCGACAGATAAACAATTGCAGCGGCTGCAAAACATCATCAGCCAGGCCGAGTCATCGTGCATGATTTCTAGAGCAATTAAGGGGAATGTAGCCGTGGAATTGGAAGAAAACCTGTCTGTTTCAGGGGTATGATGTGAAAACCATTGTATTTTGTGGGAGTAGAGATAATCGTCAAATAAAAGACCAACTCTTTTCGGAGTGGTCTTTTTTTATATGTAAAGACAGTAAATAATCCTTGGTATAATAGGGCTTGGAATGATTTTGACCTTGAACGAATCAAGGGGAATAAGATGTCTTATGTAAAGTAGCCAGTCCATCTATTCCATGTGGTAAAGTTGATCGTTTGTCGGTGCTAGATAGCGCAAATAAAACGATCAAATGCACCAATCCGTAAAAGGCGCTACCTACTTAACATCACCCCTCCTTATCGGTAGTCAGCATGTTCTTTTGATGATTAAGGTGAATGAAATCATTTCTCATGGATTGGATAGGTGCTCTTGATCCATTTACAAGAATGGAACAAACAAAGTATTATCAGGAAATAATGCAAGCAAAGGCTTGCTTGTCAAACGTTTTTCGTATATTAGGAAATAGTGGGGTGAAAAGGTTACTGTGGGAGGGAAAAGAAAAACACAATCATCGACAAAATCAAATCATTCATGTAAGATGGTCACTATTGTAATTTAATGTATGAAGGAAGGAGCTCAAGAAAGTGCAATCATTTAATAAAACACCTATCATTATCGTACTTCTGACTGGTGGGTTTATTTCTATTTTAAATCAGACAACAATGATTACTGCAATTCCGCCAATTATGGAAGAAATGGATGTTACTGCAAATACGGCGCAATGGCTGACGACGGTTTTCATGCTTGTTAATGGCGTAATGATCCCTGTTACGGCGTTTTTAATGGAGCGATTCACGACAAGACAGTTATTTATTACCTCGATGATTGTGTTTGCTGTCGGAACCGCTTTTTCTGCCCTTGCGCCAAACTTTGGTATGTTACTCTTAGGCAGAACCATTCAATCTACTGGGGCAGGCGTCATTATGCCACTAATGCAAACTGTATTTTTACTACTCTTTCCAATTAGAAATCGAGGGGTGGCAATGGGGCTTGTAGGACTTGTGATTTCCTTTGCTCCGGCGATTGGCCCGGCTTTGTCTGGCTGGGTCATCACCGCTTATTCATGGCGTGCCGTTTTTCTTATCATCCTGCCTATTGCAATTATTATCATTATAGTTGCTGCGAAAGTGATGAAAAATGTGACGGAATTAACATATCCAAAACTGGATATATTATCGATTATCCTATCATCTTTCGGTTTTGGCGGATTTTTATATGGATTTACAAGCGCGGGTAACAATGGCTGGGAGAGTATTATCACGATTGCTACATTAGCTATTGGCGCTGTGTCTTTAGCATGTTTCATTGTTAGACAATTACGTATGAAGACTCCTATGCTTGATTTCAGAGTATTTAAAAATCCAATCTTCACCTTGTCGACGATTATTCCTATGATTGCGTTTATGGGACTGATTGGTGCAGAAACACTGATTCCGCTTTATATGCAAAATGGTCGCAATTTTACAGCGATGGAAGCAGGAATCGCACTTCTTCCCGGTGCACTTGTGAATGGGATGATGTCGCCAATTACGGGGCGCATATTTGATCGTTTCGGTGCAAGATGGCTTTCCATTATCGGCTTAACGATTATCACGATTGCTACTCTTGCCTTTTCTAATTTAGGTGCTTCTACATCGATGTTGATGATTATGATTTTGTATGCCATACGAATGTTTGGTTTATCTATGGTCATGATGCCAGTGACAACGGCCGGTTTAAATCAGCTTTCTCGAGAGTTGCTTCCACATGGTACTGCGATGACCAATACCATGCGCCAGGTTTCAGCCTCGATTGGAACAGCTATCGTTATTACAGTGATGACGACAACGGAAGTAGCTGCAAAGCTTGATCCAGATATAGCTTATCCGATGATTCACGGTGTCAACCGGGCTTTTATGGTTATTACTATATTGTCACTTATCGGAGTTGTCATTAGCTTCTTTATCAAGAAAGATAAGAAACTTGCCAATGAATAAAAGTCCTATGCAACGCGAATAAAATAGGATTTAGAACGGCGTCAAAACTATATTTGGCGCTGTTTTACAATGAGTTGGTGATTTTCTACTTTGCTGGGAGAGGGTTTCAAGCCAGTTAAGGAGGATATACTTTTTATAAACTAAACCGTAATAAATCATTATTCGTTCCTATTTTCAATATCAGTTCATATAATTGACATAAGGTAGTAATGGTAGTACTATATCCATAGTAATCTTATCGGATTTATCAAACTGGTGATTTGGACATCATTTCATAAAAGGAATAGTAGCAATAATAAGTTTTAAGCCTTTGATAATTTCGAAAAACAAAAAAAGGAGGGAATACATTGGATACTTTATTTATTTTAATTAACGTTGCTATAATGCTTGCATTTATAGGTATTCTTATTTTTATGCAGCGAAAGCACGTGTCATTTAGTAAGCGTGTTTTCACTGGTTTAGGTTTGGGAATTTTATTAGGTGCCTTTTTGCAGTTTGCATATGCCGCAGACTCTGAAATCGTTAGTGCATCATCGGATTGGTACAGTATTGCAGGGAGCGGTTATATCAGGCTCTTAATGATGATTGTTATTCCACTCGTCATGGTTTCGATCATCCAATCGATCATTAACTTGGAGAAATCATCGGATTTGGGAAAAATATCGGCATGGGTAATTGGTATATTGGTTACAACTGCCATGGTTGCTGCCCTGGTCGGGGTAACCAGCGCTTCGATTTTTGATTTAAATGCCGATCAGATTGATGTTGGTCAAGAGGAGCAGGAGCGTGGCTTAGACTTAGAAGACCGATTGGGTTCTGTAGAGGATATGACTACGCCTCAGAAGATTTTAGAGTTTATTCCATCGAATATTTTCTTGGATATGACGGGTGACAGGGCAACATCTGTTATTGCAGTAGTCATATTCTCCATGCTTGTCGGTGTTGCCGTATTAGGTGTGAAAAGAAAACAGCCAGAGCAAGCCGATAAATTTATTGATCTGGTTAATACCATTTATACCGTAGTGATGCGGTTAGTTACCATTATTTTGCGTTTAGCACCATATGGTATCTTAGCATTAATGGCCAATACCGTAGCGCAGACGAATGTTGCTGGTATTATAGAGCTTGGTAAGTTTGTTGGTGCCTCTTATGTGGCCTTGATCATCATGTTTATCATTCATATGATTATCCTGGCTGTGTTCAAGTTAAATCCATTTACGTATGTTCGAAAAGTGCTGCCGGTATTAGGCTTTGCCTTTACCTCACGTTCCAGTGCAGGTACGATTCCACTATCTATCCAGGTCCAGCGAGAAAGTTTGGGTGTGCATAGCGGTACAGCCAACATGGCGGCCTCATTCGGTGCAACGATTGGTCAAAATGGTTGTGCAGGTATCTACCCAGCTATGTTGGCGGTGATGATTGCGCCAACGCAAGGAATCGATCCATTATCACCAAACTTCCTGCTATCTCTAGTTTTAATCATCGGTATTAGTTCATTTGGTGTGGCAGGTGTCGGAGGTGGTGCAACCTTTGCAGCCTTGATCGTACTTTCATCGATGAACTTACCAGTTGCATTGGCTGGTCTGCTTATTACAGTAGAGCCGTTGATTGATATGGGGCGTACAGCGTTGAATGTCAATGACTCGATCTTGTCCGGTACGATTACATCAAAGATTATGAAAAAATTAAACATTAAAACGTATAATGACAAAGAGGCGATTAACAAGGATATCGCTCTTTAATAAGAACCCCCATCAGCTTTGACCACTGATGGGGGTTTCCTTTTTATAAGTAAAGTGTATAAAACTTGGTATAATAAGACGTGGGGTCCTCATACTGCTACCTTTCAGTAGAGCTCAAGGGCGTGTGAGTGGTCATTCACACGAATGGATCAAACGAGGTGTTATCAGGAAATAATGCGAGCAAAGGCTTGCTTGTCACACGTTCCTTAATAAGATAAGCATCATCATATCGCAAAATGGCTAACAGGTAGCGTATCATTATTGATCAGACACTTTCCTCGTTCTGCTTCTCTGTTTTGTCGCTATATACATCGCTGGCAGTAATAACAAGGTTAACACAGTGGAGAAAATAATACCTGCTACGATCGAAACCGCTAATGGCGTGAATAAAACATCGCCCATGATTATAATAGGCGTTAAAGCCGCGATAGAAGTAAGGGCGGTCAAGATAATCGGTCTTATTCTGGCGCGACCTGCCTCAATCACTGATCTTGTCAGATCCCCTTGGTATACATCTTTGTTTTGTTCAATAAACTCGATAATAATAATCGAGTTACGTACAACCACACCAGATAAAGAGACAATTCCTAAAACCGCTAAGAAACTCAAAGGCTGCCCACTAATAAATAAACCAACAATCGCACCTGTAATTGCTAAGAATATCGTACTTGCGATTAAAACGGGTGTTAGTAAGGAATTAAACTGAATAGCTAATGTAATGTAAATCAGGAATAACACAATGATAAACAATTTGGCGACTTCGACAAAGAAAGCTGTTTCGGCACTTGCCTCTCCATCTGTCACTAGTTGGTATTCTGGACCGAGTTGATTACGAATGTCTTCTATAACCGTTTCTGTTTCGCTATGAAAGTGTTGATTCCCCTCTGCCTCATACACAGAAACAGTAATGGTGCGTTCCCCGTTCTCATGGGTAATGGCAGCCATTTGTTCCTCTGTGTGGGAAGAAATAAAGCTGTCATAACGAAACACTTCCCCTTGATTAGGCGCTACAGCATTCAAGCTTTCAAGATCAATACCATCTGTTTCTCCTTCATCCAGGATAAGCTCCATGTCTAGTCGATGGTTATCAACCTGTATTTCCGTCAATGGAATAGCAGCATTGGCTAACTGTAAGGTTCCGGTTATTTGATTTAAAGGAATCTGTTGTTCTGCAAGAAAGTTCTGATCGATCTGATACGTTTTGACAGGCTGGCTGGAACCGGTATTTCGTGTTGCGATCTCCACTGTGTCTAGTTCATTTAGCTGTTCACTAAGTAGAGTCGATTTTTCGAGCAGTGTTGCTAAATCAGGTCCTTTTAGCTTCAATTCTAGTGCAGCAGACGGTGGTGGGCCAGAAACAATCGTTTCGAGAAAAAGGTCCCCATCTGGGAAGGTCTCGCGCAATGATTGCTGATAATCGGAAATATAGGCTGCAGCAGAGGTGTGATCACGATCAATGCGAATCGCAATTTGCCCTGTATTTTCTCCAGATCGATTCAAAGCCGAGTTGAAAATATTTGGTAAACCACCACCGGTATACCTTACTGTTTCTTTGACATGATCGGTTTCTTCCTGAATATACGCTTCTATTTCTGCTAATTTCTCATCGGTTGCAGCAATAGGTGTTCCCTCATCCAAGGTGAAGGACAAAGTAACCTCCTCACGGTCAGCCGATGGGAAAAATTCAAATGGTACCTTGAAAACAAGCAGGATCAGGAGTATACAGATAAGAAAACCTAATATCGTCGTAAGCCAAGGTTTTTTAATCATGTTGGGTAAAATCTTGTCGGCATAACGATTCGCGATCCATTCAAAAAAATGTGCTAATAAACCAGTCTTTGGTTTTTTTTCTCGACCTTTTGCCTTTTTGCGCACGTATTGCAAGGTAGGGATGACAGTCAAGGCAACCAAGGTGGAAGCAATAATACTTCCCATTAAAGCAATAGGCAAGGCGCGAATAAAATCTCCATTACTCCCAGACAAAAAGGTGAGAGGGAAAAAGCTGAAAATAATCAGCAAGGTAGAGGTGATAATCGATATCCTCACTTCTCTTGCTCCTTTTTGAATCCCTGCTACAGGGCCATCCCCTAATTGATAACGCCGCATAATATTATCATTCATTACGATGGCATCATCGACTAATATACCAATGGCCACAATAATTCCAATGATAGAGATCTGGTTGAGATCTACCCCAGCGTAGGGCATGGGAATAAGTCCGATAAGAATAGAAACTGGGATAGCCAAGGCAACCAAAATGGCAGAAAATAGAGGTAACCCAAGCACCATAATGATGATCACAGAGATAAAAGATAAGACAAAAGATATTAATAAACTGCGATAGACCTCATCAATGATCTGACTCTGTGAATAGTATTTCTCTGTTGATATATGGTCTGGCAGTTCTTGCGTCAGCTCTTCTATCTGTTGATCAATGTTATCTTGTAGGCTGGTAATATCGGTACCGTCTTCTGCAAAGACAGTTATCGATAAGGCAGCATGGTTTCCGACTGTTATTAGATCTTCTAATGGTTCCTCTTCTACAGATATAGTGGCAACATCGGATAATTGAAGGGATGCTTCATTTGCTCCTGGCAAATAAATTTCTCCCAATTGATCGAACTGATTCACTTCTTCCACATGTAATAAAATCTGCTGCTCTTCATTTTTCTCTACGCCTAATGGAGATGGGCTTGTTGCTTGTTGAATCGCCTCTATTACTTGATTTGGCTGAAGCTGCGAGGCCATTAAATCCTCTTGCTGGAGAGATACGACTACCTTTTGTTCCGGGAGCCCTTTGATAGAAATTGATTGTACCCCAGGGATCGTCGTTAATGTGTCTTCCCAGTTCGTCAGCTGTTCTCTTAATTGCAAGAGTTTTTCTCTGTCGTCGCTTTGTAAATGATAGGTAGCAACGCTAGATGATACCAAATCCGTGTCAACGGTTGTGGAGACCACCTCGTCAGGGAAATCCTGCTGAACATCTTGTACGGTCTGTCGAATAATGGCATAGACCGCCTCGGTGTCGGTTTGATCAGCTAAAGAAATGGTGACATTAGCAAATCCATTGGTAGAAGTGGAATTCACCTGATCAATGCCAGCCAAATCGACCACTTCCTCTTCGATAGGATTAGCAATTGTTTTCTCTACCGTTTCTGGATTGGCTCCAGGGTAGGCAACGGAAACAGAGGCCATATGCTGCTCTATTTCAGGAATATCTCGCTTGGGTGTTTGTAGGTAAGTGAACAGACCGACAATAATAAATAATAGAACAAATACCCAGACGATTTTTCTGTATCGAATCACTCTTCTCAATACGACCACCTCGCTTGTCATGAATTGATGTCACGTTTATTCTTATCTCTGCAGGACATGTCTCGCCTAAAAGTCCTCTGTTTATCATATCATACATTCATCATTTTCATTACAGCTTTACTAATAATTGCAGCTTGATAACAGTACATTTACAAAGTGATAACAATCGGCCAAAACGCTTTTGCTTCATTTAAAAAGGGGGTATCATGAAGAAGAATAGTTAAAAGAAAGAGGGCGAATGGGATATGAAACGAGAGGTTTATTTTGATAATGCTAAACTCTTGTTTATCTTCTTGGTTGTGTTTGGACATTTGATTCAACCTTTAAAAGATAACATTGAGGTAGTTGGTGCTTTGTATCAATGGATATATTTATTTCATATGCCAATCTTTATCTTAGTCAGCGGTTTCTTCGCAAAAGGCGCAGGAGATCGTGGTTATATAATCAAACTAGCAAAACGAATCTTACTACCATATTTTATGTTTCAAGTTTTTTATTCTGTTTATTTTCTTACAATTGGGAAAAGCAGCTGGGATCAAGCAGTGTATGATCCACAATGGGGGTTATGGTTTTTATTGAGCCTGTTCAGCTGGCATATGCTGTTAATTGGTTTCAAAAAGATCCAGCCAGTTATTGGTATTCCACTTGCCTTTTTAATCGGAATCGGGGCGGGTTACTTACCGTTTATTGGTCCGGATTTTAGTTTGTCGAGAACATTTGTATTCTTTCCATTTTTCTTGATTGGGTATTGGCTCCATTCTGCGCAGTTATATAAATGGCAAACGATTCCAAAGAAAGTAACAGCGGCTGGATTATTATTTGCCGTATTTGCAATAACATATGTGACGCCAAGAATACCGGTACAATGGTTGTTTGGATCGCAATCTTATAATGGAATGGATGTTGCCATGACCGGTGGACTTTACCGAGCGTTGTTATATGGAGTCGCTCTTTTAATGGTGTTTGCGGTACTGATGTTAATTCCTCGTAAAAGCCTTGGTTTTTCCAACCTAGGTCAAAACACAATGTATGTGTATTTGTTGCATGGGGTGATTATTCAATATGCACGAGAGGCAAACTTGTTAGCAGTAGATCAAAACTTAGATGTACTAGGATTGGCTGTCATTGCAGCTTCGATTGTCTGGCTATTAGCCTCCAAATGGGTGGTTACTTTTGCACAACCGATCGTAGAAGGGAAGAACGATCTAATGCAAACATGGCTGCAAGAGCGAAGAGGACGGCAAAAGGCATATCAAATGAAAGAAAAATCATCTTAATCAAGTCAGATCAAAAGGGCTGTTGCGCTAAAAAAGGCAACGGCCCTTATTTAGTAAGGTAGGAAAGTTTATAATTCTTGATATTAGCATGTGCAAGCTTAGCTATTTATCAACATAATGCTTGAGAATTCGATCGACGCTTGCTCCATATCCTTCGCCAAAGATATTCAAATGGACCAGTAAATAGAACAACTGATAGAGAGGCTTTACCTCCTGATAATAATCCGCTAATGGGAAAATATCCTGATAATGATGATAAAAATCGGCCGGGAACCCGCCAAATAGTTCGGTGAAAGAAAGTTCAAAGAGATGATCGCCATAAACAACGGAAGGATCGATGATATAGGGTCTGCCATGTGGACCGGTCAGCCAATTTCCTCCCCATAAATCTCCATGTAATAAGGAAGTACGAGGCTTGCTAGGCAGATACTTCTCCAAGTGCTCAATCAGTGACGTCAACCGTGATCTTCTTGCTTGAGGCATTCGGTTTTGCTGGATAGCCAATTCCATTTGTGGCAGCAACCGCTTTTCGCGATAATAATCCACCCAGTTATCGTACCATTGATTCAATTGTGTTAATTCCCCAACAAAAGTAGGTTGATTGTACCCATATTGAGCAGTGTTCTTGGCTAAATGCATAGCAGCTAGCTGTTCACCAAGTTGTTGACTGGTAGCTGTGGTTTTTTCACCATCTATCCATTCCATAATCAATACCATGTCCTCGTCTGTTGTTTTTTGATCATAATAGTACACATCGGGAACGGCGATGGTTTGTGTAGCACGGATGCGTTCTAATCCATCGGCTTCTATCTGGAAGAAGTTACTGGACACCTTTCGATTTGCCTTAATGAAATAGTCTTGTTTCTCCGTTGCGACATAGTAGGCTTGATTAATATCACCGCCAGATACAGGTTGAATCTTGCGTATTGATGTGTCGTCACCTAATTGTCTTAATTTCTCTTCCATGTCTATTACCTCCCTGTATTTCAGTATATCATGGTCACGTTTTGAAAAAAATAATCGACTTTAGTATACAAGAAGTGGGTTTGTGTTTTGCAACGGTCTACAACCATTGTATAATGAGTGGAGAGAGGATGAATTCAATGGCTATTACCAATCAACAAATATTAGAAAAAATAATCGCCGAGTGTGAACAGGCGTTACAAAATGAAACAAAAGTACGAGAGCATGCCAGGGCGATTCAGACATTGACAGATTTATTACTGGAACATGATGCGCCAATCAGCTCTTCTGTTAAAAAAATTGAGGATATGGAGTGGCAGAAGATGGTTGGACAACCTGCGCCACCACCCATCACTAAATCAACACAAAAGTCAGATGATGAAGCAGGCACCAGTGATTCGTTATTAGATTTTTAATAAGGGAGTGTACCAAGAAATGAAATTGTTTTTATTATTAGGGGCGCTAAATGGTTTTATCGCCGTTGCATTGGGTGCGTTTGGCGCACATGGTTTGGAAGGTAAACTGTCGGAGAAGATGATCGACACATGGAATAAGGCGGTACAATACCAGATGTTCCATACGGTGGCATTGTTTGTAACAGGGTTGCTGATGCAGAAAATCACGGCAGGGAGTATCGTGTCTGCCGGCTGGTTTTTCTTGGCGGGGATTATCCTATTTTCCGGCAGCTTATACATTTATTCTACGACACAAATCAAGACCTTTGCCATGATCACACCATTGGGCGGAGTAGCCTTTTTAATCGGTTGGATCTTATTAGGTTATGCTGTAATGAAATATACTTAAAGCGTGAGAGGTAATGTAACAGACTAAAAAAGCTAGTGCATTCACTGCGAATGCACTAGCTTTTAAATAAAGAGGATCAGCAGAATTGTCCCGATCAAACCTAACCCCCTTACAAGCGATTGTGAAAAGAAGTACGTATTCCCTTGCCGCCATTCTTTAAAGGCATCGATAAAAAGGTTAATGCTCAAACTAGTAAGAGCGATCATGGCCAACAGCATAGAGCTGTAGACCCAGGCAATCATAATGAGCGCTAACGTCATGCAAAAACAGGCGATGTGTATGTCGTCAATCGCAGCTTTCATCCGTGTCCTGCCTTATTAGCGAGGAGAATTGTTAGCCATATTATAAGGGTAGTCATAGGCAATTTCTTCATCAAATGTAATGTAATCCAAATAAACCATTAATAGAATGTATCTTTTTCCTGTCTCCGTGTCACTTAAAATAATGTGATCCCGCCCAGCTGCCTCAATAATTCCTTTAAATATTTTGGCATTCCAACGGTCATTATTTTCGAAGGTCATGTAAACGGTCGCCTGTTTGCCTCTATTAAGTCGCAAAATGTTTTCAATATAGGATTGTTCGACGGGCAGCATCCCAGGAGGATTTAGCGATTGTTGCTGCTGTTGCTGTTGTTGCTGTGTCATCGGAGCTGTCTGCTGATTTTGCATAGGAAATTGCTGCATGCCATTACCATTGTTATAAAAGTTTTGCGGGTAAAAAGGCTGTGCCTGAAACTGGCCTTGGTTATCATATTGATTCATCCATAAAACCCCTTTCGATAGTCAAGCATCGGTCTGCTAACTTATCTATATGCAACGAAAAGGGTGAACATTCCAATAAACTAAAACTTCATGCAACAGGTGGTTTTTCCACTGCAGATTAGTAGAATCCATCAAAACCAAAAAGCCGGCTTAGGGTCTCCAAGCCAGCCATTTCACTTATTATACTGCTAGATAAGCGGGTACATCCTCCGTCTTGAGGATATTTCCCACATAAAAGGAACCAAATTCACCATAGCGTGCACTAACGACATCAAAACGCATTTCATAGACTATTTTCTTGATTTGTAGAACATCTTTGGCGAAGAGCGTTACACTCCATTCCCAATCGTCAAATCCCATAGAACCGGTAATAATCTGCTTGATCTCGCCTGCATACTTCCTGCCGGTGAAGCTATGTTCATACATAAGCTGACGACGCTCATCAAAAGGAAGCATATACCAATTGTCATCCCCTTGTCGACGCTTGTCCATTGGATAAAAGCAAATGTGATCCCATTGTGGTAATTTTGGTGCTAGTCGTGCACGCACACCAGGGTTATCTTCAGGATTATCATTCTCTTTTGACATATATTTCGATAATTCCACAACAGATACATAAGAATAACTAGGTATAGTGAACTCAGCGAACTTGGACTTGTTGAATGTTAATTCAATGTCACTGAGTTCCTGCATAGTAGGGCGTAGGATCATCAAGATAATATCAGCCTTTTGCCCAATAATGGAGTAGAAGGCATGACTGCCATCCCTGTCTTCAGCTACCGTCTCCCATTTGCGCAACATGTTTTGTAATTCTTCTACTGCTTGTTTGCGTTCTTCTTCTGTTGCCTTTTTCCACTTGGTCCAATCTATTTTGCGTAAATCATGTAAACAATACCAGCCATCCATCGTTTCTACCGCTTCTGGCATAAGAATTCACTCCTTTTTTTCATTCCTTTGCTTTACTATAACATATTGTAGGAAAGATAAGCACGAACCTACTATGTAAATTGACTAATAAATCCCAAAAAAATGAATAAATAAAGAACCTTTTCTGAGTAGAGATTGGCAAGAGTGGAGCAAGTAAAAGCGTTTTAAGTTGAAGGTATTAGGGAACGATAGTTATGTATTGTCTAAATATTTGATTGGAAACGGATATCATATTTACTTTTCATGTTACACGAAATAGTGTATCATATAATACAGATAATCAAATGGAGGGTTATATGCATGAGCGATTTATTTGCAGATATTAAGAAGAGGTTGCAAGGAAAGTCTAACAGAATCGTATTACCAGAAGGGCTTGACGAACGAATTATCACAGCAGCAAGTCAATTAAAAAAAGATGAGCTAGTCGAACCTGTACTAATTGGATTACAAGAAAAAATAGAACAGAAGGCGAAAGAAATCAATGTTTCTATCCAAGATGTGGAAGTGATCGATCCAAGTACTTACCCAGCGTTTGAAGAAATGGTTACAGCTTTTGTGGAGCGTCGTAAGGGAAAGGCAACAGAAGAAGACGCGCGAAAAATGTTATTGGATGAAAACTATTTTGGAACGATGCTGGTTTACATGAATAAAGCTGATGGGTTGGTAAGCGGGGCTGCACATTCTACAGCAGATACGGTAAGACCAGCTTTGCAGATTATTAAAACGAAACCAGGGATTAAAAAAACATCTGGCTGTTTTGTGATGGTGCGTGATGATGAGAAATATGCCTTTGCAGATTGTGCCATTAATATTGCGCCAGATAGTCAGGACTTAGCAGAGATTGCCGTTACGAGTGCTAAGACGGCTGCTTTGTTTGACATCGATCCTCGGGTAGCTATGTTAAGCTTTTCTACCAAAGGATCTGCCAAGTCAGAAGAGACGGACAAGGTGGCAGAGGCAGTAGCGATCGCTAAGGAAAAGGCTCCAGAATTAACGATTGATGGTGAGTTCCAATTTGATGCCGCATTTGTCCCTTCTGTAGCGGAGAAAAAGGCACCAGGTTCTATATTAAAAGGGGATGCCAATGTCTTCGTCTTCCCGGGTTTGGAAGCAGGTAATATCGGATACAAAATTGCTCAGCGTCTTGGCGGATTTGACGCAGTAGGTCCGGTCTTACAGGGATTGAATAAACCAGTGAATGACCTATCAAGAGGTTGCAGCAGTGAGGATGCCTATAAATTGGCTCTGATCACCGCTGCCCAATCTTTAGACGCACAGTGAATTTTGCTGTGCGTTTTCTTATATATGAAAGCATGTCATCTCTGCTACAATAGATATTGGAATGGTCTTGATCTTGAAATAGGCGATGGCGACCAAAAAGCAGTGACATCCTGAGAAAACGGTCGTCATATTGGTAATGACGACCAAGATCAAGCGGAATTTCAAAAAACGGTCGTCATATTGGTAATGA
Organism: Gracilibacillus phocaeensis; assembly: GCF_900626275.1. Classification (NCBI taxonomy): domain Bacteria; kingdom Bacillati; phylum Bacillota; class Bacilli; order Caryophanales; family Bacillaceae; genus Gracilibacillus; species Gracilibacillus phocaeensis. Next base: position 377,822 of record NZ_LR131143.1, on the reverse strand, counting down.
CGACCAAACGGAAAGAAAGGACTATCTTATGACGCTATCATTCACCAAGCTTCGTCTCTACCGTCAGGCGCTACCACTGAAACACCCATTTCAAAACAGCTCCACCATTGTAACAGAAAAAGACGTACTGTTTGCTGAACTCATCGATCAAGATGGTCTGCGAGGATATGGGGAGTGTGTCGCATTTGATTCACCATGGTACACAGAGGAAACGGTTGAGACGGCACAACACATGATTCAACAACATTTGTGGCCGCTGCTCCAATCACAAGAGATCACCCACCCACGTGAGCTGAATCTCGATTCGGTACAGCGCCATCATATGGCAAAAACGGCACTGGAGGGAGCGGTTTGGGATATCTATGCAAAAAAAATGAAGCAGCCGCTCTATCAAGTGTTAGGTGGTAAAACGAACCAAGTAGCAGTAGGTGCAGCTATTGGCATACAATCCGATCTACCAACCTTGTTAACAAAAATAGAAGAAGCACTTGCCAGCGGTTTTCAACGAATAAAATTGAAAATAAAGCCAGGGTACGATCTGCATGTATTGGAGCAAGTGCGCCGTCATTATCCCGATATACCGCTTATGGTAGACGCCAATAGTGCATACACCTTACAAGATACGGCATTGCTTCAGCAGATAGATCGTTTTAACTTATTGATGATCGAACAACCATTGGGATCGGATGATTTGCTTGATCATAGTATCCTGCAACAAGAGCTAAAGACATCTATTTGCTTAGACGAAAGTATTGATACGCTGGCAGATGTTCAGGTTGCGTTAGCGCTGAAGAGCTGTCAGATCATCAGTATCAAGCTTGGAAAAGTAGGGGGATTCAATCAGGCGCGTGCTATTCATGATTACTGTCAAGAGCGCGGTGTGCCGGTATGGTGCGGCGGGATGCTGGAAGCAGGCATCGGCAGAGCACAGTCTTTGGCGCTAGCCACTTTACCTAATTTCTATTATCCTGCCGATCCAGGGCCATCGAACCGTTATTGGCAGCGAGACATCATTCAACCGGAAATCGGCATGGAAAAAGGTATGATCACGTTACCAGAACAACCTGGTATGGGCTATCAAGTTGATTTATCTACAAGTGAGCAGGTGTATAGCAGTTAATATCAACTAGCGTTGGATAAGAAAATAACAAACTTATCATCCCATTGTTTTATTTTGAGCAGATGTAAAAAGAATGAATCAAGATAACTCAAAAACTGACGTTATCGGTCCGATTGGTAAAAAGCAACCGTAGTAGCTGCCATTTTAAGGATTTTATGGTGCAATTCTTTCGGCTTCCTCACCTTGATTTGATCGGCAAATCCTAGTATATATCCCTTTGCCTCTTCTTCTGTATCAAAAGAGAGCGTAACAGGTATCCAGCCGTCTTTTTCGCTGTTTCCTATTTCTATAATCCGTACAAAACGTCCGCTGAATTGCAGTCTTGGCAAAATAGAGGCTGTAACCAATATGTTGACTTCGTAGCTGGGTAATTTTTGGACAAAAGCTTTGGTTGAGTCCCTCCAGTATTGCGCTAGGGAAAATTGTTTCGGTCTTGTAAACGTTTCGGAAACTGGAGCGGCTTCTTGGATTCGAGTAATCCTATAATTGCGCACCTTTCCATTTTCTTTAGAGGCAACTAAGTACCAATTCTCCCCCTTAGCAACCAATCCGAGCGGTGCTACGAGGTATTCCATGACTTCTCCATCAGCACGCTGATACAATATATTCAATTTAGTATCTTTCCAAATGGCCTGTTTTGTTACGTCAAAGACAGCCATTTTTTCTTTTGGTTTCCGCCACGAACTGGTGTCAATATGGATTCGGTTCCAAACATCCTTCGCATTTTCCCGATATATGGATGGAAGAGAGGCGATGAGTTTATTTCTGGCGTCCTCGGAAGTATGACTTAGCCCTAAATCCTCGAGTACTTGGATAGCAGGTGAAACCAATAGGGAATGTATTTCGATTTCTTTCAACCCGGTTAGCTTTGTCTGGTAGTTTTCCAATAAGGACCATCCCCCGTTCGTACCTCGTTCTGCCATGATGGGGATACCTGTACCGCTCAACGCCTCCATATCTCTGTATATGGTTCTTTCCGAGACTTCTAATCGTTCTGCCAATTGTTTGGCTGTCATCTGTCCATGTGTTTGCAACAATAACAAAATGGATATCAAGCGATCTCCGCGCATCTTACATTCCTCTTTTCTTAAAATGGCTAGTTTTTCAATAGGTGCATATTTCTTATTTTAACAGAAAGGACATGCAAGCATTCTTTATTTCTTGAAATATGACACTTGTTGTCAAGAATGGTTCGGTATAATCACGATAACTCATGTAGAAAGGTAGGAAAAGCGATGAAACCACTTGAAGGAAAAATAGCACTTGTAACAGGTGCCAGCAGAGGAGCAGGAAGGGGGATTGCTATAGAGTTGGCACAAGCTGGGGCAACGGTGTATCTGACGGGGCGCAGTACTAAACATAAATCCATTAATAATTGGCCGGGGACGATTGATGACACAGCTTCTAAAATAACATCTGATGGCGGAAACGCTATTGCTGTTCGCTGTGACCATACAAAGGATGTAGAAACAGAAGCCGTTATTGATAAAATCCGACAAGAGCAAGGCAAATTAGATATCCTGGTTAACAATGTGTGGGGGGCGCATGATCTAGGGGTAGAAGCAAAACCATTTTGGCAGTTATCTTTGAAAAATTGGGAGACAATGTTTACAGCCGGTGTACGGGCACAATTAGCAACCAATCATTTTGCTGTACCATTGCTTCGCAAAAGTGAACAAGCTTTGATCATCCATACCACCTTCTGGGATGATAATAAATACACTGGGCAATTTTATTACGATTTAGCAAAACAAGCATTAATCCGCATGTCCTATGGACTATCTATAGAACTAAAACCGGAAAATATTGCGGTTATTGCTGTTTCACCAGGGTTTATGAGGACGGAGTTAGTTTTGCAATATCATGCATCAGATGAAGAAAATTGGCAGGAGGCGGAGGATTTAAGCAGAACGGAAACACCGCATTATGTTGGAAAAGGAGTAGCTGCCTTGGCAGGTGATCCAACCAGGTTGGAGAAGACAGGTCAGGTGTTTAGGAGCGCTGATTTGGCAAAAATGTATCAATTTACTGATATAGATGGACGGTTTATTCCGCCTTTCACCCTATAAAAGTCAATGGAAAAGGGTGTATTGCAAGCCCCTTTTCCATCATATAGAATGCATTTTACCCAAGTGCCTTCCGATTCCGCTCGATCATTTGTTTCATCCGCCGTTCAAAAATAGCAAGCTCCTCTCCAGTAAGATCTGACTCAACCACACGACCCAGTTGTTTTAACACACGTTCTATCGCATTCTCTACGGTCAAATCCGCACCAAGCAATTCCGACAACGACCGCATGGTGTCGGGTTTAATAATCGGGTATTCAAAACGCTTGTCTGTTTTGGCTTTCCCGGCTTGGTAAAAATCACGAATCAATTCCGCTCGTTTGGCGCCGCTGCCACACATGCATATATATATTTGCACGGCAATCCCTTTTTTTACCCGTCGTTGTGAGATGCCGGCAAATTTTTTCCCGCCAATACTCAAGTCATAGTCACCTGGGCAGTATGAGCCGGTGATTTCATAGGCCTCGATTTCATCGGTTAAATCACGGTACATATCCTGGACAAATGCCGTCATTAGCTGATAGCCTGAGTGAATCCCCAGCTCTGGTAGATCCGGCAAAATAAAAGAAAAATTAAGGACATCCCGATCCAATGCAACCGCTAAGCCACCGGAATTCCGCACGATCACCTCATACCCTTGATCTTGTAAAAAGGAGACAGCGTGCTCGATCTCAGGCAGTCTGGTATCAATGATTCCCAGCACAACTGTCGTATCATGCACCCAAAAACGGCAAGCTACCTGATCTATCGCACCTCCAATGGATTCACATAAGGCGTCATCAACGGCAAAAGAAGCCATCGCTGTCGTCAGCACCTGTGGATTACGATGGTCCACGAGCCGAATATGTTTATCTGCGAAAAAATTTTTCCAATCGTTCATCAAGTTTCCTCCAGCTTCTTACATCACGAAATTTTGAAGATCGTTCTGAACTATATTATACTAATAGAAAGTAAAAAGAGGAAGGTATTTGCCATGGCTTATAAAGATGAACAATTATATGAAGAGAAGGTGTTTAAAGACCCGGTCCATCGCTATGTCCATGTTCGAGATCTCGTCATCTGGGATTTGATTGGCACGCGGGAATTTCAGCGGTTAAGAAGGATTAAGCAGTTAGGCACTACCTTTTTAACCTTTCATGGCGCCGAACATAGCCGATTTAATCATTCATTGGGTGTTTATGAGATCGTCCGGCGTATTTTGATTAACTTTGAGGATCGCCCCAATTGGAATCGTGAGGAGCGGCTGCTTTGTTTATGTGCCGCATTACTGCATGATTTGGGGCATGGTCCATTCTCCCATTCTTTTGAAAAGGTCTTTAAGCTCGACCATGAAGAATATACAAGGGCGATTATTTTGGGGGATACCGAAGTACACCAAATTTTGGCCGAAGTAGGAGCAGACTTCCCGCAAAAAGTAGCGGATGTAATTAATAAAACCTATCATGATAAATTAGTGGTTAGTCTGATTTCCAGCCAGATTGATGCCGATCGAATGGATTATTTACAGCGTGACGCCTATTTTACAGGGGTGAGTTACGGACATTTTGATATGGAGCGTATTTTGCGCGTGATGCGCCCGCTAGAGGATCAAGTGGTTATCAAGGAATCCGGGATGCACGCGGTAGAAGACTATATTATGAGTCGATACCAGATGTACTGGCAAGTGTATTTTCACCCGGTGACAAGAAGCGCCGAAGTGATCTTGACGAAAATTCTTCATCGAGTGAAGGATTTATATCGTGAAGGGTATCAGTTTCAAGTGAAGCCAACCCCGTTCATCTCTTTCTTCGAGGAGGATGTTTCCTTATCGGACTACATACGACTGGATGAGGCCGTTGTAGTCTACTATTTCCAAATGTGGATGGAGGAAGATGACCCGGTCTTAGCCGATTTGGCTGATCGTTTTATGAATCGTCGTCTATTTAAATATATTGAATTTAATCCCAATCTACAAATGAAGGCATGGATGGAGCTTTATCAGCTTTTCCAACAAGTAGGTATAGACCCAGAATATTACTTGATTGTCGACTCGTCATCGGATTTGCCTTATGATTTCTATCGGCCAGGTGAAGAAGAGGAGAGATTGCCGATTCATTTGTTGATGCCAAATCAGGAGTTAAGGGAACTATCACGGCAATCCGACGTGGTGGAAGCTATTTCTGGTAAGAAACGAACGGATCATAAACTTTATTACCCGAAGGATGCTATCGAACAGTTAGCAGATGATCGTCCAGAGAAACTCAAGATACAAAGAATACTAGAACAATAACCATTAGGGGAATAACTGTTCAAAAAGAGTTTGATAAATACAAACGCTAGGATTGTTTTTGAACTGCCTCTTAAAGAACTGGAGTGTTTGCATTGCTAGATAACCATGCTAGATTAGTGGAAGTCATCGCTACGGCAGATGGAATCGTAGGACGTAAGAAATTGCAGAAAATGATTTATATCATGAAGCAGTTAGGATTCCCTTTTGAGGAGAAGTATACCTTCTATTTCTATGGACCTTATTCTGAGGAACTTAGCCTGCGGATCGAAGAACTCACTAACCTAGGATTCGTCTCAGAAGTAAAGGAAAAGCGAAGTAATTACTATCAATATCGCTATCAAGTGACACCGGAAGGGGAAGATTTTCTAGAGCATTCTCAGGCAAAACTTTCGATTGCCTCTACCTTGTTGCAGGATATGAAACAGCGGAGCTCACGTTTTTTAGAATTGGTCGCAACGCTGCAGTATTTTGATCATTTAAGTGAAGTAGAGATAGAAGAGAAAGTCGCAGAAGTGAAAAAGAAATCTAACTATACGAAAGAAGATATTACGGAAGCGCGGACGTTTATTCAGCATTTAAGACAAGCCATATCTTAATTTGGCAGGGTCTACTCATCAGAAAGGGAGAAAAACATGAAAAATTCATCCTATTTCTATTTAAAATTGGAGACACATCGCTTAACTATGCCTTATAAAAACGAAAAACGACGTATCCGTGTTCTATTGCCAAAAGACTATCAAGTGGAAGAGGACACCCACTATCCCGTTGTATATATGCATGATGGACAAAATGTTTTTTACAGCAGTGAGGCCTACAGTGGCCATTCATGGAAAGTGATTCCGGCGATTAAGCGCAACCCTGATTTACCGAAAATGATCGTGGTAGGCATAGATAATGCCGAACAAGATCGAATCGATGAGTATACCCCGTGGAAAATAACGGAAAGCCCACTTCCAGAAGATATTGCATTAGGCGGTGGTGGTGCGGAATTTGCCGAGTTTGTCATCGATGTCGTCAAGCCGTTTATCGATCAACATTATCGTACGAAACCAGATAAGTCACATACCGCCATGATTGGCAGTTCGCTAGGTGGTAATATCACCGCCTTTATGGGGATTGCCTGTAAAGACCAAATTGGTGCATTGGGTGTTTTTTCACTGGCCAATTGGATCGCCAGCGCACCCTTTGACCATTATATTACAAAAGAAAAGCTGGATCCTGAGCAACGGGTATATATTCAAGTTGGGACACAAGAAGGGGATGAGACCGATCGGCAATTGATGTACGGTAATATGAAGCAAGCCTATATTGATTGCTCGCTTGCGTATTATCGGCAACTTCTACAAGGAGGCCTTCCAATCGATCAGCTTCGTTTGCGTATATTTGCTGACGAAGAGCACGATGAAGTAGCTTGGGCGAAGCATTTGCCGGAATGTTTACGATTTTTAAGTGAAGAATGGCATTCATAAGAGCTGAAAGAGGAACGGTAGAATATTGCGTCTATTATTGTCAGATTTTTTCGAAAATTTAGATTGATTTTCTGTTGGTGTAATGGTATTTTAAAGGTAATATGAACCCTTTTTAAAAAGCTGCGAGAGGAGCTCTCTGATGAATTATATTTTAATTTCTCCCTATTACCCTCGCAATTTTCAGCCATTTGCTACGCGTTTAAAAGAGGCTGGTGTCCATGTTTTAGGCATTGGTGAAGAGCCATATGAGCAGTTAGACGCGGCTTTACAACTGGCGTTATCTGAATATTTTCGCGTGAATGATCTAACTAATCTGGATGAAGTGAAACGCGCCGTTGCTTTTTTGTTCTATAAACATGGTCCGATTGACCGAATAGAATCAAATAATGAGTACTGGTTAACGTTGGATGCGACTCTGCGTGAACAATTTTATGTGTATGGGAATAAGCCAGATGATTTGAAAAAGGTAAAATATAAATCCGAAATGAAAAAACTGTTTAGACAAGCAGGGGTTCCAGTAGTAGATGGCAAGGTGGTACGCACGAAAGCGGAGTTAGCTCAGGCGGTTGACGTGTTAGGTCTTCCAGTCATTGCCAAGCCTGATAATGGTGTGGGTACGGCAGCTACCCATAAGCTCGATACAAGAGAGGCTGTCTCCCGTTTTGAAGAAAAATGGGATGAAACGATTGTTTACTTCTTGGAGCAATATGTCGAAGGCAAGCTTTGTACCTTCGATGGATTAGTGAATCAGCAAGGGGATATTGTCTTCCAAACAAGCTTCACCTATAACGTCCCCACACTGGAACTGGTTACAGGCCAGCTCGACTTAGCATATGTCATTCAGAAGGAAATCGATCCCAAGCTTGAAGCGTATGGCAAGGCAATAGTACAGACTTTTGGCATGAAGGAGCGTTTTTTTCATATTGAGTTCTTTCAATTAGCCAATGGTGATTATGTGGCACTTGAGTATAATAACCGTTTGGCTGGAGGTTATACGGTTGATATGTATAATTATGCGTATTCAATCGACTTATTTGCCCAATATGCTTCCCTTGTAACGGGTGGTTCATTCCGCGAGCCTGAGGTTGATAATCAGTTTTGCGTTGGTGTCACACAACGTGATGTGTACGTCTATCAACATGATACAAAGGCGATCTATCAACGTTTTGGTGCTAAAGTGAAATTTGTCCAGCGTATACCAGAGGCATTTGCTGAGCTCCAAGGGAACCAATTTTATGCGATTAATGCCGATTCGCAGGAAGAAGTTGACGATATCGTTCGATTTGTACATGCACGAAAAATTCAAGGATAGGGGTTTTCGTTATGTATATGGAACAGCTGAGTCATTGGAGTGGGGAATTAGGACGTGATATGCCAGTAAACAGGTATGGCCATAGCGGTATGCCGATTGTGGTGTTTCCTTCATCCGGGGGCTCGCATATGGAATATAGTGATTTCGGAATGATCGATGCTTGTCATGATTTTATCGAATCAGGGCAATTTCAATTTTTCACCTTAGCTAGCATCGACAGTGAAAGTTGGCTGGATGATGGGAAATCACCACATGATCGAGCAAAAGCCCATGAGGCATATGATCGTTATCTGATATCAGAGGCAGTTCCGCTTATAAAGCACCAAACAGGCTGGTTTGATCCGATGATGACAACGGGGTGCAGTATGGGCGCATATCACGCGGTCAACTTTTTCTTGCGGCATCCAGACGTCTTTCAAACAACGATTGCCTTAAGCGGGGTATACGATGTACGGTTCTTTTTTGGGGAGTACGGCAATGATCCGCTTGTCTATGAGAATTCGCCTAGTGACTACATTTGGAACCAGCATGACGGCTGGTTTATCGATCGCTATCGTTCCGCCAATATTATTGTTTGTACCGGGTTAGGAGATTGGGAGCAGGATGGACTTCCCTCCTACTTTACGTTAAAAAAGGCCTGTGCTGAAAAACAAATCCCTGCATGGTTTGATGAGTGGGGAGATGATGTCGCCCATGATTGGGTATGGTGGCGTCGTCAAATGCCCTATTATTTGGGGAAAGTAGCTGAATCATTCTAAAAGACACCATAGACTTGGTGTTTTTTTATGAAGAAAAAGAATGGTAAACTTCATCATAGAGCGGTGAACAGCGTGATTAACCATTGCGACTTATAGATTGAAAACAAATGATGGCCAAAATCGGAGGGAAAATCGCTGAAATGGGCGTCATCGCAGAAATGACGGCCAAAATCGGAGAGGAAATCGCTGAAATGGGCGTCATCACGAAAATGACGGCCAAAATCCGAGGGAAAAGCACTGAAATGGGCGTCATCACGGAAATGACGGCCAAAATCCGAGGGAAAAGCACTGAAATGGGCGTCATCACGTAAATGACGGCCAAAATCGGAGGGGAAATCGCTGAAATGGGCGTCATCACGTAAATGACGGCCGAAATCGAAGAGAAAAGCACTGAAATGGGCGTCATCACGTAAATGACGGCCAAAATCGAAGAGGAAAGCACTGAAATGGGCGTCATCACGAAAATGACGGCCAAAATCGGAGGATAAACCGAAAAAACGGTCGTCATTCCTAAGGAAACGGGGGTTCCACGAGAAAAGGAGTTCTACAGCTAACCAGACAACTCCCATCAAAAGAGCCGAGCCGAGATCAATCTACAGAACACGGAAAAGCCATTATTTGCAGATGAGGATGTATATCATGTAAAGTAAAAGGTGAACATAGAAAATGAAATGTAGAAAATAACGATGCTACAATAAGAGAGAAAATTAGTATGAGGAGGAACTTGCTCATGAGTGATAATAAACCCAAAAAATCGAATCAATTTACGATTATGAAGGATGATCCTAACGACGGTCATGGCGGCTATGGTGTTGGCTCCATCAGTCTGGAAAACATTTCTCCCGTTATTATCGATCCAAAAGAAGATCGTGCCTTCATTGACATAGGAGCCATGCATGGCAGAAGTGAAGTGGAGCGACGAGTGAAATTTCTGCCAAACAAAGACGAAGTACCTAATGGCAAACTATATTGGATTGTCTGGGTTACGGTAGAAAAAACAGAAAAAGGTCCATTCTATTATGGCGTAACTGCTTGTGAAATTATCGTGGACCGCCCGATTAAACGCGCCTATAAATCGATGCCAGAGCATGTTAATCGTATGGATAAATCGATGAAGGGCCATGTGATTGTGGATCATATGGATGAAAAGTCTAAACAACTATTAGGAGATTTCCTGCGAGAGTTTGATGCTAGCATGTGGGAACTTTCATCAGATGAATTAAAGCAGGCATTACCGGAATAGCAACATATCACCAAGCATTTTAGCAGTGAATTGTGCAGAAAGAGAATATGAACATTTTATGAACTTTTAATAAAAGGGTAAATTAGACTTGTTCTTAGCGTTCAATATTAATAGAATAGATACAAGGTAACTCTTAGTTACTAGGACCGTAAGAGGGCTGGGCATTGTGCTCAGCCTTTTTACGTTAATCCAACAGTCACCTTCGATATAAAATTACTCTTCACCGGTCCAAAGCCACTCCCACCAGTTCTCTAACAAATGATCCTCAGGAATAGTCTCCTTTTCAGAGTCTTTATGGCAATATTCGGTCGGTTCCGTACCACGGACGAATAGCATGGCATGGCTTGGTCCGCAGCCCTCCGCTGCTAATAGTCCTGTTTCTAAGTCGATCTCCGCCTCTGTGATATTATCCGGTTTTACCACATGTGTATCAGCATGGCCAGTGTGGGCTTTTTCCATAAACTTGGCCCAGACTTCTTTGGCATATTGCTGATCCTCAGTACTGACAATTTCCCGGTTATCATCATAGCCAACCCAGAACCCCGCAGCCAGAGCAGGACTGTAGCCGACCATCCAATTATCGACATTGGTTGTGCCTGATTTACCGGCATACTCATGAGTTAATTCATCGGCAATCGAAGCGCCGGTTACTCGCATATATCCATTCAATGACTCATCAAACATACCTTTCATTAAATCGCTAAGAATATAAGCGTAGCTTGGATTTAATACTTGCTTATCGTCTTTTTTACGAAGAATATTCCAGCCACTCGTCTCTTTCACCGCTTTCTCTCTTTCATATAAAACAGTGCCAAAGCCATCGGTTACCTTGGTGATCGTATGAGGATGAATCTTTTCACCGCCATTTGCAATGATACTGTACCCGGTTACCATCTCTTTGATGGTAACGACCTCTGTGCCCAATGCCAGGGAAGCGACAGGGTCTAAATCGCTGGTGAATTGAAATTTTTCTTTGGTTGCTTGGGCAAAATGCTCTGGAGTGACAAACAAATTCGTCTTAACAGCAAAAATATTATCCGATAATGCCAATGCTTGTGCCAAGGTAATCGGCTTATTCGCATAGTAATCGTGATAATTGCTTGGCTGATAACTTTTTCCATCCTGCAATTCAAAGGTAGTCGGCTTGCTCATTAGTGCTGTAGCAGCTGTCATTCCACCCTCCAAGGCATTATAATATAAAAAAGGTTTAAAGGCAGATCCCGGCATTCGCTTTGCCTGAGTAGCACGATTAAAAGAAGAATCCTGATAATCTTGCCCGCCTATTAAGGAGGTGATTGCTCCGGATTCGGGGTCCATAGCCATTCCACCAATCTGTATTTCCTGATTGTTGATAACCTGCTCCGCCGTTTCCTCTAAAAATTGTTGCTGCTGGGCATCTAGTGTGGTGTATACCTGATAACCGCCAGAACGGATCTCTTCTTCGTCCACGCCTAGTAATTCTTCCAATTCATGGCTGACCACATCTTGAAAATAAGGAGCAATCGCTGCTGTCTGGTTTTCTTCTTGATTTGCAAAAGCCAGTGATTCGTTGATCGACCTTTGGTAAGTCGCTTGATCAATCACTCCTTTGTCGTTTAAATTTTTCAAGATCCATTCCTGTCTTTCCTTTGCGCGTTTCTCGTTATGAAAAGGGGAGTAATGGGACGGGCCATTCGGGATGCCAGCAAGCATTGCAGCCTCTGCCCAGCTGAGATCATTGGCCGATTTATCAAAAAAATGTCTGCTGGCAGCTTCAATGCCATAGGCACCATGTCCATAATAGATCGTGTTTAAATAACCTTCTAATAATTCGTCTTTATCATAAAACATTTCTAAACGAATCGTATAAAAAGCCTCATACAGCTTGCGTTTCCATGTTTTTTCATGCGTTAAAAAAAGATTTCGTGCATACTGCTGGGTAATCGTACTTGCACCTTCTTTTAAGGACAAAGTGCGAATATCCTTCCAAATCGCGCTTAATAGTCGTTTGAAATCAAAGCCAACATGCTGATAGAAATGCTGATCTTCTGTCCAAACGGTTGCCTTTTCTAATTTGTCATCAATTTCAGGTAATTCCACCCAATAACGTTTTTCCGAGCCGGATGTTTCCCCGATTACTTCCTCGGTATTACTGAAATAGATGGTATTCTGTGATCGATCCAGTGAAGGGGGACCAAGCAGAAAACAAGCAATCATCAACACAGTAAAGCAAGAAATCATCATCATTAATAGAAAAAAAAGAACCTTCGCCAGGCGTCGCATTGCTCTCCCACCCCATTCTCTTCATTACTAGCAGTATGGCTTAAAAAACACATAATAAACATGCATTTTTTGGGAATTTAACACCAAGAAAGCGTGGAATAGAGCTATCAGATGAAAAAGTTTCAATTAAAACGATTGCTTTCATCCCAACCTGTGTCATAATATGATAAAATGTTGTATAGTAAAAGAATTGCACAAACATACTTGTAACCTCTAGACAGTCATTTAGTAAAAAAAGATTAGGAGATATTCTATGGAACGTAATACAATTGTGGAAGACTTTAAGTTGAATAAGAAGGAAATACCGTTGTATGCCGTCTATCGTCAACTAGAAAATCAACCTAATGAATTACGCGATATGAGTGAGATCTGTTTGGCGAGTGAGCAAGCAGTAAATCAGTGTGTCGCAATGGAGTACTTATATATAAATGGATTATACGAAGAGTTAAGGCAGCTATTGGAGAAGGTTCGTCAAACTGATCAATCCTTCTGTCGAAAAGTAGCCAAGATCTATCAAATCATGTACGAGCGCAAAACATTAGGGAAAAAACAGCTTAAGCCAGATGCGCCAGTCCAATATTTGAAGAAGCTACATCGTATGAAGATGCAGGAAGAGGATTATTTTCTGAGGATATTGAGTGATCTTGTCCATATTTATTGTTACTTTGATATGTACCAATATGGCATGATTGGCACGTTTAACCAAACCATCAAACAACATTTAAGCAAGATCAAAGATCCATTATTATATCGGTTGCTTGATCTCCGTTTGCAAGAAGCTTTGTTTATTTATCATTGGAAGCGTAATGAGCTAATTCTTTCCCGCAAGTATGGCTATCAGTTATTACAATCGATTAATAACCCTAGGAAGAAAATTGATATCCACAATATTTTGGCGCAAGGGTACATTTATGAGAGTTATGATCAAGCCATTCATCATATTCATACAGCATTCAAGATTGCCAAAGATATTGATAATGAACGAGCTGTTTACGGTTTGAAGAATTATACCTTGGCGTTTATCTCCGCCTATCATGGGAAAAACGATGGTATAGAGACGGAGGACAAGGCAGAGCAAGCTCATCTTGCTTTAGCGGATAACCGAAATGAGGAATGCATTGAGATACTGAATAGCTTTTCCAGTTTAACCCCTTTTCAACAATATTATTTGGGCTTGGCGAAAAAGGATAAAGAATTGTTGCGGGCTTCTTATCAACGATTTATCGATGAGCGGGATGATTATTTTTACGCCAGATTACCATTAGAAGCACTAAACAGACTTGATAAATAAAAGGATGCATGATAACGTGAATAAATCTATCGTGTCCGTCAAGATGACGATGGAGATCATTGACCAGGATCAACAAGAAGTAACCGTAGTAGAAGAAGAGGGTCAATTGATGGAAAGAGGTAATTTGACTGTGTTAACCTTTCGTGAACAGCATCATGAGGAAGAACCGATTGATTCCCTCATCACGATACAAAAGGACAAAGTAACCGTGAAGAGGAACGGGGGGATTTCCATGGTTCAGCGGTTTATCGCAGGTCAAATAACCGAGAATATATATAAACACGCGTATGGTTCTATGCATATGGAAACCACGACTGAACAAGTTTACTTTGACCGTCCTCTAGGGGAAAAGACGGGTAAGCTGTATGTAAACTACCAAACGAGTTTAAATGGCGAGGAGCCGAGGCAGCATAAGCTCACCATTTTATTGAATTATAGAGATTAGTGGAGGTAACCAATATGAACGTGATGCAAGAGCTACAAGAGAAAGTAAAAGCGGAAATTAAACAGGCCGTAGTAAAAGCGAAGTTAGCGGCAGAAGCAGAGGTGCCGGATATTATTTTGGAAAAACCAAAAGACAAGGCACATGGCGATTATGCCACAAACATTGCCATGCAGCTTGCCCGTATTGCCAAAAAGCCGCCACGTCAAATTGCGGAAGAACTGACAGCTCAATTGGATACAGCAAAGGTATCGATCAAACAAGTGGATATTGCAGGGCCGGGTTTTATCAATTTTACGATGAATAATCAATATCTGGCGGAGTTAATCCCAGCTATTTTAAATGAAGGTCAAGATTATGGCAGTTCTGATTCTGGCGCGGGACAAAGGATTCAGGTGGAGTTTGTCTCAGCGAATCCAACGGGAGATCTCCATCTTGGTCATGCCCGTGGTGCCTCTGTAGGGGATTCGTTGTGCAATATTCTGGATAAGGCTGGTTACAAAGTACAACGTGAATATTATATCAATGATGCTGGTAACCAAATCGATAATCTCGCGCTATCCATTCAGGCACGTTATATGCAAGCATTAGGTAAGGATTTTCCTATGCCTGAGGACGGCTATCATGGACCAGATATCATCCAAATTGGCGAGACTTTGGCAGAAGAGCATGGTGATTCCCTTGTAGAGAAAGCAGAACAGGATCAGCTTGTTTTTTTCCGTACTTACGGCTTGCAAGTTGAATTGGATAAATTGGCTCATGATTTAAAACAATTTCGCGTGCCTTTTGATCATTGGTTTTCCGAAACGTCACTATATGATGAGAATAAAATTGTCCCAGCGATCGAGCTATTAAGAGAAAAGGGATATATCTTTGAAGAAGATGGTGCAACATGGTTTCGTGCCACTGCATTTGGGGATGATAAGGACCGTGTACTAGTTAAACAGGATGGTTCCTATACTTATCTCTCACCAGATATTGCCTATCATAAAAATAAACTTGATCGCGGCTTTGACAAGCTGATCGATATTTGGGGAGCTGATCACCACGGCTATATCCCAAGAATGCATGCGGCGATTCAAGCATTAGGCTATAACGCCGATACCCTTGAAGTGCAGATTATTCAAATGGTCAATCTATTTGAAAATGGTGAAAAAGTGAAAATGAGTAAACGGACAGGAAAAGCAGTCACCCTGCGTGAACTTATGGAAGAGGTAGGCATTGATGCGATGCGTTATTTCTTTGTAATGCGCTCTGCCGATTCTCACTTAGATTTTGATATGGACTTGGCAAAATCGCAATCGAACGACAACCCAGTTTATTATGTTCAATATGCCCATGCGCGGATTTGTACGATGCTAAAACAAGCACAGGAAAAAGGGATCGACTGGTGCGATTATGATGCGAGCTTATTGCAATCGGAAAAGGCCGTAGATTTACTGAAGAAGCTCGGTGAATTTACTCAAGTGATTGCCGATGCCGCAGAAAACCGTACACCGCATCGCGTCACACAGTATGTGTTCGATCTGTCTGCCCAGCTCCACAGCTTCTATAACGCGGAAAAAGTGATCAATCAAGAAGACCTGATGGCGACTAAAGCCCGTTTAGCCTTAATGGAATCGGTGCGCATTACCATCGCCAACGCCGCAGCATTAATTGGCGTTCAGGTACCAGAAAGTATGTAAAACAATCCCCTCTTCACCAATAGCGTGAAGGGGGATTTTTTACGGCGCTTTTAGTTGACATAATACGAAACTGACCGGAAAGGAGCTGAAACCGTCCGGAAAGAGCGCAAAACTGTCCGGGAAAAGTCTCGAACCGTCCGGAAAGAACGCAAAATCGTCAGGAAAACAGCTAAAACTGTCCGGAAACACTTCATGAATCTGATCGCTACCTACTTATAACAGGCCTCGAATTGGAACAGTCAGCCAAGCAAGCAATCTTAAATAGAGCGGTTGATGCTTCAACCAGCCCTTCGTCAAGCTTTTGCTGATCAGGACGTCTTGCCAAAAGGCATGATAAAGCTTGTCATATAAAGAGGACGTACTAGGCGCGATGATATTCAGTTCCTGGTTAAGCTGCCAGCTGCGTCGATCAAAATTTGCGGTGCCAGTGAGGCAGAACTGTTCATCAATAAAGATTACTTTTCCATGAAAAAAGCCATCCTTATACAATCGAATGATTGCCCCTTGTTGCGCCATACGCCGTAAATATGGTAGAGCCGCTGCTTTTGTTAAGGGATGATCGGCCTTGTCAGGGATTAAAATGGTCAATTGGACTCCTCTTTGTAAGGCAGTAGTGAGTGCCTTTTCTATCATACGGCTCGGGATGAAATAGGGGGAGCCAATATCAATGGAATGCTCACTGTTTTCGATATAATGCAGTAGCAGCTGTTCTAAAGTGGTTGATTCCGAAGCTAACACCTCTATATCTCCATGATCACTTACCATTGCATGTTCGCTGTCTTTTTTCCAATCATTAAGAAAGCTTTCCTGTAGTACATCGACTATATCTCCAGTTACACGGATGTGATAATCACGCCATTTGCCTAATGCTAAATCCTTGCCCAGGTATTCATCACCCAAATTAAAACCACCAGCATAACCGATTTGACCGTCAACAACTAATACCTTGCGATGGTTGCGGCGCTGCAAATGATAAAAAAGTGGGAAGGCAGGACCATTCCGTTTTTGAAAGGCGAATTTATCTTGCAACCATTTTTTGCGAAACCGAATGCTCCCACCCCAATCGGTTAAAAAACGTACCTTAACACCTTCTGCTTGTTTTCGTGCTAACAGACTGTAAACTTGATTGCTCAGCCGATCATTACGAATAATAAAAAATTGAATATCAATGGTATGCTTGGCCTGTTCTATATCGGCACAGATTGCCTTGAATAGATTGTTTCCTGTTGTGAACACCTCTACATCCTTAATCGATGTTTGCCAGCTTTTACTATGATTTTGTCCTGCTGCTAGTCGTTTCCCTAATTGAAAATCGAGCCAAATAAGTAGCAGCAATAATAGGATCCATAACATGCCATATCCCCCGCTTTTTATCTTAGAATGCCCAAAAATGATAATTTATTAATCAAGAATTCCATTTTCACAGCAGAAAAAAATCGGAACAAGTCTCGTCTATAGCTTGATCATACAGAAAGGAATAATTAGATAAACTTCCCTTTGAATCCTAGTTGCTGAGAATCATAGCGACATGCTTATCAGCGCGTGA
Source organism: Gracilibacillus phocaeensis (assembly GCF_900626275.1). Lineage (NCBI taxonomy): Bacteria > Bacillati > Bacillota > Bacilli > Caryophanales > Bacillaceae > Gracilibacillus > Gracilibacillus phocaeensis. Next base: position 360,359 of record NZ_LR131143.1, on the reverse strand, counting down.
CCTATAAAAGCCTAGTATATTTCTTGTAACCATATTAAATTCCCAAATATTATGATAGTATGGAAGCTGTTACATCATGTCAGGGAGGTGATCAAGCGTGGAATTATCCATTTCATTCCTCATAATTTCCGCTATTATTTTTTTCGTATTATTGTATATTGTGATAGAAACAGCTGTAAGAAGAGGGATCGACGCATCGGATACGAAACAAATCATTGAAAAAATATATCAAAATGAAACCGACAGGTATTAACTCACCATTTGAAAGGTTTTCTGGCATGTGTCAGCTGTGCTCCTCGATATCAAGCATATTACGTCCACTATGATCAGGGGGTATCTCTGCTATTTACATTTTCGAGATGTGAAAGCTGAGTAACATAAGGGGTGCGTTTTTGTTCAGAATACGTTAACATATTAACAGAAGATAAATGTAGAAGAGGTGTAAACTTGTGCAAAGATTAGTTTTTTTTGTAGGTGTAGCAGGGACAGGAAAATCAACAGTAGCAGAGGAAGTTGCAAAACATGTCCCTTGTGCTTTTTTGGATCGTGATACCGTAGGAGGACGTTTTGTTGAGCGTTTTCTGGAAATGAATGGGGAGGATCCCAATGATCGCGATTCCCAGTTTTATAAAGAAAATCTGCGGGATCTAGAATATAATGCAACGAAGGATGTATGTATGGAGAACTTGCGGGTTGGACAAAATGTGTTTATGATTTCTCCTTTCACGACAGAACTCAAAAGCCAAGCGTGGTTGGATGGAGTGATTGCGGCAAGCGGTAAGACAAGAGCAGAGATCGATATCAAGGTTATTATTGTTACATTGCAAGATGTTGAACAACAACGTAAGCGTATTGAAGGGCGCGGTACCGTACGTGATACATGGAAGCTTGATAATTGGGATTCTTATGAAACTAGGGTAGACTTTATCCCGACCATTAATTGGGATATCCCATCCAAGCATATTCATGTGTTTGAAAATTCGGGGAAAATAACGTCAGACAAAGTCGAGCGCCTAGTCGATTTTATTAAGGCATAGACGGACTTGAGGAAACTTGACAATCAATCAAACACTGAGTATTGCATTTCCATGAACAAAGCCATATAATATGGTGATAGACTACATCATCATGTGCTTGGATTTACATATAGAAGCTATTTAAAAAGGGTGTTCACCAAGCTTTTTTGAATACGCACATAGAGATGGATGAAAAAAAGGAGTGCTTAGCTGTGAAGTTACAGGATTTATCTAAAGAACAGATAGATGAAATGGCTATGATTGATATTGCATCAATGATTTTAGAATCCGAAAATAAAGCATTAGATTTTCGCGATATATTTGATCGAGTGGCAGAATTGAAAGGTTTCTCGGAATCCGAAAAAGATGCCTGGATTTCTCAATATTATACCGACTTAAATATTGATGGACGCTTTTTGACAAAAGGGTCTAACCTTTGGGGATTGAAGAAATGGTACCCTGTAGAAGACATCGATGAAGATATTACGGTAGCACCAAAAAGGAAAAAGAAAAAAGCCAAGAAAAAGAAAAAGCAAGAAGAAGAAGAGGTACTGGATGAAACCGAGGATCTTGACGAAACGATCGTTGGTGCAGTTGAGGATCTTCATGACCTTGATGACGACGATGAATTAGTCGACGATGATTTAGAGGATGACGATTTCAATCTGGACGATGAGGAAGACGAAGAAGAGATCGAAGGCGACATCGATGATGAGTTCACTAATGACGACGATTTAGAAAAATAGTTCTGTTAGGCACTTGACTTTCGAGAAGCTTCTAAGTAAAATTTTTATTGGGCTCTATTCATAATAGAAATACATAGCGTTCCCTGCTCAAGGGGAGCGCTATTCTTTTTTTGTGTTATACGAACAATAATAGACACCTTGTGGGCTAGATCTAATATAGAGTGATTAAAATATAGAAAGAGGGATATAGTGTGACCAAGTATATTTTTGTAACTGGTGGTGTTGTTTCTTCCATTGGAAAAGGTATCACGGCTGCGTCATTAGGCCGATTGCTAAAGAATAGGGGATTGAAAGTGACGATCCAGAAATTTGATCCCTACATCAATGTAGACCCAGGGACGATGAGCCCTTACCAGCATGGAGAAGTATTCGTAACCGATGATGGAGCTGAAACGGACTTAGATTTGGGTCATTATGAACGGTTTATTGATATCAATCTGAATCAATATAGTAATATTACGACAGGAAAAATATACTCCACCGTTATTAAAAAAGAACGTCATGGTGATTACTTAGGAGGGACCGTCCAAGTCATTCCGCATATCACAAATGAAATTAAAGACAAGGTTTTTCAGGCAGGCAAGCAAACCAATGCCGATATTGTTATCACAGAAATCGGTGGCACGGTAGGTGATATCGAGTCTTTACCATTTATAGAAGCTATTCGTCAAATCAAGAGTAATATTGGCAGGGAAAATGTCATGTATATCCACTGTACCTTGGTTCCCTATATTCAAGCGGCTGGGGAATTAAAGACGAAGCCGACCCAGCATAGTGTGAAAGAATTGCGATCCTTAGGTATCCAGCCTGATGTCATTGTATTACGGACAGAACACACCATCAGTCAAGAAATGAAAGAGAAGATTGCCTTATTCTGTGATATAGACGAGAAGTCCGTCATCGAAGCGGGTGATGCAGATACGCTTTATCATGTACCGCTTGATTTACAAAAGCAACATCTTGACCAAATTACGTGTGATCATTTTGGCCTGGACTGCGGTGAGGCTGACATGACGGAATGGAATCAATTAGTCCAGCGTGTCTTACAGCTTTCTAAGAAAATAAAAATTGGTCTGGTCGGGAAGTATGTTGAACTGCCAGATGCTTATATTTCAGTAGTAGAGGCGCTGAAACATGCCGGATATGCGCATGATGCAGATGTAGATATTAAATGGATTAATGCAGAAGGAATTACTAGCAGTAATGTGGCGGATGAATTAGCCGATGTGGAAGGATTACTAGTACCAGGCGGATTTGGTGATCGAGGAATCGAGGGGAAAATCGCTGCGATTCGTTATGCTCGTGAGAATCGACTTCCTTTCTTGGGCATATGTTTAGGTATGCAGCTGGCAACTGTTGAATTCGCCCGCAATGTAGTTGGATTGACTGGAGCCAATTCCTTTGAGATTGATCCCAATACACCACATCCTATTATTGACTTGTTACCAGAGCAAAAGGATATTTCTGACCTTGGTGGTACCTTGCGCCTTGGAATTTATCCATGCCGTCTGCAAGAGGGAACAAAGACCAAAGAGGCATATGGCGCCGAAGATATCGTTTATGAACGTCATCGTCACCGTTTTGAGTTCAATAATGTATATCGAGAGCAAATGGAAGATCACGGCTTTGTATTCTCTGGTACAAGCCCGGATAAGAAATTGGTAGAAACGATTGAACTAAAAGATCATCCTTGGTTTGTTGCATCTCAATTCCACCCAGAATTCAAATCAAGACCTACTCGTCCACAACCATTATTTAATGGATTTATCCAGGCGGCCGTTCATGCAGAATAGCAGAAAAGGCACCGTAGTTCAGCTGAACTATGGTGTCTTTTTGGGTTTTTGTATATGAAAAGGATATTAAAGGTTTGTTTAAAGGAACGAAATTGCTATTAATAATGTAAAAAAAGTGAAAATGATGCAGGAATTTCACCGGAAATAGCGAATTACAATATATAATTGTCGTGAAATCTTTGACTATTTTTAGACAATGGAATCAACTAGACGAGAAAACGGTAGAAGGGGATAATGAACATGACAAAAACAGTGTTAGTGGTAGATGATCAAGTAGGGATACGCCTCTTATTAGAGGAAGTGATCACGCAGGAGAGCTATCATGTAGAACTTGCCGTCAATGGTAAGGAAGCCTATGAAAAGATAGTAGATAAACAGCCAGATTTAATTATGCTCGACTATAGGCTGCCCATTATTGATGGCCCGAGATTGATTGAAATGTTAGCGGAGAAAAATTATCAGATCCCGATCGTGATGATGAGCGGTTTACCGGATAAGGCGAGGGAAGGGGTAAAAAATATTGATATGGTTTGTGAAATTGTGGAAAAGCCCTTTCAATTAAACGATATACGGGAGATGGTAAGCAATATCTTGAAATAATCAGTCATTCGCCATGATAAACATCTATCCAGCGCATAAGATAAAAAGGCGTTCAGATAAGGGTTTTCTTATGCAAAAATAAACGACATTGTAATGATTAATAAGATGGAGAACGACACAACTGGCTAAGGAATGGCTGAATAACGTTCGGCGTTTATCCTTCAATACGAAAGAACTCTCATTTCCAAATTTGTTATAAAATGAAACAATGAGCATCTTTTAGGGACTGCCAGTACTTCGAATATATGGCACTTCCATACGCAATATAAAATAATCGAAAGAAATCGCATAAGAAAGCGGTTCACTGAAAAGTTTTGTTGCACCTTTCTGTCGGAATTGGTATTCTATATATTAGGTACAATCATTCACAAACGAACGAATGTTTATATCAACAGAGTTTACATACTTAAAGGAGGAAAAAAGAATGCCATTAGTATCAATGAAAGAAATGCTTATTAAAGCAAATCAAAATAGCTATGCCGTAGGCCAGTTTAATCTTAATAACCTGGAATATGTACAAGCTATTCTTCAAGCGGCAGAAGATGAACAGTCCCCAGTTATTTTAGGTGTATCTGAAGGTGCAGGACGTTATATGGGTGGCTTTGGTGTAGTAGTAGCAATGGTAAAAGCAACAATGGAAGCACAGGGTACTACCGTGCCAGTGGCCATCCATTTAGATCATGGTTCTGGCTTTGAAGCTTGTGCAAAGGCTATTCATGCTGGATTTACTTCGGTAATGATCGATGCCTCTCATGATCCATTTGAAGAGAATATTGCCGTGACTTCTAAAGTAGTGGAGCTTGCCCATTTCCATGGTGTATCTGTTGAAGCAGAGCTTGGTACCGTTGGTGGTAATGAAGATGGAGTACAAGGTGGTATTATGTACGCTGATACGCAAGAGTGTAAAGAATTAGTTGATCGTACGGGAATCGACTGTCTTGCTCCTGCGCTAGGTTCTGTGCATGGCCCTTATCAAGGAGAGCCTAATTTAGGTTTCAAAGAGATGGAAGAGATAAATGTGGTTGCCGGTGTGCCGTTAGTACTTCATGGCGGAACAGGTATTCCAACACAAGATATTCAAAAGGCCATTTCGTATGGTACTTCTAAAATCAATGTAAATACGGAAAACCAGATCCAACAAACAAAAGTAGTTCGCGAAGTATTAGAGGCGAATCCAGAAATGATTGATCCGCGTAAATACCTAGGACCTGGTAGAGATGCGATCAAAGAAACAGTTGTAAGTAAAATGCGCGAATTTGGATCTTCCAACCAAGCGTAAGGTATATTAGAATAGGTAAAAAACACCCTCTTATCGTTTTTCCGAAAGAGGGTGTTTTTTTATGGGACAAGAAAGCATAGAAGCTAAACTACAATGGTATATTAAAAACTATTTCTAACTTTGGAACAAGTATATGTAGACCTATTTTAAGGGGCAAAGTACACAATAGATTCCCTTACCTTTGTTTTTGTCCAATTGATGGTATAAACAACAGGTTTTCCTCCATTGCTCACCCTCTTCCGATGAGAGATAATTGGCTAGTGGATTTATACCTTCAACAAGAGGACTTTGCTGATCACTTAAAAAAATCAAGTCTTTCTGAAACCGATTTATACTGCATATTGGTAGTTCTTCTTGTTTCATTTTTCGGTTGATGGAGGCAATCCTAACAGCCACATTTTCCCATAATATAGTTTTTTTCAACCTTGTTTGTTGATGTAACAGTTCAATTAATGGAGAAATAATCTGCTGCAACAACTCTTGTAGTTTTGCTTGACGCTCTTCTGCATGCTGAACAGATTTATATCCTAATTGGTTGTCTTCACTCGTTAAACGATTTTGATTTGTCCATTTGAGTTGATGGAGTGTAAATTCAGGTGCTTTTTGATAAACAGCCATACAATATAAAGTTGAAGATACCATCATAACAGCTAGGCGTTTCACTAGCATCGAGGCAGCAATACTTGAATGAGAAGCTCCCCATCTCTGCTTTAGTTCTTCTAAAAAATCTTCACAGCTGGATTGCTGCCAAATATCGATTAACCATACACCATTTTCTACTTTATTTCCTTGATCAATGAAAAAACGTTCTAAGTTTAACATCTTTTGTTTTCTCTCCCTTATATATAACGATTCCTATAGAGTAAATAAATAAAAAACGGTGCACCAATACTTGCTGTGAATACTCCAGCGGGGATATCCAATGGCATAAAGGCTATTCGACCAATTAGATCAGCACTCATTAGCATGAATCCACCAATCATTGCGGTAATAGGCAGTAAATGCAACAAGGAATAAGGAACGATTTTCTTCGCTATATGCGGTGCTATCAAACCAATAAAACCAATTCCGCCTGCAAATGCAACCGCGGCTCCTGCTAGACCCACGCTAGTAAACAGTAATGCACAACGTAATAATTGCACTCTAACCCCTAAACTTGTAGCTAATTCATCTCCCAGTTCTAATACTTCCATCGTTTTCGCAAGCAATAGAACTACTATGAATAAGCTGCTAAACCAAATTGACATTTGCCATACTTCAGTCATTGCTGCACCATATAAGCTACCAGTCAACCATAGATAAGCTTTTGTTGTCACCGCCGTTTCGCTAAAAACCACCATGAAAGTTACTAAAGCACTCATTCCTGCTGCTATTCCAATTCCTATCAGAACAAGTCTCGTCGGTGTTACTCCATTTTTCCATGAAAGCAGATATACAAGTGTAGCAACCAAAGCAGCACCGATAATGGCTGCAAGAGGTAACCATTGAATACTAAACATATCTAGCAAAAAGACTATGAAAAATAGGGCTCCAAATGAGCCACCTGATGTAATTCCAATGATATCTGGAGAAGCAAGCGGATTTCTGATAATCGATTGCAGAATTAAACCAGCTGTTCCAAGTGCCGCTCCGACTAATAATGCCAGTAAAGCTCTAGGCATTCTTAATATATTGATTGTAAATACATGCTGATCAGATTGGCGTGTGATATGCTGCCATAATTCTTGGATAGGAATCAGTGTACTCCCAGTAGATAAACTAAGGAGGAATAGAAGAATGACAAGGGTAAGAATAACAATATATGCTTTCCAATTCATCTTGTGTTTAACGGATTGAAGATTTTTCAATTATTTCAACCCCTTGCGTGCGATATAAATAAAAAAAGGTGTTCCGATCATGGCTGTCATAACGCCAATTGGTACTTCTTGAGGCATTATCACTATACGTGCAACAACATCAGATAATAGTAATAAGCTTGCTCCCAAGATAGCACTTAAAGGAAGGAGCCAACGATGATCCGGACCAATCAGCCCCCTAGCTATGTGCGGCACAATTAATCCAATAAAACCAATGGCGCCTCCAATAGCAACAGAACCTCCGGCTAGCAATACAACGACTATGCCAATCAGTATTTTAATCAGCCAGACCTTTTGTCCAAGTCCTTTAGCTACATCCTCCCCTGAGAGCAGGATATTGACAGATCCGCCCAAAAGTAACGCCGTCATCCATCCTGCGCATAAAAAAGGCAATATAGGCAACAACATATCCATTTCTCGTCCTGCTACTGAACCTGCCAGCCAAAACAACACACTTTGCAATCTTTGTTCATCTATCACTAATAGGCCCTGGGTAAACGAAATAAACAAAGCCGAGATGGCGGATCCCGCTAACACGATTTTTATCGATGAAAGACTATTGTTGCCGATAGCCCCCAAACTATATACAGAAACACCCGCTAGTCCAGCCCCAATAAACGCTATCCACATAAAATGAACAAGTGAATCTAAAGAGAAAAAAGTGACAGAAAAAACAATAAAGAAAATAGCACCAGCATTGATTCCTAAAATATCTGGAGCAGCCAAAGGATTTTTGGTCAAAGCCTGCATCAGCGCTCCTGCTAAAGCTAAACTGGAACCTATTACCATGGCGATAACGGCTCTTGTTAACCGTGAAGTATGTACAATAACATGTTCGGTATTGACTGCATCATAGTGGAACAATGCTTCTAAAGTTTCCGAGAAGGTAATAGCTGTTTGTCCTGTCGATATACTTGCGAGAAACGAAAAAATTAACAGTATGCCGCTTGCGATAACGCATATAAACTTTATCGTTATATGATTAGTGGTATGCATCATTCGAACGTCCTTTTCTACGAATTGAGAAAATAAGGAAAGGTTTTACGGTTCCTTTTCAACACATCAAAACATAATTGGAAGGATACTTTCTTGGCTTCTATACTCTCGCTAAGAAATTCCTTCGCTAAGAAACCCACAATCCAATTATAGGTTAATAATTCTTACGTTTACATAAGATCATTCATTTTGTCTTACTATTTTTCTAAATCAAGACGGTCATAGATATCATCTAACATCAGGTTGGCAGCATGAATTCCCCCACCCAAATTCCAGGTGATCTCATCTACTTGATATACTTGATCTGATTGCACGGCGTCTAATTCCTGCCATAGTGGATGCTCTGTCCATTCGTCATAGGTTGTTTCCGCTGCTTCATCTTGAATAAAATAGTAAAAAACATCTGCATTCATCTCTGGGATACTCTCTTTGTCCGTTAGCTGAATGATATCTTGTGTATCATCTGATAATTGCTTTGGCGGCTGAAAACCTAGTTCTTGAAGAATAGAACCAGCAAAACCTGTTAAATAAATCCTAGCGTGGTCTGCTCTAAAATTCAGCACGGATACGTGGTACGGCCAAGTGTCTGCAAATTCAGTTTCTGCCTTATTTTGAAAATCAGTTACCCTATCATTCCATTCTGTTAGAATTTCTTCTGCCTTATTTTGTTCCCCTGTTGCTTCTCCTATTAAATGAATTGTATCTTTAAATGCAAAAACAGTTTCTTCCATGACGGTTGGTGCAATGGCTGATAATTGGTCATAGATTTCCTCATGTCTTACCTTTGAAGCAACAATTAAATCTGGCTCTAATTTATTTATTTCTTCCAGATTAGGTTGTGTTTCTTGCCCTACATATGTAACACCTTCCAAATCATCCTTTAGATAATCGTACATGGGTTGTTGCTGCCATGACTCAACTGCACCTACTGGAGTAATCCCAAATGATATAATTGAATCTGTTGCTCCTTGATAGAGGGTAACAATTTTTTTTGGGTTTCCCTCTATAGTGGTTGTTCCCATTGCATGGGTAACCTCACGAACATCCTCTGCATTCTCCTCCCTATCTGATGAATCCATTGAATCTGTTTCTTGGCTACAAGCTACTAATATAAGTAGTAAAGCCAGTAATCCACCCAATATCCACGTTTTTCTCCTCGTTTGCATGAGAAATCAAACTCCTTCTTTTTGATATTGATAATCATTATCATTTATAGAGTTTACCTAAACTTTTAGTTCGGTGCAAGTTATTTTATGGTAAGTTTGTATATATTGGTTCAAAGAGGTGTAGATAAGTCGAATCTTCCAATCAGTCATAAATAGATAATAAAAAAGAAATATTCTCTTACAAAGGGGGGATAAGTAGAGTAAGTCTCCTAACTCATGCTACACTCAGCAAAATTAACACCATTCAGTGGAATGAAGAAAAAACTAGTGGGGGAATTTCGCTTATTAAGTCAGACCTCCTATTTGAATTCCTCTTCAAATAAGCTATAATAGTATTGATTGAAAAAAGGTTACATAAATATGGTAATCATCGTACAAGCTAATTATAAAATCAAGATAACGATCAAAGGTATAGATAATAGAATGAAACGGAATGGAACTTGAAGAAAGTGAGGATAACATCATGCATAAATTGCTTGTTGAGGGTGGACATCAACTAAGAGGCAAGGTACGTGTAAGTGGAGCGAAAAATAGTGCAGTCGCATTATTGCCTGCAGCTATTTTAGCCGAATCAGAAGTGGTCATTGAAGGACTCCCGGATATATCAGATGTAAAGACATTGAGTTATTTGCTGGAAGAAATCGGTGGTACTGTTGAGCGAAAAGGGCATACGGTACATATCAATCCCGTTAATATGACAGCCATGCCATTACCAAATGGACGCGTAAAAAAATTAAGGGCCTCCTATTATTTCATGGGGGCCATGCTGGGACGTTTTAAAGAAGCCGTCATTGGTTTGCCAGGAGGCTGCTATTTAGGTCCGCGTCCCATTGATCAGCATATTAAAGGATTCGAGGCATTAGGGGCAACCGTGACAAATGAGCAGGGTGCTATCTATTTGCGAGCGGAGAAGCTGACAGGAGCTCGGATATATTTGGATGTAGTCAGTGTGGGAGCTACGATTAATATTATGCTGGCCGCTGTACGTGCAGAGGGACGGACGGTCATCGAGAACGCAGCCAGGGAACCAGAAATTATTGATGTGGCAACCATTTTAACCAGTATGGGAGCGAAGATTAAAGGTGCCGGGACCGATGTGATTCGTATCGATGGAGTCGAACGATTAACCGGTTGTATGCATACCATTATTCCTGATCGAATTGAAGCAGGCACTTATATTATTATGGCGGCTGCTAAGGGAGAAGATGTGATTATAGATAACGTTATTCCACAACACTTGGAACCACTACTAGCTAAATTGAGAGAGATGGGCGTATATATTGAAGAAGGGGAAGAGCATTTACGTGTGCAACGTCGTGCGGACTTACAATGTGTTGATATTAAAACCTTGGTACACCCTGGATTTCCGACCGACTTGCAGCAACCCTTCACCGCCTTATTAACGCAAGCGAAAGGGACTGGTGTAGTTACTGACACCATCTATCAAGCCCGATTTAAGCATACCGATGAACTAAGACGGATGAATGCGCAAATTAAAGTGGAAGGCAGCTCTGCCATTGTACAAGGACCGACACCGTTGGAAGGTGCCAAGGTGAAAGCAAGTGACCTGCGAGCGGGCGCCTCGCTTATTGTAGCAGGACTGCTTGCGAACGGTGTCACGGAGATTACCGGCGTGGATCATATTGACCGAGGATATGCTAATATTACCGAGAAACTCAAAAGTCTCGGGGCAAATATTTGGCGAGAAGAGATGTCTGAACAAGAAATTCAGCAATTTCAGAATTCTTAGCAGATGATAAAGACTGTGGATACACAAGGGCGTTGCTTGAGTGTTTTCCGCAGCCTTTTTTTCGAAAATTTCATATTTCTTAAAAAATAAGTTGAATATCTAGACCGTACCATGTACTATAGAAAATAGTAAGGGCTTAATACGTGCTTCGTATCGTCATCTATACACAGATAGGTGAATGTGGCTCCCATCTCAAATTCTTCTTGAGGTTTTAAGTGATCTCTGTGCTTCCAAAATAATGTTATCCAAATGAATGAAACATTACATAAATGATTCCAAAAAGATTGATTGAGGATTTTTACATGTGTATAAACAGAGAAGAAAAGCAATAGCAAATCCGCTTTGTTGCGCATCACGCAATAGTAGTGTTTGCAAAGCGGCTAAGTCTTGCACTTCCACGCTTTGTGTGTTTTTGCTGTGCAAGTCAGGGGAATGGTTTATGTAGAAAATTTTTAAATCTGTAAGATAAACAAATATTATAATAAATATAGGTGTGGTGATTTTGTGAGTGAAGTAACCATTTCAGAATTAGAGTCAATGACATTGAAAGAATTATATGCCCAAGCAAAAGATTTCAAAGTATCCTATTATGCGAAATTAACCAAAAGGGAATTGGTATTTGCTATTTTGAAGGCACAAGCAGAAAAAAGCGGTTATCTTTTTATGGATGGAGTTTTGGAGATTATTCCTACCGAAGGATTCGGTTTCTTACGCCCGATTAATTATTCGCCGAGTGCCGAGGATATTTATATTTCTGCCTCACAAATTCGTCGTTTTGATTTGCGCAATGGGGACAAAGTATCTGGTAAGGTACGCCCCCCGAAAGAAAATGAGCGTTATTATGGCTTATTACATGTTGATGCCGTTAATGGAGAAGATCCCGAGGCTGCCAAAGAACGAGTGCATTTCCCTGCATTAACCCCTCTCTATCCTGATCGATTAATGAATTTAGAAACAGGACCAAAGTTAATTTCAACACGTATTATGGATTTATTAACACCGGTAGGTTATGGACAGCGCGGTTTGATTGTTGCTCCTCCGAAAGCCGGTAAAACTATGCTGTTAAAGCAGATTGCCAACAGTATTACTACAAACCATCCACATACGAAATTAATTATTTTATTAGTGGACGAGCGCCCGGAAGAGGTTACGGATATTGAACGATCGGTTGGTGAAAACGTAGACGTCGTTAGTTCCACTTTTGATGAAGTACCAGAAAATCACATCAAAGTAGCAGAACTCGTTTTGGAACGTGCCATGCGTTTGGTGGAGCATAAGAAGGATGTTGTGGTTCTGATGGATAGTATTACACGTCTTGCACGTGCTTATAACCTGGTGATTCCCCCAAGTGGAAGGACGTTGTCCGGCGGGATAGATCCAGCGGCATTCCATCGACCGAAACGTTTCTTTGGTGCAGCAAGAAATATCGAGGATGGTGGTAGCTTTACCATATTAGCGACAGCCTTGGTGGAAACTGGATCTCGCATGGATGATGTTATTTATGAGGAATTTAAAGGAACAGGCAATATGGAACTTCATTTAGATCGGAATTTGGCACAACGTCGTATTTTCCCAGCGATCGATATTTTACGTTCCAGCACGAGAAAAGAGGAACTGCTCGTGTCGAAAAATCATTTGGAAAAAATGTGGGCGATCCGTAAGAGTATGCAGGATTCACCAGATTTTCTGGAACGCTTCTTGCGAAAATTACGTTCGACCAAAAGTAATGAAGAATTTTTGACGGCCCTTGATGAAGAAATGAAACGAAAAGGAACAAAAAAATCAGTTTAATGTAACTTACTCTTGCAAACCATGGTTCATACTGATATAATTCTTCTGTGTGACATGCGTGTACGAACGCATGTGAATTAACTCTGTTTCCAAGGGATTCAGGGCAAAAGGAGTGGATAGATATGAGAGACGGAATTCATCCAGAATACCGCAAAGTTGTATTTCTTGATACAAGCTCTGACTACAAATTTCTAACCGGATCAACGACAACGTCCGATGAAACAATCGAATGGGAAGATGGCAACACCTACCCATTAATCCGTGTAGAGACTAGTTCAGCTTCTCACCCGTTCTATACTGGTAAGCAAAGAGCTGACAAAGTCGGTGGTCGTGTAGATCGATTCAAGAAAAAATACAACCTTAGCTAATCGGTATTTTAAAAAAACGATATAAGGTTTAGAAACAGACAAATGGTTACTCATTTGTCTGTTTTTGTTTGAGTGAAGGAAAGAACCTAGAACGGAAAAAAATCCGAGGGAAACGACCGTCATCACGAAAATGACGGCCAAAATCCGAGGAGTAAGCGCCGAAATGGGCGTCATCACGAAAATGACGGCCAAAATCCGAGGAGCAAGCGTCGAAATGGGCGTCATACCGAAAATGACGGCCAAAATCCGAGGGGGAAGCGCTGAAATGGTCGTCATACCGGAAATGACGGCCAAAATCCGAGGAGCAAGCGTCGAAATGGGCGTCATCACGGAAATGACGGCCAAAATCCGAGGGGGAAGCGCTGAAATGGGCGTCATACCGGAAATGACGGCCAAAATCCGAGGAGCAAGCGTCGAAATGGACGTCATCACGGAAATGACGGCCAAAATCCGAGGAAAAAACAAAAAACCGTCCGTCATTCACATGCCATGGCAGGAAAATGATTGACGATGTTCTTATTCGAATTCTTTTTTCTCAATCAAGAGTGTACTCGGTAACGATGCAACTCACACAACAGAAGAAGAAATCTACATATTCCATGATCATTCGTGGTAAAATGAGAGGGTATGAACGTTGGAGGGAGTATGAAACATGCATATTATGAAAAAGGCTGGTTGGATCGAATTAATATGCGGGGGTATGTTTTCGGGAAAATCAGAGGAATTGATCCGCAGAGTACATCGCGCTACATATGGTAACCTAAGTGTGGCTGTCTATAAACCCCAATGGGAAGATCGTTACAGTCATGAATGCGTAGTCTCACATAGCGGTATTGAGGTAATTGCCAAACCAATTCAAAAGCCATTGGATATCTTAATGGATGTAGCAAAAAAAGTTGACATGATTGCGATCGATGAGGTGCAATTTCTAGATGATGAGATTGTACCGGTTGTTTCCGAACTGGCTGATCGAGGATACCAAGTGGTACTCGCTGGATTAGATACAGATTTTCGTGGAGAGCCTTTTGGCCCGATGCCGAAGCTATTAGCCATTAGTGAATTTGTGACGAAATTAAACGCTGTCTGTCCGATATGCGGATCTCCCGCTAGCAGAACGCAGCGTCTCATTGATGGACGTCCAGCTTCCTATGATGATCCGGTTTTTTTGCTAGGTGCTACCGAGAATTACGAACCAAGATGTCGCCACCATCATGAGGTGCCGAACCATCCTAAGGAGAAATTGAAAACACATTACCGGTAGTTTTTGACGGCTTCCTGTAAATTCTATATACTATTTATATAGGCGAATCGGAGAAAGAGGTGAGATACGTGTTAGATCGTTTAGCATCGCTAGAAGCACGTTATGATAAATTAAATGAATTATTGAGTGATCCAGAGGTAATTAATGATACGAAAAAATTAAGGGAATACTCAAAAGAACAATCCGATCTTCAAGAGGTAACTACAACGTATCGAGAATATAAAGAGGTAACCCAACAATTGAGTGAAGCCAAAGAAATGTTGGAAGAGGATCTGGATGATGAAATGCGGGAAATGGCTAAGGTCGAGATTAATGAATTGTCTAAGCATCAACAGGAATTAGAAGAACAGATGCGCATTTTATTGCTTCCTAAAGACCCCAATGATGATAAGAACGTTATTATGGAGGTTCGCGGAGCTGCAGGTGGTGATGAGGCTGCTTTATTTGCGGGAGACCTATTCCGCATGTATTCCCGCTATGCGGAAGCGCAAGGCTGGAAGATGGATGTCATGGATTCCAATACAACAGGAGTTGGTGGTTTTAAAGAGGTTGTTTTTATGATTAATGGAAAAGGCGCTTACTCCAAACTGAAATACGAAAACGGTGCTCATCGTGTGCAGCGTGTACCAGAAACCGAATCAGGCGGACGTATTCATACCTCCACTGCCACGGTTGTTGTTATGCCGGAAGCTGAAGAAGTGGAAGTAGATGTACATGAAAAAGATATCCGTGTGGACACGTTTGCCTCCAGTGGCCCTGGTGGACAATCGGTTAATACAACGATGTCAGCGGTGCGTTTGACGCATGTACCTACAGGAATTGTTGTTTCCATTCAAGATGAAAAATCACAGATAAAAAACAAAGAAAAGGCAATGAAGGTATTGCGTGCTCGTATTTATGACAAATTTCAACAAGAGGCACAGGCAGAATACGACCAGACGCGTAAATCAGCGGTTGGTTCAGGCGACCGCTCGGAACGTATTCGGACGTATAACTTTCCGCAAAATCGTGTGACTGATCACCGTATTGGTTTAACGATTCAGAAGCTGGATCAGATTTTGGAAGGAAAACTGGATGAAGTGATCGAAGCCTTAGTTATTGAGGAACAAGCGAAAAAAATGGAAGAAATCGGTGAATGATAATGGTAAAAACAATTCACGAGGCCCTGAATAGGGCTTCTTCTTTTTTAGAGGAGTCTGAATGTGAGACCAAGGTAGCTGAGATCCTTTTGTTAGACCAATTACAATGGACAAAGACAGAATTGATCACTCGTTTAAGAGATCCAATTGCAGCGCAAACTTATCAACAATTTATGCACAAAGTGGAACAACATGCTAGGACAAAAGTGCCTGTACAGCATTTAACGGGAAAAGAAACTTTTTTTGGCAGAGAATTTTACGTGAGTTCCGATGTGCTGATCCCCCGTCCAGAGACGGAAGAACTAGTGCAACAAGTCTTGCAGCAAGTGGAGTATCCTTCTTTTACTTGTGTGGATGTTGGGACTGGAAGTGGTGTGATTGCGATCACCCTAGCAAAGGAGTGGGCGCAAGAACGACAAGCAGACTTACTGGCTGTGGATATATCGGATAAGGCACTACAAATCGCAAAGAGGAATGCAACGTTATTAAAGGCACCTGTGTGCTTCTATCAAGGAGATTTTTTAAAACCGCTTATAGAACAAGATATAAAAATAGATATATTGGTTTCCAATCCTCCCTATATTTCCTATCAGGAGAAAGAAGAGCTGACAGAAACCGTTCGTCACTTCGACCCTGAGCTGGCCCTTTTTGCTGAAAACAACGGCTTATATGCCTATCAAAAAATTATCCAGCAGGCAGCTTATGTGATGAATCCAAACGGCTGGCTCTTCTTTGAGATTGGTTATACCCAAGCACAGTCGGTGACAACCCTTATTCAAACCAAATTTCCTATGAGTCAGGTGACCGTCTTGCAAGATATCAATGGAAAAGACCGTATCATTCAAGCAAGACTATAAAGGGAAGAAACGTTACGATATGCCAAGGTGAAGGCTAACGATAGCACTACAATGGAATGTGCAGCTAGAATCAGAGAGGAACTTCCATAAAATAATAGATAGCAAGTTTAAAAGTTTTCGATATTGTCCACAATGGGGATAACAAACGATCCACAGGGGGATAATCATGCGAAAACTTATTTTATTTACTGTACTTATTGGCTTAATCATTGGTTTTTTTCCACAAAAGGTAGCAAGTGAACAAAGCGGTCCACAGGTCATTCCAGATGAGGCGATTCGTTTACGTATTCTAGCTAACAGTGATTCAGATGAGGACCAGGCGTTAAAACATCAGGTGCGCGATGCGGTAAACGAGGAAGTAACCAAGTGGGTAGCAGATATTCGTAATATAGAAGAGGCGAGAGAACTTATTAATGAACGAATTGATGATATTGATCAGATAGTGGCAGAAACGGTCGGCAATGAAGATTATCAGGTAGATTACCGTGAGGATGTTGCCTTTCCTGTCAAACTTTATGGCGACTATCTTTACCCGGCTGGTGAGTATGAAGCGATTCTTATTACACTCGGTGAGGCAGAAGGATCCAACTGGTGGTGTGTCGTGTTCCCACCTTTGTGCTTTTTAGACTTTTCTTTCGGTACCACGGTAGAGGATGATGAGGGTCAGGAGAAAGAACCAGAAGTAACGGAAACGTCAGAAGAGGAAGTGGAATATACTTTTTTCTTTTTAAAATGGTTTCAGTAATCATATATCTATCATTTTTCACATAGATTAACACTAATAGAAAAATGATAGAGGTGAATTGAAATGGAGCTAAAAGCAACCAAATATTTAGATGATCAGGAATTCCAGGCTTTTTTTGATGAGACAATGCCAGGGGTAGAACAGGTGCAGCATAAAGAACATGGCTATTTTCTTTATGATCACGATCTGCCCATCGCCTTTTTTACATTGATAGAGATGGAGGATCAGGTTTGTTGGCTGCGTAGCTTACTGATCAAACGTCAAGCCCATATTTTGCTGCCAGTCAGTTTAATTCAGTCTGCGGAACAATTAGCAGCAAATCGTCAAGCGTCCCATTTAGTTACCCACAGCACCAGTCAAATACTTGATGAGTTATTCACACAATTGGGTTATAAACCGTCAAATCAGGCATTAGATCAATCTATAGAAGCAAATTGGTGGATAACTTCACTGGAAAATGTGGATAAAACAAGCAGTTATACACAAAGCTAGGCTTATCTGTGCATGGATATGTGTATAAATAGAATGTATCAAACTATTAACAAAAAAGCGTTAGTGAAAGTGTGGATAAGCAAGGTATTTATGCACAGGTTACAAGTAACTTGTGCATAAGTTTGTGGATAAGTTATCTTGCTTGCACATTTGTGTGAGCCCGTTCATAATAAAGCGAGACGATCATTAGTCAAGGCTTGCTATGCATCCTAATAGATAAACATTTTAATACCTGTTATGCCTGCTGCTAAACGGCAGCAGGGGGTAACAAATAGTGCAATGAATAGATCGAGGGATAATATGAAAACAGAAAGATTAACTGCAGCTAGCGACACACTAGCAGAAGCAGCAGCTTATATACAACAACAGGAAGTCGTAGCCTTTCCTACCGAGACTGTGTATGGACTAGGGGCAGATGCCACAAGTGAAGCAGCTGTGGCCAAGATTTTTGAGGCGAAGGGACGCCCAGCGGATAACCCGTTGATTGTGCATGTTCATGAACCAGGACAGATCAAGTACTACACGGAGACGATACCTGTAATGGCACAACAACTGATTGATCAATTTATGCCTGGTCCTTTTACCATTATCCTGAAAAGTAATGGAAAGGTAGCACCAACCGTATCGGCCGGTTTGGATACTGTGGCAATCCGTGTACCGCAACATCCGGTAGCACAGGCCTTAATACAGACTGCTAATTTACCGCTAGCCGCGCCGAGTGCTAATGTTTCTGGTAAACCAAGTCCTACTACTGCGGATCATGTTTATCAAGATTTGTGTGGCAGGATCCCTTGTATTCTGGATGGGGGGGCGACAGGAGTTGGCTTGGAGTCAACGGTTGTCGATGCGACAGGAGAGGTACCTGTCATTTTGCGTCCAGGAGGCATTACGAAACAAGCAATCGAAGCGGTTATTGGTGAGGTGAAGTTGACCAAGTCATTAGCGGCAGAAGCTCAACCGAAATCACCTGGTATGAAATATAATCATTATGAACCAGAAGCCCCTTTATATTTAATAGAAGGAGAATCGGCTTTCTTTCAACAACAAATTATCCATTTTCAGCAAGCTGGTAAGAAAGTTGGGGTCATGGCCACGACCCCGTTGATGACGAAACTTACAGCGGATGAAGCTTTCACGATGGGAGAACAGGATAATTTGAAAGAGGTGGCAGCCAACCTTTATACAGGTTTGCGCTATTTTAATCATAAAACGGTCGATGTTATTTTATCTGAGTGTTTTCCTGCTCAAGGAATGGGAGCAGCCATTATGAACAGGCTTGACAAAGCAGCAACCGATCGAATCCAACACATATAATCCACTCCCCCTGCATAGAAATGGGACAAGAAGTAGTCGTGTTTGTCCATTTTTGTACAGGGGGTTTTTATGTGGGAGAATTGTTGTCGATTAGCTGTATTGCGCTTGCCTTATCAATGGATGCCTTCTCCGTAGGACTAGCTATTGGCATGCAAGAGATTAGATTAAAGCGCATTGCCTATATTGGATTTATCGTTGGTTTGTTTCATGTGATGATGCCATTTGCGGGTCTCAGTTTAGGTTCCATTCTATCTGATAAAATAGAAGGTATTGCTCATTTAGCGGCGGGATTATTGTTATGTGCGATTGGTTTGCAAATGATTCTGCAAACATGTTTAAAGCGAGAAACACCGATGCTCGCTCCAGCAGGGCTTGGTCTCTTGATTTTTGCCTTTACTGTCAGCCTGGATAGTTTTTCTATTGGTCTGTCCCTTGGCTTGTCTGGTGTAGTGACCTTATTGGCGCTTCTCTTATTTGGATTGTTTAGTATGGTCTTCACTTGGCTTGCCTTATTGATCGGTCGGAGGGCCCATCACTTATTGGGGGCTTATAGTGAGGTGGCAGGTGGCGTTATTCTTTTTTTCTTTGGTTTACAAGTCTGGTGGTAAGGCAACCCTTCTGATGTTGCGTATCATAAACGTACACGATATAGTAGATAAAGAAGTGAATGAATAAATGGAGGCAGCAAGAATGAAGATATTATTTGTTTGTACTGGAAATACATGCCGAAGCCCGATGGCTCAAGCCATTCTACAGGATAAGACAGAACACGATGTGCAATCTGCTGGTATTTTTGCTGGGGAAGGACAACCTGCCTCAGACGGAACACGTATGGTATTGGACGAGCATGGGATCGATTTTCGTCATTCTTCACAACCAGTTAATGAAGAAATGATCGCATCGGCAGATTTGGTCTTGGCTATGACGCAAGGTCACCGTGACATTCTTAAACAACAATACTTTCCCTTTGAGGAAAAAATCTTTACCTTAAAAGAATATGCAGATCCGCAGTTTCAAAAGGTGTGGGAACAGTTGAAGAAGGCCTATGCTGCATTAGAAGAGGCCAAGTTATCAAATGATGAACAGATAGAAGAAAAACAACAAAAAATTAATCAATTAGAGAAAATCGTGCAAAATACCGATATAGCTGACCCTTTTGGTGGTAATATCATGACTTATCAAAAAATTTATCAAGAAATCGATAATTATCTTGAATTATTGGTTAAAAAGATAGACAATAGAAGTAGATAAAAAGTCATGGTTCAGGAGGGGAAGGAATGGCAACACAACAAAAGAAAGGAATTAATTTGGGGATTAAGTTGGTCCTATTTACTACTACATTAGCAATTATTACATATTCCACAAGTGCATTTTTTATTTATGTGCTTCAGGAGAGGATTCAAGCATATATTGATATTCCCGAACTTGTATTTGTGTTAGTTACATTATTATTAGGGATTATTTGGTCTGGCATTCTGGCCTTTGTGGCAGCTGGTGTCATCACTAAACCGCTAAAACGCTTAAAAAACATTGCAACGAGAGTAGCAGAAGGGGATCTGAATCAAGATATCTCCCCACCGCGCACAACGGATGATGAAATTGGTGCTTTGACCATTGCCTTTCAGAAAATGGTGTATCATTTACGAGCTGTATTAGAAGAGATTAATCAGCATGCACAAACAACCTCTGCTTCTGTACAACAAATGAAAGAAGCAACTATGAAAACGAAGGAGCAAACCACGGCATTGGAAGATACGGTTGGGCAAATTTCTTCAGGTGCGGAAGAAACTTCAGAAGCCATTCAGCAAACAGCAGAGGCCGTAGAGAATTCCACAAGATTGGCTACACAGGTGGATCAGAAGGCAGAGGACTCCCAGGTCAAGTCCAATGAAATGGTAGCACAGCTTCAAGAATCAAAAGCAGTGATCAGTAAGTTGGTGGCGGGGATTAGCGGGTTGGCAGACAATCAAGAAGCGGCTCTTCAAGATGTCAATCAATTGTCGCAAAAGGCGAAAGAAGTAGAGAATGTCATTTCGATGGTTGGTGATATTAGTGAACAAACCAATTTACTAGCATTGAATGCCTCCATTGAAGCCTCAAGAGCGGGAGAAGAAGGAAAAGGATTTGCCGTGGTGGCGGAGGAAGTGCGTAAATTGGCAGATCAGAGTTCTGAGGCAGTCCAAACGATCTCTGCCTTGATTAAGACGATGCAACAGGATGTCAATGTAGTAGTCGATACGATCCGTCAGCATGTGGATGGCACACATGCCGAGGTGGAAAAAGGGGAACAAACAACGATCGTGATTGATCAAATGGCCACTTCTATCAATGAGGTAGTTTCTTCGATTCAAGCCATTTCGCAAATAGTGAATACACAATTACAGGAAATCGAAGCGACCCAAGCTAAGTCTGAGAATGTGGCGGCGATTGCTGAAGAAACGTCAGCTGGTGCCGAGGAGATGCATGCAACGATCACGGAACAGGCCGATTTTGCGGAACATTTAGAGGAGTTGGCAGTCACCCTGGATCGTCAGGCACAATATTTACAAGGAAAAATTAGTCAATTTAAACTGAATTAATATCGTTTTGCCTATGTTTCTGTTAGCCTTTTCAAACAGAAGGACGTTTTGTATTGAAATGTTGAAACAACCTCTAAAAAAGAAGTATTTTGTTGCTAAATATGATAAGATAGCCTATATAAAGGATATTAATTAGGCAAAGGAGCATTATAACATGAAGGTCATTTTAGCATCAGATCATGGAGGCATTCATTTGGCAAAAGAAATTGTCTCTTTATTAGAGGAGTTAGCCATCCCATATGAGGATATTGGTTGTCATTGTACTGACTCCGTAGATTATCCGGATTATGGCATACCTGCAGCCGAGCGTGTGGCGAGCGGGGAATTTGATCGGGCTATTTTAATTTGTGGGACGGGTATTGGTATGTCGATTGCTGCTAATAAGGTGAATGGGATTCGGGCAGCGCTTGTACATGACCTATTCAGTGCCAAAGCAACACGGGAGCACAATAATTCCAATGTATTGACAATGGGAGAGCGTGTCGTAGGGGCAGGTCTTGCCCGTGAAATTGCCCGTACATGGTTAACCACTGAATTTCAAGGTGGACGTCATGCTAATCGCGTCGGCAAAGTAACAAGTTACGAAAATCAGTAATGTGGCAGTGCCCGACAAGAGGATAAAAAAACAAAGCGTTTCGATACATGTATGAAAAGGAGAAGAGGAACTATTCATGCAACTAGAACAATGGCAAACAGAAATAAGAACGATGGTAGATGAATGGATATCACTCGATTTTCTAACAGCAGGTGATTTGTTTGTAATTGGCTGTTCTACCAGTGAGGTAGTTGGTGAGCATATTGGAACAGCAGGCAGTGAAGAAGTGGCAGCAATGCTGTATGATGCGTTCAAACATCTGCAGGATATAACAGGCGTTCACCTATGTTTTCAGTGCTGTGAGCACTTGAATCGCGCCGTCGTAGTTACAAAGCAGCTAGCACAGGAGCGGAACCTCACTCAAGTTTCTGTACAACCTGTTCGTCATGCTGGTGGATCAATGGCTGCCTATGCTTATCAACATTTGCCTGAAGCGGTAGTGGTAGAGGCCTTACAAGCAGATGCAGGAATAGATATTGGTGAGACAATGATTGGCATGCATTTAAAGCCGGTAGCCGTTCCGCTTCGTTTAACGCAACGTTATGTCGGTCAAGCACGAACAACCCATGCTCGCACAAGACCGAAGTTAATCGGTGGACCGAGGGCGGTTTATCCGGTCTCTCCATGAACTGCTTTATAATAGATGGATCTTTATTTACGAATAAAGGTGCATCTTTTCTTTTTAACATTCGTAAAAAGTGCTAGAATTTTCTTCAAAATCATGTTATTTTAGAATAAGTTGCACGAAATAACGAATGGTTTACACACTATCAATAATGAATACAGGGGGAAATCATCCATGGAGCACTTGAAAAATTTTGATCCGGAGATCTATCAATCGGTAGAGTTAGAACGTAAACGTCAGCATGATAAAATCGAGTTAATTGCCTCAGAAAACTTTGTTTCTCAAGCAGTAATGGAAGCGCAGGGTTCTGTATTAACCAATAAATACGCAGAAGGATACCCAGGTCGACGTTATTATGGCGGTTGTGAATACGTGGATGTGGCGGAAGATTTGGCACGTGATCGAGCAAAAGAAATCTTTGGTGCAGAATATGTCAATGTGCAGCCACATTCTGGAGCACAAGCAAATATGGCTGTTTATTTCACAGTGTTGGATCCAGGTGATACAGTGCTTGGAATGAATTTGAATCACGGCGGTCACTTGACACATGGTAGTCCAGTTAATTTCAGCGGTAAGTTATTCCATTTTGTCGATTATGGAGTAGATAAGGATTCCGAGAGAATAGATTATGACCAAGTGCTAGCAAAGGCAAAAGAAGTAAAACCAAAATTGATCGTTGCTGGTGCAAGTGCTTATTCACGTGAAATAGACTTCAAGAAATTTCGTGAAATTGCGGATGCTGTGGATGCCTATTTAATGGTAGACATGGCACATATTGCAGGTCTAGTTGCGGCAGGCTTACATCCAGACCCTGTACCGCATGCCCATTTTGTAACGACAACGACACACAAAACATTACGTGGCCCGCGCGGTGGTT
This sequence comes from Gracilibacillus phocaeensis, assembly GCF_900626275.1. NCBI lineage: Bacteria > Bacillati > Bacillota > Bacilli > Caryophanales > Bacillaceae > Gracilibacillus > Gracilibacillus phocaeensis. The sequence continues at coordinate 336,514 of NZ_LR131143.1, read as the reverse complement.
TGATTTTGTGTAAAGAAGAGTATGGTCGTAAAATTGACAAAACCGTTTTTCCAGGAATGCAAGGCGGCCCATTAATGCATGTGATCGCAGCGAAAGCTGTGTCTTTCAAAGAAGCTCTATCACCGGATTTTAAAGTGTACGGTGAAAATATTATCAAAAATGCGAAGAAATTTGCGGAGGTACTGCAAGCAGAAGGTATTCGCATTGTTTCAGGTGGTACAGATAATCATTTATTATTATTAGATGTTCGTGATTTACAGCTAACAGGAAAAAAAGCCGAGGCAGCCTTGGACGAAGTGGGTATTACTACGAACAAAAATACGATTCCATTTGATCCAGAAAGCCCGTTTGTTACATCTGGTGTGCGTGTTGGTACTGCTGCTGTTACTACTCGTGGTTTTGCTGAAGCAGAAATGGGAGAAGTAGCAAAAATTATCGCCTTAACGCTAAAGAACCCTTCCGACGAAGCAACGTTAACGGAAGCTCGTGATCGAGTAAGTGCTCTAACGGCAAAATTCCCCTTATATCAATAAATAATAGCAGACTCGTCTTTTGGATGAGTCTGCTTTCGTCTGTGCACATGGATTATTAGGAAGGTGCTTGCATGACTGGTGTTTTTTCTGTACAATTTGAACGATGATTCGTTTGAATATCGACAAAATTTAATAGGGTAAAGGAGTTTTTCGCATGAGTAAGTTATTTGTTCTAGATCATCCATTAATCCAGCATAAATTAACGTATATTCGTAACAAAAATACGGGGACCAAGGAGTTCCGGGCCTTAGTTGATGAGGTTTCGACCTTAATGGCATTTGAGATTACCAGAGATCTTCCATTAGAAGAAACAACCATTCCAACCCCCGTCCAGGAAACAACATCACAAGTCATTAGTGGTAAAAAAATCGGTGTTATCCCTATTCTAAGAGCTGGTTTAGGGATGGTTGATGGCATTCTGAAATTAATTCCAGCAGCAAAAGTCGGACATGTTGGCTTATACCGAGATCCAGAAACATTAAAACCAGTTGAATATTATTTGAAATTACCAAGTGATATCGAAGAACGTGAATTAATTGTCGTAGATCCAATGCTTGCTACTGGCGGCTCAGCGAATGACGCGATCCACTCTTTGAAAAAACGTGGTGCTGTCAATATCAAATTGATGTGCCTGCTTGCCGCTCCTGAAGGGGTAGAGTTGGTGCAAAAAGAACATCCAGATGTCGATATATATTTAGGTGCATTAGATGAAAAACTAAACGAAAAAGGCTACATCGTGCCAGGTCTAGGCGATGCCGGTGATCGATTATTTGGAACGAAATAAATGAGGAGGCAGTTTTGTCGCAAAAGGCAGTTTATGCGAGACAAAGCTGCCTTTTTTATAGCTTAAAAAAGAATACCATCCTTGGTATAATAGGGTATGGAATGACCTGGACCTGGAACGAATCAGGCTGCAAATAAAAAAGATAGCATTACTCAGCCATAATGGAAAAATAGATTTAACAGACACAAAACCGCCCAAACGCGAAATTTTGTCCGTAAGAATAAATCTCGCGGACTGAAGAGATTAAATCCCGTTCCACAGTCCATAAGAATGAATCTAACGGACAAAAAAACGTCAAATCCCAACCATCAAAATCTTCCACTCAGACAGCTATAAGACGAAAAATAAGCATGGTGTACATATCTAACCAGGAAGTAACACATACTACTCCTATTTGAAAAAGGAGTGCTCACTATGTCGTTTTTACTATCACTAATGCTGTTCACTGCCTCTGAAGATTATTCATTAATTATCGAAGTAGAAAATGACCCTCATGATGCTGCAGAACAAATCGAAACATACTACCCTCAGATAGACATTCTCGCAGTGTACGATACGATATTTAATGGGGTGGCGATTAAAACCGATCAACGCAACCTAAAAAAGTTGGAGCGGCGATCTTTTATAAAAAAGAGCTATCCTGTTCAAACCTATCAAACACAAACGGTTACCAGCAATATAAACGAGAGCATTCCATTTTTAATCCCGGATGATCTTCCTTACAGTGGTAAAGGAGTGAAGGTTGGAGTAATTGACACAGGAATTGATTATAGCCATCCAGATTTGCAAAAGAATTATCAAGGGGGCTATGACCTTGTCGATTTAGACGACGATCCGATGGAAACAAAAGTGGAGGACGGTCTTCCAACAAATCACGGCAGTCATGTGGCAGGGATTATTGCGGCGGATGGAGAGATGCAAGGGGTTGCTCCAGATGCAGAGCTGTATGCCTACCGAGCGCTTGGCCCTGGGGGGACTGGATCCTCGATTCAAGTGATGGCTGCGATTGAACAAGCCGTCAAGGACGAAATGGATATTATTAACCTATCGCTTGGCAACTCCATTAATGGTCCTGACTGGCCGACCAGTGTAGCCGTTAACCGAGCAGTGGAGCAAGGGGTATCTGTTGTCATAGCGAATGGGAATACAGGTCCGGAACTATGGACGGTAGGCTCACCTGCAACGGCGGACCATGTAATTTCGGTAGGTGCCTCCACGCCAGAACTTCAGCAGCCTTATTTGTATGACCGTTTTCAAGATAAAACAATCGAATTAGCTCCTATGCAAGGATCGGCAGAATGGGAATTAGAGAAGGACCTTAAAGTAACTACCAATCAAAAACAGCTAAAGCATCATGACCGTATTTTAGTAGTCAAAAGAAGTGATGTTCCCTTTGCTAAACTGGCGTTGGAGGCAGAACGTCAAGGGGCGACGGCTTTATTAATTGCCAATAAAGAACCGGGCTTATTTCAAGGGGCGGTTGAAGCGGAGGTTTCCATTCCAGTTGCCGCCATCTCACAGGAGGACGGAGAATGGCTGGAAAAGAACCAAGGTTATCTCCAGATAAAGCAGACTTCAGTTTCAGATACGATTACCGATTTTAGTTCCAGAGGACCAGTAACGGTAAACTGGGCGATTAAACCGGAGATTGTTGCCCCCGGGGCAAATATTCTTAGCACCGTGCCTGGTGGGTATCAAGCTTTGAGCGGAACTAGCATGGCCTCTCCACATGTAGCCGGCGTATTAGCCCTGATAAAAGAGGCACACCCGGATTGGACACCTGCTCAATTAAAAGCAGCCGTTTTAACCACTGCAAAACCCTTACCTGATTATCTGCCATTGGAACAAGGGGCAGGAAAGATAAACCCAAGGGCCGCTATTGAAACAGCTACATTGTTGGACCACTCTTTATTATCCTTTGGCAAAAAAACAGAACAGAGTGAACAAACAACGGAAACAATTACGGTTTATAATGTATCCAATCAAACCCAGCAATATGCTTTTCATCTGCCGAAACAAAAGCAGGCCATTCGCTTTCAATTACCCAAAAGTTTTACCCTTGAACCAAATGAGAGCAAGCAGATCAACATAAAAGCGACCATTAGACAGACTGGGAAGCCAGAGCCGATTAATCAAGGTTACTTATTTCTCAATGATCAGCCACTACCTTATATGTATGTCAGTAATAACGCCGATATCCCACAGGCAATGGGATTAGAGTTAGATATTATCCCTTTTGAGGACAGCTATCAATATCAGCTGTATTTAGTGGAAGCAGCCAATAAAGTAACCATCGATCTTTATGATCCGGTGACTTTCGCCTTTGTAACAACGGCGGCAGAAGTGAAAGACGCGCCACAGGGAGTGTTGGAAGGTGAAATCAACCAGACGGAGCTATTAGAACATGCCTATATTGCAAATGTCACGGTGGAAACAACAACGGGACAGACCTATCAATATCAAGCAAGCTGGGGAGAGTAACTCTCCCCAGTTCCATTATTTCGGTGGACGAAACAATTGTCACATTTCATTCAAAGAAGAAGAATGAACTTGTAAAAGAGAAGTTAATCTAGCATATTTCGAAAAAAAGAGCAAAAGAATCATTTATTTTGGGTTTTTGTCCTAAAATTCGATTGACAACAATGGGTCTCTATTGTATTCTAATCTAGTATGGATGATAAGGGTTTCAGCTTTGTGATAAAATATTTGCATAAGTTATGCGTTTGTTGCGTACATACATAAATAGTTACTTTTTAGCATGACAGCATGGTGTAACGTATCACTCTACCGTCCTTTAAACTTGTGCTTGATTAAATGAGGTGAGTAGATGTCACCACCTAAAGGGAAAATCTACAACGGTTTTGCAATTTATTCTGCAATTTTGTCACAGCTTGTTGGAGTACCGCTGTTGGGACTCTTCACAGGGAAGTATCTTGACAACCACTTATCAACCTCACCACTTTTTTTAATCATTGGACTTCTTTTAGGGTTAGGAGCCGGATTATATGGAACGATTCTTTACGTAAGAGACGTAACGGGAGACGAATAAATGATGAATCAATACAAACAGATGATAACCCGTCAGCGTAAATGGATGTTCTACCTTCTTGCATTATTTGTTCTTGGCTGGGGTTTTACACCTTATACAAGAATATTCCTCGGACTCCTTCTAGGAACAGCATTAAGCTTTTACAGCTTATGGACAATGCAACGGAAGATCGATCGTTTTGGACAGGCCGTTGCTCAAGAAAATCGAGCAACAGGAATCGGAACTTTCACCCGTTTAGCCACCGCCGCATTAGCCGTCATTATTGCTATGCGCTTTGAAGAACAATTCCATTTGATGTCCGTTATTTTGGGATTAATGACAACCTATGTTGTTATTATGATAGATTTTGCAATATCTACTTATAGAACTAGCAAAGGGAAGTGAGGTGAAGGAATTGGATCACGAATCACCGATGTTGAATGATGTATTTGGTATACCATGGCTGGATTTTGACTTATCAACATCACTTATGACGCTTATCTCTTCTATCATTGTGTTTATCATTTGTACCTTAGCAGCGAGAAACCTCAAGATGAAGCCTACTGGTTTTCAGAACTTCATGGAATGGATTGTCGATTTTGTTAAGGGGATTATTGGAGATACAATGGATTGGAAGACAGGGAAGGTCTTTCTCCCATTAGGGTTAACCTTACTTGTGTACATTTTTATCAGTAATATTCTAGGTGTTATTACCATGGGAGTATGGGGGCATACGTTGTGGTGGAAGTCACCTACCTCGGATGCAACACTTACATTATCGCTATCTGCGTTGGTCATTATTTTAACGCATTACTATGGGATAAAAACAAGAGGGGTTGGCGAATACCTGAAAGATTACATCCGCCCTGTACCATTTTTATTACCTTTCAAAATTATTGAGGAATTTACAAATACCTTAACGCTAGGTCTGCGTCTTTTCGGTAATATCTTTGCTGGTGAAATTTTATTATCACTTATCACGAAAATGGCGATGATAGCAGTCCCACTTACCACCGTCGTCTCTATTGTACCGATGATGGCATGGCAAGGTTTCAGTTTATTTATTGGGGCTATCCAGGCATTTATTTTCACCATGTTAACAATGGTTTACATGTCTCATAAAGTGAGTTCAGACCATTAATATAATTTAATCTTTATTACTTATACATTTTAAAGGAGGAAACACACAATGGGAGCTTTAGCAGCTGCAATAGCAATTGGTTTGGCGGCACTTGGTGCTGGTTTAGGTAATGGTATGATCGTAAGTCGTACAGTAGAAGGGATTGCTCGTCAACCCGAATTAAGAGGTCCACTTCAAACGACAATGTTTATCGGGGTAGCGCTAGTAGAGGCGATTCCAATTTTCGCCGTAGTTATTGCCTTTATGGTAATGTAATTATTATTTAAATGAAGAATAGAATGGCGAAGTTCGTCTAAGACAACCTTCGCCATTCCTTTGTAAGCAGTTATTGGATACTTAACGTGGAATGAAATGAATGGTGAAATAGATAACTAACGGTAGGAAGGAGTGAACACGGTGCAACTTTTAACAGATGGCCTTGTTTTACAGGCAGCAATTGGTGGATTGCAAGGTGGAGATATGGCTTTTGCGATTATCAGCTTTTTAATTTTGCTTGCACTATTGAAGAAGTTTGCGTGGGGCCCGTTGATGAACAAGATGGAAGAACGAGAGAACCACATTGCCAATGAAATTGATACGGCAGAAAAGAATCGCAGAGAGGCTGAAAAGTCCGTATTAGAAGCAAATGAGCAATTGAAATCAACTCGTCAAGAGGCACAGAAAATTATTGAAGATGCGAAGAAAGCAGCCGTTGATCAGGAGCGCTCGATTGTAGAGGCGGCTAATCAGGCAGCTGTTCGTATTAAGAAATCAGCTGAAGAAGATATCGCGCGTGAAAAAGAGAAAGCAGTGGAAGCACTTCAAGCACAGGTGGCGACCTTATCTGTTCAGATTGCTACCAAGGTAATTGAGAAAGAAATTAACGAAGAAGATCAAGAACAATTGATTCATGACTACATTAAAGAGATAGGAGAAGAGCGATGAGTAAAGCAAATGTAGCCAAACGTTACGCAGAAGCTCTTTTTCAAATAGCTCAAGAGAAATCAACAACGGATATGTTAGAAGAAGAATTAGCTACAGTGAAGGAAGTATTTCAGGCAAATGCAACGTTCCTAGCCTTTCTACAACATCCTCAAGTAGCTGGTGAAAAGAAAAAACAACTTCTCTCAGAAGCGTTCTCCGGTTTTTCCAAGGATGTATTACATACTCTTTTCATCCTTGTTGACCGCCATAACGAGGAGATTGTGCCTGAAATTGTCGATCACTTTATCACGTTTGCCAATGAAGCAAAGGGTATCAAAGAGGCGACTGTATACTCGGTTAGAGCATTGACAGAAGTAGAACAACAAGAGATTGAACGTGTATTTACGAAAAAATGGAATGTAACATCGTTAAAGATAAATAACCAAGTGGATCCAACGGTTATTGGCGGTATTCGAATTAAAGTCGGCAATACGGTATATGACGGTTCGCTTAAAGGTAAACTAGATCGCTTAGAGCGACAAATAACAGTAGCAAATTAAGGACGATAGGGGTGAAATGGCATGAGCATTAAAGCTGAAGAAATCAGTGCACTGATTAAGCAGCAGATCGAGAGCTATGAATCAGATATTGAAGTAAGTGATGTGGGTACGGTTATCGAAATCGGTGACGGTATTGCACGTGCACATGGTTTGGATAACGTCATGTCTGGTGAGCTTGTCGAATTTTCAAATGGTGTCATGGGTATGGCACAGAACTTAGAAGAATCTAATGTCGGGATTGTAATCCTTGGACCTTATACAGAGATCCGTGAAGGTGACGAAGTTCGTCGTACGGGTCGTATTATGGAAGTGCCAGTTGGTGAGGAACTTATTGGTCGTGTCGTTAATCCATTAGGGCAGCCAGTAGATGGTAAGGGGCCAGTGGAGACGGCAGCATCACGTCCATTGGAGTCACCTGCACCTGGTGTTATGGATCGTAAATCGGTGGATGAGCCACTACAAACAGGGATTAAGGCAATCGATGCCTTGGTGCCAATTGGTCGTGGTCAGCGTGAGTTAATCATTGGTGACCGTCAAACAGGTAAAACAACGGTAGCAATTGATACCATTTTGAACCAAAAAAATGAAGATATGATTTGTATTTATGTGGCGATTGGACAAAAGGATTCCACCGTCCGCAGTACGGTTGAAGTACTGCGCAGGTATGGGGCGTTAGATTATACCATTGTCGTTTCTGCAGGTGCCAGTGATCCTGCACCACTTCAATATCTAGCGCCATATGCTGGAGTTTCCATGGGCGAAGAATTCATGTATAACGGTAAGCATGTCTTGGTTGTGTATGATGACTTAACTAAACAGGCTAACGCATATCGTGAACTTTCTTTGTTACTACGTCGCCCGCCAGGTCGTGAGGCATTCCCTGGTGATGTGTTCTATTTACACTCTCGTTTATTAGAACGTGCAGCAAAGCTTAGTGATGCGAAAGGCGGAGGTTCTTTAACAGCACTGCCATTCGTTGAGACACAAGCAGGGGACATTTCAGCGTATATTCCAACCAACGTGATCTCGATTACCGACGGACAAATCTTTTTACAGTCAGACTTGTTCTTCTCGGGTGTACGACCAGCGATAAATCCTGGTTTATCCGTATCACGTGTTGGTGGTTCTGCCCAAGTCAAGGCGATGAAAAAAGTTGCTGGTACACTTCGACTCGACTTAGCATCTTTCCGTGAACTAGAGGCATTTGCTCAGTTCGGTTCCGATTTGGATAAGGCAACCCAGGCCAAACTGAATCGTGGTGAACGAACCGTTGAAGTCTTGAAGCAAGGACTTCACAAACCATTAGTAGTTGAAAAGCAGGTTATGATTATCTATGCCTTAACGAAAGGCTTTCTGGATGAGATTCCTGTTGTGGATATTACACGATTTGAAGAAGAATTTATGACTTGGTTAGATAATAACAAGCCTGAATTGTTAGCAAGTATTAGAGATACAGGTGCATTACCAGATGCCGATGAGATGAATGGAGCCATTGAAAGCTTCAAACAAACATTCGTAGCGTCAGAATAATGGGATTCCAAGCGTCAACCTTGAAGGAAAGGGTGGTGAAACGAAGTGGCATCGTTAAGAGATATTAAAACTCGGATTACCTCCACACAAAAAACGAAGCAAATCACCAAGGCTATGCATATGGTATCTGCCTCTAAATTGTCCAGAGCGGAAGAGTTCGCAAAGGCATTTGATCCATACAGCAATAAAATTAAGGAAGTCGTTAACAGTATCGCTGGGAGCGGAGAAGCAGAACACCCGATGTTACGAAGCCGCGAAGTGAAAAAAACAGCATATTTTGTGATCACTTCCGATCGTGGTCTGGCTGGAGCTTTCAACAGTGGAGTTCTTCGTGAAGTATATCGTACGATTCAAGAGAAACATCAATCAACAGATGAATACGCCATTATTGCAGTAGGCCGTATTGGTCGTGACTTCTTCAAAAAACGTCAGATGCCGATTCTAAAAGAGATAACAGGTCTTTCTGATCAACCAAGCTTTGCAGATATTCAAGATCTAACATCAGAAACGGTACAGCTTTTTGTAGAGGAAGAGATTGATGAATTGGTAATTTTTTATAACCACTTTGTTAGTGCGATTTCGCAAAAGGTAACCAATAAACAGCTTTTACCACTTACTGAGTTGGCAGAAGAGGCGAAAGGTGTACAAAGTGCTTATGAATATGAACCAAACCAACAGGAAATTTTGAATACATTATTGCCACAATATGCAGAAAGCCTGATTTTTGGAGCATTGCTTGATAGTAAGGCAAGTGAGCATGCCTCACGTATGACCGCTATGAAGAGTGCAACAGATAATGCAGATGATCTAATTGATGATCTTTCACTGCAGTACAACCGTGCAAGACAGGCGGCTGTTACACAAGAAATTACGGAAATTGTTGGTGGCGTAGCAGCATTAGAATAGAAGAAACGGTAAGGATTGATTATGATAGGAGGGAAATCGATGGCTACAGGACACGTTATCCAAATCATGGGGCCGGTTGTTGACGTGAAATTCGCAGACAGCAACCTCCCGGAGATTTATAATGCGTTGAAAATTCAATATGATGTCAACGGTGAAGCAAATGAACTTACAGTCGAAGTAGCGCTTCACCTTGGAGATGACGCCGTACGCACGATTGCTATGGAATCAACGGAAGGTGTAAAACGTGGAGCAGAGGCAATTGACCAGGGAGCGCCAATCTCTGTACCAGTTGGAGAAGAAACATTAGGTCGTGTCTTCAACCTGCTAGGTGATAATATTGATCTGGATGAGAAATTGAGTGACGATATACGTCGTGATCCGATTCATCGTCCAACACCTAAATTTGAGGAATTAGCAACAGATACCGAAATCTTAGAAACTGGGATTAAGGTAGTAGACTTATTAGCACCTTATATTAAAGGTGGTAAGATCGGTTTGTTTGGTGGTGCGGGTGTAGGTAAAACCGTACTTATTCAGGAACTGATTAATAATGTTGCCCAAGAGCATGGTGGTATCTCTGTATTTGCAGGGGTAGGTGAACGAACACGGGAAGGGAATGACCTTTATTATGAAATGAAGGATTCCGGTGTTATATCAAAGACAGCCATGGTGTTTGGACAAATGAACGAACCACCTGGAGCGCGTATGCGTGTTGCCTTGACAGGCCTGACTATGGCGGAATACTTCCGTGATGAACAAGGGCAGGACGTGTTATTATTTATCGATAACATTTATCGTTTTACCCAAGCAGGTTCAGAGGTATCTGCCTTACTTGGTCGTATGCCGTCAGCCGTTGGTTATCAGCCTACACTTGCAACGGAAATGGGGCAGTTACAAGAACGTATTACGTCAACGAATAAAGGTTCTGTTACCTCTATCCAAGCGGTATACGTTCCTGCCGATGACTATACGGACCCGGCCCCAGCAACTACCTTTGCACACTTAGATGCAACAACCAACCTTGATCGTAAGTTATCCGAACAAGGTATTTATCCTGCGGTGGATCCACTTGCTTCTACTTCACGTGCATTAGACCCGGAAGTAGTGGGAGACGATCACTACAACGTAGCGCGAGAAGTACAGCAAACTTTACAAAAGTATAAAGAATTACAGGATATTATCGCCATCTTAGGGATGGATGAATTGTCAGACGAAGATAAGCTCACAGTAGCTCGTGCACGTCGTATCCAATTCTTTTTATCACAGAATTTCCACGTGGCTGAGCAGTTTACTGGCCAGGAAGGTTCTTATGTCCCTGTTCAGGAAACAGTACAAGGTTTCCGTGAGATTCTCGATGGTAAATATGATGATCTTCCAGAGGATGCCTTCCGATTAGTTGGACGTATTGAAGAGGTCATTGAAAAAGCAAAACAATTTGCATAGTAGAAAATCTGTCTTATTTCAGTGTAATGGCTGTAAGACTCCCACTACAAGAATGAAGGAAAAGTGTGATGCTTGGGTGGAGGATCCAACAGCCAATAACGGCCCGAATGGTTCAACTAACATTCAGTTTATAACAGTCTAAGGAGGGGTTCTGTTGAAAACAATAACGGTAAGTGTTGTTACTCCAGATGGCCCTGTTCTGGAAGAAGCTTTTGAAATGGTTAGCTGTAAAGCAGAAAATGGTGAGTTGGGTATTCTACCTGGTCACATTCCGCTCGTTGCTCCATTATCTATTAGTGGTGTGCGATTGAAGGGTGACAATCCTCAACGTGTAGCAGTTAGTGGAGGTTTCTTGGAGGTTCGTCCTGATAAAGTGACCATCTTAGCTCAATCAGCGGAACGTCCCGACGATATTGACGTCAAACGAGCACGAGCTGCGAAGGAACGAGCTGAAAGTCGTTTACAAGCTAAACAAGATGAAATAGATTTCAGAAGGGCAGAATTAGCACTTAAGCGTGCCTTAAATCGAATTGATGTTGTGGAAAACAGGTAAGACAACGTTTTTGCATACTGATTTTCTAATATAATAGCATTAGAGACTGTCTCAATATTAAAAATTGATACAGTCTCTTTTCTATTCAAAAAACAATAGGGTTTGAACGATTTTGAACGGGAGTAGAAGACGATTCCAGAAAATTAGCATCACTTCCAGTCAATGTGCCGATAAGACGGGTTATGTAAAGTAACAAGTCCATCTATTCCATGTAGTAAAGTTGATTGTTTGTCTGTGCTAGGAAACGCTTCGGAAATAGGTTCCGCTTTCCACCTTTCTCGCAGGAGTCTCCACCTATTTCCTCCGCTAGGTAGTAGGACTACAATCGAATGACTGCTAAAATGTAGGATTCTAGGCACCATTATCATGCTAGATAAACTTGTTCAGAGCATGATTCGATCATACATTATGGTTTTTATAAATGAAAGAACCATTTTGTAGCATGATCCATGGCATATCCGAAAAATCAGTTGACGATTTTCTCCTTTTACTACAACACTGGCTTGGTACCTAAGCTGCTTCATCCTTGCAGTAACAACCATTGTTGTACGTATATCTAGCGGAGGGAATATGCGGAGACTCCTGTGGGACCAGGACGAGCTGAAGATCCACTTGTAAAAGTGCTCTTCTTTTGCAAGTTAGCTGAAGCCGGCCCCACGGTATAGGAAACACGATGAGAGCGTTCTTTGCTCGAATCGCCTGTTGACTTATGCCCTGTGGGTAAAAGCGCAGCATATTCCCGCAGCGTTTGCTTAGCACAAATAAAATGATCAAACTCACCACTAAGGAAAGTGGGATACTTTACATAGTCTATCTTATCGGCAGTTCAGTGACTTCTTTAAGTGGTCGGTAAAGGAACGGGCGACATTTGCACGGTTTTTCTTGTTAATGATTGAAAAATTGACAACATATCAAGTCGAAATTTCCCGGGAAATAAAGAAGAAACGAATCAAGACACGAAGACACAAATATGTTAAACTAAAACCAAAAGTGAATGAATGAGGGATTTCAAATGATGCAAACCGTTGCCCAAGAAGGGCTAATATCGATTATATCGCACATTATTTTTATTGTTATTACTTGGCGGGTGATTCAATCCGTCAATTTTGATGATTTTTTTCGCAAAGAAAGAGTATTTGAGGCACGTATCTTGATCATTTTAATTACTATTGTGATAGGCACTACCGTTAGTAACTTCTTTCTCGATTTTCTGCAATGGTCTCAGCAGCTTATCTATCTTTTTGAATAAAAATGCATAGTAAGACCATGTAATAAAGTAACAAAGAAGTTATGAAGAAGGCTTCCTTTTTGAGAAAACGAATTCGATTATCACACGTATAAATATCTTATTTCCTGCCAACACTTTTAAAAAAGAAAGGGTGAATGGGGAATGAGGTATTTATTTTTTTTATGTAGTATGATGCTTGCTTGGAATTTTATATATGCGCCAGGGGACAAAGCCGCCGCGAACGAAGAGGAAATAGGGGATATGCTGGCCACCTTCCAGACATATGACCTGAATCTAGCAAACTTGCAAACCACGATCAAAGAAACAAGAAAAATTTCGGAAATGGACCGTTTTATAGAAAGCATGAAAGGGTATCACATGAATATAGTGGAAAATGAAAAAAACATCCGATTTGAATCAGCTGATAAAAATAAGATGCCAACACAAGAAACATTATTATTAGTACCAACAGCAAAGGATTCAACATACCAAATCATTTATACGATCTCGTCACCTTTAGACCAGATGAAAGTACTTGATACCTACCATTTGAAAGTAAAAAAGGTTACTAATGAATTATTTTCACAAAATGCTCAATATTTCTCTTGTCTAGAGGCATGGAAAGATGATATTATAGATATTGTTTCTTTTATAAAATTTGTAAAAAAACAATTAGATATAACAATTATTGACGAAATAAATGAACCCGAATTTTATACATGGACAGGTTATACGAAACAATGGACGAATAAATTAAAACAGCAGGATGACGATATCAATGTACATATTGCTGTGAGCGAAAGGATAGGCGATAAAACCAATATCACAATTGGCACACCTATCCTTATTACTGAATACTAATAATAATGAATATGGACACAGAGGAGAATGAACTTTGGAAAATATCATCGTTCGTGGCGGAAGAAAAATGGAGGGTACAGTTAGGGTTGAAGGTGCAAAGAACGCTGTACTACCTGTTATCGCTGCAAGTATACTAGCAAGTGAAGGCAAAAGTGTGATTCATGAAGTACCTGCATTGGCAGATGTAAACACGATAAACCAAGTATTACGACATATGAATGTAGATGTAGTATATGATAAAAATACCGTAACCATTAATGCAACAAAAGAAGTATTAACAGAAGCTCCTTTTGAGTATGTACGAAAGATGCGCGCTTCTGTATTAGTGCTTGGTCCATTATTAGCCCGATACAGCCATGCGAAGGTAGCTTTACCTGGAGGATGTGCCATTGGATCAAGACCTATTGATTTGCATTTAAAAGGGTTTGAAGCAATGGGGGCCAATGTCAATGTCGGAAATGGCTTTGTCGAGGTTTCGGTACAGGGAAGACTGCAAGGGGCGAAGATTTATTTAGATATGCCAAGTGTAGGTGCAACAGAGAATATTATGAGTGCAGCGGTACTGGCAGAGGGAAAAACAACGATTGAAAACGCAGCAAAAGAACCAGAGATAGTAGATCTAGCAAACTATTTAAATAAGATGGGCGCTAATGTGGTAGGTGCAGGCACAGAAACCATTAAGATCCAAGGAGTAGATAAATTAGTTGGCGCCGAACATGCGATAATCCCGGATCGTATTGAGGCGGGAACCTTTATGGTGGCTGCAGCTATCACCGGTGGAAATGTGTTGGTAGAGAATGCCGAGATAGAGCATTTACGTGCCTTGGTTGCAAAGATGGAGGAAATGGGTGTTGAGGTATACGAGGAATTGACAGGTGGTATTCGTGTAATTGGACCTGATTATTTAAAGGCCACCGATATTAAAACACTTCCACATCCAGGTTTTCCAACTGATATGCAATCACAGATGATGGCGTTAATGCTTGCTGCTAACGGCACAAGTGTCATTACGGAAACGGTTTTTGAAAATCGCTTTATGCATGTGGAAGAATTTCGCCGTATGAATGCCAAATTGAAGATTGAAGGCCGTAGTGTGATAGTGGAAGGGCCTGTTTCATTACAGGGAGCAGAAGTTGCTGCGACAGATCTGCGTGCTGGTGCTTCCTTAATATTAGCAGGATTGGTATCCGATGGATATACCCGGGTAACCTCGCTTTATCACATTGATAGAGGTTATGTAAATATTACTGATAAATTTGCGCAGCTTGGTGCCGATATTGAACGTGTGGAAGTGGAATCTACGCCAATTAACACGATGCAGGAACAAGCAGAAGTATAGTAACAGGCAAAAAGGATAACTTATGAACTGGCAGTAAGAAAGGTTTGTGAAAAGTTATCCTTTTTCTGCTTGCAGAGGAATCTAATAACGTTATACAGCGTAGCTACGCCCTGTTAAGCAGAGGCGTAGCTTCGGCATGGGGTCCATTTTATATGGAAAATATCAGAAGATTGGGCAATGTAATAAGTTCACTGATCAGTTCTAATCTCTTAGCTTACAGAATAAGATAGAGTAGAAACGAACAGAGGAGGTTATTCATGCTGCGACGGCCGAACAAAAGCAAGCAGAAAAACTGGAAAACACCTAGTCTAATCTTTATTTCTATCTTATTTACCTTTATGTTTGTCATTCCTACCGTGATTGTCTTACCTTTTGCTGGTGGTGAGGAGTCAGAGGTGTCCAAGGAAGCGGAGCCAGTCGTCCAAGAAGAAAAGCAGGCAAACCAAAAGCTGGTATCACCTTTTGATGTCCGTGTTCTCCGTACCGAAGAGGATACAGTGGAAGAAATCCCACTAGAAGACTATGTCGTACATGTAGTGGCCTCGGAAATGCCTGCAGATTTTGAATTAGAGGCGTTAAAGGCACAAGCTTTAGCCGCGAGAACTTATATCGTACGCTTTCTGACATACGAACAATCAGAGGATTTACCAGACAGTGCCGATGTAACAGATACGGTTGATCATCAAGTGTATAAAAACACGGATGAACTAAGACAGATATGGGGCAGCGACTATCATTGGAAAATTGACAAGATTGAACAAGCGGTAGCTGCTACCCAGGGCACAGTTATTACGTATGAGGACCAACCGATTACACCAGCCTTTTTCTCTACCAGTAATGGTTATACAGAGAATTCAGAGGATTATTGGGAGAATGAATTACCTTATTTGCGTGCCGTTGAAAGTCCCTGGGATGAGGATATATCTCCTAAGTTCCTTGATCAACAGGTATTTACTTCGGCAGAACTAGAGAATAAGCTACAGGTCAGTCTGTCCAATCAGTCAGATCAATTTCAGCTAACCAGGACAGATAGTCAACGGGTAGATCAAGTAGAAATAGGCGGTCAGACATTTAGTGGTAGGGATATACGCGAACAATTAGGGTTATCATCTAATGATTTCACGATTAGTAAGAAAAATGATCACTATGTCTTTACAACAAAAGGTTTTGGGCATGGAGTGGGAATGAGTCAGTACGGTGCAAACGGTATGGCACAAGAGGGAAAGACATACGATGACATTATTGCTTATTATTACAAAGGGACAGAATTAAACACTTTAGAACAGGCTACGCCAACTCTTTTAGTAAAAAAATAAAAAAACATGTATATTTATTCCTTCATTTGATCACAATGGTTGCTGAGGTGATGTAAAATGAAGGAAAACAAAAGCGTTCCAAAAAATAAGTGGAAACGTCTATTCCAGAAAAAATGGTTTTTTCCTGCGGTATATCTGGTGGCAGCGGCATTTGTTCTGACAGGGGTATTATGGTATCAGCAGGTCATTACGGATACACCAGACATAGCAGATAATGCAAGAGAGAATGTTGGTGATTCAAGACATGATCAGACAGATGATGAGTCAGCACCTGTTATGCAGCAGCAAGAAGTATTGCAAATGCCTGTCGCAGAAAATCTGCAAACTGAAATTGTGACCAAATTTTATGATTATGGCGCAGATGTAGAGGATCAGCAAGACGCACTGATTTTACACGAAAATAAATATTATCAAAGTGACGGTATTGCGATCTCTACGTCTGACCATGAGGCTTTTGATGTGATGGCCTCTCTTTCAGGCACAGTGACAGAAATTAAACACGATCCACTGTTGGGTAATGTGGTGAAGATGGAGCATGAGGAAGGAATCTCCACTTATTATGCAAGTCTTGACGATGTTGTAGTAGAAGAAGGCAGTGAATTGAAGCAAGGTGATTCTTTAGGAACAGCTGGTCAAAATACGCTGGGACAAGATAACGGCGTACATGTCCATTTTGAAGTAAGAAAAGATGGCACACCGGTAAATCCAGAAGAATTTATCAATCAGCCGATTCAAAAGATTACGGCACCTGAAAAAGAAGAGGAAGAGCAAGGTGAAGTAAATCAAGAAGAAGTGGATCAGGAAGAGTCTGGACAAGAAGAGAGTGCACCAGACGAGAATGAGAATGCAGATAATCCGGCAGAGGATAGTGAGCTAGAAGAAGAACTGCCAAACCAAGAACCAACAGAAGAAGAAACGGATGAAGAAGCAAGTCAAGAACTTTCGTTTCGCTCGGAAGAACGAGTATAATAAAAACGGGGCTGATTCCAAATGGAACCAGCCCTATTTTTGTAAGAACAAAAGAGTACCAGTTTCACTAGAAAAATAAAAGGTCATCTTAATGTGCGTTATCTAGCTTGGGTTATGCCACTATAATAATGTTATGGTAGTTTGCTTGTGGATCACTAAATATTTCTATCATGTTTCCATTTAAACAATCAAATTCGCTCATAATCAGTGCACTTCCCATACTACAAAGTATACAACTGCTAAAATGTCGATTTGTCTAGTTATTTGACGAACGATTTTGGTTGCATATTTGACTGAATATGAAATAATAATAGTATGCTAAAATTCACAGAAATATACATCAAAGGTGAAAAAAACCTTAGTAAAAGCATATTTCAGTAGATCTTTTATAAGAGATCATAGTTTACCACAAAAGGAGGGATCATATTTTTCAATGAGAAGAAAGTAATGACAAGTGCAAGTTAAAAGGTTTGGCAAAAAGAAAGAATCGTCGAATCAGTGAAAGCCGCACGTACGCTTTTAAACCAAATAGCGCTCTTGCACACAGTGTGTTCTATTATACTTTTTGAACAATCGCTATCATGGCAAAACGTTCGTTGATAAGTATGAATGTTGCACGTCTTTCTAAAAGTTACCACTTAAAGCCTGATAAATAGATTTAAAAGATTCTAATTTTAGGATGGGAGAATAGGTGGATGAATGTATTGAAAAAATGTGATCCAGATTATGGTGATATTGGTTAGTAAAAAGTGATGAGTTGCTCATCACTTTTTTTGATTGCGTTTTCATTATGCAACGATTTAATTCTACCCTTGACTGCAACAGACTACTTCCCCACAGCTTGTCCTGACATAGGTTGATGTAATTACAAGTCATATTGTTTACTGCTCTGTAATAAGATGTTAGCAATTATCTTTTTTTAAAAACGTCTAAGGCAACATTTATTATACACAGCAATTATTCCGCCTTTATCAGAACACCTTGGACGCTGACAACTTTGGGGAGGCGAGCAAACAGTGCATGATTACATCAAAGAAAGGACATTAAAGATTGGCAGGTATATTATTGAGACAAAAAAAACGGTTCGGGTCATAGCAAAAGAATTCGGTGTGTCTAAAAGTACAGTGCATAAAGATTTAACCGAACGATTGCCTGAACTACATCCAGAGCTTGCTAATGAAGTAAAGTTAATACTCAGTCATCATAAGGCGATTCGACATCTCCGAGGAGGAGAAGCAACGAAACTCAAATATCAGCTCCATAATCGTAAAGCACCGCCACAACAGGAATTATTGACCAAATAGCTATTTGATCCTCTCTATCGATCTATTATCTTTCCTTTCATCTTATCCATTATTTCGCCATTTTCATTCAAAAAATAACAACATTTTCTCAGAAAGATATGTCCGTTCTCATGTGTTTATGATATGATATAAGTTAGAGGTATTATGTACTATAACAACTATGCTCAACGGGAAAAATAGAATGGATTTTCACTAATAATTGACATAAAATTCAACTAATGTGACGGAATAGGGAGGATTAATGTTCATGTTTTCAAGGGATATTGGAATTGATTTGGGTACAGCAAATGTGCTTATTCATGTAAAGGGAAAAGGAATTGTACTGGATGAACCGTCTGTAGTAGCGATGGATCGTAACACGGGAAAGGTTTTAGAAGTTGGGGAAGAAGCCCGTCGTATGGTTGGACGGACCCCTGGCAATATTGAGGCCATTCGTCCGCTTAAAGATGGTGTTATTGCAGATTTTGACGTAACGGAAGCCATGTTAAAATATTTTATTAATAAAATTAATGCCAAAGGTTTCCTATCCAAGCCGAGAATGCTGATTTGCTGTCCAACCAACATAACAAAAGTAGAACAAAAGGCGATTAAAGAAGCCGCAGAGAAGTCTGGCGGAAAAAAAGTATACTTAGAAGAAGAACCAAAAGTAGCGGCGATTGGTGCGGGAATGGACATCTTTCAGCCGAGCGGTAATATGGTAGTAGATATTGGTGGTGGGACGACAGATGTTGCTGTCCTTTCTATGGGAGATATTGTAACCGCTCAGTCGATTAAGATGGCTGGCGATAATTTTGACTCCGAAATCCTGCAATATGTCAAACGCAAGTACAAACTATTAATTGGCGAACGAACGGCAGAAGATATTAAGATTAATGTCGCTACGGTTTTCGAAGGGGCCCGGGATGAAGTCATTGATATTCGTGGACGTGACATGGTCTCTGGTCTGCCACGCACTATTACGATTAAGTCAACAGAAGTAGAAGAGGCGTTAAGAGAATCGATTGCTTTGATTGTCGACTCGGCCAAAAGTGTATTAGAAAAAACACCGCCAGAATTATCAGCTGACATTATTGACCGAGGTGTCATTCTGACAGGCGGGGGTGCCTTGCTGCATGGTTTGGATCAATTATTGGCAGAAGAGTTAAAGGTACCGGTATTGCTGGCTGAAGAGCCAATGAATTGTGTTGCCAAAGGAACCGGTATTATGTTAGACAATATCGACAAATTAGAACGTTCTGTCGTGTGAGCTTAGGTTATTCTGAAGGGAGTAAAGGATATGCTTAGAGGTTTTTACACAGCCATTAACGGGATGATGGCACAACAAAGAAGGCAGGAAGTGCTTTCGAACAATATCACTAACGCACAAACCCCAGGATACAAACAGGATCAAACCACTTTACGTGCTTTTCCAGAGTTACTGATTAATCGCATGGAGAATCGAGATATCCCTACTTCTCAGAATACGAGTGTACCAAGCATGAATGAGATTGGTGCGCTTCACACCGGTGTTTATGTACAAGAAACGATCCCAGATTTTGTGCAAGGAAGCTTGCGTGAGACAGGAATAAGCACTGATATGGCATTGGTTCAACAGACGACACCTGACGAGTTAGGGATGGCCTTTTATACCGTACAGAACAATGAAGGGGAGATTCGTTATACTCGGAATGGTAATTTTACGGTGGATGGGGAAGGGAACCTAACCACCAATCAAGGTTATTATGTGCTTAATCAAGCAGGCGAACCAATCCAGACTGATAACCAGGCATTTTCCGTGACACCTGAAGGACTGATAGAATTACCAGATCAAGCGATTCCTCTTGGAATAAGCTATAGCGAAAATCCCCATGACCTCGTAAAAAATGGACAGGATTTGTATGAACTAGAGGAAGGGGAGGCTTTGGGTGACGCCAGGGCAGTTGATGGACTACAGTTTCAAGTATTACAGCGTCAATTGGAGAATTCCAATGTTGACCAGACACAAACAATGACTGATATGATGCAGGCTTATCGCAGTTTTGAGGCGAATCAGAAGATCGTACAGCAATATGACAGAAGTCTCGATATGGCAGTCAACGATATTGCACGACTTGGCTAATGAGGATGTTCAAGAAGGGGTTCGATATACATGTCAAGAATGACTTTACAAGCAGCTGTTGCGATGGGACAACTGCAGCAACAGCTAGACAATATCAGCAATAACATTGCCAACTCTAATACGACTGGATATAAGCAACGCAATGCGAATTTTTCGTCGTTACTTGCGCAACAGTTCAATACCGAACCAGACCCATTGAATCAAGCCGGTCGACAAACGCCAGAAGGCTTTAGATTGGGAGCAGGTTCACGGCTGGGGCACACGAATTTCCAGTTTAGTCCAGGTTCGTTGCAAACAACAGACCGTAATCTGGATGTTGCTTTACAAGAGGATCATCAATTTTTTCAAGTGCGTGCCGTTGAAAATGGACAGGAAGAAGTCCAGTATACAAGGGCGGGAAACTTTTATTTGTCACCTGTAGCCGATGAACAGTTGATGCTGGTCACCGCAGAAGGTCAGCCAGTGCTTGGTGCTAATCAAGAGCCGATTGTATTGGCCAATGACATGGATGATCTTAAAATAGAGGCAAATGGTGAAATCAATGTTACTCGAAATAGCGTGCAAAATGTGGAAGGACAATTAGGAGTCATAGCAGTGGACCGTCCTAAGCTGTTAGAGGCATCTGGTTCCAATCAATTTCGTTTATCAGAAGACACCCTAGAAAACTACCCAATCGACGAAGTTATAAATGAAGTAGCAGCGAATCAGATGAACTTACAAAATGGTGCATTAGAAAGTTCTAATGTAGATATTGCTAAGCAAACGACAGATATGCTGGAATCACAGCGGGCATATCAATTCAATGCAAGAACTATCTCGATGCACGATCAGATGAATGGTTTGATTAATCAATTGAGATAAGCTAGTAAGGAGCCATCATGTATGACACAGGAAAAACAAGCGAAAGAAAACAGCAGGAGTCAAAAGAAACAAAAAGAAAAACAGCAGGATAAGCAACAGAAAGAAAAACAGCAAGATAAGAAACAACGAAAGAAACAAAAAAAATATGTACGCCGACTGATACCAGTCTGGGCAAAATTCCTCCTCATTGTTATTTTGAGCTTATTTGCCCTGTTGATTGGTCTAATGATAGGCTTCAGTATACTTGGAGACGGAAATCCCTTAGATGTACTGAAATGGGAGACATGGCAGCACATTATTGATTTTGTAAAAGTGGACTAGGCTACGTAGCTGCTTGTCTGTCACGTTTTAAACATTCAAGCCGTTGTAGTAGTATTAAATAACTTGGAAAGGAGCTGACATAATGGATATAGAAGAAATTAAAGCAACGATTCCGCATCGCTATCCTTTTTTATTAGTGGATGTCATTACGGAACAAGAGGAACAACGAATCACAGGAAAAAAGAACGTAACCATTAATGAACCTTTTTTCCAAGGACATTTTCCCGATTACCCAGTGATGCCTGGGGTATTAATTGTGGAAGCATTGGCGCAGGTTGGTGCTGTCGCTATTTTGAATAAAGAAGAGAACAAGGGCAAAATCGGTTTTCTTGCAGGGATCGATAAGTGCCGTTTCAAACGCCAAGTGAAACCAGGTGATCAGCTTCACCTTGAGGTAGAAATTATTCGTATCAAAGGACCAATTGGTAAAGGAAAGGCAACCGCAACCGTAGATGGGGAATTAGCTTGTGAAGCAGAAATCACCTTTGCTGTAAAATAAATAAAAGATGGAAAGCCTAGAGATATTTTCTCTAGGTTTTTTTATTAGCTAGGAAAGTATATAAACCTTGGTATAATAGGAATTAGTTTTGCTCCGTTTTTTTATCAAAAAATGAACTTTTGATCCTCCCCATTTGTATAGTAAGTAACTAAAGAAAAAAGGAAGGAGATGGATCTATGTCAAGAAATTGGACAATAGAAATGGTGAATTTTTTCAAATTCCTACCGCACTCCGCTTGCTTCCCTCTGTGTTAAAAGAAGGGGAAGTCCGCCCCCTTCTTTTAACACAGAGGCTAATTACGCTTTTCTATGAAACTATTTTACGTAGATACATTTTTTCATACGCCATTGGTGACATATATCCAATGGTGGAGTGAATTCGCTTGGAATTATAAAATGTCATGATGTAAGAAAAGATACTACGCTTTGCTTCTTCTCGGCTTTGATAATCTTCATGAAAGATTAATTCCTTCTTGATCACGCTATGAAACGACTCGATACATGCATTATCATAACAGTTGCCTTTCCGGCTCATACTTGTGGTGATATGATGTTTTCTTAAAAGTGCTTGATACTCTTTAGCCGCATATTGGCTGCCTCTATCGGAATGGTGAATTAATCCTTTTTGCGGCGTTTGCTGATTAATGGCTCGTCTTAAAGCGGTGAGTGTTAATTCTTTGGTCATTCGATGACTCATGGCCCAACCAATAATCCTTCTGGAAAACAAATCCATGATGGTCGCTAAGTACAACCATCCCTCTCTGGTCCAAATGTACGTGATATCGCTTACCCATACTTGTCCTGGTTTATCTGCCCGGAAATCTTGATTTAATAAATTCGGATAGACAGGATGCGAATGTTTGGAGTTCGTTGTCGCCTTATATTTCTTCACTGTTTTCGAACGTAAACCATTTTCCTTCATGATACGAGACACTGTTTTTGGAGAAACAGGTACCCCTTCATTGCGTAAAACCTGTGTGATTTTAGGACTGCCATATCTTTTTTTGGATGCGATAAATATGCGTTTGATTTGAGCTGTTAGCTTTTGTTTACGTTTAGATTGATCGCTGACAGGGCGATCTCTCCACTCATAATAGCCACTCTTAGAAACACCTAATACTTGGCACATCTTCTCTACACGAAATTCGTGGTGGTGTTCTTGAATAAATCCATAGATTACTTCGGCTTTTTTGCGAAGATGCCCATAGCCTTTTTTAAAATAGCTACCTCCTCTTCCAAATCACGAATCCGTTTATCTTTTTCATACCCAGCTTGATCTTTGGGACTGCGATTACCGCTTCCTACAAAGCTATTCTCTTGGTCCTCCTTGTACCTAGCTACCCATTTTTGCAGCGTCTGGGGAACTAAGTCTAATTCTCTTGCCACTTCGGCTGCTTTCCTTCCATCTTCCACTACTAATTTTACTGCATATACTTTAAATTCTTTATCATATCGTTTTGCCATGTTAGACACTCCTAGAGATTATTATATTTAGTATAAAAATCCCCATTTGGTATGTCCAATTATTAGACTATCATCAGAGAGTAAGATGACACTATACATATATCATAGATAGGAGGAGTCAGATGGGAACAGAAATTATTATTTCTTTTATCGTATCAGGAATCTGGCTGCTGTTGATTTTGGCAATTATGATTCCCTTTCATCGCAAACATGTGATCAAAGAGAATGGCAAGATAAATTATAAAAACCATCCGTTTATTTACGGTGGAATGTATTGAATACGTTGACAATGGTTTTAGCGATTTATACCATTCTATGTGCTCAAGTATTGTTTTTCCTGCTGGCGAGTGGGGAAACGGGGGACAATAAGTTGAGTACGTTATTAGATGTTTGTTAAACTTATGATAACCATTTTAAATGATGTATATCACAAAGAATTTTCTCGATAAGTAATATTATAGAACGATTAAAAAACTAAATGAAAGGGATGAGTTATTCTATGTTATGGATTATTAGTCAGGATAAACAAAGCCTCATCAATCCAAAAGAGGTTACAGTGAACAAGAAAAAAATAAAAGGTATTGTCGGTACGAAGGTTAGATATGACTGGAGCAAAGATTTGGGGAAGTATGAAACAGAAGCTAGAACTTTAGAAGTTCTGCATGAAATATTTAAGAAAATCGAAGAAAGCAATGGTGCTTCTGTTACATTCGCTATGCCTGAAAAATAAGTGCTTAGCTAATAGTAGTTTGAAAAAAAGATCCTCTAAAGACTATACCTGAATGGTTCCTATTTCTGCTAGGTGAGAACCAATCAACGAATAGCTGGGTTTTGACTGTCTTGATAAAAAAGTGAGGTATGAAGCATATTTCTAGCTAGAGTGGTTATGCTACCTATCGAAGTAACAAAAAGGAGGCCATAACATGAAATCTAGCTATTTCAAATATCTTGCTGCGTTCCTTGTTTCTGTTGGATTGCTCGTGGCTTGTGCTACCAATGATAATGAAGAACAGCCTGCAGAGGAAGAAGTGCCGATGGAAGAAGCCCCTGCAGATGAGACAAACCCCAATGACGATAATCCGGTAGATGAAGACATGGAAGGCGATGCGCAAGATCGTTTAGATGAAACAGAACAAGAAGTAGAAGAGAACACGACGGAAGAGCAAAAACAAGAAGAAGAATAACGAAGAAAAGACCAATTCAGTAATAATAGGGATTGGTCTTTTTACATGGTGCAATATTAAGGCATGGAGGCAATCCGGCTTTGTACAATAAAATGATTCACATGATCCGCTCTCCACTAAATTCCCATCCCAATGTTATTATCACTTGTTTTTCTAAGCCTTAAGTCTTACTCCAAAATATATCCCCAGACCGTTTGCTGGAAAGTCATCCTTTAGTAAGCTGTATAAAGTGAGACTGTTATTCAAAAGTCATCTGATTTCTTTCTCTTGTCGTAATAACATCAGTACAAAGAGAAGGGGACTTTACTGAATCAGTAGTCAGCCTTTTTAACAATTAAACTTTTTCCCCCAAATTATAAAGCCTTATCCATTGAAAAATAGTGATTAACATGGTAAATTAACATAGTGACTGACTGGTCATCCATGAAAAAATGAAACCAATCGAATGGATAAGACGTATAAAAAAGGAGCTGCTGGCTGGTGGATAGTAAGAAGGAACGTATTATACAAGAAAGTGTAAAGTTATTCTCAGAGAAAGGGTTTCATGCTACTTCCATTCAAGAGATTGCCTCCAGAAGCGATGTTTCCAAAGGTGCCTTCTATTTACACTTTGTTTCCAAAGATGACTTATTGGTGGACATCTTCAAATATTATACCGATATGTTGATGGGGAAAATAGGAGAAATAAAACAGACAGCCGATGATCCTAGCAAGCAATTCGCGCAGCAAATAGAAGTATTTTTGCAAATTTTCAATGAGCATCGAGAATATATTTTGATTCAAATTCGTAATCAAGTTCATCTTGGTGATAAAATGGATCAATTAATCTTCAATTTGCACAAGGAAAGTTTTGAATGGATGCGGGAACAGTTATTTCTCATTTATGGTGAACAGATTACGCCTTATATTGTGGATATAGCGATTCAATTAGAAGGCATGATGAGCAGCTATATGCAGTGGAGTGTCTTGCATGACATCACCTTTGTTCCCTCGCGATTAGCGGATTACATAGTGAATCAAATCGATTGTCTAGTCCGACAAGTGATAACAGGGGCAGAGAAGCCGATTTTCTGTCTGGAAGATCTCTCAAGATTTTACGTCGAAGAGACGCAGGGTGCATCGCAAATTATCGAAGAAATGAAACAAATGATGAAAAAAACCAGTAGTAAGGAGAAACAACAGATGGAAGAAGCCCTCCAAGCGTTAGAGGAGGAAATAGAAAAGCAAGAACCAAGGCAAATCATTATTCAAAGTATGCTTGCCCATTTAGAGTCTTATCCATCCTTCTATACTGCTGTTCAAAAATTAAAGAAAACGAGAGGGGACATGAAATGAAACGATTATTAGCTGTGTTCGTTATGATCACCATAGCGCTAGTGGCTTGTTCACAAGAGCCAGAAGAGCAAGAAGAAACAGAAGTAGTAGTACCAGTTGAAACAGATGAGGTGACACAAGGAGATTTGATGGCCGATCGCGTTTTTTATGGTCGGGCGATGCCGGATCAGACCATTCCTGTGATGCCTCCAGGAGCTGGTGAAGTGGATGAATTAAACGTGGAAAATGGAGATGAAGTAGAAGAAGGGGATGACCTTGCTACCATCACTACACAGCAAGGTAATGTTACGTTGGAGGCCCCGGCTGATGGTACAGTATCTCAGTTAGAGGCGCAGGAAGGATCGGTTATTTCTGATCAAGATCCTTTTGCAACGGTAATTGATTTAGATCAGTTGACGATTCAATTGGAGATGCCAGATACTCAATTGGATTTGTTTGAAACAGGGCAGGAAGTCAACGTATCCCTCACCAACGCTGATGATGAAGAAGGTGTGGCGGAAGTCATTTCGATTGGCAATACGGCAGGTGAATCCGGGTTATTCACTGTTGATCTAACGTTTGATAATACAGATACGAATCATCGAGCAGGTACAGTAACCAAAGTGGTTGTGGAAGAAAATATCCTACAAGATAGTTTAATTATTCCGACCGCTGCCTTAGTAGAAGAAGATGACGAAACATTTGTTTATATAGTGGATAATGATACGGCGAAGCAAGTGGATGTAACCGTACAAGAAACGCACTCCAATCAAACAGCGATTGAGGCGGATCTAAGCGAAGGAGATCAAATTATTGTAAGTGGTCAATTAACCCTTGCAGATGGTAACCAAATTAGTATTGTAGAGGAGGATTGATCATGAAGCTTATTAAAACATCCGTAAAACGGCCAGTTGGCGTTATCATGATTGTCCTCGCTATCATTGCCATGGGTGTGATATCGGTTCGAAATGTAGCCATTGACTTGTTTCCAGAGATCGATTTACCGATTGCTGTTGTTGCCACCAATTATCAGGACGCAGCACCACAAGAGGTAGAACAATTGGTGTCAGAACCGTTAGAAGGAAGTCTGAGTTCCATTGAAGGGGTAAATACGATTCAATCTCAGTCACAATCAGGCTCATCCTTGGTTATTTTGATGTTTGAGAATGGAACCAACCTTGATAATGCCTTGCTCGATGTTAGGGAAAGCGTCGACCAGGTGAAGGGAATGCTGCCAGAAGGGGCAGATGACCCTAGTGTTCTCCGTTTTAACCCAAATCAAATGCCGATTATGTGGGTCGGTTTAACCGGTGCGGACACAACTACCCTTCAATCCGTAGCAGAAAATACAGTACAGCCTTATTTTGAACGACAAGGCGGCGTTGCTTCTGTTGGTATTGAAGGTGGAGAAGAACGAGTGATTGATCTAGAATTAGACCGTGCTGCTTTAGATCAATATGGCATAACGACGCAAATGGTGCAACAAGGTCTGCAAGGTGCTAATCAGTCAGGCTCTGCCGGCACCATTCAAAAAGGGGATCAGGATTTACAATTGCGTGTCGATGGCACGTTTACCTCTGTTGATGATATTGCGAATACGATTATTCAATCCCCACAAGGCAGTCAGGTGAAAATCTCTGATATTGCCAATGTGAATGATACCTTGCAACAGAACGGAACAACCATGGTGAATAATGAAACATCAGTCGTACTAAACATTCTCAAACAATCGGATGGGAATACCGTTGATGTATCAGACAATATCTTGGGTTCAATTGATAGTTTGAATGAGGAATTGCCAGAGGGTGTTGAATTACAAGTAGTCGTCGATACCTCTGAATTCATTAAACAGTCGGTAGACTCCGTTATTCAAAATATGATTTTCGGTGGAATTTTTGCTTTATTGGTATTGCTCTTATTCTTTAAGAGTATTCGAGCTACCTTTGTTATTGGATTGTCGATCCCTATTGCGATTGTCTCCACCTTTGTGCTGCTTTACTTCACAGGAGAAACGCTGAATGTCTTAACGATGGGCGGTCTGGCGCTCGGAATTGGGATGATGGTCGACAGTTCGATTGTTATTTTGGAAAATATAGTGAGTTACCGACAGCAGGGTTATAAATTGAAAGAAGCAGCGGTGAAAGGGGCATCGGAATTAGCACCTGCCGTGATTGCTTCCACCACAACAACATTGGTCGTCTTTTTACCAATTGTGTTTGTCGATGGGATTGCTTCTGAATTATTTACACCGTTAGCCTTAACGGTAGCCTTCTCGCTGATTGCCTCGTTAGTTGTTGCGGTAACCTTGGTGCCGATGTTATCTTCCAAGCTGCTTACGAGGATTACGGACGAAAAAAATCGCCGTTATTGGTTCAATCGCTTCTTGCAAAAAGTGATTAACTTCTACCAGCGAGTACTGGAAAAAGCGTTGAAATTCCGTAAGACAACAATAGCTCTCACGCTTGTGGCGATTATCGGAAGTATTTCCTTGACACCATTGATGGGTGCTGCATTTATCCCAGAAGGGGATCAGGGGCAGTTATCGATTACCGTAGAAACACCAACGGGAACCAATGAGGAAAAACGCTTGGATATTACCGAAGAAGTGAATGAAAAGCTATCAGGATATGATGATGTCATTGATGTCAGCTATGTAACAGTTGGCAGTGGAAATCCTGAAGAAGCTCTGATGGGAGGTGGTGGCGCTGCGACCTATCAGATCCAACTTGTGCCACCGGAAGAGCGAGAGCAAACAACGAGCGATGTAGTGACGGAATTAGATGAGGAACTAGCTGCCATTGCTGGCGCTGAGATTTCCGTCGACGATGTTAGCTCTGGTGCTGCCGGATTAGGAGATCCGATTCAGATTCAAATCTCTGGACCTGAAACAGAAGTATTGCAAGAATTGTCGGACCAAGCCCTGCATATTTTAGAGGATGTGGAAGGGGTACACAATCCAACCTCGTCCTTGTCTGATACGCAATCAGAAATGGAAGTGCAGGTAGATCGAGATATGGCTGCTCAATATGGATTGACTTATCAGGAAGTGATGAGCCAAGTACAATTATCATTCACTGGTCAAACGGTCATGCAGTATCGTGAAGATGGTGAGGAAATGAATGTACGACTGATGTACCCAGAAGACGAACGTACAACCATTAATGACCTGGAGAATATTACAATTCAAAATCAGCAAGGTACTCAAGTGCCGTTAACAACGATCGCCGATTTTGAACAGGTGCAGAGTGCAGCGACTATCACTAGACAAAATCAACAGCGTCAGGTAAATATCTCTTCCGGCATTTCGGGTAGTGATTTAGGTACCGTTTCGCAGGAAGTAGATAACGCCTTAAGCTCCTTGAACTGGCCAGATGATTATGATTACTCCATTGGTGGTCAGGCTGAGGATATGGTGGATGCCTTTGTCGATTTAGGCTTGGCCTTGCTGCTGTCGATTTTCTTAGTATATGCCGTTATGGCTGTGCAATTTGAGAACTTCTTGCATCCATTTATTATCATGTTCTCGATGCCATCAGCTATTGTAGGTGTACTTGGCGGCTTATTTATCACTGGTCAACCATTGTCCGTAACGGCATTGATTGGGGTGATTATGCTCGCCGGCATTGTCGTCAATAATGGGATTATCCTGGTTGACTATATCAATATCCTCCGTGATCGAGGGGTGGATCGTCATGAAGCCATTGTTGAAGCAGGCAAATCAAGACTGCGTCCGATTCTGATGACAACATTAACCACGATTCTCGCTATGATTCCATTAGGACTTGGTTATGGAGAAGGGGCAGAGATGCAACAGCCAATGGCTATTACCGTTATTTTCGGTTTAGCTACATCGAGTATTTTCACTCTTGTGTTGATCCCGGTCGTATACACTTACTTTGATAATTTATCAGAACGAGTGAAAGGCTGGTTCACAAAAAAAAGAAAAAAAACAGCCCATAACGAAGGCTGATTAATGAAACCCGCGGCGCGTGCTGCGGGTTTTATTTTATGAAAAAAAGAGTGGATGTTCTCAAGTTGACAGAACCGAACTAACGAATAAAAAGGTGAAGCTGTTACTTTGGCTGTAAGGTATAGCCTGCAGTGTTTATCGATCTTTTTTACATGAAAAATAAAACAATGTTTGACAAATTTCATGAAAGTGATTACACTACAGTTAAACGTTTAATTTTTAAGTTGTGTACATGGAGGTGAGGCTTGTTTGAACGTGACGTTGAAAGAAGTAAGTAAACATTGCGGGCTGTCTACGGCCACTGTGTCTCATGTGATACATGGCACCAAGCCCGTCAAGAAAGAAACGAAAGAACGAGTATTGCGCTCGGTGGAAGAGTTAGGATATATACCGCATGAATCAGCCCGCCAGCTAAAGGCAGGATCCAGTCGTCTGATCGGCGTTTTGACCATTGGCTATAACCAATTTTTCACTAATATTCTCCGAGGCATTCAAGAACAGGCGGATGCATTAGGTTGGAAGATTATTGTAGGTAGTACCGATGAAGATTTACAGGCACAGCAATCTTTCCTTGATTCCTTGATGCAAAAAAGGGTAGAAGGCATCATTATGGCACCTACAAAAGGCTGGACAAAGGAAAAGCTAGGCAGATACATGAAGCATACCGCAATGGTCTTCATCGACCGAAAAATATCAGGTTTAGAAGATTATGTAGTTGCTACGAATAACCTGCAAGTTTCTCAAACCGTAGTGGAACATCTGATTCACCAACATGCCTACCGTGAGATAGGTCTGATTTATGCAGATACGAAGGTCTCCTCGATGGAAGAGCGGAAACAAGGTTATATCAAGGCTATGAATCATGCAGGTTTATCAGTGAAAGGTTACTTGATGGCTCAAGCAGATGGAAGTATTCAAAGCGGACAACAAGCCATGAAACAGTTGCTAGAAGAGCATCCCAAGCTGGAAGCGGTTTATATAGCTAACAATAAATTATTGTTAGGAGCCTATCGAGAATTAAAAATAAGACAGATGAAAATCCCAGACGAACTGGCAATTATCGGATTTGATGTTGAGCCTTGGATGGAATTTCTTCATCCTGCCATTTCGATTGTAGAACAACCTGTTGAAGACATGGGAAAACATGCTATGCAAAAATTGATTGATGTAAAAAACAACAAAGTGACACTTAGTGAGGATTTAAACAACCAGTTTATCATTGCCGAAACATGTGGCTGTCGAGAATAGTGGATAAGAGACAGTTGAGAAAAGCAAAGGGAGCATCAACCCCCTTGTTTTTCTACACTTAAAAGTTAAACGTTTACCTTTTGTCAGGAGGGAATGTATAAAGTCGTTATATATCACGAACAATAGAGCTGAGTGGTGAAAGCTACACACGAAAAGGAGAAAACGACAGTTAAGCATTTGCCAAAGTAAAGGAGTGGGAGACAATGAAGAAGATTATCTGGATGGCGAGTTTGTTTCTTTTTCTATTGATACTGGGGTGTAGTCAGGATGACAATGGTGCATCTAACCAAGATATTAGTGAGCCAGTAGATTATTCGAATCCAGAAGGTAAAATCGTCTGGTCAAGCGGGAGCTTATCTGGTCTTGGTTTGCGACAGGAATTAATAGAAGGGTTTGAAGAGAAGTATCCGAATGTAGAAGTAGAATTACAAGAGGCTCCTTCTACCACGAATCAGTCGCAAACTTATTACACGACAACGATTGGCGGACAAAGCGAAAAACCGGATATCTACAGTGGCGATTCCAATTGGCCGGCACAATTCGGCAATGCCAATATTGCTTTAGATTTGTCAGAGATCATGCCGGATGAATTTTGGGATCGTTTTCCGGATACCTTAGTCGACTCTGTTACCTATGAAGGTGGAATTTACGGTGCACCATTCTACGATAACATTGGTGTGCTTTATTATCGCAAGGACATCTTAGAAGAGGAAGGCCTTGAGGTGCCTAGCACATGGGAAGAGTTGCAGGACATGTCGATTGAACTGAAAGAAAAAGGGTTAGTAGACTATGGTTTTGTTTGGCAAGGCGCCTCGTATGAAGGGCTTACTACCAATTTTCTAGAATATTTACATGCCGCTAATGGTGAGGTATTAGACGAGAACGAAGAAGTGAATATCAACACCCCAGAAACGGAAAAAGCCTTATCATTTATGCAAGAATTGGTGAATGGCGGGGCAACACCAAGCGCAGTAGCTACCTTCCATGAAGATGAGGCAACTACGACCTTTAGTTCAGGCTCTGCTGCCTTTTTGCGAAATTGGATGAGCTATTATGGTCAGTTGCAAGATCCGGAAATGTCGGCAATGAGTGAGAATATCGGAATTTCTGCCTTGCCTGCCTTTGAGGGAGGAGAGCGACATACGACGCAATCCGGTTGGAACGTCTTTATCAATCCAAACACACAGAATTTAGAGGCATCCTTGGCTTTTATGGATTATCTAACCGGTGAGGAAGCTCAGCGGATCATGTTAGAAGGACACGATATGATCCCAACAAATACGGCGGTCACGGAAGATCCAGAACTGATTGACGAGTACGAAATATTAGAAATCTATCAGGAGGCTATTACTACACCAAGGCCAAAGACACCTAATTACAATGCCTTATCTGAAGGGATTTACATGAACGTTAACGAAATGATCGTGGAAAATAATGACGTACAGGATATCTTAGATACAATGGAAGATCAGATGAAGTCGGCTAACGATTCCGGACTATAAGAGGTCCAGCACTATAAAAAACAGTAAGAAATAGAGGAGTGAGGTGCAGGTATGTCAAAACGAACAAATGGGTCTAACCGTTCTTTGCGAGAGTCTTGGAGACTGAATCGCCCGGGGTATTTAATGGTACTGCCAACCGTTCTGGCACTTGCTGTTATTATGTTCTATCCGATTTTCTACACATTGCGGATGAGTTTAAGCGATGTGGGAATTTCGAGTGATGGTTATACGTTTGATTTTGTTGGGTTACAACATTACATCAATATTTTTACCAATTCGGTTTATTGGGATAGTTTATGGTTCACCTTTTATTTTGCCTTTGTAACGGTAGCAGTGGAGATTGTGCTTGGTTTATTGATTGCCTTAGCGATCAACAAAGTAAAACGATTATTGAATGTATCACTAGTAATCATGTTGATTCCATGGGCATTGATCACCGTGGTTTCAGGACAGATGTGGGCTTATATCTATAATGCGGTGTATGGGGTATTAAATTATCTCCTGGAAGCCGTGCATGTAATCGATTCACCAGTCGCATGGCTGGCAACTCCAGATACGGCTGTTATCAGTATGATGGCCGCTGAAATTTGGAAAACGACGCCTTTTGTTGTGATTATTTTATTAGCTGGTTTACAGATGGTGCCGAAAGATCAGTATGAAGCAGCGGCAATGGATGGTGCCAATCGTTGGCAGACATTTTGGAAAATCACCTTACCAGCGATCAAAGGAAGTATTGCAGTATCGGTCATTTTCCGTTTATTACAGGCGTTTGGGGTATTTGATTTGCCGTTTGTATTAACGGGCGGGGGACCAGGTAATGCAACACAGCCTGTCGCGATGCTGGCCCAAAAGTCTCTATTTCAGAATTTGAATTTTGGATTAGGTTCAGCGATTTCTGTGAGTGTAGTGTTTTTCATTATCATGCTTTCGATCACCTTTTATCCGCTGATTCGATCCGTTGTGAAAGGAGAGTCATAACTTATGCGTTTATCAAAAGTAGGTCGTTACCTAGTTTTAATAGCGTTTCTTATTCTCATTATTTCGCCGTTCTATTGGATCGTGATTACCTCCTTTAAGCCAGGCTCTGAATTAGGAGATTATCCACCAGGATTTTTGCCGGAAACGTGGACATTAGAACATTATCGGGAGGCGATAGTGGATCATGGCTTCTTAACCAATATGTTTAACAGTATGGTTGTATCTATTTCGGCAACGATTATTGTCTTGATCTTTTCTAGTATGGCTGCCTTTGCAATTGCCAAACTGCCATTGCCGAATAAATACCCAATGATGGTGGGCTTGCTTATTCTATCCATGTTTCCACCGGTTACGGTTGCACCAGCGATTTATATTATGTTGAATAATATGGGGCTGTTAAATACGTACACCGGTCTGGTGATCCCGTATATTGCCTTTAACCTGCCATTTGCCGTTTGGTTGTTACGGAATTACTTTGCACAAATCCCGACCGAGTTGCTAGAAAGTGCTCGGGTAGATGGGGCAAGTACGTTTTATACCTTTTACAAAATCTATTTACCGTTAGTCAAGCCAGGTCTTTTTACAGCCGCAATCTTTACGTACATTGCGACATGGATTGAGTTTTTCTTGGCGCTGATTATCAATTCGGATCCATCGATGAGGACGGTATCTGTAGGGATCGCATTGTTTAGTGGTCCATACTCGATTCCATATGGCACGATTTTTGCAGGCTCCATCATTGCGATGCTGCCAATCGTTATCCTGACAATCATTTTCCGTAAGGGGATTATCTCTGGTCTTACAGGAGGAGCGATTAAAGGTTAGATAAATAGTTAGAAAAAATAGGGAAGGATGAGAAAGATGTTTACATTAGATGGAATTGAAAAATTAAAAAATAATAAGAGCCGGTCGATTAATCCGGAAAATCCTACTGGTGCACCAGGTAGGGGTGGGACAACAGATAGTGACCTCGGTCCCAGCCGAAAAGGGAATCCAAAAATAGACTTAAAAAGTGGGGAAACAGCTACACTAGCAGAAATAGAAGGACCAGGTACGATTCGTCATATCTGGATGACGGTAACAGAGGCTACCACACATGGTAGTTTCGTCTTGCGCGACTTGGTGCTGCGTATGTACTGGGATGGAGAAGATACTCCTTCTGTAGAATCGCCGCTAGGAGACTTTTTCTGCAATGGGTTTGGTGCCCGTTGTGAAGTGAATTCGATGCCGATTGTCGTCAATCCATCCGGTGCGATGAATAGCTACTTTCCGATGCCATTCCGTGAGAAGGCGCGTATTACGATAACCAATGAACATGAAGGGGATATCGAGGCTTTCTTTTATACGATCAATTATACCGTAGAAGATGAAATCGATAAAGATACCGCCTATTTCCATGCACAATGGCGTCGGGAAAAGTACACCAAGGAAGCCGTTGATTATACGGTAGTCAGTGATATTAAAGGAAAAGGGCATTATGTAGGAACGTACCTTGCTTTGACTGCTTTAGAACGTTATTGGTGGGGCGAAGGCGAGTTTAAATTCTATATCGATGACGACGAAAAGTATCCGACCATTTGTGGTACAGGCACAGAGGATTACTTTGGCGGTGCTTGGGCGTTCCATAAGAAGCATGATGATGGCACGATTAGTTCTTCCACCTATAATACGCCGTTTATGGGCTATGCCTTTCAATCGACGGAAGATCATACAAGGGATCATTTTCCGCGTAAGGATAGTATTCCAACTCACGGTTTTGGCCGAGATGCCTTACCAATGCATGGCCTGTACAGATGGCACCTGCCTGATCCGATTCGTTTTGAAGAAAACTTGACGGTCACGCTTCAGCAAATTGGCAATGATGATATTGGCTTGTTTGAACGAGCGGATGATATTGCTTCGGTTGCCTATTGGTATCAAACCAAGCCGCACCAGCCTTTTCCAGAACTACCGGGAGTGAAAGATCGACGTCCGCGTTAAGCAAATCAAAGAAGAGGTTATCTGTTTTTGGCAGATAGCCTTTTTTTCATTTCAACTAATAAAAATAGGAAGAAAATTACGAAGATAAGTTTTACATTATGTATTTGGGTTGTTAGTATACCAATAACAAGAAACATAATGTAAATAGTGTTATAAATTGGAGTGGTTGACGTGTTTGTTATAGTGACCGTGGTTTCTAGTGTGATTTTAATGACCTATTCATTATATGGGCTATTTTTTGATGTGAATGAACTTTATTATTATGTAAGCGCTACACTTTTTGTTATTATTTTAGCAAGTCTTGGTGCAGAGGAGATAAGAAAGAATCATAGAAAATTTGGGATGACTTTATTAATTTTGTCGATTGTTTTAATCTTGATTTATTCACTAAAATTTTTCACTCATGTATAAGTTATGCTAACATGTAAAAAGAAAATGTTATCCTATTGTTAAGAAAGCGTCATCGTGGAAATGGCGACCAAAATCCAAGTGTGAAAACTAAAAAACGGTAGTCATCTGGAAAATGACGACCAAAAATGGACTGGAGAATCAGGGGTGCATTACATGGTGAAAATAATGCTGGAATTGTCATCTCTTATATATGATATTGAGGTACATGAAAGGAGACGATATGGCACTAGGAAATATTTGGACTTTTTGAGTGAACAGAAAGGAAGAAGGATTAGAAGAGGGTATAACAAAAGGCGCAGAGAAACGGAATAAAGAATAGCTTTGAAGTTGATAGGTAGCTTATCGGTCCGTAATCCAATCAATAGAATCGAAAATTTGTTTTCCATAAAAAAGAGTGAGCCGCTGTACTGTAAGCAGGCTCACTGCATGGTCCTTATTTAACTCTCCATTTCCACAGAAAGCTGTTCACCAGTTTCTGCGTCTATCGTCACCTTTACCTCTTGCCCTTCTGTATCTTTAAAGGTAATCTCGTAAGCGATCACGCCATTATCTTCATCTAAGCTCCAGCTTGTAGTGGTTAAGTTGTCTGCTTCTGGTGCCTGCTTTGCCGTTATGATAGCATTTTCGATCGCCACGTAATCTCCCATAGCGAGCGCTTGCGGTTGATCGTCAGCATCCAAGGCTTCTTCCTCTTGATAAATAACTTCTCCAGAACCGTCGATATGTGCTGTATATTCATTCGTATCATCAAATCCATCTATTTCGTAAATCAATTCGCCATTTTCTTCATCTAGGTCAATCGAATCTACTTGCGTATCGGGAAAAGTTTGCTGATAGAGATCCAAGGCTTCTTTTACAGATAAGGCAACCTCGTCAATGGATAAGTGTTTTCCATTGGTGTTGGTTTCTGTTATATCAACGTCAGGGTCATTGTAATTCTCATTGGCTGGTCGTTCATCGACCGTGTCATTATTATCGTTGTTATTACAGGCCGCTAAAAGCAACAATAGTAGTAGCGTTAACCATACAATACCTCTTTTTTTCATGATCAATCCGGTCC
Organism: Gracilibacillus phocaeensis; assembly: GCF_900626275.1. NCBI lineage: Bacteria > Bacillati > Bacillota > Bacilli > Caryophanales > Bacillaceae > Gracilibacillus > Gracilibacillus phocaeensis. The sequence continues at coordinate 299,227 of NZ_LR131143.1, read as the reverse complement.
TTTCTGTTTCTATCGTTTCGTCATTATCATAAAGTATGCCCTTTTGTCTTCCTTTTATGCGGTAGAAACATGTTATAATGGTTGTAAGAAATAAGTAGGATAAGGAGGCTAAACCATGCGTACAGAAGAAGAAATGATGCAGCTGATTTTACAGGTTGCTAAAGATGATCAACGGATTCGTGCCGTGGGGATGAACGGTTCACGAACCAATCCGAGGGTACGAGCGGATATTTTTCAAGATTATGATATGGTCTATGTAGTAGAAGATATGGAAGCGTTTGTTCAAGATTCAAGCTGGGTTGGTGCCTTTGGTGAACGCATTATCATGCAAACACCAGAGGCAATGGAGCTTTTTCCGCCGGAATTAGGTGGCATGTTCTCTTATTTAATGTTATTTACTGATGGCAACCGCATCGATTTGACATTGTGTCCGGTTGAGCGTGCAGAGGAATGGCATGGGGGAGATCGATTGGCGAAAGTGTTACTAGATAAGGATCATCGCCTACCTTCTCTGCCAGAGCCAAGCGATGTAAATTATTGGGTAAACAAACCAAATCAGCAGTTATTTGATGATTGTTGTAATGAGTTTTGGTGGGTATCTACGTATGTGGTCAAAGGACTGTGGCGTCGAGAAATTATTTATGCACAGGATCACTTGCAGATTATCCGAGAAATGCTCTTGCAGATATTAAGCTGGCGTGTAGGAATCGAAACCAATTTTTCCTTGAGTGTGGGAAAATCGGGCAAGCATTTGGAGCAATTGCTTACTGCCCAGGAGTGGGAACAGCTGATGGAAACCTATGCTGCTGGTAATTATCAGAGCGCTTGGCGGGCACTGGATGCCATGTGTTCCCTGTTCCAGCAAACCGCTAAATATGTGGCAACCTCATTGGATTTCCGATATCCGACGGCAATGGTGGAGCGAGTGCGGTCTTATCTGGATCATATTCGTCAATTGCCAGCTGCTGCGAAGGAAATTTATTGATAATGGGCGTGGTTAAAACAGGTGAGGACGAATAATGATCATTTAGTTAATGGTCTATCAAGTTATCAGACAAGCTTCATTTCTTTTGAAAAAGCAGGTGATCAAATGACTCTTCCACAAGGGATTTATATTATAACAGGGATTATGGCTTCCGGAAAAACGACGGTGGCACAGAGGTTGGCGGAAAGAATCGATCATAGTGTGCACATAAACGGCGATATCTACCGAAAAATGATTGTAAACGGAAAAGAAGAGATGACGAATGAGCCCTCTTCCCAAGCCATAGAACAATTAAGATTGCGCTATCATTTGACAGCCATGGCTGCAGAAGCCTACTATCGTGCTGGTTTCACCGTAATAGTACAAGACAACTATTTAGGCAAGGAAGCTTATCATTTTTTACGAGAATTTCAGACCAAGTCGCTTTACTTGATTACACTTCATCCAAGTTTAGCCGCTGTGCAAACACGGGAACAGACTCGAGATAAGACAGGATATCATACATGGGATGTGGCGGCATTGCAAGAAGTGCTAATCAAGGAGAATCCTCGCATTGGTTTATGGATTGATTCAACAGAGATGACTGCCGAGGAAACGGTGAAAGAGATTATGAATCGAGGAGAAAAAGAAGCACGGATTAATTTATGAGGGGTGTGATGAATGATCAATATTACATCAGAATTAGCTAAGCAGTTGGTGGTAGAGCAGTTTCCGGAATGGTCGGCATTACAAGTGAGACAGGTAAAAAAAGGTGGACATGACAATCGCACGTTTCGGTTAGGGGAGACAATGAGTCTGCGGCTGCCTAGTCATCAGGCTTATGCCGCAGCGATTGAGAAGGAGGCCAAATGGCTGCCATATCTAGCACCGCGATTAGATATGGCAATCACTACGCCGATTGCCAAAGGAGAGCCCTCTGCTATTTATCCGCTACCGTGGTCGGTTAATAATTGGTTAGAGGGAGAAGCGTTGTCAGTTGCTCCTGTCGATATGCCCCAATTTGCCGTAGATTTAGCACAATTTCTCACGCAACTGCAATCGCTTGATGCGGAAGATGGTCCAAGTGCAGGTGCTCACAGCTTTTATCGTGGAGGAGATTTCGCTGTTTACAGGCAGGAAACTGAGAAAGCCATTCAGCAATTAGCAGATGTAGTAGATACGGATCGATGTCAACAAATCCTCGCTAACGCATTAGCAACTAAATGGACAAAAACACCGGTCTGGGTGCATGGTGATATCGCTAGTGGAAACTTGCTGGTAAAGAATCGTCAATTAGTTGCGGTGATTGACTTTGGCACATCAGCAATTGGCGATCCAGCCTGTGATTTGGTGATGGCCTGGACCTTCTTTGATCAGGAAAGCAGAGAGATTTTTAAGAAATACCTGCCGTTGGATGAGGCCACTTGGCAGCGGGCAAAGGGCTGGGCACTGTGGAAGGCACTGATTACTTACCATGCAGAAGATCAAGACGTGCGACAATCGGCACGCCATACCTTAGATGCCATCTTATCTGAGTAATAGCAATACTTCTGTTTATATAACATAGTTTTACGCTTCTTCCAGCCACTATGCCTGAGTGGGCGGAGCGTTTTTCGCTCACCCTTCCATATCCCGTTGTCGGTAGCCGATAAAACCAAACAGAATCAACAAACAACTGATCAACAGAAACAGGAGGCATACCGTTAAGGAAAAATCTTCACTAGGATAAGCAGGTATATGCTCGTAAAGGGAGAGATTTTTCACCCCTTTTGGTAAATCTAATAAATCCCCAAGATAAATTACAATAAAGCCATAGATCACTAGAATCCAGCTGATCGATGTAAGCTTGGGCAGCCATCCCAGCAAGCAGAGGGTAATACCAGCAACAACCAGCAGAGCAGGGATGTAAATGATTGCTGAACCGAAGACATCCTGCCAAGACATCATATTATCGGTGGTCAAGGAACCTATTCCCCAGATACTGAACGCCAGCAACACAGGGAAAATACAGACAATCAAGATGGCTAGTAATGTGTAGCTCATGTACCATTGCAGCCGAGACAAAGAACGACTGTAGAGTAATTCTGTCCGCTGTGCTTGTTCTTCTCCACGCAGCTTCAGGATAGACAGGATCACAGGAGCAGTTATGAAAACGGCCATCATCGCCATCAATAATAGCACGAATTGCTCGATCAGGCTTCCCTCCGCCGTTAATAATTCCTGGATCGTTTCATTTTCTGCTAGAAATACCTCTAACTCATTTAATATGGCTGCAAAGGCACTACCTAATAATAGAATCCCAATCAGCCAGGAGAAGATCATGGTCTTTTGCAGGTGAAAGACGAACCCGAATGTTGTTTGTAAGATAGGGGAAGCCGTCCTGCGTCCTTTGCGCTCGGGAAGAAAACCAGCGTCTATGTCTCTGATCGATTGCAGGTAATAGGTAATCAGTGTTATGACAACTGCTGCTATGAGTAAAGCAACAACCGGCCACCAATCATTATCGGTAAATACATAGGCGCGTGACAGCCAGCCTAAAGGACTGATATAGGAAAGGGCGGTAAATTGTACATCTCCAATCGCGCGTAATATATAACAGAAAAACAATATCCCCAGTGAAAAAGTGATCGTACTTTTCGATGTCTCTACCAGCTGGGCACACCATGCAGTAAGACTACCGAAAAGTATACCAGTTGCCCCTAGTACACTGCTGTATAAGAAAGCACCTTGCCAATCCATACCGTCGATCTGTAAGACAACGATGCCAACGGTTAGTAAGACGGTTAAGAGCATATTAGTTACCAGCATTAGCAGCAAAGAGACGTGTAAGTAACTTAATCGCCCCACAGCCCGCGAACGGACCAGCTCCAATATCCCCCTCTCTTCATCATCTCTTGTAGCCTTGGCCATTAGCAGAATATTCATGATGGCAACAGTGACAGCAGAAAATAGTAACATTTCCATCGCAAACAAACTGCCGATGATTTGATAATCATCATAACCAATCCCTAACATCGCCACCATGGTAGGGTTATCCATTGTGAAACCATAAGCCTCTCGGTCAGCCTGATCTTCATACATAGAAGGGTAAGCAGAGGCGACAGAGACTATAACGACGGTGAGCCCGGTAAGCCAATAAAACAGGCGCATTTTATGCTGACGCAGTAAAATCGAGAACAGCCAATGTGACCCTTGAAGGTGGCGCATTATCTTTCCCCTCCGTTTCCACTTTGTTCATAGTGACGCATGAACAAGTCTTCCAACGTCGGTGGGCTGCTTTCCAAGCGGATGATTCCTTGCTGGCTGATATACTGCATAATCGTATCCAACTGCTCCATGTCAACTTGGAAAGTAACGGCAGCTCCATTTTCCTCGATGTCATGGATTCCTGGATAGGCAGGTAGGTCGCCCAAAGCTTCACGTGTTTCCACGGCAATATGCATGCGCGTTAAGTGACGTAATGTTTGCAAGGATCCTTGCTCGATAATACTTCCTTGACGGATAATAGCCACGCGATCGCAGAGTTTTTCTACCTCGGATAATATATGACTTGAAAGTAGTACCGTTTTACCATTATTTTTCACTTCTTGTACACCCTGTTGAAAAACATGCTCCATTAACGGATCCAATCCAGAAGTGGGTTCATCCAAAATATACAAGTCTGCCTCAGAGGCGAAGGCGGCAATGAGGGCAATCTTTTGTCGATTCCCTTTGGAATAGGAACGGCATTTTTTGGAGGGATCAAATTGAAACCGTTCGATCCACTGATTTTTTAATGATGTATTCGAGCTGCCGTTCATTTTCATTAGTACATCAATGACTTCTCCTCCGGTAAGATTGGGCCAGACATTTACATCGCCTGGAACATAGGTGCACCGTTTATGGATAGCAGCGGCCTCCTTCCAAGCATCCATGCCAAATATCTCTGCTTTGCCGCTAGTAGGTTTTAACATACCTAAAAGGATGCGAATCGTCGTTGATTTGCCAGCACCGTTAGGACCAATAAAACCATAAATCTCCCCAGCTTTTAATTCCATGGAAACCTGGTTCAAGGCTTGGAAACGTCCGAATCGTTTGGAAATTTGTTCTAACTGGAGTATGTTCATAGGAAAACCTCCTCTTGGAATTATGAAATATTATATGTTTTATATTTCATTTCTTATGATATGCTCTTTGTTTAAGATTGTCAATGAGTTTTGAAATAAAATAATTAAAATATTTCAAAATTTTTATGTTAAAATAGGTATAATAAGCGTGAAATGATGGGTTGATGAAGAAACGAGGGAAGAAAAAATGAACGGATTTGAACGCAGGAAATTACAAAAAAAACAAGCGATTTTAGAAACAAGTCTGCGGTTATTTCAAAAAAAAGGATATAAAAAGGTCTCGATCGCAGAGATTGCCAAGGAAGCAAATGTATCACAGGTAACGATCTACAATTACTTGGAAAGCAAGGAGAAATTGTTAGAAGAAGTGATCGTTTATTATATGGACCAGATGTGGCAGAGGTATCAGGCTTTAATGGAAGAGGACATGTCATTCGAGCAGAAAATCAAGCAATTATTTTTAGATGAAATCGAGATAGCGAATGAAGTCAGTGAGGAATTTCTGCAATTTATCATGCAGTATTATACAGAAGAAGGGAATTATATCGAGAAAGTCTATCAAGAAAAGGTGCTACCTGCACTGATTAAACTGCTGCACCAAGGAAGAGAAGAGGGCTATATCCATGAACAAATCAGCGATCAAACCTTGTTGCAGTATCTACAAATGTTTACCGACTATCTCCAAAGAGAAGGCGTCATGCAAGAGATGCTACCTGTTTCAATGGAATTTAGCCGCTTATTTTTCTACGGTATTGCAGGCGAAAATCCTGGGGATAAAGAATAATAAAAAAACAAAGGGTCTTGAACTGAGAAAAGTTTCCAGATACTATTTGTTAGGATAATGATGAGTAGTTAACAGCGATACAGGATACGTCGCCCTGTCTAAGGTCAATTTTTTAATACGCTATCACTCCAAACGCCATTTGAACGGTATGTACCGGTAAATGGCGTTTTTAAATGGTGCCTTGACAAAAACATATCAGTAATATATTATTTACTTAAGTAATATATTTTTAACTTAAGTAAAAATAATCTAACGAAGGAGTGAGTTTGTGAAAAAAGAAGAAGGAATACTTCGTAATAACTTGTACATCTTAAGAGCGGAAAAGCGTTGGCCACAAAAATATGTTGCAGAACAATTAGGTGTGACAAGACAAACCGTTCATTCTTTAGAATCAAACAAATATAATCCTTCTTTGAAATTAGCTTTTGAAATAGCGTTATTATTCGATAAGCAGATTGAAGACATTTTTGATTATACTAGAAAGGGTGATACGAAGTGATTAATATAATGATTGTCTTATCCATTGTTATTGCTAGTTTTGGTTTAGGGAGATATATTACTTTTTCCTCTAAGGAGGGGAAGGATGAGCGGGGAGAATCGATACTTGCTAAATCTTCACATATCACAGTAGGTTTGTTATTTCTTATTTATGCGATTTTCATTTTAATTATCTCTTTTTCCAATATCTCAGCTGAAGTACTTGGTTTAATGGTTGTTATTGGATTATCTGCCCTGATTCTTATTAATGGTTTAGCCATTATGTATTTCCGTAAAAAGATATAGAAATCCGCTTAGGCGTATTCGAAAATGTATGTAGGTTCCCCTGTATATTGATAGATCTGTAAAGCACGCTAAATACTAATAGACAAGAAATATAAAATTCTCAGCAACCCTGCTTCTAATGGAAGAATCATGATTCCACTAGAAGCAGGTTTTTTAAAAGAGAAGAAAACATAGAATCCTTAGTATAATGGGATTTGGGACGATTTGACCTTGAATGAACCAGAGTACCTTTCACATAATCCATCTTATCGGCAGTTAGTAGCTAGCTTCGGGTGGTCATAAAGAACCGGCGGATTTCAGCCCGGTTTTTCTGATTTTATCTAAAAAACAATTGACTTTTTCACGGTTATGCTATATGGTTAGTTACATAAGTAATTAACCAATTAAGGAATGAGGCTAATGAATAAAGATTGGGATGAAAGCAAACCGATTTTCCTGCAGGTCAAGGAACAGATTGAGGACGCTGTGATGGATGATTCGTTAAAGGCGGGAGATCGTGCCCCGTCTACTAATGAATTTGCCAGCGTCTATCAAATCAATCCGGCGACGGCTGGGAAAGGGATTAACGAGCTAGTCGCGGAAGGTATTTTGTTAAAGAGGAGGGGTGTGGGGATGTTTGTGACAGATGAAGCAAAGGAGATTGTTATCGAAAAACGGAAGCAAACCTTCTTTGAACATTATATGCTGCCGTTGAAACGAGAGGCGAGAAAGCTGCGCATGAATGAACAGGAATTAATCGATATGTTAAGAAGAGAGGGTGATTTGGATGAAGATTGAGGTGAAGCATTTAAGTAAAAAATATGGAGAGACATATGCTCTAAACGACGTCTCGTTCACGTTGGAGGAGAACAAGATATATGGCTTGCTCGGTCGAAATGGGGCGGGGAAGACGACGTTTATGGACATTTTAAGCGGCCAGATTCTTGCTAGTTCAGGGGAGATTACCATTGATGGTGAAAGGCCGTTTGAAAACCAGCGTTTAACCGAATCGATTTGTTTGATTAAGGAGGCCGATAACTTCAGCCCGGAATTGCGCATTAAACAAGTGCTGAAGATCTTTGCTTATTTTTATTCGGGCTGGGATCAAGCAATGGCAGAAGAATTGCTGGAGACCTTTAATCTAAAACCATCGATGAAGATCAAAACCTTATCAAAAGGGATGGAATCGGCCTTGGGCATTACGGTGGGATTGGCAAGCAAGGCACCGATCACAGTATTTGATGAGCCGTATATTGGAATGGATGCCCCGTCACGTAAGGCGTTTTATCAGATTTTATTGGATGATTATCAAGAAAATCCTCGAACGATTATTTTTTCAACCCATTTAATTGATGAGGTGAGCTTGATGTTTGAAGAAGTGCTGATCTTGCAAGAGGGTGCTTTGATTTTGGCAGAGGATGCGGAGACATTGAGAGAGAAAACCGTTGGTGTATCAGGTCCAAAGGCAAAAGTAGATACCTTTTTAGAAAACAAAGAGGTGATTCAGCGGACCGACTTAGCGGGTCATTCGATGGCTTATGCTTATGGTACGAGGCAAGAAGCGGAAACAGTGGGGCTGCAGACAGAAGCGGTTCCGATTCAAGAACTGATGATACATTTAACAGAAAAGAAAGGGGGATAATCGATGAATCATCAAATCAAAGGCATGCTTTATTATTATACGCAGGGTGTACTTCATTCTACGAAAATATTTTGGACGATACTGGTGGCCATTATACTGACCATGAATATTATTTGTTATCTCTTATTAGATGTTGCGGACTTTGAGATGTATTTCGCTATTCCATTTGCTACGTATACCAATGTGGCGATTGTTTCTTACCAGTTGATTAAAGGAAATGTGCCATTTGGCCTGAAGATGGGCGCAACCAGGAAAAATATCTATATCATGCAATTGTATTTTATGGTATTGTATTCCTTTGCGATGGCTGTTGCTGCCAGCACTTTTCGTCAAATCATCGAATGGTTACAGCAATGGGCTGGCATTACGAATTATCAATTTGTTCACCCAGCGATGGCGTTAACGGATAATTGGGCGATGCGAATCGTGGTAGATACGCTGGTGATGTTCTTCTTGATGGCTGCATTATACTTGATTGCACTTATCTTTTATCGAACCGGTCTGTTAGGCGGTGGTATTCTGCTAGGTGCCATGTTAGTCACCGTATTGTTTGGGGTGTTTGAAGGCTGGATGATAGATTTGGTAATGAATGTAATTCCTAATGTTGATTTTATGTCTTTCGTTATCCTATTTGCGATTGGGATTGTCTTCTCTTTGATTGGTTTTCCATTTATGCGCAGGATTACGATTGTGCAGACACGTTAATATAGGCTGTGGAGAAACGGTGTCCAACTAGGACGCCGTTTTTTAATGAGGTTGCAATGTTAGATAATTTATAGTATTATTTAACTGATCAATCAAAAAAATGGTTATACAGTTAAAAAGGGTGGAGAGATTATGCAACAGGAAACCGTCGTAGGGTTATCAAAGTTAGATAAAGGGATTCTGATCGTCCTATCACCGCTAATTGGCGCATTGTTGGGCTGGTTTATTCCAGTAATAGCGGATTGGCTGGTGATGGTACCGTTTATCCCGTTTGATCCATTCTTTCGCTGGATTGCAGCTTGGGATAATGTTTGGGTTCCTGTCATTGGACTCGTTATTGGGCTGATTGCTGGAGTCATTTTTATCATATATGCCTTTAGCGAATCGTTGAAAATGACGATGACCGATCAAGGTGTTACGCTTAAAAAGCTTGGTCAGCAAGAGTACTTAGAACGAGAAGCGCTTTCTGCTGTTTACCTGGATCGCAAAGAGATTGTCTTTTTAGGAGGGCAAGGACAGGAGTTATACCGTGGGGAGTCTGAAGCGAAGGTAACGGCAATCGAAAAAGCCATGCAGGACCACCGATTTCCGTGGCAGAGAAACGATCCATATGCTGGCCACTATCAGCGTTGGGTAGCGGATCACCCTGACTTTTCCAGTGCCATTAATGCCTTACTATCTGCTAGGGAAAAGGCATTGCAAGCGGATGATTCTAAAGAAGCGAACACCCTACGCAAAGATCTGGCAGCAGAAGGCATCGTTATTCATGATGAAGATAAACGCCAATATGTAAGAATAGCTGGAGGGACGACACAGTGACACAAGAGCAATCATTTATTGGAGCAGCTCGCCGTGAGCAAATCATCAAGGCAGCTATCGAGGTATTAAATGAAATCGGCTATGTCAAGGTCAGTTTAGCCAAAATCGCGAAACAGGCAAAGATAAGCACCGGACTGATTTCTTATCATTTTTCAGATAAAGAGGATGTATTGAACCAAACTTTGATGTATGTCGTTACCACCCAGATCCATTATATTAATGAAAAGGTGGAAGCAGAAGAGGGTCCATATCAGAAATTACTTGCCTTTATACAGGCTAGCCTCACCTATCAAACAGAATATTATAAGTATAATGTAGCCATGCTGGAGATTATTTTTAATGGCCGGACAGCGGACAATATCCCGTATTACAAACTGGCAGGGGATGACGAGGATGCTTTATATCTACAATTAGAGGAGATACTTGTTCAAGGTCAAACGGAAGGTATATTTTCGTCCGCCATCCAGCCGAAGACAGCAGCTATACTGATCAATGGAGCGATTAGCGAGAGCTTGTTGCTGCAGAATGATTCGTTTGATATGGCTAGCTACCAGGAAGAGTTAGTGGTGCTGGTGACACGGATGGTGAAGGAGTGAGCAAAAAAATTCTCCAATCAGGTAAATGAAGCGTCAACAATATTTATAGTAAGCAGAAATAAAACACCTCTTTATCCCTTTTGATATAATAAGAGTGAAGAGGTGTTTAGTTTTGTCGTTTTGAATGGAAGCATGTTTGAATTTTTCCTGAAAATCTGTTACATATAAATGAAACCAACCACTATTTCCATTCGTAACTATTTTATAAGGAGTGATAACATGAATACAGGATCAGGTTGTATGAAATGCGGCAGTCGAAATGCCGATCAAAAAGAGGTGGCGATGACAGGAACGGGACTATCGAAAATGTTTGATGTACAGCATAACCGTTTTATTGTGGTTTATTGTACGGATTGTGGTTACTCGGAGTTTTACAATAAAGAAGCCTCTACAGCAGGTAACGTGCTTGATTTATTTTTTGGATAAGGTCAGCCATTATCTTTCCATCCTTTGGAATGATAAAGGATGGAGAGATATCAACGATCCCCTTGACAATGACAGATAAGCGAGGTAAAATAAAATCACTATCTGGTTATACAAGATAGAAAAAGAGTGAATAGCTAATGACACAACAAAGGGTATTAGCTTTTTTTATCACCAACTATCTTGTTTAACAATATAGTGAATGGAGTTGATTAGATGTCGATACGGAGTCAGCTATTGAAAGGAATACTGGATGGTTGTATTTTATCGGTTATAGCAGACGAATCGGTATATGGTTATGAGCTGTCGAAGAAGTTACAGCAAGTCGGATTAAGTGACGTAAGTGAGGGAACGATATATCCCGTCTTATTACGCCTGCAGAAAAATGGCATGATTAAAGGCGAAATGAGACCATCTGCTTCTGGTCCTAATCGTAAATACTATGATATTACCGAGCAAGGGGAAGAAGCGCTAGAAATTATTCAAGAGGAATGGGATTTATTAGTAGGTCCAGTTAGTCAATTATTGCAAGGAGGGGAAACGCCATGAACGCAAAACAATTGATCGAGGAGAATAATCAGAAACGGGAACAACTCAACGCTGAAAATGAAACCTATTATGAAGATTTGCTACTGTATATTCGAACCGATTGGCATGTGTCAGAACAACAAGCAGAGGAATTATTGCTGGAATTACTCAATCATTTGCTAGAAGGACAACAAGAAGAAAAAACGGCTGCCGAGATATTCGGCGATAATCCAAAGACCTACGCCGATCAATTAATCGAACAATTGCCTCAGGAAGAGAAGGGATCCCGATTTGATTTTGTGACTTCTTTGTTGTTACAGATGGGTGCTTATGTCTTGATCATACGAGGGGTGCTACTACCGGTATTGTCATTATTTACAGAGGTGAATAGCGAAGTGAATCTCTTTTCCTTATTGCTGCAAGTGCTGGTGATTGCATTCATGGTCTTTGGAATCATACGGTATATCTTTTATGTGATGCATAAATCGGTGTTTACGGTTAACCGCGCAGCGTGGAAGGAATATGTCAAAGTTGGTGTGACGGCTGCTTTTGGTTCGTGTGTGGTCGTTCTAGGTGTTATCTGGCTGCCTGAAATCGGTCCATCATTTGGGTTTCCTTGGTGGTTATCACTACTATTGGGGGTTGTTGTGGCTTGGGCTGCTAAGATGATGAAAAGAAAATAAAAATAAAAAGGTCTATCCGTTGGTGATAGACCTTTTTATTATTCAAACCATGTCGCGCTTTCCTCTTGATGTGATTCTATGAGCTGTTTCACTTCTTTTTCGTTATTCAAATCGCCGAGCTTCGTATCATACCATTTCTCAAGTTCTGTTCGTGTGAGTGTGTATGATTCATCCTTAAATGCAAAGGTTACCTTCTCCACATTTTGTACGAGTGTAAAGAGAAAGGTAGCATTGTAAAAGGCCGTGTATTGATATTCTTGCTCGAGATTGTCTGCCATTATCTCTTGGTAGTGTAAGATAATCTCATAAGGTTCTTCTTTTGTTTGCAGCTCCATTGATTCAAAAGAGTCTGCATTTGGCAGTTGAAAAACAATCGAGGAAATAGCGTTATTATCCCCCACAAAGGAGTCATTCCATTGAAAAATGCCCTGTTCTTTCCCTAATGATTGACAGGCGCTAAGGATAAATGTAATGCATAGTAAGACAGCTGTAGTCAAGATAAGCTTCTTCATAAGCAACCCCCTTCACTTGTCCTGTGTTTATTATACCATGCTAATGTAAAAGGGAGAAGTATTTTTATCGTTATTTTTACGTACACATTGTTCATCGTACGATCGTTTTTCTAAGCAAATAAGTGCACCAGACTAAGATCAATCCAGATAATATCATTACACTGCAAAATAGGAGGCTCCCTATGGTTATCGTACTAAATAACAGCACTCCACTAATAAGAAGCAATAAACCAATCAAAGTGCAAGTCCTGCGAAACCACAGCATCTTCTTGCGTAACATGGTAAACAAGCTTAACATGAAACAGTATAAACCAGACAGGAGACAAACGATAGGAAAAAAGCTGAAAAATTTAATAGCATAAACCAAGAAATCCAGCGCAGAGATATCTGCCGGGAATATAGGATGTTCGTGCAATAAATGAGTAAACGGCGTGGTGTGCTGCCATTCAGATTTATCTTCTAGTAAATAACTTCCTTCATACAGTGCCGCCAATAAGGAAAGTACAAAGAAACCAAAACTAACGAGTAGTTGCACGAATAACCTGCTTTTTAAAAGGAATAATTGGCTTATTTTTGCAGGGATGGACCAAACCATAAAGAGCCTCCTCGTTTGATTGTCTGCTATTTTTAAATGTGGATAAGCAGTACAAGATATGCGTTGGATTCATTGATTATGCTTAGTAAGCGTATACTTTTTATCTTTAGCTTGCTTGAATCGAAAGAAAAAGTGGAGTACAATGAAACACATAAGGTCATCTGATGACTATTTTTTTTACTATTTGCATAAGGGCATACGAGTATATGGAGTGGAAGATATGGAATATAAACAGATTAAATCGGAGAAGTTATATGAACAAGTAGCTGCTTCTTTAATGGATATGATGAAGCAGGGGAGCCTTGCCTCAGGTGATAAATTAGATTCTGTGGAACAGTTGGCTCGTCACTTCGGAGTAGGGAGATCTGCAGTACGAGAAGCACTCAGCGGTTTACGTTCGATGGGGTTAGTGGAAATGCGCCAAGGAGAAGGTACCTACATCAAGGATTTTGATCCAGAACAATTTACCTTGCCTGTCAGTGCCGCTTTTCTGATGAAACAAGATGATGTCAAAGAATTGTATCAAGTACGAAAGATTTTAGAGGTTGGAACGGCTGGGTATGCGGCGACAGGTCATCAAACAGCTGATCTAGCAAGAATCGAGCAAGCGCTTCAATTAATGGCAGATGCTAACGGAGATGATGCCTTAGCCGAAAAAGCCGATATTGATTTTCACATCGCGATTGCAGAGGCCACCCATATGGATTTACTCCTTCATTTAATGGGTAGTGTATCCGACCTCATGTCAGAAACGATCCGGGAAACCCGTCGAATTATTCTATATGCAGCAGGGCGGGCAGATACCCTTTTTCAAGAACATGAACGAATCTATCAAGCGATTAAACAACGTGATAGCCAGCAAGCAAGGGATGCGATGTATGACCACTTAGAAAATGTCGAGCAATTATTGTTTCAACAACTAGATAAGTAGAATAAAAGGGGTGGGGAGAAATGAAGGTATCCTTATTTATTACCTGTGTAAGTGATATCGTATTTGCCGAAGTAGGAAAGGATTCTGTGGAATTACTAGAAAGATTGGGGTGTGAAGTAGACTTCCCTGACTCACAGACATGTTGTGGTCAGCCTGCCTATAACAGCGGGTATGTGACCGAGGCGAAAAAAGGGATGAAGCAAATGATCAGGGCTTTTCAAGATTCCGACTATGTGGTTGGTCCGTCCGGCTCCTGTGTCGGCATGCTGCGCGAGTATCCCAAACTATTTAAAGGAGATGCAGAATGGGAACAGCCAGCGAAGGAATTAGCGGAGAAAAGCTATGAAATTAGCCAGTTTATTGTGGATGTGCTGGGAGTAGAAGACGTCGGCTCTACCTTTAAAGGAACAGTGACCTATCATCCATCCTGCCATATGACGCGTGTCCTTGGAGTGAAGGAGGCGCCGCGTAAATTATTAGAACATGTGCCTGGCATTGAGTTTATCGAATTACCGGTGGCAGAGGATTGCTGTGGTTTTGGTGGAACCTTTGCCGTGAAAAATGCCGCTATCTCCCAAGAGATGGTCAAAGAGAAATCCGAGCATGTCTCGGAAACAGGAGCAGAATATCTGGTCGGTGGCGATATGGGCTGTTTGATGAATATTGGGGGAAGAATGCGACGTGAAGGCAAAGACGTCAAGGTAGTTCATATCACGGAAATCTTAAATACACATGAGTTGGGAGGGGAGAGGGTATGAGCATTAAGATTAGTGAGACTTCTTATAAGGAACGCGTCGATCAAGGCATCGACAATGATTTTATGCGCCAAGCCGTCTCTTCTGCACAAGGTCGTTTTCGTAAAGGGCGCTTGTCGCAGGCAGAAGAGCTGGGCGATTGGGAAGATTGGCGCCAGTTAGGATCAGAAATTCGCAGCCATACACTAGAGAATATTGATTATTATTTGTATCAGCTTAGTGAACAAGTTGAAAAACGTGGCGGGCATGTCTTTTTTGCTGAAACGGCAGAGGAAGCGAATGACTACATCGAAAATGTGGTGAAAAAGAAAGAAGCCAAAAAAGTAGTCAAAACGAAATCGATGGTGACAGAAGAAATTGGTTTGAATCATACCTTAGAACAGGCCGGAGCAGACGTGGTCGAATCAGATCTTGGGGAATGGATTCTGCAATTGGATGAAGATCCGCCATCCCATATTGTGACACCGGCTTTGCATAAAAACAGACAGCAAATCCGGGAAACCTTTGCCGACAAAAAGGGATATGATCAAACCGATGTGCCAGAGGAACTTGCGGCTTTTGCCCGACAACAGCTTCGGGAAGAATTTCTTAGTGCAGACGTGGGGATTACCGGATGTAACTTTGCGATTGCCGATTCGGGTGCGGTCACGTTAGTTACGAATGAAGGGAATGCCGAAATGGTCACCTCCCTGCCAGATACCCAGATTACGGTGATGGGGATGGAGCGGATTGTGCCATCATGGGAAGATATGGAGGTGTTGGTTAGTCTGTTAACCCGTGCAGCGGTTGGACAAAAACTAACTAGCTATATTACCGCGATTACCGGTACACGTCTAGAAGGGGAAGTGGATGGTCCAGAAGACTATCATTTGGTCATTGTTGATAATGGCCGTTCCAAGATTCTAGGCACGGAATTCCAGTCTGCCTTGCATTGTATTCGTTGTGCCGCTTGTATCAATGTTTGTCCGGTCTATCGCCATGTCGGCGGGCATGCCTATAATTCGATTTATCCGGGTCCGATTGGTGCCGTATTAACGCCGCTTCTGGATGGCTATGACGACCATAAGGAATTACCATATGCTTCCTCTTTGTGCGCGGCCTGTACAGAGGCATGTCCCGTGAAGATTCCGTTACATGAGCAGTTGATTCGTCATCGCGAGATTATTGTTGAGGAAGAAAAACGCTCACCAGCAATGGAACGGATTGCGATGAAAGGATTTGCGCAATGGGCCTCCCATCCGGCTGCTTATAAATTAAGTACCAAAATGGCGAGAACCGCCTTGAAACCATGGACCAAAGAAGAGTATGTCGAGGACGGGCCAGGTCCATTAAAGGGTTGGACGGATGTCCGTGATTTTCCAGCACCTGGTAAGCAGTCCTTCCGCTCTTGGTGGAGTAATCATCAAAAGGGGGGAAAGACGAATGGCGATTCATAATCGAGATGCCTTTTTAAGTAAATTAGCAGCTAATCTGGGACGTCCCCAGCGCAGGGAAGGCGTCGAACGACCGGATTATTCGGTACAGCCGCAGCAGCGGGTGTTTCAAAACTACACAACGGAGGACTTGATCGATGTACTACAAGAGCATTGTCAGGTGATTCATACCGATTTTGTCCGGACATCAAAGGAAGAATTGGTGCCTACACTAAGAGAAGTACTAGATAAATATGAGGCAAAGTCACTGATTGCTTCAAAGGATCCACGCAATCACGCATATGGTTTGGATCGTGCTTACCAACAGTTTGCCGAGGATATCGATGTCCATATCTGGGACGCTTCACTTGGCAAGGAAAATCAAGTGATTGCGGAAAGAGCGGATGTCGGCATTTCCTTTAGTGATATGACGTTGGCGGAGTCTGGCACGGTAACTTTATTGACTAATAAGGACAATGGCCGGTCGATCAGCCTGCTGCCGAAAAGCTATATCGCGATTATTCCTAAAGATACGATCGTTCCCAGGATGACGCAAGCGGCACAACAAATCCATCGCGATCATCAAGCCGGTCAAGATCCCGCTTCTAGCATCTGTTTTGTGACAGGACCAAGTAACAGCGCCGATATTGAAATGAACCTGATCGTCGGGGTGCATGGTCCCGTTCATGTAACCTATATTGTAGTGGATTAATGAATCATATACTCCCGTGAAGACATGGTTTCGTTGTATGTTTTTATGGGAGTTTTTTGTGAATCCAACGAGCAAGGAATAGATCTTGGCTCCGTGAAAATGTGTGGATCTAACGGACAAAAAACAGAGGAATCGCAAAGTTTTGTCCGTAAGAATGGATCTAACGGACAAAAAACAGAGGAATCGCAAAGTTTTGTCCGTAAGAATGGATCTAACGGACAAAAACAGAGGAATCGCAAAGTTTTGTCCGTAAGAATGGATCTAACGGACAAAAAACAGAGGAATCACAAAGTTTTGTCCGTAAGAATGGATCTAACGGACAAAAAACAGAGGAATCGCAAAGTTTTGTCCGTAAGAATGGATCTAACGGACAAAAAACAGAGGAATCGCAAAGTTTTGTCCGTAAGATTATATAAAAAACAAGTTCATACGGAAGAAAAATTCACTTATTCACAGACAGGAAAATTTTACTGTTGGGCGTTACGTTTTTTTGATTTATGATTGGATTTTGGTCATCATTTCTCAAATTTTAAATGGAGAGTTGAATAGTAAAGCTATAATTGTTAACATTTGAATAAATATCTAGAAAAAGTGGGGATCGGATGAAAAAGATTATTTGTACCATTGCACTTTTTATGGTTGTTGCATGTTCCCCCAAGATAGAGAATGATGAAAGTAATTTACCTACGATTGAAAGCGATAACATAAAAGATGTAACAGCTTCTGTAAAAGATTTTGAATATCAGAATGACTCTATGATTACTAATATGAATTTGACACTTACAGCAGAAGAAATAGAACAATTCATCAGCATTTATAATAGTATACCTAATAATAGGGCTACTAAAATAGATAATATTCAAGGTAATGTTGGTTTCATAATATACTTAGAAAATAACCAAGAAATTAGAGTTCAACAAAATTCAGACATGGAGATTTTCACTACTGTTTCAGATAAATACTCCGTTAAATATCCTCAAATAACGGATTTTATTATGGCTTTAATAGAAAAAATGAAGGAGAATGATTAAATGGCATTTTAGCAAGTGGCTTAAGTATGGGCTTTTGCTATTCCCGTTAATATTTCTCACATTTGCGAATCCTAATAATTCACAACGCTGCTGCCATAAGAACCATCGAACACCCTCTATTTTATCCTCTCTCTTTTTTAGCTAGTTCCTATGCTCAAAGATAGTATGTGTAAAATAATACTCGAAAGTGATAAAAAATCCCCATAGCCAAAAAAGAGAAGGTACTCTATCATAAAATGTATGCTTTGCAGGGCATAATACATTTACGAAAGAGGCCTTCTCATGGAACTTATTATATCAAAACTATATGAATTAATAAAGGATACAACGAATGTGATTGAAATGGAGGAAGAAGCCCATCGTTTGATGTATGGTTGTTTCACAAGCTTAGTAGGGCAAGTCTTTCGAGAACTAGATCGTGTACTGGTATCTCAACGCTTGGCAGAAGGGTGGAAACGAGAACGTACCGATAGCCGAAGTATCCAGTTTATATTTGGGATGGTCACGTTCGATCGTACGTTGATGAAGAATCCAAATGGTCAAGCGATGTATCCTTTAGATGAATGGATTGGTTTGCGTAAAAGACAGCGCTACAGTCCTTTGGTGGAGGTTAAAGTAGCCGAGATGGCCAGTGAAAGCACATATCGGGAAGTGGCTCATACATTAGAAGCATGGACGCCTGTCCACCTGAGTCATCAAACGGTAGGACATATGGTAAAAGTGGTAGGGAAAGCGCAGGCCCAAGCCGATCAAGACCGAGTGGCAGAGATGGAGGAAGCTACTTCCTTACCCAATGGGGAAAAAGTGGAATACTTCTATGCAGAGGCGGATGGCGTCTTTATTCGAGGATGTCAAAAGAAACAACATATAGAAGTGCGGCATGCCATCCTGTATGAAGGCTGGGAGAAGAATGGGAAACGAATCTCCCTTCAGGAACCAACTGTTATTATGACCACCCAACCAGTGGATGCCTTTTGGGAGGAGGTACAGACAATGGCAGCCAGTCGATACAGCTTAGAAGAGACGCAAGTAGTGACAAATAGTGATGGAGGCAACGGTTATACGGCCGAACGATTTCAAACCGCTTTTTCCCAATCGAAACATCAGGTACTGAATCAGTTGGATGCCTATCATGTGGCTCAAGGGGTCAATCGTGCTTTTCCCAAGGAAGAGAAGGGGTATAAAAAAGCCGTCCGACAGGCATTAAAAGTACATGATTTGGATGCCTTTAAGCTACAAGTAGACACATATGAGAGCACGTTAGAAGACCCAAAACAGATCGAGAAAGTGCAGCGATTCCGCCAGTATATTCTTCATAACTGGTCTCGCATCTATGATTGGCGGGAGGTAGTCTCCGATTGTCCAAAAGATGCCAGAAAACTAGGGGCGATGGAATCTCATCAACGACAGGTGTCCTTCCGTATGAAAAAACGAGGGATGCATTGGAGTGCCGCAGGTGGAGAAGCCATGGTCAAGATCAAACAAGGCATACAAAATCAAACCTTGCGACCAGCTTATTTAGCGAACCAGCAACGAAGTACAAGAAAGCAAAGAGACGTGAAAAAGGGAATCCGAGTGGCTGCCTTACTGCGTCAGCCGACTAGAGCTTCTATTGGTGCCAAACAAGGCAGAATACCTCTGTATGAGGCTCATTCATCAGCTATGGGGTATCTAGTTAAAAGTTTTTAAATCATAGCCTCGGTGGTGCGTGAAGGTTCTTGAACGGTGGAACCTTCACACACCACCGAGGGGAACAAGCGATAGCGCGTTAGTCTAGGCAAGTGTACAAAAAGATAGAGTCTGAACTATTGGTGGGAAAAGCTTGTCGAGAAAAACTTGACACATACCAAAGATATACCGACTTGCAAAAAATCACCAAACCCTTTAAACTAAATAATAGATAAACAAAGAACGGAGGTGAGGAGATGTTTGATCAAACTGTTTTGTTGCGCGGCTTTTGGACGGAATTCTTGTTTTTAAACCGTGCAAAATTTGCGGATTTAGTTGTTAACGGGATACGTGTGTCCTTTTTGAACAACTAAATAGGTAAACAAAACAGAGAAAACATCTCTACACCATTATTTAACAGACGTTGGAATGGAGGGGCTTTTTCATGCTCCTCTTTTTTCGTGATGTACCAGCTGTTGGAGATTCATCAGCAAGGAACAGCACGATTGGTTCAACGAATAGTTCACAATAGGTCATGGAGAAGTACGTCTTCTCGATGGCTTTTTTTACATTGAAGGAGGTAAGAGGCATGATCGTTTGCAGTGCCCAACAAATCAATAAAAATTACGGGGGAAGTCCCGTTTTGGAACAGATATCGATGGAAGTAAAAGAAAGGGAGCGGATAGGCCTGGTTGGGAGAAATGGCAGTGGTAAAACAACACTGCTTCGTTTGTTAACCGGAGAAGAAACGCCGGATAGCGGTCAAATCCATTGGCAAAAGGAAGCGAAAATCGGCTATCTTCAACAAATAGCAGATGTTGAGTATTCCGCCACGGTTTATCAAATGTTGCAACAGGCATTTTCTCATTTGAAAAAAATAGAAAATCGCATGCAGCAATTAGAACAGAAAATGAGTCAGCCGGAAAATCAAAAACAGCTAACGCAATTCATCGAAACATATGGTGCCCTACAGGAGCAATTCCTTGAAAAAGGCGGATACGAAATCGAGGCAATGATCCGCAAAGTGGTCAGTGGTCTGCAGATCAAGGAGTTGGTTCATCAGCATTTTGGTTCTTTAAGCGGGGGAGAACGAACCAAGGTAGGTTTGGCAACACTGCTCCTGCAACAGCCGGATTTACTATTCTTGGATGAGCCAACCAATCATTTGGATCTCGCGGCAGTGGAATGGTTAGGGAATTTCATTCGTCATTATCAAGGGGCAGTCGTACTTGTATCCCATGATCGTTATTTTCTAGACGAGACGGTGACGCAAATTATCGAGTTGGAGGATGGCGGCATTCATACGTATCATACCAATTATTCCGGTTTTGTGCAGGAACGGGAAGAGCGGCTGCTTAGAGAATTTCAAGCATACCAAGAACAACAAAAAAAGATCAAAAAAATGAAAGAGACAATCAAACGTCTGCGAGATTGGGCAAACCGTGCTAATCCACCCAATGCTGGACTGCATAAACGAGCTCGAAATATGGAACGGGCTTTAGAACGAATAGAGAAACTGGAGCGGCCGGTATTGGAACGCAAAAAGATGAATCTGGACATGAACTTAGCCAATCGCAGTGGCAATGATGTGGTCATCATGGAAGAAGTTGCTAAAGGATACGGGGATCAACCGCTTTTTCAAGAAGTAAACATGAAGATTTCCTATCAACAAAAGGTGGCAATCGTCGGCGAGAATGGTACCGGCAAATCGACCTTATTAAAACTGATATTGCAAGAAATAGCACCAGATGATGGAGAAGTGAGAATCGGCAGTAATGTAAAGATGGGCTACCTGTCCCAACATACATTTGCGGATGTCAAAGATCAAACGGTCTTGCAGGTATTCCGTGATCAAGTCCAGCTCACAGAAGGGCAGGCGCGTCATGAACTAGCCAAATTTTTATTCTATGGTTATGATGTCTTCCAGAAAGTAGAACAGTTGAGTGGCGGAGAACGGATGCGTTTGCGGCTGGCACAATTGATGCATCAGGATACCAATCTGCTGTTATTAGATGAACCGACCAATCATTTGGATATCGAGTCCTTGGAAGTATTAGAAGAAGCCCTTAGTGATTATGCAGGCACGATTATCGCCGTATCCCATGATCGATATTTTTTGAATCAATTATTTGAAAGGATTTTTTGGGTGACCAACCAGCATGTTCACTGTCTGGAAGGGAATTATGACTGGGCAAAAGAAAAAATAAGCGAAACCGAATAAAAAAACACAATAATGCGTTTAATTTTTATGAGGTTCTTTCTCTTTATAAATTAGCAACACTTAAAAAACGAGAGACATGATTTGCCATGTCTCTCGTTATCCTATCATGGATTTCTATCCAATATGGCTTGTTCTTCTTCTTCGGTTAGCAACCGTGTCGCCTCACCAACCGTACCGCCTTGCAGATTCCAGACTCTGTTATGGTCCGAAACCGCTTGGGAAAAGTCGCCTGCTTCCCATCTGTCTAAAATATCCCGATATACGTCCTCATGTTGATAATCTTGTGTATCCAATACTTCAAGCAAAAACGCAATTCTTTCAGGCGTTATCTCATAAAAACCCCATATTTCTTCAGCGTAAATCTTCTGATGGGCCATATAGTTGAGATATTTTTGCAGTTCTTTCTCTGTCAACTCCTCTTCATTCATCGCATCACCGAAAGGATTGAAAGATTCACCTGCTTCGTTCGACTCTTCTTTTTCTTCAGACAATTCTACTATCTCCGATTCTTTAGGCTCTTCTTCCTTCTGCTGAGCTTCTTCTGTGGAGGCTTCAGGTTTAGAAGTTGCCCCGGATTGTATATCTACTACAATATAAACAACTACACCAATAAGTACAAGCAGAAGAATACCTAGTAACCATTTGTAGATTTTATGCCACATCCCTTTTATTCATTGATCAGAGGTGGTTGTCTAAGATGATGATCTCCCTTTTTGATCAAGTAGTATCGATTATTTTCTGGTTATATCGTACCATCATCAGCAGTTATCGTCAAAGAGAACTTGCAATGGTGATCAATCTGAACCAAACATATAGGTCTTGGTGCGGTAATATATATTTAGGGCAAGACCAATAGCTAGCAGATAGGTCAAAGTAGAACTGCCCCCATAGCTGATAAAAGGCAGTGGCAGTCCAGTAATAGGCAAGAGATTGATTGACATACCAACGTTTTGAAAAATTTGATAAGTGAACATTCCAATCATACCTGCCATTACTAAGCTGCCAAAAGGATCAGTACTTTGTAACCCAATTTGTATCAATCGATAAATCAACATAAAAAATAGTAAAATCAATAGACTCGAACCGATAAAACCGAACTGTTCAGCAATCGCAGAAAAGACCATATCGGTTTGCCGCTCTGGTATGCCAGGGACTTCTAATTCACTAAGACCCTTGCCGGAAAGCTGACCAGAACCAATCGCGCGCATCGTCAGATTTAACTGGTAAGAATCCCCTTGTGTATTGCTATCTGGATCTAACCAGGCACTAAATCGGCTCTCGACATGATCAAAGCCATAATCGTCAGCAAATTGACCGATCTCCTCTGGAAAACTGATATATAAGAAAACAAATGCCCCGATAGCAACGACTGCCGTTATGCATAAAGTGAGGAGGACCTTCCATTGTATTCCAGAGACTAAGATCATACAAAGCACAATGGCGACGAGCACTAAAAAGCTGCCCAAGTCAGGCTGTAAAGCGATTAAAATCATCGGTGGCAATGAGAGTAACGCTATTTTAACTAATAACCAAAGGTCACGTAAGACGCTTGCTTGTTCGAACTTTTCTTTATGGGCAATGACGATGTGCGCTAAATGGATGATCAGAAAAACCTTCATGATTTCAGCTGGCTGCAGCATAAAAAAACCGAAATCAAACCAACTCCAGGCGTTATTCGCATTATGGGCAATACCTGGCGGAAAATGAAAATAGAGCATCACCAAAAGCAGTACCCCAAAACCGTAAATAAACCAGGAAATTTGAAGAATGCGATCATAGTCAATAAACATGATCACTCCAATCATAATAGCTCCACCAATATACCAAGTGATTTGTCTAAAATAATAGTTTTCTCCTAAATAAGGCATTAAGGTGTATAACGTAAATACACTCACAATCCCGAGCAAGATCACGATAAATATCAGCATATAATCTATTTTTTTGACGTGAGAACTAGATTCTTGCATTGATTGAATCACTCTTTCTAGATAGTCTATCTTCGGTTTAGTATACAGGAAATCCGATAAAATGATAAGGAGAAACCATTTCGATTTCTATCCATTCCCTCAAGTGATCTCCTTAAAACATGCAAGAAAACAGTCAGCTGGTCATTTGTTATCTGTTTTGTATTTTTTGCTGGCGTCTGTCATACTATGGCTAATAAGATTGACAAGGTGGTGAAACGGTGGAGGAACAGACGCTTTTTTTAGTAGAAGACGATGAGAGAATGAGTAGAGTCATTCAAGAAGAACTGCAGAAATGGGGATTTGACGTAGCTATACCAAATAATTTTCAACATATTATGGAAGAATTTCAGACTATTCAACCAAAGTTGGTGCTGATGGACATTTCACTTCCTTATTTTAATGGCTATCACTGGTGTCAGGAAATCCGTAACTTATCAACAGTTCCAGTTATTTTCCTTTCATCAGCCAGCGATAAAATGAATATGTTGATGGCGATGAACATGGGGGCAGATGATTTTATGGCCAAGCCTTTTGATATCGATTTATTAGTAGCTAAGATACAGGCTTTATTACGGCGCACCTATGACTTTGGCGATAAAGAACAAGTGCTGTCCTATCAAGATATCCATCTATCTTTATTAGAGGGAGAGCTTAGCTATCAAGATCGTATCGTGCTATTAACACCAAACGAAACCAAAATCTTGGCGATCCTGTTCAATGCTGCCGAGAAAAAGGTGACAAAAGAGGCAATCATGGAAAAACTATGGGAAGATGAGGCCTTTATTAGTAAGAATGCCTTAACGGTAAATATAACCAGACTACGAAAGAAAATAGCCGCCAGTGGTTTTCCGTCCTTGATTCATACCATTAAGGGAATTGGCTATATGTTGGTAAAAGAGGATGAATAAGATAACAGAAATTCTGGTTTTTATCGGACGTTTCTTACGAGAAGATTGGTGGTTCCTACTCACTTATCTTGTCATCCTGTGCTTGATGGGCAGCACCTTTTTTCTATACGATGTAGAGGTGGAAGTGTATACTGATGTCATTCTCTTCACCTTCCCCGTGTTTATCGTCGTACTTGGTTATCGCGGCCTAAGGCTTTGGCGCAAACACCGATTACTAGTGAATATCAGACAGCAGGACTGGTTTCATGTTGCTGCTGAGAATTTTCAAAAAGCCGGCTTGCTGGAACAGGATTACCAAGCGTTGTTGAATAAATTAGGGAGCCAAATGGACGAGCTGCGTGACAAACATCAAACACAAGAAAAGGAATGGCGTGATTATTACGCTTTATGGAGCCATCAAATCAAAACCCCGCTGGCCACCTTGAATCTACTATCGGAATCAACAGAGGCTGCTGTAAAAAAAGAAATGAAGGAAGAAATTTTTAAAACGCAGCAGTATTTGGATATGATGCTGCAATATTTGCGGCTGCAGTCGATTCACCATGACTTTCGTTTTGAGGAGATATCATTGCAAGCATTAGTGAAGCAAACCATTAAGAAATATGCCACCTTTTTTATTCGTAAAGACTTGGAAGTAGCGTTGAACCATATCAATGGAATGATTATTACGGATGAGAAATGGTTACAATTTATCTTAGAACAAGTCATCTTCAACGCGATTAAGTACACGAAGACGGGCGGGATCACGGTTTATTCTCCGAAGCAGCAGCCTGATGTACTATGTATTAAGGACACGGGACAGGGAATCTTACCAGAGGATCTACCACGCGTCTTTGAAAGGGGTTATACGGGTTTTAATGGTCGAGAAAATGAAGCCTCCAGCGGACTTGGGTTATATATGTGCAAGGAAATTGCCAATCAGCTGGGCATTCGCTTATCGATTACCTCCGTCATTAACGAAGGAACCGAAGTAACCATCGATGCCACTCAACATGTGCGTGTAATAGATTGAATTCTACAGGAAGAAGGCCTTAGCAGGTACTTCTTCTTTTTTGTGTAAGGTAAGAAAGCTTAGAATTATCGATATAATAGGATTTGGAACGATTTGACCTGGAATGAACCGGCAATTCAGTGACTACTTTGAGTGATCGATAAAGGACCGGGCCTCCTCTGCCTGGTCCTTTATTATTACTCGAACCGAGATACGGCACCTCAGTTCGTTCAAGGTCAAAATCATTGCAATCGGTAAAGGTTACAAAAATGTAGTATGAAGGCAGCGGATTGTAACTGTTTTTTGGCAAGAACGTGTTCTACACTAGGATTATAAGAAAAAAGGAGTGAGACATAATGACACTACTACAAGTTAACAGAGTGAAAAAAATTTATCGGCCTCGCCTTAGCAGTTATGAAGTAGAGGCATTAAAGAATATTACGTTTGATGTGGAGCCCGGTGAGTATATCGCGATTATGGGGGAATCTGGTTCAGGAAAAAGTACACTACTGAATATACTGGCAACCCTTGACAAGGTGACAGAAGGAGAGGTGAAGCTGCAACAGCAAAGTCTAAATGATATTCCAGAAGGGAAATCCGCTCAATTCCGGCGGCAGCATCTCGGTTTCGTCTTTCAAGATTTTAACCTACTTGATACCTTTAATGTCAAAGATAATATATTTTTGCCGCTTGTGTTATCCAAGCTACCTCGCAAAGAAATGAAGCAGCGGTTAAATCCTTTAGCAGAATCGTTAGGCATTACGGACTTGCTGGAAAAGTTCCCTTATGAAATTTCAGGTGGACAAAAGCAGCGCGTCGCCGTGGCGAGAGCTTTAATAACCAATCCGGACTTGGTATTGGCCGATGAGCCAACAGGTGCGCTGGATTCACAGGCTTCCCATAATTTATTGAAATTGTTTCATCGCATGAACCAGGACGGACAAACGATCTTAATGGTCACGCATAGCGCGATAGCGGCCAGCCATGCCAACCGCATTCTCTTTATAAAGGACGGTCAGATTTTTCACCAGCTTTTTCGCGGGGAGAAAAAAAGTGAGGATTTTGTACACGACATTACGGAAACAATGTCCGTGCTGTTAACGAAGGAGGTGTAGCCGATGTACTATTTGAAATTAGCGGCAACCAATATCCGCACCAATAAATCTACCTCTTATCCTTTTTTAGGTTCCATGATTTTTCTAGTCATGCTGAATCTGCTGATGCAGATCATTGTCAATAACGATGGGATGGAGGCGATGCCAAACGGGGAGACTCTGCGGAATATGTTCATTCTGGGAAACGTTGTGATTGTCTTGTTTTCGATTATCTTCGCCTTTTATACCAATGGATTTTTGATGAAAAGTCGTCAGCAGGAATTAGGGCTATATAATGTGTTAGGAATGGACAAAAAGAATATCGGCTGGCTGTTATTTGTAGAAAATCTGTTAAATATGCTGATCGCCTTATTGATTGGGATGACGATCGGAGGTGCCTTTTCCAAATTTCTTTTCCTCGTCTTGCAAAAAATTACTGGTTTTGGAGGAGGGTTTGATTTCCAATTGAAGGCGGAAATGTTACTGATAACTGCGGCGATAACCGTAGGAATATTTGTTTTACTGTACGGCTATAACACGATTAAATTAGCAAGAATAAACCCAATTGACTTATTACATGGCAGTAAAGCAGGAGAGAAAGAACCCAAAACCCATTGGATTGTCAGCATCCTCAGCTTTGTCTGTTTAGGTACAGGTTATTATTTATCCTTATCAATTACCTCGCCAACGGAAGGTCTACCTATTTTCTTTTTGGCGATTGTGTTGGTGATCATTGGTACGTATCTATTGTTGATTGCCGCCAGTGTAACTATTCTTAAATTTTTACGGAATCGCGAGCGTGTCTATTATCGCCCTAAGGCGTTTGTTAATATTGCTGGTATGATTTATCGCATGCGGCAAAATGGGACTGGGCTAGCGAGCATCTGTATTCTCAGTACGATGGTGTTAGTGACGATTTCTTCCACCGCCGGTTTATTTGTTGGATTAGAAGAAGGGGTGAGAGATAGAAACCCTGTTGATGTGAAAATAACCAGTCAGCTGCCCGATGATCAGTTGGAGACTTTGGTAACGGAATTGGCAGAGGAGCATCCGGTGGAGGTAGAAGAGATCTTTCATTTACAGGGTACCTCGATGTTTCCGCAAATGAAACAGATAGAAAATCAGTTCACTGCTGCCACCGAACAAGATTTCCTGCAACAGCAATCGCAAGGAATGACTCGGGAAGGTGGTATGGCAGAAATCGAACTGATTCCACTAAGTGCCTATCAGTCTGTGACGGGAAATGAAGAACAGTTAGCGGCGGATGAAGTCATGGTCTTTGTTCGATCAGGCGAACTGCCATATGACGAGATCACGATAGGTGGGCAAACCTTTACTATCAAGGCAAAGTTGGACAGTCTACCTTTTTCGGAACGAACGACCCAGGAAAGTATCATAGGTGGAGAATACATTTTTATTGCCAGTGATCAACAGACAATTCAACAAGTGATCGAAGGAGTCAATCAGGATAATCAGTATACCCAGGCGACATTTGGCAATTTGTTAATGATGAATATTTCCGGGGCAAGGGAAGAACGATTGAATTTCACCGAAGATTTGCTAGCTCAGGTAGATGTTATGAATCAGGAGACTTCCAATCAACAGCTTCCTAATGAAAACCGAAACTATCTATCGGTGCAATCGATTGATGATGATCGTGCAACGACGCAAGCGTTGAATGGCGGCTTGCTATTTCTTGGATTAGTATTTAGCTTAACCTTTATTATTGCTACGGCTTTGATCCTTTATTACAAGCAGATCTCAGAAGGTTATGAAGATGCCTATCGTTTTGAAGTGATGCAGAAGGTAGGGATGAGCCACAAAGAAGTCCGGCAGACGATTCATAGTCAAATTCTGATGGTATTCTTGTTTCCAGTTGTTCTGGCGGTGATTCATTTACTGTTTGCCCTGCCAACGATCAAAAAAATATTGCTGATGTTCGGGCTTAATAATGACGAGTTTTTTAATATGGTGACCATTTTTGCTGTTGCCATTTTTGGATTGTGTTATTTGTTGGTTTACTGGCAGACGTCCCGTGTGTATTTTGGTATTGTGCGCAGACAAGGCTGATAGCTTTATCTTACAACATTGTAAGGAAACAGAAAGGGTAATCGATGTTTCCTTTTGATAAAAAACGATATATTGGAAAGGTGAGGATAAAATGAAAGCACTACGGTGGATGCTTGCAACGATGACCTTTTTATTATTGATGGGGTGTGGCGGGACAGGATCTGACGAGGAGAATATATTCACAGAGGGTATTCGGAAGGCAGGGGACACCATTACTCATTGGTTTGGTGATGATGCCCTTACCTCAGATAGATCCTTAAAGGGAGAGCGGACTTTTGAGGAAGGCAAGTATACCGGAACCTATCAGGCAACCTATCAACAGTTCTCCCAATCGGAAAATTTATTCGGTGGTGCCTCGCTCGATCAGGAAGCTGATGGAACACTCACTATCACTTTTCAAGCCGATATACAGCATGGGGAAGTCAGAATATATTGGAATACAGTCGATTCGGGAAAAAAGGTATTGTTCGATGAGGCAGGCGAGCATACCACCACTATTGACTTAAATAGCGGCTGGGAGTATCTAAGTATAGAAGGAGAAAATCTTGACGGAGAAGTACAGTTAGAAGTGGAGTAAGCTGGCCGAAAAGATGGAGGGAGAGATAACGTGATGTTTGAAAAAATGGTCGAGCAATTTCAAGCGATGATGTATTATACAGCCATGCAAGTTGTCAAAGATAAGCAAAAGGCAGAGGATATCGTTCAAGAAGCATGGATCAAGGTGTTCAGGCAAGGCCCTCAGCTTACTCAAGTAGAAAAGTTAGGATCATGGTTAAAAACGATTACGAAGAGGACGGCAATCGATCAGTTGCGTAAAGATAAACGGCATCAGATGTATTTGTTTGAGGAGCCCGGCTGGATGGAGGAAATGACATTATTAGCTCGAAACTTTGTTGAAGAAAGCTTAAATAGTTCCTTGATGTTAGAAGAAATGGAACAATGCCTTGGCAATCGTCCAAAATTATTAGCTGTTTTCCATTTGAAAATCAGCTTAGAACTAGATGACCAGCAAATTGCCGATCGTCTGCATATCAGTCAGGGAGCGGTTAAGACTAGGGTGTTTCGCGTAAGACAATTGTTGAAAGATTATTATATTGAAAAAGATGAGCTAACCCTATCAACCAGTGCATAGAGGTGGGGTCATTATTGGGCCGGGAATGATCTCAATCGTTAAAATCACTAGCTCGTGAAATGTTGTCCATAAGAATGGATTCTTACGGACAGCATTTCGTGATTGCACGATTTTTTGTCTGTAAGATTCATTCTTACAGACAGAATTTCACGAATGCACGATTTTTTGTCTGTAAGATCCATTCTTACGGACAGCATTTCGTGATTGCACGATTTTTTGTCTGTAAGATCCATTCTTACGGACAGCATTTCGTGATTGCACGATTTTTTGTCTGTAAGATCCATTCTTACAGACAGAATTTCACGAATGCACGATTTTTTGTCTGTAAGATCCATTCTTACGGACAGAATTTCGTGATTGCACGATTTTTTGTCTGTAAGATTCATTCTTACGGACAGAATTTCGCGAATGTACGATTTTTTGTCTGTAAGATTCATCTCGTGGACTGTGGGGAAGCGCCAATCGCATTCCCCAGTTCATAAGAACGAAAGCCCCGTCTCCCCTCCCCCCATTTTACAAAAAAATAACTATTTAGGTATTGCAATCTCCCACATGAAAGGGTATACTTTCTTAAGAATAAAGAAAAGGAGGTCACGTTCACGATGATTAATCGAACAAAGAAACACGTCAATCAATTGAATAGGAATCATTATTGCGTGACCACATCCGGAAACTGCTGACTTTTATATCCATTCTTTAGTATAATTGTCATATCTTTGGTCGCGTAAATAACAGGAAGCGCGGCTTTATTTATTCGTATGGATGCAACACATCTGGCCACGGTCAGGTGTGTTTTTTATGTATAGAAAAAGGGGGAAAGCAAAATGTTTAGTGTGATGAGAAAGTTATCTTGGTATTTCAAAGAGCAATGGCTGCGTTATACGCTGGCGATTATCGCCATCATTGTCTCTAGTGTGTTATTTACGATTCCTCCTATGATTGCAGGCGATGTTATTGATGGCATTCAGTCCAATCAATTAACGCAAGCAAGCCTAATGAAATCCGTGTGGCTGTTTGTTGCCTTGATGGTGATTATCTATGTACTCTCGTTCTTTTGGGGGCACGCTTTATTTGGTAGGGCTATTCTATTGGAAAGAAAGATGCGTTCGCGTTTAATGAATCACTTTATGAAGATGACCCCGTCCTTTTACAGCCGATATCGAACAGGCGACCTGATGGCGAGGTCCACCAATGACCTGCGTGCCGTAGGGGCAACGGCTGGTTTTGGAATCCTGACCTTGATTGACTCCACCGTCTTTATGGCGTTTATTATCGGAATTATGTTTATTATCATTGATTGGAAATTAACCCTGGCAACGTTACTGCCGCTTCCGATTATGGCATACATTGTGCAAAAGTATGGCGCGAAAATTCATCTGCGTTTTATGGAAGCACAGACCTTATTTAGCGAGTTAAACAATAACACACTAGAATCGATTCAAGGTGTGCGGGTCATTCGCGCATTTGTGCAGGAAAAATCGGATGAACAGCGATTTAACGATAAAGCGGAAGAAGTGTTTCAAAAAAATATCGCCGTCGCCCGATTGGATGCCTTATTTGAACCTACGATTAAAATATTAGTAGGTGTGTCTTACACGATAGGATTAGGTTATGGTGCTTATTTAATTATTCAGGGAGATATCACGATGGGACAGCTGGTTGCCTTTAACGTTTATTTAGGAATGTTGATTTGGCCGATGTTTGCGATGGGAGAACTAATTAATGTGATGCAAAGAGGGAATGCCTCATTAGATCGAATCGACAATGTGTTACGGCAAAAGGCAGACGTCAAAAATCCGGAACAGCCCATCGACGTGGTAAGACCAGATAACATCACCTTTCAAGATATTACTTTTGAATATCCAACTGCTACCATGCCGTCATTGCAGCAGATTAATTTAGACATCAAGCGTGGTGAGACGATTGGTGTGGTTGGATTAACTGGTGCAGGAAAAACAACACTGGTGAAGCAGTTATTAAAAGAATATCCAGCAGCAGACAAGGGAGAGTTGCGGATTAACCAGGTACCAATTGAGCGAATAGCTTTGGAGAAAACACGCCAATGGATTGGTTATGTGCCACAAGATCATATCCTATTTTCCAAAACTGTCAAAGAAAATATTCTTTTCGGAAATCCGCAAGCTACCGATGCGGACATTCAACAAATTTTAGAAAAAACCGCACTTCAGTCTGATATAGAGAACCTGCCTGATGGTCTAAATACAATGGTTGGAGAGAGCGGTGTTACGCTATCTGGTGGGCAAAAACAACGGGTGTCATTAGCGAGAGCACTTATCAGAGATCCAGAAATATTGATTCTCGATGATTCCTTATCGGCGGTGGATGGTAAAACAGAAGCGAATATTATTGATCACTTAAAACAAGAGCGTACCAATAAAACGACGATCATTGTTGCCCACCGCCTGTCTGCCGTGACCCATGCTGACCAGATCATTGTTCTGGAAAATGGAGAAATCACCGAACACGGCGGGCACCAACAACTAATGCAGGAACGTGGCTGGTATTACCACCAATTCCTGATCCAACAGATGGAAGAAGGTGAGAACTGATGGAAAAACAAACAACAGAAAAGCGGTTATTCCGTTATGCTTTGTATTTCAAGAAAACCATTATGATTGGGCTTGTTTGTTTGATTTTTGCGGTAGGTCTGGAGTTATCAGGACCGTTTATTGCCAAGCATTTGATCGATCAGCACATCACCGGGGTTGCCAATCAATATGTGGAGACGGGTGACCAGACTGGTGTAGAATGGCAGGGCCAATATTACCAGCGCATCGATCGTGTCGAGCAAGAGGATGGTGCAATGATTACCCTTTTTCAAGATGGTCTGCATTATTATTTACTGGAAGGAGAGGTACCGCTAGAAGCTGCCTTTGTCGAAGCAGATGAGACAAAGATTACCTTAGACTATCAAGGAGAACAGATCGAAGTGAATGGCAGTCAGCTCTCTACAGGAGAAGTATTGTCCTTTTTCCAAGGGGAGGTGTTGCCGATTGTCGGGCTGTTGGCGCTATACATCGGCCTGATCTTAATTGCTTCCATCTTCATTTACTACAAGACGTATTTGCTACAGTACGCCTCTAATCGGATTATTCAGAAAATGCGTAAGGATGTCTTTCATCATATCCAGCGTTTACCGGTTAAATATTTTGTCGATCAGCCGGCTGGGAGGATTCTGGCAAGGGTGACCAATGATACGGAAGCGATTAGGGAACTCTATGTCAAGGTGTTGGAGGTGTTTGCCTCTGGAAGTATTTATATGCTGGGGATTTTTGTTGCCTTGTTTATTTTGGATGTCAAGATTGGCTTGATTGCCTTGGTGCTTGTACCAATACTGGTAATTTGGATGCGCGTCTATAAGAAAATTGGCGGGCATTACAATCGGGTGATCCGTGAAACGAATAGCCATATTAATGCGAATATTAACGAAT
This sequence comes from Gracilibacillus phocaeensis, assembly GCF_900626275.1. NCBI lineage: Bacteria > Bacillati > Bacillota > Bacilli > Caryophanales > Bacillaceae > Gracilibacillus > Gracilibacillus phocaeensis. The sequence goes on along the minus strand of NZ_LR131143.1, from coordinate 265,764 downwards.
CGATTCAAGGGATGACGATGATTCAAGCCTATGATCAAACGAACCGTATGATGGGTGAATTTGAAACATTAAATGAGAAGCAGCGTACCTATCAAACAAAAATGAATACTTTTAATGCTGCAACTTCCTTTAATTTAGTCGATTTGTTACGAAATGTTGCGTTTGTGGCCTTCATCCTTTATTTTGGAAATGTGGCGTTGGACGGTACAACACTTATATCGGCAGGTTTATTGTACGCCTTAGTCGATCTGATCAACCGTTTATTTGAACCAATGAATCAAATGGCTAGTCAGCTGGAACAGTTGGAGCAAGCAAGAGCCTCTGGCAGCAGGGTATTCCACCTGCTTGATGAAGAAGGGGAGCCGATGAATCATCAAGCAATCCCTCGTTATCAAGGCAAGGTTGTCTTTGACCAGGTTTCTTTCGCCTATAAAAAAGATGATTATGTGTTACAAGAACTTGATTTTTCCATTCAGGCAGGAGAAACAGCTGCCTTTGTCGGTCATACCGGTTCTGGAAAAAGTACGATCATGAACCTACTGTTCCGCTTTTATGATCCGGTGCATGGTCGTATTCTGATCGATGGAGAGGATACACGAAACTATTCCAAACAACAGATGCGTCAGCACATTGGTATCGTGCTGCAAGATCCGTTTATTTTTACCGGTACGATTTTGTCCAATATTACGATGAATGATCCAGCCGTCAGTCGTGAAGCAGCCATTGCGGCATTGAAAGCCGTTGGAGCAGATAAGTTTATTGAAAAACTGCCAAGACAATATGATGAACCGGTCAAGGAAAAGGGAAATGAATTTTCTACCGGACAGCGACAATTATTATCCTTTGCCCGTGCTCTGGCCTTTGATCCGGCTATCTTGATCCTTGATGAAGCCACTGCCAATATCGATACTGAAACCGAGGGAATGATTCAACAAGCATTGCAAGTCTTGAAAAAGGGAAGAACCACGCTTGTGATTGCCCATCGCTTGTCAACGATTCAACAAGCAGACAAAATCTTTGTATTGCAGCATGGCGAAATTATTGAGCAAGGTAATCATGTGTCCTTGTTAGCGAAAGAGGGCGAATACTTCAAGATGTATCAAATGCAGTTGGGCAAAAATAAGCAGCATATTTCTTAAATGGTGCATTCTCTGAAAGGGGACAGTTAGGTGATGCAAAAAATAATGCAACAAACCATCGAACAAAACTATGGACTGAAAATAAAACAGATAAGGCAAGTGACAGGCGGATGGGCTGCACTTGCCTTTCTGCTTATTACGGAAGAGGAGAAGAAATATTTCTTAAAGGTTTATGAACAACAGCGCGCCTCCACACCTGTATTAACAGCGAGCATTGCTGACTATGTACCAGTGACAAAATGGTTAGATCAGCATAGCAGACTAGCGGGGAAAATGGCAGTATCTCTTCAAACTATTAAGGGTGAATACAGCTGTGAAGATCAGCATGGCGTTTATTTGTTATATCCGTTTATTGATGGCTTCACGGTAGGAGATCGAAAACTAACCAATCCACAGGTTAGTGAATTAGCCTCCATGGTGAGTGAACTTCATCGTTATGGAAAAGAAATTTCGGTTGAGACAGCACCACTTAAAGAGGATTTTCATCTTCCTTATCCGGACTTGTTTCAAACGATATCTTCAGGGAAGATACCAAAAGAGCTTCAAGTCATACTGGCTCCTCACTTTGAAACATGGAACAGCTATTTTAAGCTGGTAACCAAGCTGTCACAAAGATTAATTGTTGATCCGCCACGCATGGTGCTTTGTCACACCGATTTGCATCATTGGAATTTGATGCAAACAGCCGAAAATCTGATCCTTATTGATTGGGAAGGATTAACTCTGGCTCCACCAGAAGCGGATTTGTTTCATATGATTGATCGACCTTATTCATCTTATTTTTTGCGAATCTATCAAGAGGCACATCAAGGATTTGAGATCGATCAAGTAGCGCTCCAATTTTATCAAATAAGACGCTCCTTAGAGGATATCGCTGAATTTTGTGAGCAATTATTGTATGATAGATTAACAGAGGAAGAATACAGCGAGATTCAACAAGCATTGTTACAGGAATTTCGGCAGCTAGAGACTTGAGAAGTAAGGAGGGGCAGAATGGCGGTTTTCATTCGATATCAAACAACCTCAGGAGAATGGCAGGAAACAACTAAAGAGAAAGACATTCCTCTGGACGCGTCTTTTGTATGGTATGACTTTGTGCAGCCTACTAAGGAAGAAAATCAATTATTATCAACTAGTTTTCACTTTAACCCATTGGAAATTGAGGATACAGTAAAGACAATCACTCGTCCGAAATTCAAATCATACCAAGACTATCAATTTTTGGCGTGTCAGGCTATTGATGGTCATGATTATACGGCAAAAGCGATTAATATCTTTATGAAGCAGCACTTCCTTGTTACCTATCGTCAAGACCAACAGGGTGGATTAAGTAATTTGGAGCAAGTCCTAAAATCCTTTGACCAGATATCGTTAACACCGACAGATGCCGCCCTCATCATCTTGGATCAGGTGGTAGATAACTATTTTGATTATGTGTATCAGGTAGAGGATGATGTATTTTCCTTTGAAGAGCGTCATGTTGATGTTACGATAAGCAAGGATTTAATGGACGACGTCTTCCGGATTCGCTCCGTTATTATCAGGCTGAAGCGAGTGCTGCATCCGATGTTTGAATTAATTGATGGTTTAAAGCAGGAAGAAGACTTTGCCCAGCCGGATAAGCAGCAGGCCTATCTTCATCATATTGAGGATCATATGATTAAACAAATGAATATGATTAAAGCAGCACAGGAGATGACCGGTGATATTCGTGACAATTATGCCTCGATCAATTCGTATCGCATGAATCGTGTGATGCAGCTATTAACACTGGTATCAGCTATTTTCCTGCCTTTATCGCTGATCACGGGTTTTTACGGCATGAATTTTCAATATATGCCAGGGGTGAATTGGTCATATGGTTATATAACGATTGTGGCTGCTATATTGATTATTAGCGCGTTGTTAATTTTATATTTTAAACGAAAGAACTGGTTTTAAGAGAAAGCCCCTCGTCATCAAGTACGAGGAGCTTTTTTACGGTCATTATCCATTTGCTGCTTTACTTTAGAGATATGAATATCATGTACGATAGAGATCACTGGCCGAATCAACATTTGCACACTACCTATCACAAATAGAATTGTTCCGTAAAAGGTGGTCGATTCACTGAAAAATAGGAAACTGCCAATTAAGAAAATAATACCCAGTATCAAATCATTGATTTGGTAGAGAAATTTATAAAAGCTGGTGATGCGTAACTGGACATTCCTTAAATTTAGGTCAAGTTCGTTGTCAAATTGAAGTTTCATTGATAGTCCCCTTTCCATTGTAACCATATTAATCAATAACGTGCTTGGAGAAACTGCCCCCGCGAACCTCTGAAGTGTCATAGACGGTGACGAAAGCCTTCGGATCAATTTCCTGAATAATTTCCTTCATCTTGCTTTCCTCTAAGCGGTTGACTACACAAGATACCTCGACAAACTCTTCTTTGGAATAACTACCTTGTACTGTTTTATAAGTTGATCCTCGTTGCAAACGGTCAGCAATCGTTTTTGCCATAACCTCTGGCTGATCGGTAATGATATTGAAGGTTTTGGTACCGCTGAGGCCTTCTTCTACAATATGAATCACCTTAGAAGCGATAAAATAAGCGATAGCGGATAGAATAGCACCTTGGAAGCCAAATACAGTAGAAACAATGATAAAGACGAACATATTTAAAAAGAGAATCAAATCACTTGTGCCAAAGGGAGATTTTTTTGATAGAAGCACTGCTAGCATATCAATGCCATCTAGTGCCCCGCCATTCCTAAGCGCAAGCCCCATACCGAAACCAATAATAATGCCCCCAACCACGGTGATTAGCAGCGTGTCCCCTTCGATAATGGTAGGGATATGGTGCATGAGATTGGTACTGACGGCCAGTGAAATAATTCCAATAATCGAGTAGATCGCAAAGTTTTGTCCAATGCGTTTATAACCGAGAATAATAAACGGGATGTTGAGCAAGGTGATCAGAATCCCCAACTGCAATCCTGTCCATTGCGAGCCGACAATACTAAGACCAGTCACTCCCCCATCTGATACATTATTAGGTATCAAGACAGCTTCTAATCCGTAGGCTGTAATAAAGCCGCCAATGGCAACCATTATTCCACGCACTACCGCCATGACTTGTTGTTTTTTTGTTTTCTTCATGATTTACCTCGATTCTTAAATCATTTATTTGGAGCACGTTTTTTATTATACGCATTTGTCAAGCGTTTGAAAAGTAAGTAATACCCGTTTTCTTCCTATATTAATGTGGTATACTTTATGTAAAATATAGAGGAGGTTCTATCATGTATGCTTTTCTTGCCAACTATCAAATGAATGAGAGTAGACTAATCATTATGGATGAGTTTGGAGAACAGATTGCAGTTCGGCATGTTCATCTCCCTTTAGAGCGGTTAGTAGCTTCCTTGACAAGTGAAATGATTGACCTTTCCCATCACTATAATCTTTATCATGAGGATATTGCTGCAATTGGTTTTGCGGTAAATCTAGATAGTATCCCTTATTCCACAACAGATAAATTGATAGAGGAGCTAGAAGAAGCCTTTCATTTCAAAGCAATAGTTGATGAAGAACTGGAAAGCACAAAACAGGCAGTTTTGGCTTATATGCAGGAGGAGAATCGATGAGTGAGAAAACGTTAAGAATCTGTGACAAGGGGCATCGTTACTATAAAAGTAGTGATTGCCCTACCTGTCCAACCTGTGAAGAAGAAAAGAAGCCGACGACAGGTTTTCTGTCTGAGGTCAGTGCACCTGCGAGAAGGGCATTGATAGCCGAGGGTATTGACACGCTGGAAGTCTTATCTAGGTACTCGGAAAAACAGATATTAAGGCTTCATGGTATAGGAAAAGCTTCCTTGCCGGTATTAAGGAAAGCATTGGCAGAGGAAGGACATGGTTTTCAAGATGCAAATAAGAGAGGATTAAATGGAAATAACTAGTTTGTTTTTATTACTATAGATGAAGGGGGTATCGATGCCATCTCGTTGAATTTGGGTGAACAATACACCTTATTCCATTTATTCATACCTAGAGCATTGGAATTGCTTGCCTTTATCTTATTAGTAATAGGCTTATTTCGTTTGTTACGGGGGCAAGTTGGCGACAAACAAGAATAACAGCAGGCAATCTGCTGTTATTCTGTTAAAGTGATACGATAAAGCTGATCATCATCTGCTTGCGGGGAACCACGGCCATCGGTATTATTGGTGATAAAATAGAGTTCGTCATCCTCTATATAAATATCACGAATTCGGCCATATCCTTCCAGGAATGTTTGCTGTGTATTGGCATCTAAGTCAAACTCCAGTAACGCTGTTCCTCGTAAAGCCGCAACAAATAATTTATCATCATAGAAATCCACACCAGAAGGGGCCCAAGTTACCTCCGTTCCCGAGGTGAATAGCGGGGATTCCATGTCTTGTTGCGTTTCTTCTCCTTCAATATGAGGCCAGCCGTAATTTTGCCCTGCTTCGATTAAGTTGATCTCATCATTGGCATTATTGCCATGTTCGGTAGCATACAACTGGTCTTCTGAATCCCAAACCAAGCCTTGTGGGTTACGGTGGCCATAACTATAGATGTAAGAATCATTAAAAGGATTGTCCTCGGGGATCGAGCCATCCAGGTTTAAGCGTAGAATTTTTCCAGCCAATGACTGGACATCTTGCGCTAACTCGGGTTGTGCTGCGTCACCGGTTGTGGCGTAGAGCTTATTATCTGGGCCGATGGCAAGCCGGCCTCCATGATGAACATTACCACTTGGAATCTGATCAAGCAGCACTCGCTGTTCTTCCCAGGTATCATCAGTCAATTGCAACGAGACAATTCGATTATAGGCATTGCCATCCTCTTCATATGTATAATAAGCAAAAGCCGTTTGTGACTCAGCGAAATCAGGTGCTAAGGTAAAGCCTAGGAAGCCTGCTTCTGACGCAGTAGATATAGATTTTTCCAAGTCTACTTCTTGTTGGACAGATTGACCATCTTCTATTTGGACGATGGCACCCGGGCGTTCTGTAAGGTATATGGTATCTTCGTGTTTGGCTATGGTCCATGGGGTATCCAGATTATCCCCTAAACTTTCTACAGACATTGCTTCTGTTTCTGGGTTGACTGGTGTTTCTTGGCTGTCTTCTTGTTCTTGTGATGGGTTTTCTGAGCAGCCAATTAAGAACAAAATAGTTAATACGTAAACAAAAATTCGCATCCGCTGACCCTCCTTCACCATACGTGTACCCGTTTATGATAGGAAGTATTCATCATTTCTTGTAGTTGATGGTTTGCAAAAAAAGGGATTGCAAGGCGCTGGTATTGGTGACAGATTGGATCATGGCGGTGATATAAACTTCCCGGGTGATCGTTTCATAGTGTCAATCAATCTGACGCGCCTTGGCATAGTCATGGATGAACATACGTATCACGCGACCATTGCCCTCTCGAAAGGGGTGCAGCATGTTAAGCTCTGCCTTAAAATAGGCCAATCTTTCTATGGCAATGCTAAAGAAGGCCATTCCGGTTCGTGAAGTAACTGGTTAAACAATGTCTTTGCATAGGACGAAAGGAAGGCTGCTTTACAAAATTGTGTATCTCCTTTGGCTAAGTCAACATCCCGGTATTCTCCTGCAAAGGAATAGACATCTTGGAAAAGGTGCTGATGGAGGCCTTTGAAATCCTCTTCGGTGAAGCTAGTGAGAACGTGCTTCGATTTCACAAATTCCGCTGCTCGTGCAGCAAACGCCATTGCTTCTAAATCCTTTAGCTCTTGGAAAGTTTCAGCCCCAATAAGGTTATGGGTTAGTAGATACTGGTCATTATTGGTAGAATGATACTTATCCACGTTGGTACAACTCCTTTATTTTAGCTGGGGTTATCTGGTCTCCAGCATTCAGGAGATCGAGGATTTTTTTCTGATTGGCGCTGGATATTTGCAAGTCTTCGATGTGTAAATTATGCAAGATCTGTTGAAACTCGACAGAATGTATCGTTAAATGCTTCATTAATTCGATTCTCCTTTATTACAACGTGTATCTTTCAAGAAACCAAGTAATAGATTCTTTTTAAACTTAAGGAATGAATTTTCCGTTTTTTGTTGTTGGTCATTCCTATATCCTGGTGTCCTTATCCGTAAGACCTTACTTCCAGAGTTGGAGTATACTCAGAAGAACCAAAGTGGGGATCACTGATGACAGTCTTTCTTTATTATAACCGATTGCAAAAATGACATCAAAAAAAGAAAGGGCTGTGACGTATGCACAAACCTTTCTTAGTAAAAACGAGTGAGTACTACTCGATTTCCTTCTTATTTTACTGACTGAATCGCTTCTTCCACCGGAGTCTGTCCACCTACCACTTGGAATCTCTTGCCAATGGTGGAGTCGTTATTCAAGCTGGTATAAATCACTTTGGCGACATCCTCTCGAGGTACTTCGCCTCTTGCTACCTTGGCTCCAAGTTTAATTTGATTGGTGCCAGGGTCATTGGTTAACATGCCCGGATGAATGATTGTATAGTCTAAGTCGGTGTTTAATAGCCATTCGTCGGCATAATGTTTTGCTACGACGTAAGGCGCAAATGATTCAGGCGCCGCTTGAATGGCTTCACGGCTAGTATCAAACGAACTGATCATAATAAAGCGTTTGATGTTGTTTTTTTCAGCTGCTTGAATGGTTTTTACCGCACCATCTAAGTCAATCATCAAGGTTTTATCTTTTCCAGTATTACCACCGGATCCAGCTGTAAATACAACCGCGTCAACACCTTCAGCTGCTTTTGCGATTGCTTCGACCTCATCTTCTAAATTGACAATAGCAACCTCGGCGCCTAACTCTTTAAAGTAATCAGCCTGTTCTTCTTTGCGAATAAGTGCTCGTGCCTGATCTCCATTTTCTTGAATCTGCTTGACTAAGTGTTTACCTATTTGTCCATTTGCTCCAACTACTAAAATATGCATAACATTCACCCTTTCTTTTTAATTATCTCTTATCATTGTAAAGCTTTCAGGAGAAGATGTTAAATAATTGGATTGTAGAAAAAAGCTACTGTACAATTGGAAGAAGAGTCCTTTGATAAGAAAACTGTAAGAAAAATAGTAGTTCTTCAGCTCAAAAGAACGAATCTCGCGGACTGAAGAGAACCGCCCACTGCACTCCTGAGTCTATATGAATCCCCCACACAACAACTAAAAGAACCACGCTTGTTATCAACGTGGTTCACTCTAAAAACTAAAATAATTTTTTCTCTGCCTCTAATATATCATAGTAAACATCCCAATAGTCTTCGCTCTGTACCCATACTTGCATGGTATACTCGGTTGTTGCATCCTGATGAGATGACAATCGAACAAACGGTGCGGGATTGGATAATACAGAAGGATGCTGTTCCGCTATTTGACTCAGCTTAAGGATAACGTCATTAACTGCCAAATCTCCGCTGATTTTAAAGGTGAAATCAACCCGGCGTTGCTCATTGGTAGAGTAATTGACAATACCAGCGTTAGATAGGCTGCCATTTGGAATGAAGACGACCTTATTATCTGCGGTTATTAATTCGGTATAAAGGATTTGAATGGCTCGTACCGTTCCGGAATAGCCACCTCCTTCAATATAATCCCCGACATTAAATGGCCGAATGGTTAAGAGCAGAACCCCGCCAGCGAAATTGGCCAATGACCCTTGAAAAGCCAATCCAATCGCAAATCCTGAAGCTGCAATCACAGCTACAAACGAAGTAGTCTCCACACCTAAGGTTTTAATAATGGCAATGGCCAATAAAATTTTCAAGGTGGCATTAATAATAGAGACAAAGAATGGTTTTAGGCTAGGATCTAATGCCGACTTTTCTAATTTACGTTTGATCATAGAGGTTAATAGCTTGATCACAAACAACCCAATAATTAAAATAACAAGGGCTAAGGCAATATTTTTGATAATAGGTAAGGATAGTTCCATCCAATCCATCGTTTTTCATCCTCTCTTTCGCTTCGCTACATATATTTGATTATACTGAAAAAAGTATATCTGTAAACTACTTTTGAATCAATTAAATGAAACACCCCCTCACTTTCCTGGATGAAATATAGTATAGTATATAGTGGATATATTAAATAGGTAGCCAAATGTCAAGGAAAGAGGGGATGGCAGTGAAAAGAAGTCTGCTGCTGTGGTTGAGTATGATTATACTAACAAGTGGCTGTGCGAGTGAACAGCGTACTGTACAATTAGAGAATAAAGACTTCGCTGATTTGTTATATGTACAAAAGATAGAAAAATCTGTTGCCTCAGAACAACAGACCAAAATAGTAACAGACCTAGAGGAAATCGAAAATGTACTGACAGAACTCGATGGAATGGAGACAGAAAACATCGACCGAGAAGAATTAATGAAAAAGTTAGAACAAGAAGATAATTACTATGTATTCGGATTTTTTGACGACGCAGAATTGGGGAGTACAAGCAAAGGGAACTATGCCTTTCAAATATTTGCAGATGGAACGGTTTTGTTTAGCTATGACAAGCCGAATAGTCCTGGTCAGCCGCTTAAAGCTGTCGAAAAACATCCGGATTTAATCGAAACTTATCGTGCATTACTCGATATGAATTTTTGAACAGGAGGAATGAGAGAATGGTACAGGCTATTACTGTATATTGCGGTTCAAGCGCTGGCACCGATGCTATTTATATGGAAGAGGCGCGAAAACTTGGCATACTTATGGCTGAACAACAAATAACGTTAGTTTACGGCGGATCCAATGTGGGATGTATGGGCGCCGTTGCTGATGGTGTATTGGAAAGGGGAGGCAAGGCTATTGGTGTCTTACCTCAAAAACTGAAAAGTGTAGAAATAGCACATGACTCCCTGACTGAGCTGCACATCGTGGATACGATGCACGAACGAAAGGCATTAATGTCCAACCTTGCCGATGGCTTTATTGCCTTGCCGGGAGGGACGGGTACCCTGGAGGAATGGTTTGAAGTATTTACTTGGCAACAGATAGGTTACCACCAAAAACCATGCGCCCTTTTGAATGTAAACCATTATTATGATCCGATTATCACCTTATTTGATCACATGATTGAACAAGGCTTTGTTCGTCCCGAATTTAAGGAGCTTGTTCTGCTTGAGGATCAGCCGGAACCATTATTGAATCAATTAAAGCACTATCAAGGCAAATATATCAACAAATGGCAGTAGTTACTTTTTCCTTATACGAAGACCAATCAAGACAATCAAGGGCAAGATAAGCCCTGCCAATATTGATAATATAATAACCGGCCCATTGATGAAATCTTGTGATGCATAGGGATTAGGGGCGGCCATGATCCCCGAAAAAAAGACAAGCAAAGCTATTGGTATAGTTACAATTTGTGGGTTATGTAACTTGACTAAGTATTTTAACCCTTGGGATAGTACATAAAAAGAGATACACAATTTAAAAAAAATAGTGAAGAACCAAATGAAAGCCACGATGATTTCAATTCGTTCAATGAAATTAAAAAGGCTGATCCGCTGTCCTAGGGCGTATACTGGATAAGAAGAGTCAGCAGTTCCTTGTGGTCCTAATACAAGAATACAAGCGATGGTGATCGCAAACAGAATAAACCCACTAAACCCACCGCCAATGAAGAAGGCTCTTTTAGCCGCTTGTTTTTCGTTAACGGTATGGGTGATGCCTACCAGAATGAAAAGCTCTAAGAAAGTGATTGACACCATCGGTAAGATACCAGCAAACGTACCAGTACGATTCAATTGGAATACAGGCAGGAGGTTTTCAACACTGGCCCCCTTTAATACTAAGAAAGTTAACAGAATAGCGCACAGCATTGTAAAGGGAAAAAACAGCTCTGCTGTTCTGGCAACTACCTCTAGTCCATAGCTAACTGCGATACCCACTGTCAGAATGATGAGGAACGTGATCACTTCAAATGGGGTTTCCATCAAGATTTGAATGGAGAGGAAGTCACCAACTGCCCAGAGATTGGCCCAAAGATTCATAAAAATAAAACCAATAAATAGTAAACTAAGGAGCCATCCAGCCCGTTTGCCAATGGCTTGCTCTATGGTGTGGAATAATCCGCGGGAGTCTTGATGGGTAATAATCCGATTATAGAGCAGAATAAGCCCCAATCCAGTAATAACCATAAGAACAATGGAGATCCAGCCGTTCTCTTTCGCCATGCGTGCAGCAATACTGGGAATATAAATGATGGCTGCACCTAGGGTATTCATAATAACTAACACGGTAAATTGTTTACTATCGATTCGTTCTTTTATCATGAGTCGGCCTCCTAAGGGGCTTGAAAATGATTAATCCAGTTTCTCAACGATCCAGAGAGTGGTTGAGTGAGTGTGTCTAGTACATGAACTAAATAGGGAAAACGAACGCCAAAAAAATATAAAGTGAAGACTGTTAAGACAAGCAACATCAAAATATTATAAACGATAAAATCCCATTTATGAACATGTTGTTTCCTGACCGTAACAAAATACAGGAGGCCAAAAATGAAATAGAACACCAACATTTCCCACATAGTTAATTCCCTTCTTTTTGTTGTTTTTTTCGTTGTACGGCGTCATATATTGGCTGCGCAATCATGCCAGCATTTTTGATTTCTGTACTTACTTCAATATCGGCAGTGAGGTTGGAAAAGTGGCTTGGCCAGTCCCCTTTTATTTTGTCCCATATTTTTGGATGAGATCGTTTCATGACTTCTCCAAATCCAAAGATATCACTTTCATACTCTTTCGCAGTAAGAATACTTGTTTCCACTAATGCTTTAATACTTTTATCCGCACCTTCACGAAGTGCCAATATATTCTCTTTCTTGGTTAAGTCAATGTCACATTCAGCATCCGCGATATTTGCCTCAAGATTAATCGTGATACCTATCTGTGGAGTTCCATCCTTCCACATTCCTTTTAATTTTGTTTTACTGCTGGTTACTTCCAGTGCTAGCTTTCCACTTTCCCCACAATTGGTTTGAATGGAAGTACTTGTGATGTTATCGGTGATAAAATTATAGCCCTTTCCTTCATTCGTACTTAACCACCCTTGCAATTTGTCATCTGAGAATACACCAATTCCATCAAGAAGCAGCTTCGTAGGGGCAGTTCCGCTCTCAGCATTATCAATTTTAGGTCCAAAATTTGTATCTCCTTCTACATAGACACTGTTTAATACTGCTTCCTTTCCTTCAGCAGAAATAGACTCAACTAATTCATTAAGCTGCACTACCTTGGTGGAGGCAAGGAAATTCTGTGATGATTCCAGACTTGTTTTTATTTTTGCTGCTGGTATTCGTTCTAATGGGGTAAGAATACTTATTAATTCTTTGCCACGTGTACCTTTGGCTACAATAATATTAAAGTCTGTACGTAATTCATGATCTCTACGTAGCATATCCAGCGTTTTTCCAATTCCTTCTCGCGCCAATTCTTCTCCATAAACAATCAACTGTAGGTGACTGAGGTTCACTTTTCTAGGTGAGGTCTCGGTAAGTTTACGGACAGCCTCGAACGTGGTCTCCCCCACGGCAGAATAGGTAGAAATCGTGGCACGGTTAGAAATCTTATCTCCAGCTATTTCATTAGGATTAAGCACTTGAATCGTCACCATGTATCCTTGTTCATCCTTATCAATAGCTAGTCCGGTAGCTAAAGAGATATCTGTTAGTTCATTTGCGCTCCAACAGCCTGTTAGAAAGCAGCAGCAAAGGACAAAAGAAAAACATTTGATTGCATAAGACATAGACCTTCCTCCTTGTATAAAGTTTACCGTTTATTAGCCGGTTTTGGTTTTGGCGTATCCTCTTTAGTGATATCTCGTTGATTAATTAGTCTTGGACGGGTAAATAATGCCCAAAACGGCTTTCGAATGACGGCATCTTTTTGATCACTCGGTATAAATGGAGCAAATGGTGATAAATAGGGAATTCCAAAAGATCGTAAGCTGGAAAGATGAAGAGCCATCAATAATATCCCAATGAAGATACCGAATAAACCTAAGGTGGCCGCTAATATCATAAAACAAAACCGCAAGAGTCGAACACTAATGGCTAAGTTGTAGCTAGGGAAAATAAAACTACAAATCGCCGTTAAGGAAACAACAATGACCATCGTAGCCGAGACAATACCGGCGTCGACCGCTGCCTGCCCAAGCACAAGTGCCCCCACAATAGAAATAGCCGAACCGACAGGGCTGGGCAGGCGAATTCCTGCTTCACGTAACAATTCAAAGGTAACCTCCATAATGAGTGCTTCCACTAATGCTGGGAAAGGTATCCCTTCTCTCTGTGCCGCTAAACTGATCAATAATGTCGTCGGAATCATTTCTTGATGAAAGGTGGTTAATGCGATATAAGTAGACGGTGTTAACAAAGCGAAGAAAAATGCAATAAATCGCAATGTTCGGATAAATGTAGCAATATCATGCCTTTGATAATGATCCTCGCTAGAATGGAGAAAGTCTACTAGTAAAGCGGGTACTAACAATACAAAAGGAGTTCCATCTATAAATATTGCAACCTTTCCTTCCAAAATTCCGGCGCTAATGGAGTCAGGTCTCTCACTATTGAAAACGGTGGGGAAAGGAGTGTAGGTTTTGTCTTGAATCAATTCTTCGATATTCCCACTTTCCAAAATAGAAGCAACATTGATGCGCTGCAGTCGTTGTTCGACTTCTTTGACAATTTTCGGTTGAACGACACCGTGTAAATAAGCGATCGTTACTTCCGTATGCGTCTTCTCCCCCAATTGAAACGATTGGAACCATAAGTTTGGATCCTTGATTCGTTTCCGTACCAAAGCTGTATTGACAGACAATGTCTCCGTAAAGGCATCCTTAGGCCCACGAACCACCTGTTGGGTTGTTGGCGCTTCTATTCCTCGCTCTTTAAGGCCGTAAGATCCGACGGCAAACCCTTCTGCATAGCCATCTATTAGCAAAATGGTGTCTCCCTCTAATAAATGGTTCACTAATGTCTCGAAGTTGTTGAGACTTGAGAGTTCAGCAGTTGAGATGGATGAGGATTGTAGTAATTGATAAAGCTTGTCCGGTGATTCATCCTCAGTATTCCACTTTAATCCAATTAGGTTTTCAATCAGGTAATGCTGGATGACGTCTTTATTAGCGAGGCCATCAATAAATACAACCGCGGCCTTTTTTTCTTGAATGGTTAATTCTCTTATATTGATATCAGAACTCTCCCCTAAACGCTGGGAAATTTCTTGTTTGTTCGCCTCCAGATCTGTGTAAAGAAAGGGGATGTTAACCATTTTATCCTGTTTTTCATGCTTCGATTGTTTGATTGTTCTTCGCTTCATAAAAATAAGTCCCTCAGTTCATGGCTGCATCTGATAATGACCCTAGTTTTAGTAATATGCGGTCAATTTATACATTTTCTCCACTGAGATATAACAGCTTTTCTGTATGAAGCTTTATCACCCGTTTTACAGAGGAGAATATAGCCATTTTTTACTGCGTATAGCCCAAGACAAATCAGGTTACCAATAACGTTAGAGGCATGTTTCGAAAGATACCACCCAAAGGATGCCAAGCATTTACTTTTATGCCAACCTCAAATAAAGCGGCGAAGGGAGAATCCTATACAATGAAAAAAGGCAATCGAATCACGTGGGTGGCGCTCTATATGCTTATGTGGGCAACGAGTAATTTTTTGCCTGAGGCATTTATTGATCCTCCGGTTTTTAATATTGCACACCGAGGGGCATCAGGCCATGCTCCTGAACATACATTACCTGCCTATCAGCAAGCGGTTGAGATGCAAACTGATTATATAGAGATCGATCTTCAGCAAACGACGGATGGTTCATTTGTGGCTTTCCATGATGAAGAATTGTCTCGTACTACTTCAGGACAAGGAAAGCTGAAGGACATAACAATAGATGATTTGAAAGCACTGGATGCAGGAAGTTGGTTTAATCAGCTTTATCCTGAAAAATTCAACCAAGACTATAAAGACTTGCAGGTACCTTTATTAGAAGAAATTATTCAATGCTTACATCCTGATGTTTCCTTCTATATAGAGATAAAAGAAACAAAAGAAGGAGCTATGGATCAATTGCTTGCTCTGCTAAATAAATATGAATTGATCGAGTCGAATAGAGTAGTGCTCCAATCGTTTGATGAGGACGTACTGAAAAAGATGCATGAACTGGAACCTGCTATTCCATTGGTGCAATTGATTCATCAAGATCGATTATCAAGTATAGATTATCAGCAGGTGTATGAGTATGCGATTGGGGCAGGGGTTGCGCATAGCCTCCTCAACCAGCAGCGGGTTAAGCAAATAAGACAAGCAGGTTTATTGGTTTACGCCTATACGGTAAATAAAGAAGAAGATATGAAACGATTAATGGAATGGGGAGTGAAAGGACTATTCACCGATTACCCAGATCGTTTGGAACACGTAAAGAAAAGCCTGGACAAGCCTTGATAGGTTGAGATATCAATTCAGAGAGGAAAAACAAAACGAACGTTAGTTTTGTAAAATGCGGCACCTTGGCACTCACCTGAATATAACGGACAAAAGATAAGGAAATTGTTTGATTTTGTCCGTAAGAACAAACCCAAAAGATAAAAAATGGAAAAAGTGAAATTCTGTCTGTAAGAATACCCTTTCACAAATATAACCTGGAATCTTTATTATGCATAACACCATATGGTAAAATCATCAATTATTCATAATAAAGAACATAACAAGGGAAAAATGTTTTCTAAAAAGCACAAATCATGTGACAAATCAAGACATCATTATTACAAAGCCAATACAATTAAGTGAAAAACGTGTAAAACAAAGCAAAAACAAAGATTAAAGACCTAAAAAAAAGGACCTAATATATAATTTTCACTACATTTAAGCCTTTTTAATCACAACGGTTAAACCAGTACGTTATTATTTAAATTGTTAAAAACAATGGAAAATTAAACCTAAAAACGGATGCTTAATGGAATTATTCGAAAAATATTCGTTTTTAGGATGTTTTTTGGCGTTTTCACATCAAAAAATAACCAAAATATCTTGAATTCAATATAATTTCATATGCACCTCTAGGTCAAATCAACTGTTTTTTGATTTTCCTCTTATCATCTTGTGACAATTTTAGTAACATTATAAAAAGTAAAACTATGCCTAGATTTTATACAACATAAGGAAGTGAAGTATATGCATAAAATTAATTTGGTGCTTTATACATTTGACGAATCCTATGCTGCTTATTTCTCGAGTTACATAAGAAATCCTGAAAATGGCATGAAGTTCTCTGCCAAAATCTATACAGACAGCGAGGCATTTCGTAGCAACGTGCGCAACCAAAAACAACATATCTTATTAACCGATGTAACAAGGAAGGATGATGATCCAACCAACTTTGATAAGGTAATTTGGTTAGCTGACGATCAGGCTACAGCCCCGGAAGATTTGGAAAGTGTGTTTAAGTATCAACCGTTAAAGCAATTGTTATCGCAAGTTTTAGTAGCGTTTTATGAGGCGCATGGCAAGACGGATACGTTAATGAATGGCAAACAGAAGGAAAAGGTGATTAGCTTTTACAGTGGAAGTGCCAGTGCTGGTAAAACACTAACCTCGCTTTGTTTGGCAAGGTACTTGGCACAACAAGGAAAGCGCACCTTTTATTTGAATTTAGAACATATTCATAATACTGACCTGTTCTTTCAGGAAGAGAAGCCATCAGCCGTTGAAGTCTTTTACTACTTAAAGAATAATGTAGAGAAATTAATCGCCAAAATTGAATCGTTAAAATCTAGTGACAGCTTAACGAATATTGATTATTTCGCTTTGCCAATCTTACCTGAGGAAATGGATCAAATAAAAGGGGAAGAGGTAGAGGCATTAATACAGGCGCTGAAAGATTCAGAAAGCTATGATTATATTATTATCGATTTGGACGCCACCCTGCATGAACGAAATCAAGCAGCGATGAGAGCGAGTGATGATATCTTCTGGCTGCTTAGCTCCGACCAAAGCAGTTTTGCCAGATCCCAGTATAAACTAGATCGTGATATCTTTGATGAGGGTATTGATAAGACAAAGATTCATTATGTGTTGAATAAAGTTGGTGCAACAATGTTTGAAGGCTTTAATGACTATAACTTCAGCATCGAAACACATATACCTTTTCGTCCACAATGGTTAACGGTGAATGAACAAACGAAAATGCTTGAGGATACAGTTATTGGTGAAGAACTCTATCAGTCTATTGCTGAGAATGATGACATCTATATGGAGGTGTCGCTAGTCGATGGCTAATCAAACAACCAAGAAGAAACCAGAAGAAGAAGAGGTATTGCCGCAAACGGAAGACGATATTACCAATCTATTGATTGAAAAACTGCGTGAAGTGCTGGATTTTATGCACTCCACTACCAATGAAGAATTGTTAGAGATGGTAGAAGAAACCGTCATTGAATATGCGAAAGAACATCAAATGACTTCGCAAATGATTAAGCGAATTGTCGATCGCATGTATCATGCTTTCCGTGGTCTAGGTGTACTCCAGCCAATCTTGGATGATCCCTCGATTACGGAGATTATGATCAATAATCATGAAGAGATTTTTATTGAACGAGCAGGACAAGTTTACGATGCTGGCGTCAAGTTTGAAAGCAGGCAGAAGCTGGAGGATACCATCCAAACGATCGTATCCAAGGTAAACCGGGTGGTTAACGAGGCAAGTCCAATCGTCGATGCTCGGTTAGAAGATGGTTCACGTGTTAACGTTGTGTTACCGCCTATCGCCTTAAAAGGACCGGCGATGACGATTCGTAAGTTCCCCGAACGACCGCTTATGATTGAAGATTTAATTAAATTTGGCGCCTTGGACGAAGAGGTCGCTTATTTCCTTCAGCAGCTGGTGGAAGCGAAGTTCAATATTTTTATTAGCGGAGGAACTGGTTCAGGAAAAACAACTTTCTTGAACGTACTATCGAATTTTATTCCAGAAGATGAGCGCTTGATCTCCATCGAGGACTCCGCCGAGTTACAGATTCAAAATATTCCGAACTTGGTCAGCTTGGAGACAAGGAATAAGAATACGGAAGGAAAAGGGGAGGTAAGCATTCGTGATTTGATCAAAGCTTCGTTACGGATGCGCCCATCACGAATAATCGTTGGGGAGGTACGTGGTGGTGAGGCGTTGGATATGCTTCAGGCGATGAACACGGGTCATGATGGTTCTTTATCAACAGGCCACGCCAACTCGATCAATGATATGTTAAGTCGTTTGGAAACAATGGTGCTTAGCGGTGCCGAATTACCGATTGACGTGATCCGTAAACAAATTAGTTCCGCCATCGACATTATGGTACACCTTTCCCGCTTTCGAGATCACTCTAGAAGGGTGGTGCAGGTTTCCGAAGTGTTGGGCATGGAGAATGGCGAGATTATCACCGCGCCTCTTTATCAGTTTGTGGAAGAAGGAGAAGACTACCGTGGTAAAATCATCGGTAAACTGAAGAAAACGGATCATCCGCTGCAAGCTGTCAACAAATTGAAGCTAGCTGGTAAGAATGAAGCAGCAGAACAGTTTACCAAATCGTAACCGAAAGTTGGTTGAAGCATGAATATAGAACAAATCATCGGATCGATTGTGATTGCCATTTTGTTAAGTGTGCTAGTTGGTCGTCGGGTGATCAAGCATAGGAAAGCAAAACAGCAAGAAAAAGAAATCGAGAAAAAAGAGGGAGAAATCAGAGAGAAAAGCATGACGGTTATCCGCAAACGAACCATTGGCGGAGAAGCATTGGTTGATTATGCCATCTATGAGATGACCTTACAAGAGAAGGTGAAATATTCTTTGATTGCTGCCGCTGTTATCTTCGGTATCTCTTATCTCTTTTATGATAATTGGATCGTTTCCCTCATTGCGGCATGTTTTGGAATGATTTATCCAAAATTCAAGAAGAAAGATTTACGCAATAAACGGCAAGATGAGTTAAGTTTACAATTTAAAGAGGCCATTTCTTCCCTTGCCTCTTCCATGGCGGCCGGACAGTCGATTGAGAATGCCTTCCGCGATGTGTTAAAAGACCTGAAGCTGCTTTACCCAGATGAAAACACTTATATAATCAAGGAATTTCAGTTAATCAACCGGAGAATTGAGAATGGGGAGATTATCGAACGGGCATTAGATGATTTTGCCAAACGTTCCGATATCGATGATGTGAAAAATTTCTCCGACGTATTTATTACCTGTAAACGTACAGGTGGTGATTTGGTAGAGATTATCAAGCGAACCGCCGATATTATTTCCGATAAGATCGAGATTCAACAGGATATCAAGGTGCTGGTTTCGCAAAAGAAATTCGAATCAAAAATTATGGCTATTGCGCCATTAGGGATTGTTGGTTTTCTCCGAACGTCATCACCAGACTTTGTAGCACCACTGTACGAATTTGGTTCACCAGGCCCCATCGTGATGACGGTTGTGTTGATTTGTGTTGGCTGTAGCTTATTGATTAGTCAGAAGATTATGGATATCAAGATTTAAGAGGGGAGGGGTTACATGGTAATAAGAATAACAATTCTGCTGCTGATTGTGATTATTCTATTGGTTGTTTGGAGGAATAAGAAAGTATATGAGTCATTCATCGATCAATATAAAGAAGATATCACGTTACCAATCATTGCTCCTCTTGCCTTTGCTATGATTGACAAGTTGAAATTATATAGACGCCTGCCAAAGTTAATTAATGCGATTCACCAGAAAATGATTATTTTACGAGGCAGTAAGCTATCGGGGGACTATACCAAGATCTATCTGGCAAAAATTATTACACTGCTTACCGTGATGCTACTATTTACCATGGTATTAGTGGAGGTGAGTGATGGCGGCAATATCAACCTTATTTACGGATTGATCTTAATGGTGGTAGTAAGTGTCTTTCTGGTTAAGGATTTAGATAAGAAGGTAAAGCAACGGAAAGATTCGATTATTATTGAACTACCGGAGTTTGTGAATAAGATTATTTTATTGGTAAATGCTGGGGAAACCGTACAAGGTGCGATGAAAAAGAGTGTGGATCAACAGAAGAACCGAGTGCTTGAATCCCCGTTGTATTTTGAGTTGAATGAGGCCGTCAATAAAATGACTGCCAATACATCCTTTCAAGAAGTGATGAAAGATTTGAATTATCGTTGTGGTATTCAGGAAGTGTCCATCTTTACCACAACCGTTATGATGAATTACCGCAAAGGTGGTTCGCTGCTTGTGCAGTCATTAAACGAATTATCTGTATCATTATGGGACAAACGGAAGACTGTTACCCGAATTAAAGGGGAGGAAGCTTCTTCTAAGTTAGTATTTCCTATCATCTTTATATTCGCAGCAGTACTTCTGGTTGTAATATATCCAGCCATAGCTTCATTTTAAAAAAATTAAAGGAGAGGTTTTATATGAATAACGTACAAACATTTTTTAAGAATTTCTGGAATGACGAGGAAGGGTTAGAGACGATCGAAATGTTATTGATTTTATCCGTACTTATCGCCATTGCGATTATGTTTAAAGGGAAAATTGAAGAATGGGTTAAAAGTTTATTTACCGATATTGATAACGAAATTTTGTAACTAGTTTGAATGGGAAAAGGCTAGCTAGAGAAATATGTTGATTGTTCATCTCTTTAGAAGGGCTCGTCACTGATAACCCTTCTAAGGGGGACTTTCTGTTATGAAGCAAAACACACATTGGGACAAAAGTAAATGTTAATTGGTAAAAGTGAAAAGCAGGTTGTTATGTGAAAGAAGAGAGAGCTTACCTGTTTTTAGGAATAGGAAGGGACTGTCTATGATGAAGAAATGGAAACACTGGCTATTACCCACAGTATTATTGTTAAGTTTAGTCCTGGCAGCTTGTTCTAATGAGGAACCTGAAGAAGAAGCAGAATCAACAGATACAGCACAAACCGACAATGAAACAACAGACGATAATATGGAACAAGAACCCGATGAGCCAGCAACGGGAGAAGATGAAGAAGAGACAAATAACGATGAACACATTGAACATCAGTTAGGATTAAGTATTGGGGATACGGCGACAGTAGTTAGTTCACCAGATGATTTGACATATGAAGTGACCATCAATGAAGTAAGTTATCGCGATGAATTAGAGAATGTTACATTATACGACGATACTTTTGTTTTGGTGGATGTAACAGTGGAAAATGTAGATGATAAAACCTTCGATGCTGCTGATATCTTTACACCAGCTATAGGGGAGTTAGATTCTGAAGAATATGTACCAGCCGTTGATTCAGAGTATCTACAAAATACTTCAGAAATTACAATGGTGGAAGGTGAATTAGCTCCTGGTGACTCTGTCGAAGGCACCTTTGTATTTGACGCGATGCAGGTAGAACAATACAATCTTGCATTTGGTCATGCAGGTGACCAGATTACCACCCGTGCAGAATGGGAATTTAATTCAGATGAAATACAGTAGAAGAAAGAATGCGATGAAGGAGCAGCTAACATGAGGTTATTTCTTAAAGAGGATAAGGGTAGTTTTACAATTGAAACTACTCTTGTCTTTCCCGGGCTTTTAATGTTCACCTTGGTTGGAGTGTTTTTTTGTATTATTATTTTTCAAATGGGAACAGCAGGCTACATGGCTCATAAGGTGTCAGGTGAGCTCGCTTACACATGGAATAGTACAAATAAAGATATTAAAACCGGAGATATAACTGTGCAGGAATATACAGGAATGCCAAGTGGGGACGGATTATACTGGAGAATAACTGATAATGATATTTTGGGTTTTTTTAATTTATCTGGCTTTACTGGTGATGATGTCGTAAATGAAAAAAAAAGAAAGGCAGATGTCTACCAAAATGCTATGTCACTAAAGGTGGATTACAATAATAACTTAATCTATAGTGAAGTTGAAGTCGAAGCAACGTCCAGTTTATTTATCCCTTCTTTTATAAAAACATTAATAGGTAGCGAGGTGCAAGCCTCATCCAGCCATGTGGTGACGGAAACGCCGGAATTAGTTAGAACAGCTAATTTTGCCAAGTATTTATGGAGTGAATTTGGTATCAGTGGAGCGTTGGGAGACGCAGTCGATTCTATAACTAGCTTTTTTGGTGGTGAATAATGGTGAAAAAGAAAATAAAACGGCTTTTTTTTAAAGATAATGGTTCCGTTTCGGTTTACGCCATTATGATCATCTTGCCAATCTTTTTGTTAAATGCGCTATTAATTGATACATTACGAATTCTTAGTGCAGAGCGTCAAATAGATAGTGCAATGGAAACAGCTTTACGCTCTACGATGTCGCAATTTAGTTCGGATTTGGCAGGTGTAGGATTGTTTGCATATGATGGTGAGGCAGCTGGCGATAGTTTTGATTCTTACATGAATAATCAGTTTTATTCAAGTGGTGAATTAAGCGGAACTCAGAATCTATCAAGACCAACATTGACAAGTGTAAATGCAAACTTTGATAATTCAAGGAATCTAGTGGATTATGATGTGTTTAGACACCAAGTAGTAGAAAGTATGAAATATCAGGCACCAGTGCAGGTAGGAAAAGATCTTTTTGATTTGTTGACGGGAAATGATGTATCGGTAGAAGAAGTGGAAGAAGCAGAAGAGCTAGTCGAAAATTACGAAGAGATACTAGATTTGATGAAAAAGCGGAATCGTGAAATTGATAAGGCGATTACCCAATTAAATCAATATAAGAAAATAGTTAAGGAAGACATTGAAAATGATATTATTGGCAGTCAGGTAACCGGAGATACGGATCCGATACCTGATGGAGTTAGAACGTTTCGTCAACTTGTTTTTTATCATGACAGATATCAAGAATTAAAAGATAAACAGGAAGATGAAGAGGAAGAATTAAGTTCTGATGAAGAAGATGAAATGGAGCACTATGAAGAAGGAATGGAGGCAGACATCTATCAGGATGCTGCAAAAAGCCTGTTTGATTTAGAAACTTATCATCGTGACATACCTAAATCTTTAATAGGTGCTAACGGAAGTATGAACAATCCAGAAAGTGGAACAGCGAAGGATTATAATGATCAAATCAATGAGTTGATGAATGGTAGTGAGTTACTGGAGGAACTAGAAGAATTCACTTTAACTGATGAATTCTTTACAGAGATCCTAGACAATTCGGATACCATTTATGAAGCGGTGCGTATTGATCAATCCTTAGGTGATAATCCTGATCCGGGAAACGCACAAGCATTTACGGTTGGTCAATTATTTCCGTTATTCTATATTGCCATTAATCAAGATACAAAATCAAACGCTGAGTTGGTTATTCAATCGTTAGTTAGTAAATTAAATAATTTAAAAGAAAATCAAGTCGAGAAAATTGAAACTCAGATGGACAAATATGACAGAATCAAGAGATCGTTAGAAAGTGTTGATACAAAAGAGGAAGAAGAGCGGGCAGATACTAGCTTTGGCGAACTATGGGCACAGTTGAATAGTTTGAATGATATTAAGGGTCAAATTGAGGGGGATAATGCCCTGTATCAAGAATTGGACCAAATTATAGCAGAATATAATGGAACAACCGGGAATGCAGGTGACACAGAGGAACCAAGTCGTTTACAGTTCATAAAAGATGCCTTTGATCGCTTTAAAGAATTTATTGAATTTATGCAAGGCTTTCCGAATTCTGTCCGTAATGAATTGTATGTTAATGAATATATAATGGCTAATTACGGTAGTAAAGCTCCTTATGAATTAACCAGTGCAGAATCTTATGCATTTTCCACAAAAAAAGCAGAATATATTACTTATGGATACAATGTAGCGGGCATGAATTATTTTATGTTCCTCAAAGATATAGCATTGATTTTATTTGTGGGTAATTTAATTGGTCAAGGTTTACAGGGAGGTTTTGCTGGTCCATTAGGCTTTTTTAAAGCTATAGCAGGTGCATTGATTACAACGGGAAGTGATTTAATCAATTTAACTAGCGATGGTAGTATTCAATGGAATCCGCTTAAAGCTTTTGGAGGAAAAGGTATCCCAGCAAATATGCCAATGTTTTTGAGAATACTAATGGCTATGAAATCTACTGGTGAGACGTATAATAACGAAAAAACAAGAAGGTTGCAAGCCGTTATTACCAAAGAAACAGGTGTTAATTTAAATGATAGACCATCCTATATCGAAGGAAATGTTGAAGCCGAGCTTAAGCTTTGGTTTATTCCACAATTAGCAGAAGTATTGCCTGGTAGTGTGGAAGGTAATTACTATAAATTTGAAAAACGAAGAGTATATACTTACTAAGACTAGGAGGCATTGAAAGTGAAAAAAATATTAATATTACTATTTGCGGGATTGCTATTAGCAGCATGCAGTGATGGTGGAGAAGCAACAGAAGATACAGGAGAAGAGAATACAAATTCTACTACAGAAAATGATACAGAAACAGATTCTGAAACTTCAGGGGAAGAAGACCAAGATCAGAAACAAGTATACCAAATAGGAGAAACAGCTACTATTACTAGTGATATGTATGAATTCGACTATGAAGTAACAGTGAACGATTTTAATCTAACGAAAGAAGTCGATGGTAATACGATTGAAGATTATATAACTGGTGCTAGAGAACAAGATGTATTTGCTGTTGTAGACGTTACGATTAAAAATATTAGTGATGAAAGCTACGTACCTAATCAAATGTTCTCAGCAAACCTTTCTGCCATTGATGAAGATGGAGGAGATACTTCTTATGATGAACTTTTTCCTGAAGGAGAGGAAGAATTAGCTCCCGGTGATGAAGTGAATGGGCATGTAGTTTATACAACAACCACAGATTATGCTGATACTTTCTTATTAAAATATGAATTCATGTCAGACCAAGAAACCCATTTTGAACTTCCAAACCCTGGGAATTAAGGATATTCTTTGCGAAGAGAAACCTTATCTCTTCGCTATACTCTTTATTACTATCTTGATCCAAGGAGTGTTTTATATTGAAAAAGATATGGCTAGCAGCAAGCATCATTATCTTTGCATTGTCTGCTTGTGGCAGTAGTGATTCGGAGTCTGGAGGCGAGGCAGAGCCTCAAATGCATATAGAAGACCTAGACAAGGATAAGGCCAAAGAAGCGATTGTAGCAGAAGCAGTGAATATGAATTCTCAGGGTGAAGAATATCAAGCAGAAGATATTGTTAATATAGAAGTGTGTGAGGCATTACAGATTGATCATAAAAATGATGGGTTCACCGGAAAGTTTATTAGCTTTTGGGAGACAAGTGATGGGGATCATCAACAGCACTTCCTCCTTAATGATCAATATGAAGTAGAACGAATAGCGAACTATGATAGGATTGAGGATCGTTGTGTTCAAATAGACTAACAATAATCAAAAAAGGGAGGAGTTAATGTTGAAGTTTCTTAAAAAGGATAACGG
This sequence comes from Gracilibacillus phocaeensis, assembly GCF_900626275.1. Taxonomy (NCBI): domain Bacteria; kingdom Bacillati; phylum Bacillota; class Bacilli; order Caryophanales; family Bacillaceae; genus Gracilibacillus; species Gracilibacillus phocaeensis. Next base: position 240,202 of record NZ_LR131143.1, on the reverse strand, counting down.
AAGTATCACTGTAGAAGCGACATTGATTATCCCTATCTTCCTTGCATTCATTTTGGCGTTAACCACCTTTGTGAAAATTTCTATAGCAGAAATGGCTTTGCAAGACGCTGTAGATGAGACTGCTCAAGCAGTTGGACATTATTCCTATCTAGCTATGCTTGCACAAGGCCAAATTCAAGATCAGACCGATGGATTTGTTGATTCTTTGACAGAAGGTGCTGCTGGTAAGCTAGGAAATAACGAGGTTGCTGAAGCTATCTTAGATAAATTAGGGGAAATTGGCAAAGATGTTATTCCTACATCAGGGGACGCCTTAAACCATTTTTCCAATGACATGTATCAAGGAATCGTTCAGCGTAAATATGAGGAAAATGTGTATAGTACGAATTTTTTTAGTCCAGATACGGTTACCGTAACCAATTCATCTTTCCCACACGGAACATCTGGTGAGGCAGCGGATGTGAAGATTGAAGCAGAGAACTCGATGAAAATGGTGATCCCTTTCATGGAGAAAGATATCAAGATTAAGAAAGTAGTAGTAGAAAGGGGCTGGGTTGGAAATGGATAAGGAAGGTGGCTACAACATTGCAAGGACATTTTATCATCTTAATTATTTTCCTTCTGGTAGTAGCATATTTTGATATAACCAAACACCGCATCCCAAACTGGTTGAATGTTTCTGGGGTGCTTGTAGGTATTTTATATCATGTATTTGTAAATCAGATTGACGGTTTTCTGCAGTCCATTTTCGCTGTATTAGCAGGGGGGGGCATCATGCTGGTTCTCTATATTTTTAAGGCGATCGGTGCCGGAGACGTTAAGCTTTTTGCTGCTATTGGAGCGATAACTGGGGTATTATTCACGCTTTATGCGATCATGTACTCCATTATTTTTGCTGGTATCATAGGACTTTTTATATTGCTATTTACTAAAACAATATTTATCAATTTACTATTAGCTTTCTTACATATTAAGGAGAGTATTCAAAAGAGATCACTAACCCCGTTGGATGAATTTAAACAAAATGTGTCGAATCGATTTCCGTTTATATATGCCGTCATTCCCGGTGTAATTACTGCTTTTTATTATATGTTTGTTGCTTAAAAATAGAAGGCTATTAATAGGTGAAGGGAAGGGTATTGTTTATGGACTAAATTAGCGACTGACAGACAACAGCACCCTTGAGATGTATAGGTAAGTGATTTTTCTAAGGAAATAATTCATTAAAAATGTCTTTGATAGAATCAGAGAATCCATTGTTAAAAAGTATATGAGAAAGACAATAGTCACACTTATTTTATTACTAGTAACAGGACTGTATTTAGTAGCTTGTTCAAGTGATGATTCTGAGAAACAAACGAATTCACCAGGGGCTATGACTCAGCAAGAAGAGGAAACACATACAGTTGATACGAATGAGGGAGAAACAGATACTGTGGAAACAAATGAAGAGGATAAAGCTTTTGAAGAGGTAGAAGACAGCATTGATGAATATGTAGAGCACCAGACCGGTATTCAAATCAGAGAGACGGGTATAGAGGAAGTAGATGGGCTTTCCTTAGAAGATATTAATTTTCCTGCTGAGGATGGAGGACGATTCTTAGTAGCTAATGTAACGATTAAAAATACGGGGAGATAGCCCCATTACACCGAAAGAGCAGTTATCGGCACAATTATATGATGAAGATACCTCCTTGTTAATGTCGGAAGATCAAACATTTCCCGAACGGGAGGAAGAATTAGCGCCTGGAGATGAAATAACTGGAAATTTAGTATACACCGACAGTATTTTTCAAGATTACGATTTACTTTACTTAACGTTTGAAGCAGAAGCAATCGACGATGAAACAAGATTTGAAATACCGATACCAAGTGAAGAGCTAATTCGTACTGCCAAACAGCAAATAAAAAGGAGGAACACCACGTGTCAAACCCATTGGATACATACCATATAGATCATTTGGAAGCAAATGGCGGCTATATGAAGCTGCAGCCATCAGGAGACAAAGGGTTTACGACAAATGATTTTCAAGATTTGCAATTGAAAATGATTCAGTCGAATAACATTCCCAGATTGCTCCCGATTAGTTTAGAAGAAGTAAACGGGGAAACATCCATCTTTTATAAAACAGAAGGTTTACGCAAGCTGCGTCCTTTTGCGAAAGAACGTCCCTTATCGATGCAAAATTATTATTCGCTATTTATTAATATTATTCAGGCGCTCCAAGATTCCAATAATCATATGTTGAGTGACGATCATTTTATTCTGGATGAGGATTATATTTTTATTGGCAATGGCTATCATCAAGTCTACTTAACCTATGTCCCATTGAAAGAAGTGCCGAATAACCAAACCGTTCATGAAGGGTTGAAAAAACTATTACTCAACTTAGCTAGTGAAGTGCAGGGGTTGAATGGGGCACAATTTAAGATGTTATTAAGCTACATTAAAGACCCAGGCTTTAGTCTTCATGGCATTAAACAATTACTCAGCCAGTTGCAGCGGCAAACTCAGTATGGGGAAGAAGAAGAACAAGAGGAACAGGAAGAAACCCAACAGCCAAAAGAAATCACCAAAATCAAGAAAGTACGTAAGCTGCCACCATTAACAAGTAAAAATAAGACGTACTCCATTTTAATGGGTGTCATTATACTAGCCATGATTTGGAAGTTGTATAGTGATGGACCTACTTCCTTTTGGTTAATCGTGTCGTCGATCCTATCGCTGATCGTTATCGCAGGTGTCTTGGTTTATTGGTTTGTCTGGAGACCAGGTGTCGAACCAACCATTACCGAAAAAGAGGTCAAGGTGAAGAATAAGCAGGCGAAACAATTAACAACACCGAAGAGTAAACCAGCAAGTGAAACCAAACAACAGGAAGCAGCCGATTCATTCCAAGCGGCTCAGACCATGCCCGCGATGGAAGGACAACAGCCAGCACCAGAAATGCCAGCCAGTCCATCCTTTACACCGGAACCAGCATTTCCATTCGAGACACCCGATGAAGAGGAGATACCATCGAACGACCAAACGATGTTATTAGATGAAGAGAAAGTCGCCCCGAAACCGAATAAGAAAGCAGTGGTTAATTATCTAACGGTGGATCGCGATGGCATTGAGGAAGAAATCCAATTAGATAAAGACAGCTTTACCATCGGCCGAGCGGAGAAAGGTACCGATTTTGTTGAAAAAGGAGTCGGCATTTCTCGTTTGCACGTTGAGTTCGTCAAATTGTCGGACACGTATGGCATCAAGGACCTCGGTGCAAAAAATGGTACCTATGTGAATGCAGAGAAGATCATTCCTTATAAAATCCATGAACTGTCCGATCAAGATACGATTCAAATTGGCAAAACGGTCTACACGTACAGGGTGACAGAATGACGAATACAGAGATGAAAGCGCACGTTCAGCAGGGTAAATTTAGTTTCAGGCCAAGCACAGACCGACCGAATCAAGATTCGATCGGCGTCTCGAGCGAAAACTTATCAACTGGCCAAGCGGTCCATCTTTTTGTGATAGCAGATGGGATGGGCGGTCATGAGCTTGGTGATGCAGCCAGCTATTTCGCCGTTGATTACGTATTAAAATGGTGGCGCAGTATGGTATGGATGAATGAGAAACCGGCTGACTTTTTGCCGACATGTAAAGCACAAATCATTGACCTGTTTGCTGAAATTAATACACAACTGATGGAGATCGGCCGACGGGAACAGAAAGATATTGGCACTACCTTAAGCGTATTGATGGTTGTCGATGATCAGTATTTTATTTGTCATATCGGTGATACACGTATTTATCGTTATCGCGCGCAAATTACCGATTTGGAAGAACCAAATGGAGATACGATTGACTTGAATAAGGAAAAAAGGTTCGTGCAGTTGTCGGTCGACCATTCCTTCGCTTCGATGCAGGTGGAGAAAGGGCTGATGACAACCGAGGAGGCTAAGTCTCACGATAAGGCCCATTATTTAACACAGTGTATGGGGATTAAAGGGGATGTAAAGCCTTATACGGCATCAGGTACCTTCACGAATGTGGATTACTTTTTGTTATGTACAGATGGGTTCCATGGCTTGTTTACCGAAGAAGAGCTGAGTCAGCAATGGACGGCCCAGCTGGAAAAGAAGCAAACACTAGAAGCCATCACCGATCATTTCTATCACGTGGCGAAGGACGACAAACATCCGACAGATGATGTATCTATTCTAACCGTCCATATGGAGACTAGAACGGAGGGGTAGCAATGTGGAAAAAGCAGGAGCTTATCCAAGACAAATATGAGATCCTTGAGTACCTAACATCAGGTGGTACCTCCCTTCTCTACCATGTGAAGACACCAGGTGGAAAGCAGGCATTATTAAAGGTTGTCAAAAGTCCAGATACCCTATTTAATCAACAGATTGATAATGAAGCTGCCACGCTGGCGGCCATCGATCACCCCAGCATTCCTAAGCTATTTGATAAATTCACCGTGCATAACCATTACAAGGCGATAGTGATCGAGAAGTTTGCAGCAAAAAGCCTGTCCGACTTGATGGAGGAGGAAGGAAGAACCTTTACCTGGCAGGAAATTAGTGAGATTGCGCGACAACTCGCGGGGATTATTCACGTTTTTCATGATCATGATCCAGCTCTGGTGATCCGTGACATGAAACCATCTAATATTTTGCTTGGCGAGGATAATACCGTTTATGTGGTTGATTTCGGTATTACCGCTCCCGTTGATGCTGTTGGACAGGTGAGGGCATTAGGCACGATTGGTTATGCCGCACCGGAGCAATTCGAGGATGGTGTCGTCGATTTACGCTCAGACTTATTTTCACTTGGTGCCGTCCTTTTTTACCTGACAAGCAATGGAGAGAATATTTATACAAGTGATCATGAAACGATTTTGAGGGAAAGACTGCCCAAACATTTTGCCCAGATGATTATGAAATTAACTAATACCAATCCCGATAAGCGCTATCCGAATATAGCGAAGGTAATGCAGGCCACAGCAAAGGTCAACCGTTCCTATACCGAGCGAATGAAGGCATTTATCCATGCTTATCAAGGATAATTAATTTACGGAGGTGAATAGATTGCAAGGTATTAACGGCTATATAAAAGAAGAAGCAGACCAGGTTATCTATGAAATACCTAAGTCACAAACCAATGTGATGGAAGCAGAACAGCTGGATGAATTAAATAAAAAAGATGCCCTTTTCTTCGATGTCCAGCGCTATACCGTAGAGGATGACATCGTGCGTATTTATTATAAGAAACCACAAGACTATGCCGCTTTGTCAAGCCTTTCTTCCACCGACAGCTCATTAAGACGCAAGGTCGCCATAAATATACTTGAGGTGGCAAGGCTGGTTGGCACCCAATATACAACGATGATTCACCCAGATAATATATACGTCAATCAGCAAGGGGATGTGAAATTTGCTCAGCGAGGGATCCGTTTTGTACTATCTACTGATGAGCTAACCAACCAACAGGTGATACGGGATTTGAGGTCGCTTACAGCTTCCATTTTGACTGGCGTCCGTTATGCCGATATTAAGCAAAGCAACATAAACGAGCTGGCCGTTCGTTATCCCTATGTGCGAGATATTCAGCAAGCAAAGACCGTCGATCAACTACGTCATGCGATTGATCAATCTGCCTCAGTAGCTGTAACGGCAAAGCCAGATGTGTCAGAAGCAGTTGAAACCAAACCAAAAGTGGAGAAACCAAAAGCAGAGAAGCAAGAAAAATCTTGGCGAGAAAAAATGCAAAAGTATGCCACCTTGAAAGTGACGGTACCCGCAGGCATTGTCCTTGGTATGGTGGCGGGCATGTTACTGCTGTATATGATTAAGGTAGTTCCAATGGCAGAAGCAACTACATCAGAAAATGATCAACAGCAGCAACAACAGGAAGAACTCGAGCAAGAAAAGGTAGCACTCGAAGCAGAACTTGCAAAGGATGACAAGCTATTGGAAGGATACCGCATGGCAGTGACCGGAAAGACCGAAGAAGCGATCACTAGCTTTGAAAGTGTGGAGCAATTAGATGAAGAAGCGCAGCGTACCTTGGTGGAACAATATATTGACTTAGGCACCGTCGAGAGCTTAACTCAGGCCAGTCAACTAGATTCTTCTTATAATGTACAAATCGTTGACAAGTTGAAATCGATTGAAGGTCAAGAGTCTAAGGAAGCCATCCTGGCACTGGAATCTGACGCCCCAGAAGTAACCATTGAACAAGCATGGGTGAACAAAGACTTTGACAGTGTGGTCGCCATTTATCAGGATATCAGTGATAATGACCGCGCCAAATACCTAGCTGGAAGAAGCTATGTGGAACTGAAAAAGGATAAAGAGGCACTGGAGATTGGCAAGGAACTAAATAATGAAGGCATTCAAGTCAATAGCTTAAATATCCAGAAAGATAAAATCAATAACAACGATGACTTGGATGATGATGAAAAAGAAGAACGAATCGAAAAGATAGATGAACAGATTGATGATATACAAGGATAGACTGCATGTGGAAGATGCAGTCTTTTTGTTTGAGAAAAAATCGATATTTTTACTCAATAGCTGTCCTTTTATAGTACAATAGAATAAAAGAATTCTCGCTGAAAGAAGGAGTACGAATGAATCGCAACTTTTTGATGAGTCTGTTAATTATTCTATTATTAGCGAATGGTTGGGCCATCTTATATTTTCAATTTCCATTTTACTTATTAGCTGTTGGTTTGTTAATCGTTTCTGTATTAAATATGGCACTCATGCATGAACGTTTTGTGTTCTTATATACCATTATAATGGTTATTGGTTATGCGGCATTGTTAACGGTAGCGGCCTTTATTAATAATCAACCAGTAGAGACGCAATTATTATATATATATGATCACGTGTTATTCACCAGCTTTATTCTGATGTTTTGGGTTTTGAATCACTACACGAAAAGGCTTGGTTATGAAAATGTGGATTTACGAAAACAAGTAAAGGAATTACAAAAACGTCAGCCGAACACGAGTATCTTAACGATGAACGAATTCCAGGAACAAGCAAAATGGACGTTGGCATCGGTGCAAAGAAATAACAAACAGGCATGGCTGGTAGAACTGACCATCGATGAGAAAAGCAAATCGATTCGTCGAGTAGTACAGGAAAAAATAGAAGAGGCAGGTCTCCGATCGATACGCAGTAACTTTGATTTAATTACCTCTTCTGGATCAACGATATACGTATTACTCCGGGATACCGAACATTACGGAGTAGAGATTGTACTTCATCGAATCGAGCAGAAGTTAAAAGAAATCTTGAACTATATCGACCCACCATACCAAGTACGGGTGGAGCAGATAGATAGAATTGAAAAAATACAACAAATAGGGGCGTAAATAAACCATGATTATCTTATTAATCATTATGACGTTTTTTTGGTTGATGCTGATGTATTATTCAGCAATTAATATAGCAGGAATCTGGCATCGACTGAAGAAAAAAGAGGCGCCTGAACTTTTGCATTATCCTAGCGTTGCCATCTTTATACCAGCTCATAACGAGGAAGTAGTAATTGCCGATACATTGCGGGCAATGGCAAGACTTCAATACCCTGGTAAGCTGGATATTTATTTATTGAATGACAATTCATCTGACAGAACAGGAGCTATTGCTGATGAATTTGCCCGAGCCTTTTCAAGTATTCATCATATTCCTGTGCCAATGGGCGAACCAAAAGGAAAGTCTCGAGTGCTTAATTATGGTTTGAAGATTTCCCAATCTGATTATTTCGCCGTATACGATGCTGACAATGAACCAGAACCTGATGCCTTAAAGAAATTGGTGGAAGCAGCTGAAAACAATGAAAAAGCAGCAGGGGCAGTTGGTTATGTCAAAACAAAAAATATGGCCAAAAATGCCTTAACACGCATGATTGGCCTAGAATTTCAAGTGTTTCAACTGCTAATGCAATGCGGACGCTGGGCATTATTTCGGTTAGGCTCACTAGCAGGTACCAATATGCTGGTAAAACGTCAAGTGGTGCAGGAATTGGGAGAGTATGATGTACGGGCATTGGCAGAGGATGCAGAATTAACGGTAAGAATCACGGCTATGGGATATCATTTACCTGTCGTACCAGCTTCTCGCACTTGGGAGCAGGAGCCTGAGAAAATAAAGACTTTTGTTCGGCAAAGGACTCGGTGGCTGACTGGGAACCTATATTTATTGGAAAAGTCGATTCATGATTTGTCTCATTGGAAAGGTCGTACCTTTGCTTTATCCTTGCAGCATGTATTCACTTATCTATTCTTTGCTGTCTTATTGCTGGTGTCAGACATCTTCTTCATCATGGGCCTATTAGGTTTTACTTTACCTGATATGCGCGCGCCGATCTTGATTTTATGGTTTATGAGCTATATTGTTTATACCTCACAACTATTAAGTGCGTTAGTAGTAGATGACAATGTGTCTGTAAAGAATGTTTGCTTTATCCTGCTGATGTATTTTACTTATGCGCAGCTTTTTATTATCTTGTTATTCCGCAGCTCCTTGAGTTATATATGGAATCGTCTTAGAGGACAGACCATTACATGGGATAAGACGGAACGATTCAAAGGAAGGGAAGAAAGCCTTTGATTGGTCGTAAATCTTTATTGTTTTTTATTAGTTTATTATTTTTATTGGCAGGATGCCGTGTGTCGATGGATGAATCAGTGCAACAGCAGGTGGAAGATGCGTACATGAGTGAGCAAGGTTTGATTCATGCTTATCCCAATCAGGAAGATTCTCAGTATCTATCGGAGAGCGTAGGGCTCTATTTAGAGTTTTTATTACAGGTGGAGGATAAGGATCGTTTCGCTGAACAAGTCGCCTTGCTGCAAGATTATTTTGTGCAAACCAGTGATGGGGCGAGTTTTATTGCTTGGGAACTGACAGATAATACACAGGTGAATGCTTTAATTGATGATGTACGAATCATTAAGGTCTTAAAAGAAGCAAGTGATACATTTTCTGAGCCAGCATATGACGAGCTTGCTGAGGATTTGTTGATGGTGATCAAACAGACACAAATATGGAAAGATGTATTTGTGGATTACTATGATTGGGAATACCAAACGACCGCCAATCGAATCACATTAAGCTACTTAATCCCGGCATTCTTTCAATTCTTCCCGGAGGCAGCAGCCAATCGTCTGATTTTGGAAAATGCTTCAGGAGATCCTGTATTTTATCCGGAGTATTTTGAGCTATCTACCCAGACCTATCAATTTGATGGGGAGGCGCATATGGTCGATCAGTTATTAATTGCACTAAATAAGGAGCAGGTCAATATGGCTTTTGAAGACTGGATCATCAAAGAATGGGAGCGGGAAGATCGTCTTTATGGAAGATATGATAAGGAAACCTTAGAGTCAACGGTAGAGTACGAGTCATTGGCTGTATATGGTTATTTGCATCGCTTTTTCATGAAGATAGGCGATGAAGATTTAGCAGAAGAAGTCTTTCAGCGGGCTGAAGTATTAGCTCAGGAGTCGGCTGGCCAACTTCATTTTTTTGATTTTATTCATTGGGAGTTGATGAAGAAAAGAGGTTAAGCGCCTGATGTATAAAATAGTAAGCTGGGGAATTCAGTGTTTATAGTGGAATATGGCTGGACTATCGCAGCAGTTTAGCCATATTCCAGATTGCTCTTTGTTCAACAAAAGCGCCTGATTGCTAATTATAAACAGACTGTGATTGTAACATCTTCAATATGGATATATGTATTTTATTTCTTATGATTCATCTTCTTTGGTATAGATCTGGATTCCAACTACTGTTCATAGATTCAACCGTTATAGACTGTTCATCAGAAGAAAGTGTAACGATCAAGGGTTCCGATTTATTAGATACCTGACCGTCAAAATTAAGATCTATACTATTCTCGTTTTCCGTCCATTCCCCTTCGTACTCAGTACCACCTTCATTGTAAATAGCAGCCCCATTTTTATCGATAGTGATTTCTATCTTGCTCCCACTAGTACTAGTTCCTCCATATGTTCCTACCCACTTACTAGATCCGCCACAAGCAGATAGATTTATTATTGCAAAAATAAGTAAAACACCAACAAGCCACTTTGTCTTCATATTCATTTGAAATCTCCTCTAATATATATTTTTTTATAGATAGTCGTAAGCAATACGGCTCAATTGTTGAACAAAGAATAATCTGGAATAGTGGAACGAGATTTAGAATATGCTGTGAATTTAATAGATCATATAACATAGGCTCATATTCCTTTATTTTATCATAAGATGAGACTTAGAGGTAAACATAAAATTAGATGTTACGGAAAATGATGATTATAAAAAATAGGAGCTCTTATTGGTGTGAATAAACAAATCTTGCGTGTTTAATTCCTTTTATTTTGAGGAGGCTAGCTATTTGCTGATTTCAGGATGAAAATATGATTCTATGTATCTAAGTTTGTTCACTTTTGATTAGGAAAATGGTTGCGAATGGAAATAGAGTATTGTATAATATAATTGTGAGTTGGGGAACTCACAGCATAACATACCAAGGTTTATAGTAAGTTACTATGGTAAGGCTTTTTAAGCCGCGGCGTAGGGGATCGCCTGCCGAGTTACTCGGCTTCTCCCCGTTAAAAATGACTAAAGCGATTTAGTCATTTTTTTCATATATGTATGTAAAAATTATCCTTAGCAAGGAGTGATAAAGGTGAAATACGATATTGGCTTGGATATTGGGATTACTTCGGTTGGTTGGGCAGTGATCAATCGTGATAAAAAGAGGTTGGAAGACTGGGGGGTTCGCTTGTTTGAAGTGGCAGAAAATCCGAAAGATGGATCAGCACTCGCTGCGCCTAGGCGTGAAGCACGATCAACAAGAAGACGCCTGAGACGCAGAAAGCACCGCGTGGAGCGAATCAAACACTTTATCACTCAAAACGCCCTATTAACCAAACAAGAGTTGGATGAATTATATCCGCTTACAAAGGAAGATGAGGATGTTTGGGTGTTGCGTAAGCTAGGGACTGAGCGGAAGTTAACCAATCGTGAATTTGCCCGTATCCTGATCCATTGCGCCAAACATCGTGGTTATCAGTCCAATCGCAAAAGCGAAGAACAGGATGACGAATCGGGTAAGGTCCTGTCTGCTATTAAAGAAAATCACAATTTAATGGTAGAAAAAAGGTACCGGACGATTTCACATATGTTAGTAGAGGAAGATAAGCCATTGCGTAATAAAGATGGTGATTATTCTGGTGTATTATTACGCGCCGATATAAAAAAAGAGATTGTTTCTATTTTTGACAAGCAACAGGAGTTCGGTCATTCATTTGCAACGACAGCAAATAAGGAACGTTACATAGAATTGTGGGGCTCACAGCGACCCGTTGCGTCCAAGGACGATATTTTAGAAAAGATAGGTTCGTGTTCTCTAGAACAAAATGCCAAGCGTGTCCCTAAGGCGACGTATACATTTAGCAAGTTTCGCGCTCTGGATAAACTGAATCGACTACATATTATGGATGTAAAGGGAGAGAAGCGACAATTAACTGTTGAAGAACGAGAACTAGTGGTTCATAAGTTTTTTGATAAAAAAGATGCCAAATATTCTGATATACGCCAGGCCTTAAAATTGTCGGAAGATCAAAAGTTTAGTGAGCTTTATTATGCCGACGATGTCAAGCTAAGCGAAAGCGAGAAACGAATCTTTATTTCGATGGAGGACCAGTATAAAATCCGCAAAGCCATCAAGAAAGAATTAGGTAAGAAGCGGCTAGAAGCATTCACTGCGATTGACTTTGACACATTTGGCTATGCCTTAACGGTCTTTAAGAGCGATGAGGATATTCAAGACTATTTGCGTAATCAATGGATAAACAGCAAGGGAAAGCCTATGAGAAATATTGCTAACCACTGTTATGAAGATGATCTGATTGAAGTATTGCTGAAATTATCTTTCTCAAAATTTGGCCATTTATCCTTAAAGGCGTTAAACAATCTTCTCCCTTTTATGGAACAAGGTGACTATTATACGGATGCAGCAAAGAAAGCTGGTTATATGTTGGATCAAGAAAAGAATCTACCTAAACAAAAATTATTGCCGGTTATACCAGAACAAGAGATTCTCAATCCAATTGTTCTACGGGCATTAAGCCAAGCGAGAAAAGTAGTCAACAGTATTATTAAAAAGTATGGTTCTCCTCGCCATATATATATCGAATTGGCACGCGAGATGGGGCGGAATTATCAAGACCGGAGAGAAATAGAGAAACAATTTGATAAGAACCGATCGATTAATGAGAATGCCAAGGAAGAGATTCGTGATCTTTTTCCTGAAAGATCAGATATCAAGGGGCATGATATCTTAAAAATGAAGCTTTGGAAAGAACAGCAGCATTGTTGTATTTATTCAAAACAGCATATCCCGTTAGAGAAACTTTTTGAACCCGGCTATGCACAGGTGGATCATATTATCCCATATAGTCGCAGTTTTAATGATAGCAATCATAATAAGGTATTAGTACTAGCTGGTCAAAATCAAGATAAAAAGGATAGGACACCATTTGAGTGGTTTGGTTCTGATCATGCCAGATGGGAACAGTTTTCTACCTACGTCGATGGTTTGCACATGTCACGCAAGAAAAAACAAAATTTGAAGAATAAATCATTTCAACGCAGTGAACAAGAATTTCGTGACAGGCATTTGAATGATACTCGTTATATTACTCGCTTTTTTAAAACCTTTATTGCGGATCATTTACACTTTGACAGTAATTCGAAACAAAATGTGTATCCAGTAAACGGTGCTTATACTGCTTTATTGCGTAAGCGCTGGGGGTTTAATAAAGTTCGTGAAGAAAATAGCCTGCATCATGCTCTTGATGCCGCGATTGTAGGAACGAGTGGTCCTTTTCGTGACGAGGTAAGTAATTATTTTAAAAAAGCGGAGGAACATCCTAAACAATTGTTAAGGAAAAACGATATTAAATTCCCGCAACCATGGAAAAAGTTTGCGAAAGAATTAAGAACGCGGCTCATCCAAGATCCAGATGCAATGATGACGGCGATCATGAACAACAACTTTTATGAAGACGATGCTGCATTTCGCGATCAGGTGCGACCTATTTTTCCATCCTGGATGCCAAAACGTTCTGTTAAGGGACAATTACATCAGGAGAAGTTTAGACGTAATCGTGGTGAAACGGATGATGGTTATCAATTGATTGTAACGAAGACGAAGCTGGCAGATATTCCATTTGATAAAGACGGACACTTTCCGATGTTTGGAAAAGAAAACGACCGAAAAACATATGATGCGATCAGAGACAGGTATTTGTCCTTTAATGGAAATAAACAAAAGGCATTTGCTGAACCATTATACAAACCATCCAAAAATATGAAAAATGCTCCACTGATCCGATCGGTGAAGATAGAGGATAAGAAAAACAGGCTGGTATCGGTTAAGGGAGAAGATACGGTTGCTTATAACGCCAGTATTGCAAGAACAGATGTGTACCAGGATGTGAATACGAAGAAATATTATTTGTTGCCGGTGTATGTGGCGGATATTAAGCAAGGGAATAGGCCAGATCGATTTGTAACAGCACACAAACCATATAATAAATGGGTGAAGAAAGTAGATAATCACGAGTATAAGTTTAGTCTGTTTCCGAATGATTTAATGTATATTCAATTAGCTAAAATCAAAACAGTTAAAGGAACCAACATTGATTGGCAACAAGGTTATTTTTATTATAAAGGTCTTGATACTGCTACAGGGGCTATTTCTATTGTTAAGTCCGATAGTAGCTTCGATGAAAGAACGGGTATAAAATCTTTGAAACAGTTTGAAAAATATAACGTTACTCCAATTGGGGATCTGCAAAAGGTCCAGAAAGAGCTTGCTTATGGCTTATAGGCATATTATCGTTCGTAATCCAGCAAAGTTGTCGGTGAAAAATAATCAGCTAATGATTAAACAAGAAACAAGCGTACAAATTCCTTTAGAGGATATTTGTACGCTTACGATAGAGGATCCGGCTATTACTTTAACGGGTGTTCTATTAAGTCAATGTGCTGCTTACAATGTAGAATTGATTGTATGCGACCAAAAACGCGTTCCAAGTGCCACTTTGCAATCATTCCATCAACATTCTAGACAAAAAGCAGTACTGGATATGCAAATTGGCTTATCAAAACCCTTTAAAAAGAGAATTTGGCAAAAAGTAGTACAAGCAAAAATTGAGAATCAAGCAAATTGTTTAGATTTATCCTATCAATCGGAAGAAGCAGATGTCCTGCATGCAATGGCCAAACAAGTGGAATCAGGCGATCGAACCAACAAAGAAGCATATGCAGCAAAATTCTATTTTAATAAGTTATTTGGCGATCAATTTACTAGACGACGAGAAGATCCACAAAATATTGCTTTAAATTATGGTTATAGCTTGATTCGTTCATTAGTGGCAAGGGCTCTAGTTCGTTATGGTTTTACGCCAGCTCTTGGAATATTCCACGATAGTCAGACCAATGCCTTTAATTTAGCAGATGATTTTATGGAACCACTTCGGCCTTTTGTAGACTATACAGTTGCCGCTTATGTCAAAGAGGATTCAGTCTGGAATAACGAAATCAAGGAGAAATTATTTCAAATTTTAAGTTATTCCGCTTATTGGAAAGGTGAGAAACAAAGTATTACAAATGGAGTGGATTGGATGGTTAAAAGTTATGTCGCTGCATGCCGAAATGGCGATCCGAAATTTATTGTTTTGCCTGAATTAAAATCTATGGAAATGCATGTGTATGAGTAGATTTATGAGGATATTAGTATTCTTTGATCTCCCAGTAGTCGCAAAACGTGATCGCAAGGCATATGCGAGATTCCGTAAATTTTTATTAAATGACGGCTATGTGATGTTGCAATACTCTGTATATTATCGGATTTGCAATGGTGAAGAGGCGGTACAGAAACATATGAAACGATTAAGACAGAACATCCCACCAGTAAATGGAGCTATTCGAACATTAAAGGTAACCGAAAAGCAGTTTGAAAAGATGGAGATATTGCTAGGTGATACTAGTGCCAATGAAGAAATTGATTCGAACATAACAGATTTTTTCTGAAAAAAGCTTGCCAACTGGCGGCTTTTTTTAATTTCAGTAAGTTTTTGATTTAAAAATTGATCATTTGCTTTTTAATTTGATAGTTTTTTAGGTTTTTTAAAAGAAATAATATGGCACAACCCCTTGGGGAATAAGGGGTTGTGAGGGAAATAGCATAACATAACAAGATTTATAGGGGAACTATGGCGCTCCTTTGTCAACGTAGCTAACAAAATCAAGCATAACATAACAAGATTTATAGGGGAACTATGGCGTGAATTCAAAGCTAACTTTGAATTTCATAAGCATAACATAACAAGATTTATAGGGGAACTATGGCATAAAGTCACTTCCCTTACAATTTAATATGAGCATAACATAACAAGATTTATAGGGGAACTATGGCGTGGTATTATATTTACTACTCTGGTTTTTCAGCATAACATAACAAGATTTATAGGGGAACTATGGCTAACTGGGTGATGGGATATACTCCATATTCAGCATAACATAACAAGATTTATAGGGGAACTATGGCTAACCTGGGTGGTTTGGAAACTAATCACCAAGCATAACATAACAAGATTTATAGGGGAACTATGGCTGGTTCAGGTGTTCAACCTAGCGATTTTTTAGCATAACATAACAAGATTTATAGGGGAACTATGGCTAAAGTTGTGTTTTAGCATAAGTGCCAACAAGCATAACATAACAAGATTTATAGGGGAACTATGGCAACCACATTGATCCATGCAATAGCAAGGGAGCATAACATAACAAGATTTATAGGGGAACTATGGCCTTTCAGCATAAGAGTCCTAAGAGAGAGGCAGCATAACATAACAAGATTTATAGGGGAACTATGGCGGTAGAGGTCGAGGAGATAGGCGAAAGAAAAGCATAACATAACAAGATTTATAGGGGAACTATGGCCGAATCGCACGAACATTCAGCATATCTCGAAGCATAACATAACAAGATTTATAGGGGAACTATGGCAATAAAGTAGTTCTCCTTATATTAAAGGTAAGCATAACATAACAAGATTTATAGGGGAACTATGGCGATGGCGTTAACCATCCCACCGATAAATTAGCATAACATAACAAGATTTATAGGGGAACTATGGCGCCTCAGATATTATTACTTCTAAAAAACCAGCATAACATAACAAGATTTATAGGGGAACTATGGCAAAACGCCATTTATGCAAGTGGTCAATATAAGCATAACATAACAAGATTTATAGGGGAACTATGGCGAACGCCCATAAACATTCACCTTCTATCCTAGCATAACATAACAAGATTTATAGGGGAACTATGGCGAACGCCCATAAACATTCACCTTCTATCCTAGCATAACATAACAAGATTTATAGGGGAACTATGGCTTAAGATTGTTAACCATACCATCAACTTGCAGCATAACATAACAAGATTTATAGGGGAACTATGGCTACAGATGATAACAAGACAAGTCTACCAAAGCATAACATAACAAGATTTATAGGGGAACTATGGCTTCAGATACTTCTGATCCTTCTTCAACAGGAGCATAACATAACAAGATTTATAGGGGAACTATGGCACTTTACGACATACACCAAGCCTGAATATTGTAAAGCATCACTTTATTTCCTCTCAAATAGGGTTATCTTGTTCAAACTCCTCCAGGATAATTACTGTACTTTCCTGAAGTAATATGCTAAATTTTTTGCATATTATAAGGGGGAGTTTTTTAATGATTTTTTTACACGACTTTGGAATTGGGATAGAAGAATATGAGAAGAAAGGAAAAAAGAATAACTTTCCGTTATTTAAATGGTGCCCAAATTGCCAAGCAATTGCTTATGGAAACTTGCACAGACATGGTTATTATTGGAGATACGGAATAAACCAGGAAGAGGAACTACACATTCCTATATGTCGTTTCAGGTGTTTGGTTTGTCAAGTAACGATCTCTATTTTACCGAGTTTCTTAATTCCCTATTTTCAACATACATTGGATACCATGATGGAAAGATTAAGCAGTGTGCTTAAGGGAGAGAAAGTAAAAGGAAGTCGCCAGCAATTAGAACAACATCTGAAACGTTTTTATGAAAGCATCCATTGGACCCATAGCTTTTTTACAGACGCAGGATATCAATTGGGTTTCACGAAGGATATAAAAAAAGAAGCCCAAAAATACGTGACAATGATCCAAGATTTTGGCGAATCAACCTCCTTCTTCCGAAGGAGCTGGGGTCATTTATCATCCTATTTTATGGGCAAATTAATTCTACCATATTTACCACCAAAAAAGAATACTATTCATCCCACATAGACTTTTCCTAGCACTGATGGGAAGGACAAAGTAGAATAAAAGCAATGGATAACCGGTTATCCTTCTATAAAAAGGAGGAAAAGTTCATGAATGAAAAAACACGGGAAGAAATTGCTTTATTTCGTTATGGATTGATTGCCCCACTTTTGAATGGACAAGTAAAGCCAAAGGATTATTTGAAAGAAATGGAAGGGAAAATGCATACGATTCCTTATTATGGGGAACGAAAGGTTGCAGCCAAGACAATGCAAGAATGGCATCTGCATTACCGAAGGAATGGATTTGATGCATTAAAGCCTAAAAGGCGTTCTGATCGAGGGGGCGCCAGAAGATTATCTCCGGATGACAAAGATCATATACTAGAAACACGAAAAAAATTTCTCCATATGCCTGTTAGTGTTTTCTACGAACAACTAATAGGAAATGGAGAAATCAACAAAAATCAAATCTCTTACTCTACTATAAACCGATTACTAAAAAAACACAAGATGGCAGGAAGGAATTATATTCATTATCATCCAGAGAAAGAACGAAAACGCTTTGCGCATGATAAAGTCAATGTACTATGGCAGGCAGATTTATCACACGGCCCTTATGTCCCGGTTAATGGAAAAATGAAGAAAACGTTTCTTATTGCTTATATTGATGATTGTTCGAGATTGGTACCGTATGGACAATTTTTCTCTTCTGAGAAATTTGATGGTTTAAGAGAAGTGACCAAAGAGGCATTCATACGCAGAGGAAAGCCAAACATCATTTATGCAGATAATGGAAAGATCTATCGGTCAGAAACGCTACAGTATGCATGTGCCCAATTAGGAATTACCTTAGCTCATACGCAACCCTACGATCCTAAAAGCAAAGGGAAAATAGAAAGGTTATTTAAGACGATACAAACGCGTTTTTATCCACTACTTCAAACCAATCCAGCTACCTCTTTGGAGGAATTAAATGAGAGATTCTGGTGTTGGCTCGAAGAGGATTATCATCGGAGAGTACACGCTTCCTTAGAAGGAAAAACGCCACATGAAGTATTCCAATCGCAGCTAGATCGAATCAGCTTTTTAGAGGACCTCTCTATTTTAGAAACCATCTTTTTAAGACGGGTAGAGAGAAAAGTAAAGCAAGATGGAACGATTACATTGGACAAGCAGTTATATGAAGTTCCTTCGGAATATATTGGTCAGCGAATTGAAGTTCGTATGGATGAACAACATGTTTATGTATTTGAGGACGGAAAAAAGGCAGCTGAAGCCAGAGCGGTCACCATCCACGATAACGCCCATATCAAACGTGGACCATCGCCGTTTTCTCTCTCTGAAGCAAGGCAGGAGGAGGGAAAGGATCATGTATAAAACATACTATTCCTTAGCAAAGGAAGCCTTTACCAAGGAAGCAACAGCAACAAATGCCTTCCAATCGACGAGTTATCAAGAGGCAATGAATGGTCTTGGGTATTTACAAAAGTCTAAAGGAATTGGGTTGTTGATAGGTGACCCTGGTGCTGGGAAGACGTACACCTTACGAGCCTTTAAGAATTCACTTAACCCAGCCTTATACCATGTCGTCTATTTTCCGTTGTCCACCGGAGGGGTGATGGATTTCTACCGGGGGCTAGCATACGGACTAGGAGAAGAACCTAAGTTTCGTAAAGTAGATTTATTTCGTCAGATTCAACAAGGAATTGAACGGATGGAGCAGGAGCGTAAAATAACGCCCATATTTATTTTAGATGAAATGCATATGGCAAAAGATGCTTTTTTACAGGACTTAGCTATTCTTTTCAATTTCCAAATGGATTCGTCGAATCCATTTATTCTGATACTAGCTGGTCTGCCGCATTTGAAAACGCGGCTCCATTTGAATCACCATCGCCCGTTGGCTCAACGAATTATTATGAGATACCAATTCCAGCCATTGAATAAAGAAGACGTTACTGCTTATATGGAGCATCAGTTAAAACTGGCAGGGGCAAAGATGCCGATTTTTACAGAGACAGGTTTAGAAGCTATCGCTTTACGTTCGCAAGGATGGCCACGCATCATTAACACATTAGCTTCAAATTGTCTTCTGTATGGAGCGCAGTTAAAAAAACAACAAATTGATGAAGAGATTGTTCGTATGGCAACAGAGGAAAGTGGCCTATGATGCGGCAAGGAATCATGATATTTGATTTACAGGGATGGAAGATCTGGATTGGCCAGCAAGACTATGAAACATTTGAAGGAATGGCTTTTGAATTACGTATTCAAAAGCATTATTTCAAAGCATATTTAGGAAAAGAAGATCAAGAGTGGTATGTGATATTAGATGAAGATGTAGCATTTAATTTACGTGTATTCGAGGTTTACAAAGTTCGTATAGAATACATAGATATCACATCAGGAAATGCCTCTTAAAAGGGGCATTTTTTCTGGAATAGTATCTGAAATAATTTTACAAAGTTTTTTCAAATCGGAAATTAAATGAATAAACGAGCACATTACTCCAGATTTCTCCCTGATATAAAATGGAAAAGGATGTCTGAATTAATGTGGTAGTTTACATGAATATGAGCATAACATAACAAGATTTATAGGGGAACTATGGCAGGAGAACAGATTGATGTTAACAACAGTGAAGCATAACATAACAAGATTTATAGGGGAACTATGGCTGATGGGCTGTACTTAACAATCTATTATCAAGCATAACATAACAAGATTTATAGGGGAACTATGGCACGGATGACATGGATTCGAATGGTTTGCATAGCATAACATAACAAGATTTATAGGGGAACTATGGCTGCTGCCGTTTCTAAAATTCCAGAAGACCAAGCATAACATAACAAGATTTATAGGGGAACTATGGCCTCTTTTTTTAAATGAATTGAACGAACTTAAGCATAACATAACAAGATTTATAGGGGAACTATGGCTCCAGTAACGGTATCACTATTTAAAGCCATAGCATAACATAACAAGATTTATAGGGGAACTATGGCCTGTACGTTTCTATTCCATTCATCTCAGCCAGCATAACATAACAAGATTTATAGGGGAACTATGGCTAAAATATTAGCTTTGCTAGTGGAAATTGGAGCATAACATAACAAGATTTATAGGGGAACTATGGCTAGTGAATACGATAGGTTTATCAGTTACCTAGCATAACATAACAAGATTTATAGGGGAACTATGGCCCCCACTGCTCTGTTATGTGATTCTGTGCGAGCATAACATAACAAGATTTATAGGGGAACTATGGCTTTATCCTATCTTCATGTTCTTGTCGCTTCAGCATAACATAACAAGATTTATAGGGGAACTATGGCATCAAGATTAACCTCTTGACCCTCTTTAAAGCATAACATAACAAGATTTATAGGGGAACTATGGCATCCAGATGGCACGTTTGTTACTGGCCGTAAGCATAACATAACAAGATTTATAGGGGAACTATGGCTGAAATAGACGCACTAAGCAAAACAATAGAAGCATAACATAACAAGATTTATAGGGGAACTATGGCAGGCAATGACTTATTAAGAGGCGAGCAACTAGCATAACATAACAAGATTTATAGGGGAACTATGGCCCTTCGGCTTGCAAAGGTTGAAGCATAAGTAGCATAACATAACAAGATTTATAGGGGACTACGGTCTTCACACCAGAGCAGCTCACACTTGCGTGAGCAAAACATACCAAGATCTATAGATTATACGATATCTTTAATGTCATCTAGTTTGATTCCCATGATTTGCATATTATCATGTCTTTTGATTTCAGTGAAATTCATTTTCTTGAAAAAATGTACTGCATTTTCCATAGCTTCTAAAATAACGAATGAAAAACCTAAGTAATTAGAGATTTGAATGCAAGTATCTAAAGCAAATAAGAGAAGTAGTTCACCTAATCCTTTTTGACGAAATTTCTTATCAATGCCAATATAATGAATGCGAACGGATGGGAAATGTTGTTTATTCATAGTTGATATAATATCTTCCCAACCAGCATGTTTTCTTTTAGATTTAACTATATTTATGTAATCAGCGAATAAAGTATAATATCCAATAAGGTCATTCGTAAAAAAATAATTGAGTTTTACATGCGTGACAATCTTGAAGCTGTTGTGCCTCTTCTTTCAAAAACTCCTCTACACAAATTTCATCGGAACAATTAAAATGGTCAACAGCCTCACTATACTTTATGGAGAGAGGTGCTGACCATATTTTATCTATATTGATTTGTCTCACTGTTGATCGATCCTGCTTTTGATTTTTCTAGCTTGGCGAATTTTTTCTCTCATTTCCACCATTCTCTGTTGATCCGCAGTCGAGCGATCATTAGCCCAATCTATAAACTTTTGCTCTTGTTCTTTGTTTTGAAATTTAATATCCATAGGGGTAACTTCCGCTACTTTTGACATATTGAATCAGCTCCTTTTGGAACATAAACTCACCTCCACTATGAGTTTATGTAATATTTTCAGATGTTATACTATCTTATTTTTTAGTCTACAATAAATCAATCTTAACGATATATGCTAATTATATTATACATTAAATATACAAATATTTCAATAACTCTCGCTCTGAATCAGCTCTGAGGAGTAAATTTATATCAAAAATAAGCGCAAACTGTATTTAAATTCCTCTATCAAGTTATCTTTAATGTGAATTTTTTCCTTGCAACTTTCCAACCGATCTAGATCACATATATTTTGTGTGTAAGAGGAATGATGTTGTAATGTTATACGATCTTGTTATACATTTAAAGAATCCAGATATGAATATGGCTATTATGGGATGGTAAATAAAGTGAGTTGTTGAAAATAAAATTTATGTGCAACAAGGGGTTACTAGATAAATATGATTTATAGGGGAACTATGGCCCTCCAATCTTCCTTCACCACAAAAAAAGCATAACATACCAAGATTTATAGGGGAACTATGGCTAAAAACCTATTTTTTATTTTACGATCGTGCAAATATATAATAGCATATCAAGATTTATAAGAAAACCATGAAGTTTAGCTAGTAAGTTGTATATTTTAGGATTTTAAACTATTAAACAGAACTATTTGATATTGAAGATAACTTAAAAGCATATTAAAAATATGAAGATATTGCTAGGCGATACTATCACCATGAGAAATTGACTAAAACAAAACATATTGTTTCTAAAAAAGCTTGTCAATCGGCA
Organism: Gracilibacillus phocaeensis; assembly: GCF_900626275.1. NCBI lineage: Bacteria > Bacillati > Bacillota > Bacilli > Caryophanales > Bacillaceae > Gracilibacillus > Gracilibacillus phocaeensis. The sequence continues at coordinate 217,592 of NZ_LR131143.1, read as the reverse complement.
GCTTTTTTTAAATTAGAAAGTTTTTTGCTGAAAAAGCAATCATTCATTTTTATAAATTAGAATTTTTCAGGTCTTTTTACAACAAATAATGCGCCACAACCCTTTGAAATTAAGGGTTGTGAGGGGAATAGCATAACATACCAAGATTTATAGGGGAACTATGGCGCTTGTCAGATTCCCTAGTCAATGAACGAAAGCATAACATACCAAGATTTATAGGGGAACTATGGCTAGTATGATAGAAGGTTTTCAGGGGGCTGGAGCATAACATACCAAGATTTATAGGGGAACTATGGCTAGTAAAACAAACTACAAACTATATTGCTGAGCATAACATACCAAGATTTATAGGGGAACTATGGCTTGTTTGTTGGGGGTGTACCACATGATATTAGCATAACATACCAAGATTTATAGGGGAACTATGGCAGCACAAGTATATGAAAGCAGTACAAAACCAGCATAACATACCAAGATTTATAGGGGAACTATGGCGCATGCAATTACATGCTGTTCCACGGTGCAAGCATAACATACCAAGATTTATAGGGGAACTATGGCCAAACGTTATGCATTATTTTATCGGCATTGAGCATAACATACCAAGATTTATAGGGGAACTATGGCCACGACTATCGCATAACTTATACTCTCCGGAGCATAACATACCAAGATTTATAGGGGAACTATGGCCATCAAGAATGCCGTAATACCAACGTTTATAGCATAACATACCAAGATTTATAGGGGAACTATGGCTTGAGCATGTCACAACCAGAGGAGCTGGAAAGCATAACATACCAAGATTTATAGGGGAACTATGGCATAGGGAGATAAAACTAGAATTATATCACGAGCATAACATACCAAGATTTATAGGGGAACTATGGCCCAACCAGGCGAGGTTGGATTTTTGTTTGAAGCATAACATACCAAGATTTATAGGGGAACTATGGCCTCTACTGTTTATGTAAGAAAATTAGAAAAAGCATAACATACCAAGATTTATAGGGGAACTATGGCGAGAAGCAATGCCAAGCACTTTTTTAATAGAGCATAACATACCAAGATTTATAGGGGAACTATGGCCTGCTAAACTATTAATCCCTAGATTATTATAGCATAACATACCAAGATTTATAGGGGAACTATGGCGTTTGGAAAAATGGATCGATCGTAATTTAAAGCATAACATACCAAGATTTATAGGGGAACTATGGCAGATATACAAGCCTTATATAATGATGATGTAGCATAACATACCAAGATTTATAGGGGAACTATGGCCCTATAAAAGCATTATCCACACTGGTTTTAAGCATAACATACCAAGATTTATAGGGGAACTATGGCAACGACTAACATTTTAACATATTCTATTGTAGCATAACATACCAAGATTTATAGGGGAACTATGGCTCACGGAGATGAACATGGTATTTATGAATAAGCATAACATACCAAGATTTATAGGGGAACTATGGCTCCTCCTCCTTGTTTATTACCTTTCCCCATAGCATAACATACCAAGATTTATAGGGGAACTATGGCCCAAGCACGACCACGCATTAATAGCGCTGCAGCATAACATACCAAGATTTATAGGGGAACTATGGCTACCAAATTAAAGGAACAGCTTACAAGTAGAGCATAACATACCAAGATTTATAGGGGAACTATGGCGGTAGAGGTCGAGGAGCTAGGCGAAAGAAAAGCATAACATACCAAGATTTATAGGGGAACTATGGCGGAAACTATAACGGAGCGAGACGTTAAGGAAGCATAACATACCAAGATTTATAGGGGAACTATGGCTAGCCATCTTCATCGGTGGTGGTTGGTCCAAAGCATAACATACCAAGATTTATAGGGGAACTATGGCCAGATTGTCTTATGAAATCAACAAAGGTGGAGCTATGGCTCAGCCTGATTAGTTGAAATCTTGCCATAAAGTATAACATACCAAGGTTTACAAGGAACTATAGTTCAAAACCTATTTTATTTATTGGAAAAATTTCCTAATTATATAAACTAAGATTTGAAAATAAGCATAAAATGTCAAATGATTAAAATCGTATGACAGCTTTAAGTGGGTGATTGGAATAGTTGTATTACATAACAAAAGATATAATAAGCGATGTCATTAAAAATAATTATACCATTTTCAAACATGTATTTAGGTTTTTAATACCTAAATATAATTCATAAAACATTCTACTTAACCTAAGCATATTCATTCCCCCTCGTATGTAAGTTATTTTTTCTTTATCAAATTATACATTAGTCACCGGATAAAGTCTATCACTTTTCTTCTTTTTTCTATTTCTTCAAATCACCCCTTTAAAACAACTTTAAATTGTATTAAAATATAATATACAACATAAAGTTTAAAAAGAGGTGTTCCCATGACATCAGACAACTTTTCCTTCCTTAATACAAGATGGCCTCCGCTGGCGCAGGTGGCAACTACGGCGGAGCGTAATACATACCAAGATCCTAACACTTGTATAAGCAAGTTTCGCTTGTTTGCTGAGACGATGGCAAAGTATATTTCCGCATTTGAAGAGGTAGACGAACCAAATGGGATGACTCAAGTTGATCGGTTAAGGCTGTTAAACCAAGAGCAACTTCTTCCGAAAGCCATTTGTGATTTATTTCATCTTCTTAGAAAAACCGGGAATAAGGCTACTCATAACCCTTTGTATGGCACGGTGGAAGAAGCCAAGACCATTCATCACACCTCTTTCCAGCTCGCCGTTTGGTATATGGAAGTCTATGGTGACTGGGATTTTCAAGCACCTGATTATCAAACACCGGAAGAAAATCAAATCATGGATCAAGAAGAATTAGATAATCTAACAGAACAGTATGAAAAGAAGATTGCCTCCATCGAAAATGAACTGCAGCACATCCGCTCCCAACAAGTTGATACACAAGATCAAGTGAAAAAACAGCGAAGAAGAAATAGCCAATATCTTGCGGACCATATTCAACTAACAGAAAAACAGACGCGGAAAATCATTGATCAACAACTAGAGAAAAGTGGTTGGGAAGTAGATACAGAAAGTGTACGTTACAGTCAAGGAGCGCGCCCTGAGCCGAATAAAAATAAGGCGATTGCGGAATGGCCGTTAAAAAATCGTTTTGCCGATTATGCCCTTTTTATAGGAACCAAACTAGTTGGTTTAATAGAAGCCAAAAAGGAAAGCAAAGATGTGATGTCAGATATTGAGCAAGTAAAGGACAATGCCCAACGGATTCAGCAGATAGATAATGAAGAAATTCTCGGGCCTTGGGGAGACCTGTATGTGCCTTTCTTATTTGCAACGAATGGACGCCCTTATCATCAACAAATCGAACAAAAATCTGGAATATGGTTCCACGATGCAAGAAAACCAACGAATCATTCCAAGCCGCTCCAAGGCTGGTACACACCAGATGGGCTAGAAAAATTGTTGCAGCAAGATATCGATCAAGCGGAACAACAATTGTCGCAGGAAACATTCGATTACCTTCGGCTGCGAGATTATCAAGTAAACGCCATTAAGGCAATTGAACAAGCCATTCAGCAGCAAAAACACGAAATTCTAATAGGAATGGCCACTGGTACAGGAAAGACCAGAATGGCGATCGGATTGATTTATCGTTTAATTAAATCAGGCAGGTTTCAACGTATCCTTTTCCTAGTAGATCGTACAGCATTAGGGGAACAAGCAGAGGCAGCATTTAAAGATAGCAAGCTCGAAAATGCCAATACCTTTTATGAGATTTATAACTTGCAATCATTAACCGATCAAGCACCAGAAAAGGAAACAAAGGTACAAATCGCGACGGTGCAAGGGATGCTTCGAAAGGTCTTTGCACAGGATGAAAAACAAGCCACGATCGATCAATATGACTGCATTGTTGTCGATGAAGCACATCGTGGCTATACATTGGATCGGGAGATGAGCGAGTTTGAAGTCACATTTCGCGATCATCATGACTATGTCAGTAAATACCGACAAGTATTGGATTATTTCGATGCCGTCAAAATTGGTTTAACGGCAACGCCTGCTTTACATACACGTGAAATTTTTGGTGATCCTGTTTTTCATTATTCTTACCGTGAGGCAGTAGTAGAGGGCTATCTCATTGATCATGAGCCACCTATCCAATTTGAAACATCGTTAAAAAAACATGGGATCAAGTGGTCCAAGGGAGAAAATGTGGATGTATTTGATACCAAGTCGCGCTCGATTCAGCAAGAGCTCTTAGAAGATGAAATAAATTTGGAAGTAACACAATTTAACACAAAAGTGGTGACTAAGAATTTTAACCGTGTCGTCATCAACGAGCTTGTTCAATATATTTCTCCAGACGATGAGGGAAAAACTTTAATTTTTGCCGCAACCGATGATCATGCCGATTTAATCGTTCGGTTGTTAAAACAGGCATTTGATGAGTTATACGGTGAAGTAGAAGATCAAGCCATTAAAAAGATTACCGGATCGATCGATAATCCTTCGATGGCGATTAGACGATTTAAAAATGAGCGTTATCCCAATATCGTAGTAACGGTGGACTTATTGACGACAGGGATAGATGTACCAGAAATTACGAATCTCGTTTTCTTGCGACGAGTTAAATCGCGTATTTTATATGAGCAAATGCTGGGCCGGGCGACAAGAAGATGTGAACATATTGCCAAAGACCATTTTACCGTGTTTGATGCGGTTGGATTATATGAAGCATTGGCCCCTTACTCTGATATGAAGCCGGTCGTCGTTCATCCGCAAACTTCTCTCCTCCAGTTAACCGAAGAATTAAACAGAATGAAGGAAGAAGAGGATATCGAACAACAGATGGAACAGATTATTGGAAAATTGCAGCGCAAAAAACAACGGATGTCCGAACAAGGCGCTGCCGATTTTCAAAAGCTAGCTGACGGTAAAGAGATGGATACCTTTATCAAGGATCTTCAGGACAGCTCTCCTTCTGCCGCCAAAGATAAAATAAATGAAACACTGCCTGCGATGCAGTATTTGGATCAAAACTTACATCACAGCCATAAACAGTTTATCTCTAACCACGAAGATGAATTACTAAATGTGACAAGGGGTTACGGTAAGGCAGAGCAACCAGAAGACTATTTGCAGTCGTTCGAAAAGTATATCAAAGAGCATATAAATGAAATCCCCGCCCTGTCTATTGTTTGCCAGCGTCCGACTGATTTAACTAGGGAGGGTTTGAAACAACTGCGGTTATCGTTAGAAAAAGAAGGTTTCACGGAAAAAGGGTTACAAACGGCATGGCGAGAAGCGAAAAATCAAGATATTACGGCAGATATTATTGCTTTTATTCGTCAACTGACCTTAGGTGATCCCTTAGTTTCCCATGAAGATCGGATTAAGCAAACGATGAGAAAGATATATGAACAAAGGGTTTGGCCGCCTCAGCAGAAAAAATGGCTAGAGCGGATTGAAAAGCAATTGATCCAAGAGACGCTGTTACATCCAGAACCAGAAAAGGCATTTGATACAGAGCCTTTTATTCAGTATGGAGGTTATCAGCGTTTAAACAAAATTTTCAAAGGGCAATTACCAGAGATCGTTGCGGAGATTAATGCCAATCTTTATCAAAAAATTGATTAAAATCGCTAGGCAAAAGGGGTTAGAAAATGAATAATCAAGAAATTGTACAAAAGCTATGGAAATTATGTAATGTCTTACGGGATGATGGCATTACCTATCACCAATATGTCACCGAGCTTACCTATATCCTTTTTTTGAAAATGATGCATGAAACGAATCAAGATCAAAAGGTAATTACGAATCCTCAGCATCGCTGGAATTACTTGATGACGTTAGATGGTATAGCGTTAAAAGATCATTATCGTATGTTGTTGGTAGAATTAGGGAAAAGTGATAATAGATTAATAAGCGAAATTTATGCCGATGCCAAGACGTTTATTGATGAACCTAGGAATCTTGAAAAAATCTTTATATCGATTGATCAATTAGACTGGTATAGTGCTAAACAAGAAGGTCTTGGGGATTTATATGAAGGATTGTTGGAGAAGAATGCTAGTGAGTTAAAATCGGGTGCTGGACAATATTTTACACCACGAGTGCTGATTGACAGGATTACCGAATTGGTCGATCCACAGCCTGGGGAACGGTGTTTTGATCCAGCAGCCGGAACATTTGGCTTTATGATTGCCGCTGATCGTCATGTCCGTAAACAAACAGATGATTATTTTGAACTGGGGAAAGAGCAGATTGATTTTCAGCTTCGACGGGCTTTTGGTGGTGTGGAATTGGTGAAAGACACCCACCGTTTGGCAGTTATGAATGCCTTGCTTCATGATATTCAAGGCGAGATTGTCTTAGGTGACACGCTATCAACGTTGGGGGAAACATTAAAAAATTATGACGTGGTACTGACCAACCCACCTTTTGGAACGAAAAAAGGCGGAGAACGTGTAACCAGAACGGATTTCACCTATTCAACGTCAAATAAACAATTAAATTTTCTCCAGCATATTTATCGTTCCTTAAAGGCGAATGACCAAGCGCGTGCAGCAGTGGTGTTGCCTGATAATGTGTTATTTGAATCGGGTGTGGGTGCAGATATTCGTCGTGATTTAATGGATAAGTGTGATTTACATACCATCCTGCGATTGCCTACAGGTATTTTCTATGCACAAGGTGTGAAGACCAACGTACTCTTTTTTACTCGAGGTTCGCAAGATGTAAAAAACACCAAAGGAGTTTGGGTATATGATATGCGTACCAACATGCCTTCTTTCGGAAAACGAACTCCACTGACCAACCCCTATTTTGATGGGTTTATGCATGCCTATCAGGCCAAGGATCGCAGTAAAGTACAAGACGAGCGTTGGAATTGGTTCACTCGCGAAGAAATTGCCAAAAAAGAGGACAGCTTAGATATTGGTTTGATTGCTGATGAATCATTGGCCATCTATGAAAACCTTCCAGATCCTATTAAAGCCGCCGAGGAGGCAGCAGGCAAATTAGAAGAAGCGCTAGGCTTATTACAAGAGGTTATGACAGAATTGCGAGAAACCGGGCAGGATAATGAAAAAGCAGATAGTATTCTAGAAAAACAAGAAGGTATCCAACAATGAGTAAAGCAAAGAAAAGTGTAAAGGAACTGTTGCAAGAGGCGTTGGTGCCTAGGGAGGAGCAGCCTTATGAGGTGCCTGGGAATTGGGTGTGGGTGCGGACATGGAGTGTTGCGGAAGTGATAACTGGATCTACACCATCCAAGCAAAGAGAAGAGTATTATGGAGGAGAAATTCCCCTTGTAAAACCTGCTGATTTAAAATACCGTGAAATTACAGAGGGAAGTGAAACGTTATCTTTGTTAGGTAGGGAAGTAGTAAGAGTTGTACCTCCATATTCAATAATGATTTGTTGTATTGGTTCTATTGGGAAGTCGGGGTTTAATTCAATGGAGTGTTCGACTAATCAACAAATAAATTCTCTTATAGTTGATAAATTTCTAGTATATTTTAAGTATTTATTTTATCAAATCAATGATTTAAATTACTTCAATAGATTAAATACTATCGCAGCGGCTACTACTGTTTCTATAGTTAATAAAACAAAGATGTCTAAATTATCTATTACGCTAGCCCCACTAAATGAACAAAAACGAATCGCCGCTAAAATCGATCGGTTGTTTGCTAAGTTAGATGAAATTACATTTTTACTCCAAAAGGTAAAAAATAGTCATGATTTGAGAAGAATATCTGTACTCGAACATAGTTATAGAGGGCAACTGAGTACTAACATTCCTAATGAAAGTAAATTAAACATGGATACTGGTGAGAATATTTTATATACAAGTAATAAATATCCAAATAATTGGGTAGGTGTCAAACTGGGTGATGTTGTTAATTTTATCGGAGGAGGTACACCATCAAAGAGCAAACCTGAATATTGGAATGGTGATATACCATGGGCAACTGTAAAAGACCTTAAAGGCAGAAGCTTATATAAAACTCAAGATTATATTACAAAAGTAGGAAAAAGTAATAGTTCAACCTCGATTGCCATGCGAGGCGAAGTCTTATTAATAACTCGCATGGCTCCTGGGAAGTCAATTATTTCAAATATTGAAACCGCAATAAATCAGGATTTGAAAATTGCACGTATTAAAAATCCTCAAATACATAATGGTTTTCTTTGGTTATATTTCGAAGCTCATAGAAGGTTTATTGAACAAGAAGCAACAGGCTCTACTGTAAAGGGAATACAAGTGAAAAAGCTAAAGAACTTTTTGATTTATTTACCTCCTTATGAAGAACAACTACGAATAGTAGCCAAAACAAATTATATTTTGAATAATATGGAGAAGGAATATGAGCAAATAAGAGAATTAGAACTAATAGTTGAAACCTTAAAAAAATCCATCCTAAACAAAGCTTTCCGCGGTGAACTCGGCACTAATGACCCAACCGAAGACAGCGCATTAGAACTGTTAAAAAAAACACTGCAACGAAAATCAACATGATAGCATTGATTAAACCCGTATGTGATAAGTTCATCTGTAACTTACATACGGTTTTTTATATTCCATCAAAAAAGAAGTAACCCATATTTTCTGATATAATATATTCAACTACATCGAAAAGCAACTCGAAAACGGATGAAATATTAATGACCAATACTAGTAACTGCCCTTTAACAACAGCAAGGAATGACAACCATCGAGCTATGAAGGATGAATTACGTAAACTATAGCCGTTAAATAGGAAGGTGACAAAATGATCAACAACGTGCGCGAACATTTACAAGACAAAGTGAAATATAGAATGTGGTTGTTTTCCGATCTGCAACAATCGGTGCCGGAACAGGCGGAGTATTGCTTGTCGACAGCGGTGGATGACTTTAAATCTTTAGATCTGACCTGTGATTACATATGGTATCTTGGTGATGCGGTAGAAGGTAACAACCAAGAACAATTGCGAAAAATGACGGAGATCCAATTGAATTTGCTTAAGCCTTTGAATATTCCAGTGCGGTTCGTGCTAGGGAATCATGATTTCGATTATATCTGGGACAATAGAGACAGCTCTGAACAACTGCCCGTCTTTTTTCACGAGGCAGTGGCAAACACAGAAGGATGGAAAACGATTGATCAGCTAACCTCCTTTTACTTTAGCGAAGACATAGGGGATTACAAAGTTATTTTTCTATCCGATCATGGGGATCCAGCGGGCGAGTGGATATCTACGCATGGACTTGTTCACGGAAATGAGCAGAAATATCCTTATACAAAAGATGATTTGTTAGCATTGAGACAGGAGATTGCCCAGAGTTCTAAAAAGGTGATTACCGTTTCTCACGGAGCTTTTGCGGGAGGGAACCGTGCTTTTCCATTATGGGATCCTTTGTTACCATTGCCTGAAACGGTAAAAGTCCATTTTTATGGACATTCACATATTGGCGATGTGGTGCAAGGCAAGGAAAAGGTTTATCGAAAAATTGCTTATGTTGACCATGAGAAAACCCCACAAATTAATGTTTCTTCACTAGAAAATCGTCGAGGTGACGAGGTTCGTTCGGTTATTCTGGAAATCTATCAAGATGCTACAATGGGGATTTATTTTCGCGACCATGAAAAGAAGATTTGGGCTGATTTGTATATGATTGATGATAAAAGGTGAGAAAGAATCAGAAGCAACAGGAAGGTGAGTAGGGTGAAGATAAAATTAGATGTTGTGATAGAGACGATTGAACTAGCAAGTGATGAAATGGATTGTTATTATAACAGAGAAACAGGAGAATTCATTCTATATGGAGGTTATGCACTTTCAAGAGCCGAACAAGAAGATTTTCTGGAAGAGTTAGAGGCGGATGAGGAAGATAAATATGTAAAGTTTCCTACCCAATTTGAAATTGATGATTATGATATTATGGAGAACTTTATTTGGGCCATGCCTGAAGGTGACGCCCAAAATAAATTGGCCAGTGCGATCCGTGGTCGAGGTGCTTTTCGCCGGTTTAAGGATGAAGTCCAATACCTCGGTTGGGAGCAACAATGGTTTGACTATCGTGATAAGGAATATCGGCAAATCGCTATCAATTGGTGTGAAGAGAATGATATCGAATATTGGGAAGAGTAATGTTGGGCGAATCCATTAACATGATGGATTCGCCTTGTCATTATCTGTTTTATGTGTGGAATCATATTTTTAATCGAATAGAACGTCTTCAAGATCCAACAGTCGTATCTTTTGGATCATTAGTGCCGTCAATGATAAATGAAGTATTTAATGCTTGTGATATTCGTAACAATGTAGTTACTTTAGGACTGGTTAGCCCTGCCTCAATTCGACCAATCGTTGATTTTGGGACACCTGCCAGATCAGCCAATTGTTGTTGTGATAATTGTAAATGCTGTCGTTTTGTTTTTATCTGTGCGGCAATCTTCCCTTCCAATTGTAAGCTCTGTACTTGTTGTTTACCACGTATTTGAGCGTAGCGATTAAAGAAATCGGTCATGTTAATCCCTCTCTTCTAATATAAATTCGGGTCATACTCACAGTAATTTGCGTAGTTATTTTCAGCGGGGAGAATATCCCTTTGTTTTATTAAACCATTATAAGATTTGTCAAAGTAATGAAGCAAAATCACTTTGTGGTAGTTATGAATGTCGTAGATAATACGATGATTACCAGTTCTTCCACCTTTTAAATCCCATCTGTAAAAATTAGTATGCTCTGTGTTTTTTATAATATGTTTGAGAGAAGGTGTACTTTCGTCAAAATCTGTAATATCTGCTATTTCCATATCGGGGTACGGATTAAGAGAAATAATAGTGAGTTGTCTAGTGTAAATATCAGCAATTCTACACCAAATTCCTTCCTTACCAATTCGTAATTCTTGTTCTGCTTGATGTAAAAGATATGTCTCGAAAGTAGATGTGTTACCTTTGTATATTATTTGATATGCTGCCTCGTTCATAGAAAATTTCCTCTGTAATTATAGTATGTTAATGATAGCATAAATGCTATCATTTTTCCAGATTATTAAAAGTGAAGCATTAGGAGAATGATAACTGTTCGTTTTTTTAAGCAGTGCGTTTGGAGAAGGCCTATTGAAACAATACGTGAAAAAAAGATTGCTTACTGATATAGTTATGGTATGAGAAGGTATGATAAAAAAGCCAAATAGGAGTGTTTTTCCATATAACAATTTGAAATAACATTGTTGGCAGGAGATTAATTGTGGGTCTACCATAAATTTACTTTGACAAGTTTGGCAAATTGAAAAACACTTCAACAAACGAATAGAAAGGAGAATAACATGAATCAACCAAACGTTTTACTGATTATGACCGATCAACAAAGGTGGGACGCGTTAGGCTGTTATGGCAATGACGTGATAGAAACACCGAATTTAGACTGGCTGGCGTCTCAGGGAACCATATTTGAAAACGCTTACTCGCCAAGCCCCTCCTGCGTGCCGGCGAGAGCTGCTTTACTTACTGGCATGGACCCATGGCATACAGGGATATTAGGGGTGGGGAGCAGTCAAGGACCAATGGGAGTAGGCTTTTCTCATACATTGCCGGGAGAGTTGGCTAAGGCTGGTTATCACACTCAAGGAGTTGGGAAGATGGGCTTTCGGCCACAGCGAGCGTTGAATGGCTTTCATCAAACAGTCTTGGATGAATCCGATCAGGAAATCGATCGCGGATTTTATTCCGATTACAAGCAATGGTTTGATAAAAATAAAACGGGAGATTATGGTATTGTTGATCACGGGATTGGTTGGAATTCGTGGATGGCTCGTCCGTATCATGCGCCAGAATTTTTACATCCTACCAATTGGACGATCAATGAATCCTTGGATTTTTTGAAGCAGCGTCGTGATCCCAGTAAGCCATTTTTCTTAAAGACTTCTTTCACCAGGCCGCATTCTCCTTACGATGCACCAGATTATTATTTTCATCGATATGCAGAGGCCGCCGCTATACCGAAGGCTAAGGTAGGTGAATGGGCGTCGATGCACGATGTAAAGGAGGATGCTGTTAAGCCTGAGACGTGGCGTGGTGTAAGGAGTGATCAAGAGATTCATCGTGCCAGGGCAGGGTATTATGGTTCGATTCATCATATTGATCACCAGATTGGCAGGCTGTTATCCTACCTTGTCAAAAATAAACTTTTTGATAATACGCTGATTATTTTTACTTCTGATCATGGCGATATGCTTGGGGATCATCATTTATGGCGGAAAACCTATGCTTACGAAGGATCTGCTCATATCCCCTTAATCGTGAAGCTGCCGAATGCTTATACCCCAATGGAAAAAAAGGTAAGTGAACCGGTTTCGTTGCAAGATATTATGCCAACGATATTGGACAGTGTCTCATTAGCCATACCGGAAAGCGTGGATGGGAAAAGTATGGTGCCTTTAATAAAAAGGGAGCAAGTACCATGGAGAGAATACCTGCATGGAGAACACAGCACATGTTATGCCGAGGAGCAGGAGATGCAGTATCTAACCGATGGTGTTTATAAATACATTTGGTTCCCGCGTACAGGGATGGAGCAGCTATTCCACCTACAGGATGACCCCTATGAATGTGAAGATTTGTCGGAAGAGCCAGTCTTCGCATCTAAGTTAGATAAATGGCGGCAGCGTCTTGTCTCCATTTTAGAGAAAAGGGATAAGGGGTTAACGGAGAATGGACAATTAGTATGTCAAAAAGGGCGCCCTTTCTTAACTTCACCTCATTATCGAACGAGGATGGAGAAGACACGGATGTTTAATGATTCGGCTTTTTCTAGTTGATGGGTAGAAAAAATATGGTCAAGTGATTATTTGTGGTTTAGGTTCAGACTACACCAATTCTTTTTTATGATTATCAGAAATGTCTTACCTAGAGATATGCCATTTAAAAAAACAGTGTCAGTTTATATGACAATATCAGAGACACGATTAATGAAAAGATTTATACTATAAAAATGAATACGAGTTTAGTACAAATTATTTAAATTCACCATAAATAACCGTTACAATCATGCCAAAGGTTATTTATGGTGTGAGCTATTATATTGAATAATTTAGTTTGAATGTATATTTATCAGGGTTGAAATATATTTTTGTATATTCAAACATAATATCATTCTTTAATATCGAATGATGTTTCATTAATAGAATAGGGACTTGCTTATCTAGTTGGAATAACTCAATCAAATCATTATCAGGCATGATTGGTTCTAACTCACCCTGTCTTTGGCTGACTTGATAACCTTTTTTGTGAATGTGTTCATACAAGGATTGTCTCATAATATCAACAGATAATTCAGGAAGAAGTTTTGCTGGTATATGAGACTCTTCTAATATATAAGGTTCCTCATTGACATAGCGTAGTCTTTTAACAAAAAAGATTTTTTCATCATCATCAAGTTTTAATAGGCTTTGGATATATGGAGTAGGGAGTGTGTAATTGAATGCCAAGATTTCGTTGTAAAAATCTGTATTTTTCTCAATCATTTCAGCAGTAAAACTCTCCATATTTAAAATATCGTACTCCATTTTATTTTTTTTTATGTAGGTTCCACTTCCGTGAATTCGATAAAGTAAATTCTCGTCTATTAGTAATTTGATCGCATGTCGGATAGTGACTCTACTTGCTTGATACATCTCCGAAAGCTTTGCCTCAGAAGGTATCATATCTCCAGCAACTAGTTGTGAAGAGATGATGTCTTCTTTTATTTTGTTGGCAACCTCTTTATATAAGGGTAACGATTTATTCCACATGAAAACCCAACCTTTCTCCAATACTATCTATAAATATAACATGTATCCAATGAAATTGATATATTTAATACAAATATAATACATGTATGTTGATTTTGTTTTTAATAAGTGTTAAAGTTGTATTTAATAATTGATCAGGAGGTATTGTTTATGTATTTAAAAAAGCTGTTGAATAAATCGTGTACTTAAGCAAGATCTTTGTATACCTGTTTTAACTGTGCAACACCACTGATTTAGTGTGGAAAATACTATTTTATTATCATTGTATCTACTGGAGAGAGGAGACATTCAGACATGAGAACGATGATCCAAAAGTTTGGGAGAACTTTATTGGGTCCTCTATCTATAATTATTGCTTCCGGTTTACTCTTAGGGATTGTATCTATTTTGCAAAATCCAAGTCTTGTAGGAGAAACCATATCTGAGGCCTATTACGTACAAACCTTTATAGATGGAGTCCAAGCGATTGTTTCAACGATGTTTAGTTTATTACCAATTCTATTTGCTATTTCGGTAGCGACTGGTTTAGCAAGAGACGACAAAGAGATAGCGGGGCTTGCTGTTGTTATAGGTTTTATGTTATTTAATGTCGTAATTAGCTTTCTATTAGAATTAAACGGCATAACTGGTGCAACAACTTCTGTAGAATATTTGATGGATCAGGGTCACTCGGAAGTGGAAGCATTCCAAATTTCATCTGCTTATGAAACCGTACTAGGTGTGTTTACCTTCCGAATGAGTATTTTTAGTGGGATTTTGGTAGGATTGTGGACAGCGTTTATTCATAATAAATTTCATACACAGCAACTGCCAGCGGCTTTCAGTTTCTTTAGTGGCAACCGTTTTGTTCCCATTATGATTATCGCGACTATGCCATTTGTATCAATTGTGATGTATTTTATCTGGCCATATTTTAATGAGGTAATTAATAGTCTGGGTAGTTTAATCAGTACATCAGGGGCATTTGGAACGTTTCTTTATGGTTTTTCAGAGCGTTTATTAATTCCAACCGGTTTACACCATGTATTGAATCAGCTGCTTCGCTTCACTCCATTTGGAGGTACCGCGGAGATTGATGGTCAATTAGTATCCGGTGCACTCAACATATTTAATGCACAGCTGTCTTTGGATAATCCTGATATGGGTATCATGAGAGACGCAACACGTTTTCTATCACAAGGTGTTCATGCATTCCAAGTATTCGGACTTCCTGCCGCAGCGTTTGCGATGTACAAAGCGGCTAAGCCTGAAAAACGCAGAAAAGTGAAAGGGATGTTGATTGCAGCTGGATTAACGACATTTGCAACGGGTATTACCGAACCGATTGAGTTTGCCTTTATTTTTATTTCTCCAATCTTGTGGATATTCCATGCTCTTATGGCCGGGCTATCCTTCATGTTAATGACCCTATTTGGAGTGGCCGTCGGGAATGCCGCTGGGGGATTAATCGATTTAACGATATTTGGTATATTACAAGGTACCTATACGAAATGGCCAATCATTGTTGCTGTTGGTTTATGTTATTCTGTCATTTATTATTTCGTATTCAAGTTTGTGATTGAGAAATTCAATATCAAGACACCAGGAAGAGAAGATAGTAATGGTGATGATGATACAGACGAAGATACCATGGAGAGTGCCTCTGAAAGCACGATGGATAAGGATGACTTAGGAGTCCAAATTATGGAGGCGATCGGTGGAAAAGAAAACATTTCTGACATTGATAACTGTATATCCAGATTAAGGTTAGTTTTAGAAGATACGAGTTTAGTCGACGAAGCTAAGGTGAAACGAACTGGATCAATGGGGATAGTAGTCATTGATAAAAATAATATTCAAATAGTGTATGGAGCAAAAGTGGAACAAGCGGCTCGAGCATTGAAAAGTGCCGTAAAAAATGCCTAGTATATTGGAATGGAGAGTGCTGAGCAATCCATTTCCGATAGAAAATAAATGAAAATAGAAGGAGGGAAAACTCACTAAAATACAGCATATTTTAGTGAATAATATGGAAGTAATTTATGTAAAAGACTATGAAGAAATGTCACAAAAAGGATTTGAACAAATCAAGAAAGTAATGGAAACAAAAGAATCACCAGTTGTTTCTTTAAATACGGGGGGGACACCAAAGGGGCTATTTCAATATCTTGTTGAGGCGATCAATCAAGGGTTAGATATTAGCGATGCAACAATCATGAGCTTGGATGAATACATCGGACCTAAAGATGCTGTTTATACGGTTCGAAATTTCATGAACCAAAGGTTGTTCAATAATATCGAGCAACAACCGAAACATCTCTTTTTGATGGATGGTTCGACCGACGATGTAGAGAGTGAAATCAAGCGATATAAAGAGTTATTAGCAACGTATCCTAGAGACATTCAGTTGCTAGGCTTGGGGACTAATGCCCATCTGGGAGCGAATGAGCCAGGTACACCATTTGATACCACGATGTTTTTAGCAGAGCACCATGAGTCTACTATCCAATCAACGATGAAAGAGTATGGTATTACGCGTGAAGAAGCACCAACTGAAATGCTGACATTAGGATTAAAAGAGATCGCAGAAGCAGAAACAGTACTGTTATTAGTATCCGGTAAGCATAAAGCTCAAGCAGTGAAGGATTTAGTGGAAGGAGATGTCACTCCTGATTGCCCTGCAAGTGTTCTGAGAAATTGTGAAAATGCTGTGGTAATTGTAGATGAGGACGCAGCTTCTTTATTAACCAAGGAATAAGGGGAGGCAATCAGTTAGTTGTAACAGATTTAAATGGAGGAAACATCATGCATACAAATTTAGATAGAATCATCAATGATATTGAAACATTAGCAACGTACACATCCACTCCAGGAAAGGGTGTGACAAGATCTTCCTACAGTAAAGAGGATCAAATGGCAAAAGATTACTTAAAAAAAGAAATGGAAAAAATCGGACTTGACGTATATGAAGATGCCTTTGCAACGGTATTTGGCCGGCGAGAAGGTAAAAATCCTGATGCGCCAACGATTATTATCGGGTCACATTATGACTCTGTCGTAAATGGTGGTCGTTTTGATGGAACAGCAGGGGTGATTGCCGCTTTAGAAACGCTTCGTGTATTGGAAGAAAATCATATAGAGAACGACTATCCGATAGAGATCATTGCCATGAACGCGGAAGAAGGAGAAACCTTTGGCCCAGGAAGTGGGGTTTCAAATTCAAGGGCAATGGTAGGTACACTTACCGAAAAAGAATTGGATATGGCGACCAATAGATTCGGCGAAACCAAACGAGAAGCAATGAAAAATTATGGTTTGGAACCTGATTTAGAAGCTGCTAAGAGAGAGATGAGCCAGGTTAAATCATTTTTGGAACTTCATATCGAGCAAGGTCCCAACTTGGAAGCACAGCAAACAGATATTGGATTAGTTGAATACCTTGCTGGAATTGGCAGGTATATGATTCATTTTCATGGTAAATTTGAAGATTCGACTGCTGCGATGGATACTAGACAAGATGCGTTAATTGCTGCCTCTAAATTTATATTGGCACTGGATGAACTGGTAAAGGGACTAGGAGATGGGATTACCGGGACAGTTGGCATGATTAATGTGACGCCAAACTCCAATCAATATGTACCTGAATTTGCCGAGATATCAGTGGAAATCCGAACAATGGATAAAGCTATTCTAGATAAAGTAGACGTACTAGAGGAACTCAAGAAGATTGTGGAAACTATTGAAATGGACACAAATGTGAAAGTGGAAATAACAGAGAGAGCTCGAATTGGGTATCCAAATCCTACTCCTCCAAGTGTTATGGATAAAGAAACTGTGAAATTAATGGAAGAAGTATGTGAGCAGCTAAATTATAGCAGCATGATTATCAATAAAGGAACGGGTCATGATGCGATGATCACCGCAGAATACGTGCCAACAAATATGATCTATGTACCAAGTAAAGATGGGATTAGTCATCACCCTGATGAGTGGACTGACTATGAAGATCTGCAAAAAGGTATAGAGGTCATGCTGCATACTGTGAAGAAACTTTGTCAACAAGATTAAGTTAATCAGGTAAACAGGTCAATCTGTTGTTTGTAGTGCATATTTAAAAAGTTTGATCTTACGGACTAAACAGGAAGGGAAACGCCACTTTGTCCGTAATAACCTCTGATAGATTTATAAGATGATACAAACGGAGGCGTTGAATATATGTTTTTTAATAAAAAGAAAAAGAAGAAAGAACTTACCATCTATAGCCCTTTAAACGGTGAACTTATTCCATTAGAAGAAGTCCCTGACCCAGTATTTTCACAAAAAATGATGGGAGAAGGAGTAGGGTTTATTCCGACTTCAGGAGAAGTATTTTCTCCTATAGCAGGTGAAGTGGCCCAGGTTTTCCCTACAAAACATGCTGTTGGACTGATAACGGATGAAGGTGTGGAAGTGCTTTTGCATTTAGGTCTAGAAACTGTTGAACTCAAAGGAGAAGGATTCCATATCGAGGTCAGTGAAGGTGACAGATTGCAAGTCAACGATAAAATAGGTGATTTTGATTTAGCTCTAATAGAGGAGAAGGGTAAAAAGACGACGACTGTTCTAGCATTCACCAATTTTGTCGATAAGATCGAAGAGCAGGCCGTTGCGCAAAAAGGAAAAATAGAACGGGGAAAAGAAATTATTGAGTTAAAATTGAAATAAACAAAAAAGAACAGTACATCATGAAGCCTGAATTCATTATTGATATGAATTCAGGCTGATTGTGTTTGTAATGAAAATTCGCCACGGGGCTTTCCTCTGCTAACTATTTGCCCTATGCATCGCATCCAATAACCGATACGTCTTATCACACTTATATTCCCAGAACATAATGCCAGCTAATCCTTCCAGATGAACATAGTGGCATTTATGCGTAATCGATACTTCATCATCATAGGAAATAAAAGTACTACCGTCAAATAGGAATGGTGCCTTAGCTTCGTCATCCCAGAATCGAGTAAATCCATTGGTATCGATATAATCTGAAGCAAGTTCAGTAAAGGAAGGACCATAACCTCCAGAACCGGGTGACATTTGCAAGTAACCATTGTTTTTATTCGGTACATCCTTCCACATACGGGAATAGAAGGCGGCACCAATGACAATCTTGTGGCGTGGCACACCAGCTTCGACAAATAAGCGGACGGATTGATCGACACTGATCCGGAATAAATCTCCTGTTGGTGTATAGAGGTTAGTATGATGTCCGGTAAGTACTTGAAATCCGCCACGCATATCATAGGTCATGAGTTGAATATAATCTAGATACTGCTCAACCTTATCCATCTCTGTCCCATCGATATAATATTGATCGGCGCCTGTCGCGATGGTTAGTAAGGCATGTTTATCCAGTCCATCTAATGCTTCTCTGATTTGTTGTAAAAGATAGGTGAAGTTCTCTTTGTCAGCTGGAGACGAACCGATACCAGCTTCGCCATAACATGGATATTCCCAATCCAAATCAATGCCATCTAGGGCTTCGTACTCGCTTACAATGCGTGCAGCACTTGCTGCCATCTTTTCTCTTCCAACAGCAGTAGCAGCCGCTTCAGAGAATCCACCCGCACTCCAGCCGCCCACTGAGAGCAAAATAGTAATTGCTGGATTGATCGCTTTGATTTTTTTCAGTTGATCCAGGTGTTGTAAATGGTCGATGCTGATTTCTTCGTTCTTTACATGTCCAAAAGCAATATTGATATGGGTTAATTTAAGAGCATCCTCTTCGCGTAATTCTGGTAATTCGTTATCCCCAACATAGCCGATGATTTTATATTTATTTTCCATATTTATTCTCTTCCTTCCCCATGTTATTTTTTTGTTTGATGGAGGTTATCTGTTTTCCATTAAAGCTATATTATACCAAAAGGAGACAGGATTCAATACATGTCTAGAGTCTGGGCAGAAGCGAAAAAATACCGTTTGAATCAACTGGATATTCAAATGGCCAAAGAACAGAGAATGACACCAAAAAGTTTAATCAAGAATATGCCTGTTCCATCACAACAATGAAAGGAGCCAGTAAAGATATGGATTCGAGACTTATATGAAAAAAGTTTGGAAAGGTGTTGTCATGATATGACAGATTACAGACTTCCTGAAACAGAAATTTTGGTGATTTTGTGTGGCGCCGATGAGATTATTGCGCAAGGCGGTGACCTTTTCATTGATATTTAACAAAGACAGGAACCTCACAACCCATCCACCTTAGATAGAGTTGTGAGATTTTGTTTTACAAATCAAGCATTCGAGGAAGGAACAGACTGATCTCCGGGATATAGGTGATCACCATTAATAGCACAAACATCGCTATATAGAATGGCATCAATGGTTTAATCAAATGCTCTACTTTTTCTTTTCCAACCATTGCCCCGACAAATAGCCCAGTTCCAACTGGTGGCGTGATCGTACCAATACACAAGTTCAAGATAAAGAACATCCCGAAGTGTAGTGGATCAATGCCAAGCCCTTCCGCAATCGGTAAGAAGATCGGTGTGAATATCAGAATAGCTGGTGCAATATCCATAAACATACCGATTAGCAGCAAGATGAGATTAATCATCAATAAGATCACAATAGGGTTGGCAGATAAATTCAGGATAAATTGACTGAGAGCACCCGGAATACCGGTAAATGACATCGCGAATGACATCATCGATGAAACCGCGATAAGCAGCATCACAACACCAGACATTTCGACTGCTTTGACCAATACGGCGGGTAATTGTTTGATTGTCAAGGTGCGATGATATACTAATGCCAAGAATAAGGCGTATACCACACAAATAGCCGATGCCTCGATGGCTGTGAAAATACCAAATAAGTCTGTTGACCTGCATCCACTTACAAGTAAAAGAAAACAAGCGCTCATTAGTAACCATATGATTGTTCTCAAAAAAGTGTAAAAAAACTGTTCGCCGATACTAAAAAGAAAGCAATCAACACACGAAACGCTGTCCAAAATACTACGTAGTACAGCGACTTGGTTGATTACTATTACATCTATCCTTCCTAATGGCAAAAGGCTATCTTTGAAAAGCTAATCTCAGAAAATTTCACAAATCTATTAATTAACAAAAGAACTAATATTTACAATTACCAGAGGTAGTCTGAAAAACAGTTTTCTACCCATTAATTGAAAGATTGTCAGATTATCTTTCAACTATATAGATGTAAAAAGACACAATCATTATACTAGAGTTGGTCTTTGTAACAATTCCAGTATAAGTATGTCCACCCCTAATTTTTTGAAATAAAAAACATAAAGATTTAACCCCACTAAATGATCATCATATTATCTTAAATAAAAACAGACAATTTTCAAAAAAATTTGACAAATTAACCGAATTAAATTAATCTGTTTATAACAATTGTGGAGAAATTAATGGTGTATAAACGAATTAATCGTTAAATTTTGGTTTTTTTGAAGTGTTTTTACTTTAATTTATACCAATTTGTTAATAAGGGGATGGATATGGAAGTTAAAAATCATAATTTTCTTAAACATGAAAATGTCAGGTTGGTTCTAAAGCTGATTTCCGATCATGGACCAATTTCTCGGGCAGAAATCTCTAAGTATATGAAAATGAGTGCCACATCTGCTTCACGTATCGTAGCATTGCTGAGTGAAAAACATTTGATTGAAGAAGTGGCACTGGATCGACAACAAGTTGGTCGAAAAGCAAATTACTTTACCTTAAATAAGAATGGTATCTACTTCATTGGGGTTGAATTAGATGTTTTTGGTTTGCGAATTGGTTTAATGAACTTTGATGAGGAGATGATCTTCAAAAAAACTGTAGCGTTAAAAGAACCACTGCCAGAATTGGTGATTCAGCAGATCAAAGAAGAAATTATGATGATCAAGAAGCAATTCCAGCTAGCAGATAATCATATTTTAGGATTATGTGTTGGGTTGCCGGGCATTATAGAACCTGAGGAAGGGATAGTGGAGTTTTCGGTTCAATTACAATGGAAGAACTATCCTCTGAAAGAAAAAATCCAAGAGCAGTTAGGTATTCCGGTACAAGTCGATAATGAATTAAAAATGAAGGCGATATCCGAATATAAACTAGCAGATGATGGTGTGGAGCATTTGGCAGTTATCGGTTTTGGCAGTGGTGTTGGTTCTGCCTTGATCAGTCATAATGAGATTAATCGTGGTAAATCTAATTTTGCCGGAGAAATTGGTCATACGATTGTAGATCCTAATGGTACATACTGCCCATGCGGTAACTTCGGTTGTTTGCAAACCTATATCGCAGAACCATTCCTGTTAAATGAAGCGGCAAAGGTAAAAAATGTAGCAACAATTACCGAACTGATAAATGAAATAGAAAAGGGAGAGGTTTGGGCGAAGAATTTAGTGGATAAGGCAATTAAGTATGCTGCGATTGCCATTAATAATACGGTTTGTTCTTATAATCCAGATGTAGTTATTTTATCGGGATCTCTTATTGAGAATCACCCCTATATTCAAAAGGAATTACTGAAAGAATACCCTTCCACGATTTGGAATCTTGCGCACGGCACTTTTGATGTACAGATAACCAACAGTAAAGATGAGGGAATTATACTAGGGGCGGCTATACATATGAAGAACTATTTTATCGATCATATTATTTTATAGAAGGTGAAACGAAATGAGTACAATAATTGCAGAAGAATATCGTGGAGGAACGCTAGAGAATAAGCATGAAGGTGCTATTTGTATTTTAAATCAGAATAAAGAGGTTATGTATGCCAAAGGAGAGGTCGAGCATACCCCTATTTTCTATCGCTCGGCAATGAAGCCGATTCAGGCAATCCCAGCGTTCGAGCTAGATATTGGCGACAAGTATCAATTAACAAGTGACGAAATGGCTCTCTTTTGTGCTTCACAACGAGGAGAGACTTACCATCAAAAAAGCTTGCAATCACTGATCCAAAAAGTAGGACTTAGCGAAGAGGCACTTATTTGTGGAGCGAGTTATCCTTTAAATGAAGAACCAAAAATCGATTACATTTGTAAAGGGAATGAAAAGCGTCGGTTACTGCACAACTGTGCAGGGAAGCATCTGGGATTCTTGGCTTATGCAAAGGAAAAAGGGCTTCCTTTAGAAGGATACGGGGAATTTGACCACCCACTGCAAGTTGCGATTAGGGCAGAAGTTGAGACACTCAGTGAATATCCACAGGAAAAAATGAGCGTCGGTAAAGATGGCTGTGGTGTTCCAGTATATGGCGTTCCGTTAAAAAACATGGCCTTATCCTATTTAAAATTTGTGCATCCTGCCTTGGTTGCAGATAAACAGAAAGAGCAAACCCTAGAAAAGATTCTTCTCACCATGCAGGCGAACCCAGAGATCATAGCGTCACATGATTTCATCTGTACTGCATTGTTACAAGATAAAAACATTATCGCGAAAGGGGGAGCACAAGGGGTCTACTGCTTGGCTTTGAAAGAGGAGAAAATCAGCATTGCCTTAAAGGTATTGAGTGGGACCGAGTTGCTTTGGCCTTTGCTTGTCGCAAAAATTTTGGAAAAGCTTGATTACCAAAACAAGCAAACGATCGATCGGCTTTATCAATTACGTTCCCCACAAGTACTTAGTGATGCTGGGGAAGTGGTAGGAGAGACGAAAATAACTTTATAAGAGGGGGACACTATGAAAAAGATAAAATGGATGTTTGGAATGCTGCTTTTAACTGTTGTATTAGGATTAGCAGCATGTAGTTCTAGTGAAGATGATGCAGAGTCAAGTAACGGAGAAAGTGGCGATATCAGCTCTGATCCAAGTAATATTAATATTGCGATCGAACAGGATTTCATTTCACTCGATCCGCACGATGTAGGAGATACTGTATCTATATTTGGTACAAGGTCAATGTATGAAGGTTTGTTAGGTTTTGATGAGAACATGGAACTTGAACCTGTTCTAGCCGAAGATTATCAAGTAAATGATGAATCTTCTGAATTTACCTTTCAACTGCGTGAAGATGTTACCTTTCATGATGGAGAGCCATTTAATGCGGAAGCAGTAAAGGCGAATTTTGACCGGATTATGAATGAGGATTTAAGAGCAGCTAATAATGTTCGTTATGTAGAGAATGTAGAAGTTTTAGGTGAATATGAAATCCAATTTACCTTATCAGAGCCATATAGTCCAATGTTAAATAAGTTTGCAATGATCTTAATGGCAAGTCCAAAAGCTTTTCAGGATGATCCAGATAATTTTCCTATGAATCCTGTTGGAACTGGAGCATTTCAATTTGAAGAATGGAATCAGGGCAGTTCTATGGTAGTTAGTAAATATGAAGATTACTGGGGAGAAACAGATTCTAATGTTGAGCAAGTAACCTTCCAACCTGTACCTGAAAATGGTTCCCGTGTGGCAATGCTGCAGACAGGTGAAGCCGATTTTATTTATCCTGTTCCACATAATAATGTGGAGGAACTAAAAAATAATAGCGACCTAGTAATTGAAGAAACACCTTCTACCATTGCTAGATATGTATCTATTAATACGCAAAAAGAACCGTTTAATGATCCACAAGTGCGTGAAGCGATGAATCTTGCGGTGGATCAAGAGGCATTTCTTGCGGTAGTCAAAGACGGATATGGAGAACCATTAAGCTCGACGATGTCTTCACAAACACAATTTTACCAAGAACAAGAACTGTTTGAAACAGATATCGAAAAAGCGAAAGATTTATTAGCTGATGCGGGCTATCCAGATGGTTTTTCTGCTGAAATCTGGGGAAATACTGCTTCTGAGACCAGTACAGGAATGCAATTTGTTCAACAACAGTTAGAACAAGTAGGAATTGATTTAGAAATACGTTCCATGGAAGAAGCAACCTTATCGGATGCGATCTATACACCAGAAACAGCTGAGGATACTGACTTGCAAATGTGGTATGTCAGTTGGTCTCCTTCTTCTGGTGATGCAGATGGAGCAACTCGTTCCTTATTCCATAATGAATTTTTCCCACCAAACGGGGCTAATACTGCATACTATGATAATCAACAAGTATCTGAGTGGATAGATGAGGCCGTGCAGGAAAGTGATCTTGACGCTCAAGCAGATATCTATGCAGACATTCAAGAAACCATCTATAGTGAAGTACCTTGGATTTATTTAGGGACAGATACGATTCTCTCAGGCCATACTTCTTCACTTGAAGGTGTTTATGTTTTGCCAGATGGTTCAGTTAGTATTAGAAATGCAAATGTAAATTAATCTGTTGTGGGGCTGGAGACGGCCTCACTCCTTTATAGGTAGGTGTTCAACATGCTGCAATATACCATAAAACGACTATTGACGATGATCCCTTTATTGTTAGTGGTTTCTTTTGTTGTTTTTATGTTTATTCACTTTATTCCCGGTGATCCGGCTAGACTGATGGCTGGTCAGGATGCCAATATAGAAGAGATTGAAAATGCACGAGACGCATTAGGCTTAAATGATCCCATCCTTGTCCAATACACTACATATTTATCTTCTTTATTGCAATTGGATTTAGGAGAGTCTTATCGCTCAGGTATACCAGTAATCGATCTGATTTCGGACAGGCTTGGACCGACATTAATATTAACCTTGTTAAGTATTTTATGGGCGCTAGTAATCGGGATAGCCTTAGGGATTATTTCTGCCGTGTTCAGAGATCGTTTCCCTGATCGTCTAGGTATGCTGACGGCCGTTTCAGGAATCTCATTACCAAATTTTTGGTTGGGTCTCGTATGTATTCAATTGTTTTCGGTTCAATTGGGGTGGTTACCCACAGGAGGCGTTAATGATGGCTTGAAAAGTTATATCCTTCCTTCTTTTGCGCTAGGTGCTGGAATTATGGCGATGATAGCTAGGTTTACCCGCTCCTCGCTAGTTAATACATTGAAGCAGGATTATATCAGAACAGCTAGATCAAAAGGTTTAAAAAATGATAGTATCATCTATGGCCATGCCTTGAAGAATTCACTAATCCCTGTTATTACGGTGGCAGGTTTACAGTTTGGCTTTTTGTTGGGAGGATCCGTTGTGGTAGAAACCGTTTTTAGCTTTCCTGGTCTGGGGCAGCTGTTAATCGATTCTATTAACTACCGGGATTATCCAGTGATACAATCACTTATTTTGTTTTTTTCGGTTCAATTCATTATGGTGAATCTGCTTGTAGACCTTTTGTATGGCTTGTTTAACCCGAAAATTCGATATGAATAATGCTTGCTAATAAGGAGGTAAGGGCATTGCAACATAATGAAGTGGAAATAGAAGAAAAAGATTTAGGAAAGATAGAACAGGGCGAAAATCGATATAAAGAGTTTTGGAAGCTATTGAGGAAAAAGAAACCTGCACTTTTTTCGTTATGTTTCATTTTAATACTCCTAATATTGGTGGTGATAGGTCCGTATATTACACCTTTTGATCATACAGAGCCCGATTATAATAATCTATTAAGTGCACCATCTTGGTCCCATTTATTTGGTACAGATGAGTATGGCAGGGATGTATTATCAAGGATTATTGCTGGTACGAGGATTGCGTTGACAGTTAGTGTTTCAGCTGTTTTAATAGGTGCGGTTGTAGGTACTGTGCTTGGTCTAGCCAGTGGTTTCTTTGGTAAATGGGTAGATAAACTGATTATGAGATTTTGTGATATTTTATTTGCCTTTCCTGATTTAATTCTTGCGATTGGCATTGTAGCTATCTTGGGTCCTGGTTTACAAAATGTGATTATTGCGATTGCCTTTTTTAGTGTGCCTTCTTTTGCACGAATTGTAAGAAGTTCAACGCTTGAGGTAAAGGAAATGTTATTTGTAGAATCGGCGAAATCGATGGGGTCTAGTAAAATTAGAATGATTTTCAAGCACATTTTCCCTGAAACAATCCCTGTTATTATCGTATATTTTACGATGACAGTAGGGACTGCTATTCTTTCTGCCGCCAGTTTAAGCTTCCTTGGATTGGGTGCAGAATTATCTTCGCCTGACTGGGGAGCGATGCTTAGTATGGGGAGAGATTATATTGGAACTTCATTTCATATTGTTTTCTTTCCTGGATTGATGATTTTCTTAACGGTTCTTGCCTTTAATATTTTGGGAGACGGACTTAGAGATATAATGGATCCAAAAACGAGAGACTAGAAGGAAGGTATCGAAATGGAACAATTATTAAAGGTATCTAATCTACAGACAGGGTTTAGTAAAGATGGACAAGTGCAAAAGATCCTGCATGGCATAGATTTGCAAGTGAATAAAGGTGAGATAGTGGGGCTTGTGGGAGAATCGGGTAGTGGTAAGAGTGTGACATCTTTGTCTATTATGCAACTCTTACAAGGGACTTCTGGGAAAATAATCGACGGTGATGTGAATTATAAAGGTGTAGACTTACTTTCCTTGAAAGAGTCTGCAATGCGTAAGTATCGTGGAAAGGAATTATCCATGATATTTCAAGAGCCGATGACCTCATTGAACCCAGTGGTTAAGGTGGGTAAGCAAATGAGGGAGATTATTATGCTACATTTGAATTATTCGAAGGATCAAGCGCATAAACATGCGATATCGATGTTAGAGTCTGTTGGTATTCCGCGTGCTGCAGATATTATGAAAGGATACCCACATGAACTATCTGGTGGAATGTTACAACGGGTGATGATTGCTATGCAAATCTCTTGCCATCCTTCTTTATTAATCGCGGATGAACCGACTACCGCACTTGATGTAACAATTCAAGCACAAATTTTGCAATTACTGAAAGATATTCAGCAATCAACAGATATGGGTGTGCTGTTTATCACCCATGATTTAGGGGTAGTTTCCGAGATTTGTGATCGAGTGGTCGTTATGTATGCTGGTAGAGTGGTTGAAGAGCTGCCAGTGGACAGGCTGTTTGAAGATGCAAGACATCCTTATACCAAAGGATTGATTCAATCAATTCCAAAAATAGGAGCAAATAAGCGAAAACTATTCTCCATTGCTGGAACAGTACCGAGCCCTCGCAATATGCCAACAGGCTGTAAATTTGCCCCGCGTTGTGAATATGCCATGGATATTTGTCGACAGAAGGAACCAGACCTTCTTCCATCTAAGTATGGAAAATCAAGATGCTGGCTCGAGTCAACAGGAGAGGAGGAGGCTTATGAGCGAGAACTCTCTTATAGAGATTAAACAATTAACCAAGCAATTCCCAATCGGAAAAAAGTGGTTCAAGCCAACAGGATTTGTCCGTGCAGTAGATGGCTTAGACTTCTCGATTAATAAGGGGGAAACTTTTGGTCTGGTAGGTGAATCTGGTTGTGGAAAGTCTACCACAGGAAGATTGATCAATGGTTTAATCAAGGCCAATCAAGGGGAGATTATTTTTGACGGGCAAGATCTGACGGAATTGTCAGAGAAACAATGGAAATCCTATCGTAAACGCATGCAGATGATTTTTCAAGATCCATTTGCTTCTCTAAGCCCAAGAATGAAAGTGAAGGATATTGTTATGGAACCATTAGATGTGCACTATCCACAGATGCCTAAGGCCGAGAAACAGGAAAAAGCCAAAAGGTTATTAGAAATCTGTGGACTGAGTCCTTACCATTTGAACAAATATCCCCACGAGTTTAGCGGTGGCCAACGTCAACGTATTAGTATTGCACGGGCATTGATATTAAATCCGGAGTTAATTATCGCTGATGAAGCCGTATCTGCCTTGGATGTGTCGATTCAATCACAGGTGCTTAATTTGTTAGTCGATCTCCAGGAGGAATTCCAGTTAACATATTTATTTATTTCACATGACTTAAGTGTAGTAGAACATATCAGTGATCGAATAGGGGTTATGTACTTAGGGAATCTAGTGGAGGTAGCAACCAAAGAACAATTATTCAAAAATCCGAAGCACCCATATACGCAGTCGTTGCTTTCTTCTGTACCACAATTAGGAGAATCAAAAAAAGAGAGGATTACGATTAAAGGAGAAATCCCAAGTGCTTCGAATCCGCCTAAAGGTTGTAAATTCCATACGCGTTGTCCGTTTGCAATGGACATATGCAAAGAAAAAGTACCACAAAATACAAGTATAGAAGATGGGCATAAGGTTGCTTGTCATCTATATTAAATAGGAGGATGACATGAAAGCCAAATTAATATTTTATCAAAACAAACAAGAATTACCAAATAAACTTCAGAAACGTGATACTGACGAGTTTGGTACATTATTTCATTGTTACCATGAAGCCATCGATGAACTATTTGTCCGTATTACGTCTTCACACGAGATATCTAATCAAGATTGGGTAGGGCTTGGTGAGTCTTGTTATGCATTTTGTGAAAAACAGCAAGTCGAGCTACTTCAATTAGATCAGGAGAACAGTGAAAAAATGAATGTTACCCCTTTTCTAGAAGGTTTTTATAAAGCGGATTACCACTTTGATCGCTATCTTTCTGACAGACGCCAAGAAACGGTCGTAATGGAGTTACCGGACCAGTACAAGGAGCATGCTTCCGAGGCGAAGCGGATTGCCAACGCGGTTCATGTGGCACGTGATATTTGTAATGAACCAGCCAATATGCTTTATCCGGAAAGCTATGCTGATTACCTAAAAAAATTGTTTGCTGATACAAATGTCGAAGTGAACATTGTTTCACAACAAGAATTGGGACAAGCAGGATTTTATGCCGTGGAGACGGTAGGTAAGGGAAGTGTGTATCAACCTTGTGTTGCCATTCTCACCTTGAAAAATGCGGAACAGGATGCCATGGCATTAGTAGGTAAGGGCGTCACCTTTGACTCTGGTGGAGTAAATGTAAAAACAGGTAGTGCTATAGCAGAAATGAAAATGGACTTAGGCGGCGCGGCGGCAGTGACTGGAGCGATGAAATTATTGGCCGATAGTCAGGTGCCGTGTCATGTTCAAGCTATTTTACCACTGGTTACCAATGTTAGCGGTGCGAATGCTTATCTGCCATCAGATGTAATTCAATATAAAGACGGACCAAGTGTGGAAGTAGGTAATACTGATGCAGAAGGGAGGCTGATTCTTGCGGATGCCATTTTATATGCGCAGCGTCAAGGAATTCGGCAAATTGTTGATATTGCTACCTTGACTGGGAATGTGGGTCAGGCACTAGGGTTAAAGATGGCTGGTATTTATAGTAATGATCTAAAGATTGTAACCAAGTTGTATCAATATGGCCAGATTAGTGGAGATTTTGTATGGCCGCTTCCACTTGAAAAGGATTATAAGCGTTATTTGGCCAGTCAAGTTGCGGACATTTCCAATATGAGCAGCACTCCTTTTGGTGGTTCTATTACAGCTGCCTTATTCATTGAACACTTTGTCGAAGCCGCGACCAATTGGATTCATATTGATATGGCCAACACCTCCAAGTTCTTTCCTGACGGGAATAAAGGTGCCTCTGGGTTTGGAACGAAACTGCTTTATGAACTAGTGAGGAACAGTGAGGAGCTTTGGGGAGAATAGGGAATGACATGGGACTGCAGAATGATAGAATTCTGTGGTCTTTTTTATAAATGGAAGCAATCATTAGTAAAATGTATTTGACAATAAATTGATGGCATTTTATCATGGATATGTAAAAAGTTTTTTACTTTAAGGGTGAACCTATTTTATGAAAAATTCGATACGAACGATAAGAAAAGAAATGAAAATATCTCAAGAAGAACTTGCCGATCGATGTGGCGTTACAAGGCAAACGATTAACGCTATTGAGAATAATAAGTATGATCCCACTCTTAGTCTGGCGTTTAAATTATCAAAGAATCTTCATACGACAGTAGATCATTTATTTGTTTTTGTGGAGGAGGACGTCAAATGAAATTAAGTAAACCGGACGAAATGGAATACAGTCATCATTTGAAATCTTCAAGGAATGGATTTATGGTTTATACTGTAGCACTAGCTATATGGGTGATCTATGATATCATTGCCGCTAATGAATTTGGTCTGGCATTTATCATTCTCATCCTTGGGAATCTTGTCTTTTTGTGGTCAAAGGTCTTTCTAAATGCACAAACGAAAACAAAGGAAGATAAAATAAAAATACCAACGAAAACAATCTTATGGACAATTATTATTGCTCTCCTATTTCTTGCTATCATTTTCATTATTGATTATTATTTCTAGGCTAACGGAGGTTTTACTACGTTTGTTGCAAAACTTAGGTTTTATATTTTAAATCGAATATAAAAGTTGCTGGGTACTTATGTGTCCAGCAACTTTTTATTGGAAACCATGTAGCAGGTTACAACAGATAAGCTGACCCCGCCTATCATCATAAATTCGTTAGGGAAAACAGATGATCATTTAGTATCCCTTTTTGTAATCCACCACATTTTTTTGAGGTATGCCATTAAGAAGGTAATACCGCAAGTTAGGAATGAATATTTCTTTTACTACACGTTCGGTGTAATGTTCAGTGGCTCCTGCTGTGTGTGGAGTGACGATCACATTATCCATCTCCCAAAGTGGATTGTCAGCCGGTAAGGGTTCCGTTTCAAAGACGTCCATTCCTGCACCAGCTAGTTCCTTATTTCGGAGTGCCTGAATTAATGCCTCTTCATCTACGATTTCCCCTCTGCCGATATTAATCAAAAAAGCCGTATCCTTCATTTGTCGAAATTGCTCCTTGCCAAACAGATGGGTAGTTTCCTTGGTAAGTGGAAGTGTAATCACGACAAAGTCTGATTGGCTGAGAACCTGTTCCAATTGCTCCGTTTGATACATGCCGTCAAAATCGTTGACCAGCTTGCCGGAGTGTCTGACTCCTAATGTTTTCATGCCAAACGCCTTGGCGATTTTGGCGGTTTCCTGTCCGATTGCACCTGTTCCGATAATACCGATTGTTTTTTGATGAATTTCTAATTCAAGTCCGCCGTTATGCCAGTTTTTCTCTTGTTGTTGACGCACATATGTATGAATTTTTCTCGTCAATCCCAGTATCATTGCAAAGATGGTCTCCGAGATAGGAAAGGCATGAACGCCATTAGCGCTTGTAAGCATGACATCTTTTTGCTGCAATCCGGAAAGTGGCAAACTATCGACACCGGCACTCCATGCTTGCACCCATTTAAGTTGGTTATTATTTTGAAGGAGCGTATTTGCTGCCGCGCTTTTCCAATGCAATACGATTTCTGCCTGTTCCAGATCTTCCTGGATACTCTTGCTGTCTTTACTTGCGACAACCTTCCAATCAGGTGCCGCTGACCGGATTGCGGATAAAAGGTGGTGCGATAAATCAGTATTGACAACTAATGTTTTGCTGGTCATAGGATATCCCCTCTCATTTCATTACTGGTTTGTCTTCATTTTATCATCTTTTGGATGGAATGCTGTAGCAAGATGACTTTTGATTATGAAGAACCCCTTCTAACAGAAAAAAACTTGGAATTATGTCCGTAAGAATGAATCTAACAGACAAAAAATCGCCGAATCGCAAAACTATGTCCGTAAGAATGAATCTAACAGACAAAAAACCGCCGGATTGCAAAACTTTGTCCGTAAGAATGAATCTAACAGACAAAAAATCGCGGGATCGCAAAACTATGTCCGTAAGAATGAATCTAACAGACAAAAAATCGCCGAATCGCAAAACTATGTCCGTGAGAATGAATCTAACAGACAAAAAATCGCCGGATCGCAAAATTATGTCCGTAAGAATGAATCTAATAGACAAATTACTAAACTTTGTCCGTAAGAACACTTCTAGTCGATGAAAGCCAGAGGCATAATGAAAGGGTGCGAATAAAACAGCTAAACAGAATGAAGATTTCTCCTATTTAGCTGTTGACAATTGGCCATTTTCATTATATGATTGTCGTTATAGAAAAATAGTTTCTTGAAGGAAAAAGGATGAATTTTATGAACGATGATTTGCTTTAAATTCGGCCTCTAATATCTCTGGCTCTCCATAAGATGGACTTCCAGCTGTTTGCTACAAAAGCTTAAAAAGCGCCGATGATGTAGTTCGTGGGGATAGAATCTCCTCTGTTAACATGGGAGGCAGGAATTTTAAGCAGATGAAACACAGAAGCGAATAGTTAAATGAGCCTGCTGATTCGTGGTGGCATCAGCAAGTCGTTTAACATGTATCATATATTCGTGATAAACAGGTAAAGTAAAGTGAAAAAAGAGGTAACAACAGCTACAGTGGTGTGTGGCATGTTGTTACCTCTTTTGTGATTAAGCTTTGTTTCTAGTCGAACTTCGCGGAAATCCTGTTAATATCGCTACGATACCGCATACCCCAAGCAATATAGGATAAAAAGAATAAGGAATCACCTGTAAGGGTGAGATAGAGGCCAGGCTGGCGATGGCAAGCATTTGGCCTCCATATGGTACAATTCCCTGCCAGCAGGCGGCGAATATATCCAGTAAACTGGCTGCCCTTCTTGGCTGAATGCGATATTCTTGTGCAATATTTTTGGCAAGTGGTCCGGTCATAATAATCGAAATCGTGTTATTGGCTGTGCTAATATCGGCAACACTTACCAGGCTGGCAATGCCGAACTCGGCTCCTTTTTTGGAATGTATTCTGTTGGAAACGAAATTCAGCAGGAAGGTAATCCCGCCATTGTGTTGAATAATTCCAATCATTCCGCCGATTAATAAGGCAACGATCGCAATGTCTTCCATATTGATGATTCCCTGCGAAGCGGCTTGGATCAGGGTTGTTCCCGTATAGGAGCCGTCAATTAAGCCAATCACCCCGGCAAAAATAATTCCGCCTATCAGGACAATCAATACATTGACACCGAGTATAGCAACAATCAATACGGTGAGATAAGGAAGCACTTTAACAAAATTATACGAGTAATCCTCCAGGTTATTGACATGACTTCCAGAAGTAATTACCCATAAAATAACGGCGGTGACGATTGCACCAGGCAATACAATAAAAAAATTGGTTTTAAATTTGTCGCTCATAGCCGAATTTTGTGTTCGCGAAGCAGCAATGGTTGTGTCTGAGATCATCGACAGGTTATCACCAAACATCGCCCCGCCCAGAACGGTAGCCATTGCTAGTGCCATCGGAATATCGGTCTGTTCGGCAATTCCGATACCAATTGGTACAAGCGCCACAACGGTTCCCATCGAAGTTCCCATCGTAACGGAGATAAAACAACCGATGATGAACAAACCAATCATTAATAGGTTAGCTGGCAGTAAAGATAATCCAAGATTTACTGTGGCATCAACGGCTCCCATGCCGCTTGCCACTTCTGAGAATGCTCCGGCAAGCACGAAGATAATGACCATTAAGACAATGTTCTCGTGTCCGGCTCCTTTTGTAAATACTTCTATTTTCTTGCTTAATTTTTCCTTGCGGTTCATGGCCAGTGCTACCGCTGAAGCAATGATGATCGCGACATTAATCGGCATACTGGAAAAGTCTCTAGTAACGATACCTGTCCCAATAAATAACATGATAAAGATAAGTAACGGTAATAGTGCATATGCGTTCCCTTTTGCTTGCTGTGTCATTTGAATGACCTCCTGTGCTGTTAATTCATCGTCATGCCGCCTGTAATGTTGAGTGCCTGCCCTGTCATATAATCGGAAAATGGGGAGGCAAGAAACATCACGACATAAGCGACATCTTCGGGAGTTCCGGTTCGTCCGAGTGGTACTTGTGAAGCGTCTTCTTGACGAATTGCTTCCTCATCTAATCCTCGAAGCTTTCCACCAAGGACACGTTCCCGGTGTTTCATGCTGGTTTCAATGATCCCGGGACAGACAGCATTTACGTTGATTTGATCCTGAGCAAGTTCTAAGGCCATCACCTTTGTCAAGCCAATTACGGCATGTTTGGAAGCAACGTAAGAGCCCATTAAGCGATAGCCGTTCTTACCTGCTTGTGAGGCGATATGTATCATTTTGCCGCTGGTTCCTTGTTTTTTCATTTGCTGGGCAATGACCTGACTGCATAACTGGACTCCTTTTGCATTGACGTCCATCGTTTTGTCCCAATCTTCTTCTTTGATATCGACCAGATAATCCATCGTTGAGATGCCAGCATTATTAACAAGAATATCTACTTTACCAAAACGGTTGATGACCTGTTCCATCATTTTTTCTACATTCTCTTTATTGGAGACATCTGCTTGGATATAAAATAAGTCTCTTTCTGTATTTCTGCCGCTGGGGTGTAGATCGACAACGGCCACCTTTGCATGAGAATGACGCAGGGCGTCGACGATGGCTTTTCCAATTCCATTTGCTCCGCCTGTGACAACGGCCACTTTATCTGTAAGGTCTATCGTGAACATAAAAAATCCTCCCTTGCATTAGAAAAGGGCCTTTTCTGCATAAGAAGAGGCCCTTAAGTGTTTATTCACTGCTCCTCTTATCTGTTAGCATAATCGCTACTGGAATTGGCACATTACTCCATGGAGCTGTTGCCGAGGCTTCCAAGGGCCAGTCCCTCCACCTCTCTAGATAAGAATTGTCTATTAATGATGTTTCTAAATATAACGTTTTTGCTAGGTAAAATCAAGTGTTTTGTTTTGCTAATAGAGCCTCTTGAACAAAAGTTTGCACTGAAACCTTTCTATATAAGTTGAAGGTATAAATGTGACAAAACGTGTGATAAGCAAGTCTTTGCTCGCTTTATTGCCTAATAATATCTAGGTTGATCCAGGAGAAATTACTTCATTCCACTTATATAGTGCAATTCTCCTGTTATACGACACACCCCATTGCTTTTATTATATTTTATATTATAATAGTAAACACAATGTAATGGATTACATTGTTAATAGAAAGGCAATAAAGCAAACAAAATTCAGAAAAAAATGAAAGGAGGTAACAAAATGCCAACGATTCAAGATGTAGCCAAGAAGGCAGGAGTATCCGTGGCTACGGTGTCCCGAGTACTAAATAAACCATCATCCGTAGCAGAAAAAACCCGAGAGAAAGTGAATAAGGCGATGAAGGTGTTAGATTATTCACCCAGTATCTTAGGGAGAAATTTGCGAAATTCGGAAAGTCGCATGTTGTTAGTTTTATTGCCAAAGATATCGAATCCTTTCTATTTGAGAATAGTTGAGGGAATTGAAGAAACCGCTTTAAATTATGGTTATCATATATTAGTATGTCAAACGCACACCACTTCAGAGCGAGAAGATGTTTATTTCAATTTGTTGAAAAACCAGCAGGCGGCTGGGGCCATTACTATGGATCCGCTGATTAATCGTCAGACCATTTCTAGTTTGGCAGAGCAATTTCCGATTGTGCAATGCAGTGAATATGATAAGGAACAAAGCCTGTCTTATGTCACCATCGATAGTGAATTAGCGGCTTATCAAATGACAAAATTTTTATTGAAGCAAGGGCATCAGCGTATTGCATTTGTAAATGTTGGAGAGCATTACTTATATGCAAGGGATCGAAAAAAAGGATTTATTCGTGCATTAGAAGAATTTCACATAACAGTTGAGGAAGATTGGTTCTACTACGCAGATAGTGTGACCTTTGAAGCTGGGCAACAAGCGATGCGTTCTCTATTGAATAGAGAGAAAGCGTTTTCTTCTGTGTTTGCCGTATCCGATATTTTGGCGATTGGTGCTTTAAAAGAATTAAATATGCAAGAGATTAGTGTGCCGGATGAGGTAGCGATTGCAGGATTTGATAAGATTGATTTTACCAACATGACATATCCAACATTGACAACTGTTTCACAGCCAATGTACAAAATGGGGTGTGCCTCCGTAGATATGTTAATCAAGAAGATTCAAGGAAAACAAGTGGAAGATATTATTTTAGAACATGAGTTGATTATACGTGAGTCCACATGACAGAGAGTGACAGTAGCTCACATCATCCGTTCCTTCCAAACCGACTTCATTAATTAAATTTATTTTTTAGGAAATGGGTGAAGGTACTGCGTGTTTTTGTTATAATTTTAATGAAATCGTTTACAAATGGTGGCGATTATCTAAACAAAAGGGGTGTGTAACGATGTTATCAACTAAAAAAGGCTTGTTATCCGTTTTACTTATTTTGTTAGCACTATTTATTGCTGCTTGTAGCGGAGACAGTGGTTCGGAAAATGGCGCAAGTGGCGATGATGAAGGAAATAATGCTGCAGAAAATGAAGGCGCTTCAGAAGAAAATGAAGAGGAAGTTACCATCGTTTATGCAACCGGTGTGGATACGACAGGTGCTACCCAAAGACAGATTGAGGTATTTGAGGAGGAGCACCCTCACATTAACGTGGAGTATCGCGAAATGCCTGCCGATACGGGACAACAGCATGATCAATATGTCACCATGTTTAGTTCACAAAGTGATGAAGTGGATGTGTTCAATGGTGATGTCATTTGGTCGGCAGAATTTGCCCAAGCCAATTATGCGATGGAGCTAGATCGTTTTATTGAAGCTGATGGCATAGATTTGGAGGCTCATTTTAATGGTCCGATTCAAGCGGGGAATTATGATGGTAAACAATGGTCATTGCCGGTGTATGTCAATGCCTCTTTCCTTTATTACCGAACGGATATCACCGATACACCGCCAGAGACCTGGGATGAATTAATAGAACAATCGGAGCAGCTGCAAGGAGAAGGAGGTACAGAATTTGGTTATTTAATGCAGGGTTCACAATATGAAGGTCTTGTCACCAATTTTGTTGAAATAATTGCTTCTTATGGTGGTAATGTGATCGATGAAAATAACAATGTCGTGGTCAATAGTCCGGAGACAATCAAAGGTATTGAAAAATTAGCGGAGATTGTCCAATCGGATTTTGTTCCTGGGAATATATTGAATTTTAAAGAAATCGAAACGGAAAATGCTTGGATTGCTGGCGATTCGGTGTTTGCCCGTAACTGGACATATATGCAATCCTCTTCTAATGATGAGGAACGTTCTGATGTGGCAGGTAATGTAGAAATTGCACCAATTCCTGCTGGTGATGAAGGTACTGCCTCTGCGTTAGGTGGATGGATGGCGATGATTAATCGTTATTCTGAGCATCCAGAGGAATCATGGGAGTTAGTTAAATTTTTAAGTAGTGCAGAAGGTCAAAAAATTGGCGCTGTCGAAGGGGCGAGGGCACCGACTGTGGAATCAATATATGATGATCCAGAGGTTCAAGAGGCTGGCCCATTGTTTTCAAATCCAAGTTTTATTGAGGGACTAAGAACAGCTGTACCTCGCCCGGTATCACCGATCTATCCAGAAATCTCTGAAATTATTCAAATTGAAGTTTCACGGGTTTTTACAGATGAACAGACAGCCGAGGAAGCAGCAGAGAATATGCAGTCGAAAATTGAAGAAGCTATGATGGAGTAAGATAGATGGAGGCAGAGGGCTACCTATGTGCCTCCATTTTTCTGCAAAAACGGTTCATTACAGACAAATTTCAAAAAATGTTTGACTTATAAAGGAAGTTTGATATAATAAATGTAATCGATTACAAAAACAAGACAATCGATTGCATTATAACAAGTTATAGGAGGGTCTGTTATGATACAGATGAAAAGGTTGCTTTTATTAGGTTTATTAGTATTGTTTGCTGTATTCGTTGTTGCGTGTGGCGGAGACAGCGGTTCGGAATCAGACAATGCCGGTTCTGATGAAAATGAAAGCGGTTCAGAAGAAGGTGGAGATGCTGAAGAAGGGGAAGAAGTAACCATCGTTTATGCAACAGGGGTGGATACAACAGGTAAAGTAGAAGCTCAAATTGAAGAATTTGAGGAATTAAACCCAAACATCACGGTTGATTATCGCGAAATGCCATCAGACACAGGGCAACAACATGATCAATATGTAACGATGTTTAGCTCACAAAGTTCGGAGATAGACGTGTTTAATGGCGATTCAATTTGGCCAGCAGAATTTGCTCAAGCAAACTATGCGTTAGAATTAGATCGTTTTATTGAAGCAGACGGCTATGACTTAGACGCTCACTTTGATGGTCCGATACAAGCAGGTAATTTTGATGGGAAACAATGGGCGTTACCGTTATTCATTGACGCTTCCTTCCTTTACTATCGTACAGATGTAACCGATACACCACCAACGACTTGGGATGAATTAATTGAACAAGCTGGTGAGTTACAAGGAGAAGGTGGAACAGAATTTGGTTATATCACACAAGCCAATCAATATGAAGGTTTAGTAACGAATTTCGTCGAAATCATTGCTTCGTATGGTGGAGCTGTACTTGATGAAAATGATGAGGTAGTAGTAGATAGTCCAGAGACTGTGAAGGGCTTAGAGAAATTAGCAGAGATTGTTCAATCCGATTTTGTTCCAGGAAATATTCTTAACTTCCAAGAAATCGAAACAGAGAATGCTTGGATTGCTGGTGATTCCGTATTTGCTCGTAACTGGCCATATATGCAATCTTCTTCTAGTGATGAAGAGCGTTCGGAAGTAGTTGATAATGTAGATATTGCACCTCTTCCTGCGGGAGATGAAGGAAGCGCTTCCGCTTTAGGTGGTTGGATGGCCATGATTAATCGTTATACAGAACATCCAGAAGAGTCTTGGGAATTAGTAAAATATTTAGCTGGTGAACCAGGTCAGAAAACAGGTGCTATCGTCGGTAACCATGCACCAACGATTGAATCACTGTATGATGATCCAGAAGTACAAGAGGCGGCTCCATTATTCCAAAACCCTGAGTTCGTGGAAGGGCTAAGTCAAGCTGTACCACGTCCGGTATCACCAATTTATCCAGAGATTTCTGATATTATTCAGATTGAAGTTTCTCTCGTGTTAACAGGCGAACAAACAGCCGAGCAAGCAGCACAGAATATGCAGACAAAAATAGAAGACGCTATGGCAGAATAACGCTTGATACCGGAGACGAGCAAGATGAGTACGTTCGGTCTCATCTTGCTTTTTCTTTTAAGTATACATTGGATGGTGTACTTAGCAGAAAGGGAGGGAAAGAAACGTGAAAAATTTTCAGCTGAACGAAAAGCAGCTAGGTTATATGATGATATTACCATCAATTATTTTGGTGGTGCTCGTTACCTTATGGCCTGTTGCTCAGTCCTTTTATAATAGTTTATTCGATTATCGATTGAATGATCCCAGCAGATCACAACGTATGCTGGATGCCAACATGGATTTAGAGAGTTATGTGGATAATTATTTTTATATTGATGGTCAACTGAGTGATCTGGAAGGTAGTGTAGATGGTGAGGCTTTGGCGACGATCCAAGAGGCGAGAGAAACCATTGAAAGTTATCACGGAGAATTAGCTTCAGATGACGAAATCAATACTAAAATGGAAGAAATTGATGAGAAATTAATGAATTACGAACCGATTTCAGACCAGGATTTGAAATATGCTGAGATCGATAGTGATTTTGCCACCGATTACCGAACCGCTTTAGAAGGTATTTCGGAAGACTTGCAAGCGATGTCAGAAAATGCAAGTGATGAAGAATCGGCGCAAAGTTTAGAACAGGCGAGTTCTTTGATATCGGCTACTAGTGGCGATATTTTAGAGTCCAACTTTATTGGTGTGTCGAATTACATTAAGTATTTCAAGGATGCACGAATGTGGCAATCTCTCTGGAACACAGTACTATTTACGGTTGTTTCCG
The DNA here is from genome assembly GCF_900626275.1 of Gracilibacillus phocaeensis. Lineage (NCBI taxonomy): Bacteria > Bacillati > Bacillota > Bacilli > Caryophanales > Bacillaceae > Gracilibacillus > Gracilibacillus phocaeensis. The sequence continues at coordinate 177,247 of NZ_LR131143.1, read as the reverse complement.
TTGGGTTTGAGCTTGTCTTAGGCTTGGGAATTGCTTTGTTAATCAATCGTGCCTTTACAGGTCGAGGAATTGTCAGGGCGTCTGTACTTATACCTTGGGCGATTCCAACGGCGGTTGCAGCCATGATGTGGGGCTTTCTCTATGATGGACAAACAGGTATCGTTGCCCATTACTTTGAACAGCTCAATTTGATACCAAATACGTCCTGGCTGTTATCGACTTCAAGTGGTGGAATGTTCTCGATCATCTTTGCCGATGTGTGGAAAACCACTCCATATATGGCGCTGCTCTTGTTAGCAGGTTTACAGACGATTCCGAAGTCACTATATGAAGCAAGTGATGTAGATGGTGCGAATAAACTGCAACAATTTTTTAAGATTACGTTACCTTTATTAAAATCATCTATTTTGGTTGCGTTGTTGTTTAGAACATTAGATGCCTTCCGTGTGTTCGACCTTATCTACGTACTGACTGGTGGTGGACCAGCAAATGCTACCGAATCCATTTCGATATACGCATATGTTACCTTGTTCTCCCAACAAAACTTTGGTGAAGGTTCCGTATTATCGGTTATTGTGTTCTTGTCTGTAGCATTAATTAGCTTTATTTATGTCCGCTTAATCGGTTCAGATCTATTCGCAGGACGTACGAAATAAGGAGGAGAAAGCATATGAATAAACGTGCAGGTATAGGATTTTATATATTCCTTGTCATATTTGTATTTCTGGTAATGTTCCCTTTTATCTGGGTATTCTTAACGTCGATAAAACCAGTTGGCGAAATATTCACATCATTTAAATGGTTTACAAGCAATCCGACGTTAGATTCTTATCAGGCGGCGTTAACCAATCGGCCGTTATTACGCTACATGTTAAACAGTTTTGTTGTATCCAGTTTAACCACGCTTTTGGCAGTGTGTTTTGCTGCATTTGCTGCGTATGCGGTGACTAGATTGCCGATTAAAGGAAAGGGAATCTTTTTAGGGGTTGTATTAGCTGCCTCTATGTTTCCGCAAGTTGCGATTATTTCACCAATCTTTAATTTGGTGACGGATTTGGGACTTCGTAACAGTTATATCGGTTTGATTATCCCATATTTAACGATCAGTTTACCGTTATCGATTTGGATTTTATCCACTTTCTTTCAGAAGATTCCGTTCGAATTGGAAGAATCGGCAAAACTGGATGGGGCAAGCCCGTTTCAAACGTTTCGCAAAATCATTTTTCCATTGGCAACACCAGGTATTTTCACAACGGCGATTCTGGTATTTATCGCGGCTTGGAATGAGTATCTATTTGCCTTAACTATCAATAGTGATGATAATTGGAGAACGATTCCAGTTGGGATTTCCATGTATCAAAGTGAATACTCGGTACCGTGGGGAGACATTTCCGCAGCAACGGTTATTGTAACCATTCCAATTGTCATCTTAGTATTAATGTTCCAGAAACGAATTGTATCTGGTTTAACATCAGGTTCAGTAAAAGAATAATTTGATAAAAAAAGTGCGGCAGTAGGTTTTTATAAGCTTTCTGTCGTACTTTTTGTGTGATGATGGACAGTGTTTTTAGAGGTGGATGGTCGTTGTTTTCTATGAATTGTGCGGACTGAGGAACGGGAAGTGCGTTCTCCAATCCGTAAGAATGCCACTGGAGAGTCACTACTGATTTTTTCTCTGGTAATAGCAAGTGCAGTCCTTGCTTCATTCCATCTCACAGCAGCGAATCTTCGCTATGATTATTCCGAGACAATCTAGTAAAATAGGTTTAAGGTTACCATTTTTAGATAATAAATAATAATAAGAGAGGTGGATCAAATGCAAAATTATATAGATAAGATCAACGAAATGACGTTAGAGGAGAAGGCAAGCCTTTGTTCAGGGTTTGACTTTTGGCATTTGCAGGAAATTGAACGTTTGGGAATTCCATCTGTGATGGTCACGGATGGACCTCATGGTTTGCGGAAACAAGCGCAAGGATCCGATCATTTGGGATTACATAATAGTGTGCCTGCTACTTGTTTCCCCTCTGCTGCAGGGCTCGCTAGTACGTGGGATAAAGAGCTAATCTATCAAGTAGGAGAGGCGCTTGGAAAAGAGGCACAAGCAGAAGATGTGGCAGTGTTATTAGGACCTGGTGCGAATATTAAAAGATCCCCATTATGCGGACGGAATTTTGAATATTTTTCAGAAGATCCGTATCTTTCTTCTGCGATGGCAACGTTCCACATTAAAGGTGTGCAAAGTCAAGGTGTGGGCACTTCGCTCAAGCATTTTGCCGTCAATAACCAAGAGCATCGTCGGATGTCTGTGGATGCTATCGTTGATGAACGAACACTACGAGAAATCTATCTAGCCAGTTTTGAACGAGCGGTAAAAGAAGCTGAGCCGTGGACGGTAATGTGTGCTTATAACAAAGTGAATGGCGAATACGCAGGAGAAAACAAGCGGTTGTTAACCGATATATTGCGTGAAGAGTGGGGTTATCAAGGATATGTTGTTTCCGATTGGGGAGCAGTCAATGAACGGGTACAGGCATTGGAAGCAGGTCTGGATTTAGAAATGCCTGCCAATAATGGAGTGAATGATCGCCAAATAGTAACAGCCGTTCAAGAGGGCAGATTGGCAGAACAAACATTGGATATGGCACTTGAGCGTATGTTGCATATACTAGATCAAGCGGTCAGCAATCGAAAAGAAAGTGCCAGTTATGATAAGGAACGGCATCATCAATTAGCACGACAGGTAGCTGCCGAGGCGGCAATTTTATTGAAAAATGAAGGAAGTATCTTACCTTTAGTGGGAAATACGAAGGTAGCTGTTATCGGTAATTTCGCTGAAGAACCACGTATCCAAGGGGGCGGAAGTTCCCATATCAATCCAACTCAGGTAGATAGGGCGATCGACGAACTGCAAGCATACACCTCCGATATCACCTATACAGCAGGTTATCCATTAGCAACGGATCGAGTAGATGAAGAAGAAGTAATCAAGGCACAGCAGCAAGCACAAGAAGCAGAAGTAGCTATCTTGTTTGTGGGACTTCCAGATCGTTATGAATCAGAAGGCTATGACCGAAAGCACCTGCAGATTCCAGAGAATCACCGTTTGCTGATTGAAGCCGTTGCAGAAGTACAACCCAATACCGTGATTGTGTTGAGTAATGGTGCACCGATCGAGATGCCTTGGCTGGATCGTGTGAAGGCTGTGGTGGAAGGATATTTAGGTGGACAAGCATCAGGTGGTGCGATTGCTGATGTCTTATTTGGTAAAACCAATCCAAGTGGTCGATTGGCAGAAACTTTTCCAGCAAAATTGAGTGATAATCCGTCATTTCTTAATTTTCCAGGTGAAGGAGATAGAGTGGAGTATCGAGAAGGCATTTTCGTTGGTTATCGTTATTATGATACCAAAGAAGTAGAGCCGTTATTTCCTTTTGGTTATGGTTTAAGCTACACGAATTTTTCCTATCGAGATCTTCAGGTAGATGTGAAGGAGATCACCGATCAAGAATCATTACAAGTATCGGTCAAGGTGAAAAATACAGGTGCGTTAGCGGGGAAGGAAGTGGTTCAGTTATATGTAAAAGATGAAGAAAGTTTCGTGCAACGACCGGAAAAGGAATTAAAAGGGTTTGAAAAGGTATGTCTCGAGCCTAATGAAGAAACAACCGTGACGTTTATGTTGGATAAACGAGCTTTTGCTTATTACGATGTGGAGTTAGCCGATTGGCATGTGGAAACAGGTGATTTTCAATTGTTCATCGGCAGGTCATCGCAAGAAATGGTGCTTTCCGATCGTATTCATGTTACGAGCACGGTTGAGCGGCCATTTGTTGTGCATCCGAATACACTAATGGGTGATCTATTTGCCCAGCCAAGGTTAGCCCCTGTCGCCAAGCAATTATTAGTAGAAAACAGTCCTTTTGCCGGCAGTGATGATGACAATGAGATGATGGAGGCAATGGTTCAGAATATGCCATTACGCGCTTTGGTTAATTTTGGTGGCGGGGCCTTTACTCATGAGAAACTAGCGGAAATGATCAATGAATTGAATAAGCTATAGATAGGTCATTCATTGCTAAGCGCAGTCCTTGTAACTGACTTGCAGTGACCCAAAACAAAGCCCCCGAACGCCTCATCTGTTCGGGGGCTTTGGATATAAGGATTTGTAATTCTAATTTCTTAAAACATCATATAAGAAACGATAAAATAAATAATGATCGTCATTAGAGATGGAAAGGTATAAACAACCAACCTTTTAACGGAAGGACGGAGTAATGTGTATACCGTCAAGGCAATCATGATCATTCCTAACAATGCTGTCATGATGCTGGAAGGACTCACCATATTCAAGATAGCCCCTTTTCGATAGAAGACGTCTGTCACAACAAGTAGCTGTAAATTAAACAGATTACTGCCTAAAATAGCACCTACAGCAACAGAATATTTCGCCATTTGAAAGGCGGCCAGTACGGTAACAAGCTCCGGTAAGGACGTGGTGGCTGCAATCAGAAAGCTTCCGACAAAACTGGAATTCATTCCCGTCTGTTGTGCAATCTCATCCCCGGATATGGTTAATATACTCCCTGCTAGAAAGACAGTCAGTGCTGCCAAAATAAAGCGAATGATTCCCTGTTTTAATGTAAATGAAGAGGTGACCTCAATGTCTTCTTCGACATTATCCAATTTTCGCATGACAATAAGATAGATAAACACTAACAAATACATTTCTATACCAATATGAAGAAAACTAGGAGAGCTGTCCCAAAACATAGAAACTAATAATATGGCTGTCATGACAAACCCGGTAATTGCGATGGGGAGATGTGGCTGCAGATCCAAGTTATTGAAGACGCGTCTTCGTCGATAAATCAAATCGAACGCCATGAGAATCAGAATATTAAATACATTGCTTCCCAGCATATTTCCTACTGCAATATCTGCATTATCAATATAAACGGCCGTTAGACTGGTTGTCAACTCCGGAAGACTGGTAGCTCCGCCTATTAGCAACGTTCCTATTACAGCTCCGCTTAATGAACTCTTTTGATTAATCACATCTCCATATTTGTTTAACTGGATAGCTGCGAGTACAACGATCAAGGCAGCAATGATAAAGATAATAAATGTCATGGTTGTCCCCCTATTTTTTCTATCACTCTATATCATTAAATAAAATAGATAGAAAGTCAATCAAATAAATGTTTAAAAACGTATGTTCTTTTTGCTGGATTGATGTTATGCTAAGAAAGCGAATCTCATAATAAAGGAGTCAACAAACGATGACAGGAAAAACACATATCATGGCAGGCATTGCCGCTTCAACCGCAGTTGCTGCCATCAATAATGATTATGAAGCGTCATGGTTGATTGCAGCAGGTGCATTGGGAGGAATTATACCGGATATCTGTCATGGCGGGAGCAAGATTGGCCGGAGGTTTCCTGTGCTTTCTAAAGTGGTAAATACGGTATTTGGCCATCGAACATTTACCCATAGTCTGTTGTTTCTAGCGCTGATGGCTTTCATTTTAACCAGATTCGTGGATAATAGCTCGATCATAACCGGCATATTAATTGGTATGGGAACACATTTGGTCTTGGATGCCTCGACGAAAAATGGGATTAAACTGTTGTACCCAGCCTCTATCACCATTCGACTGCCAATCACAACGAAGACAGGAGGAACTGTAGAAAATATCGTTTTACTTGTTTTAACAGTGGTTACGATTTATTATGCCAATCATCTATTAAACTTTTTCTAAATCGATATTTTTCGGGCAACGGCTTCCAATATATAGACAACCGGCACTTGTGTGGTAATATTGGCGAACTGAAACCATTCTTCGGTTACATAATATGCTAGATTCACATCAGACAGCTTGGCAATGGTGGATAATTTATTGTTGGTAATGCTAATAATATAGCTGCCATCCTGTTTTAATTGATGAACTTGAGTAATGGTAAAAGGAGTTTCCCCTGATACCGATAAAATGATGGCAACGCTGTTGTTGCGGAATTTCGCATGAATAGGGTAGTGTGGGTCTTTTACATACATCGAAAATTTCCCAATACTAGAGAAGTATCGAGCCCCGTATTCTGCCAAAATTCCTGAACTACCCATCCCGGCGAACAGAACATTCTCTGCTTCACTGATGAGATCAGCTGCTTCATTCATACGTTCTTCTAAGTCTCCGGTAAGGGTGCGCTCAAAGAATTCGGTAATCGAATGCTGCGGGCTTTTGATGATGGTTTTGGCTGGTTTGTCCAAGCTCATTTTTAATTTTACTTTAAACTCCGAGAATCCTTCACAGTCAATTTTTCGACAAAAGCGCAAGATGGTTGCCGTAGAAACATGGGTGGCATCGGCCAATTCTCTAATGCGCATATAGGCGACTTTCTCCCTATTGTGTGATATGTAATTGTATACAGCCAATTCCAGTTCGTTAAAAGAGGCGATCATTTCATGTGTAAATAACATACTCCTCTTCCTTTCAATCGGTATCTTTCACCATTATAGCACATAAAAGTAACAGGGTGTAACAAAGTAGAAACAAATAACCAAACGTGTTATAAGCAACAAAAAATGCCGAGTATATTTACTTTGAAAAGGGTAAAAATTTATAATTGATAGTAATAAAAGACACAGGAGGTTATCGCATGACAGCAAAATCCTATTCTTTCCCAGAAGGTTTTCTATGGGGAGGCGCAACTGCAGCTAATCAAATCGAAGGTGGATTTCATGAAGGCAATAAAGGCTTGAATATTGCTGATGTGTTACCAGGTGGCAAAGGTCGTTTGGATATTTTAAAAGAGCCCGGCTTTAACTTTGAAATTGATCAGGACAAGTATTCCTATCCTAATCATGAGGCGATTGATTTCTATCATCGCTATAAAGAGGATATCGCCTTGTTTGCGGAAATGGGTTTCAAAGTATTCCGTCTTTCTATTGCTTGGACCAGAATCTTTCCAAATGGGGACGAGACAGAGGCGAATGAAGAAGGTTTGGCCTTTTATGATCGCGTGTTGGACGAATTACTTAAGCATAACATTGAACCAGTTGTCACCATTTCTCACTATGAAATGCCTGTCAACCTTGTTAAGCATTATGGCGGTTGGAGAAGTCGCGAGGTTGTTAGCTTCTTTGAACGTTACGCCAAAACCATTTTGACACGCTATCAGGATAAAGTGAAATACTGGATGACTTTTAATGAGATCAACAGTGGCTTAGTGATGCCGATAATGGGTCTTGGTTTCTCTATTCAAACAGAAGAAGACAAATACCAACCTACATTCCAAGCATATCACCATCAATTTGTAGCGAGCAGTTTGGCAGTCAAGGCATGTCATGAGATTATTCCTGAGGCACAAATTGGTTGTATGATTATTTATACTCCCGTTTATGCATATGATTCCAATCCTCAGAACGTAATGCATGCCTTGCAGGAGGAGCGTTTGTTCAATAACTTCTGCGCCGATGTACAAGTGCGCGGGGAATATCCTGCCTTTATCAAACGCTATTTTAAAAAGTATGATATTGAGTTGGATATACATGATGGGGATTTGGAGCTAATTAAAGAACATACGGTAGATTATATCGCCTTTAGTTATTATATGAGTCGGACGGAAAAGGTAGAAAAAACACCGGAAGAACAAACACAAGGTAATATCATGGCCGGCGTCAACAATCCTTTCTTAGAAGCTAGTGATTGGGGTTGGGAAATTGATCCAATTGGTTTGCGTGTATCCTTAAATGAATTATATGATCGTTACCGCAAACCACTTTTCATAGTGGAAAACGGGCTTGGTGCGAAGGATAAGGTAGAAGCAGATGGTTCGGTGAATGACGATTATCGCATCGAATATCTCCGAGACCATATCGCAGCCATGGGTGAAGCGATAGAAGATGGTGTAGAGCTAATGGGTTATACACCTTGGGGCTGTATCGACTTGGTAAGTGCTTCAACCGGTGAAATGTCGAAGCGTTATGGCTTTATCTATGTGGATAAAGACGATGAAGGCAATGGCACCTTAGCAAGAAGCAGGAAGAAATCCTTCTATTGGTATCAGCGTGTGATGGAAACGAATGGCAAGGAGTTATAAAAAAAGTGGTATTGTCAGAGCTGCTGCAACGTGGATGTTGCAGCAGCTTTTCTATTGTATGTCGGGAATGATCTGATAGGGGCAAACGCGTTCCTGAGTGAATTAAGAACGAATCTAACAGACAAAAAACGGTCGAATCGCAAAGTTTTGTCCATAAGAATGAATGAATCTCGCGGACTGAAAGCGAGCAAACCGTGATCTACAGTCCGTAAGAACGAATCTCGCGGACTGAAAACGAGCAAACCGTGATCTACAGTCCGTAAGAATGAATCTTGCGGACTGAAAACGAGCAAATCGTGATCTACAGTCCGTAAGAATGAATCTCGCGGACTGAAAACGAGCAAATCGTGATCTACAGTCCGTAAGAATGAGCACATGGATTGTGTAATCAAGAAAAAAAGCTCCCATACGTTCCATACGAACAAGCTGTTCCTTCTCGCCTACAGTGTAGCACTATATGTCAGCGCAGACCAACCATGTAGACTCTCCAAAGGTTCGCAGACTAAGACCGCAACGTCCTGTTGCAAGTCTGCACTAGTACGTCCTATACGTCGAAAAGCGTAATGGTTGGCCGAAGTGCAGTTACGCGCAAGCAAGAGCTCAACGTAATGACAAAGAACGAAGGATTACTTAACCAAAAAGCAAGTACTATCATGATGAACCTGTTTATCCTAGAATGGCAAGATATTCACGTCTATTCTTAAGTGCGGAAGTTGAGTAAAAAAGTAAAAGATAATATCACTAAAAAAGGTATCGTCGCCTTTAATAGCCTTGCTTTTTCATTGCCCTCGGTAACCTGTATCCGATAAAATAAATAGCAGTAAGACAATTTTGGGGGAAGGGTGTCTCATATGTCCAAGCGTGAAGTTAGTGAAATACCAATAGAAGGAGCGATTAATTTTCGTGATTTAGGAGGTTATCCGACGGTAGATGGTCGCCAAGTGAAAAAAGGGTTGCTTTTCCGATCAGGCGATCTATCACAGCTCACAGAAAAAGGGAAGCAGCAATTGTTTGATCTGGGTGTACGCTGCATTTGTGACTTTCGAGGAGAAACAGAACAGCAGAATCATCCAGATCCAACCATAAAAAATGCCCAACATGTGGCCTTATCCTTGATTCGGGAAGAGCAAGTGGTGGACCCACGCCAGCAGCAAAAGCATGTGGATGAACTGGCAGAGAAGTCAACACCTGAAGAGTTATTAAAGGGAGTTAATCGAATGATGGTCGATCAAGAACCGCTTCTTCGTCAGTTTCTAGATTTAGTCATCGACACAGAACAGGCACCACTAGTGCTGCATTGTACAGCTGGCAAGGATCGAACCGGGATTGGGAGTGCACTAATTCTGTTGAGTCTAGGAGTTTCAAAAGAGATAGTGATGGAAGACTACTTAAAAACGAATCAATATGCAGATCAATTAATGCTATTAAGTCCCCACCCTGCCATGGATAAAGGAATGGAAGACTTCTTGCAGGGAATGATGGAAGCACGGACAGAGTATCTGGATGCATTCTTGGACGGAATAGATCAGAAATATGGTTCATTTGATATCTTTTTAAAGGCAGGTTTAGGTATTACAGCAGAACAAAGAGAAGCAATGCAAGATTTCTATCTTGTCTAAAAAATGATTGGATCCTCTGTAATGGTAGACGAAACTGGAAAAGGGGGAAACTTGTTTGATTGAGATTATATACCTTATCATCCTCATTGCTTTTGTAGTGTTAATGATAGTAGGAATGATAAGGCTTGTTAAATTTTCCAAACGTCGTACACAAGAACTGCGACAATTACAAGAGCGGTTAGAGGAAGTCAAGCGCAAACAATCTTATTATCATAAACAAAACCGTTGATAACGAGATCAACGGTTTTGTCATGTTTCCTTATTTACCAATAAATTGTTGTGTCCATACATTGCCATTCTCTACATAACCAACACCGATGTGAGTAAAGTCGCCATTAAGAATATTGGCCCGGTGACCTTCACTATTCATCCATGCATTAACCACTTCTTCTGGAGAACGTTGTCCTTTGGCAATATTTTCTCCGGCAGTTTGATAATCAATACCAAATTGCTTCATCATATCAAACGGAGAACCATAAGTTGGACTGTTGTGGCTGAAGTAGCCATTATTCGCCATATCTTCTGATTTTGCTTTGGCTACCTTACTAAGCTCTGTATCTACTTCCAATGGAGCCAATCCTTGATTTTCACGTTCTTGATTCGTTAAATCAACCACTTCTTGTTCAAATTGGCTTAACTCATCAGAAGCTTGCTGACTTTCTTGTTCAGGCTGTTCAGTAGCCTCTTGACTTTCTTGTTCAGGCTGTTCAGCGGTCTCTTGACTTTCTTGTTCAGGAGCTTCTGTTGTTGTTTCTTCCGCTTGTGGTTGTTCAGCAGTTGGCTGCTCAGGCGCAGGTTGTTCTTGCGCTTGTTCTTCAGCCGGTTGTTCCGTTGTTTCTTCTGCTGGCTGCTCCTCGTTCTTTGTTTCCTCTGGCGCTGCCTGTTCTTTTTGTGGGAGTTGAACCGCACATTTATCTAAGAACTTCTGAATATCAGATTCAGAGAGTTGTTGTATCGACATAAACGAATGAACGTTATGTGTTTGATGTTGCTGAGCAGAGACTGTATCAGTGGAGAATCCTGCTGCAATTGTTAATGCACCTGTAAGGGCAATTCCTGTTATAACTTTCTTTATCATGTTTAAACACACTCCTTTGTTTTTGTTTCGTCATTATCATAGCATGGATTTTTTGTAATAATAGTGGATATATTTTCATAAAAATAACCCTATCTCTATTTGCCTGGTTTTAAAGGAATAATAGAAAGCTAGATTTCCATATCATGGTCTCATTAGCAAAAACAATAGAAAAAATTCCTATTGACAGGTTATCAATAGGGAGTTTAATGTAACAATTTGTAACAAAATAGTGTCGAATGTAACGAAAAATGAAATAATGGTTCCTGCGTCAATTGATAAGGATTAATGATAGGTTTTTTGGTTACAATCCTTTATAATGGATGCAGGTAAAATGTATGGCACAAGTTTTGTAAAGTGAAGGTAGGAATCGATCATGTCGGAGGAAAATATCACAAGGATCACATTAGATAATAAAGAATATATATTAATCGGTACGGCGCATGTATCGAAGCAAAGTGCAGAACAGGTAAAAGAAGTAATTGAGCAGGAACAACCAGATTCGGTTTGTGTAGAGCTGGATAAGCAGCGTTATGAGTCAGTGATGAATGATAATGGCTGGCGCGATATGGATATTTTTCAAGTCATTAAGCAAAAAAAGGCGACGCTCTTATTAATGAATCTTGCTATTTCTTCCTTTCAGAAACGGATGGCCAAGCAATTCGGTATTAAATCTGGTCAGGAGATGATTCAAGGGATTGAATCGGCAGAGGAAACGGGAGCGGAACTAGTGCTGGCGGATCGCAATATCCAGATTACTTTTTCCCGGATTTGGGGAAGCATGGGGCTCAAAGGGAAAATGATGCTCTTGTCGCAAGTATTAGCTGGGGTTTTCTCACAAGAAACCATTTCTGAAGAAGATTTAGAGAAAATGAAATCCAAGGATGCGATTGATAGTGTTTTAAACGAGTTTTCGGAAAGTTTCCCCGCATTAAAGCGGCCGTTAATCGATGAGCGTGATCAGTACTTGGCACAAAAAATCAAGCATGCCCCTGGCGAGAAGGTGGTCGCCGTCTTAGGAGCGGCGCATGTCCCTGGAATTACAAAAGAAATCAATAAGGAGCAGGATTTAAAAAAATTGACAGCAAGACCGCCAAAATCAAAACTGCCTAAAATCATAGGCTGGTCGATCCCGCTTCTCGTCATTGCCTTAATCGTATATACCTTTATAACGAATCCAGATGCGGGCTGGCAGCAGTTGTTGAGCTGGTTAATCTGGAACGGAAGTTTATCAGCTATTGGTGCGATCATAGCATTAGGCCATCCTGTCGCCGTCCTTACGGCACTACTTGCTGCACCGATTACGTCCTTAAATCCATTGATGGCGGCCGGTTGGTTTGCTGGTTTTGTGCAGGCTTTGGTCAGAAAACCACACGTTGCTGACTTTGAATCGTTGTCGGATGATGTTCATACCGTGAAGGGGTTCTGGCACAACAAGGTAACCAGAATTTTACTTGTTATTGTATTCGCGAATATCGGAAGTGCGCTGGGAACCTTTATTGCAGGTACCGATATTATTCGTGTGTTTATTCAACATTTATAAAATAAAAATCGGACTTTTTAGTAAGAAAGTCCGATTTTTTAGATAAAACTAGAACATTAGTTCGTTATTTGTTATAATGTAGACAACCCTCTCGTGAGGAAGGGGGTGAGGATATGGAAGTGGTTGTAACCAATGTGGCGTTAGCAGTTGGGTTAGCTGTAGCATGTATTAACTTGATTACTGCTGTTATCAGCTATCGCAAACAGAAAAAAAGGGATCGCCGCTCTGCCAAGCGACGATCTGAGTAAAGCCACATGAGTGTGGGGGGTTAACCTCACACTCACTCCATATTCTCCTTTTATTATACTAGAAGTATGCCTGTTTTGTAAATAAAATCTGTTTGTTTAATAGATAGCGTCGACCGCTTGACCAATTGTTGGATATTGGAAGGTATATCCTGCTTGCTGTAAGCGTTCCGGTAATACCCAACGACTTTTTAGGATCAGTTCCGTTTCTGTCTGCAGGAAGACAGCTCCTAACTCTAACAATGGAGCCGGTGCAGACAAGCCTAATGGACGGTGCAACTTGCTGCGTAAGGTTTGCATCAGCCGGTAATTGGGGACAGGGTGAGGGGAGGAACAGTTAAACACCCCTTCTAATTCCTCGTGTTCTTGCAAAAACAAGATAATCTGGAAAAGATCCTCGATATGAATCCAGCTAAACATCTGCTTCCCATCACCTTGTGAGCCGCCTAAGCCAAACATTACCAGATTTTTGTATGGAGTAGCTACTCCGCCATTTGGTCCTAATACGATGGCGGTTCGCAATGCTACTTGTCTGGTTTGCTTTAATGAAAAACGGAAAAAGCTTTTTTCCCATTTGGTAGCAACATCGACGGAAAAGCCTGTCCCTATTTCACCATCTGCTTCCGTCATGGGGCGATCTTCTGCATGGCGATAAATGGTGGCCGTGCTTGCATTGATCCATAAGGGAGGTGGAGAGTCACATGCCTGAATCGCATCACCTAACAATTTGGTTGTTCCTAGTCGTGATTGAATGATTTCCTGTTTATTCTCTTCATTATAACGGCAGTTCACCGTTTTTCCAGCTAGGTTGATTACCATCTCAGCGTTTTCCAGTGCTTGCACCATGCCAGCATGATCATTCCATTTGATCGCAGGTGCCCGACGCGCGATGATTTCAACTTGGTAACCTCTCTTCTCCAATTGTTGCTGCACATATTTTCCGATAAAGCCAGTCCCGCCAGCTAGTACTACTTTTTTCACGATACCTCCCCTTTCTGAGAAAACATGCCCCAAGCATAACAAAGTATTGATATTTGTAAAAGTTTTTCTGACAAGTGTTCTCTCTTTTGTTATAATACGATGTAAACAGAATCCGATAGAAAAGAGGGATCATACGTGACAAAGGCATTATTAAATATTGATTATACCGTTGATTTTGTTGCGGACGATGGTGCGTTAACTTGTGGCAAACCGGGGCAAGCTTTAGAGGATACGATTGTGGCGATTACGGATCAATTTGTGAAAGAGGGAGCATATACGGTCTTTGCTGTCGATGTCCATGAAAAAAACGATCCGAACCACCCAGAGTCTAAGTTGTTTCCATCGCATAATATACGTGGAACAGAGGGGAGACAGTTATTCGGTCGTTTACATGATCGCTTTCAGAGGTATCAGACAAAGGAAAATGTTTATTATATGGATAAAACAAGGTATTCGGTCTTTGCAGGTACGGACTTGGAATTAAAATTAAGAGAACGACAGATAGAGGAAGTGCATTTAGTGGGAGTTTGTACAGATATTTGTATTTTGCACACAGCCGTTGATGCTTATAATAAAGGATTTCGAATCGTTATTTATCAGGATGCCGTTGCTTCGTTTAATCAGGCGGGACATGAATGGGCGTTGGGTCATTTTGAACAAACGTTGGGGGCAGCTGTCCGAGAATTTGGAGGAGACCAACCATGACATATGAAGACGATAGCTTAATGCTGCATACCGATTTATATCAAGTCAATATGGCGGAAACCTATTGGCGAGATGGAAAGGCGGATAAAAAAGCGATTTTTGAGCTGTATTTTCGGAAGCTGCCTTTTGATAATGGTTATGCCGTATTTGCTGGATTGGAACGGGTACTGAATTTTATAGAGAACTTTGGCTTTACGGAGAGTGATCTGGCCTATCTCAAGGAGGTTGGCGGTTATCAGGAAGATTTTCTTGATTATTTACGCTATTTGCGTTTTACCGGTTCAATCCGTTCAATGAAAGAGGGAGAAGTGGTATTTGCCAATGAGCCACTTATGCGAATTGAGGCACCCTTGGCAGAGGCGCAGCTGATTGAAACCCCGTTACTTAATATTGTGAACTACCAAACATTAATTGCGACCAAGGCGGCCAGGATTAAATATGTGGTTGGTGCGAGCACGGTGATGGAGTTTGGTACAAGACGCGCTCATGAAATGGATGCAGCCATCTGGGGGACGAGAGCCGCTTATATTGGTGGGTTCTCTGCAACCAGTAATGTCCGGGCAGGCAAGATCTTTGGTATTCCTATTGCAGGTACCCATGCCCATGCCATGGTGCAAGCTTATCAGGATGATTATGTTGCCTTTAAAAAATACGCCAGCACCCACCGCAATTGTGTTTTTTTGGTGGATACCTATGATACATTGCGTTCTGGTGTTCCTAATGCGATTCGCGTGGCCAAGGAGTTTGGTGATCGGATTCATTTTGAAGGGATTCGTCTCGATAGTGGAGATATGGCCTATCTTTCGAAAAAAGCTCGTAAAATGCTTGATGATGCCGGTTTTCCTGAGGCGAAGATTATTGCTTCGAATGATCTGGATGAATATACAATTCTCAATCTACAAGCTCAGGGTGCTGAGATTGATACGTATGGTATCGGGACGAAATTAATTACCGCCTTTGATCAAGCGGCTCTTGGTGGGGTGTATAAGTTAGTGGCTATCGAGGAGGATGGTGCGATGCAAGATACGATTAAGATCTCGGCTAATCCAGAGAAGGTAACGACACCAGGGGTCAAGAAGGTTTATCGTATTCTTAATAATGAAGATGGCAGATCAGAAGGGGACTATATTGCCTTAGCTTCGGAAAATCCCCAAGCGGAAGTACCGTTAAAAATGTTCCATCCGATCCACACGTATATAAGCAAATTTGTCAGTGATTTTACGGCAGTTGATCTGCATCAAGATGTAGTAGTTGATGGAGTAATTCATTACCAGCACCCTTCATTAAAAGAGATTCAGCAGTATGCCATGGGTAATATGGCGTTGCTCTGGGAAGAATATAAACGTACGATGAATCCGGCAGAATATCCGGTCGATCTTAGTGAAGCGTGCTGGGAAAATAAAATGAGTCTGATTAGAGATGTCAAACAACGAATGAAAGATAATATGAAATCATAGAAAGGGGTAGTCTCATGCGAGCATTACAAAAAGAGATTATCGAAGCATTAAATGTACAACCGAATATTGGACCACAGGAAGCCTTTCGCCGCAGTGTGGATTTTGTAAAGGAATATTTTATGAAATATTCCTTCCTGAAGAGTGCGGTGTTAGGTATATCTGGCGGGCAAGATTCGACATTAGCAGGTTATGTTTGTCAAACGGCGGTAAACGAGCTGAATGACGAAGCACAAGAAGAAACCTATACATTTATCGCAGTTCGGCTGCCATATGGGGAGCAGGCGGATGAATCAGATTGTATTGATGCTTTGGCATTTATCCAGCCAAGCCGCATCGTTCGTGTGAATATTAAGGAGGCCGTCGATGCGAGTGAGCGTGCTGTAAAAGCAGAGTTTGGCAGTATTAGTGAATTCGTCAAGGGCAATACCAAAGCACGTGAACGAATGAAGGTACAGTATGATATTGCGGCGGCAAGCAGTGGTATCGTCATTGGCACCGATCATGCAGCAGAAGCAGTGACTGGTTTTTATACGAAATATGGCGATGGTGCAGCGGATATTTTACCTTTGTCCGGGTTAACGAAGCGACAGGGTAGAGCCGTTCTACAAATGTTAGACTGCCCGGCACATTTATATAATAAGGTACCAACCGCTGACTTAGAGAGTGATCGCCCGCAGCTTCCTGATGAAGAGGCGCTTGGTGTGACCTATGATGCGATTGATGATTACTTGGAAGGAAAAGAAGTGCCGGATCAGGACGCCACCACGATTGAAGGCTGGTACGTAAAAACCCGTCACAAACGTGAATTGCCAGCAACCGTTTTTGATAGTTGGTGGAGGTAACACATCTCGATCCATAAGCAATGTTAGAAAAAACTTACAAACGACCCTTGCCATTGTCTATTGTTCATTTCAGATGATAGAAAAAGGTCTTTATAAAGGATATAATCATGGAAATGAAAGGCTAGAAGAAATATTGAAATCATGCTTTGTCTTTAAAACCACGGATAGGATGGAATAAATATATAAAACATTCCCCCTGAGCTTCTAACGGAGCAGGGGGAGCATTGATTGGCTTACATTTAATCGAAACGCTTGTGAAAGCAGCAAAGAATCTAAGCAAATGGAGTACGCTTAAAAATATTCATTTGCACAAAAAAATCCAATAAAATGAGTTCATTACTTCTCACTTTACTGGCTCTGCGTCTTAGCGTCTGGCTCTTCCATTAGTATTACTTTTGATTTTTTAACTCTAATTAAAGTTTCTTGCTTACATTTAGGACAAAAGAGTGGAAAGTTTTCCAAAATGGTATCGTGCCTAATTTTATTTCGAGTTTTATGGTTGCATACAGGACATAGTAGCCACTTCATAATGTGCCCTCCTTTTAAAACTTTTCAACACATGTTTACCTAATCCCCATCTTATTTCATTCGACTTGGTTTGTTATATATTCCTTAATTTTAAAGTTTGAACCGTCAAACATAAAAGTAGTACAAATGACAAGTGAAATTATATATGATTGTAATCACAAGAATGAATCGATCCATTTTCTCTAATCGGTTTTCAATTTCCATAATAGTGAAGATTATATACCCTACAAAAAAAGGCTGCTATCTTATTGTGTGATAGCAGCCTGAACTTTCTATTTATTTATTGCCAAAAAAGGCCTCTGCCTTATCCAAGTATGGTTCCTGTTCAGGGGTGAGCTCATACTCTTCGACAATGGCATCCACTGGACAAACAGCTACGCATGCCCCACAGTCGATACAAATATCTGGGTCGATATAAAAATGATCGCTACCCTCTTCGATACAATCGACTGGACAAACCGTTGTACATTCCCCTGATTTCTCTGTCTCACACGGGGAAGTGATTACAAACGCCATTACCTATACCTCCTTTTCCTGCTCTATATCATGATGTTAAACGCTCGTCCATTTCCTTGATAAAAGGAAATGACGGCCATTAATGTCACTAACCATCCTCGAGAAGCCTTACTCGATCTTCATCAGAGGAGGCTTGTCTAGTGTACTACTATTACAAGTACAAGAAAAGAAGTGGAAAGGATTAGCCATTTCCACTTTTTTTCTTAGTTCTATTATACAGCGGCTGCGTATTTCTCTGCAACCACTTCCCAATTAATAATGTCATAGAAATTGGCGATGTAGTCTGGTCGGCGATTTTGATAGTTTAAGTAATAAGCGTGCTCCCAGACATCAATACCAAGAATTGCTGTTTTTCCTTCTGAAATAGGATTATCCTGATTCGGTGTGCTGGTTACTTCCAACTTGCCGTCGCTATTAACGACAAGCCATGCCCAACCAGAACCGAAACGAGTGGTGGCTGCATTGGTGAAGGCTTCTTTAAATTGTTCAAAGCTTCCAAATGTCTCTTCGATAGCTTGTGCCAGTTTTCCTTCAGGTTTCGTCGCGTTGGATCCGGGGGCAATCACTTCCCAAAATAACGTATGGTTGAAGTGACCTCCACCATTATTTCGAACCGCCGTACGGATCGAAGTTGGTACACTGTCTAAATCGGCTAAGATTGCAGTTAAACCTTTATTCGCAATCTCATCATGCCCTTCTAATGCTGCATTTAGTTTATCCACGTAGGTTTGGTGGTGTTTACCATGGTGGATCTCCATTGTTTTTTGATCAATCTGTGGCTCCAATGCGTCTGTTGCATAGGATAAAGCAGGTAAAGTAAAGTTTGCCATTATGTAACGCCTCCATTTTTATATATTTTAGTATAAAAAGTATAATTATATGTTATACTATATATTAGAATTTTTCAAGCATTTTGTTTAAAATAATACTAACGAGTTAGATTATAGAGGAGGAAAGGAATATGCCTCACACTACGAAAGATAAGATTCTGGAACTGTTAAAAAAAGAAATCTCGCTTACGGTTAATGAATTGATCGAACAATTGCAGATCACCCATATGGCGGTGCGAAAACATTTAGCTACTTTAGAAAAGGACGACTTAGTGAGCGCCGAGTATGAGAAGACAAGTGTTGGTCGGCCTCGCCAGAAATATAGTTTGACCGCAAAAGGGGACAGGTTGTTTCCTAATAACTATGAATCCATTAGCCTTGAATTTTTAAAAGATACGGAAGAACTATATGGCTCCAAAGCGATTAAGCAGCTATTTCATAAAAGGGAGGAGCGACAAGTCCATCAATATAAGGAACTGGTTTCCTCTCGATTGCCAGCAGAACGAGTTCAACAGATGGTGGATATCCAAAATCAAAAAGGATATATGGCCGAATGGTTGGAACATACGGATCAACAATATGAGATTATCGAATACAATTGCCCCATCTTTGCGGTGGCTTCTGAATTTCATACCGCTTGTCAATGTGAGACCAGTATGTTTCAACAGGTGCTGGAAACGGAGCAAATTGAAAGGGTGCAATGTAAAACGGCGGGGAATAATCATTGTCGTTTTCTGATTGATTTTTAACGATAAGCAGCTATTTGAGATAGCAGCTTTATTTGTAGTCCCCTTGGCACAATCAGGATGTGGAAGGGATTTGACCATGAACGAATCTAACAGACAAAAACTGCCGAATCACGAAATGTTGTCCGTAAGAACGAATCTAACGGACAAAAAACTGCCGAATGGATTAAGCCCATATAATTGTGTAAAAAGGAAAAGGCCTCGTTCATTTCCTGTTATAATGTTTTTATCCCACTAAAAACTTATAAAGGAGAAATGAACGATGACCCATATCCATTTTAAACTGAATGTTGAAGAATTAAAAGAAAAAGTATTAGGATCGGATTTAGAAGATGTGATGAAATCAGCGTTAGTGGTTGTGCTGAATTCGTTCATGGAGAAAGAACGGGATGACTACCTAGGGGCAGCATCTTACGAAAGAACCGAAGGGCGTAAGGACTATCGCAACGGTTACTATGAGCGCGATTATAAAGTACCTGTGGGAACCTTAAAATTACATGTTCCCCGAACGAGGAAAGGGGAATTTTCCCCATCCTTGTTTGAAAAATATACACGCTCCGATCAATCCTTGGTCTTATCGATGCTGGAAATGGTGGTGAACGGGGTATCTACTCGAAAGGTCACCAATATCATGGAAGCGCTCTGTGGAGAAGGGGTGTCTAAATCCATGGTATCGAATATCACCAAGAAATTGGATCCCCTGGTCATGGAATGGGCCAATCGCCCGTTGAATGTGAAGTATTATCCCTATATCTATACCGATGCCATGTATATCAAGGTAAGAGAGCATCATAAAGTGGTCTCTAAAGCGGTGTATATTGCGGTAGGGGTCAACGAAGAAAAGAAACGGGAAATCATCGGGATGACAGTTCAGCATGCCGAGTCGAAGGAAAGCTGGAGCCGTTTCTTGGAAAGTTTACAATCGAGAGGTCTCCAGTCGCCCAAACTGGTTATTTCGGATGCCCATGAAGGGTTAAAGCAAGCCATTCAACAACGGTTCATTGGTACGAGTTGGCAGCGTTGCACGGTCCATTTCAAACGGAATCTGTTCGATACCTTGCCGAAAAAAGGGGGAGAGGAGGCCAAGAGATGGATCAAACGTGTATTTAACGCGAGCAGTGTAGAGGAAGCGCGAGCGTTAAAAGATCAGTTTTTGAAGGCGTATGAAGATCAGCCAAGATTTACGAAAGTAGGAGAATGGTTAGAAGAAGGATTTGATGATGCGGTTCAATTTATGAACGAACCCGTTGATTATCACGTGCAGTTACGGACCACCAACAATGTGGAAAGAATCAATGGAGAAGTCCGAAGAAGAGAACGAGTGATTCGCATATTTCCTAACACTCAATCTGCTTTTCGGTTAATTGGGGCCGTCCTCATGGATATCGAAGAACAATTAGACCGAGGCAATCGAATATACTTGAAAGGTACCTAAAAGCCCGCCAGCGTCGGCGCGAAAATGTGTGGAGGAAGGAGGGGGTACCCCCTCCTTCCTCCACACATTCACCCTACCCTAACCGGATAAAAACATGTAAATGTATTTTACACAATAATATGGACTTGACTGCCGAATGATGAAATATTGTCCGTAAGAACGAATCTAACGGACAAAAAACTGCCGAATGATGAAATTGTGTCCGTAAGAACGAATGCACATGCATCTGTCAAGTAGACAAACGAAATTGTCCGTCATTTTTTTCTTACCCTGATGATACGTAGGCCGTTTATCCGCCATCCTTGCCAACTATTTGGGGTCGTGGTGAGGTAGGCATGTCGAATCGGGAAAAATAAAGCCTCTAAGGGCTGTCGATTCGCGCACGCAGCGTACCATGACCCATCTCTTCTAAGCTCTCGCTGGTCGGGTCCCGGGTCCCAACACAGCGAATCGCTAAGAAGAGGCATAGCTGGCAAGGACAAGCAGCTACGCTGTGGCTTTCGCTGTTCCTCTTGTGCCCCATTGACCCTCCCATCGCTCGATAAAGTGCACAGGATTTGTTTGTAATTTGGTGTGGATTCGTTTATGATTGTAATAGTGAATGTACTCGGTTATCGCGTATTGCACTTCAGAGGCTGTCTTTGCGTCTTCAAAGAAACAGGCCATTTCACATTTTGCGTGACTGAAGAAGTTTTCAATACATGCGTTATCCCAGCAGTTGCCTCTGCGGGACATGGATGGTGTGAGACCCATCTCTTGGACACGCATTTGATAACCAGCGTTTGTGAATTGTGTGCCTTGATCACTATGTAGGATGGCACCTTTCACAAACGTTTTTTCTTTTAAGCCCTCTAAAACCTCATAGACCAATGCCATGTCTTGACGAGGTCCCAGGGCATAAGCTACCACCTCATCGTGAAACAGGTCCTTAATGGCGCATAAATAAAGAAATTTATTAACCCCTTGTTGGACAGGCAAGTAGGTGATGTCAATGGCAAATTTGCATCCTGGCTTTTCCGCATGAAAGTTACGATCCAAGATATTCGCTACTTTATGATGGCTGTCATGACGCTTCATATAGCGCTTTTGTCGAATCTTACAACGCAAGCCATATTGTCGCATGATACGAGCTACACGCATTTCTCCCGCCTGGATATCATAGGTTTCCTTCAGGGCTATTTTCATTCGTTTTCTCCCCAGTGTCCCACGATGCTCCTGATGCAACTTCCATAAGTAGCTATACAATTGTTCATCTTGATTCGCTTGCATACTGCCGCCTCCACGGTTTTTCCACTTATAATAACCTGCCCTCGATACATCAGTCAGCTCCACTAAGTCTGTCACCGGATAATCCTTGGCATTGGCTTCAATAAAAGCAAACTGCAGCTCTTTCTGTTCTCTCACCCCCTTTCCAACTCCAAAAGCTTTTTTAATAATTCAATCTGGAGCGCCTGACGCTCAAGTTTTTCGTCTTTGGTTAGCTCTTTCTTTTTCGCTTTTGTCTCTAAGTTTTTCCTTTGTTTGTCACTAGGTTTCTTCTTGTTTATAAGCGCTTCATAACCTCCCCCTCGAACTCTTTGTACCCAACGTCTAGCCACTCTTCCATCACTAATACCATATGTTTGTACTAAGTCTCGAATGGCATGTCCTTCAAAATATTTCCCCACTACTTCTTTCTTCAATTCATAACTATAAGTTCTCATCTGTTCCGCCCACTCTCCTGTTGATTAAATTCCCTATTATAGTGGACATGTCTCGAACTTGTCTACTCTACTAATACAATATCAGAATCTAACAGACAAAAAACCGCCGAATGATGAAATTTTGTCCGTAAGAACGAATCTAACGGACAAAAAACTGCCGAATGATGAAATTGTGTCCGTAAGAACGAATCTAACAGACAAAAAACCGCCGAATGATGAAATATTGTCCGTAAGAACGAATCTAACGGACAAAAAACTGCCGAATGATGAAATTGTGTCCGTAAGAACGAATCTAACAGACAAAAAACCGCCGAATGATGAAATGTTGTCCGTAAGAATCTAACAGACAAAAACTGCCGAATCACGAAATGTTGTCCGTAAGAATCTCGCGGACGGAAGCGAGCACATCTCCTTCCGCAGTCCGTAAGAACGTTCTGTTTTCTTTGCATTCGTAATACAGGGTGGCGCAGGGGTTGTCCGTTTTTGCATATCTATATCTGCTAACCTCCTTCTTTATTGTCATCGAATCAAAAAAGTGATACGGTAGCTATATCTGACAAAAAGAAGGTAATATAGAATGATGGAATTTTTTCAAGGACTACACCCTGTTACACAAGCACTGATTGCAACATTGTTCACCTGGGGCATGACCGCCTTAGGGGCAACCTTGGTATTTGCCACCAAAAAGGTAAATCAAAAACTACTAGACAGTATGTTGGGGTTTGCTGGCGGGGTAATGATAGCAGCCAGTTATTGGTCGCTTTTAGGCCCTGCCATCGAATCTTCAACGGATCATACGATTGGAGCTTGGTTCCCTGCTGCATTAGGCTTTTTGCTTGGTGGCTTTTTCATCTGGGTGATTGATAAGATATTGCCACACCTGCATCCAAACGCCAAAGCGCAAACAGCGGAAGGGGTGGCGCCTAACAAACGAAAACGAAGCACCTTACTGGTATTAGCGATTACCATTCATAACATCCCGGAAGGTCTGGCAGTAGGGATTGCCTTTGGTGCATTAGCCACACAAGGTACAGAAGCAGCCCTTGCTGGTGCAATCACCTTGGCGCTGGGAATTGGGATACAGAACTTCCCAGAGGGGGTAGCTGTGGCTATGCCGCTTCGAGGAGATGGGATGTCCCGAGGCAAGAGTTTTTTCTATGGACAGTTCTCTGGAATGGTCGAACCAATGTCTGCCGTCATCGGGGCGTTTGCTGTTGCCTATATCGAGCCATTACTTCCTTATGCCTTAAGTTTTGCGGCTGGTGCGATGATTTTTGTTGTAGCGGAAGAGGTGATTCCGAGTTCTCAAGAAAAAGGGAATCGGGACTTGGCAGCCATCAGCTTAATGATCGGTTTTGTCTTAATGATGGTATTAGATGTAGCATTAGGTTGATAGCTATCGACAAGAAAAGATTGACAGATGCTCCCTGCATTCGTTAAACTAGAGCTAACAAATATGAAAGGGTGAATCGAAGCCGATGAAGTTATAATCCTATTTTTTCGCCATGATGTCCATAAAGTAACAGCTTACGCTTGAAGAGGAGCGGTCTGTCTTTAGGACAATATGCAGAATAGGATTGTAACCTTCATTACTGTCATTTCTTTATTGGATGATATCAGTATACCCTTTTCGGTAAAGTAGTGCCTCCTATTCTGCAAACAAGAATATGGGGGCATTTTTTGTCCCTGGATAGACGGAGGAATTCGATGTTATTAGAGGCAAATAACCTCATTGTTTCTATACAAGGCAGAACGCTAATAGAAATAGAGGAACTGGAAATACACGAAGGTGAACGGATTGGTTTAATTGGGAAAAACGGCAGTGGTAAAACCACCTTATTACGGATGCTTGCCAGCGAAAAGATACCGGAGGAAGGCGAAATACATGGCTATACATCGATTGATTTTCTCCCACAGCTTAAGGAACAAATCGCTGATAAAAGCGGTGGTGAAGTAACACAGCAATATATCCAAGATGCATTTGCGACCCAAGCGGAACTATTATTTGCCGATGAGCCGACGACACATTTGGACACGGCACATATCGAATGGGTGGAGAAGCACTTTTTACACTGGCAAGGCGCATTTATTGTGGTCTCTCATGATCGTGCCTTTCTTGATCGGGTGTGTAATCAGATTTGGGAGATCAATGACCAAAAGCTTAGGGTCTTTAACGGCAATTATCAAAACTATCGAGAACAAAAGGAAATCGAACAACGAGAACGCGAGGCAGAATATGAAAAATATCAAGAGAAGCGGCAGCAATTAACGAAGGCAATCGAACAAAAGGAAGTGCGGGCCCAACGTGCAACCAAGAAACCGCAACGAGTGAGTAACTCCGAAGCAGGCAGTATTGGGGCCAAACCATACTTTGCCAAAAAACAGAAGAAGTTGCGACAGACCGCCAAATCATTAGAAACAAGATTAGATAAATTGGAGAAGGTAGAAAAGCCTTTTGAAGAAAAGCCATTAAGAATGGAGCTGCCTCAACAGGAGAAGTTATCAGGCAAGACGCTGATTCAGGCAAATCATGTGGATGGTACCATCGGTCAGCGAACGCTTTGGCAAAATGGGACCTTCCAAGTCAAGGCAGGGATGAAGCTGGCGATTATTGGTGATAATGGCAGTGGCAAAACGACCTTGCTGCGTAAATTGTTATCACGAGAGGAAGGAGTCCAGGTTTCTTCGGCTTGCCAGATTGGCTACTTTAAACAAGACTTATCATTGCTTGAGACGGATCGTTCCATTTTGGCGAATGTGCAAGAAGATTCTGTACACGAGGAAACTTTGATACGTACGGTGTTAGCACGCCTCCATTTTTATGGCGATCAAGTCCATAAGAAAGTGGAGGTGTTAAGTGGCGGGGAGCGGGTGAAGGTAAGCCTCGCCAAAATACTGCTAGGTAATAGCAATACCTTGATCCTTGATGAGCCTACCAACTTTTTGGATATCGAGGCCATGGAGGCATTGGAAAAATTGCTGATCGAATATGAAGGAAGCCTCCTGTTTGTCTCTCATGATCGTCGTTTTGTCGAAAGAATAGCAACGGCCATACTGGAGATCAAGAATGAACATTTGCACTTTTTTGCTGGAGATTATCCTGCTTATTTAGAGCATCAGCAACAGCCTGACGAATCAAACGACGATCAAGAAGACTTATTGCTGATCGAGACAAGGATCACCGAGGTGTTAAGCAAGCTGAGTTTGGATCCTAGCCCAGAGCTGGAGGAAGAGTTCCAGCAATTAGTGAAGAGAAAAAGGGAATTAACGGACTAAGCAGAAGGAAGTGGAGACTAAATCCACTTCCTTTCCATTTTTGCTATTTTTCTAGCTCTTACAATGATGATATCAGGTGTTTCCTGCTGTCCATGGCTTTCTTCATAAAAACCATCAATAAGAAAGCCGTGTTGAAAGAAGGTGTGAAATAGATCCTGCAAAGAACGACGGTAGTAACAATGTGGCTGAGGTTGTCCTTCAATGGCAATATCTTTATAACTGTGCGCTGTTAGGTATTGGTCGGTTAGGGTTATAAAACAAGGGTGCTGTGTGGCAAATACAAATACCCCGTTTTCTTCGATTAAGTGATAGACAGCTTGAAATAAATGCGTGATTTCCGCCATATCCATTATAGCCATATTAGACACTGCCTTCGTGTATGGACGGCTTCTTTCTAATGTCATTAATTCTTGTTTGTTGGTGGCATCGATAACGTGAAAACGGATCTTATCCTGGTATTTCCGTTGTCTTTTTTTCGCCAGTTTGATCATGGTACGACTATAATCAAAGGCGACTACCTCTGCCCCTTTTTCGGCAAGGTAAGCCGAGTAATTACCATTTCCACAGCCAATATCCAAAATAAAATCGTCTGCAGTAATGTGTAGAAGCTCACTTACTTTGGGGCGTACGGTTTCTCGGTGGAATCGATTAGAGGCATCTCCCATGTAATCATCCCAAAAAGCTGCATTGTTTTCCCAAGCTTTCCGACTTTCCTCAACAGAGTATTCCTTCATAGCTATTCCTCCCTCGTAATGGTTATACTTTACCTACCAAGATATCCAAATCTACGGTAATCTGAGAAAGTGGGCGGGCTTTGCTTTTCCCCCAGGTTAGTGGTGTCATACGCCATAAATGTTCGGCAGTGCCTGAAGGTATGTCCCATTTATATTGTATCGTCTTCTGTTTTACCATTTGCAGCTGCTTGCGAAAATGCGCGCTCGTATCGTCATTAACATATTGTCGATTTCCTTGGAG
Organism: Gracilibacillus phocaeensis; assembly: GCF_900626275.1. Taxonomy (NCBI): domain Bacteria; kingdom Bacillati; phylum Bacillota; class Bacilli; order Caryophanales; family Bacillaceae; genus Gracilibacillus; species Gracilibacillus phocaeensis. Next base: position 150,671 of record NZ_LR131143.1, on the reverse strand, counting down.
TTGTTCCCTGATCTCGATTAAATAATAGGCTCGCGGTATCACTTTGATAATCAAGCCACCTGGTACTGCTAAACGTCGGAATTCTTGGTAATTGGCTGGTGATAAAATATTTAATAAAACATCAAATGAATTTGCCTGAAACGGACTGTTAGCAAGGTCTGCCACTGTCCATAAGATACCGGGATGATATTTGGCTGCGGTTTGTATCCCGTCTTTACTGATATCGATGCCAACTCCTCTGCCTTGCTGCTGATAATGCTGCAGTATATTGGCGAGGTGGGAACCTTCCCCGCAACCGATGTCCAGTATATTCTCCCTGTCGATTAGTTCGGCGAGTTTTTGATGTAAAGGGTCATACATTCCGTTTTGAATAACCTGATATCTGGACTCGAAAAGCTCTCGGTCGTAATCAGTAGGGGAAGGTTTTCCGTAGAAATTAATGTAGCCTTTTTTGGCGATATCAAACAGGTGCTGGGAGGAACATCGAACGACGGTACCGTTTACTGTGAGATTGCCGTGACATATCGGACAGCGAAATAATGACTGACTATCACGCAATAGCTGTGCCGTCCATTCTTTTTTGTTCATGTCGTTTTCCCTCCATTTTTTAGTAAGCTATAATTAGCATACCATGTTCCACCTATAAAAAAAATGAGCAAAACTTGCCCTGTCCTTTCTTCTTTTATAAAAAAATGACCAAGCCTATCAGCTTGATCATTGTTCCTATTCTTTTTCAAATGTCTTCGTACTTCTAACGGTGTCAATATGACGGACCATGCCTTCAATCTCTTCTCGTTTGTTCTCTAAAAATGGTGGCAAGGATAGCTTTTCTCCAAGGGTTTCGTATGGTTCGTCCCCCATAAAGCCAGGACCATCTGTAGCCAATTCGAATAGAATCTGTGGTGCGACTCTGGTATATAAGGAATGAAAGAAGAAACGATCGACATAGCCAGATGTTTGCAAACCAAATTTACGGTAGTGCTGATCCCAATCGTGTAATGTTTCAATATCCTCAATCCGAAAAGCGGCATGATGGACGGTGCCATATCCTTGCTGTGCAACCGGCATTTCCTGATTTTCTTCTACAATGACCTGAGCGCCATTTCCACCTTCTCCTACCTCAAACAAGTGATTATTGCCTTCCTGCCCGATTTCGGTGAACATTAAGACCTTTTCCATCATTTGTTTAAAATAGTTAAAATCATGAATACGGACAGAGATTGGTCCAAGGCCTGTAATTGCATATTCTAACGGGATCGGGCCATTTTTCCATGGAGTGCCGCTTGCAACACCTTCATTGCCTTCGTCCGAGATAAGTTGATACTGTTGATCATCAAAATCAACGAAAGATAGTGTCTTTTTGCCGAATTGTTGTTGGATTCCGTCATTCTTGATCTCCAAGCGATTTAGTCGTTGCAACCAGTAATCGATGGCGTCATCGGATGGAACACGAAATGCCGACCGAAAGATCTCATTGGTGCCATGTATGCCTTTTGGAATACCAGGAAAATCAAAGAATGTCATATCCGTCCCTGGGCTTCCTTTATCATCGGCAAAAAATAGGTGATAGGTTTGGATATCATCTTGGTTAACAGTTTTCTTCACTAATCGCATGCCCAGTACTTCGGTAAAGAAACGGTAATTTGCTTCTGCGCTGCTAGTAATGGCTGTGACGTGGTGCATCCCTTTTAAACCATTCATATATATTCAACTCCTCATTGGATTATAAATATTTCGAATTCGAGATAAATATAACAAATGATTCACTATAATGCAATGTAGAAGGCTTGTTCCGAGACACAATCGATATTTTACAGGCAAGGGTTGAAGATGTTTGTTACAATAGAAGAGCGAGTTTAGACAAGAAAGGAAGTTGAACGATGGTATCTGTAAACCAAATAAAACCAACAATCACGCCATCCTATGACCCATGGGAAGCCTATCTCGATGTCGAAGAGTATGGCGAGATGACGTTGACTAATATAGAATTTACAACGACCCATCTTTGTAATATGCGTTGTGCCCATTGTGCAGTGGGTTATACGTTGAGAGACAAGGATCCTGACGCCTTACCTTTTTCCTTATTGAAACAACGATTAGATGAAATTCCGCATCTCCGTACATTGAGCATTACTGGTGGAGAACCGATGATGTCGAAAAAGTCTGTTCGTGAATATGTTGTCCCTTTGCTTCGTTATGCCCATGAACGAGGGGTGCGAACACAGATTAACTCCAATTTGACCTTGCCTTACAGTCGTTATGAAGCAATTATTCCTTATTTAGATGTGTTACATATTTCGCATAATTGGGGCACGCCAGAAGAATTCGCTGAAACAGGTTTTGCAAATATGGAACGGAAACCAAATGAAGAAAATCGCAAAAAGTATTTTGAGCGAATGATGGAAAATTCACAAAATCTGGCAGGGGAAGGGGTGATGGTCTCCGCCGAAACGATGTTAAACAAGCGGACATTCCCTTATCTGGAATCGATTCATGATCATGTGGTGGAAATGGGTTGCGTGCGCCATGAGATCCATCCGATGTACCCCGTGGACTTTGCTAGTGATCTGCAGACATTGAGTTTAACAGAAATGCAAGAAGGGCTGGAACGATTGCTAAACCATCGCCAGCAAGGTATCTGGATGTTGTTTGGCACCCTTCCTTTTTATCCATGCAGTCAGAATGAAGAGGAACTTGCGTTGCTGCAGCGATTATATCGAGAGAAGAATGTCACCGTGAGAAATGATCCAGATGGTCGTTCTCGGTTGAATGTGAATATTTTTTCCGGGGAAGTGATTGTTACTGACTTCGGCGATGAGGAAGAACCGTCATTAGGAAACATTCAGAACACCCCGCTGCAGACTTCTTTTCAACGATGGATGGATTCAAAAACGGCGCAGTCATTAAATTGCCATTGCCCAGCTGTAAAATGTTTGGGACCAAATATTCTGGTGAAAAATACGTACTATCAAGGAGTAGACTTCATGAAACGATCTGCTAATATTTCGAGGTAGGCGGGTTTTATTCAGGATGAATTGGCGGCTTTGCATGCTTATGGACTCGAGAGCGGGGTTTGCTTTCTCCAGTCCACGATAGTGATTCTTACGGACTGAGGAATGGGAAAAATTCTCCAGTCCGTAAATCTCTATCTCATCACCTTAGATGAATAAAAACACAGGAAATTCACACCACATTATCCAATATCAACAAGCTCTAATAAATAATATGACATTTGTCATGATAAATTCCTGACAAGTGTGTCTAAACAGATAGCAGTCCCTGCTTTATACTTATGAACACAGTAAGTTTTTCGAAAGTAGGGATGCAAAATGAGTAAACAAAAGCAGGCACAACTAAGGAAAGATGTGATGCCATATGCAACCTCTAAAACAAAAACAAGTCTCATCCAATTATTAAATACGATACCTCCCTTTTTTATTTTATGGCTTTTGGCCTATCAAAGCTTATCCTTCTCGATTTGGTTAAGTTTGCTATTTAGCATCGGGGCAGCAGGCTTTATGGTACGAATGTTTATTATTTTTCATGATTGTGCCCATCAATCTTTTTTCAAAAACCCAAAATTAAATCGAGTGCTGGGAACGATTACTGGCGTTATTACGCATTTTGCCTTTGAAAAATGGAAAAGGGAACATGCGATTCATCATGCCACCAGTGGTAACTTGGATCAGCGCGGGATTGGTGATATTTGGATCATGACGGCAACAGAATATGAAAATGCCGGAAAGTGGGAAAGGCTGCAATATCGCTTATATCGAAATCCGTTGATCATGTTTGGTCTGGGGCCGCTTTCCCTATTCCTCTATAGCAATCGATTCAATCGAAAAGCCGCTAAGAAAAAGGAGAGACGTAACACCTACCTTATCAATGTATTATTAGTTTTGCTTTACGCATTGATTACATTCACCTTAGGCTGGCAGGCATTGGTATTTGTGCAATTGCCTATCGTTTATATAGCTGGTGTACTAGGCATTTGGTTGTTTTATGTACAGCATCAGTTTGAAGATTCTTATTTTGAAAATGAGTCCGAATGGGATTATGTCAAGGCAGCTGTAGATGGAAGTTCTTATTATAAATTGCCAAAATGGCTGGAATGGATGACGGGCAGCATTGGCTATCACCATGTCCATCATTTAGCGCCCAAAGTGCCCAACTATCATTTAGAACAGGCGCATCGGGAAACACCGCCATTACAAAAGGCAACAACGATTACCTTAAAAACCAGTTTAGAATCGATTAAGTTCCGTCTGTATGACGAAGATCAAAAGACGTTTATTAGTTTTCGTGAAATGAAAAAGCGATTGAAGCAAAAACAATCGCATTCTCTCTCTGCTGCGAAACCACCACATACGATTCGATCATAAACGTAATCCCCCTGCTGTTTAGGGGGATTATTTGATGCAGGGATATGATGAAAAATATATTTCTGTATAAGAGTATAGAATAATGAATAATTCTGATAAAATAACATCAAGCAGGATGAAAGAGGAGGTAATGCTGTGCGCCACTGGTATCATATTTTCCCTCGTAATACGGGATTGAGTTTATATATATGGATTATTTTCTGTGTGCTTCCCTTCTACTTTATCTTCCGTTCGACGTCTTTGTGGGAGATTGGTTTTGGAGTGGCAGTGACCTTACTATTTTTTGCCGTCTATTGGTTTACATTCACCTCGCACGGACCACTTGTTTATATCGGATTGAGTATCGAATTTCTAATTAACGTGGTCATGACGATCTTATTTGGCTATGTGTATTATGCGTTGTTCACCGCCTTTTTTGTTGGAAACATCCGTAGTAAATCTGGTTTTATTACCATGTATGTGCTTCATTTGGTGACGACAGTAGGGGCGATTACAGCGGGCTTTTTCCTGGATTATACATTGTTTTTAAATCAGCTGCCCTTTTTAATTATGACGGTGCTTGGGGTGATTTTACTCCCCATTAATCGTTATAACCGTCTCAAGCAAGAAGAATTAGAAGTGAAATTAGAGGATGCTAATCGTAAAATCGCGGAGTTGGCTATTGTAGAGGAGCGGAACCGCATTGCCCGTGATTTACATGATACATTAGGCCAGCGATTATCGATGATTGGATTGAAGAGTGAGCTTGCGGCAAAGCTGATTGAGAAAGATGGCAATGCCGCTAGAAAAGAACTAGAGGATATTCAGAGTACATCCAGACAAGCGTTAAAAGAAGTGAGAGAGATGGTCTCCAATATGAAGAATATTCGTATTGCGGAAGAATTAGATCATGTGAAGCAGTTAATGGAGGCTGCCCAGATAAAGCATGATATGCGAGTGGAGATAGATGTAACCCATATGCCCATTTTGATTGAAAGTGTGTTAAGTATGTGTCTGAAAGAGGCGGTTACCAATGTGGTCAAGCATAGTCAGGCAGAGCGGTGTACGGTGCAGCTAACCGAAACGGCGCAAGAAATCAGCTTATTGGTGGAGGATAATGGTTTTGGGGTGTCAGGGATGCTGGAGGCAGGCAATGGATTGCAAGGTATGCGTGAACGTCTTTCTTTCATTAATGGCACCTTAGATATATCCGATAGTCCGGAGGGGTTTAAAGTGGAGATTACCGTTCCGATCGTACTGAGGCAGATAGAGGAGGGATAATATGATTCGAATGGTGATTGCGGAAGATCAACAATTATTATTAGGTGCATTAGGTGCATTGCTGGATTTGGAAGATGATATGACGGTAGTGGGTAAGGCAAGCAATGGTACAGAGGTATTGCAATTAGTAGAAAAAGAACAGCCTGACATCTGTTTGCTGGATATTGAAATGCCTGTTATGACAGGTCTTGAAGCAGCAGAACGCCTGAAGGATCAGTCATGCAAGGTCATTATCTTAACTACTTTTGCCCGCCCTGGTTATTTTGAACGTGCAAGAAAGGCGGACGTCAGTGGCTATTTGCTAAAAGATAGTCCAAGCGAAGATTTAATGCAATCGATCCGGCAGATTATCAAGGGAAAGCGAATCTACTCTCCTGAATTAATTGACCTTGCCTTTGCAGAAAAAAACCCACTAACAACACGGGAAGTGGAGGTAATGGAGTTATTGATAGAAGGGAAGTCAACGAAGGCAATTGCCAAGGAACTATATCTGTCCCATGGCACCATTCGAAATTACATCTCCATTATTTTGGATAAGCTGGAAGTAGCTAACCGTATGGAAGCAATTGCGAAAGTACAAGAAAAGGGTTGGTTAAAATAGTAGCTGGCCAGCAGTTACTATTTTTTGCTTTTTTGCTTAAAAAAACATACAATATCTTTCGTGACTATATTATTTTTAATTGAACGGGAGTGAACATATGTCTGTATCTGTTGAAAAAAGAGGGACCATCGTTGCGCTGTTATTAGCAGGGGCGTTTATTGCGATTTTGAATCAAACATTGATGATAACGGCCATTCCGCCGATCATGAATGAGATGAGTATTACGGCTAATTCAGCACAATGGCTGACAACGATTTTTATGATGATAAATGGAATTATGATTCCTGTTACTGCCTTTTTAATGGATCGTTTTACGACGAGGCAATTATTTCTCACGGCGATGAGTATATTTGCTGTAGGTACATTAGTCGCTGCCGTGGCACCGAATTTTTCATTTTTATTAGCGGGGCGAATTATTCAATCGGCGGGTGCTGGGGTGATGCTGCCATTAATGCAAACCGTGTTTTTATTGATATTTCCTGTGAATAAGCGAGGAAGCGTAATGGGGCTGGTCGGTTTGGTTATTTCTTTTGCACCTGCGATTGGGCCATCACTGTCTGGTTGGGTAACAGAACACTATTCGTGGCGGGTTTTATTCTATATCATTCTACCGATCGCGATTATTGATATTATTATTGCTTATTTTGTAATGAAAAATGTAACAGAAGTAGCTAAACCAAAACTGGATGTACTATCGGTCATTCTCTCTTCGTTTGGTTTTGGTGGATTATTATATGGATTTACAAGTGCCGGTAATAATGGCTGGGCGGCGCCTGTCACGATTATTGTATTGATCATCGGTGTCTTGTCGTTACTCTGGTTTATTTTGCGCCAGTTTAAATTAACTCATCCGATGTTGGAATTTCGCGTGTTTACTTACTCGATCTTTCCATTTACGGTGGCCTTAGGGATGATTGCTTTTATGGGGTTGATTGCAGTGGAGACCTTGATTCCGCTATATATGCAAGAAGCCCGGGATTTTAGTGCGATGCAGTCTGGTCTGGTTATTTTACCAGGTGCATTAATTACTGGTTTAATGTCGCCGATTACAGGCAGGATTTTTGATAGAATTGGTGGCAGATGGCTCGCGATTATTGGTTTCTCCTTAATGGTAATTGGTTCTCTTCTGTATACCATATTAGATGATAAAACGTCGATGACTTATTTAACCGTTGTGTTTATGATTCGTATGCTGGGCATTTCCATGGTAATGATGCCAGTAGCAACGGCAGGGTTGAATCAACTTCCGAAGCGGCTGATTGCCCATGGAGCTGCTATGGATAACACGTTGCGTAATGTTTCGGCTTCAGTTGGAACGGCTATCATGGTAACGGTCATGACTCAAACAGAAGCAATCGCAGAGCAAGCAGAGAAAGCATTCCCAGCGATTGTAGGCGCCAATACAGCATTTTTGGTGCTGTCTATTATTACCTTGATTGGATTAGGGCTGTCGTTCTTTGTCAAAAATAGCAGGCCAACGGATATTGATGAAGAAGGCTAGATTAGATGAAAAAACTTGGTGCACAGCGGCCAAGTTTTTTTCATGGGTAAGAAAATGAGTGTTAGCTTTATGTCACCGTTCTGTTTTTTGTTGTTTTTTGGTTATGAATAAGCCCGGCGGAAACCAGTGAAAATCTCACGGACAAAAAACCGAGGGATCGAGGAATTCTGTCCGTAAGAATGGATCTAACGGACAAAAAACCGAGGAATCGTAAAGTTTTGTCCGTAAGAATAGATCTCACGGACAAAAAAACGAGGGATCGCAAAGTTTTGTCCGTAAGAATAGATCTCACGGACAAAAAACCGAGGAATCGCAAAATTTTGTCCGTAAGAATGAATCTCACGGACAAAAAACCAAGGGATCGCAAAATTCTGTCCGTAAGAACCAAATCTCACGGAACCAATACTATTCAAGGCAACTTCCCTCTTTGCGTTTAATGCCGCTTATGTTTCGGTACGGCTTGTTGTGCAAAGTGGTCGGCTAATTGTTGGAGCTCTTCTTTCATGAATTCTCCCTGCATGGGCAGGCCGTGTCCTGCGATGATAGTATCTGGCTGTAAGGCGGCTAATCGTTTCACGGATTCCTCTGCTAGATACCAATCCTCTGTAAAATAGGCTGGGGGTCCATGTAGACGTTGAAAGGGAAAGAAAATGGATAAAGAGGACTCTGACTTTTCCGTTGCAACGGCATCCCCGGCGACCAACAACTTATCTTTTTCACGAAAAAAACTGATATGACCTGCCGTATGCCCAGGTGTTTCAATATAACGCCACTCTGGGAGGCACGGGATCGTACCATCAGAAGGCAAAGCAGTCACGAGATCCCCTAGGTGTTCTGGCTTTGTCGGAAAAAAGACAGACATTAAGGAAACTCCACCGCCAACAGTAGGGTCACAAGGCATATAAGCTGCCTTGCCAGTTGCATAAGGTAACTCCTTTTCATGCATAAAGATAGGTACATTCCAGTATTTGGCCAGTGCTTTCGCTGAACCAATATGATCAAAATGCCCGTGAGTAAGTAGAATGGCAAGAGGTGGTTTCTCGCCATAGCGCTCTTTGCAGGCATGCAGAATACGATCTCGGTATTTTTTTAACCCTGTATCAATTAAAACCCAATCCTCTGTGGGTGAGCCAACCATAATTACGTTCGCAAATAGTGTGCGGTAATATGCGATATCTGATTGTATTTCTTCCGTTATGGCATTGTCAAAATCACGCAGACGTTCTATCTCTTTCCAGGCTTCCTCTTTATCCATGTCTTGTACTCTCCTTTGTTATTCGTGAATTATGTATGGAAAATATCAAATATATGGTTGATTCCTATTTTATAGTTTGTCTGGTAAATCCATATCTATACGAAAACAAAAAAACTTAGGAATTTTTGTGTAATCCAAGGAATGGTATAGACAAATAAACAAAACATGATAAACTTTTAGTAAGGAGATATAAAGGAGTTTGGTCCAGATGAAGAAGTGGTTGAAGAAAAGTACCGTCTTATTAGTAACAATCTTGACATTGGGCTTATACGTCCCTCCTATCTCGATAGATGCGGATGTAGACAAGAGCACGTGGGAGCCTAAGGAAGATCAGGCGAAGCCGGTTGAAACTCAAACACAAGAAGATGCGATATCTCAAGAAGACTTGGTGTTTGAAGAAGATTCGGACCAGCTTTATTTGCAAGCCCTTAATCAAGCGGCAAAAGAGAAGCTAACCATGAAATTAGGATCTAAAATAGGTAGTAAGGTGAATGAAGAAGTGGAACAAGTGATTTTACCTAACCTTGATGAGGTATTGGATACGATTTATGAAGAAAAGGGTAAAGTAGCAAGTCAATATCTGATGATTGCTGAAGATCCTTCTGGTGGATACGGCGAACGAATCTTTAACCTCTATGATGCCAATGCAAAAGAAAATATTGCTAAATTTCATGTGAATCGCTTGAGGAAGCCGCAAGACGGTTATTATTTTCAATTTCACTATCATCTGAAAAAGGATCAATTCGAAGAGCATTTACCCATTGGTGAAGTCTATTGGGGAAAGGATACCCCGCCTAAATGGATGTCTACTTAGATAAAAATGCCTAAGCTACAGGGTAGCTTAGGCATTTTTAATACCATTATAAAGTGAATTGCAGACGTTGTTACAAAAGAGTCGCAATGGTACTAGCTAGTTGACATAATGCGAAACTGACCGGAATCCGAGCGAAACCGTCCGGAAAGAGCCCACAACCGTCTGGAATCTGAGCGGAACCGTCCAGAAAAGCAGCATACCATCTTAAAAAGCAACGAACCGTTAGGAAATGGCACAACCAGCTCCATTGCACTATATTACAATTTCCATTCTAAACATTTTCCTTTATTTCTGGGGCTGAAATCGTTATAATGGATGATATCAGCTTTTTTAATGGAGATCGTGTGTTGATTAAAGATGAAAGGAGCAACCCAACATGCCTATTAAAGTGCCGGATTTACTACCAGCAAAAAGTAAACTACAAGAAGAGAACATATTTGTCATGGATGAAACCCGTGCCTTTACACAAGATATTCGGCCGCTGAAGATTCTAATTTTGAATTTAATGCCGTTGAAGCAGCAGACAGAGACGCATTTACTGCGCTTGTTGGGGAACAGCCCCTTGCAGTTGGAAGTGAGTCTGTTGCATACGAGTACGCATCAGTCCAAGAATACTTCTCCCGAACACTTGCAACAATTTTATAAATCGATAGAGGATATTAAAACAAATCGTTATGACGGTTTAATTATAACAGGTGCCCCGATTGAATTGTTACCCTTTGAAGATGTGAATTACTGGGATGAATTGGCGCAAATTATGGAGTGGAGTAAAGAGAATGTAACCTCTACACTGCATATTTGCTGGGGAGCGATGGCAGGTTTGTATTATCATTTCGGAATTGATAAATATATTATGCCAGAGAAACTATCCGGTGTATACAGTCATACCGTAAATAACCCTAAGGAAAAACTAGTCAGCGGATTTGATGATGAATTTTTAATCCCGCATTCCCGGAATGCCGATATTCGCAGGGAAGATATTGAGAAGGATCCCCGATTAACGATTCTTAGTGAATCCGAACTTGCGGGTGTCTATTTGGTCGCTTCCAAGGATGGGAAACAGATTTTTGCAACGGGTCATCCAGAATATGACGCCTTTACTTTGAAGAAGGAATATGATCGAGATACAGCAGCTGGTTTGGAGCCGGTATTACCGAGGAATTATTTTCCGAATGATGATCCGACGCAGATACCGAAACTACGTTGGCGTACTAATTCTAGTATGTTAATCACCAATTGGCTCAATTATTATGTTTATCAGGAAACACCATATGAGCTATAAGACATCTCGCCCGATGCGAGATGTTTTTTTGTGTCAGAAAATCTTGCTCTATTCTGGAAGTTGGTTTTTTTAGGGAAAATAACTATCACAAAGTAGAACCTGTTACCTTCTTCTTGCTGTTGCTCCAAATTTTCTCCGTCACGCCGCATGGTCATTGTCTTTCAAAAAACACTGTCAGATTATCTAACAAGTTAATGGTGGGGGAGTCTGCTGTTGGTTTACACTATGTTTAACGTAAGATGTTAAATAAACTGACAAGGAGAGGAAAGTTCATGGACACAGTATTGATGGATAATTTATGGGTCATCATTGGAACCTTTTTAGTTCTATTGATGATTGGAGGATTTATACTATTGGAGGCAGGTTCCACTCGAATGAAAAATGCTGGCCATATCGCCGGTAAAACAATATTTACGATTGGGATTGGTTCTTTAGTATTCTGGGCAATAGGTTGGGGCTTCATCTATGGTGAAGGAAACTGGTTTATTGGATTATCGGACTTTTTCTATGGTAGTACAGAATTTAGTGAAGAAGGTTTATCCCCAGCAGTTGATTTTATTTTTCAAATGATGTTTGCGTTAATTGCACTTACTATTGCATTTGGGGGATTTGCTGAACGGGCGAAACTTTCTGCTTACGTTATCTTCGCCGTTCTATTCTCGGCACTGGTTTATCCGGTTGTTGCTCACTGGATCTGGGGTGGAGGCTGGTTAGCTGATCATGGGAAGCAGGATTTTGCAGGATCGACTGTAGTACACTTAACCGGTGCTATGGCAGCTATGGCAGCGACTATTATCTTAAAACCACGAATCGGTAAATATAATAAAGATGGATCATCTAATGATATAGCTGGTCACAACCAAGTATTTACTGCCTTGGCTGTATTGCTTCTATGGGTAGGCTGGTTTGGATTTAACGGTGCAAGTACATTTGGTGTATCAGAGGCATTCTTTGGTTATGTGATTTTAAATACACAACTAGCTGCAGCTGCAGGTGCCATTGCCGCTATGTTAGTAGTTTGGGCACTTACAGGTAAAGCAGACGTGCCAACAACATTAAATGGTGCATTAGCTGGTTTAGTAGCAATCACAGCTTCTTGTGGCTTTGTAGAACCGTGGGCAGCCGTACTAATAGGTGCTATTGGCGGTATCATTGTTTACTTCAGTATGAAATTCTTTGACAGAGCACGTATTGATGATCCGATTTTTGCCTTATCGGTACACGGTACAGTAGGTGTTTGGGGAACGATTTCGACTGGTTTCTTCGCAACAGAGCCTTTATCCGTTGGCGCGGATTGGGGACTGCCAGGATTATTCTATGGCGGTGGATTTGAGCAATTAGGTGTACAGGTGTTAGGTGTTGTGGCCAGTGGTATCTATGCCTTTGTTGTGTCTTTCATTATTCTAAAAGTGATGGATAAAATAATGGGTTTGAGAGTATCGGAAGAAGAAGAGATTATCGGACTTGACATGAGTGAGCATGGCAGCTATGGTTACCCTGAAAACATTCCGCAGCCAACCCAAGCAAAAAATAGCACTTCTAACGCTAAAATAAAGTCTAATGAAGAGCTGATGGATCATTAACGAATAAATAGAGCAATGCCCCCGGTACCTTATCCAACTGGGTAAGGTGCCGGGGTTTATACAGTGTGACGAAGACCTAAAAGGAGAGAATCTCCATGAAGAAATGGGAAGAAATGATGACGTGGCGGATGGAGAATATGCCTTATGCCAAAACATTTGCCGATCTCAATCGAATGCATGAACAATTAATGACGATGGTAGTGGAACAAGCGATAGCGTGGATGAATGAGAAAGAGGGAGCGCCGCCTGTTCCTTTTGCTTTTTTCGTGATGGGTAGTGCGGGAAGGCAGGAACAAGCGATTTGGAGTGATCAAGATCATGGAATTGTTTTTGATGGAGAGCAGAAGGAGCAGTCTTATTTTCAAAGCTTAGGTGAAAAAATTGTGAAAGGCATGTCTGCTGTTGGTTATCAAGAATGTGACGGAAAAGTAATGGCATCAGAGTCAATGTGGACGAAATCTGTACAATCATGGCAGCAGCAGGTGTTAGATTGGTTAACAGAAGAAAGCTGGCAATCATTGCGTCATGCCTCTACTTTTTTTGATTCACGTGTCTTAACCGGGGAAAAATTGTTGTTAGAGGAAGTAAAGCAGACCTTTTTTTCTTATGTGACACAGCATCCTCAGGTTATGCTACGGCTCAAGGATAATGTCGACTTTACTCCAAAAGGACTTGGGCTGTTTAGTCAATTATTGCCTAAACAATCTGGAGAGCGCACAGGTCAAATCAATATCAAAACAACAACCATGTTCCCTTACATTAATGCCCTTCGTTTGTTGGCGATTTGGAATCATCGTCTGGAAGTGCCTACAATGGAACGACTATCCGCTATGGAATCCACCTATCCCTTTATGAAAGAATACCAGCCTGTATTAGAATCGTTATTTAGCTTTAAATGGAAACTGACGAGAGATGCTGCAACTTACGAAGACGTCCACTATGTATCGGTGGATCAACTGACAAAGCAAGAAAAACAAGACTGGAAACAATATATCAGAAAAGGGACCAGCCTATTTGAACAAACAAAAAAACAGATAGAAAAAGAGTGTTCGCAATGATTATGAATCAAATGTTAGCATTTATCAAACAAATGTCAGGAAAAATCACCGAAATCAATCCGGTTTCCAGTCAGACCGATGCTCGTAAAATTGCCTTTATTCGTAATTTGCAGAAGGAATTAAAACAAAAGGATGCCCTGCACGTCCCCTTTCGACAACTTCCTGTCGTCGTATTTGATATCGAAACAACTGGTTTTTATCCTTATCATGGCGATCGAATGCTATCCATTGGTGCGGTGAAAATGAAAGGCGCAGATGTATTAGAGAACCAGCTCTTTTATAAAACCATTTATAATGCCTTGCCCCCCTCTGAAGAAATCGCAGACTTGACAGGGATTACGGCATGGGAACTAACACAAGCTCAGCAGCTCTTAGACGTGTTGCGTGAATTCTACCGTTTCGTGCAAAGTGACACACTAGTTGCGCACCATTCCAGCCATGAGAAACAGTTTATGGAGCAGGCAAGCTGGAATGTAACGAGAAAGAATTTCCAACATCGCATTATTGACACCAATTTTTTAACAAAAGTGGTGTCACCAGAAATAGATCATGTCCATTTGGATGATTGGTGTGAGTATTATTCGATCCCAATTAAACAACGTCATCATGCCTTATATGATGCTGTAGCAACCGCTCAATTATGGTCCGAGAACATAGTGAAGGCTGAAGAAATGGGCTTTCGCAATCTAAGAGATATCTATATTCACTTAGCGAATCATTCATCATAAACTGTTTTATCCCCCTTCATTGCAGAAAAGAAGGGGGATTTTCTGAGCGAAGACAGTTGAATAAATATTCATAGGTTGAATGAATAGACACAAATCATGGCTAGCCTTGAAATGTTACAGAACGGTTACAAAATCGAAGCATTTAAGGAGAAGTTAGAGAATTTAAAAGAATTTAAAAGAATTTCATAAATATCATTTACAAATTAAAAAAATATGGTACGATATAAGTGTATTCAAAAGATAAGCATGATATTTTTTTAGGAAAGGGGATAGTTTACTATGGTAACTTCTTTATACATGGTGTCGTTAACTATTCTGCTTACTTTTCTAGTTTTATCTGCGATGGAGAAAGTTTCATCCCGCAGAAAAAAACGAAAAGCAGAGCTGAACGTAGAAACACCCAACGCACAAGTTCAGCCAGCTATTGCTGGGAAACACTTGAGATAATTTATTACACATTTCCAAATGTGTCGCTATACCTCCTGCATAGTCAAGGGGGTTTTTTGTTTGGGGAAAATAGATTAGTTGAGCGTTTTGATCTTAGTTAGGGACTGAGGTAAACAAGACCGATTCGATCTCACGGACAAAAAAGCGGAGAATCATGAAATTTTGTCCGTAAGAATGGATCTCACGGACAAAAAACCGGAGAATCGTGAAATACTGTCCGTAAGAATGAATCTCACGGACAAAAAAGCGGAGAATCATGAAATTTTGTCCGTAAGAATGGATCTCACGGACAAAAAAGCGGAGAATCGTGGAATTTTGTCCGTAAGAATCTCGCGGACTGAAAAAGAGCAAATCCCGTTCCACAGTCCATAAGAATCGTGCCTTGAGCAAACCTTTTGTCTGTCATACTAAAAACGCGGCACTTTCTCCAGACGAGAAGTGCCGCGCTTATTTGTTAATTATTCTTAATACTCCCATTCATCCTTCAAATGCAAATAAAGCAACAGCAGTATCGATTCATTGCTGAGTGAATATTGGTTGATCCTGGTATCGATTTTTGGTAACAGGATTTCACTTACTTGTTCGGTTAGGATTGGTTTTTCTTTTTGCTGAATGGTTATTATTCGATGGACATAGGTATTCAATAACTGCCAGTCTCGCTGATTAAATTGTTGTATATCAAAAGATTCCAATGTCAAATCCTCTTTATGGAGCCCGCGCTTTTCAATATATTGTTCCACTGTATTTTTTTTAGAAGAATTCTTTCCTTGTTCGTGTATAACCAGTGTACCAGCCGCTAAATCTCCGAGTCGTTTATGTTTTGGATGGGCAAAGATTAGTACCATTCCAATGACATAGACATCCAGCAAGCGGATGAAATTGCGTATCAAACTAGATAAAAATGTAACATTATGACCATTCTCCTGAATCACGCGAATGCCAAGTAATTTTTTTCCGATCGTCTTTCCGCGCCAAAAAAATTCAAGAAGTGCAAAATAACCGAGATTAAGCACAAAAATGGCAATGAGGTAAAGGGTAATAAATAATGTATTTTGATCGAAATAAAAAGCACCCGCATCAAATGACAATGAAAAAAATAAAATAAAGGTTAAGATGATTTGTGATACCATTAAAATGGCATAATCAATCAGATACGCGGCGGTTCTTGAACCTAAGCCAGCTAACTTGAATTGCAGGGAGACATATTCTGGTGTCTTGACCTGTAGTTGTTCTTGTTCCATAGGATGACCACTCTTTCTATAATTTGTTTCGGTATAAGAGTTTGACTTGTTATTTGGGCGTTTTAACCATTATAATAACATATAGGTTAAAGCATACTTTATCCATGTGGCAGTGGGCATTATTCGGTGGCACTAGGATAAAAAATAAAAGGTGATGTTATGCAGCTAAATCAATTTATTAAACAAAATCGACAGGATTGGGAAAAACTAGAGCAACTCATTACGGAAGTACCTAAGAAAAAGAGCAGTGATAGCATTAATGAATTTCAACAAATTTATCAAAAAGTAGCAAGACAGCTTTCCTATAGTCAAACGTATTTTGCCAACGAAGATATTACCAGATATTTAAACGAACTAGTAGGGAAAGCACATAATATATTATATCGCTCACAGCATTCTTCTTGGAAGCAAATCTATCATTTCTTCTCACATAAATTCGTTGGTTTGCTTTTAGAGCAATGGAAAGCCGTTCTGATTGCGATGCTGCTATTTACGCTTGGTGGTTTGGCTAGCTTTTTTGCTGTGATAAACAATCCATCTTATTTATATGGTATTTTACCAGAAGAAATGACACAATCCGTTGATCCGACCTCGCTTGGTGAATCATCACCGGATGTGAATGCCCCGCTAATGTCGACGGAGATCCTGACCAATAATATTCAGGTGGCAGTAATGGCATTCGCTGGCGGGATTACCCTTGGTCTTCTGACGGTTTACGTGCTGGTTTATAACGGCATTATAATCGGTGCCTTGGCTGCGGTATTCTGGAATTCAGGCAGTACATATGTGTTCTGGGCCTATATCGTTCCACATGGTGTGATTGAGCTACTTGCTATTTTTATTGCAGGTGGAGCCGGGCTCTTGATGGGTTACAAAATATTCGTGCCAGGCATTCATTCAAGAGGATACCAGCTGAAAAAACAAACGACCCGATCGGTTCAACTGCTGATAGGGACACTTCCTTTATTTATCATCGCTGGTATCATTGAAGGTTATATTACTCCATCTGACATATCGTTGGAGTGGAAGTATGCCGTGGCTGCGATTACCGCAGTAGCTCTGGCTGCTTATATGTTGATCGGTAACTATTTGAGACAAAAGCGGGAGAGACTGTTACAACAACCCTCTGTTTAATGTATCAATATAATGAGAGATAGCCGTTGCAGCTAAGCGATCTCTAGGGGTTTCAAGCATGGGAAGACCATGCTTGCTCCATTTGTTAGCAAATTCCTTTTGCGAAATGGATTGTCTTTGCGCCTCGCTTTTTTTCATTGCTTGTAAGGTACTGACTGGTTTGCTTGCTATTTGCTGTTGTAAGAGTTCATCCTTGATACCAAGCATAATAAATAAGTGTTTCCGTCTGACCCGCTGCATATAAAATAATGGGTAGTTCTCATTGGCAAAGGATTGCATGTCACTGAAGAGTATCATCATACTCCTTTTTCTTTGGAGACTTTGTGCGTGTTGAAAAGCCAGTGTATAATTCGATTCCTGCGCATCTACGGTTAGATCATAAATGGCATGCAAAATGGTATGGAGGTGCTCTAATCCCCGACCAGCAGGAACAACGGCTTTGATATCTTTGGAAAACGCAATAACTGATACATGGTCCCCATTATCCAATGCAGCAGCGGCTAAGGTGATAGAAGCTTCAATCGTTTTCTCTAACCGATTGCTTTCCTTTAGTTCAACCCCCATTGTACGTCCGCAATCAATCAGAATCGTGACGTACTTACCGTGTTCCGGTTCATATTCGTTGGTCATTAATTCTTGCTGCTTGGCTGACTGTCGCCAGTTGATCGTTCGTGGATCATCTCCGATAACGTAACTTCTTACTTTACTGAATTCTCCTTCTCCACTGCGCGTTTTTCGAATTTTAATCCCCTCATGCAATAAATAGCGTTGCGCATTTTCTAAATAACGCTTGGTTTCTGCAAGGTTAGGAATGACTTGAACAGCGTTTGGTAGGCTATAGGTTAATTGTCTTTCCCACAACCCCCATTTACTGCGAACACGTATATATACTTTATCAAGCAGATAATCTCCTCTAACAGTTGGCTGTATCTGATAAGGAAGTAAGAGCTGGCTGCGTTCCGCTAAAGGTTGCAGATCTGGATAATTTGCTTGAAAAGAACGTGGGCTATCATCGATAAAGCGCACGGCAAAACGGGCATTGGTTCGGTTTTCGATGTTAATATTTATCGTTTGTTCTTGATATCGCTCTATTTCCTCTTCCGCTTGGCGGGACACATCGAATTGTTGTCGATTAGGAAGCAAGAAGGCATCGATGGCTACTAACCCTAACATCACTAATGTGGTGATGCCAAGAAACAACCAGGAAAATTGCCAAAATGATATTAGCACCAAGGCGGCAAGGAAAATAGTGTAATAGATAACGAGTGTGTAGGTTGGTAGTATTCCCTTATCGCGGAACAGTAACCGATCCCACAAGTTCTTTAATCGTCTCATCAATATCAGATCCTTCCAATTCTGCATATGGTGATAATTGTACGCGATGACGGAGGCTCGGAATGGCCACCATTTTTACATCATCTGGTGTAATATAATCACGGTCCTCTAAAAAGGCCCATGCTTGAGCTGTTTTAGCGATGGCGATGGCTGCTCGTGTGCTGGCCCCATGCTGGATAGATTCTAGTTCTCTTGTTTTTCGGACAATTTTCATAATATAATCTGCTATTTCATGACTTATATTGACCGTTTGTATGTCGGCTTGCAATCGTTGAATTTCTGTGTTGGAGAAGATGGCTTCTACTTCTTCCAGGTTATTTTGCTGTTGAATCACCATTTGTAGAATAGCAACCTCTTCTTCCAACTGAGGGAAATTAATCTGTAATTTAAAATAGAAACGATCTTGTTGGGCTTCTGGGAGGGGATAGGTCCCCTCAAATTCAATCGGATTCTGCGTTGCTGCCACAAAGAAGAAGTCAGGTAAGGCATAGGTCTCTCCTTGGATCGTAACCTGTTTTTCTTCCATGGCCTCTAATAAGGCAGCTTGGGTTTTCGCAGGTGTCCGATTGATTTCATCGGCCAAGAGCACGTTGGTAAAAATCGGCCCTTTTAACGTTTGGAAGGCCTGATCCTTCATGTTATAGATAGAGCTGCCCGTAATATCGCTTGGCAGCAAATCCGGGGTGAACTGAACCCGTTTGAAATCACTATCCAGAAGTTTGGCCAGTGTTTTGACCATCTGTGTTTTACCTGTGCCGGGCACGCCTTCAATTAATACATGTCCTCCAGCCAAAGCAGCTGTTAACAAAAGGCGTAGATTATTTCCTTGACCAATTATTTGTTTTTCATAGTTTTCTAATAAAGTTGTTATATTTGTTTTCATGTTTCCTCCACCTCTTTCCGAATCGTGTCAATCGTTTGGGATAGTGCTAGAAATTCCTGTTTATGAATGGGCAGGTTATCCTCAACTGCTGTAAAACGTTGACTTAGCTGTTGTACTTGTTGTGTTGATAAGGATGTCTGCTTTTTCTTCAGTAAGTTTAATCGTACCTCCCAGCTATCATGGTGAGGTAAGCCGTAACGCAGACGGACGGCTTCTTTTAGGTAGGTTAATTGATTTTGTATAGCTGCCGTATAGTTTTTTCCTTTTGTCTGCCAAATAGCAATGGCTTGAATTCTTTCATCGCTTAAGCGAACCGTTTCCTCGCGCACAGGGTATACCGGGCCGAATCGTTTTCCTTGTTTCCATAGAATGAAAATAGCTAAGATGATACCTTGAACGAGTAAGACATAAGCCCATCCAGGATATAGGTCGAATGGTGAGACACTGCCAATATCTGCTGCGCTGAATTCATCAAACACAATCGACGGCTGTTGGTCAAACGGGATGGTGGCAAAGACGGCATCGGTCTGATCTTGTGCCGTAATCCCCTCGTTGGTTAACCAATTTGGCTCTGTCAACACAATCAAGGAGCCCTCGCCTATTGGCCGCTCCAACGCAATCACCTGATCATCGCTGGTAGTGAGCAGTACATGATCGTTCTCTTCTGGTTCAATCGCCATATCGCTTTGTAGGGATACGGTCAAAGGTTGCTCATGATGAAATATCTCTACAGGTTCGTTGGATAGTGATTGGCCGGTCATTATCGTATTCACCCCAAAAAAATCTTGTGGGTTTTCTTTGGCAAGTACCACCGTGTTTCCCGCTTCTATGTAAGATTGATAAGCATCCTCCACGGATTGATCCGAGGGGAGATCTGGGTTAACCATCATTCGTAGTGAATGATCCGTAGAATCCGATAAACCTTCTGCCTGCTGCACATCATATTCATTATCCTCCAGATAGGTATAAAGCGCCTTTAAACCAGTTGGGGAGGGTGAATCGACTAGATAAGGAGGATATTGTGTTGGTGTTTGGTTAGCGGTGAGCATACTCACTCCAATTAGTAATAAGAAAAAAACGGCGCCAATGATCCAAGTTTTTTTACCAAACATTATTGTTCACCTGTCTCTTTCATTTCAGTCTGCGTTTCGATCACCTTGGTTACCGATTTCTTGAAGTCTTGATAGTCTGCTTCTGTTATCTGATGTTCCCCATACATCACTTTTTCAAAAAAGATGGCAAATCGATAAAATGGACTAGCCATGGCAGGATCGGTTTGCTGCAGTTCCTGATAATATTCTCGGTTGGTTTTCCATTGTTGTGCTTTCAGCCATTTTCCTTGGTTAAGGTGTAACAATAAGGCAAGAAATAGATGTCTGGTAGCGGCGTGATATTCCTGATTTGCTTCACATGATTCCGCTGCCTGGAGGTGATCAAGATAACTCCAATCCAAGGCGCCTTGTTGACCAAGAGGTTTATAGTGTTTTAGTTTCTTCTTGCGTACGATGGTCATGATCAACATAATTAGTCCAATAAGAATGACTAAAGCCAGTAGAAACAGAATCACACCGGTTACGATATTGCCTGTGGTTGAGGAAGCCTCCCAGTTTTCAAAAAGTCTGGCAAGGATATTCTTCTGAAACCATTCTCGAAAACTATCCCAAGCCCGTTCTAGGAAATTTCGATGATCCTCATAATAGATTTGGTATTCTTCCCGAGATAGGATCTCCTCTAGTTGTTCTTGTTTCGTTTGGGAATAGTGCATAGGTATTCTCCTTTTTAACAGTGTTAAGCGTCTGTATCGTTCAGTGGCAAGAGAATTACCTACTGAACGAAGTCGCTTAAACCTTCAAGTGTTTCCAGAATACTGAATAAATGGTTAGGAAACAACATTTTTAAGTTATGCAGAGCTTTTTAATGAGACTCTGACGTATGGTATTCATCGATCATTGATTTTAAATCGGTGCCTTCCTGACGAATGGTAGATTCAAAGTAAATCACGGCATAGCCGACAATAAAGATGATTGTGGTGACTAAGGAAAAAACGTTACTTAGTACATGATAAAGCACGCTGTCTCCAAGAAATGTCAGTGGAATGGAAATGATCATGCTAATGACGGACGTTATAATACTTAATATAATAAACAAACCGAAAAATTTCCATGTTTGTTTTTTAGTTAAATGCCAGCTTTTCCCCAGTCCTGGCGCTACTTTTTCAAATAAAACAGCTGGTAAGAAAAGGGTAAATCTTGTGAATAATAAACCCAAGCCAATAAAGAAGCCTAATCCAAGCAGTATCGCCATAATAGCCCCCATAATAGGTTCAATAACGAGGAACATGCCGATAATAAAGGCGACGATAAGTATTGGGAAGAAGATGGCAGCAAAAACGATTAGGACAATCAACAGTGTGCTCCAGAACATCGGCCAATATCTAGGCAGTGCCTTTTTGATCATCTCTTTTGCAACTGGTTTCTGACCTTCTCGTGCATATTTCACCGTCCAAATGATCCCTCCACCTAAGATAGGTAGGGCAAATAGGATAAGCAGACTGATCAAGCTGCTTGTGAGATCATCAATAGGAGAGGTAGTAGCAATAGATTCTGCGCCATTTATCAGTTGATTAAACGCTCCTTCGCCAATATCCCCTCCAAAAATAAACGATCTTCCAGTTAATGTTAATAACAATGTTTGAAGAACGATAATGGGGATGATCACCCAGAAGCTGATCATAAATAGTTCTTTAAAGTTTGATTTAATGATACGAAAGGTTTGGTCTAATATTTCACCAAACCCGAGTGGTTTAGAAGTTGGTTGCTGCATATTATTGTGTCCTCCTTGTTTTTTTGCAATATACTGACTATTTTAACATGCTTTGTGCGATATGGAATATATTTTGCATGATTATTTGGGCAGAATTGTAATAAAGCTCAATAGGTATAGCGAATGATAGGAAGTGCTAAGTTTGGAAGTTAGTAATACGGGCATGGACCTTACGTGAAGTGAAGGGAAAATAGATGGAGAAAAGTTTATTTTCTTCCGATGAAGAAAAATGACGACCATCATTCAATCAAAAAACAAAAATATAAAAACCTCCAATGGTAACGTTTATTTACATGTAAATATGTGCTAAGGAATAGTCATTCACGTGAATGGATCAAACGAGGTATTAGCAAGAAATAATACGAGCAAAGTCTTGCTTGTCACACTTTTTTGTTATATCGATACAAGAATCATTCTATAAGTGCGTGTTCAAAAATGCCGATAAATAGGACCAAGAAGTTCAAGGCGGCGTAGTCTCCCGGTACCGGAACGTATGCTTTTAATACGTGAGGAACGGACTCACGCAGGATGTGTTGGCTTCTACGTTGCCCACAGGACGTGGGCGACCTTAGTAGAAGATCCTATATTGCCAACGTAGAAATTCGCCGCGTCATTTTTGTTGGTCTTTTTGAACATCCTCTATAAGTTATTTTTTAGGATAGGCGCAACGATTTTTGCATGGACCAATAGCTGGGATACCTCCTATGTTTCCAGTATAAAGATACATGCCTTGCAATACCTAGAATGTTGAACGAATCGCGGTTCCGATAAGTTGAATGGTATAATTTTTTTCTTTAAAAGTGAATTTGGTTTATTTTCTTTGCTAGATAAGCCGCTCCGGGAATAGGCTATGCTGGTAAAAATCTTTACTCAAAAAAAGACTGTCGCCTCCATAGACGACAGTCTGCCAATTTAGCGGGATGAAGAATGATCAGGCTGTGGAACGGTCTCTTGTTTTTTTGTTTTTAAAAACAGGGTGAGAATTAATCCTATCAAGGAAAGCGCTGTTGCCAGCCAAAAGGCGGCATTATAACCACTAATAGCAGCATTTGCTTCGATTTGTTGTGCCGCTGCTTCTTCGGACAATCCTTGTAATGCTTGAACATCAGGCTGATAATTTAACGCCATGGTAGACATCGTTGTAATCAGAATCGCGGTACCAATCGAAGCAGATACTTGCTGCATAGTATTGGCCATTGCGGTGCCATGTGGATGCCATTCCAGCGGTAATTGATTGAGACCAGCTGTCATGACAGGCATCATCACTAATGAAAGACCAAACATACGAACTGCGTAAATCACTACTAAAAACGTATAAGAAGTGTCGATGGCTAGACTCGTAAATAGAAAAGTCGTAACCGTAACAATTCCCATCCCAATAGCAGCAAGCCATTTAGCTCCGAATTTATCAAACAGCATACCAGTTATTGGCGACATAATCCCCATCACAATAGCACCTGGGAAGAGCATCAGTCCAGATTCAAGTGGGCTGTATCCACGTGTATTCTGCATATATAGTGGAAGCATAGTTTCCGCACCAATTAAAGCCATCAATACAATCATGGTAATAATCAAGGATAAAGAAAAAATTGGATAGGTAAACACTCGGAATTCGAGCATCGCATGCTTCATTTTTAATTGACGTAAGATGAAAATGGTAAGAATGATCGCAGCGCCAATAATAATAGCTAAACCGACCATGTTCAAACCGCCTTCTGCTCCATGTCCGCCGCCGATACTGCTGAAACCATATAGCAGTCCGCCAAACCCGAAGGATGATAACAGAATCGAGATAATATCGATCTTCGGATTGGTTCGTTCGGTCACATTTTTCATAAAGATGGCAGCGAAAATAATCGCTAGCACAACAATAGGGAAGACCACATAAAACAAGCCCCTCCAAGAAAAATGTTCTAATAACCAGCCGGATAGTGTTGGGCCAATAGCAGGGGCAAAGGAAATAACGATGCCTGCCAGTCCCATGGCTGCACCTCTTCTTTCAACCGGAAAAATTCTTAACATCACGGTCATCATTAGCGGAAGCATGATCCCAGAACCAGCAGCTTGGACCACGCGAGCCGTTAATAGTAATTCGAACGTATGGGACAAGCCAGCAATGATTGTACCTAATCCAAACAAGCTAAGTGCTGTGATAAATAATTGGCGTGTCGTAAATTTTTCAATTAAAAAGGCGGAGATCGGAATCATTACCCCATTCGTCAAAAGAAAGGCGGTGGTCAGCCATTGGACTTGTGTTTCTTCGATTCCAAAATCACCCATGATACTTGGCAAGGCGGTTGCCAATAATGTTTCATTTAATAGACCTACAAAGGCCCCAATCAACATGACCGTAACCATGGTGACACGGGTGACCTTGTCTATTTGTAAAGCTTGGTTCATCTAATCTTCCTCCTGACATAATAATCGTTCCAACCTCAATAAATCGGTTTGTAATAAGGGTTCACTTTTTAAATAATATAGTAGTGCATCTAATAAGAGTGGCGAACGGCTTGAGTGGATCAACCGTTCCAGCTCATCTATTGCCTGAAGCAACTTGACCCCATTGCCTGAGTGTTGGCACGTTTCACGTAATTGTGAAAGCAATGCGTCAACGGTCGGTGGCTCATCATCGCCTAGAAAAGGTTGTTTTTCATAGAGACGCAGCATCATACTATCGAAATGGTGCTGTATCCATTGTCCAAAGTCTTGCGAGTGGTAGTCCTTATCATGGAAGATAATATAAGCGATATACTCCTTAACAACTCCTTCCAGCATAATGAGCAAGTCTGTCATATACGGCAGGATGTCTTCTCCATAGCAACGATATAATACGTTGCGATGATGTTCTTGTAAGTTCAGCCGCAGCTTATTCATTTTTTCGGTAATTTGTTGGTCTTGCTGAATATTAATCTCTGACCATAAAATCTTGAAAAAGGTCTGATAGTGTACCCAAGCTTCCGTTTCTTGAGCAATATAGGAAGCGAGCGACTCCGAGCTTGCACTAATTTTCGCTGCATGGTTAATCAATTGATCGTGATGTTCCTCGATCATTTCTAATAACAAATCTTGTTTGGAGGAAAAGTGGTTATAAAATCCTCCTTTCGAAATATTGCTGTGCTCCGCAATCTGTTGGATGGTCGTATCTTTAAAACCCTGCTGAGCAAATAGGCTTAGCGCGGTGGACATTAAGGTCTCATTTGTGCTCATGAATACACCCCTCTGACTCCTTGGTCAAAAAATCATACGTTATAGTCACGGATGATAGTATAATAGATGCTGACTGGTCATGTCAATCGAAAGAAAAAAGTTCAAGCAACAAGACATACCAAATTTCTGCTAATATCTCTTGCGTGCTGTATACTCCTCCTCCTCTCGAATGGCATAAAAAAAGAGGAGGTAAGACATAACAACTGTCTCCATCTCCTCGGGATGCAGGGTTACTGAGGGTTTGCTTAGTGATTTTATCGGTTTTGTTTCGCGAATTTTTCAGCTATCTTAACAATCGTTTGCGTGGCTTTTTCCATACTTTCGATCGAGATAAATTCATGTTTACCATGGAAGTTTTCTCCACCGGTAAAGATATTAGGGGTTGGCAGTCCTTTAAAGGATAATTGCGAACCATCCGTTCCACCGCGAATGGGCTGGATTAATGGCGTAATTCCAATTTGCTTCATGGCTTCTGCGGCAATATCAACGATGTATTTAACGGGTTCAATTTTTTCCGCCATATTGTAATACTGGTCTTTCATCTCTAACTGTACGTTATCTTTGCCAAGTCGATGTTGGTACTCCTCGACAAGGGCTTTTAGCGTTTCTTTCTTTTGATTGAATTTTTCCCGATCGTGATCACGAATGATATAGTATAGTTTTGCCTCTTCCACGTCTCCTTCAAAAGAAAGAAGGTGATAGAACCCTTCATAATTCTCGGTAAACTCTGGTGCTTCATCGATCGGCAATTTTTGGTGCAGCGTCATAGCGAACTTGCTTGCGTGGATCATTTTGTTTTTTGCCGTACCGGGATGAACATTGTTGCCTTTAATGACAATTTTGGCTGCCGCCGCATTAAAGCTTTCATATTGTAATTCGCCCAGTGGTCCACCATCGATCGTATAGGCGAAAGAGGCGTTAAAGCGGGTCACATCAAATTTATGCGGTCCGCGTCCAATCTCCTCATCTGGTGTAAAGGCGACACGGATGGTACCATGTGGGATCTCCGGATGCTGGATGAGGTACTCCATTGCTGTCATAATCTCAGCAATTCCAGCCTTGTTATCGGCGCCGAGCAGGGTGGTGCCGTCGGTTGTCATCAAGGTCTGGCCGATATAATGCGATAACGAAGGATATTCATTCGGGGACAGTAGAATTCCTTTTTCTTTATTTAAAATGATATCCTTTCCGTCATAGTTTTCCACAATCTGTGGTTTTACGCCTTTCCCCGTAAAATCAGTAGCGGTATCGATATGTGCAAGAAAGCCGATGGTTGGTACTTCATATTCGACATTGCTAGGAAGTGTTGCCATCACGTAAGCATGATCATCGACTGTCACATCCTTCAGGCCAATTTCCTTGAGTTGATCTACTAATAGATGAGCCAAATCCCATTGCTCCTCGGTCGAAGGGCAGCTACTGTTCTCCTCATTCGATTGCGTATTTATTTTGGCATATGTTTCTAAACGATGGATTAATTGTTGCTTCATTGATTACGCATCCTTTCCTTAAACATGATAATTTTGCTATACTGTATAATCATAACATAAGATAGCAGGCGAACAGGAATGGCTTGTTTGTGTGGATTTTTTATCTGAATGAGAGGTGTTACTAATAATGGATCATAATGAAATATACGATATAACGGTGATCGGCGGTGGTACAACTGGATTGTTTGCAGCTTATTATGCCACTATGCGAGGAATGAAGGTGAAATTGATAGAGGCCCAAGCTCATTTGGGAGGAAAAGTGAAACAATTTTTCCCGGAAAAGAAGATTTATGATATCGGTGGATTTCCAGCTATTACAGGGGAAGCCTTGGTCAATCAATCGATAGAGCAAGCCCAACGCCATCATCCGCCTTTATTGACCAACCAGTGGGTAAAACAAATTCGTTGGGAAGATGGCTGCTATCACCTGATCACCAGTCAAGAACAAGTGCATGCAACTAAAACGGTCTTGCTGGCAACTGGGTCGGGGACTTTTCATGTGAACATGCCAGAAGAGTGGGAGCGGCTCCCCCGTATCGAGGCAGCTACCGACTTAATGGGGCAGACATCCTATCAAGGCAGAAACGTCATTATTTCAACCAATAACAAAACCGGACTAAATTGGGCACTATATTTGGAAAAGTCAGCTGCTTCGGTCACAATCATCAATCCAGTCGATCGTTTTCAACAAGCAAAAGAAGAAGATATACGTCAATTAGAAGCCAGTACGATACAGGTATTCTACCAAGCAGAGATCACGCAATTGTCCTCAGAGGAGAATCCGCTTGCTGCGATAACGATTCATGATCAGACAGGCACAAAGCAACAAATTTCTGGCGATTATTTGCTGGTGTATCATGGGCTCAAGCTCCAGGCAACCCCATTTGAAGAGTGGGAAATTACTACGGATAAGGGACGTATACCGGTCGATGGCGATATGGCAACGAATAGGGAAGGTATCTTTGCAGCAGGGGATGCAGTGCAGTATCTAGGAAAAACCAACTTAGTCGCTCCTGGTTATACAGAAGCGATAACGGCGGTGAATAAGGCGCACAAATGGCTGGCTCCTTCCGTAACTGAACAATTATATAGCACCGTGCTTTATCGCTAAGAAAAATAAGACTATTTTTGACGTTGTGCTGGTCAAGGCTGTCAGCGAAATCTATTGGGGAGAATCGATCACGTCTTCTGGTCGTTTGCCCCATTTCAATTCTCGAATGCTTAATCCGAAATCCATTTGCAGGTGGGGATAGTCTTTGAAATTGGTGAAATCCCCACCCCAATCAAAGCCCAATTCTTTAGCAATTTCCACGACCTCCATCCAATCAGCTTCTTCATTTTGATTTCCGTCATACGTAAGATCCCAAATCACCTCTCCATTCGGAAGCTCGATCGCAAAATCAACGGCAAGGCCATAATTATGATAGGATTCTCCACCTTGGGCATAGGTGACGATTTCACCTTCCGTTTCTCGTCCTTGTTGATAAATCGCTTCTTGTTCATCTATCGAGCGGAAGCCATCAGTAATCACGATAGATATGCCAATTTCTTCTGTGCGTTTGAGTAAAAGATCAGTTTTCTCTTTAATAATGGGGTGTAGTCCTGTGGGGGCAGGCCGATTGCTATATGTGTTATATTGGTAAATTAAATATCCAATTACCAGAATAAAAAGAAAAAACAAAATGATGCGAATTTTCATACAATTCCCCTTTTTTTGCAAATTGAAAGATTCCGTATTGTTACAAACTATGATAACATATTAGTATTGAGAAAATATTTGTCGTATTTCTGACATTATTTTCAGAGAAGGTTATTTTTATTCATTCAGGATTTGTAAGTCGCAGGGCTGGATCTATTGGAATAACCTTTGGGCAAGCTTAAGAAACTGGAAAGCTAGGAGGCATAACAAAAAATGGGGAAAGATTTACGAATTAAAAGTAACGCATTTGATGATCCAAAACGCGCCCCGAATCGTGCGATGCTACGTGCGGTTGGAGTGACGGATGAAGACTTTAAAAAGCCAATGATAGGTATTGCAAGTACATGGAGTGAGGTAACTCCGTGTAACGTACACTTAGACGATTTAGCCTTACAAGCAAAGCAAGGCGCGAATGAAGCCGGCGGTGTACCGATGATCTTCAATACGATTACAGTATCGGATGGGATTTCAATGGGAACCCCAGGAATGCGCTATTCTCTGCCAAGTCGTGATGTGATTGCTGATTCGATTGAAACAGTAGTTGGCGCAGAGAATCTGGATGGATATGTAGCTATTGGAGGCTGTGATAAGAACATCCCTGGTTGTCTGATATCGATTGCCCGCTCAGATGTTCCAGCTATTTTCGTATACGGTGGTACGATTGCACCAGGTTATCGAAATGGAGAGAAACTGGATATTGTTTCCGTTTTTGAAGGAGTAGGAAAACATAATAATGGCGATATTAGCGATGAAGAATTAAGAGGCATTGAATGTAATGCTTGCCCGGGTGCGGGTTCTTGTGGTGGTATGTATACCGCTAATACAATGGCAACGGCTGTTGAAGCACTTGGTATGAGCTTACCAGGCAGTTCTTCCAACCCTGCAGAATCTCCAGATAAATGGGCAGACAGCAAGGCAGCGGGAGAGGCTATCTATAACTTGTTAGAAAAAGGGATTTATCCGAAAGATATTTTGACCAAGAAGGCATTCGAGAATGCGATTACTGCGGTAATGGCATTAGGCGGATCAACCAATGCGATCCTTCACCTTTTAGCGATTGCCAATGCAGCGGAAGTAGATTTGACCATGGATGACTTCAATCGCATTCAGGAAAAGGTACCACATCTAGCCGATCTTAAACCAAGTGGTAAATATGTAATGGAAGATTTATATAAAATTGGTGGCGTACCAGCCGTTATGCGTTTATTGTTAGATAACGGCTTCTTGCATGAAGATTGTTTAACCGTTACTGGGAAAACCATTGCGGAAAACTATGCAGATGCCCATGTTTTAACAGATGAACAAGATATTATCCACCCATTAAGCAATCCATATCGCGAAGATGGCCCTTTAATTGTGTTAAAAGGAAACTTGTCACCAAGTGGTTCTGTTGCGAAGGTTTCGGGTGTGAAAGTAAAACGCCACGTTGGCCCAGCTCGTGTCTTTGATACAGAAGAAGAGGCGACAGAAGCGGTGATGGATAATCGGATTAAGGAAGGTGATGTCCTTGTGATTCGCCAAGTCGGTCCAAAAGGTGCACCTGGTATGCCAGAAATGCTATCTATTTCAGCCATTCTTGTCGGAAAAGGGTTAGGCCAATCCGTGGCCTTGTTGACAGATGGTCGTTTCTCTGGAGGTACACATGGGTTGGTCGTTGGTCACATTGCACCAGAGGCCCAAGTTGGCGGTCCAATCGCATTTTTACAAGAAGGCGACATGGTGACGATCGATTCAGAGAATAAAGAATTATCAATGGATGTATCCGACGAGGAAATAGAGAAGCGCCGTCAGAACTGGCAAGCGCCAGAACTCTATAAAAAAGGTATTCTTGGGAAATATGCCCATAATGTATCTTGCTCTTCACAAGGCGCTGTTACTGACTTTATTAATCGTAAGGATCTTTAATAGAAAAAGCTTGCTGGTGGTTTATGTAGACACCGGCAGGCTTTTTTTGTTGAAGTTGTGAGTGAGGTTGACTAGCCATGATTTTGAGGCCATTAAGAGAACCTTGCGAACTGGGGAGCGGGAAATGCTCTCTCCAGTCCGTGAAAATTTCGCGGACTGAAGAGAGCAAATCCTGTTCTACAGTCCATAAGAACGAATGAATCTTGCGGACTGAGGAAAGCAAATCCTGTTCTACAGTCCGCAAGAATGAATCTAACAGACAAAAAATCGCCAACTCGCAAAATGTTGTCTGTAAGAATGGATCCATAGGCGCAAAATCAGCCAAATCCCGCCCATCAGAAACCGTCCCTTACTTTCTATATTCCGTTTCCATAATGCTTGCGATTGGATAATCTTTTGGATCAAGATCTGTATCCTCGTTCAATACGAGGTGGGCCAATTGCTTGGCGATAAAAGGTCCTGTTGTTAACCCGGATGAACCTAATCCATTCGCTGCAAAAATATGAGGATGGCCGGGAACTGCGCCAAAAACAGGGAGAAAGTCGGGGGAAACTGGGCGAAACCCGACATCCATTTTGACAAGTTTGCTGTTTGCCAAGGAGGGTGCAATGGTAAAGGTATCCGAAAAAATCTTGTGAATACCACCAGGTGTAATAGACGTATCAAACCCAGCATCATCCTCATGGGTCACCCCAGCAAAAATCTGCCCATTTTCAAAAGGTACCATGTAGTGGGCGCCTGGCGGCATAATGACAGGCCAATCACTGGTGTCTTGTTCAACTTGCAAAGTAGTGATTTGCGCCTTTTGTGGTTTGATTTTACCTGTTATCCCTAATGTGGCTGCCAGAGAATGAAACCAAGCACCTGCAGCCACTACGATTTTATCGGCTGTAACAAGTTGATTATTAACACGGATTGTACCCTTTTCAAACTTAGCTTCACCAGTTATAAAGTGAACTTGATTTTGCTCGCAAGCTGTTAGTAACGCCTGCCGCAATTGTTCACCATGGACGCGAGCCCCGCCACTAACATATAGAGAAAAATAGCCATCCGCTACTAGCGGGAATCGTTCTTTCGTTTCGTTTGTGTTTAACCAGCGTATTTCACCGATTTCGGGTGTGCTTTCTCTTCTCTTTTTCACGAGTTCCCATATATTTTGTAATCGTTTCTCATCATCTTTGACGACCATGGTGCCGACTTGTTTATAGCCTGTTTTTTCAATCCCTTGGTCACGTAATGCTTTGATCAATTCTGGATAATAGCAGGCGCTTTTGGAAGCGAGTTGATACCAAGTCTGGTTACGTCGCTGGGATACCCATGGACAGATAATCCCGGCTGCTGCACTGGTCGCTCTCCCTTGAAAATCGGCGTCAATTAAGGTGACCTGATGATCGGTTTTGGATAAATGATAGGCCGTTGACGCACCAACAATACCTGCTCCTACTACAACGATTTTGCTCATCTGTTTCACTCTTTTCTGCATAGATCTACAAGCTAGTGTGCAATAGCCAGCGCAGAATAGCAAGTAATCACTATAACGCCTACAATTAAAAATAAGTTATATCGAACCAGATTAATTTGTGCTATAATGTATCCTAAAGTTTGAAAATTTAAAAATTTAAGAAAATGGGGGAAGTTAGCAAATATGAAAAAGAAATTATTATTATTACTTACAATCACTTTTTTTAGTGTGCTTGTCCTTGTTGCATGTGGAACAAGTGATGATGAAGGCTCAAACGGTGATGGCGATTCATCATCTGAAGGGGAAGACCAAGCCGCTTCTGATGGTGAGGTATACAAGATCGGAGCAACACAAATCGTTGAACACCCATCATTGGATGCGGCATATCAAGGATTCCAAGATGCAATTAGTGACGCAGGTTTAGAGGTAGAGTATGACTTTCAATCCGCTCAAAACGATCAGAATAATGCGGCCACGATTGCCAATAATTTTGTCGCAGAGGGCGTGGACTTGATTTTTGCTAATTCTACTCCAAGTGCACAAAGTTCCTTGCAGGCGACCAGTGATATCCCGATCCTATTCACCTCGGTAACCGACGCGGTGGAAAGCGGATTGGTCGAATCAATGGATCAGCCAGGTGAAAATATTACAGGTGTGATTGACATGCATCCTGACTCGATTGCACAAACGGTCGAATTTATCGATCAAAATTTTGCCGATTCTACGATTGGACTTGTTTATAGTGCAGGTGAAGCCAATTCCGTTGCACAAATTGAGGCCGTGAATGCAGCTGTTGAAGGAACGAGCTTATCTACTGCCGAAGCCACAGTTGGGAACACTTCTGAGGTGCAGCAAGCCGCTTCCTCTTTAGTTGGTGAAGCAGATGTATTCTTCATTATTACCGATAATACTGTTGTATCAGCGTTAGAAGCGGTAGTAGGTGTGGCAGAAGAACAAAGCATGCCACTATTTGTTGGGGAACCAGATTCTGTAGAACGTGGCGGATTTGCTACCTATGGTATTGATTACCATACGATTGGTTATCGTACGGGCGAAATGGCTGTTGACATTTTAACAGGGGAACAAACACCTGTCGATATGCCTGTCGAAGTGCCGCCAAACATGCAATTGTTCCTTAACAAAGACGCAGCGGAAGCACAAGGGATCGAATGGAACGATGAATGGGATCAAGAAGCAGAAATACTTGAAACCGTAGAAGAATAAATAAGATTGCAGGCCTCGACATGTAGTACGACAGCTGTCGAGGTCTTCTGTCACAGTTGAAGTGGCTTTGTAGAGAAAGGAAGAGGTAAGATGTTGATTTCCATGTTCGGCGCTGTCGAATCAGGTGTTATTTATGCCTTAATGGCATTAGGTGTTTATCTTTCATTTCGTGTATTAGATTTCCCGGATTTAACAGTAGACGGTAGTTTTGTAACGGGTGGGGCCGTTGCGGCTATTTCGATTGTTAATGGCGTGCCTCCTGTATTAGCTACGATTTATGCGATATTCGCTGGTTTTCTTGCCGGTATGGTCACGGGAGTTCTCAACACGAAAGGAAAGATCCACCCGTTATTGTCCGGGATTTTGATGATGACGGCCCTTTATTCGATCAATATTCGTATTATGGGAAAACCGAATGTTGCATTATTAAATGAACCAACTGTATTTAAACAAATAGAAGATTTTTGGGCTTCCTTAGGTATCGATGAATTTATGAATGGGTTGTTAACTTCTATGGGGGCAGAGAATGTTCCTGGCACATGGGCCGTGCTTTTTTTGATGATTGTTGTGACTTTACTCGTGAAGCTGGTTATTGACTATTTCTTAAAAACAGAGGTAGGACTGGCCTTAAGAGCTACCGGTGATAATGAAAAAATGATTCGCAGCTTGTCAGCAAATACTGATATCCTGAAGGTGGTTGGTTTGGGAATCTCCAATGCACTAGTGGCCCTATCTGGGGCATTAGTAGCTCAAAACGGTGGTTTTACAGATGTCAGTATGGGAATTGGTATGATCGTGATTGGTTTGGCCTCGGTTATTATTGGCGAGGCATTAATTGGTACTAAGACGATCGCTCGTACTACACTAGCCGTGATTGGCGGCGCGATTGTCTATCGAATCGTTTTGGCGCTTGCATTGAGGGCGAAATTTTTGGAAACAGGAGATGCCAAACTGATTACGGCTGTGATTGTTATCTTAGCCTTAGTAACACCCAAATTGCTTGCTACGCAGCGAGAAGCGAGGCGGAAGAAACGTAAGCGTGCCATGATGGAAGGTGGGACAACCGATGCTTAATATGCAAGATATTGCGATTACCTTTAACGAAGGAACATTAGATGAAAAAAAAGCATTGCAACGTACCAATTTACACTTAGAAAAAGGCGACTTTGTGACAGTAATTGGCAGTAATGGTGCCGGAAAGTCCACGTTAATGAATATGATTTCAGGATCTCTGAAACCAGATATGGGAACCGTGAAAATTAATGGCAAGAACGTAACACTGCTTCCCGAGTATAAACGATCGAAAATGATTGGACGTGTATTCCAGGATCCGATGGCAGGTACGGCACCGTCTATGACAATTCAGGAAAACCTGGCGATGGCTTATGCCCGAAACAAACAACGCACCTTGAAAAAAGGGGTGAACAAACAACGTAAACAACTATTTAAAGAACACCTGGAAACCTTGCACCTCGGACTGGAAAATCGTTTAACGGCAAAGGTTGGATTGCTATCGGGCGGAGAACGGCAGGCATTGTCGTTATTGATGGCAACTTTTACGGAACCGAATATTTTATTATTGGATGAACATACAGCAGCTCTGGATCCATCACGTGCCGAGCTAATCACCAAGCTAACAGGGGAAGTTGTCAATCAATTTGACTTAACTACACTGATGGTGACTCATAATATGCAGCAGGCATTAGATCTTGGTAATCGACTGATTATGATGGATAAAGGTCAGATTATTTTAGAAGTATCTGGTCAG
Organism: Gracilibacillus phocaeensis; assembly: GCF_900626275.1. Classification (NCBI taxonomy): domain Bacteria; kingdom Bacillati; phylum Bacillota; class Bacilli; order Caryophanales; family Bacillaceae; genus Gracilibacillus; species Gracilibacillus phocaeensis. The sequence continues at coordinate 115,589 of NZ_LR131143.1, read as the reverse complement.
GAGAAACAAGAATTGACCATTGAAAAGCTTCTTCAAGAATTTCAACGTATCCGTGGCAAACAAATGGATAATGATCGAGCTATATTAGGTTAGATGAACTTATATGTAATGCGTAAAATAAGGAAAGAAGGAATGGTTTATGAAATACGGTTTTGCAGAACGTGTACGATTTATGAAATCATCGGCTGTTCGAGATATCTTAAAGGTGATTAATCAAGGAAATGTCATTTCATTTGCTGGGGGATTACCGGAAGAAAATCTTTTTCCAGTAGAGGCTGTAGATCGAGCCTTTCATAAGGCAGTAACCGGTGACCCTAAGACGTTACAATACGGTGAAACAGAAGGGGTGTCGGCATTAAGGGAATTACTTGCCTTACGTATGAGGAAAAAAGGGCTGGTCCGTGATCCGGGAAATATTCTGATCACCTCCGGCAGCCAGCAGGCCATCGATCTCTTCTCTCGCGTAATGTTTAACAAAGGGGATGTCATATTAACAGAGAACCCAACTTATTTGGCGGCCTTGCAAGTATTTGAGTCCTATGAAACTAATGTGATAGCTGTCAATTCAGACGATGATGGTATGGTATTGACAGATTTAGAAGAAAAAATTGTACGACATAAACCAAAATGTATTTATGTCGTACCAACCTATTCCAATCCAACTGGAAAAGTATGGTCACTGGAACGACGGTTAAAATTACTAGAACTTGCCAATCAATATCATGTGGTTATCTTTGAGGATGATCCGTATGGGGAATTGCAATTTGATGAGGCAGAGGCGCCGCCATCCATTGCATCATTGGATGAGAATGACCTGGTACTGTACACGAGTACTTTTTCTAAAACTGTTGTACCGGCCTTACGAATTGGCTGGATCGTTGGGCCTCATCAGATCATACGCATTATGGCTCAGGCAAAGCAGGCGACCGATTTGCATACCAACTCGATTAGTCAGCATGCCCTTGTTCATTTATTGCAGGATTTTGATATTGACCAACATATTCAGACGATTCGACAAACATATTATGAAAGAATGCTGGTGATGAAGCGACTGTTGGATGAAGTTTCGATTGAAGGATTGGAATACACGGTCCCTAAAGGCGGTATGTTTTTCTGGGTAAAACTCCCCGCTTATGTGAATACCACCAAATTATTAAATAAAGCGGTGGCTGAGGGTGTGGCCTATGTTCCCGGTGATTCGTTCTATGTGTCCAATGCGGAACAGAATACATTTCGGCTGAACTTTACGAATGCAGAACCGGCGTTAATTGAAGAAGGAATGAAGCGCTTGGTAAAAGTTCTGGATGAAATCAACGTTCATTCTTAGAAAGAGAGAAACAACGAGTGCTTACGTGCTCGTTGTTTATTTGTTATGGTCTTTGAAAACCCCTGGCTATGCCGGGGGTTCCATAGAGCTTCAAGCGTGGGGGCAAAAAAGCCTCTCTTCATGATAAGATAAGGTTGGTTTCCCGACCACCAAATCTCATCAAAGAAGGAGGCATGTCCAATGCAGGACAAGAATAGTTTAGCACATACGCAGTGGAGATGTAAGTTCCATATCGTTTTTGCTCCAAAATATAGAAGACAAATTATTTATGGGAAATATAAAAAAAGCATCGGAGAAATAGTAAGAGAGCTTTGTGAAAGGAAAGGGGTTGAGATACACGAGGCAAATGCATGTAAAGATCACATTCATATGTTAGTAAGTATTCCACCAAAACTAAGTGTATCTCAATTCATGGGCTACCTAAAGGGCAAAAGTAGTTTAATGATATTCGATCGACACGCTAATTTAAAGTACAGATATGGTAATCGTAAATTTTGGTGTCGAGGCTACTTTGTAGATACAGTGGGCAGAAATAAAAATCAAATTCAAGAATATATTAGAAATCAGCTTAAAGAGGATTACATGAGTGATCAGTTAACATTATTTGAAGAATTTGATCCGTTCACTGGAGAGAAAAATAAGAAGAAATAAGAGATTCTTTTAGAATCAGTGAGTGAGTGTGGTGCAAAAGGGAAACCATTCAGTGGGCCTTTTAGGCCGAGGCCGGTAACATAGGCTTTCAGCCGCAGAGCAAACCACCAGTTCACACTGGTGGTTTTGATATAGAAGTCAGCTTTTATTCTATGTTCAATAAACGCGGTTCGGTTGTTTCGATGTAAAGAAAAAACGATCACCATATAAGCATAACCGAAATGGGGGAGAGTATAGTCACGAAAGTCTGATAATTACAGATTGCGTGATGGAGAAGAATTGCCACGCATTAGATGCCAAGCAATCTTCTCCACCAAGGTTTTTTATCGGTTTTATCTATTGCTGTGTCTGTCGGTGTTTCTTCGGGCAGATGAATATCTTCCTTATCAATGGCATGATCTGCCGTTAAGACAAGACCATAAGTACTATCTGTGTTTTCATTGGTAATATAGCTGTGAGAAATACGATGTTTTTCAGCTAGTTCACGATAGGGTTTGCTAAAGCTAATATTCATATGACCATTCACTAATAATGTGGCTTGGGTATGTTTTTGTAATTCTTCTTCAAAGGTCGTTAAGCCTTTTTTGCCTCGTACTTGAGTCTTTGTTAACGCAAGAATCACTCTTTCCCGATAGGTTCCGAGGTATTTTTTCTTCTGATCAGGGTGGAGTTCTTTGGCGCCGTATATACCCTCTTGTAAATAATCATCCATTTCTTTCTTTCCCAACGAAAATCCCTCCTTACTAACATTATATACAAAATTTAAAAAACTTCCCAAGAAAAATGGGAAGTTTTTTTGACGATTTCTATATTTGTTTAATCTTCGTCTACTGCATATACGCCATCTTCATCATGTACTTCATTCCCAGTTAATGGTGGGTTGAAGACACAAACCATACGCATATCTGTTGTGCCGCGAAGTAGGTGTTCGTCGTTTTTATCTAAGGCATAAAGTGTATCTTTTTTGATTGGCCATACCTTGTTGTCACTTAAGGTTACGACTTCACCTTCTCCTTCGATGCAGTAAACGGCTTCTAAGTGGTTTTTATACCAAATGTGCGTTTCTGTCCCTGCTTTAATGATCGTATCATTTACAGAGTAGCCCATGCCATCTTTCTTTGTGATTAAGCGACGGCTGACCCAGTTTCCTCCGTCCACGTCTTGATCTGTTCCTAAGATGTCTTCTAGTTTTACTACTTTCATAACTGATATATCCTCCTGTTTTCTATTTATATGGTGAACCCTACACTAACTTTAGCCGTTAGTGACAGGGTTTTTCACTAATCCTTTTACACTCTCTTCGATAATATCCAGTCCTTTTTGCAAGGCCTCAGTTGGAATATTTAATGGTGGAAATAGTTTAAATACCTCATCGTTTGGTCCAGCTGTTTCCATAATTAAGCCAAGCTCAAAGCAACGAGCAGTGACCTTTTCGGAAAAACCTTCTACTTCTGAGGCAATTCCGACCATAAATCCTCGACCGCGAACCTCACCTTTCATTTCTGGATACTTCTCGACAAGTCCTTCTAAGAAGCTATAAATGATCTCTGATTTTTGGTGGATTTCCTTCTCAAATGAATCATCTTTCCAAAAATCAAGCGCTGCACTGGCAGTGACGAACGCATGGTTATTACCACGGAATGTACCATTGTGCTCTCCTGGCTGCCATATATCATATTCTGGTTTAATAAGGGTAACAGCTAATGGCAAGCCATAACCGCTTAATGATTTAGATAGACAAATGATATCAGGCTTGATGCCTGCAGCTTCGAAACTAAAGAAGGTACCTGTACGACCAATACCTGCCTGCACATCATCAATGATAAGCAAGATACCCCAGCGGCGGCAGATTTCTTCAATTTGTTTCAACCAGTCAAAGCGAGCAGCGTTGATCCCGCCTTCACCTTGTACAGTTTCTACAATCATAGCAGCTGGAATGGCGACACCACTACCTTTATCTTCTAAGAAACGCTCAAGATAAACCAAGGTATCGTGGTCAACATAGTTATCATAAGCCATTGTTACCGAGTTTTGTAATGGAATACCGGCTCCTTGTCGTTTCATTGAGTTACCAGTAACGGAAAGGGAACCGATCGTCATCCCATGAAAACCGCCTGTAAAGCTAATAATATCGGTACGACCTGTAACTTTTCGAGCTAATTTCAAAGCACTTTCCACGGTGTTTGTTCCAGTTGGTCCAGGGAACATCACTTTATAATCGAGGTCACGTGGTTTGAAAATCACATCATCAAATTTTTGTAAAAACTCAGCCTTGGCGGTAGATGCCATATCCAATGAATGGGTGATTCCGTCACTGCTGATATAGTCTAACAACTTATTTTTCATATGATCATTATTGTGTCCGTAGTTAAGCGCACCTGCGCCAGAAAAGAAATCTAAATATTCATTTCCTTGCTCGTCCCATATGTTGTGCCCCTTCGCCTTGGTAAAAACAGTTGGGAAGTTACGAATATAACTACGCACTACCGACTCATAATGGTTAATAATATCAAGATTTTCACTCATCTTTTAAACTCCTCCTACATAATTTTTGTAACATGCAAAGGTTACACCTTTGCAAAAAAGATCTCATCAGAAAGTAATGGCTCTCTTGTCCATTTGCAAGAACGGTTGCAAAACCTTTGTTGTTTATTTTTTAATCGGTCCTACGACATATTTTAGTTCTTCTTCATGATCATCACCAGGAAACATCTCCTTCGTGAAACATTCACTAGAAGTAATATCTGTATGGTAATCACGAGCTAATCTCTGGAATAATGATTGTGATGCCTTATTATCAGGTGTAATCGTTGATTCAACAAATCGGACGTTTTTACAGGCTTCAGAGTCTAAAAGGTAATGCAACATTTTGGAAGCAATTCCTTTTCCTCTCTGAGAACTGTCAACGCCAATTTGCCAAACAAACACTGCATCTTGTTTCTTTGGGGAGATAAATGCGGTAATAAAACCAACTATTTGGTTTTTCTGCTTTGCCACAACACAAGTATCACCGAAATATTCGTTCATTAACATATATTTATATGGCGAATTGGAATCTAGTGTTGATTTTGTTACTAATTCCCACATTCCCGCTCCATCCGTTGCTGTCGGATTGGAAAAAGTTACTTGATCAGACGGAGGTTGTTGAACATTCATTTGAGTCACAATTTTCTCCTTTCTTGAATAAGGGAATTGTTTATAATTTTAATACCCATTTTTTTAAAACTGTAAACTAAGTCGTTCAAAAGCTTACCTAATAAATGATAACGTCATTTCAATGAATCCTCAAACCGCTTATAATCGACTGAGGCATGGTTAAACTGTATCTGAATGACTGAGAGACATTTGATCAAAATTGCTTCATAAATCCTTGCATATGGTCAAATATTCTTACATATAAACCAAATTTGCCTTTCTTCTTAAGTTTTTTCTTTGTGATTTTTTTATACACTTAAAAAGTGATCCAAACTTTTGATAAGAAAAACGGCGCGATTCTTTATTGTAAAAACAGGCTATATAAGTTGAATGAAATCATTTCTCATGGATCGGATAGATGCTCTTAATCCATTTACGAAATATGAGGAGATAACCAAGGAATAAATGAATGGCACCCAGATTAGAAAACATGGTTGTGTAAAAACACTCCAGCCAAGCACTTCACCTTCCACATGCGTAGTTGAAACCCACTTCATCATAGAATTTTCAGTCACGAAAATGAATGGATAAGTTATTTATTCCTTGTTACAAAAAAATCTGGTTCCCAATTAGTATGGGAACCAGATTGAAAAATATTTATCCAGTGTTAAACGCTAGTAAATTTTCCTGCTATAAAAGTGAACAAACAATCTTGCTTTATTATTCTTTCACCTGTGCTGGAACTTCTACGTTTAATATCGAAGCAACACCTTCTGCAAGTCGTGGATCGACCTTATAGAAGAGTTCTAATTGACGTTCGACAACTCCCTCTTTGGTCACACCACTTAAATGATCAGCAAAATTTTCGATCAGGCGTTGACGTCCGCCTTCATCCAGTACATCGCGGAATAGCGAACCTGGTTGTGAGAAATGATCCTCACTGTCGTAATTGACACTATCAGCAAAGCCAGATACCTCAAATGGTTTGATTTTGCTTTCCGGTGTTTCTTTTGGTGCGTTACCATAACTATTAGGTTCATAGTTCGGCGCACTGCCACCATTACCGTTATGACTCATAAAGCCATCGCGCTGGTAATTATGGACAGGAGCCTTTGCCTGATTAACCGGAATTGTTTCGTGATTAACACCTAGACGATAACGGTGAGCGTCTGAATAAGAGAAGAGGCGACCTTGCAACATTTTATCTGGTGAAGCCTCAATACCGGGTACGAAATGTCCAGGTGAAAAGGCAGCTTGCTCTACCTCAGCAAAATAGTTTTCTGGATTACGGTCAAGCACCATTTTACCTAACTCAATTAATGGATAATCACTGTGCGGCCAAACCTTCGTTACATCAAAAGGATCATAACGATAGCTTTCTGCTTCTTCGATCGGCATGATTTGTACCTTTAATGTCCAAGAAGGATAGTCTTCTTTATCAATCGCGTTAAAGAGATCCTCGGTATGGTAATCAGGGTTTGTCCCAGCTAACTCATCGGCAACCTTTGGATCTAAGCCTTTTACCCCCTGATCACTGATGAAGTGATATTTCACGTAAACAGCTTCTCCATCTTTGTTCACCCATTTAAAGGTATGGCTTCCGTAACCATTCATATGACGGAAAGTTGCTGGAATACCACGATCGGAGTGCAAGTACGTGATTTGGTGTAGTGATTCAGGTGATAGTGACCAGAAATCCCATACCATGTTCGGATCTTTTAAGTGTGTTTGTGGATGTCGTTTTTGTGTATGAATAAAGTCAGGGAATTTGATCGCGTCTCTGATAAAGAAGATAGGCGTGTTGTTCCCCACCAAATCATAATTTCCTTCGTCTGTATAAAATTTAACTGCGAAACCGCGTGGGTCTCGTACCGTATCGGCTGAACCTAGCTCTCCTGCAACGGTGGAAAAGCGAATAAACATCGGTGTTTTTTTACCTACTTCTGATAAGAAATCTGCTTTTGTATATTTAGAAAGGTCATTCGTCACTTCAAAATAGCCATGTGCTCCGGCACCTTTGGCGTGTACAATTCGTTCTGGGATTCGTTCGCGGTTGAAATGAGCAAGTTTTTCTAATAAATGTACGTCCTGGATTAAAGTTGGTCCTCTTTGTCCAGCGGTGATGGAGTGTTGATTGTCACCAACGGGTGCACCAGAGGCGGTGGTTAGATATTTTTTCTCTTGACTCATAAAACACCTCTCCTTTGTTATAAATATTACATCTTTTATTATAATACAAATCTTATAAAAATCAATATTTATTTATAATTATTTTAATTAAGAGGATGAAAAAGTCAGACAAAATCTGTCCTTCCCTTTATCACGAATCGAAGATAGATACTACCCACCTATAAGACGGATTATGTGAAGTTGACGGTCCATCTATTCCATATAGTAAAGTTGACTGTTTTTCATCGTTAGAAATGCTGCGGAAATAGGTTGCGCTTTCGCCCACAGGGCATAAATCAACAAGCGATTCATTCAAGGGAAAACTCATTCCAAGTCCTATTATACCAAGGATTATTTACTTTCTTTACTTATAAAAAAACGGTTATATAGATTATATAACCGTCAAAAGGGGAATTTAAACGTTTTTTGTTATCATTGGAAGTGGCTTATTCCTTATCATCTAAAGGTGGTAAGATGATTTCGATCGTTGTGCCGTTTCCTTTTTCACTGGTTAACTGAACGGTACCACCATGTGCTTGAATAATATCGCGTGAAATGGCCATTCCTAACCCAGTGCCGTGTGTATGACTTGTATTGGTGCCGCGATAATATCGATCAAATATTTTCGTTTGCTCCTCCTTATCGATTCCTTTGCCGTTATCCTGAATTATAATACTTTTATCAGAAATACTCACTTTCACCTCGACTAATTCTTCGTTATGAAGTAAGGCATTATAGATAAAATTAAGCAATGCCCGTTTCATTAAATGTTGATCAATCTTCCAATAAAGGGATGCTGTACTATCAAACTGAATTTGTTTACTCCGGAATTTCGGGTCGTTTAATAGATCAATAATCAGCTCTCGCACAAACGGTTCCATATTAGTGGACTGTAACTGAAGCGAGAGTTCCTGATTGCGTAAGCGTGTCGTTAGCTGAAAGTCTTCCAGCAGCTCCTGCATGTATAAAGACTGCCGCTCGATTACCTCTGCATATTCCAAGCGCTCCCCGTCTGTTACATCTTGATCTCGCAGTAATTCGGCGTAACCTTGAATGGAAGAGAGTGGTGTCTTAATATCATGGGAGACATTACTGATCCACTCATTGCGCATTTGTTCCAGTTTGTGTCGTTCTTGTTCATTTGCCTGCAACGCATTGGCTACGTCATTTAGATTGGCAAATACATGCTTGTAAATGCCGGGCCGCTTTGGTTTTTCTGTTGTAAAGATGCGTTCCTTTAAGGCATGAATACGCTCCACCATGCGATTGATCGGTTTAGTGAAAATGGTACTGAACAAAAAGCCGACAAGGGCAGCAATCAGCAAATCAACAATCGCAATAATACCGAGAAATTGCATGAAATAATGTATCCATTGTTCTCCGTCGAACATCATGACTAACCGTTGTTCTTTAGATTCAGGAACGACAACAAGATAACTGTAGCCTTCATATTCACCAATAAAATACGTGTTCAAGTCATCATCCATGTATTTATACTTATGCACCAATTCAATCGGGCGATAGTGGTCTGCTGCCTCTTCAGGTGCCTGATAAGAATCGATTACTTCACCATTATTATCAAGGATTTGCAGCCAGGCACCAAATTGTGTCAAGGCCTCTTGACCGGTCTCTGACACCGTAGGTATATCATCTTCTATCTCCATATACCTTTGAAAAGAGCGAGTAAAGTCTTCTCCGGAATTACTGCCAAAGTTGGCACCTTCTTGCATGCTTTGGTACAGCATAATACCTAGCAAGATACAAGTATTGACAATCAATACGATAAACACAATGCTAAGAATGGATATTAAATATCGAAGGGTTATTTTCCATTTCACTTTTTATCACCTAACTCTCTTATTCAGGAAAAAATCGATAGCCTAACCCTTTTACGGTTACAATATGTCGGGGTTGGGATGGATGGTCCTCGACTTTTTCACGCAGGCGACGTATATGAACCATTAATGTATTGTCGGCGCCATAGAAATCTTCACCCCATACCGTGCGAAAGAGTGTCTCTTTACTAAGAATTTGATTGGGATGATGCAGGAAACAGGTCATTAACCCAACCTCTTTGGCGGTTAACTCCAAATGTTCTCCTTGTTTGTCTACTTCTGTTTCCTCGGCATTGATAGTAAACAGTCCAATCGTTTTTTCTCCTTGATTGGTCTTCTGGGTCTGCGCTTCCAAGCTATACACACCGGCCCGTCGAAGCTGCGCCTTTACGCGGTAGGCCATTTCTTTGGGGCTGAATGGTTTAGTGATATAATCATCTCCGCCGATGGCTAAGCCCAGTATCTTATCAACTTCATCAGACTTCGCGGATAGAAACAAAATCGGAATTTGTGAGACTTCCCTGATTTTTCTGCACAAGTCGTAACCTTCGCCGTCTGGGAGCATAATATCCAAGACAATTATACTTGGTTGATATTGTTCAAATTTCTCCCATCCCTCACGTATGGAGCCGGCTGTTTCTATTTCGGAGAAACCTTCCTTTTGTAAGGAGGTGCTCATTAGTTGGCACAGATCTTTCTCGTCATCAACAATGAGAATACGAGGTGTTTCCATCGTCCTCATCCTTTCTTTTTTACCTGATCGTCATGTTAAGTGTCCGTAAGTTTTCCTGCTGTAAAAGAGTTAATCCATGGTGAGTAAGGAAAACAAAGGTCCCTAAACCTCCTGATAAGTCTCGCTATCGTTCAGGGGTGAAGATCGGCCCCGCTGAACGAAGTCTCGCTTTATCACAGCGTTAAGTGTCCGTAAGTTTTCCTGTTGTAAAAGAGTTAATCCATGGTGAGTAAGGAAAACAACGGTCCCTAAACCTCCTGATAAGTCTCGCTATCGTTCAGGGGCGAAGATCAGCCCCGCTGAACGAAGTCTCGCTTTATCTTATCATAACAGGATTTGCAGTAATTCGCAGGTATTTAAGGATTTTGTAAGATACCCGTGATGGTGATGTAAGGTTGGGAAGCTATAGTAGAGGTAGATGAAAGGAGTGCATTGACATGGAACACGTATTAAAAGTTGACAAGGTAGACAAAATTTATGGAAAAGGCGCCAATTCCTATCAGGCGCTTGAGAATATATCATTTACGATTGAAGCAGGTGAATTTGTTGGAATAATGGGGCCGTCCGGTGCAGGGAAATCTACCTTGTTACACGTATTGGCAACAATTGATTCTCCTACGAGTGGTGATATTTTTATTGAACAGGACAATATCGCCAAGATGAAGGATGAACAGCTGGCAGACTTTCGCCGTGATCACTTAGGGTTTATTTTTCAAGATTATAACCTACTGGATTCTTTGACTGTGAGAGAAAATATTTTATTACCACTTGCTATTGCAAAACAACCGGCAAAAGAAATTCAAGAAAAGGTTCATGCGGTGGCACAAACATTTGGTATTGAAGATTTATTAGAGAAGTATCCTTATCAAATATCCGGGGGGCAAAAGCAACGGACAGCTTCTTGCCGGGCGCTCATTTCGCAGCCGAAGTTAATATTCGCAGATGAGCCGACCGGGGCTTTAGACTCGAAATCGGCAACGGATTTATTAGAAAGCTTAAGCTCATTAAATACCGAGCATGAGGCAACGATTATGATGGTGACCCATGACGCTTATGCTGCAAGCTTTTGTCGACGTATCTTGTTTATCCAAGACGGTTGTTTGTCCAAGGAAATGATCCGTGGTAATCAATCGCGCAAGCAGTTTTTTCAATTAATTCTGGATGAAATGGCACAAATAGGCGGTGATGGCCATGACATTATTTGATTTGGCCTTAAAAAATATCAGGCGTAATTTTCGGAATTATGGGTTGTATATTGGTGCTACCGTGTTTTCGATCATCATATACTTTACCTTTTCCACTTTAAAGCATAGTGATGATATTAGTGCACTAGCGGAAACGTCGAGGCAGGTACAAAGCATTATGAGTGCTTCTGCTTTTGTGCTAATGGTGTTTGTTGCGATTTTTATTTTGTATTCCAATACCTTCTTTATGAAAAGGCGTAAAAAGGAAGTGGCCTTGTACTCCTTGTTAGGAGTAAGAAAGCGCACGATTGGTCTCATGCTTTTCTTTGAGAACATGATGATTGGTTTTATTTCATTGTTGATTGGCGTTGGGTTAGGTTTCTTTCTCTCCCAATTATTCTTGGCCATTCTAATGAAGTTAATGGGACTTGAACAAACCTTTGCCTTCGCTTTTTCCGGCAGTGCCGTTGTCGAAACCATTGTTGTATTCTTTATCTTGTTTCTCGTGACTTCCTTATTAGGCTATCGGGTGATTTATCAGTTTAAGCTTATTGATTTGTTTTATGCAGCTAAGAAAGGGGAGAAACAACCAAAGGCGCGCCTTATTTCGGCGGTCATCGGAGTGCTGACACTGGTGATGGCTTATTGGTTGGCGTTGCAAGATTTAACAACTTCAAAGGCTTGGGCATTTTTCGGAATTGCCATGCCGCTTGTTATTATTGGTTTAACGATTGCTGGCTCTTATTTATTATTCAATAGTGTCCTTGTTTATGTATTAAACAAGTTGAAGAAAAGGGAAAAATGGGCGTGGAAAGGGCTCAATCTGATGACAGCCTCCCAGCTGTTATATCGTATTCGCGGCAATGCCAAGACCTTAACGATTATTGCTACCCTAAGCGCCACAACGATCACCGCTGGCGGGGCAGTTTTTGGTCTCTATTATAATACCGATAAAAACGTGGAAGAGTATATGCCTTTTGCGTTTATGTGGCAAGGGCCACAATATGAGGTTGAATCAGAGGCAATAGAGGCTTCGATTGATATCGAAACAAAAGAGGTACGTGTGACAAACGAGGAAACTGACATGTCCTATCATGTTATTGATCAAGCAACCTTTGATGAGCTAACCCAATTATTGGACTGGGAGCAGGCACCTCGTATTCAAGATAACCAAGCCTTGTACATCGATCCTTTTTATGACGAGCGCTGGTCCGAGCAGGTAGAGGAAGTCGATGTAAATGATACAACCTTTTTGATTACCAAACAATATCACCAGTCAATATTTAATGTAGAAACCCTTCCTGGCGCTGTGCTTGTATTAAATGACGGACAATACCAAGCGTTGGCGGGTGATGCTGTAAGCTATCAGGCCGTGCAGGTGGATGATTATAAACAATATGACGCCTTATCAGATCAATTGGCTGGGGAGGACGAACGGAATCATTTTTCGAGTAAGGTGACTAATTATCAAAACGCCTTGAAGGCTTCCGGAGCACAATTATTTGTGGGTGCTTTCTTAGGATTGGTCTTCTTACTGGCAACCGGAAGCATTATCTTTTTTAAGATGATGACCGAAGCAGAAGAGGATAAGGATAAATACGGAATCTTACGGAAAATTGGCGTATCGAAAAAAGAAATGAAGCGAACGATTCGTTATCAAATGGGATTAGTCTTTATGGCACCATTACTGCTTGGGTTATTGCATGGGGCGGTTGCCTTGCTGGCATTCTCCAATTTATTACAAATGAATCTATGGGTACCAATCCTGTGGTGGATGTTGGCTTACACGCTAGTGTATGTGTTGTATTACTTTATTACTGTTAGAGGATTTAAACGTACTATCGAAGGAGAGATTTAAAATGAAAAAAATAGGTGCGGTGATTATTTTGTTAGTAGTTGCAGCGGTTGTTGTGCTGATGACGGTGGACTTTAATCGCTTTGGTAAAGATAATGTGTATGTCGAAGTGGCTGAACCAACTGAGGTGGAAGAGGACAGGTTAGATAATGGCGAGATCATGGAACGATACAGGTATCAGCAAACGGCTTTTGATGAGCAAGGGGAAGCGGTGGAAGTGGAATTCACAGCTGGGAAAGAGTTACGGCGAGGAGCCTATCTGATGTTATATGTCAAGAACGAAAATGAGGTAACCTCTTATGATGAAGTGGAATGGGAGGAAATCACTGCAGATGCACAGACCGAATTAGAAGAGGCACGATAGAGGGTAATTTCTCACCCTCTATTTCTTTTTTTGTAAGCTAAATAGCTCAAACTATGCTACAATTTTTGTGGGGAATAAATAAAAAAATGGGAGATGAAGCATCATTTCAGCGTTGCCTAGAAACGCTGAAATAGTCTCTACTAATAAGGGCAAGGTACAAAAAAGGAACATCTTACAACGTGCCTGCTTTCGTCTCACCAAAGGAGGCATAGAGGAATGAAGCCAAAATTACAAGATGTAGCTAAGGCAGCCGGAGTTTCACCAACCACGGTATCACGCGTGTTAAATGATCGCGGTTACATCAGCCAGGAAACAAGGGAAAAAGTCTACCAAGCTATGAAGCAAATTAATTATATTCCGAATGACCTTGCACGTTCATTGTATAATAAACGCACGCATTTAGTTGGTGTAATTGTTCCTTCCACGAGCAATCCGTTTTTTGGCGAGCTAGTTTCTCATATCGAGAATTATTGTAATGAGAAAGGTTACAAGGTACTTCTATGTAATAGTTTGCATGAAGCAGAGAAGGAAAAAAAGTATTGGGAAATGCTGCTGCGTAATCAAGTAGATGGTGTCATCGTGGTTAGCTACAATAGGGGATTGATTGATTTAAGACAACAACTTCCTGCTATCGCGATTGATCATTATTTGTCAAAACACATTCAAGTGGTTAGTTCGGATAACTTCCAGGGAGGGCAGTTAGCAACACAGGCTTTAGTAGATAAAGGTTGTCAGCATATCATCCATATTAACGGTGTTTCCACACTTGAAACACCAGCCAATGATCGTCGTTCTGCTTATCAGCAAGTCATGAGGGAAAACGGTCGGACACCAATCAATTATGAAGTCCCGGATGTCGCCTTTTTGGCAGATAACATGGACACAATCAAGCAGTTGTTTCAAGAACATCCGGAAGTAGATGGGATTTTTGCCAGTGATGATATGCTCGGTTTATTAGTGCTGCAATATGCTAGGCAGCATGGATATCGTGTACCGGAAGACTTGAAAATCATTGGTTATGATGGTACAGAATTGATTCGTACGCTTCATCCGGAACTCGCCACGATTATGCAGCCGATTGCCCAGATTGCCGAGAAATCAGTAGAACTATTAGACTTGCAGATTACCAATAAAGATCAGCCGCTAACTGCAGAGGTTCTGCCGGTTTCACTTTGGAAAGGAGACAGCATCCGTTAAGTCATGTATACGAGAGGTTTATTCTATTTTGCTCGGTTTCATTTGCCGACTGCCACTAGAATGACCCTTTTTAGGAAATAACATGTCAACCGATTGACATGGTGCAGTTATTAATGGATAATATCAATGGAAGGGTGCAAGGATTTTAGTTGTGAAAACGTCGGTATTTCTAAACAACAGGCAATGAATAATAAGAAGGGAAGATAACAATATGCATTATCAAGAAGCTCGCCGTCCGCAGATTCATTTCACACCTCAAGAGAATTGGATGAATGATCCGAATGGACTGGTTTATTTCGATGGAGAATACCACTTATTTTATCAGCATAACCCAAACGGTAATAACCATGCCGATATGCATTGGGGACATGCGGTAAGCACGGACTTGTATCACTGGGAAGAGTTGGATATCGCTTTGGCACCAGATCATCTCGGTACGATTTTCTCTGGATCAGCGGTAGCAGACACTCATAATACGAGCGGTTTGTTTCAACAAGCCTCTGGTGGATTAGTCGCTATTTTTACACATGATCAAGAAGGGCATCAGCAGCAAAGTATTGCCTATAGTGAAGATAAAGGGAGAACATGGACAAAATATGAAGGAAACCCCGTGATTCCAAACACAGAGTTACAAGACTTTCGTGATCCCAAAGTAGCTTGGCATGAGGAAAGCGAGCAATGGGTCATGGTCTTGGCTTGCGGTGACCACGTTCAATTTTTTGGTTCACTAAATCTGATCGATTGGAAGCATCTATCCTCGTTTGGAAGGGAGTATCCATCAGATGATGGTGTTTGGGAATGTCCTGATTTAATCAAACTACCGGTAGAAGGAACCAATGAAAAGGAATGGGTATTAATTGTCAGCATCAATCCAGGCGGCCCTAACGGCGGATCTGCGGTATACTATTTCACGGGTACTTTTGATGGACAAATATTTCATCCGAACGAAGCAGCCAGCAATGCCTTGAAGTGGGCAGACGAGGGCAGAGACTTCTATGCGTCGATTACCTGGGATAATACGGAAGATACATATTGGATTGGCTGGATGAATAATTGGAATTATGCCAAAACAGCACCAGTTTCTCCGTGGCGCAGTGCGATGAGTTTAGTACGAAAAATCACCTTACAAAGACACCAAGATAACTATTTATTAAAACAGGAACCTGTGATATCGGTAGGTCCTGTCCGTGCAGAAAAAACCTCAGCGCTGACAATATCGGCAGGTGAGTCGCAGTCATATGATGTGACACCGTATGGCAGTGCGGAATTTTGTCTGGAACACCCAAGTGAGCAATGGGGATTCCAGCTGGTCAGTGATCAAAACGAAGTATTCCGTCTGGAAATCAATCAGGATGATGATAGCTACACCTTCTATCGTACGGAGGGACAAAGTGATTTCTCGCAAGATTTTGCCAGCGAAATTACCGGCGCCTTACACGGATTGAAGCTGGAACAAATATCAGCTATATGGGATAATTGCTCGTTAGAATTTTTTGCTAATGACGGTGTCGTAGTATCTACGAATTTGATGTTTCCATATGGGAAGATCCATGCGATCGAGTTATATAGCGTAAAAACAGAATTAGTTGTTAGCCAACTGACTATCAATGAGTTCCCATCGATTTGGAAATAAGCTTCTGGACAAAAGGAGAGCGTGTGTATGCACCTCTTCTTTTTTATAAGCAAGAAAATATACAATCCTTGGTATAATAGGACTTGGAATGATTTTGACCTTGAATGAACGAGAGTACCGATAAGATAGATTATGTTAAGTATCTAGTTCCATTATTCCATGTAGTAAAGTTGATTGTTTGTCAGTGCTAGGAAACGCTCTGGAAATAGGTTCCGCTAGGTAGTAGTACTACAATCGAATGACTGCTAAAATGTAGGATTCTAGGCACCATCATCATGCTAGATAAACTTATTGAGAGAATGATGCGATCATACATTGTGGTTTTTATAAATGAAAGAACCATTTTGTAGCGTGATCCATACGCAGTCGAAAAATCAGTTGATGATTTTCTCTTTTTGCTACAAAATTATTTAGGTGCTTAGAACGCTTCATCCTTGCAGTAACAACCATTGTTGTACGTATATCTAGCGGAGGGAATATGCGGAGACTCCTGTGGGACCAGGACGAGCTGAAGATCCACTTGTAAAAGTGCTCTTCTTTTGCAAGTTAGCTGAAGCCGGCCCCACGGAAAGCGCAGCATATTCCCGGAGCGCTCGCTTAGCACAAAAAAACGGACAAAGTCAACTGCCACATAAGGAGTCTACTTAACATAATCTATCTTATCGGCAGTTCATTAACTACTTTGAGTGGTCGATAAAGGACCGGGCTGGCTTTTTCCTATTTTTCTTATCAGATAAAAGATCTGCACGATGGAACGCATACATAAAATAACAGAAATAGGGTATAATAAAAAGAGGGTGCTATGCATATATGAGGTATGTGAGCGTCTATTGCTGTCCTGCTTAGCCTTTTTAAACAATTATATAAGGGTTGTAGTATAACTATCAGAAAACAGGTAAAGAAAGCACGAAAAAAACGAAATGAATAAAACGAAAAATGGGGATAGCATTCATAGATAGCACATGTTATACTTACTTTAAAAATCGCTAGATAAGGTTAATGAAAGTCTAGTCTAGAAGTTTTCTGTCGACTTAACTGCTTCAAAAAAAGCTCTTCTAAACAGCATTTTCTGATAAGCATTCCCTTGTTGGAATTTTACAGAAGGGCAGCTTGAAGCATGTTTAGTTTCAGCAAAAATAAGGGAATAGAATGTAGAAGTTACCTTGGATTTGGGGATTAATTTATCGAGGAGGGATTAGATGAATCTTTTTCAAGTAAGAAAAGGACAATTTGTTTTTTTTGAAAATGAGTTGCATAAAGTGTACTCTGTCAAACCAATGTTTAAAAAATCGGTCCATATGTATCGTATGAAGGACATGCAACAAGTGCTAACCACTGCAAAGGAAATCACGTTTTACCGTCCCAAACATAATGATACCTTCATCTTTTATGGGAAACGGTATACGATTGATCAATATGCCAAGCCCAAACCAGGGGATTATATTTTGATTGTCAAACCTACCCCTGATTATTTAGATCATTATTCTTTAAATGCCATTGAAAAAGTAGAAGAAGAAGAAAACGGGAATGTGATTACCACCAGAGATAATGGTGTGAAACACAGTGAATACGTAGTGATGGTGCCAGGCAAGGCAGAAGCAAGTCAAGAAATTGCCTATTTCGATAAAAGCCTTGTACCGGAAGAACAACAATTACGCGATGAGTCGATCTCGTATTTGGCAGAAAGTGATGATCAGTCGACATCCACTCCAGTTGTTGGGGATATTTATTTAGATATTCATAAAAATATGCGCGCTATGATTGTGGCCTCAACGGATAATGAAGTTATCTTTGGTCATGGTGACCGCGTACATGTCTCAGAGTTACTAGATGAAACAAGATATGAACTTATTCATCAATTCGATGACTAATAAAAGGATGAAAGAAAAACCGGGCAATGGAACAGCCCGGTTTTTCATATTAATAGAAATAGGTCCATGGTGCTCTCTTTAGAGATGCTAAGTGGGTCAGTTAACACGTCTCCCTTAATAACAACAACGTTATTATCCCCTATAAACACTTTCACATAGCCCAGCGGCTGGTTCATAAAAACAATGTTGTTTAAACTGACCCGAAAAGGGTTGGTCATACCACGTTGGAGGACACGGACCATATGGATTAAAGTACCAAAGGGCATATTGTGCGGGATGGTCTCTCCAATGTTCCAAATTTTGCCTTGCTAATCTTCGCTCGGATTCTCTGGCCCTTTGATAAAAGGTATTTCCTTTTTGAACCGCTTCAAATGAATAATTCCCACCTTGTACTTGAAAAATGACTTGTTCAATGGTTCTTACGTCATTAAAGTCCAGACAATCCGCTACCGCTCGGTTCACAATCACATTTCCCACATACAGCATTCCTTGTTTGCCTTCACCCACTGCTTCAGCTCTCATCATTCTTGCCATTAAATCAACGTCTGCATTTCGATAAGCTACTCTGCCCATTTTTTTCACCTCCCAACTATAAATATGAATGGAAGTCTGTAATCATGTCTTTTTGTCAGCCCAAAAGAATCTAACGGACAAAAAAACGCCGAATTGCGGAATTCTGTCCGTAAGAGCTTTGTGGTCTTATATACTGAAGAGAGAAAACGTGCGTGTCTCATTCAAAAACAGTGATCTTTATTGAAAAAAGGCACGCATGTCGTCTAGAAAGTTACCAATATCCTGAAGGGTAGCTATTATGTAATAAAACATTCCCAAAATCAAAAAGTTTCCCGCTGCTAAGCACAGCCCGAATATGGTCCAGCCTTTTGCTTCTTGTTTCCGAAACAATGCCCAACCAGCAAAAAACAAACCCACAAATGGAAGTGCCACTGTTAACTCCAGGAAAAATTCTAATAAAGAACCATCTAAGGTAGAGACAACACTAGGCATTAACAGTATCATCACTAACGAAATGGAACTAATGCTAAGAAAGGTATAGCTTACCCATGAGTAACGTTTTTCGATTTTTTCACCCATCTTATCTTCCTCCTCTTCCAGCTGATCCCATCGATAATAATCTCAGACAAGATGGCTTTTATCAGGCAAAACAGAAAGCAAATCACAACAAAAAAGCAATACTTAGATGTATACTAAATGAAGTAGGGAGGATTAGCAATGATTTTACATTTAGCAGGAGTTAGTTTAAAAAAAGATGGAAATTGGATATTAAAAAATATCGATTGGGATATAAATAAGGGAGAGAACTGGACCCTGTTAGGCCTAAATGGTGCCGGAAAGACGGCCATGTTACATATGCTTTGTTCCTATTATTTTCCGACAACAGGAGAGGTGGAAGTAGTCGACCGAAAATTTGGCCGCGATATCTTAGGTGAGCAGTTACGCCAACAAATAGGAATCGTCTCTTCTTCCTTAAAACAGAGAATGTATGGAACCGACAGTGCCTATCAGGTGGTGCTTAGCGGCGCCTTTGCCTCAATCGGCTTATATGAAACACCGACCGATGCCATGCGTGAAAAGGCACAGCAGATTCTCAAGGATCTCGACTGTTTTTCTTATGCAAATCGGGCTTATCGCACACTATCCCAGGGGGAGCAGCAACGTGTTTTAATCGGACGAGCCTTGATGAATGATCCTAAGCTGTTGATCTTAGATGAACCGACAAATGGCTTGGATTTTATTGCCCGCGAGCAATTGCTGACATCGATTGAGCAGATTAGTTCTGGCGAATCAGCTCCTTCGATTATTTATGTTACGCACCATGTCGAGGAGATCTTGCCTACCTTTAACAAAACATTGTTATTAAAAGATGGTGAGGTGTTTCAACAAGGAGCAACCAATAAAATGATTCAATCAGAGGTGCTGTCTGCCTTTTTTGAAATACCGGTAGAAGTGGATTGGTCGGAAGAACGGCCAAGATTGAAGAAGAAATAAGCTAACAGGAGTAAATGGAAGATGCTTAATAGATTTAATCAAATACTACAAAAAATCATGCCATTTATTGCCCCGACGAGCGTCGTGATAGGGGTGATTTTCGCAGATTTTTTTAACACATTCGAAGGTTTGGTTGTGTGGCTGTTTGCCTTTATGACATTTGCAGGTAGTCTCAGCTTGAATTTTATTGCTCTGTATCGTGTGATTACTCATCCATTATCGGTGATCATTGCCTTAGTGATTTTGCATATTGTCATGCCGCTTTGGGCCTTTTTGATAGGAACGATTGCCTTCCCTGGAGAAACAATGACCGTGATCGGTATTGTCCTGGCGATGGTAATCCCTACTGGTATCACGAGTTTTATTTGGGTGTCGATCAATAAAGGGAATGTCGCCTTAACCTTGTCGACGATCTTGATTGACACGATTATCTCCCCATTTGTTGTTCCATTCTTATTAACCATTTTCGCTGGGGCAACGGTGGAATTAGATGTATGGGCGATGATGTCCGGACTGGTGATGATGATTGTGATTCCATCCCTTGTGGCGATGATTCTGCATGAAATCTCTCATGGAAAAATACATGAGAAATGGAGTCCGAGACTGGCGCCATTTTCAAAATTGACATTGGCTGTAGTCATCATGATTAACAGCTCAGTAGTAGCGGATTATTTAATAAATGTTGATTTTCATTTAATCAAAATAGCGATCATCATGTTTTTCGTTGCAGCTAGTGGTTATTTCCTGGCATGGTTGATGGCAAAATGGTTGAAACGGACACAGGCGGATGTGATTTCCTTAACGCTTAGCAGTGGAATGCGAAATATCAGTGCAGGAGCGGTTATTGCCGTACAATATTTCCCTGGACCGGTGGCAGTCCCTGTAGTGGTAGGGATGTTGTTTCAGCAGGTATTAGCTTCTTTATATAGTAAATTATTAAGCAAGACGACGGGCTAGGAGCGGATTCTTAGCCCTTTTTAGTGTGGTTTATTATTTTTTTGAAACTTTTTGGCTGGTTGATGGCTCTAATCATTAGAAAGGAGGTAGTGAATTGAAGGATATCAAACTCGTAAAGAAAGCAATCAAAGGAAACCAGAAAGCACTGGAACGGTTGCTGCGGCAAGAAAGTGACAAATTATACAAGACGGCCTTTCTCTACGTACATAATCAGCAGGATGCATTGGATATCCTACAAGAAACGACTTATAAGGCGCTTATTTCCATCGGACAATTAAAGCAACCTGCCTATTTCTCTACTTGGCTAACTAGGATTTTGATTCATACGGCATATGATGTCATAGACCAGCAGAAAAAGTTGATTTATGAAAGCGGTCATTTGGAGAATTTGTCGGTTGATTATCAAGAAGAATGGGAAGCTAAGTTGGATATACAGACGGCTATTGCCAGCTTAAACAAAGAATATCAGTCCGTTATCATTTTATTTTATTATCACGATTTACCGATTGAGCAGATCGCTAGCATACTGGAATGTCCGGAGAATACGATCAAAACCTACTTGCGGCGGGCAAGGATCGAGTTGAAAAAACGAATGGAAGGAGATGGATATGATGCAAAAAGATCATTTTTATAAAGAAATCGATCCCATGGATGTCCCTGAAAAAGAGGTATACCAAGCAATTCGACAAGGATTAGTACGGGGACGAGAAGAGGTCAAACGATCTCAATCAAAGTGGAGGTTGAAAATCGCTGGTAGTCTTTCTGTAGCGGTAATCATTATTTTTTTGTTAGCTGGTTTTGTTTTTGCTCCCATATCTTATGCCTTGTCTCATGTTCCGTTGCTGGGGATGGTGTATGACAAATTGGGGTTGCAAATTGGTTATCAATTGTTAGAAAGTGATCTTGTCACGGAGTTGAATCAATCTGCTAGTAGCAATGGTATCGATATGACGATAACTAGTGCCTATTATGATGAGAATATCGTCGGGTTAACCTTTCGAGCAGAAGGTGATCGCGTTAAACTAGGGGGAAGTGAAGCAGAAACAGATTACAGCTACCATATTTTTGATGAGTCAGACCAGAGTGAGTGGTCTGCCACTTTGACGCCTTTGCAGGAAACAACAGATGGCTATACGGGGGCAATTGAGTGGATGCCACCTGCCGAAAGCTCAGCGTGGTCGAGCATACCCTTAACCTTTACCGATATAACGGGAGTTAAGGGGGAGTGGCATTTTGATGTGCCGCTGACTTATTATCCGTCAGAAGAGCTGACGATTGACTCATCCTATGAACTGGCTGAAGGCTATCGCTTAGACATGGAGATGATTGCCAATGGTAAGGTAACATCTACCTTTTATTATACGAGTATGGTCCCAAATGAAATGGATGAGGTGCGATTGACGGTCTTTGATGACAAAGGGGAACGATTCATGAAAGCCCTCGTCGAACCGCTAGCGACTGAGGTAGAAGGGGAGTCGATCAGGCAGGAAACACGAGAATTATTCCGCAGTGCGATTAGCGAAGAGGCCGCTTATTTAGAGATTCATCCTGTTATTGTGCAAGATGAAGTAGACACTGTTGTTTCTCTGGATCAAGCGTTGCCATTTACTGCAGAAAGCAACCGGTTTGATTATGGGATAATGATAAAGGATATTCAACAAAAAGAAAATACGTTAACGATGGATTATGAATTGGAGCAGGCAACGAATGTGAAAAGAGACTTCACCGATAATTTTGCACGATTTATTCAATTAATTCATCAAGATCATATGGTAACCGGAGAGAATGGTGAGATAGATAAACAGGAAACATTGGGCCATACGATTCTAAGTGAAGAGACGCGCTTAATAGAGAAGAACACACTGCATTATCGATCGACTTTCACTTTGCCAGATGAGGCCTATCAAGATTATCTAATAACCATTCCATTTGGTACATTGCAGTCAAATGCGGAACAGCAACATCTAGACCCAATTCGTATCGAGCTTCCTGAATAACAGATAAGAGCTATAAGATGATTCTTATGGCTCTTATTTGATCGATAATTAAGAAAATAATTGCGTTTTTACATCAGAATCAGTACACTACTAATGACAAGATATTTAATAAGAAATTAATAAAAATAAAAGGAGAGTGAAAGAAATGACTAATGGACAGTTACCAGAAGAAAAAAATAATGAAACAGGCAAAACATCGGGAGGCTTAGACCAGAACGTAGCAGGTTTGTTAACTTATTTAGCAGGTGCGATTACGGGAATCATTTTTTTAATTATTGAAAAAGAAAATCGCTTCGTTCGTTTTCATGCGATGCAGTCGATATTTGTTACTGTCGGTCTCTTTATTGTGTCGTTTGTACTTGGACTTATTCCGATACTTGGTTGGTTATTATTATTATTTATCGGACCGTTAACCCTTGTCTTGTGGATCGTATTGATGGTACAGGCGTATCAGGGGAAATATTTCAAACTGCCGTGGATTGGTGATATGGCAGAGAAACAAGTGGATAATATGAAATAAAAAAACACACCCTTTCGTGTGTTTTTTTCATTCATGAATCAACCACTGCTCACATAATATAGGATAAAGAAGAAAAGTAAAGAGGGTGCAGCAGTGATTACATGGTTATCCTTATTGATTTTATCCTTAGCAGCGTTTCGATTAACACGCTTGATTGTATATGATAAGATTACTGGATTTATTCGGGCGCCATTCTTTGAGGTGGAGGAAAAATGGCTCGACGATGGAACGGTAGAAGAGACAGTAACCTTTAAAGGGAGAGGGTTAAAGCGTTGGATTGGCGAGTTACTACGCTGTCATTGGTGTACAGGGATTTGGACAAGTTCTTTTTTATGTCTTGGTTTTTACGCCGCGCCCTCTATTTTTACCCCGATCATGCTTATTCTCGCGGTAGCAGGGGCCGCTGCTATCGTGGAGGTAGTTATATCCTATTTTATTTAACGTCCGTATCGTTTTTTCGATTTATCTTTTTTTATGTTGGAACTACCGCATCCACATGATTTCTTTGGTCTTGCCTTTTTGCGCTTGGTTACAGATGTTTGATTCATACCTTCCACTCCTTTATCTTAAATGAGAAGCCTTCACAGCTTATCTTATGAACGGGATAACGAAGAAGTGCGGGCAGTATCTAAGAGTGGGTAAATATGATATAATGGAACCCACTTATTTGGAATAAAGGAAGGTATACGCATGTGGGTAGTTATCTTAGTATCTGCAGCTTTTGTTATTCTGGTGCTGGTCTTATCCCTCTTAACCTTGAATAAAGGCTATGGATATAAGCATACAGTGGACCCCTTACCAGAAGAAGAAAAGCAGAAGGATGAGGAAAAAGAAAGTGACCGAGAAGAATAAAGGTCACTTTCTTTGTTTTTTCGATTCGAATAAGTTTGTCCACTCTTTTGATTTTCTATGTTTAAATTTGTAGAAGAAAAGGAATAGTACGGATAGGGTAAATAGTATAGAACAAATATGATGTTCAAATTAATAAAAAGGAGTGGATAGAGTGAGTAAAGTATTTTTTACTTCAAAAGCAACAGCAAAAGGCGGTCGTGACGGTTTCGCTAAATCGGATGATGGTATCATTGATGTGAATCTAGTCAACCCTGCTGGTGGTGAAAGTAAGGAGAAAGGCTCTAATCCAGAACAACTATTTGCGGCAGGTTATTCGGCATGTTATGATGGTGCCTTGAATCTGATGGCCTCCAATGCCAAGAAAGACATCGATTCTACGACATCCGCAGAAGTGAGCCTGATGCAAGATGAAGCAGACGATGGTTTTAAGATAGGGGTTGTCTTGAACGTGGAGATTAAAGGTGTTTCCCAAGCAGAAGCAGAAGATCTCGCTAACCAAGCGCATGAATTCTGCCCTTACTCAAAGGCAACTAGAGGAAATATCGATGTAGAATTAAACGTAACAACCGGTTAAGGATATAAATAACAAAAGGCGTGGGCATTTGCTCACGCCTTTTCACTGAGTATTCATAAGGAAAATCGGGCAAACGCTGCCCGGTCCTTTATCGATCACTCAAAGTAGTCATGGCTTGCTGATTTGCAGAATGTTAGTGCCCTGAGTTCTTCATCCTCACAGTCCAATTGATTGTAGCACTATTTCCCAGCGAAGAAAATAGGTGTAGACTCCATAGAGGTTCGCAGGCTAAGATTGTAACCTCTTGGGACTGCGGTTACTAACCCGGACGTTTTTTTATTGCCCTTTTATAAAAAACTAGCATTCACTCAAAATCTGAGCGAATGCTAGTTTTTTCCATAAACCATTAAAAGGCTTAACGATGTTTAAAATAATCACTGAATGCATGGAAAATTTCAATCCCTTGATACAACCATACACTCAAAGCAGCAGTGGAAAACAATCCAATCATAAAAATCCGAAACCACATCATGAGTTATTCCTCCTTCTTTTTTTGGCATGCTTATGAGGAATGTCTGCATGTGATCAGATAATTAGATTGATAAAAGACTGCCAGCAAATGACCATTGCCTAGTAGTAAAGAAGGAACGATACATACCAACAATATCAAGAATAATGTGTCATAGCTAACTGCTGTATTCGATAATAAGCTGGCATCCATGGCAGGATCACTATCATCTATTTGTTGATAATAGTAATCTGTGCTATCGGTTAGCTCTGCAGAAACCAAAGCCGTTCCTTCATGATGATCAGCTGTCAAATAGGGAGAAATAATAAACAATAAGCCAATGGCAATCATCCAATGTTTCATCCGTTTATCTCTCTCCTTCATATATTCCTAATTATGTCTATGATTATACGCCCTTTTTTGTGCAGGATAAAGTGGTTTGCTTGCAAGCTCACTCTTCCAAGACGTTTTTATTCCTGCTCGCTCCCAAACCAAAGCTTATCATGACGAGGGTCAGGATTGTAATCGTCACAATCGATGGCTTCCAGGAATGGGTGATATCAAACAGAAAACCGATGGCAATGGGACCAACGGCCGCTAATAAATATCCGAAGGACTGGGCCATGCCTGATAACTCGGCAGCCTGTTTAGCCGTTGTGGTCCGGAGTCCAAGCAGAGCCAGCGCTAAGCTGATGCTGGAGCCAAGCATAAGTCCAATTAAGGTAACTGCAATCGAGGTGCCAATCATACCTGGGTCAAAATAGAGAAGCGCATATCCAATTGCGCCGCAAAGGCCAAAGATGACGACCAATGGCTGTTGGTTAGGAATCCTACCTGCAATCACCGGTGTAAAAAACGTTGCCGGTAAACCAATAAACTGCATATAAGCGACATACCAACCTGCAGTAGAGGCACTATAGCCATGGGAAATGAGGATTTCCGCCAGCCAAGAAATGGTGACGTAAAATACAAATGATTGTAACCCCATAAATACGGTAACCTGCCAAGCGATTGGTGAACGCATCAATTTTCCGCGCTTTGGTTCCATTAATTGCTGTTCCTGTGTTTTGGAACGGAGCTTGATGACGATAGACCAGACAATGATCCCTGCGACAGTGAGTATACTCCAGCTAGTTAATGACCACTGCCATCCTAAGTCTAAGGACACCGTCAATGGTACACTTACACCAGATGCTGTAGCTGCAAACATGGACATCGAGGTCGTATATACGCCAGTCATCAATCCAACTTTTGCTGGGAAACTACTCTTAATTAGACTAGGTAACAGCACATTAATAATCGCAATACCTACCCCGATCAAGGCTGTTCCAATAAATAACAGCGCAATAAGGGAAGTCGATCGTATCCAAATCCCAACAAGTAATATTAGCAAACCATATAATAAGGCCTTTTCATTACTTGCTTTATTTGCAATTCTAGGTGCCAACGGGGACATAAAGGCAAAGGCTAACAAAGGCAGACTGGTCAGAAAACCAGCTAACCCGTTGCTGATGGCAAGATCTTCTCGGATAATCCCGATAATAGGCCCTACCCCAGTAATGGCTGGACGAAGGTTAAATGCTAATAAAATAATACCAGCAACCATCAAAATAGATAGGTAGCGTTTATTGGTTTGTGAAGAGGTTTCCATTTTTTTCACCTGATTTTCTTTGTATTTATTTCTGTCAGAGCCAATCATCTCGATTTCCAACAAGTTAGATCATGATATTTACCTAGGACATACAGAATATGTTAAACTATTTGGTAGTATTTTAGATGGATTTGCATTACAATAGAATAACATATAATAATGGTTAGAGGAAGTCTCAATCGGAAGAAAGAAGGTCAATTATGGAGAGCAAAGTATGGCAGGAGATCTTTTCATGGATACGAGCGATTTTGGTAGCACTATTGATTGTGCTGGTCTGTCGCTACTTCTTGATCACTCCGTCGATCGTCAAGGGAGAGTCGATGATGCCCAACTTGGAAGACGGGGATCGTATTATTTTAAGCAAAGTAAGCACGATTAATCGTTTTGATGAGGTAGCTTTTAAGGCTCCTGATTCAAAGGATAATTATGTGAAGCGAGTGATCGGTTTTGAAGGGGATACGATTTCCATGGAAAATGATCAACTCTATATTAATGGTGAACTACACGAAGAGCCTTATTTAGCAGAAACAAAAGCAGATTTACCAGATGAGGTACACTTAACCGGTAATTTCACTCTAGAAGACTTGACCGGGGAAAAAACAGTTCCTGAGGGAAAGGTGTTCGTGTTGGGAGATAATCGCCGTGTAAGTAAGGATAGTCGTGAATTTGGCTTCATTGATGAAGATGCCATTATTGGCGATGTTAAAATGAGGATTTGGCCGATTGAATCATTTGGTATTATTCCTTAACTTGACATCAAGTCTTATCCATGATTAAGTAAAAGTAACTTCATAATTGATATTCCGCTAGGGGTGCTGTGACAACAGCTGAGATAAGAATGTTTTCTTGATCCCTTAGAACCTGAACTGGTTAATACCAGCGTAGGGAAGTGGAGCAGGATGGTATATGGGATAAATATACCTTGTATTTGATGAATCAATGATACGAAAACCGCTCCGCTTTTATTAGTGGGGCGGTTTTTTTGCATGTCAATATGAGGTTATCATTTAAAAAACAGGAGGGAAACGAGATGACATTTAGTGAAGAATTACGAGCAGCAGCAGACGATATTTATCAAGGGATTTTCCAACATCCTTTTGTAGTGGGTATTGGAAAAGGGGATTTGCATAAGGAAGCGATTATCCACTATGTCAAGGCGGATTATGAATATCTTAATGCCTTTATCAATATCTATGGGATCGCGATCGCTAAGGGTGATACAAGAAAGGAAATGGCCTATTTCCATGAGAAGATCAGCTTTATCCTTCATAGTGAGATTCATCCGCATCACAACCTTTGTCAGGTGGCGGGAGTTCATTATGATGACTTACAAGGATACCCTTTACCACCATCTGCTCATCATTATGTTACGCATATGAAAAGTGTGGCGCAGCAAGGAAGTATGGGAGAACTAATCGCCGCATTGCTTCCTTGTCCATGGACTTATTTGGAGATCGGGCAGCATTTAAATGAGGTGTATCAGCCAACAGAAGATCACCCATTCTATGACTGGATTCAATTTTATGCCAATCCGGAAACAGGTTCCATTACCACCGAACTATGTCAACGTTTAGATGAGTGGGCGGAAGGGGTAAGGGAACAGGAGAAGGAAAAAGCGAAACAAGCCTTTATTAAAAGTTGTCAGTTAGAATATCTGTTTTGGGAAATGGCCTATCAAGTAGAGGAGTGGCCGTTTGCTTTAGAAGGGAGACCAACGAATGAGTAAAGTAGCTTCTGCATTAACCATAGCGGGTACCGATCCAACCGGGGGTGCTGGTATCCAGGCGGATCTAAAGAGCTTTCAAGAACGGGAAGTATATGGCATGAGTGTGATTACTTCTGTAGTAGCCCAAAATACGCTAGGTGTTCAAGAAGTACGGCATTTAGATGTGGATTTTATTGAAAAGCAGCTAGACATGGTATTAAACGATATTTCACCGCAAGCGATAAAAACAGGTATGATTGCAACGGTAGCGATGATGGAGCGAATTGCTCAAAAGATAGAGACTGCTGATAAGCCTTATGTTATAGATCCTGTCATGGTAGCCACCAGTGGAGATTCTTTAATGGATGAGGCTTCCAAACAAGTGATTCGTGACCAGCTTGTACCACTCGCGTCTGTTGTCACGCCGAATATTCCGGAGGCAGAGACGTTGGTAGATTTCAAAATAACGAATAGTCAAATGGCAGAAAAGGCAGCTAAGTTGATCGTGAAAGAGCTGGGTGCAGCAGCGACTGTTATTAAGGGCGGTCACTTAGCCGATGAACCAACGGATATCCTTTATGATGGCGTGTCTTTCGAGTATCTCAAGGCCAAGCGAGTGAATACGAAGCACACACATGGAACAGGATGCACGTTTTCGGCAGTAATTACGGCCGAATTGGCAAAAGGAAAATCGATTAAAGAAGCAGTACAGCTAGCCAAAGCATTTATTACGGATGCTATTCAATATCCATTAGAGCTTGGTAAGGGGAATGGTCCAACCAATCATTGGGGACACCGGTTGCAAGGATTACCTTATCAAAGAGAGGAGTTATCATGAAACACTTAATGGAACAAGTTCGTCAGGAACAGCCTCTTATTCATAATATAACTAACCAAGTCGTGATGAATTTTACAGCAAATGGTTTGTATGCTGTTGGCGCTGCACCGGTAATGGCGCATGCCAAGGAAGAAGTAGAAGAGATGGCCCAGCAGGCAAGCGCTCTTGTCTTAAATATTGGTACCCTGACACAAGAACAAGTGGATGCGATGATTTTGGCGGGGAAGGCGGCCAATAAAGCAGGAGTTCCCGTTGTATTTGATCCTGTTGGTGTAGGGGCAACCGCATTTCGCATGGCATCTGCTGAACGAATTTTACAAGAAGTGGATCTTGCCTGTATTCGCGGAAATGCTGGTGAGATAGCAAGCTTGGCTGGAGTAAAGACAGAAGTGAAGGGAGTAGAGGGTGCGCAAGATTTACCAATGAAAGAGATTGCGCAACAAGGTTTTGACCGTTTGCAGGTTCCATTAGTGATTACCGGTGCGCAAGATGTATTGATTAATCGAGAGCAGCTAATCGTCATTAGTAATGGGCACCCCTTATTAACCAAGATTACCGGTGCGGGATGTTTACTGACGGCTGTAGTAGCCGCTTTTATTACGGTGGAGGATGATTTATTAGAAGCGGCAGCAGCGGCGGTGAGCTATTACGGAATAGCAGCTGAAAAAGCGGCTGAACGAAGTAACCATCCTGGCAGTTTTCAAGTATCTTTCTTAAATGAGTTAAATCGTTTGAGTGTAGAGGATATCGTGAATAATCAACGAATAGAGCGAGGTACAAGTGGATGAGGCAAGAATTATTACAGGTTTATTTTATTATGGGCAGCAACAATACCACAGAAGACCCACTTCATGTGTTAGAACAGGCGCTGCAGGGTGGCATTACTATGTTTCAATTTCGTGAAAAAGGGCAAGAGGCACAAACAGGTGCAGTAAAGCAGCAGCTGGCTAGGGAAATGAAGGCCTTGTGCTATCGTTATCAGGTTCCTTTTATCGTGAATGATGAAATTGATCTTGCTTTGGAAATTGGCGCAGATGGGGTGCATGTCGGGCAGGATGATATGCCGATTCAAGAGGTACGAGCCCGAGTGCCAGGCGATTGGCTGATTGGGGTTTCCGCAACGAATGCAGCAGAGGCAGTACAGGCCAAACAAGATGGGGCTGACTATATCGGGGTGGGTCCTATCTATGCGACGAGTACGAAAGAAGATGCCAAACAGCCCATTGGTGAACATGGTGTGCGTGCGATCCGGGAACAAATTGGCGCGCTTCCGCTGGTGGCGATTGGCGGTATCCAACAGAGACACACATCTTCCTTGATCGAGGCTGGTGTTGACGGTGTTTCGATCATTACAGCGATTAGTCAAGCGACTGATCCCAAACAAGCAGCCGCTGCCTTTCGCGCCTCTTTTACAAAAGAGTAATCATTCGATCGAGCTTGTCTGTTTCTGATACACTATGGGAAAGAGGAGGTAAACAGATGCGATTAAAGGATAAAAAAGTGATAGCGTTAGTAGATGAGGAATTCGAGGATTTAGAACTATGGTATCCTGTTATGCGGCTTCGTGAAGAAGGAGCGGCTGTTGATTTAGTAGGGAAAGAAGCTGGCAAAACCTATATGGGTAAATATGGTGTGCCGGCACAATCCGACTTAGCCTTTACCGAGGTGGATGCTGAATCCTATGATGGTATTCTTGTACCGGGTGGCTGGGCACCGGATAAATTAAGGCGCTATCCTGAAGTGTTGCAAATGGTGCGTCATATGCATGAGACGAAGAAACCAATTGGTCAGATTTGTCATGCTGGCTGGGTACTGATATCAGCAGGAATTTTGCGTGGCGTCAAGGTCACCAGTACACCAGGGATTAAGGACGATATGACCAATGCAGGTGCTTTTTGGAAAGATGAAGCAGTAGTTGTTGATGGTCATATTATTTCCAGCCGTCGTCCACCTGATTTGCCACCATATGCTAAGGCATATGCCGACGTATTAGCCGGAGAATAAGCAAACCAGTGAAGGATCTTGCAGTCAGTTTCTGCAAGGTCCTGTTTTTCCTTTTACACTTTTTCAAGTATAATGAAAGAGATTAAAATGAAGAATGGAGAATCACAGTGGAAATACTATGGTGGCTGATTATCATTATTTGTTTTGTCTTGGCATTTGCCGGGATTATCTTTCCGATTATTCCGTCTGTTTTGGTGATGTGGGTCGGTTTTCTTGTTTACCAATTCACGCTGACTTCCGAGAATATCGGAACCATTTTTTGGATTGCGATGGCGATTTTAACCGTTATTCTAATTGCCTCGGATATTATTGCCAATAGTTATTTTGTCAAAAAGTATGGCGGCAGTAAGGCGGGAGAAAGAATAGCAGCCGTCGGGGTTATTGTTGGGTCGTTCATCGTGCCTCCTTTTGGTATTATTATCGTGCCATTTGCGTTAGTTATCATTACCGAACTTCTGCAAAAGAAGAGCCTGCCAGAAGCAAGCAAGGCAGCCTTTGGTTCCTTTATCGGCTTTTTGAGTGGTAACTTAGCGAAAATAGTGATTCAGCTTATGATGGTGATCTGGTTTTTTATCGTAGTGTAATGGGCAATGATCCACATCAAGTATAGAGTGGGGAGACCTCTCCACCCTATGAAGTTTTACATTTAGGATAGAGGTGCAAGAAATGAAGCGAGTATTATCGATTGCCGGTGCAGCAGCACATGGAAGCGCGGGGATTCAAGCCGATTTAAAAACTTTTCAAGAATGCGATGTGTACGGTATGGCAGCCATCACAGCAATCGTAGCCAATAATCCCCACACAGAAAAGGGTATATTTATTCAAGATAAAGAGGCAATCGCTGCCCAGTTTTACGTGGCAACAGAGAAGGTTGGAGTTGATGCTGTTAAGTTGGGTATGCTTTTTTCGACAGAGGTGATCGAACAGGTAAGTCGTTTATTGCGGGATATAAAGGTTCCTTATCTTGTTGTTGACCCAGTGATGATTGGTAAGATGGGTTCTCAGCTTTTGGCAGATGACGCGATTGAAGTGATTAAAGAGACGATTTTTCCGCAAGCTACTATTATTACGCCCAATCGTTTAGAGGCAGAGAAACTGCTAGGACGACCTATTTCTAACTCCTTGCCAGAGTTGAAGCAAGCTGTTATCGACCTATACAATTTTCAACCACAGTCTGTTTTATTAAAGGCCGGTATCATGGATGGGGAGGCGATCGATTTGTATTATGATGGCCAGTCCATTGAGTTGTTTCAGACCCCTGCTATTGATACGAAACATACGAGTGGGGCAGGTTGTACTTACGCTGCATGTCTAACGGCAGAATTAGCTAAGGGCACTCCGGTGCTTCAGGCTATTGAAATCAGTAAACAATTTGTCTATGCCGCGATTAAGCATGCTGTATCTTTTGGTGAGGGTGTGGGTTCTGTGCGACATGGAGCACTCCGACAAAAAGAATTTTGATAAAAATGAAACGTATAAATGCAGAGATTCGTATATTAATAGGAATAAGAGCTTGATAAAGACAATATCTTTTCAATATGGTATATTGTCATATAGGTTTCTTATCATAGAAGTATGGCAATTCTACATACATTATAAAAAAACAGTAAGGGAGTTGAAAGGATGAAACGAACGGTAGAGGTAGTGTTAACAGTAATTGGTGCCGTTGTTTATGCATTTGGTGCACTCTTTGGAGGATTATTTCGGATGATGGATAGTAATCCGGAGTTTATGGACGAGGCGATGCGCCAAGATCCACAATTGGAGGGGACTCAAGAAGAGGTTAATGCCGCGTTTGAGCTACTTGGTTCACTTGGTACTTTCTTGATTGTTGTCTCGATCATTGCCATTATTGCGGGTATTATCGCTTGTATCTTATACAAAGGAGATAACAAACCAAAGATTGCAAGTATTATTGTGCTTGTTATTGGTGTCATTTCTACATTAATTACATTTGGTTTGGGCATCTTTGCTGGTATTTTCTATGTAATCGCCGGTATCATGGGCTTAGTCCGTAAGCCGAAACCTGAAGTGAATATAGAACAGTATTAAGGAAGTGAAAATGCAGATGCGATAAAGGCAATCTGCATTTTTTTATAATAAGAGTAAGACGGAGTTGGTAGGGGGATAGGTGGAATTAAAATAAGTAGAAAATGGGAAGTTGCCGCTATTGAAGTTGTCGCTATCATGGTTGGAATGATTGTCTAATTGGTATTTTATTTCACGCTGGTGCTGCACGAAGGAATGGAAGCAGGCTACCCACAGAAAAATAATGAGTTATCACGTGGTATCGAGATTTTATTTATTGTAATCGGTGTAACGATTGGTAGTGTGCTGGTTGCTATCATCTCCAGCTTGATGTTTCGAAAAAACAAAAAGCCAATCGCTTCCAGTATCCTGCTCATTCTCTTTGCCATTATCTCCACCATGCTCACATATGGCACAGCTATTTTTGGAGGTATCTTCTATTTGATAGCTGGATTTATGGGAATAAAACGGAAAGCAGAAATAACACAGCCCCGTAGTGATTTCTTACGGATAAAAAATGATGCAATGGCGAAATGTTGTCCGTAAGAATGAATCTAACAGACAAAATTAAGTGCAATGGCGAAATGTTGTCCGTAAGAATGAATCTAACGGACAAAAATTAGTGCAATAGCGAAATGTTGTCCGTAAGAATGAATCTAACGGACAAAAATCAGTGCAATAGCGAAATGTTGTCCGTAAGAATGAATCTAACGGACAAAAATTAGTGCAATAGCGAAATGTTGTCCGTAAGAATGGATCTAACGGACAAAAATTAGTGCAATAGCGAAATATTGTCCGTAAGAATGAATCTAACGGACAAAAATTAGTGCAATAGCGAAATGTTGTCCGTAAGAATGGATCTAACGGACAAAAATTAGTGCAATAGCGAGATGTTGTCCGTAAGAATGGATCTAACAGACAAAAATTAGTGCAATGGCGAAATGTTGTCCGTAAGAATGGATCTCGCGGACTGGAGAGCGCAAATCCCGCTCCCGAGTCCATAAGAATCGCACCATCTTATTCACGAAACAATAAATCCATCCCACATCCCCATAATCTTTAACACCATCCTGCTTAGCATAACCATCATTTACTCTCGTCCGTTCCTACTGCTTTTTTTCTAAACTTGCGAATCAAGAAATATAGCATGCCTAAAACAATCACAAGTAAACCAATCACGGGTAGATTGCCGATAACAAAGATAAATACACCAGAAGCAAAAGATAACAGTGCTCCTACACTATTCATAAATTGTTCTTTCGTTTTATCCCAAGTGCTAGCCGATTCTTCTTGCACAGACGGTAACGAAACATTGCGTTCTGTTAAATGAAGATCAATCGTGGCATAGTCGGATTGGTTTTCCAGGTAATTCATTTGTCCCTTAAGCTGCTCGATTTCTTCTTGAACGGCAGCTAAATCATTGGATATCTGCAATAAATCCTCGGTTTTTTCTGCCTCTTCCATAAAAGATAATAAGCGTTCTTCGACTACCTCTTTGGAAGATAGACGTGCTTCTAGGTCAACATAGCTTTCCGTTACATCCTCACCGTTTACTGATTTATCCAGTATATGAACGCTTCCTTCTTCTATTGTTTCCATAAATGTTTCAAAGTCCGCTGCTGGGATACGCAAAGTCATCGTTGCCACACGGTTTTCCTCGCCGGATTGATTCGACAGGCTGGAATGCACTACATATCCCTGATACGATTCAGTCTCTTCCTCGACAAAACGAATGGCCTCATCGAATTGATTTGTTTCCAGACTCAAATTGGCGTGATAAATAATTTTACGCTCAGTCATTTCTTCAATGGGTCCTTCCGTTGGTTGTTCCTCCATCTCTTCCGTATCCGTGGCTTCTTCATTAGCGTCACTTGGTGATAATTCTTCTGCTCGATCAGCAGCGTTGTCCAAGGCTATTTCGTTATTTTCACTAATCGCTTCTTGCTCGCTAGTGTCTTCTTGATCTTGACTAGAACAAGCAGCTAATAACCCAATAAACAATAAAATAATTATACCTTTTTTCATATCATAGAAACCTCCCTTATAGGATCGTTAGTTATATAATAGACGTTCTCTTTACAAAAAGGTTACAATATTGCTGAATTTATTTTTATTCACCATTCTGTATAAAACAGCTATCACTGGAAAGGACGTTCAAAAAGTCGTAATATTTAAACAAGATATAGAATTTTTTTAATGAATTTAAGTTTAACACTTGAATTATTATACTTAATAGTGCATAATAATACATAATTACTAAAACGACTTATCGATGGATATGAAGGAGAGATTATTTCATGGCAAAAGAAAAAATAGTATTGGCGTATTCTGGGGGACTGGATACATCCGTAGCGATAAAATATTTACAAGATAAATATAATTATGATGTCATTGCAGTTGGCCTGGACGTTGGTGAAGGTAAAGATTTGGAGTTTGTCAAAAACAAAGCGATTGATGTCGGAGCGATAAAATCCTATTCGGTAGATGCGAAACAGCTTTTCGCCGAAGATTTTGTTCTGCCTGCTTTAAAAGCGAATGTAATGTATGAAAATAAATATCCGTTAGTATCAGCCTTATCCCGTCCGTTGATTGCCAAGGTATTAGTGGATATTGCAGAGAAAGAAGGTGCCGTAGCCGTTGCGCATGGTTGTACTGGAAAAGGTAATGACCAGGTGCGTTTTGATGTGGCCTTCCATTCTTTAAATCCAGAATTAATGATTGTGGCACCAGTGCGTGAATGGAAGATGACAAGAGATGAAGAGATCAACTATGCCAAAGAGCATGGCATTCCGATCCCGATTGATTTGGACAGCCCGTATAGTGTGGACCAGAACCTTTGGGGACGTGCTAATGAATGTGGCATACTAGAAGATCCATGGGCAGAGGCACCAGAGGATGCTTTTGAATTGACGGTATCTCCTCTTGAGGCACCTGACGAGCCAGAAACGATTGAAATTGAGTTTCAACAAGGTAAACCAGTTGCACTAAATGGTCAAACTTATCCATTACATGAGTTAATCTTGAAGTTAAATGATATTGCTGGTAAGCACGGTGTTGGCCGAATTGACCATGTTGAAAATCGTTTGGTTGGTATTAAATCACGTGAAATTTATGAGGCCCCTGCTGCGATCACCTTAATTAAGGCACATCAGGAGATTGAATCGATCACCTTGCCAAGAGAGGTAACGAAATTCAAGCCAGTCGTAGAGCAGCAATTAGAACAAGCGATTTATGACGGTCTATGGTTTACGCAATTAACAGACGCTTTAAAAGCATTTATTGAAGAAACACAGACATATGTCAATGGTGTAGCCAAGGTACAGTTATATAAAGGGCAGGCTTTTGTGACAGGACGTAAATCAGATAATTCCTTATATGATCTAGAACTGGCAACATACAGCCATGGTGATCAATTTGACCATGAAGCGGCCTTAGGATTTATCAAACTATGGGGCTTACCAACGAAAATGCATTCCACGATTAACAATGTACACGCCGATAAGGCAAAGATTATGGAAAAAACAAAAATTGATATGAAGGAATCTGTGAAGCAATGAAATTATGGGGCGGACGTTTTACCAAACCAACCAATGAATTAGTAGATGAATACACGGCTTCGATCGGCTTTGATCAAAAGTTGGCGCAGTATGATATTCAAGGCAGTTTGGCGCATGTAGAAATGCTGGCAAAATGCGAGATTATCTCACAAGCAGACGCCGAAACGATTAAGCAGGGGCTGGAGAAAGTCGCTAAGAAAATCGAAGCAGGTGAGGCGGAATTAAGCGAGATCAACGAAGATATTCATATGAATGTCGAGAAGCTGTTGACCGATGAAGTCGGTGCTGTTGGTGGTAAATTACACACTGGCAGAAGCCGGAATGACCAAGTGGCCTTAGATATGCGTTTATACTTGCGGGATTCTTTAGTAACACTGGTTGATCTATTGGCTGCCTTACAGCAGGCGCTGTTAAAACAAGCAAATGCCAATCTCGATACGATTCTGCCGGGGTACACACACCTGCAGCGGGCACAGCCTGTCTTGTTCGCCCACCATATGATGGCCTATGTATCGATGTTTGAACGTGATATCGAACGTTTGCGAGATAGTTTTAAGCGAGTGAATCGCTCTCCCCTTGGTGCGGGGGCACTAGCGGGGACTACCTTCCCGATCGACCGTCATTATGTGGCTGACAAGCTCCATTTTGATGGAGTCGTTGAGAACAGCCTGGACGCAGTAAGTGATCGTGACTTTGTCGTGGAATTCTTATCCAATGCTTCCTTAGTCATTATGCACTTATCTCGTCTTAGTGAAGAGTTTGTTCAGTGGTCCAGTGCCGAGTTCAAGTTTATTGAACTAGATGATGCCTTCTGTACGGGAAGCAGTATGATGCCGCAGAAAAAGAATCCGGATGTGGCTGAACTGGTAAGAGGCAAATCAGGCCGTGTCTATGGCAATCTTATCGGTATGCTGACAACACTAAAAGGCTTGCCGATTGCCTATAATAAAGATATGCAGGAAGACAAAGAAGGCATGTTCGATACCTTTGAAACAGTAAAAGGAGCGTTGGCGTTGTTCGCTCCGATGGTGGAAACGATGGAAGTAAAGAAAGACAATATGTATGCCGCCGTCGCAGAAGATTTCTCCAATGCTACCGATTTGGCAGATTATTTGGTCAACAAGGACCTGCCATTCCGTGAGGCCCATGCGGTGGTTGGACAAGTCGTCTTGCATTGTATTCAGGAAAATAAGTATCTATTAGATTTAAGTCTAGCCGATTTTAAAGGATTTTCTGACTATATTGAAGAAGATATCTACCACGTATTAGCGCCAGAAACCGTGGTGAACGCTCGTGATATCGTGGGCGGGACCGCCAAGAATCGAGTAGAAGATCAGATCAGCAATGCCGAGCAGCGGATAAGCGATACCCAGTCGTGGGTCAAGACCTATGAGGAAAAAGTGAACGTGCTGAAAAAAGCTTCTTCTTAGGGAAAAACGATAATTACTAGACAAAAAAGACAGTTCCAGATTAGCGGAGCTGTCTTTTTTCATCAAATAAAATTCCTATCTGTAAAAGATGTGATTTTCTGTACGATAATAATGATTCTTATCATTGTGTTGACCATCCATAAACTCTCCTCTTTCAGATTCCAGAAGATCAAAGAAATGAAGTGAAGCATAAAGGAAGTTTCTACTTTGACAGACTCCACAGTTCAGTAAAATGAAGCTAAAGTTATGTGCAAAGCAAAATTTCTCAAAAAAATTTGCTGAAATAAATGCATAAATATAAATTATATAGTATAATTATAAATATAGAAAAAAAGGGATGTTATTTTGCTAGTTAGGGGAGGAAATAGATCATGCAAACAACAAAAGGTTATCTTGTGTTAAATACAGGGGATGTATTAGAAGGTAAGTGGATCGGATCACCAATACACACCGAGGGTGAATTGGTGTTTAATACAGCGATGACAGGATACCAGGAAGTCATGACAGACCCTTCTTACGCAGGTCAAATCGTTACGATGACCTATCCATTGATCGGGAACTATGGCTGGAATGATATGGATTATGAAAGTATCAAGCCATCTTTAAAGGGGTTCCTTGTATCAACAATCAGTCAGAATCCAGAACATTATGAATCAACCCATACATTAATAAATATGCTGGAAGAATATCAGATTCCAGCCTTAGCAGAGATTGACACCCGGGCGTTAACACGTATTATTCGGGAGCATGGCGAGGTGTATGGTAAGATCACCTCTTATGTAAACGATCAGCCGGCCGTAACGGAAGTTGAATCCAATCTTGTTTCCACCGTATCGATTGCAGAAAAGGTAACGTATCACACGGGATTACCAGAGGCACCACATGTGGTCGTTATCGATTTTGGCTATAAGCATTCGATCGCCAAGTCATTAGTAAAACTAGGCTGCGACGTAACGGTTGTGCCATACCACACGTCATTTATTGAGATTCAATCGATCGATCCGGATGGGGTGCTATTATCCAATGGACCTGGTGATCCACAGGCACTTGTTCATCTGTCGTCGAACATTAAACAGATATCGGAAAACTTCCCGACCATGGGGATCTGCCTGGGTCATCAATTGATTGCCCTAGCACATGGTGCGACGACCAAGCGTTTACCATATGGTCATCGAGGAAGTAATCATCCGGTCAAGGATTTGCAGACAGGCAAGGTGATGATGACCTCACAGAATCATGGCTATGTCGTCGATGATACAACCGTGAATATCGAACAATGGGACGTATCCCATATTAATGTGAATGATCAATCCGTGGAAGGATTAAAACATAAAACCAAACCCTTGATGAGTGTTCAATTTCACCCGGAGGCACATCCAGGTCCGATTGACGCCCACCATTTATTCGTCGACTTTATCCAGCAGTACATTACCAAGGGAGAGAAACAGCATGCCTAAGAAAGAAGATATGAGAAAAGTACTTGTAATCGGCTCCGGTCCAATTATCATCGGGCAGGCCGCCGAATTTGATTATGCCGGCACACAGGCATGTTTAGCCTTAAAAGAAGAAGGGGTAGAAGTTGTCCTAGTCAACAACAATCCGGCAACGATTATGACGGATGAGAATATTGCCGACAAGGTATACTTAGAACCGCTTACTTGTGAGTCGATCACCAATATTATTGAAAAAGAACGACCGGATGGCATCTTGCCGACATTAGGAGGCCAGACAGGTTTAAATATGGCGATCTCATTAGGCGACGCCGGAGTATTAGAGAAGTATGGCGTCACCTTATTAGGGACCCCGCTGGAAACGATCCAGAAAGGGGAAGACAGAGAAATTTTTAAATCGATGATGAAAGAGATTAACGAACCTATCGCCGAAAGCTTATCTACGTCATCGATGGAGGAAGCTGTCAGCTTTGCTGAGCAAATCGGCTATCCCATTATCGTTCGTCCTGCTTATACACTTGGTGGGGCAGGGGGAGGCATCGCCAATGATGAATCTGAATTACGCACGATTGTAAAAAATGGTTTGCATTACAGCCCGATTGATCAAGTCCTGATTGAACAGAGTGTGAAGGGATGGAAGGAAATCGAATATGAAGTCATGCGTGATGACAATGATACTTGCATTATCGTTTGTAATATGGAAAACTTTGATCCAGTCGGTGTACACACCGGTGACAGTATTGTTGTGGCACCATCGCAGACATTGACGGATCGCCAGTATCAAATGTTACGAACCTCATCCGTAAAAGTTATTCAAGAACTTGGTGTGATAGGCGGATGCAACATTCAATTTGCCCTTAATCCAGAGAATGATGACTATATTATTATCGAGGTAAACCCGCGAGTGAGCCGTTCGAGTGCCCTAGCGTCGAAAGCAACGGGGTATCCAATTGCCCGTATTGCGGCCAAAGTGGCACTAGGCTATCGCTTGGATGAAGTACTTAATCCGATTACGGGTGACACTTATGCAAGCTTCGAGCCATCGATTGATTATATTGCAGCCAAGATTCCGCGCTGGCCTTTCGATAAATTCACGCAGGCCGATCGTCTCTTAGGAACGCAAATGAAAGCAACCGGTGAGGTTATGGCCTTGGCCCGTAACTTCCCCATGGCAATCAATAAGGCGATCCGCTCCTTAGAGATTGGCCTGGATTCCTTGCATTTACCAGGCATAGAAAAGCTGTCCGATCAAGCATTAGAACGGGCATTAGACCAAGCAACCGATCAGCGTCTGTTTATGGTAGCAGAGGCATTACGAAGAGGAATGAGCGTGGAACAGATCCATACGATTACGCTGATTAATAACTACTTTTTATATGAACTGGCCGCCATGATCGAGAAAGAACAGGCCATCAAGGAAAAACAATGGCAGCATATGACGGCAACAGATATCAAAGAAGCCAAGTCTTTTGGTATTTCTGACCAGACACTGGCAGATCTGCTTCAAGTAAATGTGCAGCAGATCCAGCAGAAGATCAAGGAAGAGCAGCTAGCCCCTTCCTATAAAATGGTGGATACTTGTGCGGCTGAGTTTTCAGCAGAAACCCCTTATTTCTACAGCACATGGAATGAGTATGATGAAGTAGAGCCGCTTAGCGGAGAAAAGCGAATGGTAGTGCTCGGTTCGGGTCCGATTCGGATTGGCCAAGGGGTGGAATTTGATTATTGTTCGGTACACGCAGCAAAATCCTTACAAGGTCAAGGCGTAGATGCCGTCGTGATTAATAACAACCCCGAGACGGTTAGTACCGATTTTAATACGGCAGATCACCTGTATTTTGAACCTTTGACGACAGAAGATGTCTTACATGTGGTGGAAAAAGAACAAGCAGAAGGAGTACTGGTTCAGTTTGGTGGACAAACTGCTATCAATCTGGCAGATGGACTGCAGAAGGCCGGTGTACCGATTGCCGGTACTGCATTATCGGCGATTGAAGCGGTAGAAGATCGTGACCTATTCTATCAATTATTGCAACAATTAAATATACCACATATTCCCGGAGATACGGTTACAGCAGTATCTGAAGCCAAGGCCGTTGCACGGCAAATCGGTTACCCTGTGTTAATGCGCCCTTCCTACGTTATTGGCGGACAAGGAATGGTGATCCTATATCATGAGGAACAGCTAAGCGCCTACTTGGAAGAATTACAATCTAATGCCCAAGGGCAGCGGATTTTTCCATTATTGATTGACCGTTATGTGGAAGGATATGAGGTGGAAATCGATGCCATTTGTGATGGGGAAGATGTTATCATACCCGGTATCTTTGAACATGTAGAAAAAGCCGGCATCCACTCCGGTGACAGTGTCGCTATTTTTCCAGCACCAAACTTGACGGTCAGCCATAAGAAACAAATTGAGCAGTATACGCAGGCTATTTCTAAAGAATTGGCTGTCAAAGGGATTATGAATATTCAATTCGTTTTGAGTGCCGATCGGGAAACGATGTATGTGTTGGAAGTCAATCCACGTGCTTCGCGTACGGTGCCCATCGCCAGTAAGGTGACAGGCGTGCCGATGGTCGATCTCGCTACTCGGGTACAAATGGGCGAAGCCTTAAACGAGCAGGAATGGAAGCTTGGCTTACATGAAGAAGTTCCTTTCTATGCCGTGAAAATGCCGGTATTCTCCTCGAATAAACTACCAGGCTTGGATCCCATCCTTGGACCAGAAATGAAATCAACAGGTGAAGCCATTGGTTTAGGCTCTACAGTAGATCAGGCAATGTCCAAGGCATTTGGTTGGAAAGAAGGCAGTTTGAAGCAAGTCACTAGTGAGGATGTCATTTTCTTATCATTGCAGCAACTGGATGAGAGCCTAGCTGTTCAGTTACAATCGATCGAAGCGGTATTGGAAACGGATCAAGCTACCTCTGTTTTATTAGCTGAAAAGGGCAT
Source organism: Gracilibacillus phocaeensis (assembly GCF_900626275.1). Taxonomy (NCBI): domain Bacteria; kingdom Bacillati; phylum Bacillota; class Bacilli; order Caryophanales; family Bacillaceae; genus Gracilibacillus; species Gracilibacillus phocaeensis. Next base: position 72,658 of record NZ_LR131143.1, on the reverse strand, counting down.
CCAGCATCAGGTCATTTCGTTGGCCAACGCAGAACAGCATTGCCTCGACGAAAGCTATGCCTTGATTGCCGATACCCATCGTAACGGGGAAAGGGATGAGCATATGTTATTACGTGAAGCGGCTTTACGATCAGATACCCTGCATTTCACCGCCAATGATACGTTAACGGCATATCTTACAGCAACAAAGAAAACGTGGGAGACGCCAAATTCCATGCAAACGTATCGGAGCAACAAACCAGATTTGAATAAAAAGGAGCGGATAAAGTCGTGAGTTTTAAAGAACAATTAAAAGGAAAAGATATGCTGACATTGGCCGACTACTCCAAGGCAGAGATTGCTTATTTGTTGGAACTAGCAGCTCAAATAAAGAAAAAACATAAAAACGGAATACCTTATCAGCCACTAAACGGAAAAACATTGGGAATGATCTTTGAAAAGTCCTCGACTCGAACGCGGGTATCGTTTGAGACAGGGATCTATCAACTTGGAGGAATGGGTTTATTCCTGAGCTCCAATGATATTCAGCTTGGCAGGGGGGAGACTATCTCCGACACGGCCAAGATATTATCCGGTTATCTTGACGGAATCATGATCCGTACCTTTTCTCAGCAGGATGTCGAAGATCTAGCCGAAAACGCCACGGTTCCAGTCATTAATGGTCTGACTGATGATTATCATCCATGCCAAGTATTAGCGGATTTACAGACGATTCAAGAAGAGAAGGGTTCTTTAGAAGGTCGTAAGCTTGCTTATATAGGGGATGGCAACAATATGGCCCACTCACTGATGATCGGCTGTGCCAAAATGGGTCTGGATGTTGCCATTGCTGCACCGAAAGACTATCAGCCAAAGTCTGAGATCATCGAGCTGGCTTCTTCTTTCGCTAACGGCAGTGAGGTAATAGTAACCGAAGATGCAACAGAAGCAGTAAAGGATGCCGATGTGATTTATTCGGATGTTTGGGCCAGTATGGGGCAGGAAGCCGAGCAAAAGGAACGAGAAAAGTCTTTTGCTAACTATCAGGTCAATGATGCATTATTTGCCCAGGCAAAAGCAGACGCCATCTTTATGCATTGCTTACCAGCACATCGCGGGGAAGAAGTAACGGCATCGATTATTGATGGTCCGCAATCCGTGGTCTTCCAGGAAGCGGAAAATAGACTTCATGCGCAAAAGGCGTTAATGGTGGCATTAATGAGCTAGATCTCTTAGGAGGTCTAGTTTTTTTATGTCAGATGTGTCATCTTTTTAACATAATTCGATAAGCTAGCAGCAAGTGAAGCAAAGCCGTCATAATTTTTAGCACGCTGACGAAGCATTTCAATCGATTGCTTTTTGGTATGTGGAGGTCTGTTTTTTAAATCTTTAACAAGGATGAAATGAAATTTGCAGTTCACAATCGCTTCTTGCTATAATATAGATTAATTGTGACAAAGACCAAGCATGATGATCAAGCATAGGTCATATAATAAATCAATATGCAAAGAAGACGCAAGGGGAGGCGTATATCCTCGCTGTGTCCACTTATATATGTGTTTTTTTGCTAGAGAAAACTAAAGGATGGATTACCATGAATAAACAGTTAATTATAAAAGAATTAGAAAAAATAGTACGGGAAGGGCACATCTTGATCAATGAACCCTTAAAGAATCATACCTATACCATGTTAGGCGGGGAAGCCGATTTTTTTGTGATGCCAACAACAGTGGAAGAGGTGCAGGCGGTGATTCGTTATGCTAATCAATCAGCGGTACCCTTCACATTGCTCGGAAACGGCTCCAATGTCATCGTGCGAGATGGTGGTATCCGTGGCATTGTGATGAGTCTGAAGCAATTCAAAGATATATACAGCGAAGGTAATAAAGTAATAGCAGGAAGCGGTGCGCGTATTATTGACGCCTCCCGTTTTGCCTTGGACCAGAGCCTGAGTGGTTTGGAGTTTGCCTGTGGTATTCCAGGTACCGTTGGCGGCGCTTTGTATATGAATGCAGGCGCTTATGGTGGAGAAATCAAAGATTGTTTAGAGAGTGCACTGATCGTTGATGCAGCAGGTGATCTTTATCGTTTGCCAGCGGAATCCTTTGATCTGTCCTATCGCACAAGTAACATTCCAACGAAAAACTACATCGTATTAGAGGCCACCTTTTGTTTAAAGCAAGCCAATTATGATGAAATCAAGGCAGTGATGGACGATCTAACTTATAAAAGAGAGTCGAAACAACCGCTAGAATATCCTTCTTGCGGTAGTGTCTTTAAGCGGCCGCCGGGTTATTTTGCCGGAAAGTTGATTCAAGATAGTGAATTACAGGGAAAAGGGATAGGTGGCGCCGAGGTATCGATGAAACACGCGGGATTTATTGTGAATAAACATAATGCCACGGCAACCGAGTATATTGCCGTGATCGAAATGGTTCAACGTGAAGTAAAAAACAAATTTGGCGTTGAACTAGAGCGGGAAGTTCGGATTCTGGGGGAGGACTAAGTTTTATTAGGTAGAAGATGAAACGAGAAGTAACCCTTTAATTAACCTGGCTTTCTTTGTACGACTTTTTTTGATACGATACCTTTAACTTTTGGGAAAACGTTTTTCACCGTTTGATAGTGCTGCTTGTTATCAGAGGTTGGAAATGGGTCGAGGATAATCTGCGGCAACAAAAGGACGAATGATTGGAGGGTTGATGATGGATATTAGAAAGGTGAAACGATTGGATTATGATAGATTATCCCCATTAATCAATCAATGGTGGGGTGGACGGCAAATGTCAGAAAAACTACCGAAATTATTTTTTGACCACTTTACTGATACAAGCTTTATCGTTGAGGAGGATGGGGAAATTATCGGTTTTCTGATTGGTTTCTTATCACAAACGTATGCAAAGGAAGCGTATATCCATTTTGTGGGTATTCATCCGGAGCAGCGCAAACGAGGGATCGGTAAGGAACTTTATCACCGCTTTTTCTCCAAAGTGCAAACTGAAAACAGAACCAAAATACGATGCGTCACTTCTCCCGTCAATAAAACATCGATTGCCTATCATACAAAAATGGGTTTTGCTATTGAACAAGGGAATAAAATCGTAGACGGTATACCGGTGCATGCGAATTATGATGGCGCTGGTCAAGATAGGGTGTTGTTTGTAAAAGAGCTTGTTACGTAGTGGTAGCATAATGATCCAAGTTGGCGTTTGTCTTTGGTGATGAAAGCTTAACTAATCGAAGGAGGACTGTATCCTAATAAATGATTTCTATTTTAATGAAGATGTTACTATATGTTCCACCAAAGATGCGCTTTCGTCCAGAAGAAATGGTGGTATACGACCAATTGATTTCGACTATCTATGAAAGTCCGATTACTGCAGAGACACTAACTTTCCCAAAACATCGCTTTTTGCAGTATTTAGCTAGCAAAGGGGATTTTGTTTTCCACGGATCGAATCATGTAGCGATAGATGTATTTGAACCTCGTCCACAAACGTTATCTAACGGGAAGGTAACAAAGGCAGTTTTTGCCTCGTCAGATCCGATTTGGTCGATGTTTTATGCAGTATTTGACCGAAAGAAATTAGTCGGTAGTTTTAGAAATGGATGTTTCGTATACAAAAATAAAAAATATCATTATTATTCGTTGAATCAATCAACGATGGAAAATCGTCCTTGGACATCAGGTAAGCTATACATATTGCCGAAAAACAAATTTACTGTTGCAGATAATAGAAAGATTCCATTTGATGAATGGATATGTCATGATTTGGTGAAGCCGATCAATCATTTGGAAATCAGTGCGGAGGATTTTTATTACATTCATAAGGTTGCAACGCACCAAGATGATGAATCACTCCTAAAAACATGGTTGCTTTATAAAATAAGAACGTTGAAGGCAAAGAGGATAAGAGGCAGATAAATATTTTTTTAACCTATTATTGGTACCAATTCGTGACTAATCTGCCTAGAAAATAAAAGAGGAGCGATCAAATGAGCGATTATTTCCGCATGATAAAAGATGGAGAGAAACAGCCGCAAGTTACTCCTGATAAGATCGACTGGGAAGTCTTGGCTAAATCCGAAAGAGACTATGAAAAACACCTACAGGAGAGAGAATGCGAGGAAAATAAGACTGGAAAATGATAAGGTTATCATAAAGGAAGTAGAGCACGAAATGGTTGGAAAAATCCACTGCTATATCGTTGACAATTATCCAGTTATCCTATAATTTATAAAGAATAGAACGCACCACGCCTCTTAACAATGCGAACCAGGGTGGGTCATTTTTTAACATCGTTTAGAAAAATATTGCCCCAATTTAATGAAAAGGAGCATACATGTTTAAAAGACTTAACCGCTATCTTATATTTTTATTATTCACATTTTTATTGTTAGGAACACAGACGGGTGTATGGGCAGTTTTGTTAGCAGACTTAGTGGCAGCAATACAAATCAGCGAAAGTCAAATCGGTATAGGCTTGATGATACACTCTTTGATAGGTCTGTTGAGTGCTTATATCGGTGGAAAGATAGCTGATAAAGTTAGCAGAAAAGTGGTCTTGCTGTTTGCATTTTTTGGAGCGGCAGTATTTTATATCGCGTTAACCTTTATTGATAGTTTCTATCTGTTACTGCTTATTTTTGCGGTAGGTGGTATTTTCGTTAGTTTCTACGATCTAATTGCAAATACACTCGGTGGTGATTATGAAAGCGATCACAATCAGCCGATATTAACGCCTTTGCACGCATGTTTTAGTGTCGGTGCTGCCATTGGCTCCTTTTCCACAGGAATATTAATCAGTAGCGGTGTCGACTATACAAATATATACATGATAGTAGCTTTGCTGCTCTTCCTGATGGGGATAGCTGCTATATTTGTGAAAAAAGAACGTAAAACTCCTGATGAGATAGTGGAAGAACAGGTAAAGATCAACAAAAAATTTTTCATTTCGCTGAGTATTTTGATACCAAGCTTATTAATATGGTTCACCTTTTTTATTGAAAATGCGCTTGAAGGTTTTTTATCCCTATATTTAAGAGAAGCCTTGGACTTTTCCTCTGTTATGGGAGGGACGGCTATTGGCGTTTTTCATGTAGCTTCATTAGTTGGTTTATTGGTCAGTGCCTTGGTTATCATGAAATGGAAGCAGAATAAAGTATTACTCTGCTGTGGTATCATTGTGTTGATTGGTTTACTCGCCCTCATTGTGCTACCGACACCGCTTTTAACAACCGTTGGGCTTTTTTTAATCGGATTTGCCTTGGCGCCCATTACTCCAATAGCCTTTTCCATAGCTTCCAAAATATCTAATCAAAGACGAAGTGAAGCTGTATCGATTGTTACTATTTTTGGTTATCTGGCTTTCCTGCTTGCCCCTTTAACAATCGGTATTTTAGGCGATACTTTGTCGCTGAGAGTGGCATTTACCCTGCTTATAGGTTGTGCAATGTTCATTATCTTGTTGTCCTTATTTGTCTACAAGAGAAAGGAACTGCGTGTTGGGTGATCAAGTTTTAATACCGAAAAAACCGACTTCCAGAAAACCGCCATGGTTGCTAAAAAAATCGTATACGAAATAACAGAGCAAAAATCCGAATGTGCATTCCATTCTGGATTAGTATGATGCATGTAGAAAAGAGGTGATTACATGCATCAACCATCCATTGGGGTGTTTCAAGGTATTGCTTTATATATGGCGACGGTTTTAGGATCAGGTGTGCTTTTCTTATCAGGAGTTACGGCTTCCATAGCTGGACCAGCCTCCATTGTCGCTTGGCTTATGGTGATCCTTATCAGCTTTCCGCTTGCGTATTCCTTTGCTTGCTTAGCGAGAGAGCATCCAGACGCTGGAGGAGCTGCCACGTTTGTACGCTATGCATTTGGGAAGCATGCAGGAAATATGGTAGGCTGGTTTTATTTTGTTACGGCAGCAGTTGGACAAACGATCGTTGCCTTAACCGGTGCCTATTATTTGGGCAATGCTCTGAATTTTTCTTCGCTACAAATAACTTTATCTGCGGTGTTGATACTGGTTATTGCCGGCAGCACTAATTATTTTGGTATTCAAGTAAGTGGCAAACTAGCATTATGGTTAAGTGGATGTTTATTTCTTTTGTTAATAACAGCGATTGTATTGGCTCTCCCCCATATCAGCTGGCAGTCATTCAGTCCTTTTTTGCCTCATGGAATTGGTTCAGTAGGGGCTAGTATAACTGTTATTTTTTGGGCATTTTTTGGTTGGGAGGCCATTTGTAATCTTGCCAATCATTTTAAACAACCGAAACAAAATATCGTAAGAAGTACGATGTATAGTGTCATCATCATCGGTGTCCTTTTTCTTGCTCTTAGCTTTATTACTATTGGAACGGGAACGTATGGTGAGGAGGAGAGTGATCTATCTCCAATCGCGATAATGATAAATGACGCACTGGGGTTAAACGCCCAATTGCTTACTGGTATTCTTGCTTTCATCATTTGCACAGGAACAGCGAATGCATTTGTTGCAAGCCTGACCCAGCTTGGTTATTCCCTAAGCAGAGACGGTGCCTTTCCTGCTTATTTTTCTAAACGGCATCCAACTATCCATCTATCTAGACCCATGGTTTGCTTTGTTGTGATGTTTGCTGGTGCTGGAGTTTTGATGACAAGTGCTCTTTCACTTTCGTTTAACGATGTCTTATTTATTCCTACATCTTTAGGAATAATCGTGTATATTCTATCAATGGCTGCGGGTGTTAAACTGTTTAAAAAAGGAACATGGCCATGGTGGTGTTCACTAACTGCCTTTGTTTTATGTATGCTGGTTTTTCCGTTCTTTCAATCCTATATCATGGTTCCTTTCATCGTAATGTTCATCTATATCGCTTATATGTTTTATAAGAAAAACAGAGACAGGAGGTGAACAAGTTGGTGTTCCCTACCACATTTTCTTTTAACGAGATGGTCAAAATCGCTAATAACTGTGACGATGCCTATGATGGTCTATTTTTCTACGCAGTGAAAACAACAGGAATCTTTTGTCGTCCGTCTTGTAAATCCAGAAGTCCTAAAACAGAAAATATCACCTTTTTTCAAACGGTGGAGGAGGCAAAAAAAGCAGGTTTCCGTCCTTGCAAAAGATGTCAGCCGGATAAGATACATTTTAATCCCATGATGGATATCGTTCATGACGCAGAGAGATATATTCTAGGACACTACACAGAAAATCTTACTTGGAAACAAATAGCGCAAAACATCGGCATAAGCCCCTATCATCTAGGACGGATCTTCAAAAAACAGACAGCCAGAACGCTACGTGTCTACCTAGAGAATATTCGTGTGAATAAGGCGGTTCATCTGTTGAAAAACACAAATTTATCCCTTAGTGATATTTGTTATGAAGTAGGATTTCAAAGTTACTCCAGTTTTTATCATGCGTTTCAAAAACAGACACAGTATGCACCGCAACAATATAGAAAGCAAATAGATAAGTGAAATGGTTTGCCGTTGCTGGCGGATTAAGTATGGTGAATAGTATTGTATTAAAGGGTAAAGCGAAGGAAAATAAAGAAGCGGAATAACCCTTTTTGCATAAAGGTTAATAAGGCTGTAGCATAAACCATTAATCAAATAAATGTTTTCATGCCCAACTGTCCAAGGTTTGTCAGTTGGGTTTGTTTTAGGTGGCATATAATTGGTTGTTTTAGCCATCTTGCCATCAACTAAAAGTAAGGGTTGAGTGATCATAAATAAGGAGGTAAGCAACTAATATGAAAAAATTCATTAACCTATCCATGTCATCATTCTTTATTTCCCTTATCCTTTTGTCCGTTTGGTTAGATCGAGAAACACTTACAATTGATACGAATGGGTTATCTTCCCTATCAACGATGTCTTACTCCAGTTATTTCTATATGCTATTACAATATTCTATTGGCATCACGATCCTTGTCGTAATGATTCGTTTCCTATTAAGTTGGATAAAAAAGAAGGGTAAAGAAGATAATAAATATCCACTTAGAACTTATCACTAACATGATGGAGCACTTAAGTAATGTTGTGTAGAACCCTTTTTACAATCGCTGAGCAGTGAAAAGAAGGGTTAGTTCTAACAACGTCTACTTTAACATTTGATAAAAAACTTCTCATGCATGAAAAAGCACGCTCTTGTATGCTAAAATAATGGTAAAAATAAACGGGAGGATGGTTATGATCAGAATAATCGACAACAGAGGAGAAGATCATGAATGGACACTTATCGTTATCACCATCTTATCCTTACTTACGTTCAAGAAAATAAAAAGATTAGAACGGTACAAACATAAATTAAAAGGTACATTCACGCCATACTAAACGCCAAGGATTAGAAGAACATCAGGTCATCTTCCCTTGGCGTTTCGTATAAGGGAAACGACTACTCAATAGAAAAGGGTGAAGAATGTTGCAAGGATATGAGAATAAACAGGCTTTAATCGATGAAATGACGAAAAGAGCAACCCTATTTATAGATGAATTTGATTCTATTGATGATCATGATAAAGATACGCTTGTAAATGAAGTGGACAGAACACCAGCACAAATGATTGCCTACCAATTGGGGTGGATGAACCTGATTCTGTCTTGGGAAGATGATAACAAAAACGGGAAAGAGGTTATCACGCCGACAAAAGACTATAAATGGAACAAGCTTGGCGGCCTTTATCAGCACTTTTATGATCAATATGCTGATTATTCACTAGAAAAATTAACAGCTATGTTTCAACGTGATGTGAAGAAAATGATAGACTTGGTAGATAGCTATAAGGATACTGAATTATTTGAACAAGGCGGCAGACAATGGGCTACAACCACGCCGTCTAGCTGGCCGATCTGGAAGTGGATACATATCAATACCGTTGCACCATTCCAATCGTTTAGGACGAAAATTAGGAAATGGAAAAAGGTCAGAGGGGTATAAATTATTGGGAGTGGTATAGATGGATATGGAAGGAAAAAGTGCGTTTGTTACTGGTGCAAGTTCGGGAATAGGACGAACAGTCGCTATCGAATTGGCAAATCGAGGGGCAAGTGTTCTTATTGCAGATATTGATGAGGAAGGTGGACAAGAAACAGTCTCCATCATAAAGGATAATGGAGGAAAAAGCCAATTTCAACGAACAGATATTACCAATGAACAAGATGTTATCGACTCTATTTCCCTGTGCCATCAACTGTATAATAAAATGGACATTGCTATAAATAATGCCTGTATTTTAATCGGTTCCAAGTTAGCTGATTATCACGAAGCGGATTGGGATAAAGTCATCCAGGTTAATTTAAAGGGGACTTGGCTGTGTATGAAGCACGAAATTCAATCGATGAAAAAACAGCAATTTGGTTCCATTGTAAATACATCGTCAATAGCGGGACAAATTGGATTAAATCAACATGCAGCATACGTCGCTAGTAAACATGGGATTATTGGCTTGACTAAGACTGCAGCCATAGAATATGGTGAATATGGTATCCGAGTGAATGCCATTTGTCCGGGTACGATACATACTTCTTGGGTTGGCCGGGTAACCAAAAAAATGAATAACAAGCATCCATTAGGCAGGCTAGGTACAACGGAAGAGATAGCAGAAGCCATCATCTGGCTTAGCTCGGATAAAGCGTCTTATGTAACTGGACATTCATTGGTGGTTGACGGAGGGCGAACGGCTGGTGAATAATATAATATCATGCTAAAGGTAGGATTCGTATGAAACAATTAACATTTCATGAGCTACAGAACTATCTATCATTAAAGTATAAAGACGGCCGAACGTCGACTGCATTATTTATGAAACTAGTGGAAGAGGTTGGTGAGGTAGCAGAGGTACTTAATCAATTAGAGGGAAGAAAAGAGAATACTGGGAACGAATCACTAGAAAAAGAATTAGTAGACGTTATACATTATGCAGTAGCTATTGCTAGTATAAATAATATCGATTTAACGGAAGCTATGATAACAAAGGATAAACAAGCAGCAGTGAAATATAATCAATCGCCAAATTTAGAAGCGTTTTTAACAGTAAAAAATGAAGGGCGTTAAGTAATGAAGTGAATAAAGCAGCATAATCTATTAGAGTTTTTTAGACAACATATTAGATAAAGAGGTGACGCATTGTTGATAAAAGGAATAAACCATTTTCTATTTTCTGTTTCTGATTTGGAGAAATCAATCCAATTTTATCAAGAGGTATTTGAAGCGAAATTATTGGTCAAAGGGAAAAATACGGCATATTTTGATTTGAATGGTCTCTGGCTGGCGCTTAATGTGGAAAAAGATATCCCTCGGAATGAAATAACTCAGTCCTATACGCATATTGCCTTTTCCATAGAAGAAGTTGCGTTTGATCGTATCCATGATCAATTAGAGAAATTAGGTGTTAACATCTTAACGGGTCGTCCCAGAGATGAAAAGGATAAAAAGTCCATTTATTTTACCGATCCTGATGGTCATAAGTTTGAATTTCATACCGGCACATTGCAAGATCGATTGAATTATTATAAACAGGAGAAGCCATATATGGATTTTTACATATAAACAGTATGTCGGAATACTATCTAATGGATCTCCACATACTATTTTTGTTCAGCATAAGCAATCATATAAAAAAATACTCTGGTCCATTTTCTATTGGATCTTGTTTTCATTTCATGTAAATAAGATGAAGTGTAATCTTTTAAGGAGAGTTTGACATGAGTGCTACATTCTATAAACGGGCTTTTATCATTGATTTAATCATGATTGGTATTATTCGATTCGCTGAGATAACTTTTTTTGATTTTTCAAATACTGGAAAAATAACGGAGGCGATCTTATATATCATTGCTATTTTTCTTCTGGTAATGTTTGTTTGGAAAAAATCAAAGTCTTCAAAGTCAAATGTTGAATAGCCAATCTTGCTAAAAATAAGGATATCGTAGTATCTAAAGGAGATGGCCCTAATGATAACAGAATGGAATAAAGCCGATTTTCATAAATGCAGGAAGCTGCTCCATGAACAATCTCACTTAGAAGCAATGGCCGTTGTGGAGAAAATAAATCCCGGTCGTATTTTTGTCGATGATGTTGATCATCCTGTATCTGGAGTTATTTGGCTGGGGAATAATGATGGGTTTATATTTTTCGGAAGCGAACAAAATGAAGGATTTAACCATCCATTAAACCAGTTTATTGATCATGTAATCATACCAGAAGCAAAAAAGGTTGGATTAAAAGAGTTTGAGGCCATTGGAAATCATCAAAAATGGAATGAAACAATCGAAAGAATTTTTGCACATCGCAAGCTGGGGAGTTGGAATCAAAGAGTTTACTCCTTGCCTCAAGACAGTGATATAACGAGCAATAAGCCTACCATAGAGCAAGGATATCAAATGGTATCTATCACAGAAAAACTATTGAAAAATACGGATAATGCTGTAACAAACATCGAGTTTTTGCAAGCAAAGATAACAGAATTCTGGTCGTCGACGGAAGGTTTTTTACGTAATGGAATGGGATATGGTATGGTTTATCAACGTGAGCTAGTTAGTGTGTGCTTCTCTCGTTTTGTCGCTGGTAATATACATTGCATAGATATTGAAACATTAGAGGCACATCAAGGAAAGAAGCTCGCTCAAGTACTTGCTCATTGTTTTGTAGAAGAGTGTTTAGAAAATAATAAACTTTCATATTGGGATTGCATGGAAATGAATAAAGCCTCTGTTGCTGTTGCTGAACATATAGGGTTAAGAAATGTATGGAATTATGTGGGGTATGATTTTTCGCTTGAATCAACTTGATAGTACAGTCGCTAAATTTGACAATGGACCGCTAACATCATATAGTGGTGAACACTTCGTTTCATGTAAATGAAAAAATATCTATAGGAGGTGCAAAAAACGAATGATAAGTTTAGCGAAGGAGGCCGATGCTTCGATTGTTCATCAGATAATGAGAAGTGCCTTTTCAGAGTACCAAGATAAAATACCTCCATCGAGCGCTTTAGAAGAAACGGTGCAATCTGTATCAGAATCCATACAAAATGGAGAAAATGTATTCATTGCCTATGATGAGAAAGAGCCTGTTGGTATGGTTCGCTTTAAACAAGAAAAAAATGCATTATATTTTTACCGCTTGTCTGTTGTACCAGAAAAACAAGGCAAAGGAGTTGCAAAAAAACTACTGAAATCCTTGGAAGAAACTGCTTTAAAAAAGAATATAAACGAAATTCAATGCAAGGTTCGCATGGATGTTCAGAAGAATGTAGTGTTATATAGCTCCTTAGGTTACACTATTTTTGATGAAGAAGTGGTACATAAGCCAAATGGAATAAAACTCCATGTGGTTTCCATGAAGAAAGAGCTTTAGCAGGTAAACTTAGGGGAATGAGAATATAAGGTGATTAATGATGAGTCCACACGTAAGACGCGCAACCGAAGATGATTTAACGATTGTCCAAAGCATCGCTTCATTATCATGGGCACAGGCATATAATGAGCTTATCCCTAGTTCGGTTCAAAAAAATATATAGAATCAGCTTATGCAATGGAACAACTTAAAGATAGATTAGAAACAACATCCTTTTTTGTAGGGGAATGGGAAGGGAAGGTCGTTTCATTTGCTAATCTATATTGCAGTGCGAAGGAGTTTGATCTTTCGGCTATTTATGTGCATCCCTAATTTCAATCAAAAGGGATAGGAAGTGCTCTTTTAAACAATCTCTTTCAGGAATTACAAACGGGTGATGAGTTGGTCGTTTACCTTGAAAAGGGTAATCATCAAGCAGAATTTTTTTATCGGAAACATGGATTTGTCTATGTAGAATCATTTAACGAGTTTTTATTTAATCATACTTTTAAAACTGTTAAAATGTCCATCATAATATAAAAAAGAACTGGTAGAACGACTGATCCTTGCGAAACATTACATTGCAAAAAAGTGGGTGATGAATCATTTTGAAAAGTTTAAATAGATGATATAATAGAAAGTATTCATCTGTTCTTCTTGAACTAATGGTCAGTTAAATTTAATAAAGGGGGCAAATTTAGTGCAAGGATATAATGTCTTAATGATTTACAACAACGATATGAATCAATTGTTAATGTGTGAACGATTAAAGAATCCATATAAAGGATTAAGTAATTTAGTAGGAGGGAAAATAGAGAATGGAGAATTAAGTATTGAATCCGCTTACAGGGAACTGTTGGAGGAAACTGGTATTTCCAAAAAAGATGTTATTCTTCATCATTTAATGGATTTTACATACTATCTACAAAATTGTTACGTTGAAGTTTATGCTGGTAGATTAAAGCGTGATGTGAGTGTTACAGGAGATGAAAATGTTTTATACTGGTCTGATTTGAACAAGGACTTTTTTGATATGTCTTTATATGCTGGTGAAGGAAATATTGGTCATATGATTGAACAAGTTAATATGGTCAAAGATAATATACTATCTGATGATAATTTCCTTGTTGTAGAATAGTCAGTTTTCGGAACGGAAATTCTTATTGTGCTAATAGCTCGTTAGTTAATCAACAATAAAATATATGTGTTGTGGTAAATGAGGTCATTAAGGAAAGATGAATACAGGTATTTTTCCTGTTAATCTGTATTTGTTCTTTTACATGATATCCGATTATTTATTATTATGTATTCTTTTGTCACAGTGCTAGCCACTGTGAGAAACGAAGAGAATCCCCTCTGATGATAGCTATCTTTACTTAGCATAGAAGATATAGGAGCTGATACGATTGGATGATTTTCAAAAAATGGTCAAGCTTTTAGACGATATGAACCAGCGTCAGAAAGAAATGCAAAGTGATATAACAGATATGAAAAGCGACATGTCCAGAATGAATGGCGACATAACGAATATGAAAAGCGACATATCAGAAATGAAAGAGGAACTTGCTACCGCAAAGCAGGAGAGAGAAGTGATTAGGAAAACCGTTGTTCAAAATGTGGAAAACATCGAAGAATTAAAAACGACTGTAAATGAAATAAAGGACGACCAAAAATCTTTTTTCGAGATTGTAGGCGAACACGAAGTCGCCATTAGAACATTGCGAAGAAAACCAGTTTAATCTTTTTAAGGAAGGGCAGGGGAAAATCTGCTCTTTCTTTGTTACAAGCGTCGTTCATAGTGTGATCATTCAACACGTTTTTATCAACTGCCACGATTTCGATTTAATGAAATACCCAAATAGATACGCTTCAAAAATAAAAGACCTTTGATGGCACCTCTTTTCTTTTCCCCAAACATCATTTTTTAGCATGTTGGTAACTCTGAATAGAAACATAAACGAGGCACAAAATAAATAAAACAGTATACACCATACGTAATGGAATATGATTATTTTTGTGTGATGAAGCATCTTTTTGTATTTTAAAAGGGTCACTGATTTGTAACCACCATTTTAACCAAAGTGCTAACCTGCTTGCTCATGGTACGCTATTTGTGCGGATGGAGCTCCTAAAGTTTGTTTTTTCTTCTTCCGCCAGTAAAAAAAAACACTACCATGGATACAAACAAGGTCAAGGGTGGTGGAAGTATTAATTAAATATATTGGATGAAAGGTAAGGAAGTTTCAAATTAGCGGGTGGTCCAAAACCACTCGAAATAATCATATATTTCCCTTCCTTAGTAAACCATATCTATGTATTATCCGTATCGCTCATTCCGTCCAGCTTTCATAAAAACTACATCTTTTGTTTTTTTACATTGGTATGATCCTTGTCTTTATGCTTTTCCCCGTACCATTCGCTCTTGTCGACTCCAAATTTTATTCTAAACTCTTCAGAGTATTTATTAAGGTAGTAGCTTCGGAGCATGACACTATTTAAATACAGAAATCCTAGGATAGCTAGACAGGCAGATAACGGAACAAAATCGATCAGCCCCCCCCATTAAACGGGTTTCCAAGTCTCCTGCTGAAGGAAAAATAACCTTGCCAAGATAATACAGACCACCAGCACCTGCCAATACACTTAGAATACTTTTCCTATTTCTGCTAAAGCCTTCCACGATAGCACTTCTTTTCTTTTTCTCTCCAAATACCATTTCTTTAGCATTCTGGTAACTCCGAATAGAAACATAAACGAGACAAAAGATAAATAAAACAGTGTACACCATACGCAATGGAAAAGAATAAACGATTAATTGTGTAAACTTAAAATATAAGAACATAAACAGGAGTACAAAAACTGTAAAAGAAGTATTATAAATAATATACCCTTTTACATTGTTTTTTTTCCTATAATATAAGCCTCCAAATAAAGTAATTACCATTAATATACTTTGTAAGATTAGGTACCAAATGTTTGATAAAAATGGGACGTACTCATTATTCGTATCAAGCACAATTGTGCCGGTATCCAAATTGCCTCCCATCCATATACTAACTCCATAAAAAGCTGAGAACCCACCCATAAAAAATAGGATAAATATAATAGATTTTCCAAAAGAAAACCTCTCTATCGTATCAATAGAATTTTTTGCAAAGTTCTCACTAACTGTGTCTTCCACCTGTGAGAAAGAGCCTGAGAATATGTTTTTCATATAACCTTTCCTTTCCTCCGTAAAACGTATCTATGTATTATTCGTATCTCTCATTCCGTCTTGATTTTTTACATTGGTATGATCCTTATCTTTATGTTTTTCCCCGTACCATTCACTTTTGTCTACTCCGAATTTTATTCTGAACTCTTCGGCGTATTTATTAAGGTAATAGCTTCGGATCACGACACTATTTAAATACAGAAATACTAAGATACCTAGACAAGCAGATAACGGCAAGAAATCGATCAACCCTCCCATTAAGCGAGTTTCCAAGTCTCCTGCTGCAGGAAAAATAACCTTGCCAAGATAATACAGGCCACCAATACCTGCCAACACACTTAGAATAGTTTTCCTATTTCTACTGAAGCCTTCTACGATGGCACTTCTTTTCTTTTTCTCTCCAAATACCATTTCTTTTGCATTTTGATAACTTCGAATAGAAACATAAACGAGACAGTAGATAAATAAAAGAGTGTACACCATACGCAATGGAAAAGAATATACAGCTAATTGTGTTATTTTAAAAACCAAGAATAGAAATAGAAGTAAAAAAATTGCAAGCAAAGTATTGGAAATAAAAAATGCTTTTACACTATTTTTCCTTCTAAAATATAGAATGTTAACCACGGTAATTAAAATTACTATCCCTTGTACGATTGGATACCAAATATTTGTTAAGAATGGAATGTACTCGTTATTCAAGTCTAGTGACACGGACGTCCCATCCATATTGTTTCCAAAGTATATACTAAATCCATATACAGCATAGAAGACACCCGTTAAAAAAATGAGTAGAATAATAATTCTTCCAAAAGAAAACTCCTTCATTCCATTAACTATATTTTTTACATAACTTTTACTAACTGTGTCTTCTACTTGACCGAAAGAGCCTGAGAATATATTTCTCATGTAACATTCCCATCCTTTTTTAAACATGTATTGTTTATAGTCATTCAAATGTAGTATAAAAAATCCCCATTTGATATGTCCAATGATTCGACTAACATCATAATTGGAGGTAACTCTGTTGAAGCCTCTTCTGCGTAAACCTTTTTTCGGGAGACATTACCAAGAATCCTACTAATACGAAAACGAATGAGAATAGAAAAATTTAGGTTTCATAAAATCTCTTCTTGTTATTTGTGAGTGTTATACTATATAATACTTATAATTGAAAATATGGAAAATAAATTTATGGTTATTTTGTTGTGTACGTTAATATAATAGATGTATACTCAAAGGGGCTAATTACGAAAAAATCAACTATCATTATTTTGGTCTCTGTATGATTAATTATGATAGTTTATGCTTTCATTTCATCTTCAGTTAAATTTGAAGAAGAGAAAAAGGATGAGGAAGATATTTTGATAGATATAGCTGATTATGTACGTGAAAAATATGAAACTCAAGCTATTAATGTCAATCATACTGATCTTGTATTATATTTTGATTTAGTTGAATCAGTTGATAAAAATGCATTACAAAAAGAAATTTTATCAAATGGGACCCGTTGCTCAGGGCGGTTACTGGTCAAGGATTATTCTTGCCTATACAGGCCCTTTCTTAGTTAAATATCACAAATACAATTTATAAAACTAACGGGAATTATTAATAATTCCCGTTAGTTTTAAGGAGAAGAAAATGATTAACATCACTAATTTACAAAAATCGTTTGGAAAAAAAGTTGTCTTTGATGACTTTCATTTACAAGTGGAACCCGGAGAATTTGTTGGGATTATAGGGAAAAGCGGATCTGGAAAATCAACTTTATTAAATATTGTTGGTACATTAGAAGATCCCGATTCAGGAAAAATAGAAATATTAGGAAGAGAAGTCAAGCGTAGACGTGACAAAATTTATATGCTTAGAAATCATATGGGTTTCATTTTTCAAAATTATGCTTTGATTGATAATGCTTCCGTATATGAGAATTTAGAAATTGCCCTTAAACATAAAAAAATGGGAAATGCAAAACAAAAACAAATGATTTCCACTGCTTTACAAAAAGTGAAGATGGAACATTACCATAAAGAAAAAATATTCAGATTAAGTGGTGGAGAGCAGCAGCGTATAGCAATTGCTAGATTGTTATTAAAAGATCCTAAATTAATTTTAGCAGATGAGCCGACCGGATCACTAGATACTGAGAATAGAGATTTGATATTTTCGCTTTTTAAAGATTTACATAATCAAGGGAAAACCATTTTAATGGTGACCCATGATAAAGAACTAATTAATTACTTTACTAGAACAATACAGTTATAGAAAGCATTCCTGTATATAAAAAAATATGAAGGTAAGTGGGGCTAGAATCGATTGTACAAAAATAGAGCCCTCTTGGTACGATAGAGAGTGTCATCGCGATGACCTCGAAATTAGATACCAAGGAGGACTCCTACCATGGATTCTACACAAAATAATCGCTTAGAGCAAATCACAGACAAGACACTTATTGTCGGAATAGACGTGGCCAAGGACAAACATGTCGCGCGTGCCATAGATGATCGTGGACGCGACCTGGCTAAACGATTGGTGTTTGAAAATAGTCTAACAGGTTTTCAATCATTGTTGGATTGGGCAGAGCATCTTGCTGAGCAACAACAGCGCCCCCATTTTATGTTTGGGATGGAACCAACAGGACATTACTGGCTCAACCTGGCTTATCATTTAAAGGCACAAGGGTTGCACGCTGTGGTTGTTAACCCAACGAAAGTCAAACGCACCAAAGAGTTGGATGATGACTCGCCAACGAAAAACGATACAAAAGATGCGAAAGTAATAGCACAGGTAGTGCGGGCAGGACGCTTTCATGAACCGATTTTACTGGAAGGTCTTTATGCTGAATTGCGGGAAGGGATGAAACTCCATGACATAATGGAGAAAGATTTGACATCTATAAAAGCGCAGGTACAGAATGCGCTAGATCGCTATTTCCCGGAGTTTACAACTGTTTTTAAAGACTGGACGAAGAAAACACCGATCCATTTCTTGAAAAAAGGTTATCTTCCCGTTGATATCGCCTCCTGTTCGGAAGAGGCTTTACTGGCGGAAATCAAAGAAGCGGCGAAGCGTGGCGTTGGAATCAAGCAAGCTCGATCCCTGAAACATGCGGCTGAAACGAGTGTAGGTATGACCGTTGGACTGACCATGGCACGAGAGGAAATCAGCTATTTAATCGATCAATATGTAGCTATAAAGGGACGTATCGAGGCTCATGAAGCACGATTGGAAGAACTTGTTCTCCAGGTGCCCGGTGCCCGTCAAATGATCGCGATAAAAGGGGTTGGTGTCATGACCGTTGCCGGGTTTTTCGCTGAAGTAGGAGATTTATCCAATTATCAAGATCCACGCCAAATCATTAAATTAGCGGGACTTAATCTGCAGCTGAACCAATCGGGCAAATTCAAGGGTCAAACAACGATTACGAAACGTGGTCGCCGTCGATTAAGATCTATACTGTACCTTGCCGCACGCCCTTTATCAGCTAATAACGAAGGTTTCAAACAGCTGCATCATTATTATAGAAATCGCCCGGACCATCCACTGACAGGCAAAGAATCGTTCGTAGCACTTGGCCGAAAGCTTATCAAGATCTTTTATGTCATGGGTACGCGCAACTGTGCATTCGATGGAGAACGCATGATGAGGGATATCCCTTCATTGAGATCCCTGCAGAAAGTAGCTTGATGAGACAGATTGCAGACAGAAACGCGTGAATGCTTGATACAGGCGAATGTAGGATAGCTTGTATAACAGGCTATGCCTCCACCAAAACCAAATAATGCATGATATACAGGAATGTGGCGTGATACAACAGAAAATACGCTGTCTATTTGTTTAAATTCGATGACATCGGAAGCACGGATTAGCCGGTCGGTATCTACTCCGTTAGGGCATAGACCCACTTAGAAAGCATATCCGGCATCCACACATGGTAAGGTTGAACAAAGGAATCTACGCGCACGACGCCGAGAAACATGGGAGGATCCACCGCCATGTTGAATGTGGAGATCCAAAGGTGCAATCATACGGTATATTTTACTTAGTTTTCATAAATATGGATGCTAAGTTCGTGAGGGGCTACTTATTATTTCCATACTTAACCCCCCGGGCGTATACTTTCCTTCACCTTAACCAGATAGCTTCACCAAATGTGGTAGAAAAAGATAGAAAAACAGCGATATTTTAAGGAAATCAAAATAAATTGAGGGAGCGGAGGTTCATATGAAAAAGCTTATCTTTGTACTCTTCGCTACCACCTTTATACTTATAAGTTTCTTATCAATAAAGCAATTTGAATTTTTACAATTTCAAAATTTCAATTATCATCCAACAAACGAAATATGGGATGTTGTTATAGAAAGCGGGAATAAAGATTTAAACAAAGCTGATAATTTCACTTTGCTAACAGATATGACAAATGAAGCAAAAATTAATTTGCAGAGAGAATCTTATGAGAGCAATGATAAGGGAGAAGATAAACTTGTTTATTATGTCTCATTATCCGATACTGATACTTACTATGCTGATATAAAGTTAGCATCAGGAAACTATATCGATAATGAAAGTAACGAAAACGAATATATTTCTACTATAGCAACTAATGATAAAAATCAAATTGGGAAAATAGAATTATTCCACAGCTTTGATCCTATTGAAATAAGACCCATGATAGCAGCACAAAACACACGTGATATTAAAGGAAGTTACACTATAACCAGTGGAGGAGACCCTAAGCAATTTGAACACTTAGGATTAAGCAATGGTTTTTCCATCGAGGTTTCTAGGAATACTTCTCAAGTAATGTTTTCTCAATATCCCTATAATGAGATATTGTACCAAACAACTATCATTTTATGCCTGTTAATTATGCTAGCTATGTTTTATGATATCTCAAATAATTATAAAGAGGTAGCAGTAAGATACTTATTAGGATATAATTTCCCTGAGATAGGTGGTTATATTCTCAAAAGATATTGGATTACCATAGTAAGTTCCTTATTACTAGTTTATATCGGATTAATGCTCTTCTTATTCATATATAATGGCTACCAGCAATTAGGTGATTTTTTAGTTTATTGGTTGAAAAATATGGAGAGTTTATTTGTTTTGATAATTATCTTATTACTTTTCACTTGGCTAGCTACGTGGAAAATTAGTATTCCCAATATGATTAAAAATAAAAAACCAATTAAATTGACCCTGAATTTAACCATTTTGACTCGTCTTGTATTAGCGCTTATTTTGGTGTTAACCCTAGAACAAGGAATCGGCGTATATAAAGAGTTAAAATCTACGGCAGACTATCAAGAAAAATGGTCTATATTAAAAGAATACTCTTATTTAGGTGTCATATCATCGGGAGGCTCCTTCGACTTTGGTAAGGAAGATGAGAAAAATAATCGTTTTAATCAGTTTTATAAAGAATTAGAAGAAGAAGGAGCTTTTTTAATTTTACCTTCATATTACTACATGGATTATAAGCAGAAACCATTAACTGGAGTTAATCGTTGGGGGATGTGAGTATTGCGGACAGATTGAGCCAGTAGTGCGGAGTTTTGAGCCAGTCATTGCGGAAAAAGGAGCCACCTTTTGCGGAAGAGAGAGCCACTATAGAACAACCTCTTGTATAATATAAGTTACATGCAATATAAGCATGATACTTATATACAGGAGGTTTTTTTATGGTTAATTGTCGTAAGATTCTGGAATTATATTTTGAAGGAGTTAGCCAAAGAACTATAAGTTCCAGCACTGGTCATTCAAGAAATACGGTCTCTGAGGTTGTCCAACGTTCTAAGAAGCTTCATCTTGAAAATTTGAACGACACGATGACCAATCAATGGTTGGAAGAGCTTCTCTTTCCCGAGAAACAAGCTATTGAGAAAGGTTACTTCCCGGTTGATTGGGAAAAGGTGCATAAGGAATTACAAAAAAAGAATGTGACCTTGACTTTACTGCATCATGAATATGCAGCGGAAGCACGTGAGACAGGAAAGATTCCCTATGCTTATCGAACATTTGCCGAAAAATACGGAAAATATGCCAAAAAGTATAAATTGACCATGCCTATTCGCAGAAAACCAGGTGAAATTATAGAAGTAGATTGGGCTGGTTCTACATTGGAAATTATAGATCGTTCAAGCGGTGAAATACTCCCAGCATATATCTTTACTGCAACCCTGCCATACAGTCAATTCAGTTATGTGGAAGCTTTTCTGGATATGAAATCAGCTAATTGGCTTACCGCCCATATAAATGCATTCGAGTACTTTGGAGGTGTTTCAGAGACCTTAGTTCCTGATAACTTAAAAACAGGGGTTACAAAGACTCTTCGAGATGAACTTCTTCTTAATGAAGCCTATCGAGAACTAGCAGATTTCTACCATACAGTTATTGTTCCGACTCGTGTACGAAAACCAAAAGATAAGCCTAGTGTAGAAGGAACCGTTGGATATATTTCTCGACAGATTATTGCTTCACTAAGAAACTATCAATGTTTTCATATCGAAGATTTAAATCGGCAGATTTTTAAAAAATTGGAAGAAATTAATACGATTGATTTTCAAAAACGTCCTGGCTCACGTAAAAAGGTGTTTGAGGAAGAAGAGAAATCCTACCTTCAACAGCTTCCTCAAACGCGATACAAACTTACAGAATGGAAAACGGCAAAAGTTCAATTAAACTACCACATTCAAGTTGAACTGATGTATTATTCCGTTCCATATGACTACGTCCGTGAGTCTGTCGATGTTCGGTTAACCACGGATCTAATTGAAGTTTACTTCAATGAGGCAAGAATTGCATCCCATAAACGGTTAAAAGGTGAAATGGGTCAATTTTCTACAAATACAGATCATATGCCTGATAATCATCGATTATATCTGGAACATAACCCAGATAATAACCGAAAGTGGGCAGAAGAGGTTGGGCCTTACATGACGCAATTTGTTTCTTATATTTTGGAAATGAACGTGGAAAAGAAAGCACTAACTATTCTTAGCTCATTAAGGAATCTATCGACAAAGTATACACAGAAAGAACTGGAAAAAGCAACACAAACATTACTTGAAATAGCAACGAATCCAACGGTTTCTGTTTTAAAAGGCATACTAAAGAGAAAAAAGAAGAAAACACAAAATAGAAAGATAGATATAGATAATCATCAGACCAACAATGATAATTACGGATTTGTACGTGGAGCTGAATATTTTGGGAGGGTTAATAAATGATGAACGAAGAAACACTACGAAAATTAACTGAAATGAAAATGGGCGCAATGGCAGAACTGTACAAGTTACAGTGTCAAAACAAAGATTATCATAATATGGATTTCGATGACCGATTAAACCTCTTGATAGACTATGAATATGATCGTCGCAAATCAAATAAACTGGAACGATTAATTAAACAGGCGACATTCAATGACCCAACGGCGGCCATTGAAGATATAGAGTATCATTCTGACCGCAATCTGGATAAAAAGCTTATTCTAGAGTTAGCAACAGGGAATTATATTCAAAATCATCATAACATTATTTTAATGGGAGCTTCAGGGAACGGAAAGACGTGGATATCGAATGCCTTTGGAGTTCATGCATGTCGCCAATTTTACAAAGTAAAATATATTAGATTGCCTGAACTACTTGATGAATTAGCTATTGCGAAGTATGAAGCTGATGGCAGCTTTCGTAAATTAATTCAAAAATATAAAAAAATAGATTTATTGATTCTTGATGAGTGGTTATTAACCGAACTTTCTGAGGAAAACGTGCTTCATGTATTAGAAATTATTGAAGCAAGATTAAAGAGAACTTCTACTATATTCTGTTCGCAATTTTCACCAGAAGGATGGCATTCGAAATTAGGCCAAGCACAGATAGCAGATGCGATTCTTGATCGTATTGTCCATGATTCTTATAAAATCCTTTTAGATGGAACAATTTCGATGAGAGAACGCCATGGAATAGACAGGAAATCTTGATAGGACAACGAAAGGAGTTTAGAAATTGCGAAAACTTAAAGAAATGAGCAATGAAGAAATGGATAACCTGGATTTAATTATTAATCTAATAAGCTATTCAAAAAAGCTAGAAAGAATGATAATTCAACTAAGATCAGAAGTGAATGCATTAACACCGGAAGGTGAAAATCTTCCTTATTTTGAACTCCATAGCGATATTTACGAAAATTTCTTTGATTATCCAACTATAATAAGGTATCAGAAATATATTGAATTATATTTTGATATGGAAGATTTATAGAATAAGACAGCCCTAGAGCTATATCAATAAGCTTTAGGGCTTTTTTAGAAATAGAAAGCTAGTATAGGAAGAAAACCGGCTTTCATAAGACAGTGGCTCTCCTTTCCGCAATGACTGGCTCAATTGTCCGCAAACAGTGGCTCAAAACTCCGCACTACTGGCTCAATCTGTCCGCAATACTCAGGGGATGGATGGAGAAAAAGTAGAAATAAACAGAAACTATCTAGCCGTGAACCCTATTTATGATTTACAGAATAGACCAATAGAGATTTCAAAACCCAAAGAAAATGAAATAAGTGTATTGATACCTGAAAAATTTCAGCCTTATCAGGAAGAAATTATCCAGCAACTTGAAAATGATTACCAAGGTTCTTATAATATAAATAAAGATGAGCCTGTTCAAGTTAAACCAATCTTTGTGAGAAATAATCAGAATTACTTTTCTTTTTCTCCACAAGTAGCTGTACAAAATAATTATCAGATAGAAGATCCGATAGCAGTAGTAATCAATTACAAGTTTGATCCATTAATTTTAACAAATTCCATTTCTATGGGGGTTGGTTTTTATACAAAAAACGGGAATAATGAATTTCCCCTTCAAAACACCCAGAACTTAATTGATAAATATTCATTCACTGATACTTGGGAACCGGTGTCTGTTGCTTATGCTCAAGTAGAGGATAAAGTTACAAGAAACAAAGAACAGCTCAGCATAATATCCATTTACTGTAGCATTTACTTTGTATTAGTTATTACTTTGTTATTTTTTTCAGCCATTTATTATTTAGAAGCTAACAAGCAGATTTTAGCACTTCAATGGATCTTTGGATATAGTTTTTTCGAGAAACACTATTTAGTTTATCTATTTTTATTAGTATTTTGGAATATCATTTTTGTTATTTCTTTCTTTGTTAGCTACAATATTTCCATAATACTACCAATAGTGCTGCTTTTTGCTATACTTGATTTTATTTTGATTAGTTTTTTCATTTTATTGAAAGAACTCCAAGTAACTAAGGATATAATTAAAGATAAATAGCAAGGAGTGGAGCTAATGAAACGTAAAAAAATAGGATTAATCATTGCTGTTGTGGGAATATTACTCATTTCTACCACCATATATTATTTCTGGACCCATAATTATACTACACAAAATAATAATATACAGAATAGTCATGATAATAACGTTAATGAACTTGATTTAAATACTCCGTTTTCATCTAATGATCAGATAGAAGATCCGATAACAGAAATTAAATATTATACAGTTTATATAGAAGAAGGTGGAGATGGAACATCTTTTATACCAGAAACTCTTAATCCTGATTTTTCAAAAACGGATGGTTTTCATGTTAGTCTTTCTTTTGATGATGCTGGAAATATAATTACACACGATAAATTAATTGTCATTGAAAACTATACTTTATCAGAAGAAAATAAAAAACAAATAAAGGAAATAGCCGGAAATAACTACGAAGAAGCTATTAAAGAAATTGAAGAACACCTACATGATAACACTTAATATTAAAAATTATTTACGTAGTGATATATATTAAATCTTCACTCTACAGATTTGATTCTCGTATCTGTAGAGATTTTTTTGGATGATGGAATATCTGTATAAACAGCCAAACCTTTTGTATACTTGTCTCAAGACAAAGAAACAGGAGTTTTTTTGATTTGATTGTCAACTTAGAAGAAGCGAAAGGATTTTATATTGTATGTGGAAAAAACAGATACGCGGTATGGAATAGGTTCGCTAGTTCAGTCGTAGTTTGATTTAGATCCTTTCTATGTATTTGGCAAGTAAAAAATGTATGAAATGGCATTTAAATTTGTATGCCACTTGCCACCTCTAATTACTCATGTAATAAAGATTCTTTGTAACGGAAACTGTCTCCGGTAAAAAGCAATAAATGCGAGTGATGAATCAATCGGTCGATAACCGCCTCTGTCAGTATTGGGTCGCCAAAAACATGATTCCATTGGCCAAACTGCAGGTTAGTTGTGATGATAATACTTTTATTTTCGTAACACATAGAGATGACTTGAAATAAAAGCTCTGCCCCCTCCTTATTGAGGGGAATATAGCCAAGTTCATCCAATACTAATAAATCCAGCTTCTCAATCTGTTTCATTAGTTTCGTAAGGTTTCCCTGCTGATTAGCGTCGATTAATTTATTCACCAAGGATGCCACAGTGTAAAATCTGACCCGACTGCCAAACCTATGTATGGCATTTAAGCTGATTAACGATGCCAAATAGGTTTTCCCAGTCCCAACCCCGCCATACAAAATAAGGTTTTCCTTTTCACTAATGAAGTCTCCGTTCAAAACTCCCGCTCGGTCAATGCCCTGTGGAATTTGAATATGCTCCCACTGGTAAGGGTTGCTACCTGTCTTGGGTAGTCCAGCTTGCTTTAGTAGTAAGTTTATTTTCCTTTCCTCACGGTTCTGTACTTCATTCTCAAATAACTTCAGGAGGTATTCCTGATCACTATCAGCCTCTACATTGCTGTAGTTCTCTCTAATCCAACTCAGCTTTAAACGTTTGGCGTAAGCTTCTATTTGATCATTCATTGACTGATCCCTCCCTTCTGGAAGAAGGAATCATAATGGGATAACCCTCTTGTCGCATTTGGCACATTAGGTATAGACACCTTTGGTGTAATGGCGGTATGGGCATCGTTTTGGTTAAGTAATGAATAGAAACAATGCTTAATTTGATCAGTATCTGGGTGGCCATGTGTAGAGGCCAATTGTAAAGCCTCATTCAACAATGAAAAGTCATCATTCTTTAAAAGCCCTCCCAATAACCGCAAGGCACTCTTTTGTTCTTCCTCCGTACAATCAAGTAGGTATTCTGTCCAAATTGGCGGGAACTGCTCATAAATCCCTGAATACTTAATTGCCCTAGGGCGTTTCGATAGTAGATTCAAATAAGGCTGCCACACCATTGATTTTCTCTTTATGCCATATAATCTTGGATGTTTTACGATAACCTCATTATTCTCCTCCAAGATGGTTATATCGTTATATGTGATGCATACACGCACGTTCTGTTTGGCGAATCGAGGAGAAGTAGAGTATTGCTTCTTGTCTATTGAAATGAATCCGTATTTGTCTGATTTTATCTCCTCATATCGTGCGCATTCAAATCTTTTCTCAGGTAAGAGAAGCCAATTTTCTTGATCCTCCTTAAATAGTTCTGATTGAAGGATACCTTTCTCATAATGCAAACGATCGCGGTCCTGCTCTGCCATTTCCCAGAGTGTTTCATTGAATGGATCCAGTTCTAAAATTGTATTCTCTGGTAATAAAAAGTTATTTCTCACATATTTAACCATTGCTTCAACATGACCTTTTTCATTACCTTTACCAGGATTACAAAACTCGTATGTAAAACCATAATGCAGAACAAATCTATCAAAGGTCTCCGTTAACTCACGCTCTCCTTTTGCCCGAACTTTCTTTACTGCTGGTGATAAATTATCAAATCGAATCGTTTTGGGAACCCCTCCCATATGCTGGAACATGCGTTGTAACCCTTCCAGTAAACACTCTGTATTTTCCGAAGGAAAAACCTGAAAGTAAAAAGTATTACTGTTTGGAAAGGATATTACCAGATAAGGAAGATCAATCACTTCGGTATGGTACTTAAATGGTGCTGTCCCAAAGTCAACTTGTGCCGTACCCGGAATTGACTCAAGAGGCAATGCTGCGCTCTCCATATTCTCTTTTAATTCTCGTTTACGTTCTGAAACATAGTTGCGAACAGTACGGTAGGATCCTTTGAAACTATGGAATTTCTCTAGTTCCTGAAACATTCTTTTTGCTGTTCTATGATACTTCCTTTTCTTTTTTAAATCTTCCTTGATCCATTTATCCAAAATTGGCTTCACGGGATCCATGACTGGTGATTTACGTTGTTGCTTTTCTTTCTTCGTGAATTCCTCTTGATTGGCATACTTAGTTACTGTGCGGGGGTCAATTCCCATCCGTCTCCCCACACTGGCGTATGTTTCACCTTTTTGATTTACTTCATGTCTGATATAATCAACTTGTGCCACTGCTAACATCTCCTAATATCCTCCTGTTAAACGTTGTTGGTCCAACGAGGAGTTTAAAGTTATTTGGAGAGGTTGGCAAGTGGCCATTTAATTTATGCAGGGCCCTGCATAAATTAAATGCCAATCCCTACATAATTAGTTTGCCATAAACATTTCTAGGAAGTACTCTTTTTCTTTTGTGGAATCAAACAGGATCGTTTTAAAATTCTACACTGGGATGGGAAAGGTTTCTGGCTTTTATATTTATATAAATGATTTGGTTTAGAACAGTGAAAGAAGCACGGGAAGTAACCTCTCAACAAGTAGACTGGTTACTTTGTGGCTTTTCCATTGATCCGCCCTATTCCAATCACTTCTTCCCACGTTTTTTATTAATATGTTGATCGCTTTTAGGAGACGTATCTGGTGTTCTATACGTATTAAATGAGTACGGCGGATGATTTTTACCACTTGTGCGGTCTTTTTTACCACCTTTTGCGGGGGAATGTACCACTCTTTGCGGAGCACTTTACCATTCATATAAAGAATCCCCCCGACTACCAAAATCGAGGGGATTTCTTTATCCATTAAAACGGAAGAATTCCTAATCGAAGTTCAAGTTGCACTTTCTCACAACGCAGGCTGTCAATCTTTTTTTCTAACTCTTGTATCCTCTTTTCAAGTCTTACTATTTTGGTTTCATTATTAATTCCTTTTTCATAAGCTGTTCCAACATTACTTAAATCTATTAAGAAATCTAACATATCTAATTCAAGTATATAATAGTTTCCTTCATGTTCTGTTGCTTCCATTTCACCCTTAGCTATCCATCGATACACATCTTTTTCATCGCAATCCACCTCATAATTGTGTAAGAGATCAACCGTCTCTGCTATCGTCATATACTCATCCATTTAAAAACCCTCTCTTTTCTTATTTTAAAACCTTATATAAGCGGCTTATTTTCTTCATCATTCTCTTTTTGATGCTGCACGCCAAAACGCTCGCGCATAGATACTTTTCCGTCAATAAAAATATCATAAGAATCATGGACAATCCGGTCCAGAATAGCCTCTGCCAGGGTTCCACTTCCTAATTTTTCATACCATCCATCAAGGTCAAATTGGGAACAGAATATATTGGATTGCTTTGCCTGACGTCTTGTATTAATTACTTCCAGAAGAAGGGCTGTCTCTTCATCTGTTAAGGTATAAAGTAGCCATTCATCAAGAATAAGGAGGTCCACTTTCAGAAGCTTCCTCATTAGTTTGATATAGCTGTCATCTTGTTGATATTTTGCTATTTTGAATGCTTCTAATAAATCAGGAAGCCGTGTATATTGAACTTTAAAATGCTGACGGCATGCTTGTACGCCAAATGCAATAGCCATCCATGACTTTCCGGCTCCAGAGACTCCTTTAAAGATAATATTTCGTCCATCCAAAATGTAGCTGCCACTAGCTAAACGTAAAAGTAACTCTTTATCCAGTTTTCGGTCTTCGTAATAAAGAATGTCTTCCACGGAAGCAGATTCAGGAAAGGTTGCCTGTTTAAGAAGTCGGTTGATTTTATTGCTGTTTCGTCGGGACTCTTCTTGATCAATCAAGATGCTGAGTAATGTATCGAAATTCATTTCCTTATTTTTTTCATTGAAGAAAATGGTTTCATAGGCTTCTGCCATTCCTGATAGTTTTAATGCTTTTAGTTTATCTATATTCTGTTGATTCATTTATTTTTCCCTCCAAAATAAGAAGCCCCACGAGTAAAACCATGCTTATTTTGCTCATGTGTCTGCTTTTGTGTGAAAGCATTCTCTGCGTCTGCTTTTTTATTATTTTTAATTAGTGTTTGAATACTTTTCACCGTTGGACGATTCGTGATTTGATGGACCATTTTACAAGCACGTTCGATTTCGTAAACAGTGTAGGTGCGCTCCAGTTTCTTCAAGGCAAAGACAGATTTCATCGCTTGTTTTTCTACTTCATAACTATCCATTAGAAATCTCACCACCGCCAGCGTATGCTCTCCAATATTTTCTGCCCAATCCAACGCATCCTGTGGTGTTTGTTCCACGTAAAGTTTGTGGTTATCTGGCATATGATCATGTACCGTAGAATATTGCCCGTATTTCCCATGAAGCGTCAGATGGGATGCAATCCTCATGTAATTATAAAAAACTTCGATCACCTTACCGGAGACTTTTACATCGACTTGTTTTCCGATATACTCATAGGGAACAGAATAAAACATACTTTTTACCGAGATGTGATAATTAGGCTGTACTTTGGCTGTTCGCCACTCTGACATCTGGTAAGGTTCAGTGGGAAGAGGAGTAAGGGCAAACTTCTCCTCTTCCATAAACGCTGACCAACGGGAGCCTTCTTTTTTTGTGAAAGGGCGATGATTAAATTCCTCCAGTTTTTTTCGAATCTCCTGATTTATTTCTTCTAACGTAAAACATTGCGTATTCCTTAATGCGGCAATAATCCAGGTCGACACGGTATTTACAGAACTTTCTACGCTCGATTTGTCTTTTGGTGCACGCACACGTGCTGGCATGACGACCGAGTGATAATGACGAACCATTTCTTCGTATGTCTTGTTTAACACCAATTCTTTGGAGGTATGTTTGGTTATCCCAACTTTTAAATTATCAGGAACAATAATTTGAGTAATTCCTCCCATGTATTCAAATGTGTGTTGATGAAGCTTTATCCAAGCCGCTAAATCCATGGATAATGAACCTTCGACATAGGAAAGCTGCGAACACGGTAAAGTTGCCACAAATACATATACTTTTACTTTTTCTCCTGTATCCGGATCCACGATAAATAAAGTAGAACCAGCCCAATCTACTTCTAACAATTCCCCTGGTTTCCGTTTAATTCGCAGAGTAGCTTTGTGTTTTTGGGCAAAGTTATGATAGTGCTCTGTGAATGTCCGGTAGGCATAGGGAATCTTCCCTTGTTCTTGAGATTTCCTCACATACTCTTCATGAAGTAATGTTAAGGTAACATGTGGTTTGGCCAACTCTTGATGCAGGTAATCAAAATCAATCATATATCTGCCGGAAGCTTCTAGTTTTTTCTCAGGATAGAGAAAATCTTCAATCCAAGCATCCGTCATTTCTTCATCTAACGGACACTTCAATCCTCTTTTTTCCGCTAGCCGTATGACTTCTGTTACTTTTTGACGTGAATGCCGCGTCATCGCTGCGATATTTCGTAAACTCCTTTCCTCATCATATAATTTCAGCATCTGTCGATAGGGGAACATAAAAAACCTCCTGTATTCCTAATGTCATGCTGCTTGGCATGCATATTAAGTATACAGGAGGCGTTGAACTGGTAAAGCCTTCCGCAAAAGGTGGTAAAACTCTCCGCATTTGGTGGTAAAAAAGATTGCAAGGCTGGTACATTCTGAATGCAATATTCATTAAAGAAAAGGGAGAAACGTGTATGAGTTCGAAAGAGTCGTTAAACGAAAAAAGTATAAAGTAGGAAATACTGACAAAAACACGTGAAAATACATACAGATAAGCTTATTTTCTAATCTAATCTACCAAATAATTATAACGCTTAAACATGGATCTAATCCCTTGCATTTAGATTTTTATACTGCTATTATAAAGGGGAACATATTAGTATATGTGGCAATCATGTTGGCAGGGTTTTAGCTGATACATTAGGATATTGTCGAATGCGGATAATTTGTTCAAAAGCTTGCAAATCCTGATAGAATGCCACTTCAGAGTGTGTAAAGTAACAAGAGGAAATCAAAAAATTGAATACAAGCGATGAGATTCCTTTGGGGCAGGGTGTAATTCCCGACCGACGGTGATAAAGCGGAGAACCGCTTTTCAGTCCGTGACCCGGAGCACTTGCAAGAGTGTGAAGGTGGATTTGGTGAAAATCCAAAGCCGACAGTGATAGTCTGGATGGGAAAAGGAATTGGCGGAATAGTGTTCTTTTCAGATAGGAAAGGTTTATTTCTGTTAGCCAACTATTAGGGTAATGGAAAAAATGAAGATGCCTATCAGAGAAAGAAGCTGTTTTCTTAATGATGGAAAAAATCCACCATGAGGGCCCACTATCCAGCCAACTTTTTTTACAATATCTGAATCTATAAAACCCCAGGTCGAGTCGCCTGGGGTTTTTTGTGTATGAAAAAAGGAGAGCGACCTATGAAAACAAAACAGGAATGGATGAATCTGGCATTGAACCTGGCCGAGGCAACGATTGGCCAGACTAGCCCCAATCCATCAGTGGGGGCAGTGATGGTCAAAAACGGTGAATTGCTAGGCGTAGGCACACATCTGAAGGCGGGAGAAGCTCATGCCGAGGTGCACGCCATCGAACAAGCTGGTTCAAAGACCAAAGGGGCAGAGCTGTATGTCACCTTAGAACCCTGTGCCCATTATGGTCAAACACCGCCCTGTGCAGAGCTGATTGTACATCATCAATTGAAAAAGGTCTATATCGCTTGCCTTGATCCTAACCCTAAAGTAGCGGGAAAAGGTGTGGAAATACTCGAACATGCCGGTGTGGAGGTTGAAGTGGGATTGCTGGAACAGCGTGCCCTAACGATCAACCAACATTTCTTCCATTACCAGCATAAGCGTCGCCCTTTTGTTACCTTGAAGGCGGCGATGACATTAGATGGAAAAACAGCGACCAGCACAGGGGACAGCAAGTGGATTACCTCAGCGTCGGCTCGTATCGATGTGCATCGGCAACGCCATCGTCATGATGCGATTTTGGTTGGGCGCAACACTGTCATCGAGGATAATCCCAGCCTGACTACCCGTTTAGCCGGTGGTGGGAAAGATCCGATCCGGGTGATTCTGGATACCAAACTATCGCTGCAAGGGGATCTTGCTATCTTTGATGAGCAGGCAGATACGTGGTTGGTTTGCGGCAATCAAGCAGACAAGGAAGCTTTTTGTCAGCAACACCCTGAGGTGAAAGTGATTCAGCTGTCAAGCGCTCGGATCGATATGACGGATCTGCTGGAAATATTAGCAGAAGAAGGTATTCAATCTCTCTATGTCGAAGGTGGAGCCACCGTCCATCGCAGTTTTTTGGAAGAGCAATTAGTCGACGAATGTCATTGGTACATTGCCCCGAAACTGCTAGGTGGCCAAGACGCACAAGCGGTAATCGGCGGAATATCGCCACAATGGATGCAAGAAGCAAGCGACTTTACCTTTTCCCAAATCGAACAGATCGGCCCTGATCTGAAAATTATCGCAACACCAAAGGAGGATGTCTGATGTTTACTGGCATTATTGAAGAAAAAGGGCGTCTGCAAGCCATCAAACAGGATAATCAATCCCTGCAACTAGTCATTCAGGCAAGTAAGATCACCACTGATTTGAAGGTGGGGGACAGTATCTCGGTTAATGGTGTCTGCTTAACGGTCACCGATTTTACGGCTACCAGTTTTCAAGTAGATGTGATTCCTGAAACCTTTCGTGGTTCCTCATTGGCACAGCTCTCTCGGCAATCACCGGTTAATTTAGAAAGGGCAATGGCCGCAAATGGCCGTTTTGGTGGTCATTTTGTCTCGGGTCATGTCGATGCAACAGGGAAAATCACTCGGGTTTGGCAGGAGGATAACGCGAAATATTATCAAATAGCCGTGCCAGATTCCCGCTATATTTCTAATAAAGGCTCGGTGGCGGTCGATGGCACGTCATTGACGGTCTTTGGCGTGACGGATCACCATTTTACGATTTCGTTAATCCCTGAAACGCAGCAAGCGACCGTATTGGGAGAGAAAAAAATCGGAGATACCGTCAATGTCGAATTTGATATGCTGGCCAAATATATGGAGCGACTACTGCAGCAACCTGCCGAGGGATTAACGGAAGATAAGCTTGAGCAATATGGATTTTAGGAGGTGCACCAATGAAACATTCTGTAGAAACTGCCATTACGGCGTTACAACAAGGGAAAGTCATTATTGTGGTGGACGCACAGGATCGGGAAAATGAAGGAGATTTTGTTGCCTTAGCAGATCACACGACTCCCGAGGTTATCAATTTTATGGCGAGGGAAGGGCGCGGGTTAATCTGTGTGCCAATGGCTAAGCAATATGCCGATCATTTCCAGCTGAAACAGATGGTCAGCCATAACACCGATGACTATGGCACCAATTTCACCGTAAGTATTGATTATAAACAGACACATACCGGTATTAGCGCGCAGGAACGGGCCTTAACTGTACAAAAATTGGTCGATCCAACCGCTCAGGCGGCCGACTTTAACCGCCCGGGTCATATTTTTCCTTTGATCGCCAAAGAGGCAGGGGTATTGGAACGTACGGGGCACACGGAAGCGGCTGTTGATTTGGCGCGATTAGCTGGGGCCAGTCCAGTAAGTGTGATTTGTGAGGTAATGAAGGAAGACGGTACAATGGCTCGTCAACCAGATTTGGAAGAGATCGCCGAACAATATGATATGCCGCTGATCACGATTCAAGAGTTGATTCAATACCGCAAACGTTATGATCAACTGATTATCAAGGAGGCAGATATTCATTTGCCTACTGCCTTTGGCGATTTTCGCTTAGCGGCCTATACGGAGAAGTATACTGGTCAAGAACATGTCGCCTTATATACTGGAGAGATTATGGCAGAAAAGCCGACGCTTGTCCGCGTGCATTCGGAATGTCTAACCGGGGATGCCTTTAGCTCGGAGCGTTGTGACTGCGGCCCGCAATTGGTCAAGGCCTTGGAGGAGATCCAAGCCGCTGGAACCGGAGTCCTTGTTTATATGCGCCAGGAAGGCAGGGGGATCGGCTTGGTGAATAAAATGAAGGCTTATCACTTACAGGAGCAGGGTTTTGATACGGTGGAGGCTAATCATCAGTTGGGCTTTCCGGATGATTTAAGGGATTATGCCATCAGCGCACAGATATTGCGAGATTTAGGTGTGGGTAAGCTGCATTTACTAACCAATAATCCGCGTAAGCTTTCCAGTATCGAGTCCTATGGTTTGGAGTTAGTTGGGAGAAAAGCGATTGAAATGCCCCCTAATAAAAATAATCAAAAATATTTAGCTACTAAAGCAGAAAAATTGAACCATCTTTTGCAACTATAAATGAGTGGAGGAATGTAACATGGGAAGAATATTAGAAGGAAATCTAGTCGGAACAGATCTGAAGGTAGGCATTGTCGTGGGAAGGTTTAATGAATTTATTACTGGAAAATTGCTAAATGGTGCAGAGGATGCCTTGCGCCGGCATGGTGTGGCAGAAGTAGATGTCGATATTGCCTGGGTGCCGGGGGCTTTTGAGATTCCCTTGGCGGCGAAGAAGCTGGCGGATTCTGGCAAGTATGATGCGGTGATTACTTTGGGAACGGTCATTCGTGGTTCAACACCGCATTTTGATTATGTCAGCAATGAGGTATCCAAAGGGGTGGCCAGTGTCTCCATGGACGCCGGTCTTCCTGTCATCTTCGGTGTACTTACAACCGATACGATTGAACAGGCAATTGAGCGTGCCGGTACGAAGGCTGGTAATAAAGGAGCAGAAGCTGCCGTAGCGGCGATTGAAATGGCAAATCTGCTGCGCGAAATGTAACCAATCACATACCTGATCGCAGACCACCTTTTGAGCAGGGTGGTCTGCTTCCTGTTTACAACAAGGTTTGAATATCCTTTTCCATATCCTTAGGTTCCGTTTTGGGCGCATATCGTTTGATGACCTGGCCCTCTTCATCGATTAAAAATTTGGTGAAATTCCATTTGACTTGATCAGAAATAATCCCAGGTGCTTCTTTGGTTAAATGCTGAAACAGTGGGTGTGCGTTTTTGCCACGTACGTCAACCTTGGCAAACATCGGAAAGCTGACACCATAATGTTGTCGGCAATATTCCTCGGCCTCTTGACTAGTACCTGGTTCTTGATTCATAAATTGATTACTGGGAAAACCTAGTATTTCTAAGCCTTGATCTTTATATTTTTTATATAATTCCTGCAAACCATCAAATTGAGGGGTGAAGCCGCATTTACTCGCCGTATTGACCACAATCATCGCTTTACTTTGATAATCGGCTAGCTTCTTTTCCTCTCCCTGGATAGTTGTAATAGGAATATCATAAATAGACATAAGATCGCCTCCTTGCTCCTAAGGATAGCACATGTTAGAATACGTTTTCAAAAAAACCGTGTCTGGAAATAACGTAAGGGACTGGAAACCAGTATAAAAACATGATAAAATAATTCCTTGCAAGATTATAAAAGATCAACCAACCTAAAAAGATTTATATCTTGCAAATATGAATTGATAGGTGGTAAAAAACGAATGGAAAAGTATCAAGTATTATTGTATTACAAATTTGTAACGATGGAAGATCCGGAGACCTTTGCGCAAGAGCACTTACGTTTTTGTAAGGAGCTTGGTTTGAAAGGTCGTATCCTCGTTGCGGAAGAAGGAATTAATGGTACCGTGTCGGGAACGGTGGAGCAGACCAATAAGTACATGGAAGCGATGCACGCCGATCCGAAATTTGCCGATATGATGTTCAAGGTGGACGAAGCAGAACAGCATGCCTTTAAGAAAATGCATTGCCGACCACGTGCTGAATTGGTCAGCTTGCGTTTAGGTGAAGAATATGTTGACCCTCGCGATGATAATGCGGAATTGTTAGATCCACAAGCCTTCTATGAGGCGATGCAAGAGGAAGATACGGTGATTTTGGATACGCGTAATGATTATGAATATGAATTAGGTCATTTCCGTGGTGCGATTAATCCAGATATCGAGACGTTCCGTGATTTACCGGAATGGATTGAAGAGCACCGGGAAGAGCTAGAGGATAAAAAGGTATTGATGTATTGTACAGGCGGGATTCGCTGTGAGAAATTTTCGGGCTGGATGAAACAGAAAGGCTTTGATGATATCGGCCAACTGCATGGTGGTGTGGTCACTTACGGTAAAGATCCAGAGATACAAGGGGAACTTTGGGACGGTCAGCTTTATGTCTTTGACGAACGTATCTCCGTACCCGTTAATCGCAAGGAGCATAACGTTGTCGGGCGCGATTATTTTGACGGGAAGCCTTGTGAACGTTATGCCAACTGTGCCAATCCAGATTGCAATCGCCAAATCCTCTGCTCTGAGGAAAATGAGCATAAATATATGCGCGGCTGCACTCATGAGTGCCGTGTTCATCCGCGTAATTTATATGTGCAGGAACACAACTTGTCCGAGGAAGATATCCAAGCACGGCTAGATCGGATTGCCAAAGAAGATGGTGTGACGCAAGAAGCTTAATAGGAAACAGCAAACACAAAGGAGAATGGTTCCTTTGTGTTTTTGTTAGAAATGCAATGGGATGATCAATTTTTTAATTCTGTCCGTAAGAAAACGTGTGAATCTCGCGGACTGAAGAAAGCAAATTCCGTTCTACAGTCCGTAAGAATGAATCTAACGGACAAAAACCGGCCAACCAGCAAAGTTTTGTCCGTAAGAATGGATCTAACGGACAGAAACCGACCGACCCGCAAAGTTTTGTCCGTAAGAATGGATCTAACGGACAAAAACTGGCCAATCAGCAAAGTTTTGTCCGTAAGAATGGATCTAACGGACAAAAACTGGCCAATCAGCAAAGTTTTGTCCGTAAGAATGAATCTAACGGACAAAAACTGGCCGACCCGCAAAGTTTTGTCCGTAAGATAAAGTCGATTCCACGGTTCCCACCACAACCGTCATTCGTAACGGTAAGCCTTGTTTCATTATTCTGTTTCTTCCCAGTTCCTTGTATACCACTTGATCAAGGCCTGTGTACCGCGATCTTCCATGCCTCTTGCCGCCAACTCTTCATAAAGCTCTAAGGAAAGCGCAAGACCAGGAGTATCCAAACCTAATTTTTTCGCATTTTGCAGGGCGATTTTCATATCCTTAATAAAATGTTTGATATAAAAGCCGGGATCTGTATCGTTTTTGATCATACGGGGTCCCAGATTAGAGAGGGACCAGCTTCCGGCCGCACCGGTGGCAATACTCTTCAAGACACGTACCGGATCAAGACCAGCTTGTTTGGCATACATAATTGCCTCGGCTACTCCGATCATATTAGAGGCAATTGCTACTTGATTGGCCAACTTAGTATGCTGTCCGGCTCCGGGTGGTCCTTGTAAGACGATATTTTCTCCCATTAATTCTAAAATAGGTAGTACTTCCGCATAATCTTCCTGTGTTCCGCCAACCATAATCGTAAGTTCGGCATTTTGAGCACCAATGTCTCCACCGGATACGGGAGCGTCTAAGCTATGCAATCCTTTTTCTTTTGCTTCTTGATAAATTTTTTCCGCTAAGCCGGGATCAGAAGTGGTCATATCGATGAGAAAAGACCCAGGATGGGCGTGGGCCATGATGCCATCGTTCCCGAAATAGATCTCTTCTACGTCGGTTGGATAACCAACCATTGTGATTACGATATCTGCTTTTTCTGCTACCTCAGCAACAGTTTGTTCCCAAATAGCACCTGATTGCAAGAGGTTAGCTGCCTTATCCTTGGTGCGTGTGTATACGTGGACGGTGTGTCCAGCATCCATAAGCTGTTCTGCCATACTTTTTCCCATGACGCCCGTCCCGATAAAACCTATTTTCTGCATAGAGAGTCATCCCTTCTTTGTTATTTATTTCGGTGTAAATGGCCCGTAACTCTAAGCCTTAAAGCGTATACAAGTGAGGCGAAAAAAGAGTTAACAAATGCCAATGCCCGGTTCCTCTTCCTTTATTAATAATGTATCAGATTAGGAGAGGAAATAAAAAGAAAACAAGCTTGTTCATTGCGAGCTTGTTTTCTTTTTTTGCTGCGGAGTGCCTTATTTCCAATAAAGCCATCTTGCTTTATTGAGCGTTTTGTTGTTCTGCCAACTCTAAAGTGGTAGTTTGCAAGTTTCCATCACGATAGAAAGTAATGTCCACTTCTTCACCTACACTAGTTTCACTATAGAGATATTTTTTCAGTTCTAACATCGATTCAATGTCTTTATCATTAATTTTGGTAATGACGTCATATCGTTGAAGCCCGGCTTGTTCTGCTGGTGCATTTGGTTCAATTTGGGCGATGACGACCCCATTTTCTACACTTTCATCTAAATTCAATGTTTCTTGTAAATTGCGCTCAGGAACGGTAGATAAGTCAACAGCACTTAGACCTAGGAATGGACGTTGTACTTGTTCACCTTGTTCTAGTTGGTCAATAATCGGTTTGGCATCGTCAATCGGAATCGCGAAACCAATTCCTTCTACTTGGGATTGGGCAATTTTCATCGAATTAATACCAATTAATTTGCCGTCTGTGTTGATCAGCGCACCACCACTATTACCAGGGTTAATTGCCGCATCGGTTTGAATAACGCTGGTTGTCCAGTCTGGCTGGCCATCTTGGTTAAGGTCGATATCCACTGAACGATCTAATCCGCTGATAATCCCTTGTGTAACGGAACCAGCAAATTCTTGACCTAATGGATTACCGATCGCAATGGCTGTTTCGCCCACTGTAATGTCTTCGGAAGATCCCATTTCGGCTACCGTGGAGATCTGGTCACTTGCAATACGTAACACGGCTAAGTCAGATAATTGATCAGAGCCAAGCACGTCTGCCTGTACATGTTCTCCATTGGTTAAGGTGACTTCTACTTCTTGGGCTCCTTCTACCACGTGGTTGTTGGTCACCACATAAGCATATTCACCATCTTTTTTATAAACGACACCTGATCCAGTGCCGGCCGCGTCGGCTTCTTCCCATAGGTTGGACTGCTGAATGTTGGAAATGCCTACAACGGCGTCAGAAACTTGACTGACCGCGTTACTTACTACATTGGCACTTGCTTCATTGTTTAAGGTAGTCGTTGTTGCGGCGGCGCCATCTTCCTGCGCTCCTTCCGTTTCCTCTGTAGGTGTCTGTTCTTCTCCAGCTGTCGCCTCACTATTGTCATCCTGAATGATATTTAGAAATATTCCACCGGTGAATAAGGCGGCTATGACACCCCCAGCGACCCCGCTCAATAACATGGGTAATGTGTTTTTTTCTTTTTTGGGTTGAGGGTTTGTTTGATTTTGTTCCATTTATTTCACAACCTTTCGTCGATTTGTTGTTTGATTTCTTACTATAATCATACCCTTTTTTTGAGGTACAAACATGTGATAATTGTAGAAAATATGTGTAAATGTAACTATTTATGCATCCGTG
This sequence comes from Gracilibacillus phocaeensis, assembly GCF_900626275.1. Classification (NCBI taxonomy): domain Bacteria; kingdom Bacillati; phylum Bacillota; class Bacilli; order Caryophanales; family Bacillaceae; genus Gracilibacillus; species Gracilibacillus phocaeensis. The sequence continues at coordinate 32,600 of NZ_LR131143.1, read as the reverse complement.
CTTAATTTTTTTTCGGAAATATGCGAAAATATGTGTAAGATAAGATAGATACCTATGTGTGAAACCCGCGAGTCAAATCAGGGAGGTTTAATGGGATGAATCAAATGATATATATAGTAGAAGATGATCGGAATATTCGAGATATAGTGAAGGCCTATTTAGTTAAAGAGGGCTATCATGTTCATTTATTACAAGATGCAGAAGAGGCTTGGGAGAAAGCGCAGGATGGTCAGCCAGATATGTGGATCCTAGATATTATGCTGCCAGGTATGGATGGGTATGAGTTATGTAAGAAGATCCGTCAGGTAAGCGAGGTGCCTATTATTATTATCTCGGCGAAAGACGAGGAAGTAGATAAGATTCTAGGTCTGGAGTTGGGCAGTGATGATTATTTGACCAAGCCATTCAGCCCAAGGGAGCTAGTTGCACGCATTAAACGCTTGTTCAAACGAACAGAAACGCGACCGCTCTCCGATAATCCCGATGAGCAGACGCTTCGGCTCGGAGGGTTAGAGATTGATAAAGCCGGTCGTTTGGTTCATTGGCATGGTGATGAAGTCGATGTGACATCGAAGGAATTCGATATGCTTGTTATTCTAACGCAGCATCCCAATCGAGCTTTTTCCCGGGAAGAGCTCTTATTAAGGGTTTGGGGTGATGATTACTTTGGTAGTGACCGTGCCGTGGATGATTTAATCAAACGCTTGCGAAAGAAGCTGGAACACTTTCCGATCGAAACGGTCTGGGGATATGGCTATCGTCTAGAATATGAGGATGAACGATGAAACTGCAGTATCAGTTAACCATTGCTTTTACCACTCTATTAGTTGTGATCATGACAGTGGCAGGGATTACCATTTACTCGCAAATGCTGCAAATGCTGATTAAGGATGAACAGCGTCAATTAGCGGATAAAGGGGAACTGGTTGTCGATTTTATCATGTCGCAGGATTTAAATGATACCACGAATGAACAGCGATTATTACAGCTGCTGGGCGAATATAATTTAGAGGTTTTTGCCTATGATCAGGATAGTGATCAGATTATTTTTTCTTCAATTGGCAATATAACGATTTTGGAAAGTTGGTTAGCGCAGTATGACCTGAATAGCAGATCACAGCCTTTATGGCAAGGGCAGGAGGATCGTTATGTGGTATCGATCATTCCCTTTCTCTCACCTGTGTCTACCCAGCAGCTGGTGCTTTTGACACCACTTGATGATTTGCAGGGGGTACAGCAAAGCCTGATCAATCGTTTAGTCGTTATTTTCTTAATTGGTATAGCGATAACGGTTTTGCTTAGTCATTATTTAACTACCAAGTTGGTCACACCATTGACCCAATTACGCCATCAAATGAAGAAAATTGAGAAGCGGCAGTTTGATGATATGGAAACGATCAAGGCAACGGGAGAAATCAAAGAGGTAGAGGAAAGTGTGCGAGAAATGGCGGATGAATTAAACAGCTTTATTCAATCACAACGCCATTTTTTCCAAAATGCCAGTCATGAATTGAAGACACCGCTGATGACGATTCAAGGATATGCGGAAGGGATTCGAGACGGTATATTTGAAGGCGAGGAAAAGGATCGCGGCTTAAATGTCATGGTAGTGGAGATTAATCGCTTAAAGAAAATCATTAATGAGATTATTTTGTTGGCCAAGCTGGATAGTGAGGCAGATATTTACCATGCGGAACCGATAGATGTCTCTGACTTCATGGAGAAGGTGATGGAGAGGGCATTACCTATTGCCAATGAGCGAGGAATTGATATCACGCTGGAACATAGTGAATCCGTGCAACTATATGCAGATGAAGAGAAGTTGCTTCAGGCTGTGATGAATCTGGTAGCCAATGCGATCAGACATGCAGAAACAAAGGTTGAAGTGACGGCTGTTATGGAAGAGGATAAGTTAAAAATGAAGGTGCAAGATGATGGCACCGGGATTGAAGAAGAAATTATTAAGAAAATCTTCCACCGATTTATCAAAGGCGATAGTGGAGAAACGGGATTAGGTTTAGCGATTGCCAGGGCGATTGTCGAACAATCAAATGGAACGATCAAGGCAGCTAATCGACCAGAAGGCGGGGCACAATTCACCATTTCCTTTGCAAAATTCGAAAAAAATCCTAAAAAATGATACAAACTCTCTTAATTGTGGTATACTAGGTTAGTTGTGGAACATATAGAATGATCAAAAGTTAAAACACGGTACGTTTTTTAATAATAAGGAGAGAAAAAAATGACGCAATTAAGAGAAAATCTTCGTAATATTGCAATTATTGCCCATGTTGACCATGGCAAAACGACATTAGTGGATCAGTTACTCCGCTATTCTGGTACTTTCCATGAACATGAGCAGGTAGCAGAACGTGCTATGGACTCTAACGATATCGAAAAGGAACGCGGGATTACGATTTTGGCGAAGAACACAGCGATTAATTATCAGGATACACGCATTAATATCTTGGATACACCTGGACATGCCGATTTTGGCGGTGAAGTAGAACGTATCATGAAGATGGTAGATGGTGTATTGCTAGTGGTGGACGCATATGAAGGCTGTATGCCGCAAACTCGTTTTGTGTTGAAAAAGGCATTAGAGCAAAAACTGCAGCCTGTCGTTGTCTTGAACAAAATTGATCGTCCGAATGCCCGCCCTGACGAGGTAATTGATGAGGTGCTGGACCTGTTTATTGAGCTTGGCGCCGATGATGAGCAATTGGAATTCCCGGTTGTTTATGCTTCCGCATTAAATGGAACGTCCAGCTATCCTGACGAAGAACAACAGGAAACCATGGAACCGATCTTTGAAACGATTTTGGAGAAGATTCCAGCACCAATCGATAATGCAGAGGAACCATTGCAGTTTCAGATAACGATGTTGGATTACAATGACTATTTAGGTCGTATTGGAGTTGGTCGTGTATTCAGAGGTTCGATCAAGGTAGGACAACAGGTATCCCTAATGAAAACCGATGGCTCGATCAAAAACTTCCGTGTAACCAAGCTGTTTGGTTTTATTGGCCTGAAGCGAATTGAAATCAAGGAAGCAACGGCCGGTGACATCATTGCGGTTACAGGTATGGAGGATATCAACGTAGGAGAGACGGTTTGCCCGACGGAACATCAGGAAGCATTACCGATCTTACGAATTGATGAGCCAACCTTGCAAATGACTTTTGTCGTTAACAATAGTCCATTTGCCGGAAGAGAAGGCAAGTATATCACTTCTCGCCAAATCGAGGAGCGGTTGTTGTCTCAATTAGAAACGGATGTAAGTTTACGGGTGGATCCAACTGATTCTCCTGATGCATGGGTTGTTTCCGGACGCGGGGAGTTACACCTGTCTATTTTAGTAGAAAATATGCGCCGGGAAGGCTATGAGCTTCAGTTATCAAAGCCAGAGGTTATTATTAAAGAAATCGATGGTGTCAAATGTGAACCGGTGGAACGAGTGCAGATTGATGTGCCAGAGGATTATACTGGACCAGTAATGGAGTCTTTAGGTTCTCGTAAGGGTGAAATGCTTGATATGGCTAATCATGGTACAGGACAAGTCAGGATGGAATTTAAAGTACCATCTCGTGGGTTGATTGGTTATGCAACAGAATTTATGACGCAAACACGTGGTTATGGTATTATGAACCATACCTTTGAAGAGTATGCCCCATTTGCGAAAGGTCAGGTTGGTGGTCGTCGTGAGGGTGTCTTGGTTTCCTTAGAGAATGGGAAGGCTTCTACCTATGGTATTATGAACTTGGAGGACCGTGGGATAATCTTTGTCGAGCCGACCACAGAGGTATATGCTGGCATGATCGTTGGCGAGCATAATCGTGAGAACGACTTAACGGTTAATATCACGAAGGAGAAACATTTAACCAACGTGCGTTCTGCAACAAAGGATCAGACAGCAACGATTCGTAAGACACGTACCTTGTCTTTAGAAGAAGCGATTCAATATTTGGATGATGATGAGTATTGCGAGGTCACTCCTGAATCGATCCGTTTACGCAAGAAAATCTTAAACAAAAATGAACGAGAAAAAGCAGCCAAAAAAAAGGCCTAAGGTGATAAAGCGAGACTTATTTAGGATGAATAGAGTCCGATGTTTCTCAGCTTCTATTCGTATGAATACTTTTTACAGCAGGGGAGCTTACGGACGCTTACCGCTGTGATAAATGAATCCTCAGTTAGCAACCATGCAGCTGAGGATTTCCTCATGAAAGAGGCTATGTATGGAAGTTAGCTGATCAAACAAGTATGATGAAACCATGAAAAGTAAGGAGGGGATCGTTCTATAACGATGACCCGCTAACATAAGCTAGAAGTGAGGTGGAAGGATGCGGTTCATGCGGCGAATGAAATTCCTTTTTCGATTTCACCAATCGATCCCATTTTTTAAAGAATTTTTTCTTTCGAAAGAAGTAAATCGTCTGGCAAAAATCATCTCGACCCTTTTTATTGCAGTTTATCTTGTTTTCCCTTTTGATATCATCCCAGATTATCTGCTCGTATTAGGTTTGTTTGATGATGTTTTTATTGCTACACTTATTTTGCAACAGATGGTAAAGATGGCACCTGACAGCCTAAAAGAAAAATATGACTTAGGGGTAAAATGACCTTCATTTAGTGAGGATTTCACTGAATGTTAGTTGAGGCGATTGGATGGTTACAGTCAGCTAAACGGTGAAAAATTTAGTGAAAAAGTGAGAAATCCATGCCAAACCATGTTAGAATGTAAGAAATCTGCAGCAAGGAGTTTATAAGATGAGAAAGTTTTGTTTTTTCAGTCTGTTTGTTTTCCTGCTGCTGACAGCCTGTGCAGAAAATGATGGACAAGAAGCAGGTCAGCAGTCTGACTATCATTCTTCCGTAGAAGAAAAAGCTTCAGAATGGTTGACACCAAGTATTACGGTGGCAGCGGTTGGGGATGTTTTGATTCATGACAGGGTCTATGACGGCGCCTGGAACGGAGAGCGGTATGATTTTCAACCAATGTTGGAAGAGGTGAAACCTTTTTTATCCGAACCGTCGATTACGATGGCTAATCAAGAAACCATCATGGGTGGTGAGGAGTTAGGTTTATCCGGTTACCCACAGTTTAACAGTCCGTATGAGATTGGTGCCGATTTACAAGACGCCGGCGTGGATATGGTGACCATGGCTAATAATCATACCTTGGATGCTGGTGAAGAGGCGATACAGAACGCAATCAGCCAGTATGAACAAATTGGAATGCCTTATACAGGTGCCTTTAAGAGTGAGGCGGATCAGGATAATATTAGGGTGTTAGATACTGAGCAAGGTATTTCGATCGCCTTTCTCAGCTATACATATGGAACCAATGGGATCCCTGTTCCAACAGGGAAGGATTATTTAGTTAATTTTCTTGATCGCGAGCAAATGGCAGATGAAGTAGAAAGGGCAGAGGATTTGGCGGATATCACGATCGTCAGTATTCATGCTGGACAAGAGGAGCAGCGTACGCCGAATCAAGAGCAGCGAGATTGGGCTCAGTATGCAGCGGATCTTGGCGTTGAGGTTGTGATCGGTCATCATCCCCATGTGCTGCAGCCAGTTGAGTGGCTGGAGGGTAAAGATGGACAACCAACCTTGGCGGCCTATTCATTAGGTAATTTTCTATCTGGCCAATATCAGTTCTATAATCGGATTGGAGGGGTTCTGCAATTTGATGTCGTCAAAGAGGATAACCAGACAAGGATAGAGGCTCCCCGATTTTTATCAACGTTTGTGGAATTTGAGGAAGACGGGGATATATTAAGAGATCTGCGTGTTGTTCCGCTGGAGGCAGTGGCAGTGGAGCAAATGGAAGAAGATCCAGAACAAACGTTGACGGATATCGAGGCACATATGTCGCAATACATGCCGTCGTTAGAATTTATTCGTAAAGGAGCAGAATAAGGATGGAATGGCGTAATATTTTTCGTGGGTTATTGATGGGGGCAAGTGATGTCATCCCAGGGGTGAGTGGTGGAACGATTGCCGTTGTATTAGGTATCTATGAACGCTTAATTGCAGCGATTAATGGGATATTCAGCAGAGATTATAAGAAGCATCTTTCCTTTTTAATACCATTGGGGATCGGGATGGTGCTGGCTGCTTTTGCATTAGCCAATCTGATTGAATGGCTGTTTGAACACTACCCACAGCAGACACAATTCGCCTTTTTAGGGTTAATTATTGGGGTATTGCCGTTTCTATTTCATAAATCACAGGCAAACAAAACATTTAAGTTGCAACATGTTGTGTTGTTATTAATTGGTGCAGGACTTGTCAGCCTGATGTTGTTTTTTCGCACGAGTGAGGGAGATGCTGTCACTGATTTGACGATGTCCACTTATTTATGGCTGTTCGGATCCGGTTTTCTAGCCAGTACGGCCATGATTTTACCAGGTATTAGCGGATCTTTTCTGCTGCTGATTATGGGATCCTATAGTACGATTATGGGTGCTGTATCTGATCTGGATTTACCAATTATATTGGTGACGGGGACTGGCATTTTGCTCGGATTGATTTTTATGAGTAAGATTATTAATTACTTTCTGAACAACTTTCCTATTATGACCTATGCCTTTGTGATTGGAATGGTGATTGGCTCAATCTTCGTTATTTTTCCGGGGTGGACCTCCAACATGCTTGGGAACGTGATGTGTGGCGTGATGTTTTTCGTGGGGCTATTAGCTGCATTTTTGTTAGGAAAGATAGAGTACCGTTAAATCAGAAAAGTTGCACTTCGAGTAGAAACATGCTAGTTTTTGATTATGATAGATGATAAAAGGAGATTGACATATGGAATCCATACAAACAGTAGATCAATTTAATGAAGTTATTGCTTCCGATAAACCAGTAATTATTAAATTTTTTGCCGATTGGTGTCCGGATTGTAAGCGTATGGACATGTTTATTGGTGATATTTTAGAGCAGTATAATCAGTATGAATGGTACCAGGTAAATAGCGATGAAGTGGCAGGATTAGCAGAAAAATACGAAGTTATGGGGATTCCGAGCTTGCTCATTTTCCAAAATGGTGAGAAGATTGCCCATCGCCACAGTGCTTATACCAAGACACCTGATGATGTGCTGACCTTTTTACAAGAGGAATTAGCCTAAATCAACCATGAGCTTTTATCGGTTTTGGCCGGTAGAAGCTCTTTTTTATGAGGCTGGGAGTGGAGGTTGCGAGCAAGTCTTATGGACAAAAAATCATTGAATCGTGAAATTTTGTCTGTAAGAATGAATCTCGCGGACAAAAAACGATGAACTGGCAAAGTTTTGTCCGTAAGAACGAATCTAACGGACAAAAAACGGTCAACTGGCAAAGTTTTGTCCGTAAGAATGAATCTAACGGACAAAAGCCGGCCAACCCGCAAAGTTTTGTCCGTAAGAATGAATCTAACGGACAAAAGCCGGCCAACCCGCAAAGTTTTGTCCGTAAGAATGAATCTAACGGACAAAAGCCGGCCAACCTGCAAAGTTTTGTCCGTAACAATCTTGCGGACTGAAAAGAGCAAATTCCATTCCACAGTCCATAAGAGTAAAGAACTACCCACCACTCCTGAGCCCGCAAAAATGAATCTTAAGGAAACCTTTTGTGTTGTGATTTCGTAAATAAAAACAAATCAAACGAGAAAGGAGTTGACGCATTTGCTAGATGTCAAAGGGCTGCAAGTAGCCATTCAACATCAACCGACCTTGACAGATATTACATTTACCCTGCCCCAAGGATCGATAACGGCATTGATCGGGCATAATGGTGCTGGTAAGTCAACGATTATGAAGACAATTATGGGGTGGCAGGAAAAGAAAAAAGGTCAAATTCACCTAAATCACATGGATCAAGATCAGCACTTTATCCCATTTAAAAGACAATTAGCATACATACCTGAAGAACCTTTTTTACTGCCAGAACTAACCACAATGCAGCATGTTCAACTCTATGGGCAAAGCTATCAGATGGATGAGGATACATTCGAAAATCGGGTGCGAATGTTAACCGAAACCTTTGAGATCAACGACAAATTAAACGAGTACCCAGAAGCCTTATCAAAAGGGATGCGTCAAAAAGTCCAGACGATCTGCGCGCTTTTACCAGATGTTTCCTTGTTGTTGATCGATGAGCCGTTTATGGGGTTGGACATTTATGCAACCAATGATTTATTAAAGCTATTACAAGAAAAAGCGGCAAAAGGAACCAGCATTTTGTTAACCTCCTACCAATTAGCATTGGTAAAGGACCTCGCTGATCGCTATATGATGCTTACACATGGAAAAATAGAAGAAGAATGGATAGCCGGTTTCCAGTTATTTCTAAAGATAACGACGGAATGAAAGAAACAAGACAAATATTACAGTTTTTACGGAAACATCGTATGCAGAAAAAGAAATTGCTGTATAAAAAAGCAGCAGGTGTTGCCTTTGATTGGGTGATCATGATCTATTTAGCGATTTTTGTTGGCATTGGTCTATGGGCTGCTTATGACGTTGTGCAAGAATCTATCCCGATACTAGCAACCTACCAAGCCGTTATCCATGATGTGCTATATCTGATGTTAATGGCATGGATCGTTTTAATGATAACCTTCTCTTTTGTTGCACCAGTGTTGCCTTTCACGGTGAATAATATTTGGCTACACCTTTTTTGGAGAAGGATTGGTTTAAGAGTATTTCTCTTTTCTCTTGTAGCTATTGGGATCGCATCATTTGCACGGACTCCTCATTGGATTTGGTATGGTAAATTGTTAGCTATTCTGGTACTGACGGTCTTGCCACAGTGGTATTTTTTTCAACTAGGTGTATGGAAGAAATTATTGCTTGCTATCGGTGGAGTGACTGCTATGGCTGGGACGAGAATGCTATGGTTTTTTTACGAAATGGATATTACCTGGGGATGGATAACCATACTGGCCTTCGCCAATCTGTGGATATGACTGCAGAAGTTAACCCATGTGAACTGGAAAACGGTAATCGAAAAAAATGAGGATAAGGTGTGGAATATGTTCTTTGTGCAAAAGATGAGTGGACAGGTGCAAAGAAAACCTCATATGCTAAAAGGACTGATGAATTCCAAAAATTCGAGATTACTCTTTGATTATCAAGATCAATGCAAGGTATTACGCAAATTTTGGCGAAAAGCTTTTGAGCAAGAACTGAGTCATCTGGTTTCATTTATTCTGTGTTTATTCATTATTATTACTACTATCATCTTTTTACCACCAATGATGCAAGGAATGGTGGCGATGATTGTCATCTTATTATTTGTGAAGATGACATCCAGTTTCTTCCCTATTTCTTCTTCAGGATAAATTGCTGCAAAGTATTCCGTGGAATATCCCAGCATTATTACGATCTTGTTGGCAGATGATGATAGGTCCTGCTCTGGTCGTTGTCTTGTTATTAATTGGTGCCGTTGTGATCAGTAATCCATGGAGTATGTGGATCGTTGGCCAAGGTTTCTACTTTCTGATCGCAATGTTATATCTGCTGTTTGATTAGTTGCAAATCAAAGTATATTTACTAAATAACAAATGGTATCAGCCAGCTTTTATAGATGTCATGATCAGGCATTCATGTGGCTGTTGTTTTTATTTATCCTATGATGATAGGGTTAAGTCTTATCATAATAGGGTATTAGAAGTTAAGAATCAAAAAGTCACATCTTATATAAATAATGATGAGCTATCAAGGAAGGTGAAAGGTATGGACCAGGAGAAAAAAGAATATTTGATAAAAAAACAAGATCCTTCACTGAAATTGTTTGTGGTATTATCCAAGGCATATCGGGCTGTGTCTGATCAAGTCGCGAAGGATATAAGAGGTTATGAATTGAACACCACCGATTTTGGCGTATTGGAATTATTGTATCATCAAGGAGAACAAACATTACAGAAGATCGGTGATAAAATATTGTTGGCTAGTGGAAGTATTACTTATGTGGTGGATAAATTGGAAACAAAAGGATTAGTGCGAAGAATCCCTTGTCCTAATGATCGGCGGATTACGTATGCGTCGATCACCAGTACTGGCGAACAGCTATTAAATGATATTTTCCCACAGCATTGGGAACAGATTGAGGCGATTACAGCTGGTTTAACAGAGAAAGAAAAAATACAGGCCATCGAATTATTAAAGAAGTTGGGCATGTACGCAGATCGTTTGACGCATAAATAAGTCGTTATAGAAGCAAGCTCTGGGCTAAAAACGATTTTACTATCTGTTCATTGAAACATCTCATCTAAATAAGTTTTGCTTTTATATAAAAAAATAGTTTTAATCCTTTTAGTAGTGGGTATATTTATCTATGAACACTTACTGAGGGGGTACATCCAGTGGAAGATCAGCGAATAGATGTATACATCAGCGATAATAATACAGAATGTGAAAGGTTAGTCGACTTTTTACAAGAAGCAGATATCTCTTTTACATTAAAAAACACAACGGAAAACAAACAACATTTAACCGATTTACAAAAGAATAACATTTATCTTACACCAGCTATTATTATTGATGATCATTACCAAGTGATTGGTTTTCAGCCAGATAAGATACGACGTTTTTTAAGGAAATAGTGTCAAAATCCCTCTGTCTTGCATAGGTTACAATAAGATAAATTACACTTTTGCAATGAAAATCTTATTAGAAAAATTAGTACGCTCGCTCGAAAAAACATAGAGATGCGAGTTTTTCTAATGAGGAAAAGGTGGAGGGATAGAATGGATTATTATCGATATAATAATGAGTATCCGACGTATATGCCCAATCAGCCGGAGTGGCCTGTTCATCAGCCGCAAGCATACACTTCACCATTACCAATGACACCCTTTCAATATTATCAAAAGCCAACTATACCAAACCCTTATCAAGGATGGCAGTCAACCAATATGGCAGCTTCAGGTAAACAGTCGAATGCCATGTTACAATATTTTCAAGATAAGAATGGGGAGATGGATTTTGATAAGGTTTTTCATACCGTTAACCAATTAGCAAGTACTTATCAGCAAGTCTCACCATTAGTAAAAAATATGGGGACGTGGCTCAAGGCCTTTCAAAAATAACGGGCATAGTATATCCTTGTCAAACCAGGCAAGGATTTTGTTGCTTGTCGTGAGAAAAGAACTGTGAAGAACATTTTTCAAAGGAGTTTGATATGAGGTGACTGCATGTCTGATCATTCATGGTTTTACCGGGGGCCCCTATGAGGTAGGCCCACTGGCAGATTATATTAGAGAGCATACTGACTGGCAGGTTGAAGTGCCAAGTTTGCCTGGTCACGGATTAGGTGAGGAAGGGCGGGACTTAGAGCTACTGGGCGTTTCTTATCAAGATTGGATAAACGAAGCCGAGCAGGCCTACTTAACCTTGACCAAAAATCATGAAGACATTTACTTAATCGGTTTTTCCATGGGAGGTATGATCGCTGCTTACTTAGCTGGCAAGTATACGTGCGAGCGCTTAGTGCTTTTATCAACTTCCAGAAGATATATTAGTGTCCCTCAAATGGGCATTGATTTTTTTCGCTTTACGCAAAAGGCATTAAGGAAAAAACTGAAAGAGGATCAACTATATAATCACTATCGAAAAAAATATGGTTCTGTACCGTTGCATGCAATTCGAGAGTTTTTGCGCTGTATGAAATTCACCCGCCCTTATTTAAAAAAACTGTATTATCCTATTCTGATTGGACAAGGGTTACAGGATGGTATGGTACCTTACTCCACTGTCCATTATTTGGATAAGGAAATCCCGGTGGAGTCAGAGATCATCTATTTTCATGATTCGAAACATTTGATCTGTTTAGGGGAGGATAAAGACGTTGTCATACAGGCGGTGTTCCGTTTCCTCACGAAGGAAATGGACAAAACCTAGGGATAGGAAAAGCGGCATATGTACCGCTTTTATCCATTGGGGGTTTTTTAGGACATGCTAAAAATGTTTATCCTAATCATGAGAAATCGTAATCTTCATTTTTCGGTTACGCCGCGTACTGGCAACAAACAATAACAGACCAAAGATTACTACCGTTCCCCCCAGCCATTGTGACCAGCTAACCAGCTCATGTAGGATCAAGTAGGCTAACAGGGAAGCACCAATCGGTTCGAATAAAATAGCCATAGAAATCACGGAGGCACTTAGCCATTTTAATGCCCAGTTTAAAAGGTTTAACCCAAGAATAGTTGGAATGATTGCTAAAGCAAGGAATATCAACCATTCATTTGGCTGGAAACCCGTTAAGGGGTTCTGGACGATAAGGTTGTATATTAATATAATTACTGCTCCACTGGTGTAAGCAATAAAGGTATAGCTCATCACAGAAATTTGGGTGCGCACCCCTTGCCCGAACAAGAAATAAATCGTAATAAAGATGGCGCCAAGTAAGGCAAGTAGATCTCCGTATAACGCCTCTCCGGCTACTTGAAAATCTCCCCAGGCAATGATGCAGCTCCCAAAAATGGCAATGATCATACTGATAACCGATCCAGCCGAGAAACGCTCATTAAAAAAAATATAAGTGCCAATAAAGGCGAAAATAGGCTGTAAAGTAACAATTACTGTTGAGCTTGCTACTGAGGTATATTGAAAAGATTCGAACCAGACAATGAAATGAATACCGAGACTGGCTCCGGCCATCAGGGTGAGCAGCCATTCTTTTTTTCCTAATTTACGTAATTCTTCCCTTTTACGATAGCCTATGTAAGGAAGCAGAATAAGGCTTGCGAATAACAGTCGATAATTAGCGGTGACTGCTGCTGGAACATCCCCTGCCATTTTGACAAATACGGCAGCAGTAGAAACGGAAAGAACGCCGAAAATAATTGCTATATATGGAAAAAAAGATTTATTCATTCATATCACCTACATTAAATGATTCTTTGTTTTATAAGTGTGGGTTCAAAAAATTGCTATGTCATTTTATCAGATTTTTTGAACTCCTTTTACAATCGATATTTTTTAGTATAACAGTATCTCTAGGATAATAACATTATTTGTTGAATATTCTATAGAATTATTTATGATAATGTGTTATGATAAAATAATCCATTGAATGGTCATTTATGAGCCTCTTCCGAAGTGGGAGGAAGGCTTTTTTCATTGTACGTTAGGGAATATATTTTTGTTCCATATTAGCAGAGGATCCGCCATAAGCGGGTTTCTTGGAGTGGACAACTTACGTAGCGAATAGTCAAGGGGTAGCTGGTCATCTGGGCTTTTCTTCACAAAGTCGTTCCTAAAATAATTGTATGTATTTTCGTTCGAGCGGAGGCTAATGATAAGTAGCACATATGCCAGAAATCGAAACGGCAAAAATGTACACTTATGTCATTTCTCTAACTTGGATATATTAGAAATAGCGATGAAAATGATGATAATAAAGATGAGATATAGATAGTAAAAAGGAGTAGAATAGAATAGTGACAAATTTTAATCAACTAGGTATTTCAACACCCATTATGAAAGCATTGGAGAACATGGGATTTGAGGAAGCAACACCAATCCAATCACAAACAATCCCACTAGGAATGGCAGGGAAAGATGTCATTGGACAAGCACAAACTGGTACAGGTAAGACAGCGGCATTTGGTATACCGATGCTGGAGAAGATTGACCAAAGTCAACGAAAGATTCAAGGTCTTGTCGTAGCACCGACCAGAGAACTTGCTATTCAGGTAGCAGAAGAACTTCACAAGTTAGGGAAAATTAAAGGAGTACGTACATTACCGGTATATGGTGGACAGCATATGGAACGTCAAATCCGTGCCTTAAAAGATCGTCCACATATTGTCGTCGCAACACCTGGACGTTTATTGGATCACTTGCGTCGTCGTACAATTCGTGTAGATGAAGTGCATACGGCGGTTTTAGATGAAGCAGATGAAATGCTTAACATGGGTTTCATTGACGATATTCGTGATATCTTGAAGGCCATCCCTGAGGAAAGACAAACCTTACTATTTTCAGCAACGATGCCAAAGGAAATCCGTAATATTGCCACTACCTTGATGAAACAACCGGAAGAAGTAAAGGTAAAAGCAAAAGAAATGACCGTTTCTAATATTGATCAGTTTTTTGTAGAAGTTCATGAAAAGCAAAAATTTGATACGTTAACCAACTTATTAGATGTTCACGTGCCGGAATTAGCCATTGTTTTTGGTCGTACGAAGAAGCGTGTTGACGAATTGACAGAAGGATTGCAGGCTCGTGGATTTCGTGCAGAGGGGATTCATGGTGATTTAACACAAGGCAAACGTACGTCAGTCTTGAATAAATTTAAGTTTGGCAGAATTGAAATCCTCGTGGCGACAGATGTTGCCGCAAGAGGTTTGGATATTTCCGGGGTTACACACGTATATAATTTTGATATTCCGCAAGATCCTGAAAGTTATGTCCATCGTATTGGACGTACGGGGCGCGCAGGGAAAACAGGAGAAGCTATTTCCTTTATAACACCGCGCGAAACGCCACATTTACAATTGATTGAAAAAGTAACCAAAAGTAAAATGAAGCGTATGACTCCTCCTAGTTTCGATGAAGCGAAGAGAGGTCAACAACAGCTTACCGTTCAAAAGCTGATGAAAACCATTGAAAAGAAAGATTTACAGGACTATCGTGAGTCTGCAAGTGAATTTTTAGAAGAATATGATTCTGTAACAGTGGTTGCCGCTGCGTTAAAAATGTTAACAAAAGAAAGACGCCAAGCACCGGTAACACTTTCTTCAGTACAACCAGTTAGTGTGAAGAAGTCCCACAACAAAAAGGGCGGTAATAATAAATTCCGCAATGACAAGCGTGGGTATGGAAGAAAAGGCGGTAAGCCAGGTGGCGGACGCAATCGCAAGTTCCAAAATAAACGTAATAATAATCGTTAAGTCGGATATTAAAAAGGTAGAACTCATCACTTTGGATGAGTTCTACCTTTTTTTGATGGGAGGAAAGAATCTCGCGGACTGAAGAGAGTAAATCGGGTTCCACAGTCCATAAGAATGGATCTCGCGGACTGAAGAGAGCAAATCCTGTTCTACAGTCCATAAGAACGGACTGGAAAGCGCTAAATCCACTCCGGGCTCCATAAGAATTGCCTAACTTCCACCCATTTTATCGAAAAATCGTCAGAAAAATCTGGCAATCACACCGAGGGCTACGAGTATGATAAAGAACCAAAAAATGATTTTACGTATATAAGGCTGCCAGCGATAGCGTTTTTTATTCCAACGATTTGGGTCAAATCCGACACCGCCTGGTCGAACTCTGGGTCTTCGAGGGCGTGGAACAAAGGCTTTTACATTTTGCAGCACGATTGGTCCGAGCGCGAAACCGGCGATAAATCCAAATAAGTGGCCGGTGATATTGATATTGGGGCGTAGGAAAGTCATCACAAGGCCCACTGCAGAAATAATAAAAATCAATTGTGCACTTTGTTGGTCAATGAGCTTTTTTTCAAAGAAAATCATAAATATATATAAACCAAATAGTCCAAATATCGCTCCAGAAGCCCCGACGTGCGCATAAAATGGATCGGACACTACAAAAAAAGTAAGAACATTGGCAGCGATTCCTGCTGCAAAATAAACGAACAGAAATTTAACTTTACCAAGCATTTGCTCTAACGCAGGCGCGAATAAGATAAGCGAAAAAGAGTTGAAAATCAGATGAGCGATCCCTCCATGTAGAAAAATGGGGGTGACAAGCCGCCAATATTCCCCTTGTTCGATGCCATAATTGAACCCGACGCCTGTATAGTAGAGCCATTCCCCCCAGCCCGGTACAAGCGAGGTGAATAACCATATAACGACTTGCAATGCAACAATAATGGAAACGACAGGATAAAAACGTATAAAATCCTTAAAACCTTCTGTCCGAATAAACATAGCATACTCCTTTTACTTTTTCATTGATAAACCTCTCTTTATTTTAGCATACTGGCTGTTATTTTAAACACTTAAAACTGTAGGGGAAGGCTGATTGTGATCATTTTTCATTTTTTTGATAATAAGCTATACTAGCGATAGGAAAACTAGATGGGAATGAATGATGGAATGATAGAGGGAATTGGTATCGATATTATTGAATTACATAGAATCCGTGCTATCCTTGAGCGACAGCCGCGAATCGTGAGCAGACTGTTGACAGAAAGAGAACAAACTCGCTTGGCTGGCATGCATTCTGCTCAACGAAAAATTGAGTTTATAGCAGGCAGGTTTGCGGCAAAAGAAGCTTTTTCAAAGGCGCTGGGAACCGGAATAGGAAAAATTAGTTTTACTGACATAGAAATTGGGACGGATTATCAAGGAGCACCAATCTTAACATCGGCTGTTTTAGCGGGTGCTTCTTGCTTTGTATCTATCTCTCACAGCAAAGAATATGCAATTGCCCAAGTGATAATTGAAAGGGAATCTGCATATTAAGAGAGGTTGTCTCATACTATTTAATGCGGGTAGGAGGGAACAAGATGTACATCGTAACCGCGAAAGAAATGTACGAAATAGATCGGTATGCGATAGAAGAAACGGGAATAGCTGGGAAGATCCTAATGGAAAATGCCGGATCCAAGGTAGCAGGTGCGTTGTTGCGTGATTATCAACATTGTCACCAGGTAGCTATTGTTGTAGGAAGTGGTAATAATGGAGGAGATGGCTTTGTTGTTGGCCGTTATTTGCAGGAAAGTGGCTTGAAAGTAACGCTTTTTCAGGTGGTGGAGGATAAAAAAATCAAGGGGGATGCCGCCTATCATAAGCAATTGTCGCTTCAATCCGGCGTTACACTTGTCCATGTGGATGCAGTTAGCCAACTAAAAGAACAGTTGCTAACGTTTGATATCATCGTGGACGCCATCCTGGGAATTGGCGTTCAAGGAGATATTCGTCAGCCTATACATGGTATCATTGACAGCATCAACCAAACGCCACGACCAACGATTTCAATTGATATTCCAAGCGGACTTCCAGCTACAGATAGCGAACCTGTTGATATGGCGATTCAGGCAAATCATACCTATATCATTGCCGCTCCCAAAGTATCTCTTTTCTGTGAGCCGCTTCAAGGTTACTACGGCAGTTGGCAGGTACTATCCATTGCTATTCCGAATCAGGCTTATGTCCCGATAAAAAAAGGGGTATGGCAAGAACAGGATGTACTAGCTACCTTGCCGAGACGAGGTGTTTTTTCCCATAAGGGCTCGCATGGCAAAGGTGTGGTGATTGGTGGACAGCAGACAATGCCTGGTTCAATTGCCTTAGCAGCGAGGGCGGCACTTCGTTCTGGTGCGGGTTTGATAACAGCTGCTACAGTAGTAGCGAATATTCCAGTAGTGGCCAATTACTGCACGGAAGCGACCTATCAACCCCTAGCTAATATGACAGAAGCATTATCCGAAGAGGCTTTATCTGCTCTTGCTAGCCATGACGCGATAGCTGTTGGAATGGGAATGGGCAGGAATAACTCTCAGTTATTGCCCGGTTTGTTATATGATACGGATAAGCCATTATTGATTGACGCCGATGGGTTGTATCATTTAAAAACATTGCTGTCATCGAAGTGGAAACGAACGGCCCCAGTTGTGATTAGCCCTCATTATGGGGAGATGGCTATGTTGACCGATCAAAGACTGGAAATGGTGAAACAGGCACCGTTTACCTTGAGTAAACAATTTGCGGAGGAGCACCAAGTCTATATCGTATTGAAGGGCAAGCATACGATTATTACCAGTCCCGATGGCCAGCAAATTGTCAGCAGTCAAGGCAATGCCAGCTTAGCCAAAGGAGGGACAGGTGACGTATTGTCAGGCGTTCTGTTAACCATGCTTATGCAGCAGGAGAACGTGATGACTGCCTTGGCAAATGGCTGTTATCTGCATGGTCGTTCAGCAGAAATATTGGTCGAACAGCAGCACTCTGAGGTTGATTTGCTAGCTTCCGATGTCATTGAAGGTTTGTCGCAGGTGTTTCGTACATTATCTTAGCGTGTGATTGTTCCCTTTGTCCACTTTAGAGGAGACAAAGGAGAGGTAGCGCGATGAAAAAATATATCGTTCTGATGATGGCAATCATCTTAAGTTTGGTATTGGCCGCATGTGGGGAGAAGTCACAAGAGAATGTTGTCGAAAAACTGGAAGAGATAGCAGAGGATTTAACGAGCTATCAGTCACAAGCGATGATGACCTTGGAAACAGGTAAGGAGGAACAAGTTTATCTTGTAGAAGTCTCTCACCAGAAAGATGACTTATATCGAGTTCTGCTAAAGAATGAACAAGATGAAGAAGGTAGTCAGATTATTTTGCGTAATAATGATGGGGTATTTGTGTTAACTCCTGCTTTAAATAAGAGCTTTAAGTTTCAGAGTGAGTGGCCAAGCAATAATAGCCAGCCATATTTATTTCAATCGTTGATACAAGATATTATCAATGATAGCGACGCCCAATTTAAAACGACGGAGAACTATTTTGTATTTGAAACAAAGACAAGTTATGAGAACAATAGTAACCTGCCATTTCAAACGATTTACTTCGACAAGAAGACGTACACCCCAGTGTTGGTTGAAGTAATGGATCAAGACAAAAATTCATTGGTGAAAGTGGAGTTCAGCAGCTTTGAAATAGATCCAGAATTACCTGATAATACGTTTGACATGGAGACAAACATGACAAGCAGTATCTTTGGTGTACCTGTTATGGCGCAAGATGAATTACCTAGTCAGTTAAAGGTGCTGTATCCATCTGAGCATTTCGGGTCTGAGTTAGTAGAAGAAAATCAAATGGATACGGAGAATGGAAAACGAGTGATGTTGTCCTATCAAGGAGAGAAAAACTTTACTATTATCCAAGAAACACTGGATGTTTACCCAACCAGTGCTGTCGTACCAGAGACCGTTTCAGGCAATCCGGTTGACCTTGGATTTACGGTTGGAGCATTTTCAGAGAACTCGATTGAATGGCATCACCAAGGTGTCAATTATTTTCTGGCCAGTGAAGAATTGACGAAGGAAGAGATGCGTGAGGTTGCACGCTCGATGTCGACTGAGGAAGCGATGAAATAACATGTCTTTGATAACATACATCTGTCGTGAAGCTGTTGGGAAATAATAATCTCAACAGCTATTTTTTTCATAAACACTATGATTCATTCCCCTTTCTTTGCGCTGGCTGGATAATCGGTTTATAATGAAAGACGTGCTAACTTAAACAGAGGAGACATACAATGAATAAGAAATTTTACCGAGATTCTTGGGTAGAAGTGAATTTGGATCATATTATATATAATATACAGCAGCTTCAAAATCGATTACCAGACAAAACAAACATTTATGCCGTTGTTAAAGCGAATGGATATGGGCATGGAGATGTGGAAGTAGCGAGGGCTGCCTTGGCAGGAGGAGCAGATCGACTGGCTGTAGCTTTGCTGGATGAGGCCTTACATTTAAGAGAAGCGGGAATCACGGCACCTATCCTTGTCATGGGCTGGATTCGTCCAGAGGATGCGATAATAGCTGCTAACGATGACATCACGGTTACATGTTTTCAAAAAGAATGGTTGCAGGAAATACAGCAGTATGCCTTACCTGTTCCACTAAAGGTACATTTGAAATGGGATACTGGGATGGGCCGTATTGGCATTCGCGAGGAAGAGGAACTGGTTGAGATTTTGCCATACCTTGCACAAGATGGTATTGAGCTGGAGGGGGTTTTTACCCACTTTGCGACAGCGGATGAGGTTAGTACGGAACACTTTGAAGCACAACGAACGCAGTTTCAAGTTTTATGGGATGTCTTTCAAAGGGAATGGAAGGGGTCAAGTGTATTAGTGCATACCGGGAATAGCGCAGCAAGCATGCGTTTTCCAGAAAAAATGTTTGATTATGTTCGTTTTGGGATTAGCATGTATGGTTTATACCCATCGCCTGTGGTTAAAGCAGAAAGACCAATCGATCTGCAGCCTGCCCTATCCTTGCATAGCCGCCTAATTCACGTCAAAACGGTGGAAGCAGGGGCAGCCATTAGCTATGGAGCGACTTATGTAGCAGAGGAAAAAGAATGGATAGGTACGGTACCACTAGGGTATGCGGATGGAATCAAGCGTGCCTTGCAAGGGGCAGACGTATTAGTCAATGGAGAACGTTGTGAGATCGTGGGACGTATCTGTATGGATCAATTTATGGTTCGGCTGCCACGTCCTGCTCAGGTGGGCGATCAAGTAACCTTAATTGGTACACAAGGGAAAGAAATAGTTGAAATGGATGAATGGGCGGATATCTTAGAAACCATTAATTATGAAATTGCTTGTATGATCAGTTATCGTATTCCAAGAATTTATTCTGAAGCTCGCAACCATGAAAGTCTTGCTTCCGAGGATGTAAATTCCAGCCTTAGCTAAGGATACCACCCAATCAAAATCGAAAAAAGTGTCGAAATAAATCGATAAATAGTTGGCAATTGAAGAATCTGTAGAAAAATCAATAAAAAATTGAAAATCCCCTTTGCAATGCCTGTTTTTCAATGGTATCATAAAATTATTGAATGAATTAGGTATGTTTATGTCGGTGGAGGTGGATGGTTTTGTCTGAAGATCTGAAAGAAGTTGCGGTACGATTACCAAAAAACCTGCTGAATGAGGTGGATGGCTTAATGAAGAGTGAAAATAGTAATTTAAGTGATTTTATTTGCCAAGCAACCAAAACTTACTTGCAGGAAACAAAAAAGCGTCACATTCAAGAATCCATGCAAAAAGGTTATATGGAGATGGCCCATATCAATTTGAATATTGCTTCGGAAGCTTTTCAAGCGGAAGAGGAGGCAGAAAACACCCTAGAGCGCTTAGTGAGCGGGGTGTAGCTATTGAAGGTTAAAAGAGGCGACGTGTATTTCGCCGATCTCTCTCCCGTGGTGG
Organism: Gracilibacillus phocaeensis; assembly: GCF_900626275.1. NCBI lineage: Bacteria > Bacillati > Bacillota > Bacilli > Caryophanales > Bacillaceae > Gracilibacillus > Gracilibacillus phocaeensis. Next base: position 11,706 of record NZ_LR131143.1, on the reverse strand, counting down.
GATCTGAACAGGGCGGTGTACGTCCTGTATTAGTTTTGCAAAACGATATTGGAAACCGTTTTAGTCCTACCGTGATTGTGGCGGCTATCACGGCTCAAATACAAAAAGCGAAACTACCGACGCATGTAGAAATTGACGCAGAAAAATACGGATTTGAGCGAAATTCCGTAATCTTATTGGAACAAATAAGAACGATTGATAAACAACGATTAACAGATAAAATTACACAATTAGACAATACCATGATGGAAAAAATTGATAAAGGTTTAGAAATCAGCTTAGGCCTAACTGATTTTTAAGCCAACGACAACTAGAGGCCCTTGCTTTCAAATGATGAAAGGCAAGGGTGTTTTTTTTATCAGATAGGAAAGTATATCATTTTGCATGAATAAATTCTTATTCAGGAACAGCCGTGTCCAGCTCCAAGCGCCAAAAACTAGGAGATTTCACGACACGCCCTACGATAAGTCAACATCGACTCCTCACGTCGCCGTGTTTCCTTTATCTCAGTTGCGTCGCTCCAATCTCTACGTTTTTAAGAGGGCGCTTTGCGCTTTTCGTTATCTCGAGGCAACTTTATCAATAGTTCAACAATAGAAAAGTTTTGAACATGTTAGGTGATAAACCTAACAGTTAATAATGACCGAATAATCTAGCTAACATTCTTTAGGGGCTGCAAAGGGCATTCTCTACTAACGAAGTTTCATTAGTGAAAGAATTTATGAAACCGCTTTGCCGATCCCCTTACTAGGTACTATCCAACATGTGTAATTCATATAAAGCATATCTTATGATCCTTATGGACAAGTTCAAGTGCTTGATGTATGTTGATACGTCCAGCATGTGCATAGCAACAAAAAGAAGAAGAGATAATTAATTCAAACATCCAGGAAAGCAACAATCTAAAGAAACCATATCGTGCCGTAATTTTAGTTTCTTATTTTGCCTATAACAATGAAAGTAGTTCAACTGCTGCTTTTGATTTTATTGGGGGTCAATAGATAGCAGTGAATCTAAAATAGAAAGGGAGGATTGTTATAGCTGATAGATACTCCCAAAATTTTTATGGTTCATGAGGATTACTGAAAGGGACCTAAGCTGGTGGAAGATGTGTCATTTTTGGAAAAGCTTGGAGGGATGCCGTCACAAAACACTGGGGGTAAACGAAATGCTATCATGAAACGGCATATTTTGTAGAATAACGGAAGAAAACAATAAAATAAAACACTCGAAATATAGGGAATTAGAAGGATTGCTATCCTATCAATCGTCAAAATGCATTTTTTGTTGTAAAATTAGAGATATAGAATCATGATGGAGGTTATGAAATGCCAGAAGTTTTACGAAAGATTGTTATATCTAATAGTGACGTCATCTCGAAAAATTGGCTGGAGGAGATAAAGGCAAAACGAGAATCAGATTATACAACTAGTATCTCAGATAGCTTGTATCACACGACGAATCAAGAGTTTATTAATGTGATTTTTTCTAGTATCAACCGCCAAGGGAATACGGGTGCCATGGACGATTTTGCTGAGCGATTGATTAACCTTGGCTGGCCACTCAGCTATATCACGGATGGTTTACAGACCTTTCGCAGGGTAACGATTGATTTTATACTGAGCCAGTCGGAACAGGTGGATACCGAAGAATTCTCTCGTATTTTGAATATTGTAGAGAACTGGGTGGAGCCGATAATCAATCAGTTGGTCAACCAATATTCCGGCAGTTGGGAACATACGGTATCTTTACAAAGATTAGCGTTAAGAGAATTATCGGCGCCTTTAATTCCAGTAATGGATAACATTACGGTGATGCCACTGGTAGGAACGATAGATACGGAAAGGGCAAAATCGATTATGGAAAACTTGCTGGAGGGTGTGATGAAACATCATGCAGAGGTGGTATTAATTGATATTACTGGTGTGCCTGTAGTAGATACAATGGTAGCTCATCATATTATTCAAGCAGCAGAGGCAGTGCGATTGATTGGATCCAAATGTATATTAGTAGGTATTCGTCCGGAGATAGCCCAGACCATTGTTAATTTAGGGATAGATTTAACCAAGTTTCCAACTAAAAGCACGTTAAGAAAAGGTTTTGCGACAGCACTGAAGGAAACGAATCGGGAAATTGTTAACTTAGAAGATTCGAATGAAGATGTTACGAAGATTCTAAACTCATTGAAATAAGGGGGGTGCTACTATGAGAATACCAATATTAAAGTTACACAATTATCTATTGGTATCCATTCAAATAGACTTGGACGATCAAACGGCAATTGATTTTCAAGAAGATTTACTCAATAGGATACATAAAAGTGGCGCAACGGGAGTGGTAATTGATTTAACATCTGTAGAAATCATTGATTCCTTTATAGCAAAAGTATTAGGCGATGTTGTGTCTATGTCAGATTTAATGGGAGCGAAAGTTGTTTTAACCGGTATACAGCCTGCTGTTGCAGTAACGCTGATCGATTTAGGTATACATTTACAAAATGTTCCTACAGCTCTTGACTTAGAACAAGGCTTAATGAAACTTCATCAGGAGCTTGAGGAGTGATGACGATAACTAAGTCGAATGTTCAGATTAGAAAAGAGTGGGATATTGTTGGTGCCAGACAAATGGGACGAGAACTTGCCAAAGATGTTGGATTCGGAACGGTCGATCAAGCACGAATAGCTACAGCAGTGTCAGAGTTAGCGCGTAATATATACCTTTATGCTGAGAAAGGTCAGATTATTTACGAAATTATAGAAGACATCAACAAAAAAGGATTAAAAATAATTGCTACAGACGATGGACCAGGAATACAAGATGTCAGCAAGATAATGGAAGACGGCTTTTCCACTTCGGGGGGACTTGGAGCTGGACTGCCTGGTGTAAAACGGCTAATGGATTATTTTGATATCGACTCTGTTCCAGGGAGAGGGACGAATATCATTACTGTAAAATGGGTTCGTTAGCATAACGCAAAAAGAGATTCCGTCTTTTCATTTTACTCCTAGTTTAGCAAAGTGAAGATACTTTGCAGTGGTTCAGGATAGTAGTAGTTAGGAGGTCATAAATGGAACCTTATCAAATGAATTTTAGCAATTATCGCAGCTTATTGAAGAAATATATTGAAACAGAAGATGAATCATCGTTATATCAGGCGGAACAATTTAGCAAGTTATCCATGCAACACAACATTTCTCCGGAAGAGATTGTTAATATTCACATCCAGGCATTACAGGAAATTTATCCTGATATGCCTGGAGATATTCATACGGCAATGAACTTTCTATTGGAAACGATGATTTCTTATGGACTTGCCTATCAAGAATTCCAATCTTTGCGTGAGAAACAAGTGGAATTGGAATCCGAGATATCGATTGCTGCGAATATGCAACAAACACTGCTGTCCACGACAGTACCAGATGTGGAAGGGCTAGAAATCGGGGCCGTCAGTGTACCCGCTCATCGAATGAATGGTGATTATTTTCATTTTGTTACAGATGGTTCCAAAAACATTGGAATTGCCATTGCCGATGTAATTGGGAAAGGCATTCCGGCAGCATTGGCCATGTCTATGATCAAATATTCACTAGACAGTTTTCCTGACACGATGCGCAGTCCGAGCATTACCTTGGAGAATCTAAATCGAGTGGTAGAACGGAATGTCGATTCGAGTATGTTTATTACGATGTTTTATGGATTATTTAATTATGAAACGAATGTATTATCCTATTCGTCAGCTGGCCATGAGCCAGGTTTTTATTATTGTGCAGCGAAAGATGAATTTATGGAGATCAAAGGAAACGGAATTGTGTTAGGTGTCCTGGATCAAACAAATTATGAAGAATTTGAAGTGGAGATGTCGGACGGGGACATGGTGGTGTTATTAACAGATGGTGTCACGGAATGCCGTTTGGGTGATAACTTTATTGAATCCAATGAAGTGCTTGAGGTGATCAGACAATATATGCACTTACCGGCACAAGAAGCGGTGGATAGTGTATTTCGTCATTTTGAGCGATTGCAAGAATTCCAATTAAGGGATGATTTTACACTGATTTTTTTGAAGAAGTAAGTTTACTGACTGGAGTACAAGGGTAATGATGAAAGAAGCCTAGTTCGTGGTGTGTTACTAAAGGAGGTTGCTTGTGAATTTAAATATGGAAGTGCACGATAAAGGTGAAATACAAGAATTAAAATTATTTGGTGAAATTGATGCTTATACTGCTCCAGATTTAAAGGAAACAATTTTACCATTGACGCATAAGGAAGGAATGACGGTGTTAGTAGACTTAGCGCAAGTGAATTATATGGATAGTACAGGATTAGGGGTATTTATTAGTGCCTTGAAATCAGCAAATGAGCATAAGTGTGAGTTGCGCCTGGTATCCTTGCAAGATCGAGTTCGCCGTTTATTTGATATTACAGGGCTAGACAGCATCATTACTATTGACTCAACAGTACGAGGTGGGGAATAAAATGGAACCGTTTGACTTCATTGAACTAAAAGTTCCGGCAAAGGCAGAGTATATAGGTGTAGTGAGATTAACCACATCCGGTATTGCTAATCGCATGGGTTTTCGGTATGAAGATATCGAGGATCTAAAGGTTGCTATATCGGAAGCGATGTCCAATGCTGCGGAGCATGCGTACGGAGAGGAACAAGGAGAAATTACGGTAGGGTTTGGTTTATATAAAGATCGTTTAGAGGTTATGATAGCTGATCGGGGGGAAAGCTTTGATATGGAAGAAGTGAAAAAAAACGTAGGCCCCCATCAAGCTGTTCCTTCGATCGAAGATTTGCGTGAAGGAGGTTTCGGTCTGTTCTTAATTGAGGCACTAATGGATAAAGTAGAAATCAAAAATGACTATGGTGTAATTGTATTAATGACTAAATACCTCCATGAAAATGAGGTGGATATTAATGACGACCAAATCTCGACCACACAATAATCGTGAGGATGAGATTTACCAATGGATCCAAGAATTCCAGGAGAATCCTGATAATCAAGAGATTCAAGAGAAGATTGTTTTAACCTACCAGAAGTTGGTTCGATCCCTCGCTCGTAAATATGCTAAAAATGAAATCATTTACGAAGATCTCGAACAGGTCGGTATGTTAGGGTTGCTGGCAGCGATTAGAAGGTATGATCCAGAAGTAGGTAAATCATTTGAATCGTTTGCGATCCCCACGATTATAGGTGAAATTAAACGATTTATCCGGGATAAGACATGGAGTGTCCATGTTCCTAGGAGAATCAAAGAGTTAGGGCCAAGAATTAAGAAAGCGACAGAAGAATTGACCGCAGCCAACCAAGAATCTCCAACGGTAAAGGAAATTGCGGATTACTTAGAGGTTTCGGAAGAAGAAATGTTAGAAACGATGGAAATGAGTCAAAGCTATAATGCCCTGTCCGTAGATCGGAAAATCGAGGCCGACTCGGATGGAAGTGAAGTGTCTATCCTTGATTTAGTAGGAAATGACGAAGCTGGTTATGACTCTGTCGATCGTAAGCTGCTGTTAGAAAAAATACTGCCTATTTTAAGTGAAAGAGAACAACAGATTTTGACTTACACCTACTTTGAGAATAAGAGCCAAAAGGAAACAGGAGAACTACTTGGTATCTCTCAAATGCATGTGTCTCGTATCCAGCGTCAGTCACTTAAGAAATTGCGAGAGGCCTTACAGTCTGAAAATATGGGGGTCATTCGTTAATGAATTACGGTCAGCATGTCGAGGTTTCTATCTTTCAGAAGCCGAAGCAAGGAAACTTTTATTGTGGCGATAGCTACTATTATAAAGAATTTCCTGATCGTTTTATTTGTGCCTTGGCCGATGGTTTGGGCAGTGGAGAATATGCTCAGGAATCCTCACAAATCGTTATGGATGTGATAGAGGCGAATGAACATGCCTCCGTAAATGAGATTATGAAGAAAAGTAATCAAAAGTTATTAGGAAAACGAGGTGCTGTATTAGGAGTGTTGCAACTTGATTTTGTAAGTGGGAGTTATACCTATTCCTCCATTGGGAATATCGGTTTAATGACGGTGACTGCTGATGCTATTAAAAAGCGGAATATCCCACAAGTAGGTTATCTAAGTGGTTATCATCGACCTTTTAAAGTCATGACAGACGATCTGGAAGAGGATATGGTTTTTATTATGTTCTCGGATGGTGTTACCGCTAAAGAGTTAACGACTCCATATTTCTTACATAAAGAGGTGCAACGTATAACAGAGACATACGACAACCTATATCAGCACAAATTAGATGATGATACCACATTAATTGCAATGAAATATACAGGTAGTGTAAAAAACAACACTGCCAAACGTTTAAAGTAGAAGAATGATAAAGAAAAGGGGGAGAGGAACGATCTCTCCTCTTTTTTGTATGATTAGAAAAGCATAGAATCCTAGGCATAATAGGATTTGGAATGATTTTGACCTTGAATGAACAAGGGTGCCGATAAGATAGATTATGTTAAGTAGACTCCTTATGTGGCAGTTGACTTTGTCCGTTTTTTTGTGCTAAGCGAGCGCTCCGGGAATATGCTGCGCTTTTACCCACAGGGCATAAGTCAACAAGCGACTCGAGTAAAGAACACTCTCGCCGTGTTTCCTATACCGTGGGGCCGGCTTCAGCTAACTTGCAAAAGAAGAGCACTTTTACAAGTGGATCTTCAGCTCGTCCTGGTCCCACAGGAGTCTCCGCATATTCCCTCCGCTAGATGGAGTACAACAATGGTTGTTACTGCAAGGAGGAAGCATTCTAGGTACCTAGACAATGTTGTAGCAAAAGAAGAAGATCGTCAACTGATTCCATGGTATAAATATAAAAGTCATAACGTAGGATCGAATCGTTCTCAGAAAAAGGTTATGCGGTTTACTTATTGGCAGAAATATAGTGCCTGGAACGCTTCATCCTAGCAGTCATTCGATTGTAGTACCACTACCCAGCGGAGGAAATAGGTGGAGACTCCTGCGAGAAAAGCGCAGTGTGAAGACCCCGCAGGAAGCGGTTTTGGCTGACGAGGAGGCTGAGCCAAGCTCGCGGAAAGCGAAACCTATTTCCGGAGCGTTTCCTAGCACTGACAAACAATCAACTTTACTACATGGAATAATGGAACTAGATACTTAACATAATCTATCTTATCGGTAGTTCCGTATCTTCTTTTCATTAATAATAAAAAGATAAAACGATATCCTTTTTTCTAAATATTAAAAGACACATCTATGAACCAATCCATCCACTGCTTTTGTTCTTTGCGGCAGTTTTTGATAGAATAAAAGAAGTTCGATTGGAGCACGCACTTGAAGGAGGAACTAGGTTGGTGAATACAGAAGCATATCAACAATTAATCAATCATGTAACAAAAAGAACACAAATTAAGCAGCAAACCGTACAAAGTGTTATCGGTTTATTAGACGAAGGAAATACCGTGCCTTTTATTGCAAGGTATCGTAAAGAACAGACAGGTTCATTAGATGAAGTACAAATAAAAGATATTCAAGACGCGTGGAGCTATGTCAACACATTAGCCGACCGTAAACAAGAGGTCATTCGCCTCATAGAAGAACAAGGGAAGTTAACCCCTGAACTAAAACAAGATATTGAACAAGCGACACAACTGCAGAAGGTAGAAGATTTATATCGTCCATATAAGCAAAAGCGTCGTACAAGGGCAACGATTGCCAAAGAAAAGGGCCTAGAGCCTTTAGCTACGGAAATATGGGAGCAACAAGCCATCGATATGGAACAAGCGGCACAAGCCTACTTATCTGAAGAGCATGAATTGCATACGACGGAGGATGTCTTGCAAGGAGCACAGGATATTATCGCAGAGCTTATCGCCGACGAGCCAGCCTATCGTGAACAAATACGTAAGCAAACACAGCAAAAAGGTTTGATTGTTTCTATCTTGAAGAAAGCAGAATTGGACGAGAAAAAAGTCTTTGAGATGTATTATGAATACAGCGAATCCGTCAATAAGATTGTGGCCCATCGGATTTTAGCCTTAAACCGGGGTGAAAAAGAAGATGTATTACGAGTGACGATTCAGCCACCGGTAGAACAGATTCAGGCCTATCTGGAGAAACAAATCATCACACAAATGGCTGACGCTGTAGTGAAAGAATGGCTCATCCAAGTGATCGAGGACAGCTATAAACGTCTGATCCAGCCATCTGTTGATCGAGAGATACGTACCCATTTAACCGAAAAAGCGGAAGAACAAGCCATCGATATTTTTGCCAAGAATCTAAAGAGCTTGCTCCTGCAGCCACCACTGAAAGGAAAATATGTATTAGGAGTCGATCCGGCTTTTCGTACAGGCTGTAAGCTGGCGGTTGTGGATGACACCGGTAAAGTCAAGGCCATTAATGTGATTTATCCAACAGCACCCCGGAAAGATATAAAAGGGGCAACCAAGCAAGTGTTGGAATATATCCAAACTTTTCCAATTGAATTAATTGCGATTGGGAATGGTACAGCTTCTAGGGAGACAGAACAATTTATTGCCGATTTGCTGGAGGAACATCAATTAGATCAATCCTATATCATTGTGAATGAAGCCGGGGCAAGCGTGTATTCTGCCTCCAAATTAGCACGGGAAGAATTTCCTGACCTGCAAGTGGAAGAAAGAAGTGCCGTATCCATTGCCCGACGTATTCAAGATCCATTGGCCGAATTAGTAAAAATTGAACCAAAAGCAATTGGAGTAGGACAATACCAACATGATGTTAGCCAGAAACGTTTAACCGAATCACTGACTTTTGTGGTGGAGACCGCTGTGAATCAGGTTGGGGTAAATGTAAATACAGCATCTTCTTCCTTATTGCAATATGTATCTGGGCTTAATAAGACGGTAGCGAATAATATTGTGAAGTATCGGGATGAACAAGGTAAGTTTACTAATCGAAAGCAATTAAAAGATATTCCAAGACTTGGAGCAAAGACATACGAACAGAGTATTGGTTTCTTACGTGTTCCAGATGGGGAGGAGCCGTTAGATCGAACGCCAATCCACCCAGAGTCTTACTCGGCAGTAAAGAATATCCTGACAACCATTCATTGTTCCGTTGCTGATTTAGGGACCGATCAGTTAAAAGAGGCCGTTCGTCAGCTGGATACAAAGGAAATAGCTGAACGACTAGCTATAGGGGTGCCTACCTTGCAGGATATTTTAAAGGCATTAATCAGTCCCAACCGTGATCCGCGTGACGACTTACCAAAACCTTTATTAAAGAAAAACGTATTATCGATGGAAGATTTGCAGCAAGGTATGGAGTTACAAGGTACGGTTCGAAATGTCGTTGATTTCGGCGTGTTTGTTGATATTGGTGTCAAACAGGATGGACTCGTGCATATTTCTAAAATGTCCAACAGTTATGTCAAACACCCAATGGACCTAGTGTCTGTCGGTGATGTCATTACGGTATGGGTGGATCAGGTCGATATCGACAAGCAGCGAATTGCCCTGTCAATGATAGAAAAAGGTTAATGCCCTTCTTCCTTATCACGATAAAAATACCAGCATTGATTGAGTAAACATATTTGATATTTATTTTTGGTGTAAAAGGCCTTCCTCAACTGTTTTTTTAACCAAGAAGGCATAAATATTCCTCCTTATATGAATGATGGATAACTTAGTCTATGCACAATAAAAGGTGGGTGTGAATAGATGAGTCCTATGACGCAAACGGAGTTAGAACAATTAACCAAGGATATATCTTGTCGTTTTTTTGAGAAACCATTTCTGGATCAAGTGACCTTCAATCCACGATTACGAACAACAGGTGGGCGTTATATTCCTGCCAAACGTTTGATTGAGTTAAATCCGAAATACTATGTAGAGTTGGGATATGAAGAATTGGTTGGTGTGATTAAACATGAATTATGTCATTATCATCTTCATATAGAAGGAAAAGGTTATCAGCATCGTGACGCTTCGTTTAAGCAATTATTAAAACAGACAGGTTCGCCTAGGTTTTGTCAGATGCTCCCTTCGATAAAAAATCGGTATAAACATTTATATCAGTGTGAAAGCTGCCAGCATGTTTATAAACGACAGAAAAAGGTTGATACCAAGCGATATCGCTGTGGTAAATGTAATGGCCGATTAATTATGATAAAAAATGAACAGAAGTATTGACGAGCGAGCATAAGTTGTGATAAATTGTATTGGTGTCACTTTGAATTGCGAATATTAGCTGTTTAAAGTGATATCAATCGATTTTGAGAAAGACTATTGACAACTTTGACGGAATATTGTAATATATTTAACGTCGCTGATAACAATTACATTAATCCACAGTAGCTCAGTGGTAGAGCAATCGGCTGTTAACCGATCGGTCGTAGGTTCGAATCCTACCTGTGGAGCCAGACGGAGAAGTACTCAAGTGGCTGAAGAGGCGCCCCTGCTAAGGGTGTAGGTCGTGTAAGCGGCGCGAGGGTTCAAATCCCTCCTTCTCCGCCATTATTTTTTATTGGCCCGTTGGTCAAGTGGTTAAGACACCGCCCTTTCACGGCGGTAACACGGGTTCGAATCCCGTACGGGTCATAACAGACAATTACATAGGTCCGGTAGTTCAGTTGGTTAGAATGCCTGCCTGTCACGCAGGAGGTCGCGGGTTCGAGTCCCGTCCGGACCGCCATTGTTGGGCTATAGCCAAGCGGTAAGGCAACGGTTTTTGGTACCGTCATGCGCTGGTTCGAATCCAGCTAGCCCAGCCATTTTTCTTTTCATTTATTCGTCTTTGGACGAATATACTATTCGATTGACTTGATCGACTTTTCACAAACGTAAATTCAGTTGGTCAAAACGGTTCGTATAAGCTTTTGAATATAGGATCATTTCCATTGGGAGCCATTAGCTCAGTTGGTAGAGCATCTGACTTTTAATCAGAGGGTCGGAGGTTCGAATCCTCCATGGCTCACCATTTTTTGCTGATATAGTATTAGTATAAAGCGGTCGTGGCGGAATGGCAGACGCGCTAGGTTGAGGGCCTAGTGGGTGAATAACCCGTGGAGGTTCAAGTCCTCTCGACCGCATTGATTGTTTGAAAGATCTGAGTATCTGTCAGCATAGAGTATGCGTCACTGATGTATTTCTTTCATTGAAAGTTATTGACTTATATAATAAAAATATGTTATATTAATAGACGTCGCTTTAATAAGCGCCCGTAGCTCAATTGGATAGAGCGTTTGACTACGGATCAAGAGGTTAGGGGTTCGACTCCTCTCGGGCGCGCCATTTCGGGAAGTAGCTCAGCTTGGTAGAGCACTTGGTTTGGGACCAAGGGGTCGTAGGTTCGAATCCTGTCTTCCCGACCAGCCGATAGATTTAATTTATTATATTGCGGGTGTAGTTTAGTGGTAAAACCTCAGCCTTCCAAGCTGATGTCGAGGGTTCGATTCCCTTCACCCGCTCCATTCATAAATGGGCCTGTAGCTCAGCTGGTTAGAGCGCACGCCTGATAAGCGTGAGGTCGGTGGTTCGAGTCCACTCAGGCCCACCATTTATACCATTGATCATTGAAAACTGAACAAAACAACCAGTATGTGTAAGAAGAAAAGCAATAAGCTAGCTTGTCAAAAGCGAGCACAAGTACAAACTATATTGAGAGTTTGATCTTGGCTCAGGACGAACGCTGGCGGCGTGCCTAATACATGCAAGTCGAGCGCGGGAAGGCAGCGGAACTCTTCGG